>NZ_JOFS01000006.1 GCF_000719285.1 Streptomyces bicolor | reverse complement strand
GGGGGTGCCCCCGCGCGAGCCGGTTCGAGCGTGGGGGAGCGTGCAGCTGCAAGGCGGAGGAGGGAGTCGACGCGGAGCGTCGGCGACCGACGACAACGCGGCTGGGGGTCCCCCCACGCCCTTAAGGCAGTGGGGGAGTGCGTGCCATGCCCCGCGACGCCGGGATGATCCAAACGACAGGGCATAGGTCCTGTCCCAGGGCCGCTAACGGCTCAGGCGCGTGAACCGCCGTACCGCGAGCGGGAAGAACACCGCGAGGAGCACCAACGGCCATACGACCGCCGCGACCACGTGCTCCGTGCCCGTGCCGCCGAACAGATCCCGTACGGCCGTCGCCGTATGGGACATCGGGTTCCACTCGACGACGGTGCCGAGCCAGTCGGGCATGGTCCCGGGATGGGCGAGCGCGTTGGACAGGAAGCCGATCGGCCAGACCAGGATCTGCACCGCCTGCACGAGCTCCGGCTTCCCGGCCACCATTGCCAGGTGGATGCCGATCCACAGCATGGCGAAGCGGAAGAGCAGCAGGAGGCCCAGAGCGCCCAGGAAGGCCCCCGGGCCGCCGTCCGCGCGCCAGCCGAGGGCGTAGCCGACGCCCATGAGGACGAGCAGTGCCAGCGCCGACTGGAGCATGTCAGCCGCCGAACGGCCGACCAAGACCGCCCCGTTGGCCATCGGCATGGACCGGAAGCGGTCGATCACGCCCTTGTTGATGTCCTGGGTGACCGCGATCATCGTGCCCTCGAGGCCGAAGGCCATGGTGAGCGCGAGCATGCCGGGGACCAGATAGTCGATGTAGGAGCCCTGGACGCCCCGGCCGCCGCCGATGAGGTAGCCGAACATCAGCAGCAGCATCACCGGGAAGACCAGGTTGACCACGACCTGCACGGGTTGCCGCGCCCAGTGGGCGAGTTCGCGGCGGGTCATGGTCCAGGAGTCGGTCAGGGCGTAGGTGTTCGTGCTCATGCGGCCTCCTTCACTCGGCGGTCGTCCCCGGTGAGGTGCAGGAACACCTCGTCCAGCGTCGGGCGGCGCAGCGCCACGTCCTCGGCCTCGATTCCGGCCTCCTCCAGGGCGCGTACGACGCCCGAGAGCGCCGCCATCCGGTCGGTGACCGGGGCGCTGAGCAGGCGGCGGTCGGGGTCGACGGAGACGTCGTCCTTCGGTATGGGCAACAGGGCCACGGCCGCGCCCAGTTGGCCGGCGTCGCGCAGGACGACGTCGATGCGGTCGCCTCCGGTGAGGGCCTTCAGCTGGTCGGCCGTGCCGTCGGCGATGACGCGGCCTGCGTCGACGACCGAGATGCGGTCGGCGAGTTGGTCGGCCTCCTCCAGGTACTGGGTGGTGAGCATCACCGTCGTGCCGCCGCCGACCAGGGAGCGGACCGCGGACCAGACCTCGGCGCGGCCGCGCGGGTCGAGGCCGGTGGTGGGTTCGTCCAGGAAGAGCACCTCCGGGTCGGTGATGAGCGAGGCCGCGAGGTCCAGTCGGCGCCGCATGCCGCCGCTGTACTGCTTGACCGGCTTGCGGCCGGTGTCCGCGAGGCCGAAGCGCTCCAGGAGCTCGCCGGCGCGCACGCGCGCGTGGCGGGCGCCCAGGTGGTAGAGGCGGCCGAACATCTCCAGGTTCTGGTGGCCGCCCAATTCCTCGTCCAGAGCCGCGTGCTGGCCGAGGAGGCCGATGCGCAGCCGTACCTCGTACGCCTGCCGCACCACGTCGTGCCCGGCCACCTCGACGTGGCCGCTGTCCGGCCGCAGGAGGGTGGACAGGATGCGGACCAGGGTCGTCTTGCCCGCGCCGTTCGGCCCGAGCACTCCGTGCACCGTGCCGCGCGCGACCGTGAGGTCGAGCCCGTCCAGTCCGTTCTTGCCGGCTTTGCCGCCGTATTTCTTGCGTGCCCCTTCGACGATGATCGTCGCGTCGGCCACTGAGACTCCCTCGCTAGTCAAACTTGACTACCCGATCGAGGCTAATACCCGGGGTGCGGGTTAGTCAAACTTGATTAGCGGGCATCCTCCGGATGCCGCTCCCCCGTCGCGTACGGGTTCTCCTGGCCCTCCGCGAGGACACCGACGAACGGCTCGCCCTCTCCGGCGAAGGTGTAGGCGCCGCCCTCGATCCGCCCGATGAGCCCCCGGGTCCACTCCGCCTCGGCGTGGGCCGTGTGGATCCAGAGGTTCATGATCTCGCCGATGTGGCCGAGTTGTTCGGGTCCGTCCTCGGGGACGTAGTGCTCGGTGACCGCCCCGCGCCACTCCTCGATCCGCCGGATCCGCTCCTTGAGCAGCGACACCACCTCGGCGCGCGGCAGGTCGACCATGAAGCCGATGGCCGCCGACTTGACGTCCATCTTCTGGTCGTAGGCCGGCAGGTACTGCCGCACCAGCCCGAGGTATTCCTCGGTGCCCTTCTCGGTGATCTCGTACTCCACGCGCGGCGGCCCGCCCGCCGTGGACGGCGCGATCTCGTGGGCGTGCAGCAGGCCCTGCTTCGCCATCTGCTTCAGGGCATGGTAGATCGAGCCGGGCTTGGCGTTGGACCACTCGTGCGCACCCCAGTACTCCAGGTCGTTGCGCACCTGGTACCCATGGGCCCGCCCGTGCTGGCGGACCGCGCCAAGCACGAGGAGACGGATCGCTGACATGCGGTCCAGATTAGGCGTGCGGCGGCCCGGGGCAGAGGCCGACCCCGGGCCGGTATGCGGACGGTCCGGTCAGAACGGGAAGCCGCTGCGGCCGTGCTGCACCGAGATCCACTTCGTCGTCGTGAACGCGTCCAGCATCGTCTCGCCGTTCAGGCGCCCGAGGCCGGAGTGCTTCTCGCCGCCGAACGGGACGATCGGCTCGTCGTGGACCGTGCCGTCGTTGACGTGGAACATGCCGGTGTCGATCCGCTTGGCGAAGGCGACGCCCCGCTCGATGTCAGCGGTGTGGACGGCGCCGCTCAGGCCGTACGGCGTGTCGTTGACGAGGCGTACGGCCTCCTCCTCGCCGTCGAAGGGGACGAGGAAGGCGACCGGGCCGAAGACCTCCTGCTTCAGCAGGGGCGAGCCGGCCGGGAGGTCCGTGAGGACGGAGGGCTCGACGAGGTTGTCCGTCGTGGTGCCGCGCACCAGGGCCGTGGCGCCCTCGGCGATCGCCTGCTCGACGACGGCCGCGATCGAGTCCGCCTGGGAGGAGTTGATGACCGGGCCGATGACGGTCTCGGGGTCCCTCGGGTCGCCGGCCTTGAGGGTCTTCACCTTGGCGACGAACTTCTCGGTGAACTCCTCCGCGACCGACCGGTCGACCAGGACGCGGTTCGCGGCCATGCAGACCTGGCCCTGGTGGACGTACCGGCTGAAGACCGCCGCGTCGACCGCGTAGTCGATGTCGGCGTCGTCGAGCACCACCAGCGCGCTGTTGCCGCCGAGTTCGAGGACCGAGCGCTTGAAGTGCGAGGCGCAGACGGTGGCGACGTGGCGGCCGACCTTGTCGGAACCGGTGAAGGAGATGACCTTCGGGACCGGGTGCTCGATGAAGGCGTCGCCGATCTCCGCTATGTCCGTGATGACGACGTTCAGCAGGCCGGCCGGGAGCCCCGCGTCCTCGAAGATCTTCGCCACCAGGGAGCCACCGCAGACCGGGGTGTTCTGGTGCGGCTTGAGGACCACGCCGTTGCCGAGCGCGAGCGCCGGGGCGACCGACTTGATCGAGAGGAGGAAGGGGAAGTTGAAGGGGCTGATGACGCCCACGACGCCGACCGGAACGCGGTAGACGCGGTTCTCCTTGCCGTCCACCGGAGAGGGAACGATCTTGCCCTCGGGGCGCAGGGCCAGGTGGATCGCCTCGCGCAGGAACTCCTTGGCGAGGTGGAGCTCGAAGCCCGCCTTCAGCCGGGTGCCGCCGAGCTCGGCGATGATCGTCTCCGAGATCTCCTGCTCGCGGTCCTCGATCAGACGCAGCGCCTTCTCGAAGACGGCCCGGCGGGCGTACGGATTGGTCGTGGCCCACTGCTTCTGGGCGCGAGCCGCCGCCTGGTAGGCGTCGTCCACCTCGTCGACCGTGGCTATGGTTATCGACGCCAGCTTCTCGCCGTCGTACGGGTTGAAGTCGATGATGTCCCAGGAGCCGGTGCCCGGGCGCCACTCACCGTCGATGTACTGCTGAGCCAGGTCGGTGAAGTAGGACGACATGTGATCCCTCAATCTCTGGCAGACACCCGATCGGCATGGTCGCCATCGCGATCGTCTTCACGGTCTGATCACACGTCATCGTACTTGCGATTCAAGCGAGTTGAAGGAGTCCACTCAAGACAGTTGGAGGAGTCCCCGCAGGAGATCCCGGCTCTCGTCCAGCCCCGGACTGTCCTGCTGGAGTTCCTTCAGCGCCCGCTCGTACTGGGCGACGTCCTCGTGCTTGTCGAGGTAGAGCGCGCTGGTGAGCTGCTCCAGGTAGACGACGTCCGAGAGGTCGGACTCCGGGAAGCTGAGGATGGTGAAGGCGCCGGACTCCCCGGAGTGGCCGCCGAAGCTGAACGGCATGACCTGCAGCCGCACATTGGGGTGCTCGGAGATCTCGATCAGGTGCTGGAGCTGCCCGCGCATCACCCCGCGGTCGCCGTAGGGGCGGCGCAGCGCGGCCTCGTCCAGGACGATGTGGTACTCGGGGGCGTTCTCGGAGATGAGGTACTTCTGCCGCTCCAGGCGCAGCGCCACGCGCCGCTCGACGTCCGCCTCGCTCGCGCCCTTCATACCGCGCCGCACGACCGCGCGGGCGTAGTCCTCGGTCTGCAGCAGGCCGTGCACGAACTGCACCTCGTACGCCCGGATGAGGCTGGCCGCGCCCTCCAGGCCGACGTAGGTGGGGAACCAGCTGGGCAGGACGTCCGAGTAACTGTGCCACCAGCCCGCGACGTTGGCCTCGCGGGCGAGGGAGAGGAGTGAGTTGCGCTCCGCCTCGTCCGTGATGCCGTACAGCGTCAGCAGGTCTTCGACGTCCCGCGTCTTGAAGCTCACCCGGCCCAACTCCATCCGGCTGATCTTCGACTCGGAGGCGCGGATCGAGTAACCCGCCGCCTCGCGCGTGATCCCGCGTGCTTCCCGAAGTCGCCTCAGTTGCGAGCCGAGCAGCATGCGCCGCACCACCGATCCGGGCTCTCCCGCGCTCACGTTCGCCAGCCTCCCCAACCGTCTTCTGGGCCCGCAGTCTGCCACTAAATCACTTCGAGCAGTACTCGTCCGATTACAGAGACGGAAAGAAGACAAGGATTCCGCTCAGGAAGGGGTGAGCAGAAGACAAGGAGAGGGCATGAAGTTGGCGGAAAAAATGGCCAACAAGCGGTACGGGAGCGTCCAATTCGGTCACGTGCACGTGCATCTGCCCTTGCATCTGCTCTGCGCATCCGAAACCATGGTCCCGCGCAACCGCTGCATCGCAACGACCGCGAATTCCCGGGAGTGCCTCGCATGGGGACGAATGGATCGACCATGCTCGAGCCGTTACGGCAGGGCCTTCCGCCGCTGGATCCCGCAGCCGTGTCCAACGCCGCCTCCTGTGCGCTGCCCGCCCGCTACGAAGCGGTGCGCGAGGCGCGGAAGTTCACCCGGCGCACCCTTGACCAGTGGGAACTGGGGTATCGCTTCGACGATGTCTGCCTCGTCGTCTCGGAGTTGGTGACCAATGCGCTGCGGCATGCGCTGCCGGCGGGTGTGCAGCGAATGCCCGAGCAGACGCCGCCCGTTCGGCTGCACCTGATGCGGTGGACGGAGCGGCTGGTGTGCGCGGTGCGCGATCCCAGTCACGACAGTCCGGTCGCGCGCGACTCCGACGACTTCTCGGCGGAGTCCGGGCGAGGACTGTTCCTCGTCGACTCCTTCAGTGACGGCTGGGGGTGGCATCCGATGGAGGGGACGCTCAGCGGGAAGGTGGTCTGGGCGCTGTTCCGCCTTCAGTCACCGCCGCCCGCCGCGGCCCCGGCTCCGGCGGAATGACGAACCGCGGCGCTTGCTGACGCCGCGGTTCTACGCGCGTCACCGTGCGCGATACGGTCGTTACGCTACGGAAGACGCCGATTTCCCTACCGGGTCAGCCGGCTATCAGATGGTCGAACTCCCCGTCCTTGATGCCGAGGAGCATCGCCTCGATCTCCGCGCGGGTGTAGACGAGGGCGGGGCCGTCCGGGAAGCGGGAATTGCGTACGGCGACGTCGCCGCCGGGAAGGCGGGCGAACTCCACGCAGGAGCCCTGGGAGTTGCTGTGCCTGCTCTTCTGCCAGGCCACCCCGGTCAGAGCCGTGGCTGCCATGCCGTTGTACACGTCGTGGTCCACAGGTCGCTCCCCGGTGGTGCGGTGGCTTCGAGGCCATTGATGCGAGAGGTGGTGCGGCTGGTGCGCAGCTGGTGCTGCGGTGGTCAACTGCTCCCGGATCATAGCTGTGTTTCACGTGCACCTACATGAGCAGATGCACGTGCACGCGGGGTGTTCCTGCGGTTACTCCTGTGACGTACGCGGCCCTGCATGGGTTCCAGCGCATGCCCCAGGGTCGCATCACAGCGTCAGTCGACTGCGGTCGCTGGGGGCGAATCCCTCGTGCACTAGGAAGAGACGCGTTCCGCGGCGTTGTTGTTCCAAGCGCCAAGTGCCGTTCCGCTTAGCGGAGTTGGGGGCGGAAATGCAGAATGCGGCCGCCGCCTCTCGGCGTCGGCCGCATCGCTCGGTCCCGGCCGCGCCTCAGCGGGCGGCGTACGGGAGGAGCGCCATCTCGCGGGCGTTCTTGATGGCCTTGGCCAGTTGGCGCTGCTGCTGGGCCGTCACTCGGGTGACTCGGCGGCTGCGGATCTTGCCGCGGTCGGAGATGAACTTTCGCAGAAGGTCGGTGTCCTTGTAGTCGATGTAGGTGATTCCGGCCTGGTCCAGCGGGTTGGGGCGGGACTTGGCCGGCTTGCGGTCGGTCTTGCGGGGCATGGGGAGTTCAGACCTCCAGGAGCGTGTCGAAGGCGGGCGGGAGTTGTTTCCAGGCGTCGCGGCCGGCGGCGTACTCGGCGTCCGTGAGGAGGCACGACTCGAGGAGCTCGGCGAGGCCGTCCCGGTCGAGCCCGGGGGACGTGAAGACCAGGTGCTGGCAGCAGTCGCCGTGCTCGGGGTGCCAGTCCAGCGCGGCGGCGGCCCGGCGCACCGGCGGGACCATGTCCCAGGCCGCGTCGGGCAGCGAGGCGAGCCAGGGGCCCGCGCTCTCCACGCACAGGGCGCCACCCGCCGCGTCCCAGTGCAGCAGCACGTCAGGCTTGTCGGCGAGCCAGAACCGGCCCCGGCTGCGCGCGGCCGCGCAGGTGATGTCCTCCAGCGCCTCGTAGAGCCGTTCCGGGTGGAAGGGACGGCGCCGGTGCCAGACGAGGGTCGAGACACCGTGGGCGTCCGCCTCGGCGGGGAGCAGGGCGCACGCCGGGTGCTGGGCCGCGGCGGCGGACTCGACGTCGAAGCCGGCCAGCGCCGCCTGGGCGAGGGGCGTGAGCGGACGGTGGCGCGGGGCCGGCACCGTCAGGTCGTCGGCAGGTACGGGCGAGGCGTCGATCCGAACTTGGCGGGCCGTCGGGTGGAGCTGGGCCAGCAGCTCGCGGTCCTCGTCGTCGGCCTCCGGGGAGTCGGCTATGGCGAGAACAGGGGCGTACTCCAGCTGCCGCGCGAAGGTGTCGGCGACCGTGCGCTGGTCCGTCGCCGCGGCCGCCAGCCCGCCCTCGGCCAGGTCGTCGCCGTTGCCCAGGTAGGGCAGGACGAGGGCAGGGTCCACGGCGGTGATGACGCCGGTGACCCGGAGCCCGCCGGCCGTGACCACCTCGGCCATGGCCTTGGGCTCCACGGAGTCCCACAGTTCGACGACCGCCATCCGGGTGCCGCCCGCGTCCCGGATCCGGATCAGTTCCGGCACCAGGTCCTCACGCAGGGCGCAGCAGGCGCAGTCGTTGACGAGGGGCGCCTCGCCGGCGCTGACGATGCCGGTGGCGTCGCGGATGGTGCGTACGACCGTGCCTGCGGCGGCCGTCGACAGGTCGTGGTGGAGTACGACGCTGTCGGCGACGTCGGCGAGCAGCCGCTCCACGGCCGCCTTGCGGGCGTCGGCGTGCAGCCCTCCGACGATCACGACGGAGAGCCCGGACATCACGGCCACCTGGTCAGCCCTGCTTCCCGTAGCGGCGCTCGAAGCGCTCCACCCGGCCGGCCGTGTCCAGGACGCGGGCCGTGCCGGTGTAGAAGGGGTGGCTGACGTTCGAGATCTCGACGTCGACGACCGGGTAGGTGTTGCCGTCCTCCCACTCGATCGTCTTCTCGCTGGTCATCGTCGAGCGGGTGAGGAAGGCGTGGTTCGCGGCGCGGTCACGGAAGACGACCGGGCCGTAGGACGGATGGATTCCCTTGCGCATGGCGGTCCTCAGCGCTCCTCTCGGAAGTCGACGTGGCGGCCGGCGACCGGGTCGTACTTGCGCAGGGTCATGCGGTCCGGGTCGTTGCGGCGGTTCTTTCGGGTCACATAGGTGTAGCCGGTGCCGGCGGTGGACCGGAGCTTGATGACCGGGCGGAGTTCGTTGCGTGCCATGCTGCTATCTTACTGAAAATGAATTCCATTAACACCAGAGACTGAGGAGAGGTTCGTCACCGTGTCCGCCCACTGCATGCTGACCGGCGCCCAGCCGGGTTTCGGCAACACGATTTCCCACTCCCATCGGCGGACGTCCCGCCGCTTCGACCCCAACATCCAGACCAAGCGCTACTGGCTGCCCAGCGAGGGCCGGTATGTGCGGCTGCGGCTGAGCGCCAGGGGGATCAAGACCGTCGACGTCATCGGTGTCGAGGCGGCCGTCGCCCGTATCCGCGCCCGGGGAGTGAAGGTCTGATGGCCAAGAAGAGCAAGATCGCGAAGAACCAGCAGCGGCAGGAGGTCGTCGCCCGGTACGCCGCGCGGCGGGCCGAGCTGAAGGAGATCATCCGGCGGCCGTCGACCAGCGAGGCCGAACGGCTCGCGGCCCAGAGCGAGCTGCGCAGGCAGCCGAGGGACGCCAGCGCCACGCGCGTACGCAACCGTGACCAGGTGGACGGGCGGCCGCGCGGCTACTTCCGTGACTTCGGGCTGTCCCGGGTGGGGCTGCGGGAGCAGGCGCACGCCGGGTACCTGCCGGGGGTGCGCAAGGCGTCCTGGTAGGTCCGGCGGGCTTCCGGGTTCCGGACTCCCGGTTCCGGACAGGACTCCCTGGTAACTTGCTGCGGTCGTTTCGGCCAGGCAGGCCGATTCGGCCGTATGCCGACCGCTACAGCTTGGGAGCTTCCAGTGACCTCGGCGACTTTCTCGCGTACGCGCACGATGTCGGGCCGGCGCATGCGGGTCGCGGCCGTGGCCGCGTCCCTGGCCGGTGCGCTCACCCTCACCGCCTGCAGCGGCGACGGCGACTCCGACTCCGGCCCCACCCCCACTGCCGACGCCCGTCCCAGCGCCTCCGCCTCCGCCAGTGCCGACACGGGCGGCGGTACGGGCGGGTCGGGCTCGGCGGCCGATGGCCTGGACGGCAGCTGGCTCGCCACGACCAAGGGCGGCAAGGCCGTCGCGCTCATGGTCAACGGCACGGAGGCCGGGCTCTTCGCGACCGGCGGGACCGTGTGCAGCGGGACCGTCGGCAAGGAGGACGGGGGACAGGTGATCCGCCTCAAGTGCACCGACGGCAGCAAGGACCGGGCGACCGGGACGGTCCGCTCGGTCGGCAAGGAGTCGCTGACGGTGACCTGGGGCGGCTTCGGCTCGGAGGCCTACACCAGGGCGGAGGGCGGCTCGCTGCCGTCGGGGCTGCCCACGGCCGGCCTGGGGTCATGAGGTTTGATTCGGTGACCCACGCGATCACCGACGTCCTTCCCCGGAGCACCTCATGCGCGCCACCTCCCGCACCGTCGCCGCCCTCGCCGCGGCCCTCGTCCTGACCGCCTGTGGCAGCGGCGGGGACGGGGACGGCGACCAGGACGACAACGCCGGTTCCACCTGTGCCGACCAGCTGTCCGTGAAGTTCGGGCCCGCCAACGCCGCCCCCGCCACCGGGGACACCGGCAACGTCCCCGTCACCGTCACCAACCGCGGCGGCGCCGAGTGCGTCCTGGACGGGCTGCCGGCCGTCGAGTTCGACGCGGGCAATACCGTGACCAGCGTCGGGGCCGACGAGGGCGCCCCGGCGACGAAGAGGACCCTCGCCAAGGAGGCCACCACCTCCTTCACCCTCACCTACGTCCGGGGAGGCGGCACCAAGAGCCTCGGCGTGGAGTCGGTCAAGATCCACCTGCCCGGGGCGAGCGAGCCGCGCAGCTTCAAGTGGTCGTACGGCGACGTCGCGCTGAAGAGCGACGGGCAGACCCCGGACGCCTCGGTGACCGGGTTCCAGCAGTCCGGCGACTGACGCGGACGCGGCTCAGCGCAGCGGCCGCCTGGACCTCATCTGGGCCCGGTCGGCCGCCTCCGAGCCCTCCACCCAGCCCGCCTCGTCGCTGACGCCGCGCAGGCGGGTCGTGGTCGTCTCCGGGAACATGCGGTCCAGGCGGTCGGTGACCGCCACCTCGCGGGAGGCGAGGACCGGGAGCAGGTCCTGGGTCACCTGCGTCCGGGCGGCGGCGGTCAGATGGGTGCCTACGCGGTGGGCGTAGGCGGCCAGGAACGACTGCCGGAAGGTCTTGGTCCGCTTGCGGCCGCCGGCGCGCTGGGCCGCCTCCGCCTTCGTCATCGCGGTCTGGGCCTGCACGAGCAGCGAGGTGTAGAGGAGCTCGACCGCCTCCAGGTCGGCCTCGAAGCCGACGACCGTGGAGAAGCCGAAGGGTTCGTTCCACACGGCACGGCAGTGATTGGCGGTCGCCACCGCGTCCAGCAGGACGGCCTTCGCCTGCTCGTAGGGCGGTTCCACACCGATCCGGCAGGCGCCGGGCGCGTCCTTCGGGGCGTGCTCGCGCGTGGAGACAAGCGCCTCGTCGATGCTGTGCCGGGCCATCAGCTCCTGCGCCTTGGCGCTGAGCGCCTCGGCCTCCTCGGGAAAGCCGGTCGCCTCCGCCTTCGCCAGCAGCGCGCGGACGCGGGTGAGCATGCGGGACTCGGGCCCGGTGCCCCGGGTGGCCGGCTCGGCCGCCTGGTCCAGGGGCTCCAGCGTGGGCAGGCGCAGCAGGAGGCGGTACAGCTCCAGGACGGCGGTCGCGTGCGAGAAGCGGTCCGTGCGGGGCGGGGCCTCGGCGGGCAGGTCGTCGAGCTGTGCGTTCCAGCGCGGGCCGCGCGGGCGGTCGTACGGCTGCTGGGCGCGGATCAGTGCCGAGAGCAGCTGTACGTGTACGTCGTCCAGGTCGCGCCGCGCGAGCCGTACGACGTCGGCGGGCTGCCAGCCGCGTCGCCAGGCGGCCGCCACGAACTCCTGGCCGCGCCGGGCGAGTTCGGCGTCCGCCTCGGGGGCGGCGGCGAGGAGGGAGGCGCCGGTGTCGAGGGCGGTGTGGCCGGTGTCGTAGAGGGCGGCCTCGAAGGCGCGGTCGACTGTGCTGGGCGTGCTCACCAGGGGATCGTAAATCCGTTGCGGGAGACCGGGGGCCGCACCTGCCTTCCGCCGTCATGGAGTTCATGGAGGAGATCCGCCACGTCCGCTTCGACCACTCCGACGCCGTGAAACTCTCCGCCCTCGCGCAGGCCGAGTACATGCGGCGCTATGGCCTCTTCGCGCCTGATCGTCAACCGCGGGTTGACACTCTCATGGCGTCAACCTACGGTTGACACATGTCGATGAACCCGAGCATCACGTCATCCGTACGTCTCGACGAACTCATCGCGGCCATCAAGAAGGTCCACGAAGAGCCCCTCGACCAGCTCCAGGACGCGGTGATCGCCGGCGATCACCTCGGCGAGGTGGCCGACCACCTGATCGGGCACTTCGTGGACCAGGCCCGCCGGTCGGGCGCATCCTGGACCGACATCGGCAGGAGCATGGGCGTCACCCGGCAGGCCGCGCAGAAGCGGTTCGTGCCCAAGGAGTCGATCGACCTCGACCCGCAGCAGGGCTTCGGCCGCTACACGCCGCGTGCCCGGGGCGCCGTGATGGCCGCGCACAACGAGGCCATCGCGGCCCGCAATCCCGAGGGCCGCCCGGAGCACCTCGTCCTCGGCCTGCTGGCCGACCCCGACGGCCTCGCCGCGAAGGCGATCACGGCACAGGGCGTCCTCCTGGACTCCGTGCGCCAGGCCGCCACCGCCGCGCTGCCGCCCGCCGCCGACGAGGTCCCCGAGCTCGTCCCCTACGGCTCCGACGCCAAGAAGGTCCTGGAGCTCACCTTCCGCGAGGCCCTGCGCCTCGGCCACAACTACATCGGCACCGAGCACATCCTGCTGGCCCTCCTGGAGTTCGAGAACGGCACCGGAGTGCTGTCCGGGCTCGGCCTCACCAAGGAGGCGATGGAGGAGTACGTCGTCGGACTGCTCTCGCAGTTCCTGAACAGCGGTGAGGAGTCGGCCAAGAAGGCCGGCGAGCAGGGCGAGGCACAGGATTGAGGCCGTTGTCAGACCCGGGTGCCACACTCGCAGCATGACCGACCGGTGGGCGCTCGCTCCGGCCGAGGACGGCGGCGTGGAGATCGCCCCCCTCGGTCCGGACGGGCTGCTCGCGGGCCCGGTGCGGCGGGAGGCGGACGCGGCCGGGGCCGTGCGGGGGCGGCCGGAGGTCGCCCGGTGGGTGTGGCGGTCCACCGCCGAGGTCTATCCGCGACTGCTCGCCACGGGGGTGCGAGTGGAGCGGTGCTACGACATCGAGGACGCCGAGACGCTCCTGCTCGGTCACGAGGGGCGGTCCGGGGAGCCGAGGTCGGCCGCCGCCGCCCTCGCCCGGCTGCGCGGGGGCCCCGTGCCGCCCGATCCGCCGCAGCGCTCCGCCGAACCCGGCTCGCAGTCCCCGCTCTTCGAGCCGCAGGCCGTCCATGTGCCGCTGGCCGACCTCGTCGAGGTCTACGCCGACCAGCAGCGCCGGCACGATCGGACCACCCACCCGGAGCGGATGCGGCTGCTGACGGCGGCCGAGTCGGCGGGCATGCTCGTCGCCGCCGAGATGAACCGGTCCGGGCTGCCGTGGAGCGCCGAGGTGCACCGCCGGGTGCTGCACGAGCTGCTCGGCGAGCGGTACGCCGGGGGCGGGGAGCCGCGGCGGCTGGCCGAGTTGGCCGACGAGGTGTCCGCCGCCTTCGGGCGCCGGGTGCGGCCCGATCTGCCCGCGGACGTCATCAAGGCCTTCGCGCAGGCCGGGATCAGGATCAGATCGACGCGCCGCTGGGAGATCGAGTCCATCGACCATCCGGCCGTGAAACCGCTGGTCGAGTACAAGAAGCTGTACCGGATCCGGGTGGCCCACGGCTGGTCCTGGCTGCAGGACTGGGTGCGCGACGGGCGGTTCAGGCCGGAGTTCCTGGCCGGCGGGACGGTCACCGGGCGGTGGGTGACCAACGGCGGGGGCGCGCTGCAGATCCCGAAGGTCATCCGGCGTGCGGTGGTGGCCGACCCGGGCTGGCGGCTCGTCGTGGCCGATGCCGACCAGATGGAGCCGCGGGTGCTCGCCGCGATCTCCCGTGATCCCGGGCTGATGGAGGTGGCCGGGCGGGAGACCGACCTGTACCAGTCCGTCTCCGACCGCGCCTTCTCCGGAGACCGCGACCAGGCCAAGATCGCCGTGCTCGGCGCCGTCTACGGGCAGACCTCCGGCGACGGGCTCAAGAACCTCGCCGCGCTCAGACGCCGCTTCCCGAAGGCGGTGGCGTACGTCGACGAGGCGGCGCGGGCCGGGGAGGAGGGGCGGCTCGTGCGGACGTGGCTGGGGCGGACGTGTCCTCCGGCTGCCGGGGCGACGGACGACGCGGCCGAGGAGGCGGGGATCCCGATGTCGGACGGGCAGGCCGACCCGTCCGACGGCTCCGGGCCGCAGGAGTGGGTGCCGGGCTACGCCTCCACCAACGCCCGCGCGCGGGGCCGCTTCGCCCGCAACTTCGTCGTCCAGGGCAGCGCCGCCGACTGGGCCCTGCTGCTGCTCGCCGCGCTGCGCCGTGCCTGTGCGGGGATGGCGGCGGAACTCGTCTTCTTCCAGCACGACGAGGTGATCGTGCACTGTCCCGAGGAGGAGGCCGAGGCCGTCGTGACGGCGATCCGGGAGGCGTCCGACCTGGCCGGACGGCTGACGTTCGGGGAGACGCCCGTGCGGTTTCCGTTCACCACGGCGGTGGTGGAGTGTTATGCGGACGCGAAGTGATCACCGCGCGCTCCACCGGCTTCTGTTCGACCGAACGCCCCTCGAGCCGAACAGCGTTGGCCAGATGTTGGCGTTCCGTCAACATGGCTTAATCTGATCACTACATCGGATCCGGCCCGACGGCGCGTGCGTACGACGCGCAGCTCGGGGGAGCGCCGCCGCCGCGGCCGGATCCGGGGGCGCGTACGGGTCCCGGTCGACAGAGGTGATCGATCGGGGCCCGCGTCCCGCTCGGGCTCCTTGGCCCTCCGGATCCTCGGTCCTCTTGACCCTCCGGATCCCTGACTCTCCGGCTTCCCGGCTCCCCGCTCTCCAGGTCAGATGACCGGCGGTCGTCCCAGTCGGCTCAGCCGCCACACCGTACGCCACCGCATGGGCCGTCGTTCGCCCGCCGGTTCGCGTACGCCTTCCAGGAAGCCGCCGAACCAGGCGCGGAGGCCGCCCAGGGACCGGTTGCGGGCGAGGGTGAGCAGGATCCAGATGCCCAGGTGGACCGGGATGAGGGCGAGGGGGAGTCGGCGGCGGGTCAGCCAGACGCGGTTGCGGGCGTTGACGCGGTAGTAGATGGCGTGCCGGGCGGGTGAGGTCTTCGGGTGCTGGAGGAGGAGTTCGGGGGCGTAGAGGATGCGCCAGCCCGCGTCGACGGCGCGCCAGGCCAGATCCGTCTCCTCGTGGGCGAAGAAGAACTCGGCGGGCCAGTCCCCGGTCTCGGCCAGCATCGCCATGCGCAGGGCGTGCCCGCCGCCGAGGAAGCCGGTGACGTAGCCGCCCCGCAGCGGGTCCGACTTGCCGATCCTGGGCACGTGCCGCTGCTGTGTCTCGCCGTGCTCGTCGGCGATGCGGAAGCCGATGATGCCGAGCCGGTCGTCGGCGGCGTACAGGTCGCGTATGCGGCGCAGTACGTCGGCGTCGACGAGGAGTCCGTCGTCGTCCAGGTCGACCACGATGTCGACGTCCCCGAACTCCCGCAGCCGTGCGAGGGCCGCGTTGCGTCCGCCGGGGCAGCCGAGGTTCTCGTCGAGCTCGATCGGCGTGACCTCGCCGGGCAGGTCCAGGCGCGCGGCGAAGTCGGGCAGGGGGCAGCCGTTGCCGACGATGACGATGCGGTGAGGGGCGAGGTCCTGCTTGGCCACGGACTGGAGCAGCGCGTCGAGTTCGTCGGGGCGGGTGCCCATGGTCACCACGGCGACGGCGATCCTTGGCTCCGTCATGACCCGCCCCCACCTCGTGCCGACTGCGATTACCGGCGCGATGCTAGTGGTTCACGGTAAAGACGTCTTAAGTTCGCCGATCGCAGGGTGGTCGACGGACTGAAGGATCCCGACGGGCTCCGGGGATGCGGGCGCGCTGGAAAATGCGGCCCGACGCGTGGCCATTTCCATGCACGGGAATCCGACTTGTCCGATTCTCCCGCGACGCGCACGCTGGAACCGTGAGTAACATCACCAGCGCGAATTGAGCAGTGATGGCCGTTTTTGATCAGGGGCTCGGTCGCAGCGGGTGGTCGGCAGATGCCGCGACAGCCACCATCAGCCTGGAGGGCGTTGTCACGGGGTGGAGCGAGGGTGCCCGGCACATGCTGGGGTACCGCGCCTCCGAGGTGGTGGGACGAAGCGCCGCCGACCTTCTCATTGGCCGCGAGGCTACCGGCTTCTCCCCGGTCGGCTCCCAGGAATGGAGCGGCACGGCCGTGCTCAGGCACCGCGACGGGCGCCGCGTCGAACTGACCCTGCACGCCCACCCGTCCCTGGACGGCGACGGCGCGACCCAGGCTTTCGTCGTCACCGCCACCACGGGAACGCCCGGCTCGGAGCGCGACCGGCGGATGGTGGAGTGGGCCTTCGCCCAGTCCTCGATCGCCCTGTCCACCTACAGCGCCGCGTCGGGCTCGTGGCGGCTGAACGCGAGGGCCGAGGCAGACCCGCTCGGAGAGGCCCGTGCCGACGAGGGGTTCCTCAGCTGCGTGCGGCGAGCCGCCGAGGAGGCCGTGCCGATGCGCTACGAGGGGTTCGCCCCGGCCCCGCCCGACGCCGCCGTCCGGCAGCGCTCCTGGATCATCGAGCTGTGGCCCGTGCGGGACCCCGCCTCCGGCGAGGTGGCCGGGGTCGGCACCGCCGCCTTCGACAGCAGCGAGCAGTACGCCGCCCGGCAGCGGCTGGCCCTGCTGAACGAGGCGGGCACCCGGATCGGAACCACCCTGAACGTGACCCGCACCGCCCAGGAGCTGGCCGATCTGGCCGTCCCGAGGCTCGCCGACTTCGCCAGCGTCGATCTGCTCGACTCCGTGATGCGCGGGGAGGAGCCGGTGCCGGGGCCGGTCGACGCCGCCGTGGTGCTGCGCCGGGTCGCCCACCAGTCGGTCACCGGGGGCAGGGCCACCGTGCCCGAGGCCGCCGTCGACCTCGATGGGATCGACACCTATCCGCCGTTCTCGCCGCCCGCCCGGTCCCTGACCGGTGGACGACCGGTCCTCAGCGGCAAGGAGGACCCCGACTTCCAGCGCTGGGTGGCCGAGCACGAGGCACGGGCCGCCGTCGTCCGGGAGCACGGCTTCCACTCGGTCGTGGCCACCCCGCTGCGGGCCCGCGGCACCACCCTCGGCGTCGCGGTCTTCGTCCGCGGCAAGCGCTCCCCGCCCTTCCAGCAGGACGACCTGGTCCTCGCCGAGGAACTCGCGGGCCGGGCCGCCGTCGGCGTGGACAACGCCCGCCGCTACACCCGCGAGCGCACCAACGCCCTCACCCTCCAACGCAGCCTGCTCCCCCGCGACCTGCCGAAACAGGCGGCCGTCGAGGTGGCGTACCGCTACCTGCCCGCCGGCACGGGCGCCGGCGTGGGCGGCGACTGGTTCGACGTCGTCCCGCTGTCGGGAACCCGGGTCGCCCTGGTCGTCGGCGACGTCGTCGGCCACGGCATCCACGCCTCCGCCACCATGGGCCGGCTGCGCACCGCCGTACGCACCCTCGCCGACGTGGATCTGCCCCCGGACGAGCTGCTCACCCACCTCGACGACCTGGTCACCCACCTCACCTCGGACGACGACAGCGTCGTCCGGGAACTGCCGTACACCGGCGGGGTCGGCGCGACGTGCCTGTACGCCGTCTACGACCCGGTCTCCCGGATCTGCACCCTCGCGAGCGCCGGTCACGTCCCGCCCGCCCTGCTGCTCCCCGACGGCACGGTCGGCGTCGTCCGCCTCACGCCCGGTCCCGTGCTCGGCGTCGGCGGGCTGCCCTTCGAGGCGACCGAGCTGGAGCTGCCCGAGGGCAGTCTGCTCGCCTTCTGCACGGACGGCCTGATCTCCCGCGAGCGCGACGTCGGCCTCGGCCTGGACCGGCTCTGCGAGGCCCTGGCCTCCCCGGCGGCGTCGCTGGAGACCACCTGCGACGCCATCCTCGACGACCTGCTCCCCGAGAGCCCCGCCGACGACGTGGCCCTCCTCCTCGCCCGCACCCGCGCCCTGCACGCCGACCAGGTCGCCGCCTGGGCCCTGCCGTCCGACCCGGCGGTCGTGGCCGACGCCCGCGCGCAGACCTCGCGGCAACTGGCGGCCTGGGGCCTTCAGGAGGCCGCGTTCGTCACCGAGCTGGTGGTGAGCGAGCTGGTCACCAACGCCATCCGATACGGCGACGTACCCATCGGACTGCGCCTGATCCGGGACCGCACCCTGATCTGCGAGGTCTCCGACGCCAGCAGCACGGCCCCCCATCTGCGCCGCGCCCGCACCTATGACGAGGGCGGCCGCGGGCTGCACATGGTCGCCCAGCTCACCCAGGGCTGGGGCACCCGCCAGACCCCCACCGGCAAGACGATCTGGGCCGAACAGCCCCTGCCGGTCGGCTGAACCGCCCGCATTCCTGGTCGGCTGAACCGCCCGCCTGGAAGGCGCGGTCGCCGTCCACGCGCCGCGGCAACGGCGAATCCGGCGATCCGGGCGGCCGAGAGGCCGGTTGTCCCCCTCCGGTTCAGACCCGCAACGGGTTGGCCCGCGCGGCCGCCATCAGATACCAGGCGGTCGCGCCCGTGTGCCGGTAGGGGTAGTAGCCGAACCCGAACCCGGTGTCGAGCGGACTGCTCGCCGCCACGACCCCGGACCGCTCGGGCAGCGCCCGCCCACCGACGGTCTGACCACCCCCGAGCAGGTCCTGTGCCCGCTCGACGGACCCGACCAGCCGCCGGGCCCGCGCCTCGTCACCCCTCCCCCGCCGCTCCCGCAGGGCGAGCGCAAGATGAGCGGTCCCCTCGAACCACACGCCGTTGCGGTTCGGTTTGGGCTGGCCATCGGCGATCGGAGCGTCCTCGTTGGCGAGGAGACCGGCAGAACTGAAGGTGACACCTTCGTACGGCTGCCCAGCCGGGACCGTGCTGTTGCGCCGCTCGGCGTGGTCGACGACGGCCAGCTCGCGCGCGGCCCAGTCCAGCGAGCGGGCGTGGGCGCGGGAGTCGAGGGCGAGGTGGGTCCAGGTCTGGGTGTCCTCGGGGACGGGCGAGGTGTTGACGGTGGCCCCGTCATTCGTCCCGGTGTAGAAGAACCCCCCGTCCGCTTCCCACATCCTCTCGACGAAGTCCCGCGCCCGAGCACGCCGTTCGTTCCACACCCCGTCCCCCGTGAGCCGCGCGAGCCGCCCGAACAGACAGACAAGGTCGGTGTTGTGCTCGGTGGAGGTGAAGGGCAGCTTCTCGTTCGCCCCGTTGACGCCGAACTTGTACCCCCCGAGGGGTTCGTCGGTACGCCCGTTCCGCTCGATCCACTCCCCGATCCGCACGGCACCGTAGAGGAACCGCCGCTCCCCCGTCCGCCGGGCCAGCGCGCTGAGCGCGATCCCGGCCCAGGCCATGTCCCCCACGGCCGTACCCGTGAACCCGAACTGCGTCCCGACATTGACGGTCCCGTCCGCCCGCACGAACCCGTCCGGCTGCCGCGAGCCGTCGTAGAAGGTGTACGGCCCGACGTTGTAGGCCTGCCGGAGCCGGCCGTCGTCATGGGCCGGGTCGTGCGCCTGGGCGTACAGCAGCGCGTCCCCGAGCCCGACGGCCCGCTCCCGCCCGTCCGCGGTGCGGGCCGCGAGGTGGGCGAGGATCGCGAGGGCGTTGTCGTAGGTGAAGGCGGTACTGAAGAGGCCGGCCTGGTCGGTGTAACTCTGGGTGAGGCGGATGGTGCCATGGTCGGGATAGGCGTCCATGGCCGCGGCGAGGAAGGCCTGGGCGCGGTGGCGGGGTGAGGCACCGGCACCGGCATCGGCGTGAGCGACGCCGGCACCGGCCCCCGTGAGGACCGCCGCACCGAGGCCCAGGCCGGTGCCGATGAGTTGGCGGCGGCTGAGGGCCGGGCCCTGCCTGTCGGTCATGCCGTTCATGGGTCTCCCTCGGCCGGCTCTGAGAACGGCTCTGAGAGCGCTCTCACGGATGCGCGCTCATTCTGCTGGTGCGCATGGGACAGGTCAACGCCCTTGAGCTTTACAGCTGTTGGCGGGCGGGGGCGGACATGGCGAAACCCCGCCAGGGATTGCCTGGCGAGGTTTCGACTTCATCGATCTGTCGAGATCACTGTTGGTTCAGAGCGGCTCGCAGGTAGGCGATCAGGTCACCGGTCGGCACCTCGACCCAGGCGGCCCCGGGGCACCCCGGGGCGAATGACCTCGTAACGATCTCCGTCCAGCCCTCTCCCCTTTCGAGTGCCCTGGCGAATTCATCGAGCTCCAGGAACTCGAATCTCGCCGCCAACTAGTCGAGCGGCGTCCCTTCTCGCCATGCGGCAACCGCCTCCACGAGCAAGCCGAGATCGTCAGTCGAGCCGACTTCCCAGGAGAACCCGGGAATATCCCAGGTGAAACCCGGAATGAGGACTCGCACCCGGAACAGACGCTCCTCGGTCGCGGGATGGACCGACACAAGCCCCCTTGGCGTCTCGATGCCGATGGCGTCGGTGGCCCAGGGCGGCAGCCCGATGTCGCATCCCCGCAGTTTCGCGGCCTCTTTCATCGCCGATACAAGGCCGCCCGCGGCGATAACGTCGGGGTACAGGTCTTTTCGATGGGCGTCCATTGCGATTCCTCAGCAGTGGCAGTGACCGATGACCGAACCCTTCGCAGGGGTGAGTTTCGCCAGCACCGAGAGATCCGGCATATCTGTCGGGGGATCCAGTTTCACGGCTCCATCCGACCCGACTAGCCTTCGGCGCGTCCGGGGGCCAGGGTGTGAGGGAAGGATCAGTTCGAGTCTCCGCGCCCAGTGGCCTGGTCCAGATCGCGGCGATGCACGGGGCCGACACGGCGGCTGGGGCGGGCGGAGCTTGCAGTCGTCGTCGGCCGTCAGGGACGGCAGCCGCACCTTCCCGGCGGAGGGGTCAACAGCTCGACGCGCCGGAGGCATCGACCTGGCCCTGGCCGATCGCGACCAGCGCGCGGTCCATGACCTCCTGGACCTGGCCGAGGGCCGAGATCGTGCTCACCAGACCCATGGCCTGGTAGTGGTCGACGACCGGCGCCGTCTCGCTGCGATAGACCTCCAGTCGCCTACGAACGGTTGCCTCACGGTCGTCATCGCGCTGGTACAGCTCACCGCCGCAGACGTCGCAGACTCCTGTCACTTCAGGCGGGGTGTAGTCGACGTGGAAGATGTGTTCGCGGTCCTGACGGCACAGCCGTCGTCCAGCGATCCGCCTGACCACCTCGGCCTCGGGAATCTCCAGGTCGAGCACGGCATCCAGCCTCGACTCAGCGTCGGCCAGGATGCCGTCCAACGCCTGTGCCTGGTCGAGATTGCGGGGGAAGCCGTCCAGCAGGAATCCGCGCTCGGTGTCCGGGCGGGCAAGGCGCTCTCTGATCACCCCGATCGTGACCTCGTCCGGTACCAGAAGTCCGCTGCGTATGTACGTGTGGGCGTTCTGCCCGAGCTCGGTGCCCTGGGCGATGTGCTCGCGGAACAGCTCACCGGTGGAGATGTGCTGGATCGAGAGATGCGCGGCAAGGCGCACTGCCTGCGTGCCCTTGCCGGCTCCGGGCGGCCCGATCAGGAGGATGCGCATCGATGAGGTGCCCCTTCGTCATGCGTGGCCAGGGTCAATCCCAGAATTCGAAGTAGCTGAGCGTCGTGACTGCGTAGACGCCCCTTGTGCATCCCAGCAGATGATAGGCACCATGAGGTCTTTTCGCTGGGTGCCCAGCTGCGCGACCGTGAGGGTCGGCATGGGGCGGTCCGCCTCTTCCTCGGTGACCAGTAAGACCAAGGACAGGTCGGCGGGGTCGAGCGGGGGGCCTTCGAGGAAGCGGCGAACGGCCGGACGGCTGCGGAGCGGGCTTGTGGCGGGTTCGGGCGGGTTGCGCGATGACGCTCATCAGTCCCTCACTCACCTTCAACCCGGCGGAGCACGTCGAACTCGACCCCGTGCGCAAGCCGAAGGCTCTGGTGTGGACGGACGCGCGGGTCGCCAAGTGGGAGCAGACGGGCGAGAAGCCCTCGCCCGTGATGGTCTGGACGCCCGAACAGACCGGCGCGTTCCTCGACTTGGTCGCGGGGCACCGGCTGTACGCGATGTGGCACCTGATCGCCTTCCGCGGACTGCGGCGGGGCGAGGCATGCGGGCAGCCCTGGTCGGAGACCAACCTCGATGACCACTCCCTGACCGTCTCCGCCCAGCTCGTCCAGGACGGGTGGGAAGTCGAGACCTCCGAGCCCAAGACGGACAGCGGCTTCCGAGTGGTCGCGCTCGACGACGACACCGTCAACGTCCTGAAGCGCCACCACGAACAGCAGGACGCCGACCGCGAGGAGTGGGGATCAGCCTGGGTGGACACCGGCATGGTCTTCACTCAGGAAGACGGCTCCTGGCTCCATCCCGGCAAGGTGACCAACCTCTTCAAGCGCCTCGTCGCCGCCTCCGGCCTCCCGCCGATCCGGCTGCACGACCTCCGGCACCGGGCGGCCACGCTCATGCTCGAGGCCAGGGCCAAGGAGAAGGGCAAGCGGAAGAAGCCCAAGAAGTAGGGCGCCGGACCGCTCCGCTCACGCATCGCTCACGCAAGCCAGCTCGCGGCACCCCGGCCGTGTGACGCGTCACGCCCCGAGCAACACAAAAGGCCAGGTCACGGGCTATGTGACCTGGCCTTTGCCGGAGCCGCCTTCGGGATTCGAACCCGAGACCTACGCATTACGAGTGCGTTGCTCTGGCCATCTGAGCTAAGGCGGCGCGCCGTCCGCACCATGGTGCGATCAGCAACGTCGGTAAGTCTACACAGTTTCTGGAGCGCTCCGAACCAACCCCTCCCCGGTCCCCAGCCAGCCCTCCGCAGGCCCCCAGCAGGCCCAAGCCGACCCGCCCGCAGGCCACCGCCGGCCCCTGCGTGCGGCCCCGGAGTCCCATTCTCCGGGGCCCCTCCGCATGGGCTGTCAGCAGCGCTTCTCCCGAGTGGGCGGGGTCCCTCGGAGGAGATATGCGTTGATCGTCCTGTCGACGCACGCACTGCCCCGCCCGTACGCCGTGTGACCGTCGCCCTCGTAGGTGAGGAGCCGGGCCGAGGAGAGCTGGCGGGAGAGGGCCTGGGCCCAGCGGTACGGGGTCGCCGGGTCGCGGGTGGTGCCGACCACGATGATCGGGGCCGCGCCCTTGGCCTCGATGCGGTGCGGCTCACCGGTCGGCGCCACCGGCCAGTACGCGCAGTTCAGGGTGGCCCAGGCCAGGCCTTCGCCGAAGACGGGGGACGCCTTCTCGAAGGCGGGGAGGGAGGTGCGGACGTCGTCGGGGGTGGCGAAGGCCGGCGGGAGGTCCAGGCAGTTCACGGCCGCGTTGGCGAACATCAGGTTGGTGTAGTCGCCGCCGGCGTCGCGCTCGTAGTAGCTGTCGGAGAGGGCGAGGAGGCCCGCGCCGTCCTTCTCCTCCATCGCCGAGGTCAGCGCGTCGCGGAGTTGCCCCCAGGCGCCTTCGTCGTACATCGCCGCGATCACCCCGGTGGTGGCGAGGGATTCGCCGAGCCGACGGCCGTCCGGATCACCGGTCGGGATGGGCTTGGCGTCGAGCTTGCGGAAGAACGACTTGAGGTTCTTGCCCACCTCGGCGGCCTTCGTGCCGAGCGGGCACTCCGGCTGCCGCACGCAGTCCCGCGCGAACGCCTGGAACGCCGTCTCGAAGCCCGCCGTCTGGTCGAGGTTCATCCTGCGGGCGGGCAGCGACGGGTCCATCGCGCCGTCCAGGACCAGCCTGCCCACCCGGTCCGGGAAGAGCCCCGCGTACGTCGCCCCGAGGAAGGTGCCGTACGACGCCCCCACGTACGTCAGTTTCTCGTCCCCCAGCGCCGCCCGCAGGATGTCCATGTCCCGGGCCGCCTCGGTGGTGGAGAGGTGGCGCAGGACGCCGGGCGAGTGCGCTCCGCACCCTTCCGCGAACCGCTTGTAGGCGCCGACGAGCTTCTCGGTCTCCTTCTCGTCGTCGGGCGTGAAGTCCGTCTGCGTGTACCTGTCCATCGCCCGCCCGTCGAGGCATTTGACGGGCTCGCTGCGGGCGACTCCGCGCGGGTCGACCGCGACCATGTCGTAGCGGGCGCGTACGTCGGCCGGGTAGCCGATCCCCGCGTACTGCTGGAGGTAGCCGATCGCCGAGCCGCCAGGTCCGCCCGGGTTCACGAGCAGCGAACCGAGCCGCTCGTCCCGGCCGGTCGCCTTCTTGCGGGCGACAGCGAGCCGGATGCTCCCGGCGTCCGGCTTGGCGTAGTCGAGCGGTGCCCTCATCGTGGCGCACTGGAATCCGGGCGCCCCGCAGTCGCGCCAGCTCAGCTTCTGCCCGTAGTACGGCGCGAGCGCGGCCGGCGTCGACCTCGGGAGCGCGGCCAGGGCCGCCTCGGCCGCCGGCCTTCCCGGGTTCGGCGAACCGCCGGAGGTGCAGGCGGACAGGAGCAGGGTGGCGGCCGCGAGGAAGGCGCCCAACGTGCGGGCTCGCCAAGGGCTTGAGCTGGGGCCGCGGCCGCTGCGACGGCTGGGGTGGCTGCTTTGGCGGCCGTTCCCGGTTGGGCCCGGGTCCGGACTGACTGGAGAGCTGCGCCTGGTGTGCATCAGGCGAGAGTAACTCTGTGCAGCGGCTCGGATGCTGTGCGTGCACGCTACGGCTCGTACGTGTTACATGGTCAACCTTCCGTCGATCACTTGTGGAGGGGAGTGGGACCGGGCGGGCCGCCTCCGTTTCAGCCCGCTCTGAGGGCCATCGTCATCGCCTCCACCGCCAGCAGGGGCGCCACATTGCGGTCGAGGGCGTCGCGGCAGGCGGCGATCGCCTCGATGCGGCGGAGGGTGGCCTCCGGGGCGCTGTCGCGGGCGAGGCGCTCCAAGGCGTCCTCGGCGTCGGTGTTGGCGAGGGCGACGCGGGTGCCCAGCTGGAGAGCGAGAACGTCGCGATAGAAGGCGGTCAGGTCGGTCAGCGCGAGGTCGAGGCTGTCGCGCTGCGTGCGCGTACGGCGCCGCTTCTGCTTGTCCTCCAGCTCCTTCATCACGCCCGCCGTGCCACGCGGCATCCTGCCGCCCTGGGACGCGCCCAGCGCCGCCTTCAGCTCCTCGGTCTCCTTGACGTCGATCTCCTCGGCGAGCTGCTTGGCGTCCTCGGCGGCGGCGTCGACGAGCTCCTGGGCGGCCCTGAGGCAGCCGCCGACATCGCCGAGCCGGAGGGGCAGCTTGAGCACGGCGGTCCGGCGCTCGCGGGCAGCCGGATCGGTGGCCAGGCGGCGGGCCCGGTCGACGTGCCCCTGCGTGGCGCGGGCCGCCGCCGCGGCGACGTCGGGCTCGATGCCTTCCCGCCGTACGAGCATGTCCGCGACGGCATCGACGGACGGCGTCCGCAGGTTCAGGTGGCGGCAGCGCGAGCGGATGGTGGGCAGGACGTCCTCGATGGAAGGGGCGCAGAGCAGCCAGACCGTACGGGGAGCGGGCTCTTCCACGGCCTTCAGCACCGCGTTGGCCGACTTCTCGTTCAGCCGCTCGGCGTCCTCGACGAGGATGATCTGCCAGCGGCCGTTCGCCGGCGAGGTGAACGACTTGCGGACGGTGTCCCGCATGTCGTCGGCGAGGATCTGGGTGCCGACGGCGGCGACGGTGGTGACGTCGGCGTGCGTGCCGACGAGCGCCGTATGACATCCGTCGCAGAACCCGCATCCGGGTGCGCCGCCGAGCGCCCGGTCCGGGCTGACGCACTGCAACGCGGCGGCGAAGGCCCGGGCCGCCTGGTTCCGGCCCGCCCCGGGCGGCCCCGTGAACAGCCAGGCGTGGGTCATCTTGGACGCCTCGGGGGGCGGTGCGTCGGCGGCGGCAGCGGTGACGAGGGCATCGGCGTCCCGAGCGGCTGCGGCCAGCTGCTCGCTGACCCGCTCCTGCCCCACCAGGTCGTCCCACACGGTCATGGGTCACGCCCGCCTTTCGTCCACTCTTCGCGTTGCGGGATCCATTGTGCGGGGCGGCACTGACAATGGAGGCCGGGTCGGGCGGCATGAGGTGGCGGACGGCTCCCGGCTTCGTGCGTGTGCCGACCGGTGGGGGGTATTCGCACAGCGCCGGGGCGGGTGAGGGTTAGTCGCGCGCGTGCCGGCCGGTGGGGCTGGTCGCTTACGCGCGGCGGTAGCCGCACATCAAACAGAGCCCCACGCCCCTTGGGTGGTACCAGGCACGGCGTCGTAGCCGCGCCCGGCAGCGAGCTCATCGAGCGAGCGGCTCAGTCGAGCGGCGCCCCGTCGATACCGGGCGAGCCGGCCGATCTCACGCCGTCCGCAGCACACCTCAGCCGACCAGCCGCCCCAAGCTCAGCGACCTCAGCGCCGCCGACCCCGCCCCCGGCCGCCCTCGTCGTCGTACTCGTCCTCATGCGGCCCCAACAGCTCATCCGCCAGAGTCGGCAGATCATCCAGCGGCGTCTCCTCGGCCCAGTCGGACCGGGCCCTGCGCCGAGGTGCCCCCTCCTCGTCGACCTGAGGCAGCTCACGCGTGCGTTCCTCGTCGCGGAAGTACCCGGGCGGAACCCGATCCCCGGGCTCGTCCCCCGAAACGGGAGGCAGTACGGCCGTCTCATCCGCGGCGCCCGGAGGAACCGGCGGCAGCACAGCCGTCTCAACGGCCGCCCCCGGCGCCACGGGAGGAAGCACGGTGGTCTCGTCCGCCGCGCCCGGAGGAACCGGCGGCAGCACAGCCGTCTCGTCCGACGCCCCCGAAGGCGCCGGCGGCTGCGGCAGCTTCGCCGTCACCTCGGAGTCGGACTCCCCGGAAGCACGGCCGCCGGAACCCCGCTCACCGCCACGCTCCTCGTCACGCACCGGCCGCAGCACCGTCGTCTCGTCCGACGCCTCGCCGGGCACCTTCCCCGGCGTCACCACAGGCGTGGGTACCGTCGCCGCGTCCCCGAAAGCAGGCCCGGACACGGGCCCCGTCGGCTTCGGACCCGCCTCCGCCGCGGCCGCCGCCTGCTCCGCCTGGCGGCGCGCCTCCTCGGCCCGCAGCAGAGCCTCCTCCGCCTTGCGCTGCTTCTCCAGACGGAGGGCCTCCGCCTCGGCACGCAGCCTGGCCTCTTCCTCGGCCTGCTTACGGCGCCGTTCTTCCTCGGCCCTGCGGCGCGCCTCTTCCTCGGCGCGCGCCTTCTCCTCCGCGAGAAGCCGCTGCCGTTCCTCCTCGGCGCGCCGAGCCGCTTCCTCGGCCCGCTGCCGGGCCTCCTCCGCCTGCCGTTCGGCCTCGCGCCGCTGCGCCTCCTCCAGCTCGCGCCGCTTGCGCTCCTCCTCTTCGGCACGCAGCCGGGCGAGCTGCTCCTGGCGCTCGCGCTCCAGGCGCTCCTCCTCGGCCTTGCGGGCGGCCTCTTCCTCGGCCTTGCGGCGGGCCTCTTCCTCGGCCTTCCGGCGCGCTTCCTCCTGCGCCTGGATCTCGGCCTCGGACAGCGGCAGCATCTGGTCGAGCCGGTGCCGGATGACCGTCGTCACGGCTTCCGGTTCCTGGCCCGCGTCCACCACCAGGTACCGGCCCGGGTCGGCCGCGGCCAGCGTCAGGAAGCCGGAGCGCACGCGTGCGTGGAACTCGGCCGGCTCGGACTCCAGCCGGTCCGGCGCCTCGGTGAACCGCTCGCGGGCGACCTCCGGCGCGACGTCCAGCAGCACCGTCAGATGCGGCGCGAGCCCGTTCGTCGCCCAGCGGTTGATGCGGGCGATCTCCGTCGGCGACAGGTCACGGCCCGCGCCCTGGTAGGCGACCGAGGAGTCGACGTAGCGGTCCGAGATCACGACCGCGCCGCGCTCCAGCGCGGGCCGGACCACCGTGTCCACGTGTTCCGCGCGGTCCGCCGCGTACAGCAGTGCCTCCGCCCGGTGCGACAGGCCCGCGCTCGACACGTCCAGCAGGATCGACCGCAGCCGCTTGCCGACCGGCGTCGCCCCCGGCTCGCGCGTGACGACGACCTCATGGCCCTTGCCCCGGATCCACTCGGCGAGCGCCTCGGCCTGGGTGGACTTCCCGGCGCCGTCGCCGCCCTCCAGGGCGATGAAGAAGCCGGACGTCGCGGGCACCTGCTCGGGGTCGTCGCCCCCGAGCACCGCGTCGCGCAGGTCCTGCCGCAGCGGTACGCCGGAGCGGTCGTCGACCTTGGCCAGCACGAGCGCGGCCACCGGCAGCAGCAGCGCGCCGACCAGCATCAGGGTGAACGCGGCACCGCCGTGCGCGAAGACGAACTTGCCGCTCTCCAGGCGGTGCGGCCCGATGAGCGCGGCCACCAGGGGCGCGATCACCGCGCCGAGCGCGACACAGACCCGTACGACCGCGTGCAGATGCTCCGTCGTGCGCGGCCGGCGGAATTCCTCGGCCTCCTGGTCGAGCAGGGTGTGCCCGGTGTTGGCGGACACGCCCGCGCCGAGGCCGGCCAGCGCGACGATCAGCAGCACGGTGGTGACGTCCGGCACGAGTCCGGCAGCCAGCAGGGCGACGCCGGTGAAGGCGAGCACCAGCGCCAGCAGCCGGCGCCGCGACAGGGCGGGCAGCACGGAGGGCGCCGTACGGATGCCGACGACCACGCCGCCGGTCAGCGCGAGCACCAGCAGGCCGTACAGCACCGGCCCGCCGCCCAGGTCCTTGGCGTGCAGCACGGACACCGCGACCGCGGCGGACACCGCCCCGGCGACGGCGGCGCAGGCGAGTACCAGCAGCGGCATCGCGCCGGTACGGCCCTTGTCGACACCCGAACCGGTCTTCGGCCGGCGCAGCCCCTCGAGCGGCGACCGCGCGCGCGGGGTGCGCGTGTCGGGCAGCTCCAGGAAGGTCAGCACGGACAGGGACGCGGCGAACAGGCCGGCCGCGACATACGACGCAAGGGCCGCCTGGTGCTGCTCGAACCAGTCGAGCCCGGCACCGAGCAGGTTGTTGAGCAGCGCGGCGACGACGAGTGCGGCGGCGGCCAGCGGGATCGCCACGAAGCCCGTACGAAGTGACAGGCGGCGCAGGGCGTCCATGTGGTCCGGCAGCGGTCGTACCGTCGCGCCCTCGGGCGGCGGGGGCGGCAGAAGCGCGGGCGCCGCGCTCTCACGGCACACCGTCCAGAAGCGCTCGGCGACGCCGGTCACGAAGACGGTGACCAGGAGAACGGCCAGCGCGTTGTCCGGTGTCCAGTCGATCCACAGGGGCGCGACGATCAGCAGGGCGACCCGCAGGCCGTCCGCGCCGACCATGGTCCAGCGCCGGTCGAGCGGGCCCTCCTGGGAGGTGAGCGACGTCAGGGGGCCGAGGAGTACGGCGCCGAAGAGCAGCGTCGCCAGGATGCGCACACCGAAGACGGTCGCCACTGCGAACGCCACGCCCCGGTAGCCACCGCCGAACGAGCCCTCGGCGATCGCCGCCTGAAGGGCCAGCAGCACCAGCACCAGGAGCGTGAGGATGTCGCCGACACCACCCACCAACTGCGCGCTCCACAGCCGCTTGAGCTGCGGTCGGCGCAGCAGGGCGCGGACGGCGCGCTCGCGGGAGTCCGCGGCCAGGGCGTCGTCGGGGGCGGTGTCGTGGGCCGTAGGCTGCTCGGCACGAGTCATGCTTTCAGCCTATCGGGACCCACTGACAGCCCGACGCGCGCGCCCGAACGCCCGCACGACCCGACACCAAACTGATGCCGATGCGTTCGTTTCGCGAACCGGAAGTGAAGAACCTGACCGTCAACCGGCCCCCGAGAGAGCCGGGTTGGCCCTCCTGGAGACCGGTCGCCCCTCGCGGAGAGGGTGGTTCGGTGGTCCGACGCCTCAGTCGTCCGTCGCCGTCTTGGAAGCCGTCGCCTTCTTGGCGGCCGTCTTCTTCGCCGTCGTCTTCTTCGCGGCCGTCGTGGTCTTCTTCGCCGCGGTCTTCTTCGCGGCCGTCTTCTTGGCCGGGGCGGCCTTCTTGGCGGCCGCCTTCTTCGCCGGAGCCTTCTTCGCCGTCTTCTTGGCGGGACCCTTCGCGCGCTTCTCGGCGAGCAGTTCGAAGCCGCGCTCCGGGGTGATCGTCTCGACGCTGTCGCCGGAGCGCAGGGTCGCGTTGGTCTCCCCGTCGGTGACGTACGGCCCGAAGCGACCGTCCTTGACGACGACCGGCTTCTCGCTGACCGGGTCCGTGCCCAGCTCCTTCAGCGGCGGCTTGGCGGCCGCGCGGCCCCGCTGCTTGGGCTGGGCGTAGATCGCCAGCGCCTCTTCGAGGGTGATCGTGAAGAGCTGCTCCTCGGACTGCAGCGAGCGCGAGTCCGTGCCCTTCTTCAGGTACGGCCCGTAGCGGCCGTTCTGCGCGGTGATCTCCTGGCCCTCGGCGTCGGCACCGACGACTCGCGGCAGCGACATCAGCTTCAGCGCGTCGTCCAGCGTCACCGTGTCGAGCGACATCGACTTGAACAGCGAGGCCGTACGCGGCTTCACGGCGTTCTTGCCGGTCTTCGGGGTGCCCTCGGGGAGCACTTCGGTGACGTACGGGCCGTAGCGGCCGTCCTTGGCGACGATCTGGTGCCCGGTGGCCGGGTCGGTGCCCAGCTCGAAGTCGCCGCTCGGCTTGGCCAGCAGTTCCTCGGCCAGCTCGACGGACAGCTCGTCCGGCGCCAGGTCGTCCGGGATGTCGGCGCGCTGGTGCTGCTCGGTGTCCTTCTCGCCGCGCTCGATGTACGGGCCGTAGCGGCCGACCCGCACCACGATGTCGTTGCCCAGCGGGAACGAGGACACCTCGCGCGCGTCGATCGCGCCCAGGTCGGTCACCAGCTCCTTGAGGCCACCGAGGTGGTCGCCGTCGCCGTTGCCCGCGTCGGCCGCGTCTCCGTTGCTCGTGCCCTCGCCGAAGTAGAACCGCTTCAGCCACGGCACGGCCTGCGCCTCGCCGCGGGCGATGCGGTCGAGGTCGTCCTCCATCTTGGCGGTGAAGTCGTAGTCCACGAGCCGCCCGAAGTGCTTCTCCAGGAGGTTGACCACGGCGAAGGACAGGAAGGACGGAACGAGCGCCGTGCCCTTCTTGAACACATAGCCGCGGTCGAGGATCGTGCCGATGATCGACGCGTACGTCGACGGCCGGCCGATCTCGCGCTCTTCCAGCTCCTTGACGAGCGAGGCCTCGGTGTAGCGGGCCGGGGGCTTAGTGGCGTGCCCGTCGACCGTGATCTCCTGGGCGCTCAGCGCGTCGCCCTCGGCGACCTGCGGCAGCCTGCGCTCGCGGTCGTCAAGCTCGGCGTTCGGGTCGTCGGCGCCCTCGACGTACGCCTTCAAGAAACCGTGGAAGGTGATCGTCTTGCCGGACGCGCTGAACTCGACGTCACGGCCGTCGGCGGCGGTGCCACCGATCTTCACCGTCACGCTGTTGCCGGTCGCGTCCTTCATCTGGGAGGCGACGGTCCGCTTCCAGATCAGCTCGTAGAGCTTGAACTGGTCGCCGGTCAGACCGGTCTCGGCAGGCGTGCGGAAGCGGTCGCCGGAGGGGCGGATCGCCTCGTGCGCCTCCTGCGCGTTCTTGACCTTGCCGGCGTAGGTGCGCGGCTGGGGCGGCAGGTAGTCGGCGCCGTACAGGTGCGTGACCTGGGCACGGGCTGCGGCGATGGCGGTGTCGCTCAGCGTCGTGGAGTCCGTACGCATGTACGTGATGTAGCCGTTCTCGTACAGCTTCTGCGCGATCTGCATCGTGGCCTTCGCGCCGAAGCCGAGCTTGCGGCTGGCCTCCTGCTGCAGCGTCGTCGTACGGAACGGGGCGTACGGCGAGCGGCGGTACGGCTTGGACTCGACGGACCGGACGGCGAACTGCGTCTGCTCCAGGGCGGCGGCCAGGGCGCGGGCGTTCGCCTCGTCGAGGTGGAGGGTGTTCGCGCTCTTGAGTTGTCCCAGGGAGTCGAAGTCGCGGCCCTGCGCGACCCGCCTGCCGTCGACGGTCTGCAGGCGGGCGACCAGCGACGACGGGTCCGACGAGTCCCCGGCGCGGCCGGTCGCGAAGGTGCCCGTCAGGTCCCAGTACTCAGCAGAACGAAACGCGATGCGCTCGCGTTCCCGCTCCACGACGAGTCGTGTGGCGACCGACTGGACACGGCCCGCCGACAGGCGCGGCATGACCTTCTTCCACAGGACCGGCGAGACCTCGTAGCCGTAGAGACGGTCGAGGATGCGGCGGGTCTCCTGGGCGTCGACGAGCTTCTGGTTGAGCTGGCGCGGGTTGGCCACGGCGGCCTGGATCGCGGCCTTGGTGATCTCGTGGAAGACCATCCGCTTGACCGGGACCTTGGGCTTGAGCACCTCCTGGAGGTGCCAGGCGATGGCCTCGCCCTCGCGGTCCTCATCGGTGGCGAGGTAGAGCTCGTCGGACTCCTTCAGCAGGTCCTTGAGCTTCTTGACCTGGGCCTTCTTGTCGGCGTTGACGACATAGATCGGCTCGAAGTCGTGCTCGACGTCCACGCCGAGCCGGCGGACCTCGCCGGTGTACTTCTCCGGCACCTCCGCGGCGCCGTTGGGGAGGTCGCGGATGTGCCCGACGCTCGCTTCGACTACGTAGCCGGGGCCCAGGTAGCCCTTGATCGTCTTCGCCTTGGCAGGCGACTCGACGATGACGAGTCGGCGGCCGCCCTGTGCGGTCTCGCTGGTCGGGGACAACTTCGCTCTTCTCTCCGGTCGACGCTGGGGCCTCCCCAGGGTCGCTCAGTCCCGGGGTCGGGTGGTGGTGACGCTGCGGAGTGTGACGGTACATCCCGCCCCGTTGTCAAACGGGAAAAGCCCGCAACGGCCACTCGAACGGTAACCCGACTTCCGCCATTCCTGCCGCCCGGAGTGCCTACCGGTCTTTTGGAGCCTTTCCGGAAGTCGGCCTCCCAATTATCCGCCGCGCAGCTCATGGGCCGTTCTCAGAGCCGGGTGAGGCACCACGTTCCGAGGGTCAGCGTGATCACCGAGACAAGGCCGGCCAGCGTCGCCGATGCGACGGGGCTCACACCCTGAGCGACGGGTCGGCGCTGCCGCACCCGCACCGTCGTCCACGCCAGCAGTCCACTTCCGAACAGGGCGAACACCACCCCAGCGAAGATCGCCGGTCCCCTCTCCATGGTTCCGCTTGCCCCTTTTCTCCCGTCCGTGAGTGCCCAGCCCGGCGAGGCTGACACGCGCGGACGGCGCACAGGCGAACCTCAGGTGAACGAGGGACCGACGCGGCTGTGGACTCTCAGGGCCCCGCCTCTGCCCGGCGCCCGGGGCGCAGCAGCCACCACAGCACCGCCTTCCCCGCCAGCCCATCCCCTCTCCTCTGCCTCACCGGCCTCGACCTCACCGGGCGCGGGTATCTTTCCGGTCGTCTTCTTGTCGTCGGACCGGCTGACTGTGCACACGACCTTGTTGAAGCCTGGTTCCCAGTCCTCCTCGTCCGCGATCCAGCCATAGACGGTCCGCTCCGGACCGGGGGCCCAGATCGACTCGAATTTGTTGCCACACAGCTTGGTGGCGTTGTCGGAGCCGTTCTTGTGGCTCATTTCCCGGGGCGCCTGAACAGTGCCTATGACCTGGTCGGTGTGGGGTTTGGCGCAGTCGATCAACAGGGCGCTGTAACCGTCTTCCTCTTCCTCGTAGACCCAGCAATCGCCGACGCTCATCTGCCCGACCCAGAGGTTCTCGCCGTCGTCGCGGAATCGGGGTACGACGGCGTAGCAGGCGCCGGCGAAGTCGGTGGCCGTGTCGACCGCCACGACCTGACCGTCCGGCCAGTCGTCGTCGCGGTCCACCACACCGAGGTTCGGCACCGACTCGAATTGCGTCCCCGACCACACCGCCTGCACGCAGTCCCCGGTCTGGCTCGGTGAGTCCCACGGCATCGCCGTACGGATACCCGGCCCCGGTCGGCGACGCCGACCCCTGCGACCCGCTCGCCGAAGGCGAGCTCCTCGCCGCGGCACTCTTCTTGTCCCCGCCGTCACCGCTGGTCAGCGACACAGCGGCCCACGTCCCACCGGCGACGACGAGAACGCCGCCGACGACCAGCGCGACGAGCGCGGTGCACTTCCTGACGCCGAGAGCGGAGGCCGGCCCATCGCCGCCCACCCCGGCGCGGCGACGGTGGGCGCAGCGCTGCTCCAGGGAGGCCGCCGGGGGCACTGGGGGTGCCGCTCGGGCGCGGCGGTGGCGTGAGGGCTCCCGAGTACCGCGGCGGTGTGGGGCTCCCCGCGTACGGCGGCGGCATCGGACTCCCCGCGTACGGCGGCTGCGCGGCGCCACCCGCATACGGCCGCCCGCGCTCCCGGGTTGGGGCGCCTGCCCACCGCCATCCGCATACGTAGGGCCCGCACCCTGCGCATAGGGGTTCCCGGGGTCGAAGTGCGGCGGCGAGGCAGGCGGTCGCCAGACGTCGTACGGCGCCGATCCGGGCGTCCGCCCACCGGATCTGTCCGCCGGAGTGTGCGGTGCCTGCGGGGTGTTCGGAGTCAGAGCCGCACTCGGTGTCTGCGGGGTACCGGACGCCGGCCCGACACCACCTGGCGTCTGCGAGCCACTCGGCGCCGGCCCGACACAACCCGGCGTCTGCCGAGCACCCGCCGCCCGCCCGAAGCCGCCCGGCGGCGGACCCAACTCCCCAGGTCCGGCGCCCACCCCGGGCGCTCCACCCCACCCCGGCAGTACCCCGAGCCCCCCTGCCTGCCGCCTCCGGCATCCCAGGCGTCCCCGCCAGCCCCTGCACCACCCACTCCAGTCCCGTGCCACCACCTCCGGCGCCGACCGCCGCACCGGGTGCTTGACCAGCAACCCGTGCAGTACAGGCGCCAGTTCGCCCGCCCTGATCGGCGGTGTCGGGTCCTCGCCGCGCAGGGCCGTCAGTGTCGCGAAGTCCCCGTGGCGGTCGAAGGGGCCGCGGCCCTCCACGGCGGCGTACAGCGTGGCGCCGAGAGAGAACAGGTCGGCGGCCGGGGTGGGCGGTTCGCCACGCACGCGTTCGGGGCGAGGCAGCCGGGTGCCGAGGATGCCCGCGGTGGCCGTGAGCCGGGGCTCGCGGGACTCGGGCTGGAGAGCGATGCCGTAGTCGGTGAGCAGCACGCGCGCGTAGGGGTCACCCGAAGCGTCCGGCGCCAGAAGGATGTTGGCCGATTTCACATCCCTGTGGAGGATGCCGATCCGGTGCCCGGCGGTCAGCGCGTCGAGCACGGCGAGCCCGACGCGGGCCGCCTGAGCGGGCGTCAGCGGTCCCGAACTCCGCACGACCGCCTGGAGATCCACCGCGTCCGGCCCGTACTCCATGACGATCCACGGCAGCCCCTCGTGCACCAGCACGTCGTGCACCGTCGCCACATGCGGGTGCCCGCGCAGCCGGGCCGCGTGCCGGGCCTCGCTGCGGGCCCGGGCGATCCTCTGCGAGGTCTCGCTCGCGTCCATCGGCACGTCCGGCAGCGTCGCAATCTCCTTCATCGCGACGTCGCAGGCCAACTCCTCGTCGTATGCGAGCCACACGCGGCCCATACCGCCCGCGCCGGGCGTCCGCCGCAGCCGGTACCGCCCGTTGATGACCCTGCCTTCGCCGTGCTCCGGCGTCTCCCTCGCCATCACGCCTCCCCCCGAGACCCGAGAGGCAGCGCGCCTCCCCCGAGGACGCGTCGAGTCTGTCTCTCGAAGGTAGCTTCGCACCTGCCACTGACAGGAGGCCTTTTCGGGGCCAATCACGCCAGACCGGGCACTCGTGACCCGCACACGTCCGGCGGTCTACGGGGAGCCGGGAGATTCGGAGATTCAGAGGCCCGTCCGGGAAGCGCACGCAGCGGGGTGCCCCGGCCGTCGCCCCGGATCACCTCACGCGCGCGGATGACCCACTTCCGGTACCGGCCGGGAGGTATTCCGGTGCGGTGATGTGGATCACCGGAACCGGCTCACCCCAGTGGTCACCGTCAGAGCGCCGCCCCGTCCGCCGGTTCCAGGAACCCCTGCTCCACCAGAAGCCGGATCTGCGCGGGCGTGCGGTCGCGCAGCAAAACCGGGTCCTCGCCCATCAGTTGGGCGATCGCGTCCAGAATGCGGCCCGCGCTCAGCGAACCGTCGCACACGCCCGCGAAGCCCGCGCCGACCGTGTCCACCTGGGTGGCCCGTCGCATGCCGCGGTGCTGGCGCAGCACCACATGCTCCGGGTCCTCAGCGCCGGGCAGCCCGACCTGCTCCTGCACAACCTCGGAGACGAGCCTGAAGTGGTCCTCCAGCAGGGCCGCGTCGTCGCGGTCGCGCAGGTAGTCGAGACGCTCGAAGTGCGCCCTGACCGTGTCACCGAGCGGCTGTTCGATCGGATGCGGCCACTCCTCGACCGTGATCGAGGGCACGGCACCCGACGTCTTCCGCAGGGTGATCCACCCGAACCCCACGGCCTTCACCTTGCGCGCCTCGAACTCGTCCAGCCACGCGTCGTACCGCGCCTGGTACTCGGCCGGGTCACCCCGGTGGTCACCGGCGTCCCGCAGCCACAGCTCGGCGTACTGAGTCACGTCCTGGACCTCGCGCTGCACGATCCACGCATCGCACCCACGCGGCACCCACGACCGCAGCCGTTCCTGCCAGTCCTCCCCCTCCACGTGCTGCCAGTTGGCGAGGAACTGCGCGAACCCGCCCTCGTTCAGCCGCTCCCCCGCCCCCTGAACGATCGAGCGGCACAGATCGTCCCCGCCCATCCCGCCGTCGCGGTACGTCAGCCGTGCACCCGGTGAGATCACGAAGGGCGGGTTCGACACGATCAGGTCGTACGTCTCGCCGTTCTTGAGCGGCTCGAACAGCGAGCCCGTCCGCAGGTCCGCGCCCGGGGCGCCGGACAGCGCGAGCGTGAGCGCGGTGATGTGCAGCGCGCGCGGGTTGAGATCGGTCGCCGTCACACGCGTGGCATGCTGCGCGGCGTGCAGCGCCTGGATGCCGGAGCCGGTGCCGAGGTCCAGCGCGGAGGCGACGGGCGTACGGACCGTGATGCCGGCGAGTGTCGTGGAGGCGCCACCGACGCCGAGGACGACTCCCTCGTCCTTGCTGCCGATGCCGCCTGCCCCACCGACCGCGCACCCAAGGTCGGACACGATGAACCAGTCCTCGCCCCCGGGCCCGCCGTACGGCCGTACGTCCACGGTCGCGGCGAGGTCGCCGTCGGAGTCCCCGCCGACGCGGACCAGCCATCCGCTCTCCAGACAGGCGTCGACGGGCAGAACGCCCGCCACGCGCGCGTGGGGCACGGGCTGCTGCAACAGGAACAGCCGTACGAGCGCCTCCAGCGGCGAGTCTCCGCGGGTCGCCCGGAGCGCGGGCACGGTCTCGCTCCGCGCGAGCGCCGCGTACGCGGGCGCGCCGAGCAGTTCGAGCAGCCCGTCGGCGGTGAAGGAGGCCCCGAGCAGGGCATCCCGCAGCCGGGCGGCTACATCTGGGCGATCGGAGGCGGGCAGCGCGGACAGACTGGAGTCACTCACGCCCTCATTGTGACCCGCGCCCGGCCCCGCCCGCCGCGTAAGACCTCGGCCACCCGCCCCGCGAGCCCTGGAACACCGCCCCCGCAAGCACGGCGCGCCCGTGGCGAGGCCCGGTGCATGACCGGCGCCGCGACTCAGCCACCCGCCTCGCAAGGCCTGCGCAAGCCCTCAGATGTCCGCACGCGCGCGTGCGGCCGTCCGCTCGGCGGCGTCCTGCGGCGGCGCTGGAACGCCCGCCCGCGGCGCCTCGGCCGCCCGGCCCGTCAGATCTCAGCTGTCGGTGGCCGACGCGGAAGCCGAAGCGGCCGCCTCCTTGCAGCCCTCCTGCTTGAGCAGCGCCTTCTTGGTGTCGCCGCCCGATTCCAGCTGCTTGAGAGCGTCGAGGGCGCTCTTGCGCTGGCTCACCACGTCCCTCATCTCTTCGCCGACCTTGCGCAGCCCGGACGCGAACTTCGCCTGGTCCTTCGTGTTGAGCTCGTCCGTCTGCTTCTTCAGCTCGGCGTAGCTCGTGGAGACCGCGGTGAGCTTCTTGATGGCGTCCTGCTGCTTCTTCGCGCCGCCCTCGACGCCCGGCGGCGGCCCGGCCTGCTGGAGGAGCGTCGCGCGGGCCTTGAAGCCTTCGGAGAGGTCCTGGAAGGCCTGGGCGTCGACCTGCTGGAGCTCCTTGGGCGGGCTGTCCTTGGCCGCCTTCGTGATCGCGGCGTCCGCCGCCGCGATCTTGGCGTTCTGCGTCGGCGCCGTGTCACAGATCTTCTTGGCCCAGGCGTCCAGCTCCGGGTTGCCCTCGTCGCTCGTGCATCCCGTCAGTGCCAGCGCCAGTACCGCACCGCCGGACAGTGCGGCCGCGAGCTTCTTGTTCACCGGTTTGGTCCCTTCCGTGGCTCTCGGCCCCCGGACCCTACACGGCGAGCGGGAAACGGCAGCGCGCCACATATCCCTTATGTGGCACTTCCATGCTCTTTGCACCATGTGAGAGAAGCGTCACGGCAAGGGCGTGAACAAGCATGAGGCGGGCGGGCGGCGCGTCAACACGCGCCGCCCGCCCGCCCCTTGAACTGGGCCGTCGTAGGACCGCCTATGAAACCACCGCGGGATCGACCGGTTTGGCCACCCTGTCGGCGTTGCCTTCGTCACCCATGGCGATACCGCGCCGCTTGGAGACGTATACCGCGCCGACGATCACGAGGAGCGACAGTACGGCGATCGTGATCCGTACGCCGACGTTCTTGTCCTCGCCGTAGCTGAACTGGATGACCGCGGGCGCGATGAGCAGCGCGACCAGGTTCATCACCTTCAGCAGCGGGTTGATCGCCGGACCGGCGGTGTCCTTGAAGGGGTCGCCGACCGTGTCGCCGATCACCGTCGCGGCGTGGGCCTCGCTTCCCTTGCCTCCGTGATGACCGTCCTCGACGAGCTTCTTGGCGTTGTCCCAGGCGCCGCCGGAGTTGGCGAGGAACACCGCCATCAGCGTGCCGGTGCCGATCGCGCCCGCCAGGTAGGCGCCGAGGGCGCCGACGCCGAGCGTGAACCCGATGAAGATCGGCGCCATCACGGCGAGCAGACCGGGCGTCGCGAGTTCCCGGAGCGCGTCCTTGGTGCAGATGTCGACGACCTTGCCGTACTCCGGCGTCTCGCTGTAGTCCATGATCCCGGGCTTCTCACGGAACTGCCGCCGCACCTCGTACACCACGGAACCCGCCGACCGCGACACGGCGTTGATGGCGAGCCCCGAGAAGAGGAAGACGACCGCCGCGCCCGCGACCAGGCCGACGAGGTTGTTGGGCTGCGAGATGTCCATCATCAGGCTCATCGGCGCGCCATCGCCGCTGAGTTTCTCGCCCACGTCCCGTGCGCCGGTGGTGATGGCGTCGCGGTACGACCCGAAGAGCGCCGCCGCCGCCAGGACGGCGGTGGCGATGGCGATGCCCTTGGTGATGGCCTTGGTGGTGTTGCCGACCGCGTCCAGGTTGGTGAGCACCTGGGCACCCGCGCCCTCGACGTCGCCGGACATCTCGGCGATGCCCTGCGCGTTGTCGGAGACCGGGCCGAAGGTGTCCATGGCGACGATCACGCCGACCGTGGTGAGCAGGCCGGTGCCGGCGAGCGCCACCGCGAACAGCGCCAGCATGATCGACGTACCGCCGAGCAGGAAGGCTCCGTACACGCCGAGGCCGATCAGCAGGGCGGTGTAGACGGCCGATTCGAGACCGACGGAGATACCGGCGAGGACGACGGTGGCCGGGCCGGTCAGCGACGTCTTGCCGATGTCCATCACCGGTCGGCGGTTGGTCTCCGTGAAGTAGCCGGTGAGCTGCTGGATCACGGCGGCGAGCAGGATGCCGATCGCCACCGCGACCAGCGCGAGGATCCGCGGGTCGCCGTCCTTGGCCTGGATCGCCGCGTCGGTGACGCCGTCGAGGTCGGCGTACGACGACGGCAGGTAGACGAAGACGGCGATCGCGACCAGTACGAGCGAGATCACCGCGGAGATGAAGAACCCGCGGTTGATCGCCGTCATCCCGCTGCGGTCGGACCGACGGGGCGCCACCGCGAAGATCCCGATCATGGCCGTGATCACGCCGATCGCCGGCACCAGCAGCGGGAAGCCGAGCCCGGCGTCGCCGAAGGCGGCGGAGCCGAGGATCAGCGCGGCGACGAGGGTCACGGCGTACGACTCGAACAGGTCGGCCGCCATGCCCGCGCAGTCGCCGACGTTGTCGCCCACGTTGTCGGCGATGGTCGCGGCATTGCGCGGATCGTCCTCCGGAATGCCCTGTTCGACCTTGCCGACCAGGTCGGCGCCGACGTCGGCGGCCTTGGTGAAGATGCCGCCGCCGACACGCATGAACATCGCGATCAGCGCGGCGCCGAGGCCGAAGCCCTCGAGCACCTTCGGCGCGTCGGCCGCGTACACCAGCACCACACAGGAGGCGCCCAGCAGACCGAGCCCCACCGTGAACATGCCGACGACGCCGCCCGTGCGGAAAGCGATCTTCATGGCTTTGTGCGAGACGGCGGTGAGATCCTTTTCCGGCTCTCCCGGCGCCGGGGTCGCTTCCCGTGCGGCCGCGGCGACGCGCACATTGCTGCGCACGGCCAGCCACATGCCGATATAACCGGTGGCCGCCGAGAACGCGGCGCCGATCAAGAAGAACACCGATCGGCCGATGCGCTGATTCCAGTCGTCCGCGGGCAGCAGCATGAGCAGGAAGAACACCACGACGGCGAATACGCCGAGGGTTCGCAACTGCCGGGCCAGATAGGCGTTGGCGCCTTCCTGGACCGCTGCCGCGATCTTCTTCATGCTGTCGGTGCCCTCGCCCGCCGCGAGCACCTGGCGCACGAGTACGCCGGCGACCACGAGCGCGGCCAGCGCGACGACCCCGATGACCGTCACGATGATCCGGTTCTCGTCGGTCAGTACCGCGGCTGCGAGGGTTGTGGGGTGGTCCAGCTGATGAGGGGTAGAAAGCCCCGCCATTCGTCCTCCTTGACGCTTGGGCTGAGCTCAAGATGTGGACGGATTCTAGGTACCGGAACCTGATCAAAACAGATGGCGGTAAACGGAATTAGCCTTCACATGCCGTTCAGCAAATGATCGACGTCAAGCCACTGAACCCGAAAGTGCTAATGCCCTAAAACCATTGACGTACACATGGCCACTTGATCGAATTATCGGCTCATTGATCGTGAATTCCTTCACGAATTCCGCGGCACGTCGCCGACAACCCGAAGGGGCCCTGCTCAGCAGGGCCCCTTCGGGATGAGTGCGGTTCGGCTGGGTCGTTCAGGGGAGCACCGCGGCCGGCGGTGTGGTCGGCCAGGTCATGCGGATCAGGCCACCATGCTCCCCCGCGGAGACCTCCACGTCGTCGACGAGGCCGCTGATGACCGCGAGGCCCATCTCGTCCTCCTCGGCATCCACCTCGCCGTCGCCGCCCACGGCGCCGGATGCCCGCTCGCCGGGAACGGAGCGCGGCGCCTCGTCGCCGACCTCGATGGAGAACTGTTTCTCCTCCTCGATCAGCGCCACCTTCACCGGCGCCGTGATACCGACGCTCTGGTGGAGTCCGACGGCACGGGAGCAGGCCTCGCCGACGGCGAGCCTGACCTCGTCCAGGACGGCCTCGTCCACTCCGGCCCTGCGCGCCACCGCTGCCGCCACCAGTCGGGCGGTCCTGACGTGCTCGGGCAGCGCGCTGAAACGGAGTTCAACGGTGGCCATGCATCCCCCTCCGAACTACGGGCGTGCTGTCCGGAGGACCGGGCCGCCGAAAGCCCGGTCCCCCTTCTCTTTCAACTTCTGCCGTGCCGGAACCCGCGCTCGGGCGGGCCCCGGTCCGGTGATCAGTCGGTCGCCGCCACCGCTTCCTCGACCGAGGTGTGGATCGGGAACACCTTGGTGAGGCCGGTGATGCGGAAGATCTTGAGAATGCGCTCCTGGTTGCAGACCAGGCGCAGGGAGCCCTCATGGGCGCGCACCCGCTTGAGGCCGCCGACCAGTACGCCGAGCCCGGTGGAGTCGAGGAAGTCCACGCCCTCCATGTCGACGACGAGGTGGAAACTCCCGTCGTTCACCAGCTCGACCAACTGCTCGCGCAACTTGGGCGCGGTATATACGTCGATTTCGCCACCGACCTCGACGACCGTACGATCGCCGACGGTACGGGTCGACAGGGACAGGTCCACGGATCCTCCAGCACCTTGCTATCGAGCGGTCGTCCCTCGGGACACCTCGGCTTGAAGCCCCCAGGACGGTTCGCCAGCCGCGATGGCATTCAATCACTTACCGGCAGGCGTGCACGACGCCTTGGTCCCATTGTCCGTCACGCCAGTGACACACTCGGTGCCGATGGCCAAGAATCACCGATCCGATCGATCCCCGACGGGCCCCGTTTCCCGGGTGGACCCGGCCACTGTGCTGGGCCGACTCGCCTCGGGGCCGAGCCGGGCTTCGCGCATCACTCATACGGAGCATGTGCCCCCGCGCGAGGGTCGCCATGCCGTCTGGCCGGACCGGATCCGCGCGGAGGTCATCGCCGCGGTGCAGACCGCGGGAATCGAACATCCCTGGGCCCACCAGGCACGAGCCGCCGAGCACGCCCTGGACGGCGACTCGGTCGTCGTCGCCACGGGCACCGCGTCCGGCAAGTCCCTGGCCTACCTCGTGCCGGTCCTCTCGACGCTCCTGGACGGCTCCGAGGCCCCGAACGGCCGCGGCGCCACCGCGCTCTACCTGGCCCCGACCAAGGCCCTTGCGGCGGATCAGTGCCGCTCGGTGAAGGAACTTTCACATCCGCTGGGCAATTCCGTACGCCCGGCCGTGTACGACGGCGATACTCCGTTCGAGGAACGCGAGTGGATCCGCCAGTACGCCAACTACGTCCTGACCAACCCCGACATGCTGCACCGGGGCATACTCCCGTCCCACCCCCGCTGGTCCTCCTTCCTGAAGGCGCTGAAGTACGTCGTCATCGACGAGTGCCACACCTACCGCGGCGTCTTCGGCTCCCATGTCGCCCAGGTCCTGCGCCGACTGCGCCGCCTGTGCGCCCGCTACGGCGCCTCTCCCGTCTTCCTGCTGGCCTCAGCGACCGCCGCCGAGCCCGCGGTGGCCGCCCGGCGCCTCACCGGCCTGCCGGTGGTGGAGGTCGCCGACGACGCCTCCCCGCGCGGAGAGCTGGTCTTCGCCCTCTGGGAGCCCCCGCTCACCGAGATGCAGGGCGAGAAGGGCGCCCCCGTCCGCCGTACCGCCACCGCCGAGACGGCCGACCTCCTCACCGACCTCGCCGTCCAGGGCGTCCGCTCGGTCGCCTTCGTACGCTCCCGGCGTGGCGCCGAGCTGATCTCGGTCATCGCCCAGGAACGCCTCGCCGAGGTCGACCGCTCCCTCGCTCGGCGTGTCGCGGCCTACCGCGGCGGCTACCTCCCCGAGGAGCGCCGTGCCCTCGAGCAGGCCCTGCACTCCGGCGAACTCCTCGGCCTGTCCGCCACCACCGCCCTGGAACTCGGCATCGACGTCTCCGGCCTGGACGCCGTACTGATCTCCGGATACCCCGGCACGCGCGCCTCCCTGTGGCAGCAGGCGGGCCGGGCCGGCCGCTCCGGGCAGGGGGCACTGGCCGTCCTGGTCGCCCGCGACGACCCGCTGGACACCTACCTCGTCCACCACCCCGAGGCCCTGTTCGACCGTCCGGTGGAATCGACAGTCCTCGACCCCGACAACCCGTATGTCCTCGCCCCGCACCTGTGCGCGGCCGCCGCGGAGATCCCGCTGACGGACGAGGATCTGGCGCTGTTCGGGCCGGAGACCGAGGGGCTGCTGCCGCAACTGGAGGCCGCGAAGCTGCTGCGCCGCCGTACAAAGGCCTGGCACTGGACACGCCGGGAACGGGCCGCCGACCTCACCGACATCCGCGGCGGGGGCGGCCGACCGGTCCAGGTGGTCGAGGCCGGGACGGGCCGCCTGCTCGGCACGGTCGACGCGGGCGCCGCGCACAGCACGGTGCACGAGGGCGCGGTCCATCTGCACCAGGGCCGCACGTATCTCGTCCGCTCCCTCGACCTGGAGGACTCGGTCGCCCTGGTCGAGGAGGCCGCGCCGCCGTATTCGACGGTCGCCCGGGACACGACGTCGATCTCCGTCCTGGAGACGGACGTCGAGGTCCCCTGGGGCGACGGCCGCCTGTGCTACGGCTCCGTCGAGGTCACCAACCAGGTGGTCTCCTTCCTGCGCCGCCGGCTGATCACCGGCGAAGTACTGGGCGAGACGAAACTCGACCTCCCTCCTCGTACGCTGCGCACGCGCGCGGTGTGGTGGACGGTCACCGAGGACCAGTTGGACGAGGCCCGGATCAACCCGGAGATCCTCGGCGGCGCCCTGCACGCCGCGGAGCACGCGTCCATCGGCTTGCTCCCCCTTTTCGCGACCTGCGACCGCTGGGACATCGGCGGCGTCTCGATCCCGCTCCACCCCGACACGCTCCTTCCCACGGTCTTCGTCTACGACGGCCACCCCGGCGGCGCGGGCTTCGCAGAGCGCGCCTTCCACACGGCCCGCTCCTGGCTCACCGCCACCCGCCAGGCCATCGCCTCCTGCGAGTGCGACGCCGGCTGCCCGTCCTGCATCCAGTCCCCCAAGTGCGGCAACGGGAACGATCCGCTGCACAAGAGGGGGGCGGTGCGGTTGCTGACGGTGCTGTTGCGGGGGGCGCCGGAGGAGAAGGCGGGGGATGGGCCGGGTATGCAGGATGGGCCAGGTCTGCAGGGGGACGGGTCGGGTGGGCAGGGAGAGCCGGTTGCGGGCGGAGGTGGGGGCGCCTCGGATGGGGAAAGCAGTGCCCCGGCCGGCGGCGGGGCTGGCCCGGCTGCGGAGTCGGTCAGGGGGCCGGCGTCGGGCGGTCCGTCCCCGCAGGGCCGGGCGGCAGAGGCTCCGTCGGCGAAGTCGCGTCCGTCGGCAGGGACGAGCCCGACTGGGATGAGTCCGTCGCCAGGGACGGGTCCGTCGGCTGGGGCAGGTCCGTCGGCTGGGGCAGGTCCGTCGGCAGGGGCTGGTCCGCGGGTCCCGCCCGCGCCCTGACCTCGGCGGTGAACGGCCCATGGCCCGACGCCGCCGTCACGTCCGAGACCTCGCCCACCACCTCACAGCGCACGAGCCGCACGCCTTGCGCCCGAGCCACCCGCTCCGCACGAGCGCAGGCCGCGGTACCGCCCTCCGCCCAGTGGTCGGCCGCCGCGAGCGCCGCCAGATCCGCGCCACCCGCCGCTTGGTGCCGGGTCACGACGGCTTGGCCCAGGGCGAGTACGACACCGAAGACGACACAGAGCACGGCGATGGCACCGACGCTCCAGACCGTGGCGGAACCGCGGTCGGAGCGCAGATCGGCGGCAGATTTCCGGGCCATGGGCCTGCTGTGGGCGGGTTCCCGGCGCGTATGCCGGTCGGTGACGGACCCGCCGTCCGCGTGCCTGTCGGTGAGGGACCCGCCGTCCGCATGACTCACGGGGGCGGGCCCGCCGTCCGGCTGCCGATCGATGACGGGCAGCCCGACTTCCGCATGGCATTCGGTGACGGGCCGTCTGCCTCCCGCACGGTGGCCGGCGACCGGCCTTCGGCCGTCACGCCGGCCGGTGAGGAGCCCGTGGACAGACCCACGCCCCCGGACGAAGCCCCCTTTCATGTCCCCACCCCCACCATCTCCTCCGCCGACGCCACGGCCTCCTCCCGCACTTCGAAGGGGAGCCCGCGCAGCAACGGCGGCTTGGCCACCACGACCACGCGGATCTCGTCACCCTCCCGGCCGACCGTGACCGTCGCGCCGCGCGGTGCCGCCTCGCGGGCCACCTCGATGACCGCTTCGGCCGGATCCTGCCGGGCTGCCGCGCGGGCGCCCGTCCGGGCGGCGTCCACGCACTGGATCTGTGCGGCCACCACAAGCAGCCCCCACACCAGCGCCATCGCGAACATCACCAGCACAGGCAGCACGACAGCCGACTCAGCCGTCACGAACCCTTGGTCCGACGCCCAGCCCACGGCCCGATCCGGCCCTCGGCCAGATCGCCGGCCCCGCCCCCGCTCGCTCTCCCGCTCACATCCGCGCATCGAGGGCCCTCTTCACGATGGCCTGCAGCTCCTCGCTGACCTGCCCGCTCGTCACGACCTTGTAGAGCACCACGGCGAACGCCACCGCCGCGACGATCCCCATCGCGTACTCGGACGTGACCATCCCCGCGTCCCTCCGGGCCCCACGCCCAGTGCGCATCCTGCACACCAGACCGCGCATCCGCGCCCGTACCGCCTTGCACATCTCAACCCCCGTAAGAATCAGTCCTGTTGAAACATCTGTTGAACATCTTTTGTCGACCGACTGCTGCTGAACGACTGCGGCTGCGCGCCTCTACCGAACGCCGACGCCGAACCCGCGAGCCCGAACCCCGAGCTCTGAACGCCGAGCCCCGAACCACGACGCCCGGAACACCGAACTCCGAACCCCGTCCACTGCCCCGCAGCCGTCACCGCCCCTCACCCCGTCATCCCCCACCCCCTCCCAGCACCCCGCCCGCAAGCCCGATCACCACCGGCGCAACGCCGACCGCGATGAACGCGGGCAGGAAGCACAGCCCCACCGGCGCGGAAACCATCACGGCCGCTCGCCTCGCCCGCTCCGTCGCGGTGCGTGCGCCGTCGGCGCGGGCCTCCGCGGCGAGTCGCGCGACCGGTCCGGCCGCCGGCAGACCCGAAGAGCCGGCTCGCTCCAGCAGCCGCGCCAACGCCCCCGCCCTCGGCAGTGACGCCAGCCGCTGCCACGCCTCACCCGGCTCCCCGCCGAGCCGCACCTCCGCGGCGCCCCGTGCCAGTGCCTCCCCGACGGGGCCGCCCAGGGCCTCGCCCACGGCCTGCGCCGCGATCACCGGACCGGCTCCCGCCGCGACGCAAGCCGCCAACAGATCAGCCGCCAGTGGGAGTTGCCGAGCCACCTCTGCGGCGTCCAGCTCCTTCTCGGTCTCGACGGCTCCCTGCCGACGCCGCCAGAGCCACAGCCCGCCCGCGACAGCCAGCCCCACCGCGACCCCGGCAACACCACCGACCAGGACCCACCCGGCGCCCACGACCGCCACCATGAGCAGCCCTTGCCGCACGCCCTGCCGGACGTCGAGCCGTCGGCGTTTCGACGTCACGTCGGTGGTCGTCATCAACTCGGCCAGCCGACGCCGAACCCTCCGCTCGCGCCGCACCGCCACCGGCCATCCCAACAGCCACCCGACGACCAGCGCCGTCCCCACGGCCACCCCCAGCCTGTGGAAAAGTTCCGCACTCACACCATCACCTCCCTCTTACGTCCCGACCCGCACGCCCCTAGGAACCGCACGACCCCACGTCCCGCACGCACCGAGCCCTCACGACTCCTCACCCCGTCTCACCCCGCCTCCGCCCGCCGCACGATCCGCAGCGCCCACCACATCCCCAGCCCCTCCAAGCCCCCGCCGACCACCAAGCAGCCAAGCCCGGCCCCGGTATGCAGCAGCACATGCAGCGGGTCGGCCCCCATGGCGGCACCGAGCAGCAGCCCCAGGACCGGCAACCCGGCGAGCATCGCCACCGTCGACCGAGCCCCCGCCAACTGGGCGCGCAGGTCCGCGCGCTGGTCCCGTTGGGCCCGCAGTGCTCCTTCCAGCCGTTCGAGTCCGGCCGCGAGCCCGGCGCCCTGATCCACGGCCACGCGCCAGCACGCCGCCAGCCCCAACAGGCCCTCGGCGCCCGACTGCCGCGCCCCGGAGGCGAGCGCGCCCGGCACATCCCCACCGAACCGCGCCGCGGCCAGCACCGCGGCCTGCGCTTCCCCGAGCCCACCGGAGTCCCATGCCGCCCGCAGCAACGCCTCTCCGGGCTGCCGCCCGGCCCGCACCTCCCCGGCGAGCGACCCGCACAGCGCGATCACCGCGTCCGCTCGACGCTCCCGTTCCCGCCGCGCCGCCCGGGCCAGCCGCACCCTCCTCAGCAACGGCACCCCGGCCGCCCCCGCGACGACCGGCAGCACCGACGACCCCAGCACGCCCAGCAACAGCCCGACGGTCGGCGCCCACCACTCGGCCCGTAACCGCCCTCGCAGCCGCCGCAGCTCCCCGGCCAAGTGCCTCCAGTCGGAAGGCCCGGCTCCCGCCACCCCACCACCTGCAAGCAGCAACTGCGCCCGCCGCGCCCCGGAGTTCCGCCCGCCCAGCATCCAGACCGCGGCCCCGAGACACACCACGGCCGCGCCCAGCGACATCTCACCCATTCAGTTCACCGACCCTTCAAGATCAGCACGTCCCGCCATGCGGCCCGCACCCTCACCGCGCTCACCGCTGTCACCCCGAAGCAGTCCTCCCTCACCCCGAAGCAGCCCTCGCAGCCGCTCCCAGCCCCGCTCGCACGCGAACGCCCCCGCGCCCCACCGCAGCGCCGGCACCGTCCGCACCAGCCCCGACGCATCCCGCTCCAGCACATGGACCTCGGCGATCCGCCGCCGCCCCGTCCGATCACGTACGAGGTGCACTACGACCGACAGCGCGGCCGCCAACTGGCTGTGCAACGCGGCCCGGTCGAGCCCGGCCGCCGTGCCGAGCGCCTCCAGGCGGGCCGGCACATCGGACGCCGCGTTCGCGTGGACGGTCCCGCAGCCTCCCTCGTGGCCGGTGTTCAACGCCGCGAGCAGATGGACCACTTCGGGCCCACGCACCTCACCCACGACCAGCCGGTCCGGCCGCATCCGCAGCGCCTGCCGCACCAGGTCCTCGAGGGTGACGAGCCCTGCGCCCTCCTGATTGGCGGATCTGCTCTCCAGCCGTACGACATGCGGATGGTCGGGCCTGAGCTCCGCCGAGTCCTCCGCCAGCACGATCCGCTCACCCGGCCCGACCAGCCCGAGCAACGCGCTCAGCAAGGTCGTCTTGCCGCTGCCGGTCCCACCGCTGACGACGAAGGACAGCCGCGCGTCGACCAGCGCCCGCAGCACCCGATCCCCGCCGGGCGGCACCGTGCCCGCCGCGACCAGCTCGTCGAGCGTGAACGCCCGGGGCCGTACGACCCGCAGCGCCAGGCAGGCGCAGCCGACGGCGACCGGTGGCAGCACCGCGTGCAGCCTGGTTCCGTCGGGCAGCCGGGCGTCCACCCAGGGCCGGGCGTCGTCCAGCCGACGCCCGGCCACCGCGGCGAGGCGTTGCGCCAGACGCCGTACGGCTGCCTCGTCGGGGAAGGTAACGGAGGTCAGCTCCAGACCGCCGCCCCGGTCCACCCAGACCCGGTCCGGCGCCGACACCAGCACATCCGTCACGGACGGATCAGCGAGCAGCGGCTCCAGCGGCCCGCTCCCGACCAACTCCGACCGCAACTGCTCGGCCGCCCCGAGGACTTCGGCGTCCCCGAGCACCCTGCCCTGCTCCCGCAGGGCCTGCGCCACGCGCGCGGGCGTCGGCTCGGCCCCGCTCTCGGCCAGCCACTGCCGCACGCCGTCGAGCAACCCCGCCGACATGTCCGCCCCGGCCCCCGTCGCGCCCGACGCCCACCGCGGCGTGGCCCTACGTCCCCTGCCCGCAGCTGTTCCGCCCGTAGCTGTTCCGCCCGATGCCGACCTGCCCGCCACTGTCCCGCCCGACCGCCACCGCTCAGGAGCCGCCCGCACCGAACCGACCGCGCTGCCGCTGACCCATGCGAGCCCCGACGGGCCCCGGTCGAGCCCCGAAGCCGTACTCATGCCGCCCTCGCCTCCAACAACGCCCGCTCCCAGAACTCCCGGCAGAACCGCGCCAGCGGCCCCCGGCCCACCGCACCCGGCGGTGCCGTGTTCTCGTGCGGGCGCAGCAGGCCCGACTCGATCGGCACCTCGCCCACGAGGGGAAGGTCCAACAGGCGGGCCACCTCCCGGTCGTCGAGCCCGGGTGGGTACGGCCCGCGTACGGCCACGCGCAGATCCCGCAGGACCATCCGGACCGCGGAGGCCACCTGCCGGGCCGCCGCGACGGCGCGCAGTTCGGCGGGGACCACAAGGATCCCGACGTCGAGTTGGGCGAGGGCCTCCGCGACCCCGTCGTCGATACGGCGGGGCAGATCGACGACGACCGCGCCGCCCCGGCGCCTGGCAGCGGCGAGCACCGCGCGCATCGCCTGCGCAGGCACGGCGAGATGGTCGCCGCGATCCCAGCTCAGGACCCGCAAGGAGTGGAGTTTCGGCAGGGACTCCTCCAGCGCGCCGCTGCCGAGCCGCCCGCGTGAGCCGGCGAACGCGGGCCAGCGCAGGCCCTCGGTCGCCTCGCCGCCGAGAAGGACGTCGAGCCCGCCGCCCAGCGGATCGGCGTCCACGAGCAGCGTGCGCAGCCCTTCGCGCGCGGCGGTGACGGAGAGGGCACACGCGAGAGTGGACGCTCCGGCCCCGCCGCGGCCGCCGATGACGCCGACGGTGAGGGCGGGCCGGCCGACGCCCTCGGCGACGTCGGCGATGCGGTCGACCAGCCACTGCTCGCCGTCCGGCAGCATCAGGACGTGATCGGCGCCGATCTCGACGGCCCGGCGCCAGACCCCGGAGTCGTCCTGGTCCCGGCCGACCAGGACCACTCCACGCCTGCGTCCGGCCCCGCGCACCCGGCGTGCGGCGTCGTCCCCGACCAGGACGAGCGGCGCGGCCTCCCAGCTGCCTCTTGGCTCGGGCACTCCGTGGTGGACCTCGGGTGTGGCGCCGGCCGCCGCGCACAGGCGCAGCAGGTCGTCGAGCAGTTCGGCGTCTTCCGTGAGGATCAACGGCCGGCCCGGCCGCCCGGAGGCGGTGGGCGGCGGATCGTGTGTGACGGCTGCGGTCACGGTTTCCATCCCCCTTCGCTGCATCACTCGCGCAGCCCTGCGGCCCCGCGAATCCCAAACGTGTGAAGAACCGGCAAGCGGCCTCCATATGAACGGCCGATACGAACCGGCCAAACTCGCCCGACTAACCAGAACCGGCCATGAAGTCGGCCTGAGCGGGACGCGCTGGAATCACGGTGCAGCGATCCCGGAAATCGTGTGGATCTTGGTCGATAACTGTGGACAACTCGGCGGTTGTGAATATCGCCGTCACCCATACCGGTGACCCCCGCACCGACCCCTGTACGACTTCCGCAGAGCAGCGCGACGGCTACGCACAGTCACGGATCATGCGCATGCAGAAGAGGCGACCGCAGCCGCCTCGCCGCGGCCCCATGGCCGCGCTTGAAAGGGAGAAACCACCCCGGACATGCGACGACCCCCGCCGGGGGGGAGAGCGGGGGTCGTCTCCACGGCCGACTCGGGGGGGGAGGAGTCGGACCGGGTTAGCACGGTCGCGAACGATCCGTGACTTCCATGGTGTACCCGAGAGCCCTCTCAGGCAAACCCACGCGCCCACCTTACGCCGAATGGGCTGCGCCTATGCTCGGGGTCGTGGAAAACCACTCCTTGCCCCGCACAGCCGCCTTCTTTGACCTGGACAAGACGGTCATTGCGAAGTCGAGCACGCTCACGTTCAGCAAGTCGTTCTACCAAGGCGGTCTGATCAACCGCAGGGCCGCCTTGCGGACCGCATATGCCCAGTTCGTCTTCCGCATCGGCGGTATGGACCATGACCAGATGGAGCGCACGCGCGAGTACCTCTCCACGCTCGTCCGCGGCTGGAACGTCCAGCACGTCAAGGAGATCGTCGCGGAGACGCTGCACGACCTGATCGACCCGATCATCTATGACGAGGCCGCCTCCCTCATCGAGGAGCACCACACGGCCGGCCGCGACGTCGTGATCGTGTCCACGTCGGGCGCCGAGGTGGTGGAGCCGATCGGCGAGCTGCTCGGTGCCGACCGCGTGGTGGCGACGCGCATGGTCGTGGGCGACGACGGCTGCTTCACCGGGGAGGTCGAGTACTACGCATACGGCCCGACGAAGGCCGAGGCGATCAAGGAGCTGGCCGAGTCCGAGGGCTACGACCTCTCCCGCTGCTATGCCTACAGCGACTCCGCCACCGACCTGCCGATGCTTCAGTGCGTCGGCAATCCGCACGCCGTGAACCCCGACCGCCCGCTACGCCGCGAGGCACTCGCGCGCGGGTGGCCGATTCTCGACTTCCATCGCCCTGTTCGGCTCAAGCAGCGCATTCCCTCCTTCTCGGTACCACCGCGCCCCGCCCTTCTCGCGGCCGCCGCCATAGGAGCCGCCGCGGCCACCGCCGGCCTCGTCTGGTACGCGAGCCGACGCCGTACGGCGCTCGCCTGACCGGCGCAGTCGGGGTTCCCGAGTACCCCATTCGGCGTATCGACGCCCGTTTGACACAGTTTTGAGAGCAAAAGTAAAGAACTGCAGTCAGGGCTTCCGCTTGGTTGGGTCCTGGAGTACAAAGGACTCAACGGCCCGCGAGACCAAGGACATCCGAGAGGATCACCTTAAATACGCATTTGGCCCCACGGACCGAGCATGGACATTGGGCACCCACGCGACGTCGACCCGTCGATTACGGGCCAGCCGCACCAGGTGACGGGCAAAGTTCCCGACCTGATGGGCAACATATCGAGGACGCTTGGTAACCCGGTGGACATGCCAGCGGCGGTACGAATCCTCGTACCGCCGCAACTCATATGAGCCCCCTTGCGGGGCTTTTCTCATGCCCTATGGCCCTCGGTCCGCCGCGCAACGACCACTCGATCGGCCGTACGCCGCCCCACGCGCGCGTGGGCTACGCCGCCCCGCGCTGCAGCGCCTCGCACACCGCCGTCGACTCGCGCGCCCCGAGCTCGATCGCCTTGCCGCAGTGCGCGATCCAGGCGGCCATGCCCTCGGGCGTTCCGGAGACATAACCGTCCAGCGCCGCCAGATAGGCCGCGCGCCCCAGTTCGGCGTGCCCGACCTCGGCCGGGCAGACGGACTTCGGGTCGAGGCCGCTGCCGACAAGGACGATGCGCTCGGCCGCGCGCGCGACCAGGCCGTTGTGGGACGTGAAGGGTCGCAGCGCGAGGAGCTCGCCGTGCACGACGGCGGCCGTCACCAGGGCGGGCGCCGAACCGCCGGCGATGATCAGGTCGGACAGCCCCTCCAGACGGCCGTGCATCTCCGCCGCGCCCGGCGCAGGCAGCTCGATCAGCGGCTCGTCGACCGGCTCGCCCACCTGGCGCGGGCGCCCGACCGTGTCGTCGTTGCCGGCCGCCGCCACCAGGTGCAGCCGGGCCAGTACCCGCAGCGGCGACTGCCGCCAGATGGACAGCAGTTGACCCGCCTCAGCGGTCAGCCGCAGGGACCCGCCCATGACGCGGGCCTCGTCGTCACCGCTGAAGTCGGTACGCCGGCGGACCTCTTCGAGCGCCCAGTCGGCGCCCGACAGCGCGGCGGAGCCCCGGGCTCCACGCAGGGCCGCCTCGGAGGTGATCTCGTTGCTGCGGCGCCGCATGATCCGGTGCCCGTAGACCCGGTCCACGGCCTTGCGTACGGACTCCACGGACTCGGGCACACCGGGCAGCGACCCGAGGGCCGCGAGCGGATCGGCGGTCGCGCCTGTCGTACTCATGAGTACGACACTACGCGCCCATCCATCACCACCACGCGCCCACCCGCCACGCCGACCGCAGCCCCCATCAGGCTTCGCCTTCACTGACAGCCCGCACCCCACGATCGAGTGGCCTTCCTCACTCCCATCTGCCACATACAGCTACCAGCCCGCTACTCTTCGTGAACATGAAAATTGCTTTCGTCGGGAAAGGCGGCAGCGGCAAGACGACCCTGTCCTCCCTCTTCATCCGCCAGCTCGCCGCGACCGGCGCGCCGGTCGTCGCCGTCGACGCCGACATCAACCAGCACCTGGGGGCCGCGCTCGGTCTCGACGAGGCGGAGGCAGCCGCACTGCCCGCGATGGGCGAGCGGTTGCCCCTGATCAAGGACTACCTGCGCGGCTCCAATCCGCGGATCGCCTCCGTCGAGACAATGATCAAGACGACGCCGCCCGGCGAAGGTTCGCGGCTGCTGCGGGTGCGCGAGCGGAATCCGGTGTACGACGCCTGCGCCCGTCCGGTGGAACTCGACGGCGGCGCCGTCCGTTTGATGGTCACCGGCCCGTTCACGGACTCCGACCTCGGGGTCGCCTGCTACCACTCCAAGACGGGTGCGGTGGAGCTGTTCCTGAACCACCTCGTGGACGGCCCCGACGAGTACGTCGTGGTCGACATGACGGCGGGCTCGGACTCCTTCGCCTCCGGCATGTTCACGCGTTTCGACATCACGTTCCTCGTCGCCGAGCCGACCCGGAAGGGGGTATCCGTCTATCGCCAGTACAAGGAGTACGCCCGTGACTTCGGAGTCGTCCTGAAGGTCGTCGGCAACAAGGTGCAGGGCCAGGACGACCTCGACTTCCTCCGCGCCGAGGTCGGGGACGACCTGCTGGTGACCGTCGGGCACTCGGACTGGGTGCGCGCCATGGAGAAGGGCCGCCCGCCCCGGTTCGAGTTCCTGGAGGACGCCAACCGCCTCGCCCTGCGCAGGCTGCACACGGCGGTGGACGCGACGTACGAGCTGCGGGACTGGGAGCGCTACACGAGCCAGATGGTGCACTTCCACCTGAAGAACGCCCAGTCCTGGGGGAGCGAGCGCACCGGGGCCGACCTCGCGGCGCAGATCGACCCCGGATTCGTGCTCTGCGAGAGCCTCACCGCCCTGCGCGAGGGCAACTCCCGCCTGACTCCGACTGCTTGACCTGTACGACCCGTACGACCTGTGCGCCCGCTTCTGCCCAGCCGCTACTGCCGGACCGTCGGCGCCCCGGGCACCCCCTTCGGGGCCGGGGCTGGATGCGCCGAGAGGAAGGACGCCCAACCCTGCTTCGGGGCCTCGCCGACCCCGAGAGTGCGCAGCTTCCCCAGGGTCGCCGGATCCTGGGCGTCCAGCCAGTCGGCGAGCTGCCGGAAGGAGACGCAGCGCACGTCGGGCTTGTTGCAGACGGCCTCGATGACCTCCTCGACGGCCCGCATGTAGGTGCCGCCGTTCCAGGACTCGAAGTGGTTGCCGATGATCAGGGGCGCGCGGTTGCCGAAATAGGCCCGGTGGAAGCCCTTGAGCAGGCCGTCCCGCATCTGGTCGCCCCAGAAATCGTGCTTGGCGGGGTCACCCTGGCTCGTGGTGCCGGACTGGTTGACCATGAAGTTGTAGTCCATGGTGAGCTGCTCGTAGGAGTGCCCGGGGAACGGCACGAGTTGCATCGACAGGTCCCAAAGGCCTCCCTTCTTGGCAGGCCAGACCTGGTTGTTGACGCCGCTGGAGTCATAGCGGAAGCCCATCTCGCGGGCGGCCTTGACGAAGTTCTTCTGGCCCTCCAGACAGGGCGTGCGGGCGCCGATGAGTTCCTTGTCGTAGTCGAATGGCAGGGGCTCCGCATTCGCCATGCCCGTGTTGGTCTTCCAGGACTTCACGAACCTCTTCGCCTGGCCGATCTCGTCCTTCCACTCCTCCACCGACCATTCGCCGACCCCACCGCCGCTGCCACAGAAGTGGCCGTTGAAGTGGGTGCCGATCTCGTTGCCCTCCAGCCAGGCCAGGCGCAACTGCTTGGCGGTGGCGGCGATGCCCTCCTCGTCGTTGAAGCCGATGTCGGAGCGGCCCGGAGAGTGCTGCGGCGGGCGGTACAGGTCACGTTTGTGGTCCGGCAGCATGTACACGCCGCTGAGGAAGTAGGTCATCGTCGCGTTGTTCGCCTTGGCGACCTTGCGGAAGTGGGAGAACAGCTTCTGGCTGTCCTCGCCGGCGCCGTCCCAGGAGAACACCACGAACTGCGGGGGCTTCTGACCCGGCTTGAGCCTTTCGGGTCTGTGCAGGTGGGGCTGTGCCCCGGTGTACGCGGTGGACCCGTCGCCGATCAGGCGGAACACGCTCTTGGGAGCGGGCGCCGCCGGCTTCGCCTTCTCTGGTCCCGGCGCCCCCTGCCGGGTGGTGTCGGTGCCGGTCGCGCAACCAGTGAGTGATGTGGCGCAGACCGCGGCGATCGCGGTGCCCGCCGCGATCCTGTGCGTCACGACGCCCCTGTGTGTCGCGGCGATCTTGCGGGAGGCGGCGTTCCTGCTGGTGGCGGCCATGTTCCGTCCACCTTCTTCCTTCTCTCGGGGGCCGACAGCGCCGCCAAGGTCGCACGGGACCGAGAAGGAATTAGTACGACAAGCCGACTAATGGGCCACTTCACCCTTCAGGGGGATTTATTAGTCCATTTGCTCGGAAAAACTATTCCGGCCCTTTACTCTGCATTACGATCCGTTTACCGACTGTTGTTCCATCCCGCCGCTGCACGCCGTGACCACACGGCCGCGACCCGACCCCTCGCCCATGAGCGGGGGACCACCAGATCCGCGACCGCGCTGCCCCGGAGGAAGACGGGAAACATGTCCGCCTGCGTCCCCACCCGCGCCGACGACCCGAGTCGAGCGGAACGCACCCACGAGTCGCCCAGCCCGCCCCCGACCCGGCCCCGCCGCAACCGCATCGCGGGCGCCGACGTGTCGGCATCGATCGCGGTCTTCCTGATCGCGCTCCCACTGTCCCTGGGCATCGCCCTCGCCACCGGCGCACCCCTCCAGGCAGGCCTCGTCGCCGCCGCCGTCGGAGGGCTCGTCGTCGGATGGCTCGGCGGTTCCCCGCTCCAGGTCAGCGGCCCCGCCGCCGGCCTCACCGTGGTCACCGCCGACCTCATCCATCAGTACGGCTGGCGGACGACCTGTGCCATCACCGTCCTCGCCGGTCTCGCCCAACTCGGCCTGGGCACCCTCCGGGTGGCGCGCGGCGCGCTCGCCGTGAGCCCCGCCATCGTGCACGGGATGCTCGCCGGCATCGGCGTCACCATCGCCGTCGCCCAGCTGCACATCGTCATGGGCGGCACCCCGCAGAGCTCGGTCCTCGCCAACCTCCGCGCGCTGCCCGCCCAGTTGGCCGAGCTGCGGCCGGCCGCCGTGTCGGTGAGCGCGCTGACCCTGGCGCTGCTGCTGCTCTGGCCGCGGATCCCGGGCCGGGCCGGCCGTCTTCTGCGCAAGGTCCCGGCCGCGCTCGTCGCCGTCGCCGGTGCCACCTCGGCCGCCTCGCTCGCCGGCCTGACCCTGCCCAAGGTCGACCTGCCCTCCTGGCACAGCCACGCCCTGGCCGGGCTGCCGGAAGGCCCGGTGCTGGGCCTGGTCGCCGCGGTGCTGACCACCACCCTGGTGTGCAGCGTGCAGTCGCTGCTCGGCGCGGTCGCCGTGGACAAGATGGTGGCCGCGCGTCCCGGCCTGCACGTCCAGGTCGGACGCTCCCACCTGGACCGCGAACTGCTCGGGCAGGGCGCCGCCAACATCGTCTCCGGCACGCTCGGCGGGCTGCCGGTCGCGGGCGTCGCCGTGCGCAGTTCGGCGAATGTGCAAGCCGGTGCCGTCAGCCGGAACTCCACGATGCTGCACGGCGTTCTCGTAGTAGTCGCCACGCTGCTGATGGTCCCGATCCTGGAACTCATCCCGCTCGCCTCGCTCGCCGCCCTCGTGATGGCCGTCGGCATCCAGATGGTGTCCCTGCACCACATCCGCACGGTGACCCGCCACCGAGAGGTGGTGGTGTACGCGGTCACCACCCTCGGCGTGGTGTTCTTCGGCGTCCTGGAGGGCGTGGTCCTGGGGATCGCCATGGCCGTCACCGTCGCCCTGCACCGCCTCACCCGCACCCGGATCACGCATGACGAGAAGGAAGGAGTCCATCACGTACACGTAAGAGGCCAGTTGACGTTCCTCGCGGTGCCACGGCTCAGCCGGGCCCTGCATCTCGTTCCCCAAGGCGCCCACGCCGTCGTGGAGTTGGACGGGTCGTTCATGGACCACGCGGCGTACGAGTCACTGCAGGACTGGCAGAACACGCACTCCGCGCACGGCGGCACCGTCGAGCTGGTCGGCCGCAGAGCCGGGGTCCGGATCGGTGAACCGACAACACCGGCCGGCCTCCATCTCGACGCCGGGCACGCCACCACCGGGTCGGCCGACTGCCGTTGCCACCCCTGGACGCCCTGGCGCAACCACCAGTGCGAGATCCCGGACTCCGTCCCCTCCCACGGCGGAGGCGAGGGACACACCTGGGACGCACAGGCGACCGGGGCCGGCGACAGCGATGGTTCCGGCGCGCCCCGCACCACCGAGGCCGCCATCATCCCGGGCGAGCCCGGCACAGGCGACGGAGCGGAGGCGAGCGGTGCCATGGCCGGGGCCGGCGATGCCGACGGGCTCACCGGGTCCGCCGGCACCACCGGCTCCGGACAGCCCGCCGGATCCGGCGGTCCCACCGGCTCCGGACGCTCCGGCGAGAGCAGAGCCGACGGCAGCCGGCCGAGCGCGCGTCAACTGGCCCGTGGCATCAGCGCGTTCCAGCGCAACACCGCACCCCTGGTGCGGGGCGAGCTGGCGCGGCTGGCGCGGGAGGGGCAGCAGCCTTCCCAGCTGTTCCTCACCTGCGCCGACTCACGGCTGGTCACGTCGATGATCACCTCCAGTGGTCCGGGCGACCTGTTCGTGGTGCGCAACGTGGGCAACCTCGTTCCTCCCCCAGCCAGCGCCGGGAGGTGCCCCCGGCCGGGCCAGGAGAGCGGGGACGACTCGGTGGCGGCGGCGATCGAGTACGCCGTGGACGTGCTGCGGGTGCGGTCGATCACGGTGTGCGGCCACTCCGGTTGCGGGGCCATGCAGGCGCTGCTCAGTTCCGAGCCCGGCGGCCCGCCGACCCCGCTCAGGCGGTGGCTGCGACATGGGCTGCCGAGCCTGGAGCGGATGTCCGACGAGAGCCGGCCGTTGCCCAGGCTCGCCGGGCGGGCACCGGCCGACGCGGTGGAGCAGCTCTGTCTGACCAACGTGGTCCAGCAGTTGGAGCATCTGCGGGCGCACGAGTCGGTGGCCCGGGCTCTGCGGGCAGGGGCGCTGGAACTGCACGGGATGTACTTCCACGTGGGCGAGGCACAGGCGTACCTGCTCACCGAGGGGAACGGGGACGAGGTGTTCGACGACGTGGGGGTGGCGGATCTGTCGGCGTGAGGCGGGGCGGTGATGCGTGGCCCCGGTCCGCATGGGCCACGCATCCCGGTCGGCACGGAGTCGAGCGCCACCGAGCCGCGCGACGGAGTCGAGCGGCGTCAAGCCGCTCGCCCCGGTCGGCGCAGTGCCGCGCATCCCGTGCGGCCGCGCTGCTGCCGCCACCGGGCGCCGAGGCCGGGCTTCACCTGAGGGTGGCGTCTACCTGCGCCTCGGTGGAATGTGAAAGGGGTAACAGACCTGAACCCGGTCCGTGCGGCGTCCGTGGGAACGGATGACCCCAGGGCCGAAAAGCAGCCCCGGACCTACCCGGCGACAGGTCTAAACCAATTTTCCGTCGACCCTTGTCATCGGGCCCCCGGGTCTGATGAGCTGTGGCCTGGGACACAACGGACACCCTGGGAAAGGGAGATGTCGTGAGCAACGAAAGCCTGGCCAACCTGCTCAAGGAAGAGCGCAGGTTCGCACCCCCCGCCGACCTGGCCGACGATGCCAACGTCACCGCGGAGGCGTATGAACAGGCCAAGGCTGACAGGCTCGGCTTCTGGGCCGAGCAGGCCCGTCGGCTGACCTGGGCCAAGGAGCCGACGGAGACACTGGACTGGTCGAACCCGCCGTTCGCGAAGTGGTTCAAGGACGGCGAGCTCAACGTCGCGTACAACTGCGTGGACCGGCATGTCGAGGCCGGGCACGGCGACCGGGTCGCCATCCACTTCGAGGGCGAGCCCGGCGACAGCCGCGCCCTCACCTACACCGAGCTCAAGGACGAGGTCTCCAAGGCGGCCAACGCCCTGCTGGAGCTCGGAGTTCAGAAGGGCGACCGGGTCGCGGTCTACATGCCGATGATCCCGGAGACCGCGGTCGCGATGCTGGCCTGCGCCAGGATCGGCGCCGCGCACTCCGTCGTCTTCGGCGGCTTCTCGGCGGACGCCCTCGCCACCCGTATCCAGGACGCGGACGCCAAGGTCGTCATCACCTCCGACGGCGGCTACCGCCGCGGCAAGCCGTCCGCGCTCAAGCCGGCCGTGGACGAGGCCATCGGCAAGGTGGACAACGTCGAGCATGTGCTCGTTGTCCGGCGTACCGGCCAGGACGTCGCCTGGGACGACAGCCGGGACGTCTGGTGGCACGAGATCGTCGAGCGCCAGTCCGCCGAGCACACCCCCGAGGCCTTCAACGCCGAGCAGCCGCTCTTCATCCTCTACACGTCCGGTACGACGGGTAAGCCGAAGGGCATCCTGCACACCTCCGGCGGCTACCTCACCCAGGCGTCGTACACCCACCACGCGGTCTTCGACCTCAAGCCCGAGACGGACGTCTACTGGTGCACCGCCGACGTCGGCTGGGTCACCGGCCACTCGTACATCGTGTACGGGCCGCTGGCGAACGGCGCGACGCAGGTGATGTACGAAGGCACGCCGGACACGCCGCACCAGGGCCGCTTCTGGGAGATCGTGCAGAAGTACGGGGTGACGATCCTGTACACGGCGCCGACGGCCATCCGTACGTTCATGAAGTGGGGCGACGACATCCCCGCGAAGTTCGACCTGTCCTCCCTCCGCGTCCTCGGCTCCGTGGGTGAGCCCATCAACCCCGAGGCGTGGATCTGGTACCGCAAGCACATCGGCTCGGACCGGACGCCGATCGTGGACACCTGGTGGCAGACCGAGACCGGCGCGATGATGATCTCGCCGCTGCCCGGTGTCACCGAGACCAAGCCGGGCTCCGCCCAGACCCCGCTGCCCGGTATCTCCGCGACCGTCGTCGACGACGAGGCGAACGAGGTGCCCAACGGCGGTGGCGGCTACCTGGTCCTGACCGAGCCGTGGCCGTCGATGCTGCGCACCATCTGGGGCGACGACCAGCGGTTCATCGACACGTACTGGTCGCGGTTCGAGGGCAAGTACTTCGCCGGTGACGGGGCGAAGAAGGACGACGACGGGGACATCTGGCTCCTCGGCCGCGTCGACGACGTCATGCTCGTGTCGGGGCACAACATCTCCACCACGGAGGTCGAGTCCGCGCTCGTCTCGCACCCGTCCGTCGCCGAGGCGGCCGTCGTCGGTGCCGCCGACGAGACCACCGGGCAGGCGATCGTGGCCTTCGTGATCCTGCGCGGTACGGCCGCCGAGACCGAGCATCTGGTCGCCGACCTGCGCAACCACGTCGGCGCCACGCTCGGCCCGATCGCGAAGCCGAAGCGGATCCTGCCGGTGGCCGAGCTGCCGAAGACCCGCTCCGGCAAGATCATGCGCCGGCTGCTGCGGGACGTCGCCGAGAACCGCCAGCTCGGTGACGTGACGACGCTGACCGACTCGACCGTCATGGACCTCATCCAGGCGAAGCTCCCGGCTGCGCCGAGCGAGGACTGAGCCCGGCCGAGGACTGACTACGGCCATCGAGGGGCACCCGGCTACAAGCGCGCCGGGTGCCCCTCGCGTACGCACGGTGGACAGCGGCGGATGCACTCCCGCGCACACTTAGGTAAACTAAGCAAAGCAACATCACTCATAGGTGCGCCGGGAAGTCTGGTCGGCATGTGCTCCGTCCTGCCCACCGACCGGAGGTCTCCCCCGTGGCCGCGCCCCGCACCCCCGCTCCCGCCCGCAAGATCCTCGGACGGCTGTCGCTCCCCGAGCGGACCTTCCTCACGGAAGCGCTGCGCACCGAGACAGTCGGTGGCGTACTGCTGCTCATCGCCGCGATCACGGCGCTGGTCTGGGCGAACGTGCCCATGCTGCACGACAGTTACGAGACGGTCGGCCACTTCCACCTCGGCCCCGAGGCTCTCGGGCTGAACCTGTCCATCGAGCACTGGGCCGCCGACGGGCTCCTCGCGATCTTCTTCTTCGTCGCCGGGATCGAGCTCAAGCGTGAGCTGGTGGCCGGCGATCTGCGCGATCCCAAGGCGGCCGTACTGCCGGTCATCGCCGCGTTGTGCGGAATGGCGGTGCCCGCGCTCGTCTACACGCTCACCAATGTCACCGGGGCCGGCTCGACCGACGGCTGGGCGGTTCCGACCGCCACGGACATCGCCTTCGCGCTCGCCGTGCTCGCCGTCATCGGCACCTCGCTGCCGAGCGCCCTGCGGGCCTTCCTGCTCACCCTCGCCGTCGTCGACGACCTCTTCGCGATCCTGATCATCGCGATCTTCTTCACCGACCGGATCAACTTCGCCGCGCTCGCGGGTGCCGTCGTCGGGCTGGGCGTCTTCTGGCTGCTGCTGAGGAAGGGTGTACGCGGGTGGTACGTGTACGTCCCGCTCGCCCTGGTCATCTGGGGGCTGATGTACAACAGCGGCATCCACGCCACCATCGCGGGCGTGGCGATGGGCCTGATGCTGCGCTGCACCCGGCACGAGGACGAGACGAGCTCCCCCGGTGAGCACATCGAACATCTCGTACGCCCCCTGTCGGCGGGGCTCGCCGTACCCCTGTTCGCGCTGTTCAGCGCCGGTGTCGCCGTCTCCGGCGGTGCGCTCGGCGATGTGTTCACCCAGCCGGAGACGCTCGGGGTCGTCCTCGGGCTGGTCGTCGGCAAGACGATCGGCATCTTCGGCGGTACGTGGCTGGCGGCACGTTTCACCAGGGCCTCGCTCAGCGACGACCTGGAGTGGGCCGACGTGTTCGCGGTGGCCTCTCTCGCCGGTATCGGCTTCACCGTCTCGCTGCTCATCGGCGAGCTGGCCTTCGCGGGTGACGCCGCGTTGACCGACGAGGTCAAGGCCGCCGTACTGGTGGGGTCACTCACCGCGGCGACGCTGGCCACCGTGCTGCTGAAGATACGTAACGCCAAGTACCGCAGGCTGGTCGAGCACGAGGAGCGCGACGAGGACGAGAGCGGCATTCCGGACATCTACGAGGAGGACGAGCCGGAGTACCACCTGCGGCTGGCCGCCCTCTACGAGCGCAAGGCCGCCGAGCACCGCCGTATCGCCACGGAGAAGGCCGCCGCGCGCCACGCGCTTGCCGAAGTGCCGGGCGGGGCAGGCGAGGAGGAGCAGCGTCGGGCATGATCTGACGGGACGGTACAAAAGACGGAACCGTACGCAGTCAGGCAGAAGACGGAACCGTAACTACGAGGGAGACCGCGATGAGCGCACCCGACGGCAGCCCGGTCGGCGCCGAACGCAGCATCGGCCAGCTGTTCGCCTCGGCGACGACCGAGATGTCGGCGCTGGTGCACGACGAGATCGCACTGGCCAAGGCGCAGCTCAAGCAGGACGTCAAGCGCGGCGCGACGAGCGGCGGCGCGTTCATGGTGGCGGGCGGGGTGCTGCTGTTCTCCCTGCCGATGCTGAACTTCGCCCTCGCGTACGGCATTCGGACCTGGAGCGACTGGAACCTCGCGATCTGCTTCGTGCTGTCCTTCGCGGCGAATGTCCTCATCGCCCTCGTCCTCGCGCTGATCGGCGTCGTCTTCGCGAAGAAGGCCAAGAAGAGCAAGGGTCCGCAGAAGGTCGCCGCCTCGGTGAAGGAGACGGCGGGCGTGCTGCAGAATGCCAAGCCGCACCCGCGTCCGGCCGCGAGGCCGGAGCTGGAGGACCGGGCGCCCGCGGCCATCGAGGCTGTGGCACGCTCATCGTCATGACGGACCCCGCCACCCCTTCGGCGCAACCTGCCTCGGTCGTACGACTTGACGGTCCCTGGACTCACCGGGACGTGGCCGCCAATGGTGCGCGCTTCCACATCGCGGAGATGGGCGACGGCCCGCTGGTGCTGCTGCTGCACGGCTTCCCCCAGTTCTGGTGGACCTGGCGGCACCAGCTCACCGCCCTCGCCGACGCGGGCTACCGGGCGGTGGCGATGGACCTCAGGGGCGTGGGCGGCAGCGACCGTACGCCGCGCGGTTACGACCCGGCCAACCTCGCCCTCGACATCACCGGTGTGATCCGCTCCCTCGGTGAGCCCGACGCCGCCCTGGTCGGCCATGACCTGGGCGGATATCTGGCGTGGACGGCGGCCGTGATGCGCCCCAAGCTCGTACGGCGGCTCGCGGTGGCGTCCATGCCGCACCCGAGGCGCTGGCGTTCGGCGATGGTCTCGGACGTCAAGCAGACGAGTGCGAGTTCCTACATCTGGGGGTTTCAGCGACCCTGGCTCCCCGAGCGGCAGCTGACGGCCGACGACGGGGCGCTGGCCGGCCGGCTGATCCGGGACTGGTCGGGCCCGCGCCTGCCGGACGACGACGCGGTGGAGACGTACCGTCGCGCGATCTGCATCCCGTCGACGGCGCACTGCTCCATCGAGCCGTACCGCTGGATGGTGCGCTCGCTGGCCCGCCCCGACGGCATCCAGTTCAACCGGCGTATGAAGCGGCCGGTGCGCGTGCCGACGCTCCATCTGCACGGCTCCCTCGACCCCGTCATGCGCACCCGCAGCGCGGCCGGTTCGGGCGAGTACGTCGAAGCGCCGTACCGCTGGCGGCTGTTCGACGGGCTGGGGCACTTCCCGCACGAAGAGGACCCGGTCGCTTTTTCCACCGAACTGATCAACTGGCTGAAGGACCCCGAACCCGATCGGTGACCGCGCCGATGCGCCCGGTATCCGGAACTGAACACCTGTCCTACGAACAGCCAATTGCCTGGCGCATAGGCCAATTGGGGGCGCCGGAGGCGGTTATCGACCTTGGGGCAGGGGCAGACGTCGGGGTATGGGCTGGACGCACGACTACAGTGACGCAGCACGCAATCGCCGCTCGGCCGGTGGGCTGAGCTCCCACCAACGAGGCAGCGCCCCGCAGATGCCGGGCTCCGACCTCCGGGTGGGCATTCCGCGCATTCTGCGCCGCCGGGCCCGCTGGGTCTCGGTGCGCCTGCGCCACCCGCGTGGCTGACCCGGCCGCGACCTTCTCACGACCGGGCTGCCCGGCCCTTCGACACAGGCACCTCAGGCGTCTACAGCGCGCAGCTGTCGCTGTCCACCTGCTGGTTGGCGGTACGGCCCTCGACGATGTCCTCCTGGATCTCGTCCACGGTGAGCGCGTAGCCGGTGTTGGCGTCGTCGAGGGACTTGGCGAAGACCACGCCGTACACCTTGCCCTCGGGCGTGAGCAGCGGGCCGCCGGAGTTGCCCTGGCGGACGGTCGCGTACAGCGAGTAGACATCACGGCGCACCGTGCCGCGGTGGTAGATGTCCGGGCCGTTGGCCGGGAGGCGGCCACGCACACGTGCGGCACGCACGTCGTACGCCCCGTTCTCCGGGAAGCCCGCGATGATCGCGCCGTCGCCGCTTTCGGCGTCGGTGGTGGAGAACCTCAGCACGGGCGCGTCCAGGTCCGGCACGTCGAGTACGGCGATGTCGCGCTCCCAGTCGTAGAGGACGACCGTCGCGTCGTACTTCTTGCCCTCGCCCCCTATCTGGACGGTGGGTTCGTCGACGCCGCCGACGACATGTGCGTTGGTCATGACACGGCGGTCGGCGAACACGAAGCCGGTGCCCTCGAGGACCTTGCCGCAACTCGTCGCCGTGCCCATGACCTTGACGATGGAGCGCTGCGCGCGGGTGGCCACCGGGCTGTTCGCGAGGGCCGGGTCGGGCGGCCGGACGTCGTTGATCGGCTCGTTCGCGAACGGGCTGAAGACCTGCGGGAAGCCGTTCTGCGCGAGGACCGCGGAGAAGTCCGCGAACCAGGTGTCCGCCTGGTCGGGCAATGCCCGTGCGACCCCGAGCAGCACCTTGGAGTTGCGGACCTCCTTGCCGAGCGTCGGCAGCGTGGTCCCGGCGAGGGCGGAACCGATCAGCCAGGCGACGAGCAGCATCGCGACGACGTTGACGAGGGCGCCGCCGGTCGCGTCCAGGGCGCGGGCCGGGGACCAGGTGATGTAGCGGCGCAGCTTGTTGCCGAGGTGGGTGGTCAGGGCCTGGCCGACGGAGGCGCAGACGATCACGACGACGACCGCGACGACGGCGGCGGTCGTGCTCACCTCGGCGTTGTCGGTCAGCGCGTCCCAGATGACCGGCAGCAGGTAGACGGCCACGAGACCACCGCCGAGGAAGCCGATCACCGACAGGATGCCGACGACGAAGCCCTGGCGATAGCCCACGATCGCGAACCACACGGCGGCGACCAGCAACAGGATGTCCAGCACGTTCACCGGTTCTAGCCTCGCCTCATCACTTTTCGCTCACCACGGGTCGGCCGCGGACCCGGCCCGCCACGCAACGGAAATCGGACACCACGGCCCCCGGGAAGACACAGCACGGCAGACACCCTGTCATGACCGCCAGTCGAGCGGGACCTGCTTGCCCCGGTCCCAGGGCTGCTCCCAGCCCGAGAAATGCAGCAGACGGTCGATGATTCCGGCCGTGAAACCCCAGACCAGGGCCGATTCGACCAGAAATGCCGGACCTCGGTGGCCGCTGGGGTGGACGGTCGTGGCGCGGTTGTCCGGGTTCGTGAGATCCGCCACGGGGACGGTGAAGACGCGGGCCGTCTCATTCGGATCGACTACGTCGACCGGGCTCGGCTCCCGCCACCAGCCCAGCACCGGCGTGACGACGAAGCCGCTCACCGGGATGTACAGCTTGGGCAGCACCCCGAAGAGCTGGACGCCGCTCGGATCGAGTCCGGTCTCCTCCTCGGCCTCGCGGAGCGCGGCCCGCAGCGGCCCGTCGGCCTGCGGATCGCCGTCCTCGGGGTCGAGGGCGCCGCCGGGGAAGGACGGTTGGCCGGCGTGCGACCGCAGCGAACTGGCCCGCTCCATGAGCAGCAGCTCGGGCCCGCGCTCGCCCTCCCCGAAGAGGATCAGTACGGCGGACTGGCGCCCCGCGCCGTTCTCCGGCGGCAGGAAGCGGCTCAGCTGCAGCGGCTCGACCGTCTCCACCACCCGCACCACCGGATCCAGCCAGTCGGGCAGCCCCTCCTTGCTGAGCACCACCGGCCCGTCCTGCGTATCACTCGAGCGCGTCATCGCCACCCCCGTCGTCCTGCCGGGTCCAACGCCTGAGGGCACCTAGATCGTTCCGGCCCGGCGGCAGCGGGGAGCGACAGTGCCCGGTTCCATCCGGCCCGCCCCGTCATCCGGCCCCCAGCGGCGGGGCCGGCCTGCCGCCCGCGTCCAGGTAGGCCTGGGGCGGGTTGAGTCGCTGTCCCGGGAAGCCGCCCTTCTCGTACTTGAGGAGCTTCTTCGCCTTCTCCGGATCCGTCTCGCCCTCGCCGTACGCCGGGCAGAGCGGTGCCACGGGGCAGGCGCCGCACGCGGGCTTGCGGGCGTGGCAGATACGGCGGCCGTGCCAGATCACATGGTGCGAGAGGTCCGTCCAGTCGCTCTTGGGGAACAGCGCGCCGATCTCCGCCTCGATCTTGTCGGGATCCGTCTGCTCGGTCCACTGCCAGCGCCGCACCAGCCGCTGGAAGTGCGTGTCCACGGTGATGCCGGGGCGGCCGAAGGCGTTGCCGAGCACGACGAAGGCCGTCTTGCGACCGACGCCGGGCAGCTTGACCAGGTCCTCCAGCCGGCCCGGGACCTCGCCGCCGTGGTTCTCCACCAGCGCCTTGGACAAGCCCATGACCGACTTGGTCTTGGCCCGGAAGAAACCGCACGGACGGAGGATCTCCTCGACCTCCTCCGGGTTGGCGGCGGCCAGGTCCTCGGGCGTGGGGTACTTGGCGAAGAGCGCTGGGGTCGTCTGGTTGACGCGCAGGTCGGTGGTCTGGGCGGACAGCACGGTGGCGACCACCAGCTGGAAGGGGTTGTCGAAGTCCAGCTCGGGGTGGGCGTACGGGTAGACCTCCGCGAGTTCCCGGTTGATACGGCGGGCACGGCGGACGAGGGCGGTGCGGGACTCGGCGGTGGGGGGCTTCACGGTGACGGACTTGACGGGGGACGCGCCCTTCACCGAGACGGCGGCCCCCTCGGGGGCGATGACCGGCTTCTTGGTGATCGCCTTCTTGGTGATCGCCTTCTTCGCCGCCACCTTCTTGGCGGGTGCGGCCTTCTTCGCGGCCGCCGTCTTCTTCGCGGCCGCAGTCTTCTTCACAGACCCGACCTTCTTCGCGCCCGCCGTCTTCTTCGCGGACCCGACCTTCTTCGCGGCCGCCGACGTCTTCGCGGACCCGACCTTCTTCGCGGTCACCGACGTCTTCACCGCCGGTTTCTCGCCACCCGCAGCCGTTGCACTCGGCGCCCTTTTCACCGCTTTTGCCGTTTTCCTTCCGCCGCCGGGGTCCTGTTCGCCCATAGCGGAATCGCGACGTACAACCACCCGCCCAGCCCCCTTGGCCTGTGCTCTCACCGGCGATTTGGACACCCGGCCAGCCTAAAGCCCGCCACCGACATCCGCCCCGGACCCCGAGGATCGGCCCCCAATTGGACCCCTGCCGCTTACCTCGGGACACCTGTGCGGCATCCTTGTGACAGATCACACTGTTTGGACCGTCCGGCAAAATGGGGAGCACGGTCCCCTGGTAAGCGGGGGAGCGATCCCCTGAGCAGGTCGACAAGGAGAGAACTCGTGGACGACGTTCTGCGGCGCAACCCGCTCTTCGCGGCGCTCGATGACGAGCAGTCCGCGGAGCTCCGCGCCTCCATGAGTGAGGTGACCCTCGCACGTGGCGACTCCCTGTTCCACGAGGGCGACCCGGGCGACCGGCTCTACGTCGTCACCGAGGGCAAGGTCAAGCTTCACCGCACGTCCCCCGACGGCCGCGAGAACATGCTCGCCGTGGTCGGCCCCGGCGAGCTCATCGGCGAGCTGTCCCTCTTCGACCCGGGCCCGCGCACGGCGACGGCCACCGCGCTGACCGAGGTCAAGCTGCTGGGCCTGGGCCACGGCGACCTCCAGCCCTGGCTGAACGCCCGCCCCGAGGTGGCCACCGCGCTGCTGCGCGCCGTCGCCCGCCGCCTGCGCCGCACCAACGACGCGATGTCCGACCTGGTCTTCTCGGACGTCCCGGGCCGTGTCGCCCGCGCTCTCCTCGACCTCTCCCGCCGGTTCGGCGTGCAGTCCGAAGAGGGCATCCACGTCGTGCACGACCTGACGCAGGAGGAGCTCGCCCAGCTCGTCGGCGCCTCGCGCGAGACGGTCAACAAGGCACTCGCGGACTTCGCCCAGCGTGGCTGGCTCCGGCTGGAGGCGCGCGCGGTGATCCTGCTCGACGTGGAGCGACTGGCCAAGCGGTCGCGGTAGGCACACCAAGTCGTACGACGCCGGGGTCCCGTCTCACCACGAGGCGGGGCCCCGTCGCCGTTGGCCACCCCGTCGCCGTTGGCCACCCCGTCGCCGTTGGCCCCCCTCGAACATCCGCGCACCAGGAGATAGCCTCCGCCCATGGCAAACGGGCAGTGGTACCCACCGGAGTGGCCGGACCGTATCCGCGCGCTCGCGGACGGAAGCCTGACCCCCGTCGCTCCGAAGCGGGCGGCCACCGTCATGTTGCTCAGGGACACCGAGGCCGGGCCTGCCGTGCACATGCTGCGGCGCCGCGCCTCCATGGCCTTCGCCGGTGGGGCGTACGCCTATCCGGGCGGCGGCGTCGATCCGCGCGACGAGCATCCCGTGCGCTGGGCGGGCCCCACGCGCGCGTGGTGGGCGGCAAGGCTCGGTGTCGACGAGGCGGCGGCACAGGCGATCGTCTGCGCGGCCGTGCGGGAGACGTACGAGGAGGCGGGTGTCCTGCTCGCCGGGCCCACCGACGATTCCGTCGTCGGCGACACCACCGGCGAGGACTGGGAGGCGGACCGCGCCGCGCTGGTCGCCCGGGACCTGTCGTTCGCCGAGTTCCTCGACCGCCGGGGACTGGCCCTGCGGTCGGATCTCCTGGGCGCCTGGACCCGCTGGATCACCCCGGAGTTCGAACCCCGCCGCTACGACACGTGGTTCTTCGTCGCCGCCCTCCCGGAGGGCCAGCGCACCCGCAACGCCTCCACGGAGGCGGACCGCGCGGTGTGGATCCGGCCCACGGAGGCCGCCGCCTCGTACGACAAGGGCGAGCTGCTGATGATGCCGCCCACGATCGCGACCCTGCGCCAGCTGACCGGGTACGACAGCGCCGCCGAGGCCCTCGCCGCCGCGCCCGGCCGCGACCTCACCGCCGTCCTGGCGCAGGCGCGGCTCGACGACGGCGAGATCGTGCTCTCGTGGCCCGGCCACGACGAGTTCACCAAGCACATCCCGACCGGCGGAGCCCCCGCATGAACGTACCCGCAGCGGCGGCGACGCCCTCAGTGCCCACAGCGCCCACAGCCCTGGAAGGCCCTCTCGTATGACGGACGCAGCAGCCCTCCCCGGCCAGCCGCGAGGCGGGGTCCTCACCGGCCCCGCCACCGCCCGCGCCGTCAACGTCCTCGCGCCCAACCCGTCCGCGATGACCCTGGACGGCACCAACACCTGGATCCTCTCGGAGCCGGACTCCGACCTGGCCGTCGTGGTCGACCCGGGCCCGCTGGACGACGGTCACCTGCGCAATGTCGTCGCCATGGCCGAGAAGGCCGGAAAGCGCATCGCCCTGACCCTGCTCACCCACGGCCACCCCGACCACGCCGAGGGCGCCGGACGCTTCGCCGAGCTGACCGGCACGCGCGTGCGTGCGCTCGACCCGGCGTTGCGGCTCGGCGACGAAGGGCTCGGCGCGGGGGACGTGGTCAGTGTCGGCGGCCTGGAGCTGCGCGTAGTACCGACGCCCGGGCACACCGCCGACTCGCTCTGCTTCCACCTTCCGGCCGACCGCGCCGTCCTGACCGGCGACACGATCCTGGGGCGCGGCACGACGGTCGTGGCGCACCCCGACGGCCGCCTCGGCGACTACCTGGACTCACTGCGGCGGCTCAGGTCCCTCACGGTCGACGACGGCGTGCATACCGTCCTCCCGGGGCACGGCCCCGTCCTGGAGGACGCCCAGGGCGCCGTCGAGTTCTACCTCGCCCACCGCGCCCACCGCCTCGCCCAGGTCGAGACGGCGGTCGAGGACGGCTACGAAACCCCGGCCGAGGTCGTCGCCCATGTGTACGCGGACGTGGACCGCTCTCTGTGGCCGGCGGCAGAGCTCTCGGTTCGGGCGCAGCTGGACTATCTGGAGGAGCACGGCCTCATCTAGGGCCTAGGAGATGGGCCGCAGGGCTTTGACGCCGTGCACGCGCGCGTACTCCCCCGCCAGCCACGGCCCGAGGTCATCGACGTACGACCGGAGTACACCCGGGTCGCCCGTCGGTTCGTATCCGAGCCCGGCCGCCACCCGCATCTGCTCGGCCCGGGCGGGGTAGTACGCCCCGAACGCCTCGGCCATCTCCCCCAGATCACTGGTCCACCCGCCCCAGTGAGGCATGACCAGCGTGAACCCCGTCCGCACCAGGTGCCGGGACATGAACCGCACCAGCGGCCGCCGGGCCTCGTCACTGTCATCGACGCCGGCGATGCGCTCCCGCCACCGAGGCAGCAGAAGGCCGAGATCGCCGTTGGTCTCGCGCGCGAGCAGCGAGTCGGGGCGGTAGCGCGGCAGGTACTCGGCGAGATCCTCCCCGAGCAGCGGCGTACAGAGGCAGGCGACGAACCATCCGAGGTCGTACGTCTCCAGGTCGCTCAGCAGCCGCCCGCGGCCGTACAGCAGCGTCCCGGCCCCGTCGATCTGCGCGAACTCCTTGTCCAGGCCCTCGTCGAGCACGCGCGCGTCCGCCCGGTCCGCCTCGGTCGGCTCCTCGCGCAGGGCGACCAGCAGATCGAGGTCGCTGCGCCCCACGCGCGCGGTGCCGCGCGGAATCGACCCGTAGAGGTAGGCGCTGTGCAGCCGCGCCCCGAAGACGTCGAGCAGACGGTCCCGGGCGGTGACGACAACCGGCCGGAAGACGTGGGGGACGCGCCCGAGGGAGCCTTCGCGCGCGATGTAGCCCTGAGCGTCGAGTCCTCGGCGCGGGACGGTTTCGGCCATGGGGCCACTGTGCCCTGCCGGACGGCCCGGGACGGCTCGTTATCGGCGTCGTACAGCGATGTTCAGCCTGTCCGGGGTCACCCCCGGACAGACATACGCACGGCGGCCCTACGCCGCCCGCACCGCCGAAGGCCTACGCCCCCGTCAGCTCCACCTGGACCTCGACCTCCACCGGCGCGTCCAGCGGAAGCACGGCAACGCCCACCGCGCTGCGCGCGTGGACGCCCTTGTCGCCGAGGACCTCGGCCAGGAGTTCGCTGGCGCCGTTGATGACGCCCGGCTGGCCGGTGAAGTCCGAGGCGGACGCCACGAACCCCACGACCTTCACGACGCGCGCGATGCGGTCCAGGTCGCCCGCGACGGACTTGACGGCGGCCAGGGCGTTCAGCGCGCATGTACGCGCCAGTTCCTTGGCCTCCTCCGGCGTCACCTCCGCGCCCACCTTGCCGGTGACCGGCAGCTTGCCGTCCACCATGGGGAGCTGGCCGGCGGTGTAGACGTACACGCCCGACTGGACCGCCGGCTGGTACGCGGCGAGCGGAGGCACGACCTCCGGAAGCGTCAGACCGAGCGCGGCGAGCTTCGCCTCGGCCGCGCTCACGCCTGCCTCTCCCGCTTCAGGTAGGCGACGAGCTGCTCGGGGTTGTTCGGCCCGGGCACGACCTGGACGAGCTCCCAGCCGTCCTCGCCCCAGGTGTCCAGAATCTGCTTCGTGGCGTGGACGAGCAGCGGCACGGTTGCGTATTCCCACTTGGTCATGTGGCCGACTTTATCCGTTGCCCGCGGGGGTCCATGCGGCCGACCGCTGTCAGGTTGTCCACAGGCTGCTGCGTGACTCGCGCGGCGACTGGTTAGGCTCGAAGGCGTGAGCAGGCTCCAGGTCGTCAGCGGCAAGGGCGGGACCGGAAAGACCACGGTCGCCGCCGCGCTCGCGCTCGCTCTCGCGACCGAGGGGAAGCGGACGCTTCTCGTCGAGGTCGAGGGCAGGCAGGGCATCGCGCAGCTCTTCGAGACAGAGGCGCTGCCTTATGAGGAGCGGAAGATCGCCGTCGCTCCGGGGGGCGGGGAGGTGTACGCCCTCGCCATCGACCCCGAACTGGCCCTTCTGGACTATCTCCAGATGTTCTACAAGATGGGCGGCGCCGGCCGGGCTCTGAAGAAGCTCGGCGCCATCGACTTCGCCACCACCATCGCGCCGGGGCTCAGGGACGTACTCCTGACCGGCAAGGCGTGCGAGGCCGTCCGCCGCAAGGACAAGAGCGGGCGGTTCGTATACGACTACGTCGTCATGGACGCGCCCCCCACCGGACGCATCACCCGCTTCCTGAACGTCAACGACGAGGTGGCGGGCCTCGCCAAGATCGGCCCGATACACAACCAGGCGCAGGCCGTGATGCGGGTGCTGAAGTCCGCGGAGACAGCCGTGCATCTGGTGACGCTGCTGGAGGAGATGCCGGTCCAGGAGACCGTGGACGGGATCGCCGAGCTGCGGGGGGCGCGGCTGCCGGTGGGGCGGATCATCGTGAACATGGTGCGGCCCGAGGTGTTGGACGCGGCCGATCTGGAACTCGTACGGAGTGTCCCGCGGGCCGCCGTGGCCAAGTCGCTGTCCTCGGCCGGGCTCGGCGGGGCGCGGCGCGGCGGGAATGCCGAGCGGCTGGTGGACCCGCTGCTGGCGCAGGCCGACGAGTACGCCGAGCGGTACGCGCTGGAGCAGGAACAGCGGGCGGTGCTGGACGAGTTGGGGCTGCCCGTGCACGAGTTGCCCTTGCTGTCCGAGGGCATGGACCTGGCGGGCCTGTACGAACTCGCGCGGGAGCTGCGGGAACAGGGTCTGACATGAGTTCGTTCACCAGGTGCGAGCGGTACGCGGTACGTCGGAAGCAGGGGATGTCATGAGTCGTCCGGAACCGGCCCACACGCACGACGCCGCTCGCCAGCCGCACCACCCCCAGCATCTCTCCCCCACGCGCGTGCTCGATCTCGACCCGCTGCTGGACGACCCGAAGACCCGCATCGTGGTGTGCTGCGGCTCGGGCGGCGTCGGCAAGACCACGACCGCGGCGGCGCTCGGGCTGAGGGCCGCCGAGCGGGGGCGGAAGGTCGTCGTGCTGACGATCGACCCGGCCCGTCGGCTCGCCCAGTCCATGGGCATCGACTCCCTCGACAACACCCCGCGCCGCGTGAAGGGCGTCGAGGGCGACGGCGAGCTGCACGCGATGATGCTGGACATGAAGCGCACCTTCGACGAGATCGTCGAGGCGCACGCGGACCCCGAGCGGGCGGCCGCGATCCTGGGCAACCCCTTCTACCAGTCGCTCTCGGCGGGCTTCGCGGGCACGCAGGAGTACATGGCGATGGAGAAGCTGGGGCAGCTGCGGGCGAAGGACGAGTGGGACCTCATCGTCGTCGACACGCCGCCGTCCCGCTCGGCGCTGGACTTCCTGGACGCGCCCAAGCGGCTGGGCTCGTTCCTGGACGGCAAGTTGATCCGGGTGCTGCTGGCCCCGGCGAAGGTCGGCGGGCGCGCGGGGATGAAGTTCCTGAACGTCGGCATGTCGATGATGACGGGGGCGCTGGGCAAGCTGCTCGGCGGGCAACTGCTGAAGGACGTGCAGACGTTCGTGGCCGCGATGGACTCGATGTTCGGCGGGTTCCGCACGCGCGCGGACGCCACGTACAAGCTGCTCCAGGCGCCCGGGACGGCGTTCCTGGTGGTCGCGGCCCCGGAGCGGGACGCACTGCGGGAGGCCGCGTACTTCGTGGAGCGGCTGGCCGCCGAGGACATGCCGCTCGCCGGTCTGGTGCTCAACCGGGTCCACGGCAGCGGCGCCGACCGGCTGTCGGCCGAGCGGGCGCTCGCCGCCGCGGAAAATCTTGAAGAGCCCCGCATTGTGGATCAGGAGGGCGGGAAAGCTGGACTTCGTAACTCCCCCGACACGTACGGCAGTTCACCATCGTCCGCTTCGGAAGCTCCGGCTCCTGACGAAGGCTCCCCCGCCACCACGGACATGGAGCGAACCACGGACACGGAGGACACGCAGCGAACCGCAGCCGCGGACGAGCCGCAGTCCGTCGCCCCTCATGTGGAGCGATCCGTCGACCAGCTCACCGCAAGCCTGTTGAGGCTGCACTCCGAACGTATGCAGTTGCTCTCCCGCGAGCAGCGCACGCGTGACCGCTTCACCGCGCTCCACCCCGAGGTGGCGGTGGCCGAAGTGGCCGCGCTGCCCGGCGATGTGCATGACCTCGCGGGACTGCGGGACATCGGAAACCGGCTCGCGGCACATCGGCCGGAGCTGCCCGACCCCGCGGTCGACGCCTGAGGGAGTCCTCCGGGGCCCGCCCGAGGGCGAACCCTGCGTGCTCCGTGTGCGGGGAGACCCGGGTGGGCCCCCTCAGCTCACCGCCGCGTAGTTCTCGTACACCTCGTCGTCGTCGAGGGGCACGAGACCGACCCCACGCTCGTACTCAAGACGAGCCGTCTCCAGCAGCCGGCGCCACGAGGTGACGGTCGGCCGCCTGCGCAGCAGTGCGCGGCGCTCCCGCTCCGTCATGCCTCCCCACACGCCGAACTCGACGCGGTTGTCCAGCGCGTCGGCCAAGCACTCGGTCCGCACCGGGCATCCGGTGCACACCGCCTTGGCCCTGTTCTGCGCTGCTCCCTGAACGAACAGTTCATCCGGATCGGTAGTGCGGCAGGCCGCCTGCGCACTCCAGTCGACTACCCAGCCCATACCGGCGCCGTCCTCTCCCGAATCGAGGCTCCCCCACGGCGGCAGCGGCATATTCACCGCCGCCAGTTGAGGACGTTACGGAAGGTGGGCACAGCGCAACACCCCCTTCGGGCCCAATCTTGAATGGCCCGAACGGACTATGCGTAAGCGGCAGATCACCCGGGGGAGTGAGCTGGCGACATGCGTGACCTTCCCGGCAAACCGGGACAGTTCTGTTGAGTCACAACGGACGCCGGATGACACACAAGGCGGATTCGGACACGCGTCCACCAAAAAGTTGGGGAACCTCCGGAACGATTCGGGGTCGCCGGACGTATTGATACGTGGCCGCACTGCTGTGACAGTTGAGAGCAGCTTAGGCCAAGGCCTGTGCGCCTGTCCGGCGAATGGGCTGCATCCATCATGCGAGCTCCCATCGCGGGCGGACGCTGACTTTGCCGTGCCATGGCATACGTCGCCCCGACGCACCGTCGCACCGCATATCGGCGCACCATGGCCGACATCACTCACCGGGCCGGGCTCTGGCACCGGTCGGCCCTCGGTTCGCTCATGTCTACGGTTTAGGCTTCGCTCATGCCAAAGAAGCGCTCGGGCGGTGGCCTGTCGGCAACGCAGCAGGCGGCCAAGTTCCTCGGTGTCAGTGTGCTCGCGGGAGCCGTGCTGGCGGGTATCGCGCTGCCCGCGGTCGGCGCGCTGGGACTCGCGGCCAAGGGTTCGGTCGAGAGTTTCGACGAACTCCCGGCCAACCTCAAGACCCCGCCGCTGAGCCAGCGCACGACGATCCTGGACGCCAAGGGCGGCACGATCGCCACGGTCTACTCGCGTGACCGCACGGTGGTCGACCTCAAGGACATCTCGCCGTACATGCAGAAGGCGATCGTCGCGATCGAGGACGCCCGCTTCTACCAGCACGGCGCGGTCGACCTGAAGGGCGTCCTGCGCGCCCTCAACCGCAACGCCCAGAGCGGCGGCGTCAGCGAGGGCGCGTCCACGTTGACGCAGCAGTACGTGAAGAACGTCTTCGTCGAGGAGGCCGGCGACGACCCGACGAAGGTCGCGCAGGCCACCCAGCAGACCATCGGGCGCAAGATCAAGGAGCTGAAGTACGCGATCCAGGTCGAGGAGGAGCTCGGCAAGAAGAAGATCCTCGAGAACTACCTGAACATCACGTTCTTCGGCCAGCAGGCGTACGGCGTCGAGGCCGCCTCCGAGCGCTACTTCTCCAAGTCCGCCAAGGACCTCGAGCTCCAGGAAGCGGCCCTGCTCGCCGGCATCGTCCAGTCGCCCAGCCGGTACGACCCGATCAACGACGAGGCCGAGGCCATCAAGCGGCGCGACATCGTGCTGCAGCGCATGGCCGACGTCGGCGACATCTCCCAGGCGGATGCCGACAAGGCCAAGGAGACGCCGCTGGGCCTGAAGGTCAGCAAGCCCAAGAACGGCTGCATCACCGCGGTCAAGGGCGCCAGTTTCTTCTGCAAGTACGTCGAGAAGGTCATCCTCAGCGACCCGGTCTTCGGCAAGGACCGCGAGGCCCGCGCCAAGATCTGGAACCAGGGCGGACTGACCGTCACGACGACCCTCGACCCGCAGGCCCAGGAGTCGGTCCAGGACTCGCTCAAGCAGCACGTCTACCAGACCGACAAGGTCGCGGCCGCGACCACACTGGTCGAGCCCGGCACCGGCAAGATCCTCGGCATGGGCCAGTCGAAGCCGTACGGCTCCGGCAAGAACGAGACCGAGCTCAACTACTCGGTGGACGCGGCGTACGGCGGCTCCAACTTCGGCTTCCCGACCGGTTCGACGTTCAAGCCGTTCGTGGCGGCGGCCGCGCTGGAGGAGGGGCGGCCCGCGACGCAGGAGTACCCCGCTCCGTACCAGATGCCGTACCCGCAGACGGTGCGGGGCTGCGAGAAGCCCTGGGTCAACGACGGCGACTACAAGCTGGAGAACGAGAACGAGTCCGAGGTCGGCCCCTACCGGCTCGAGGAAGCCATGGCCAAGTCGGTCAACACCTACTTCGTGCAGATGATCGAGGACATCGGCATGTGCCCGGTCGTCAACATGACCGACAAGCTCCACGTGCGCCAGGGCAACGGCAAGAACATCCCCGAGGTGCCGTCGTCGATGACGCTCGGTTCGACCGGTATCTCGCCGCTCACCATGGCGAGCGCGTACGCCGCCTTCGCGTCCCGCGGCATGTACTGCACGCCGGTCGCCATCGAGTCGATCACGCAGAAGGTGGGCGGGCAGCAGAAGTCGCTGGACGTGCCGAAGTCGACGTGCTCGCGGGCGATGTCCGAGAAGACGGCGGACACCATCAACACCCTGCTGCGCGGAGTGGTCGACTCCGGCACGGGCAGGAAGGCCGGTCTCGGCGATCGCGAGAGCGCCGGTAAGACGGGTACGACGGACGAGCGCCGCAACGCCTGGTTCGTCGGCTACACGCCCAACCTCTCCGGTGCCGTCTGGGTCGGCAGTGCCACCCAGGAGGTCAAGATGCGCAACATCACCATCGGCGGCGAGTACCACTCGCTGGTCTTCGGTGGTGAGGTGCCCGGCCCGATCTGGAAGGACGCCATGAGCGGCGCCCTCGCGGGCAAGTCCGTCGAGAACTTCAACCTCGTCGACATCCCGAAGGGCGACCGCGACCGGGGTGACGAGGGCGACGACAACGGCAACCAGAACGGCGGCAACGACGGGGACAACGGTGACAACCTCATCGGCGGCCTGGTCGGCGGCGGCAACAACGGCGGCTCGGACGGCGGCGCCTTCCCGACCCCGACCTTCTCGATCCCCGAGGGCTGGTGGCAGGGCCAGAGCAACGGGAACGGCAACGGGGGTCGTGGCTGACAGGCTGGCCGTGTGAACCGGCTGATCGCGTGAGAGAGGGGCCCGGCAGATGCCGGGCCCCTCTTCATGGAACCGAACTCCGGCGGCCGTCTCAGCCGGCGAGCAGCTTCTTCACCGCCGCGGCGACCCGGCCGCCCTCCGCCTGGCCGGCCACCTTCGGGTTCACGATCTTCATGACGGCGCCCATGGCGCGGGGCCCCTCGGCACCGGCCGCCTTGGCCTCCTCGACGGCCTGGGCGACGATCTGGTTCAGCTCGTCGTCGCTGAGCTGCTTCGGCAGGTACGCGGCGAGGACCTCACCCTCCGCCTTCTCCCGCTCGGCCTGCTCGGCGCGACCACCCTGCGCGAAGGCGTCGGCCGCCTCACGGCGCTTCTTCGCCTCGCGGGTGATCACCTTCTGCACCTCGTCGTCGGAGAGCTCGCGCTTCTCCTTGCCCGCGACCTCCTCCTTGGTGATCGCGGCGAGCGTCAGCCGGAGCGTCGAGGAGCGGAGCTCGTCGCGCTCCTTGATCGCGGCGTTGAGGTCTTCCTGCAGCTTCGACTTGAGCGTGGTCATGGGGTTGATTGTCGCAGGTGTGGGAGGGGGGACGCCCGTTGATTTCAAGGGACCTGTACGCGGGCGTCCTACGGGACGCGGTCGAGGACGGCCCGGCACGGAGCGCTCCGCCGGTCTGACACGATGGTCGTATGCGCGCGCGATATGGAGTTCCCCTGGGAATCGCGGCGGTTGGCACCGCCGGACTGCTCTACTCGGCGGGTTTTGAGGCCCGTTCCTTCCGCCTGCGACGGGTGACGATCCCCGTCCTGCCCGCGGGCATGCGCCCGCTGCGGGTGCTCCAGGTCTCCGACATCCACATGGTGGGCGGCCAGCGCAAGAAGCAGCGCTGGCTGCGCTCGCTGGCCGGCCTGCGCCCCGACTTCGTGATCAACACCGGTGACAACCTCTCCGACCCGGAGGGCGTGCCGGAGGTCCTGGACGCGCTGGGTCCGCTCATGGAGTTCCCGGGCGCGTACGTCTTCGGCTCGAACGACTACTACGGCCCGAGGCCGCGCAACCCCGCCCGCTACCTGCTGGAGAAGGTCCAGGGCCGCCACGGCCTGAACGGCAACCCGCCCGTCGTCGGCGCGATCCACAACCCCTGGGAGGACCTGCGCGACGGCTTCGACGCCGCGGGCTGGCTCAACCTCACCAACACGCGGGGGACGCTGAAGGTCGAGGGCGTGTCGGTGGAGCTCACCGGCCTGGACGACCCGCACATCAAGCGGGACCGCTACGCACAGGTGGCCGGCGGTCCGTCCGGCACCGCCGACTTCGCGATGGGCGTGGTGCACGCGCCGTACCTGCGAGTCCTGGACTCGTACACGGCCGACGACTATCCCCTGATCCTGGCCGGCCACACCCACGGCGGCCAGGTCTGCATCCCCTTCTACGGCGCCCTGGTCACCAACTGCGACCTGGACACGGACCGCGTGAAGGGCCTGTCCACGCACACGGCGGAGGGCCGTACGGCCTACCTCCACGTCTCGGCGGGCTGCGGCACGAACCGCTACACGCCGTTCCGCTTCGCCTGCCCACCGGAGGCGACGTTGCTGACGTTGGTGGGGCGGGAGTAGCGGGGTGAGGTAAGGGGCGGCGGCTGGTCGGCTGGTCGGCGTAACGAAGTGGGGGCGACCTGGCGCCTTCGGGTAACCCGCACGGATTACCCGTATCGCCCGATTCGTCCACCCTGCTTAGCGTGAGGGCATGACCGCCCCGATACCCAGGGACATCCCGGACCTCCCCGCGATACCGGGCATCCCCGCGCTGCTGCCCTCCCACGTCCCCGCCACGGCGGTGACGACCCCCACACGCCGCCCCCTGGCCGCCGCGTACCGCCTGCTGGTCGCCCTGGCCGCCGCCGCGGCGGTGACCGCCGAGATGATCGCCGGCGGCCCACTGCGCACCCTGAGCCACTTCGCGATCCAGAGCAACATCCTGCTGGCCCTGGTCTTCGCCCTCGCGGCCCGCCGCGCCTGGACCGCGCGCCGCCCCCTGCCACCGGCCCTGACGGGCGCCACGCTGCTCTACGCCGTGGTCACGGGCCTCGTCTACCACCTGCTGCTGACGAAGGGGGCGACCTCCTACGCACTCCCCGGCGCCCTCATGGGCGAGACCACCCCACCGACGGGCTGGCACACGATCACCAACCAGGTCCTGCATACGGCCACCCCGATCGCCGCCGTACTGGACTGGCTGCTCCTCACGACCCCCGGCCAACTGCGCCTACGACGGGCAGCGAACTGGCTGCTCTACCCCCTCACCTACTTGGCGCTCACCTTCGTCCGCGGCGAACTCCTGGCCCCCGGCACCCCGGGCCGCTACCTCTACCCCTTCCTCGACGTGGCCCAGCACGGCTACAAGAGCGTCCTCGGCAACGCCCTCCTCCTCGGCCTCGCCATCTACGCCCTGGCCATAGTCCTCGTGGCCCTCGACCACACCCGCCCCAACCCGATCCGCCGCCGCGCCCATCACCGCACGAAAACCGGATTTCGTCTCCGGCCACCAGTGGGCTAAAGTAAACGTCGTCGCCGCGACAAGCAGTGACATCGGGGTGTAGCGCAGCTTGGCAGCGCGCTTCGTTCGGGACGAAGAGGTCGTGGGTTCAAATCCCGCCACCCCGACAGAGAAACACCAAGTCAGGGCCCTGATCCACCAAGTGGATCAGGGCCCTGACGGGTTTCTGGAGATCGTTTGCGAGCAATCCGGGAGAAGATCTTGGTCGGCTTCTCCCAGGGGGTCAGCGCCTGAGCAGGCCGAGGCACGTCGGGCACGTCGGCTCAAGGGGCCCGGGCCTGCGCATTCGCGAATCTGACTGGCCGTAAGGACCGCCTGGGCCAGGTCGCATCGCAGGTGCGCGTGTGCTGTTCTGGAAGCAGCCGCAGGAGGCAACACCGATGCGTCGCAGCCGGACTTCCGCCTTCGTACCCTCCCGGTCGCCCGCCCCGACCGGAGCGGGCGGGGGGTTGCTGCCCACGCGAGATCTCGCTGCCGCCTGGATCCTCGTCGTCCTGATCACGGTGCCGGCCTGGGCGATGACGATCGGACAGGCCCGGGACATGGGGGTCGAGCCCGGCACCATGGGGATGGCGCTGCCCCTGTTCCTGCTGCTCTGGGTGACGATGATGGCGGCCATGATGCTGCCGTCCATGGCACCGGTGGCCATCACCTGGGTGCGGGGCATCGGACGGCAGTTCTCCGGCTGGACCCGGGCCGCCCGCACCGTCGAGTTCGTGGGCGGATATCTGCTGGTGTGGACGGCCTTCGGGCTGCTCGCCTACGGGGCCCTGGCCCTGACCGGCGGCCTGGTGGACGACCATCCCACCGCCGGACGCTGGATCGGCTCGATCGCCTTCCTGCTCGCGGGCCTGTACCAACTCGGTCCCCTCAAGCACGTCTGCCTGCGGCACTGCCGCGACCCGCTGAGCCATCTGGTGCGCTACGCCGGCTTCCGGCGACCGGCCCGCGACCTGCGGGTGGGCGTCCACCACGGCGCCTACTGTGTCGGCTGCTGCGCCGGACTGATGGTCGTCCTCGTTCCGCTCGGCGTGATGAACGTGGCGGCGATGGCCGGACTGGCCTTGGTGATCTTCGTGGAAAAGCTGTGGTCCCGGGGCTTGCTTCTCACCAGCGTCGTGGGCGTCGCCTTCCTCGTCCTGGCCCTGCTCGCTCCGTTTCAGGACTGGCTGCTGCCGGGGCTGGAGGGCTCGATGCCGTCAATGGACGGCATGTGATCCCCCCGTACGTGCCAGGTCCGCCGCCCGGCGCACGAGTCGGGACCCTCCTCCCCGTGGACCGGTTTCCCGCCCTGCACGTGGGGTGCAAGCTGGAGGGGAGGCCACCCTCCCGATCCCGGGAGCGGGCTCGGGATACGCGGTCTCGCCACTCCGAGTGAGCTCCTTCGGGCTCGGCAGGAGGGAAGCGAGATGACGGAACAGGCCCCCACCGGCACGCGCTGGCACCTGGCCGGCGACTGGTTCGATGTGTGCAAGTGCGCCATACCCTGCCCCTGCACGTTCGCGCAGCCCCCGACCTACGGTGACTGCGAAGGCGTACTCGTCTGGCACATCCGGGAAGGCAACTTCGGCGACGTACGGCTCGACGATCTCAACGTCCTGATGCTCGGCTCCTTCGAGGGCAACCCGTGGGCCGGCACGCATACCGATCCGTACGCCGCGGTCTTCCTCGACGAACGCGCCGACGACCAGCAGCGCGCTGCGCTGGGGGCCGTCTTCGGCGGTGAGGCGGGCGGTTGGCCGGCACAGTTCGGGGAGATGTTCCACCCCGAGATGCGTGGCATGGTCATCGCACCCATCCACGTGGAGATCGACGAGGACCTTGCCACCTGGCGAGCCGAGATCCCAGGCCGCGTCACGGCGACCGCCGAGGCTCTCAGCGGCCCGACCACCCCGAACGGTGCGCGCGTCCAGGTCCACAACGCCCCGGGCGCCGAGGTGGGGCCAGGCCAGATCGCCACATGGGGCCGGGCAACCATCGACCGCGCAGACGCATTCGGCTTCTCCTGGGAACGCTCCGGCAAATCGAGCAAGTACTTCCCATTCGACTGGAGCGGCCCTGACTGAAGAGCCGATGTGCACGGGCGCGCCCGCCGATGCCCGGCCTGGTTGCGTCCTCCCGGTCGCTCTCTCCGCCTCCCCCAGCGCCGACACTGCCGGTGCTCCGCCATGCCCTGTCTCCCTTCCGCTACCGCCCGCCGCATCGCGGACCAGCAGACAGGGCGGTACAAGGGGGCGCGCAGGACGGCGAGCGCCCCTCTCCAGCCTCCGCGCTCCAACGGGACTTCACCAATTTTGCGATGATTGACCTGGCTGCATCGCAGTTTGCGACACACTCACTTTCGCGCTACAGACCCGACGCCTCCTATTGATCATTAATTTGCGCTCAGGGCCAGATCCCGCAGAAGGTGTAATGTTCAAAAAGCTGCTCGCTATTTTGCAAGCCATAGCACTTGCGCTCCTACCGATCATCTCGCCTGGCTTGACGTTTTTCTGCGGAACTCAGGTGACCTCCTCCAAGGGTGCAATAAGGGCCGGGTACATCATCCTTGGCGTTATGTCTGCGATCGCGGCTCCTTGGTTCGCCCGTATAAGCAGGAAGCGCGAACGCCGAAACGCAGTGATCAAGAACGAAGCGGTCATCTCCGCGGTGGCCGACGAAATGGGCTCCCTTGTCACCCGCCCCGAGGAAAGGACCGGCCGACTGGCACGAATCCAAGATCGGCTCACCACCTGTGCTGCTCAGCACGCCGGCTCCAAGGCGCGTGCGGCCTTCTTCACCGTGGAGACCAGAAGGCGTCTTCGCCTGGCGACCTACCACAACCGCGATACTCCACCCCGACAACTCGAAAGGATGCAGGAGGAGGGCCTTGTCAATGCAATGAACGGCAAGGAGATCGTATACGTAAAAGACACCATGAACACCGATGGAAACCTGAGCTTCAACCTCGGCGACTCATATCGTTCGGCCATCATCGCTCCCGTATACGCAGGTAACGAACCACAGGGCGTTTTGGTAATCGACGCTCCGGAAGCCAAACGGCTCACGAAAAAGCACGTTCGAGAGTCCTACGTGCGAGCCCTGACACATCTGCTGGGCACCGCCCACGCGATGGGTAACGGCGTTCATGTCACCAGAAACGGCGTGCCACGCCAACCGGACGGGAAGCAGGGCGGTAAGGCAACCCCAAGTCAGGGTAAGGACAGTTGAGATGAGCGAAACGGTCCATGGGCAGCCGAACGGCCCTAACCTGCTGTGGAGTTGGCGGATTGGTCTGGGGGGACATCATGCCTGAACGCGAAGCCGAGATCATCGAGTCGGGACGCGCCTGGATGGCGGGTCGCGTGCCCAACGATGTGTACTTCTCCAAGGTGGTTCAGTCCGCGGCCGTCAGCCCGGGTGAGGAACTGCTCAGCCGGGTCTTCGCCTTGATCGCGAAGGTCGTCAGGTGGAAGCGGCACACTGCGTAATCGGCGCCTACCGCTCACGGGGATGAGTGTTGGCTCGGCGGCGTGAGGCTCCTGGCTGAGCACCGGCGAGTGGCAGCAGGCGAAGACCTCCGCATCTCCCCCACGCCCTTGCCGGGAACCGCGTCGTCCGGCACCGGTCCCTCCCCTCGTGGGGACCGGTGCCGGACGGCGGAGTTGTTGTGCCGGTCCGGAGAGTTACCGGCCGCGGCGGCATCAGGCGGCGGGTCAGTGTCGATCTGGTCGGCGTCGATCGAGCCGGTGTGAGTCGAGCCGGTGTGAGTCGAGTCGGTGTGAGTCGAGTCGGTCCGGAAAGTGACCGAGAACATGCGGCGCCATGAGTGGTCTCTCCGAGCTCTTGGCTGGTGGCCTGTCCGAGCGGCGCGCGAGAGCTGCGCATTTGCGTCGTGATCCTGCCATTCGAGCGTGCCCGCGAGGAGGTTCCGGTCTCCGGAGGCCGCCGTTACCGCAGGTCAGCCGTATAAAGTGAGTTTTCCGGTCCGGATGATCAGGTACGGCGGAAGTGAAGAGGTGGAGGCTTTGAGTTCCGACCCCGGGGCGCGCACGGCCTTCGCGGAACGGCTCGCGCTGCTGTACAAGGAGGCCGGCAACCCCCCGCTGAAGAGCGTGGCCGAGGCGGTCGTAAGGCTGCAGCGGGTCGATGAGCGGGGGCGGCCCGTACGGGTGTCCGCTCAGCGGATCAGTGACTGGCGGCGGGCCAAGAACGTGCCCGCGCAGTTCGCCGCGCTGGTCGCCGTGCTGCATGTCCTGATCCCGCAAGCCCGGCGCGCGCGGCCCACACCTGTGTCCGCCGGGCTCTACGACCTGGGCCAGTGGCAGCGGCTGTGGGAGCGGGCGACCTCCGGGGAAGAGGAGGAGCGGACTCCGGTCGAGGTCCCGGCGATGTCCGGTGGGGTGTGTCCCTACCGCGGACTGGCCTCGTACCGGCAGGAGGACGCCCGGTGGTTCTTCGGCCGGGAGCGGAGTACGGACGCCCTGGTCGCCCAGCTCCGCACCGTGGAGAAGTCCGGCGGCGGTCTGGTCATGCTCGTCGGCGCCTCCGGGGCCGGAAAGTCCTCCCTGCTGAACGCCGGTCTGGTGACCGCGCTCCAGAACGGTGCCCTGAGTAGTGAGGGCGGTGGGAACGGCCCGGCCGGCACCGTCGTGCAGTTCGTGCCCGGCAGCGATCCGCTCGCCGAGCTGTCCCGTCGTATACCCGAACTCGCGGACGTCGTCCGTCCCTCGGCAGCGCGAGACCGGCGAGGGGCGGAGCGTTCCTCCGCGCCGTCGGCAGACGCCGTCGGCCCCGGTGACGCGGCCGGGCGCGAGGCCGGCGGGGAACCCGGGCCCGGCACCGACCTGACCCGGGCCACCCGCGACGCCCTCCACGCCTGGGCCCGGCGCGAGGCCCCCTCGGGCGCTCGCCCCGTCCTGATCGTCGACCAGTTCGAGGAGACCTTCACCCTCTGCCCCGACGAAGCGGACCGCCGCACCTTCGTCCAGGTCCTGCACGCCGCCTGCACGTCCCCCGAAGCGGACGACCCCGCCCCCGTGCTCGTCGTCCTCGGCATCCGCGCCGACTTCTACGAGCAGTGCCTCGCCCACCCCGAGCTGGCCGACGCGCTGCAGCACCGGCACATGGTGCTCGGACCGCTCACGACCGCGGAGTTGCGGGACGCGGTGACCGGGCCGGCCAAGGCCGTGGGGCTGGAGCTGGAGCCGGGGCTGGCGGAGCTGATCGTGCGCGAGGTGAGTGCGGACGGCCCGCGCGGGACGCATGACGCGGGGGTGCTGCCGCTGCTGTCGCACGCGCTGCTCGCCACCTGGCAGCGGCGCAAGGCGGGGCGGTTGACGCTGGCCGGGTATCGGGCGGCGGGTGGGATCCAGGGGGCCGTGGCGGCCACCGCCGAGCGTGCCTGGTCCGGCCTCGATCCGGCCGCGCGCACCGCCGCCCGGCTGCTGCTGCTCCGGCTGGTCCGGCTCGGCGAGGACACTCAGGCGACCCGGCGGCGCGGGACCCGGCGGCAACTGGCGGCGGAGTCGACGGATCCGGGCAAGACGGAGGAGTCGCTCGAGGCGCTGGTGCGGGCCCGGCTGGTCACGCTGGACGCGGAGACCGTGGAGATCACGCACGAGGCGCTGCTCCATGCCTGGCCACGGCTGCGGGACTGGATCGACGACGACCGGCAGGGCAATCTGCTGCGCCAGCGGCTGGAGGAGGACGGCCGGGCCTGGGAGGAGTCCGACAGAGACAACTCCCTGTTGTACCGGGGGTCGCGGCTGGAGCAGGCCCATGGCTGGGCCCGGTCCGCCGGGGACACCTTCCTCACCCGCAGCGCCGTGGAGTTCCTGGCCGCCTCGGTACGGCTGCGCCGGCGCACCGTGTGGATCATGCGGAGCGCGGTCGCGGCGCTGGTCGCGCTGGCCATGGTGGCCGTCGGTGCGGCGGTGGTCGCCTGGCAGCAGCGGGACGACGCCGTGTTCGCGCAGGTGCTCGCCGAGGCCGACCGCTTCCAGTACACGGACCCCTCGCTGTCCGCCCAGCTCGACCTGGTGGCGCACCGGCTGCGCCCGGACGACGAGGACACCAGCAGCCGGCTCATCTCGATCGTGAACGCCCCGCTGGCCACACCCCTGCGCGGCCATACCGGCGCCGTCTACCTCACCACGTTCAGCCCGGACGGGCGGCTCCTGGCCACCGCCAGCTACGACCGGACCGTACGCCTGTGGGACGTCGCCGACCGGGCCCGGCCCAAGCCTCTGGGCAAGCCGCTGACCGGGCACGAGAGCTGGGTGAGCAGCGCGGTCTTCAGCCCGGACGGCCGTACCCTCGCCAGCGCCGCCGACGACGGCACGGTCCGGCTGTGGGACGTGCGGCACCCGAACCGGCCGCGTGCGCTGGGCGCGCCCCTGACCGGGCACGAGGGCACCATCTACCTGGTCGCCTTCAGCCCGGACGGCCGTACGCTCGCCTCGGTCAGCGAGGACCGCACGGTGCGGTTGTGGAACGTGGCCGATCCGGCGCGGCCGGCGGCGCTCGCCAAGCTGACCGGGGCCGACGCCGCCGTGCGGTCCGTGGCGTTCAGCCCGGACGGGCGCACGCTGGCGGCCGGGGGCGACGACGACAGGATCCGGCTGTGGGACGTGGCCGAAACGGGCCGCCCGAAGGCGCTTTCCACGCTGACCGGGCACACCGACCTGGTGCACTCCGTCGCCTTCAGCCCGGACGGCCGCACCCTCGCCAGCGGCAGCGCGGACGACACCATCCGGCTGTGGGACGTCACCGATCCGCGCCACGGCAGCCAGCTCGGCGCACCGCTCACCGGGCACACCGGCCCCATCTGGTCGGTGGCCTTCAACCCCGCCGGCAGCATGCTCGCCGCCGCCAGCGCGGACAGCACCGCGAGCCTGTGGAACGTCAGCGACCCGGCGTACCCCTCCCAGGTCGGCGAGCCGCTCGCGGGGGCCAGCGGGGAGATGTACGCGCTCGGGTTCAGCCCCGACGGCCGTACGCTCGCCACCGGCAGCGGCGACAGCAAGGTCCGGCTGTGGTCGATTCCGACGGCGGACATGATCGGGCGCAGCGGGGCGTTCCGGCCGGACGGGCAGGTGCTCGCCACGGCCGCGCGCGACGGCAGCGTACGGCTGTGGAACGTGGCCCGGCCCGCCCGGCCCGTGCTGCTGAACGAGCCCTTCATGCCCGGCGACGGCGGCCAGCGTTCCCTGGAGTTCTCCCCCGACGGCCGCACCCTCGCGGTGCTGACCGGCAACCGGGCGGTGCATCTGTGGGACGTCGGCGACCCGTCCCGCCCGGTCTCCCTGGGCGCGCCCATCACCCTGCGCACCCGGTTCATGGGCCCCGACGCGCTGGCGTACAGCCCCGACGGACGCACCCTCGCCACCGCCTACGACGACCGCACCATCCGGCTGTGGAACGTCAGCGACCCGGCCCATGCCGTGCCGCTCGGCGCACCGATCACCGGGCACACCGGCTACATCAACTCCCTGGCCTTCAGCCCGGACGGCCGCACGCTGGCCAGCGGCAGCGCGGACAGCACGATCCGGCTGTGGAAGGTGACCGACCCCCGCCGTCCCACCCTGTTCGGCGCGCCGCTCACCGGGCACACCGGGCCCGTGAACGCGCTCGAGTACAGCCCGGACGGCCAGACCCTGGCCAGCGGCAGCGACGACGACACCGTACGGCTCTGGGACGTCACCGACCCGGCTGCGGCGGCCTCGCTGGGCCCCCCGCTCACCGGCCACACCGAGTCGGTGGTGTCGCTGACGTTCAACGAGGGCGGGCGCTATCTGGCCAGCGGTGGCAACGACAACACCGTGCGGCTGTGGAACGTCTCCCGGCCGTCCGACGCCTCCGCCGTCGGTCAGGCGATGAGCCCCAACGCCAAGACGGGCAACTTCCTGTCGTTCAGCCCGACGGGCCACATGCTCGGCGTCTCCAGCGGCACCGACACCGTACGGCTGTGGAACCTGGACGTGGACCAGGCGATCCGCCGCGTCTGCTCGACCACGCGGAATGTGCTGACGCGGGAGAAGTGGGACGAGTATCTGCCGCGGTTGTCGTACGAACCGCCGTGCGCGACCTAGGTCCGTGCGCGAGTGCGTGGGCGAGTCCATGCGCGAGTCCGTGCGCTCAGTGATGGAGCGGGGACGCATGTGGCATGACGAGGGATCATTGGACAGCGGTTTCCGTGATCCCGGTCACAACCCCTCCATGTAGCCGATCAGTCGACTCCCGTCGGCGAGGCAGCCTTGTTACTGTTGGGGACAGCCCGATCGCTGGTGCATCCCCCGTCGCCAGCGGTCGGGCCTTCGCATGTCCCCGGCGCCCGGGGCGGCGCGCCTCCCCGACCCGGTGGGTCCTGCCGAGGAGCCGTACGCTGACCGCGTGCCACACGACTCCCCCACCAAGCGCGTCATCGTCGTCACCGCTGTGCACGGCCCTTCGGCGGCGTTCCTGCCGGAGGCGCACAAGTCGCTGGACGCGCAGGAGTTGCCGGCGGGCTGGGAGTGGCACTGGGTGATCCAGGAGGACGGGAGGACGGACGAGGTCCGCCCGTACATCCCCGACGACGCGCGCGTGACCTTCCGTCAGGGCCGCCCCGGTGGCCCCGGCGTGGCGCGCACCATCGCGCTCGCGCACGCCGAGGGCGAGTACGTGAAGATCCTGGACGCCGACGACCAGCTCACGCCGGGGACCCTGGCCCGTGACGTGGCCGTCCTGGAGGCCGACGGCTCGGTCGGCTGGACCACCTCCCGTGTCCTGGACCTCCTGCCGGACGGCTCGACGGCCGGTTTCCCCGACGACCCCGACGACGGGCCGATCGAGCGGGGTGCCGTGCTCGACTTCTGGCAGGCGCACGACTTCCGCGCCCAGGTCCACCCGGCGACCCTCTGCGTACGCCGCGACCTGCTGCTCGGCCTCGGCGGCTGGATGGCGCTGCCGGCCTCGGAGGACACCGGCCTGCTGCTGGCCCTCAGCTCGGTGAGCCGGGGCTGGTTCTCGGCGGAGGTGGGGCTGCTCTACCGCAAGTGGCAGGGCCAGATGACGGGTCAGCGGGCCCACGTCGACCCGGCGGAGCGGGCGGCACGCATGGCGGTGGTGGAGGCCAGGGCGCGGGCGCTGGGCTCGTTCGGCTGGTGCTGTCCGCCCGCCGTTCGCTGATCCGCCTGCTATTCGGTGAGGGAGATGGCCTGGGACGGGCACTTCTCGACGGCCTCCCGCACCCTCGGGTCGGCGCCGCTGTCCTCCCGTCCCGGTCGCACGACGCCGTACTCGTCGACGAACTCGAAGACCGACGGTGCGCGGTGGACGCACTCGGCGGAGCCGTAACAGAGGTTCGGATCGATGGAGACCTTCATCCGCGCTCCCGTCGTGGACCGTGGCCGGGCTTTCCTGACTGGACTGCCCAGCCGCCGAACCCTCCTAATCCTCCGGGTCCTACTGGTCCTACTGGTCCTACTGGTCCTACTGGTCCTACTGGTCAAAGGGGAGTTCGAGCATCCGGATCGCGTTTCCGCGCAGCAGCTTGTAGGCGACCTCGGCGGAGAGCCCGCCGACGTGCTCCTCGGCCACCCGCTTGGTCTCCGGCCAGGTCGAGTCGACGTGCGGATAGTCCGTCTCGAAGGTCGCGTTGTCGACGCCGACCGTCTCGATCGCCTCGATGCCGTGCTTGTCGCGGAAGAAGCAGCAGAAGATCTGGCGGTAGTAGTACGTCGACGGCGGCTCCGGGATCAGGTCCTTCACGCCGCCCCAGGCCCGGTGCTCCTCCCAGACGTCGTCCGCGCGCTCCAGGGCGTACGGGATCCAGCCCATCTGGCCCTCGCTGTACGCGAGTTTGAGCCGGGGGAACTTCACCAGGACCCCGGAGAAGAGGAAGTCCATCATCGACGCCATGGCGTTGTTGAAACTGAGGGATGCCTGGACAGCGGGCGGGGCGTCGGGTGAGGCGGCCGGCATCTGGGAGGAGGACCCGATGTGCATGTTGACGACCGTGCCGGTCTCCTCGCAGGCCGCGAAGAACGGGTCCCAGTAGCCGGAGTGGATGGACGGCAGCCCGAGATACGTCGGAATCTCGCTGAACGTCACCGCCCGCACCCCGCGCGCCGCGTTCCGGTGGATCTCCGCGACCGCGAGGTCGATGTCCCACAGCGGGATGAGGCACAGCGGGATCAGCCGGCCGCCGCTGTCGCCGCACCACTCCTCGACCATCCAGTCGTTGTAGGCGCGCACGCAGGCCAGCCCGACCTCCTTGTCCTTGGCCTCCGCGAAGGTCTGGCCGCAGAAGCGCGGGAAGGTCGGGAAGCAGAGCGAGGCCTCGACGTGGTTGATGTCCATGTCCGCCAGCCGGGCCTTCGGGTCCCAGCAGCCGCGCCGCATCTGCTCGCGCGTGATGCCGTCGAGCGTCATATCGTCCCGGGAGAAGCCGACGGCCGCGATGATGCGCTTGTACGGGAAGAGGTCGCCCTCGTACTCCCACCAGTCGGTGATCTGGCCGTCCGGGTCCGTGGTGAACCGGTACTTCCCGCCGATGTACTCGAGGTCACCGATCCCGGCAGTGAGGGGCTTCGGGCCCCGGTCCCGGTACTTGGCCGGGAGCCAGGTCTCGAAGAGGTGCGCGGGCTCGATCACATGGTCGTCCACGCTGATGACCTTGGGCAGATCCTTCGTGCCGCTCTCGGTACTGGCCACGCTTACCTCCCGAAGCGCCTTATCTGACGGTCCATCAGATTTAGGGTCAGGGTAGTGGCCCGGCCGGAGTCCCGCCAGGGCTCATGCAGGTCGACGCCAGGCGTCAGTTGTTCCAGCTCTCGTCGTACGGATCCTTCGGCGCCGGCACCGGCTTCGCCTCCGTGACCTCGATGTACGGGATCGGGCCCCCGTTGACCGGGTCCTCGGCGCGGCGTGGGGTGTAGGTGCCGGTGATCTGGAGCCAGGTGTCCGGCTGGAGGACCGGGGGGACCTGGCCGGTCAGGGCGACCTTGACCGGCTGGGCGTCGGCCGCGCAGCAGTTGAGGGCCATACGGACCAGGTAGGGGGTGCCGTCGGGGTCCAGGGCCAGGAAGCCGGTGAGCCGGACCCGGCGGTCGCGCAGGGTGCGGCCGTGGTCGTAGACGGCGCGGCCCGCGTAGTCGACGACGCTGAGGGGCAGGGGGTCCGCGGCGGGGAGGGCGGGGTAGGCGAGGGGTTCCTGGAGGGCGGTGCCGGTGCGGGTCGCGCTGTAGGAGCCGAGGGCGGGCGGGGCGACCAGGATGAGGGCGAAGAGGGGGAGGACGAGGAGCCAGGAGACGCGGGGTTCGGGGTGAGCATGCTCATCGGTCTGCTTCTGGCGTCGCGCCCGCTTCCGCTCGTACCACACCGTCGCCACCGCCGCCGCGATCAACACCGCGCCGGCCACCAGCACCAGCGGACGCAAGCCCTGCTTGACGTACCGCAGATAGAGGTCGGTCGTGCCCGCGTGCAGCAGGGACGCGCCGAGCAGGAACAGGACGGCCGACTGCGCCTGGCGGTTCACAGGATCACCCAGCCGGTCAGCACCGACACCACCACGGCCAGCGCGAACGTGGCCGGTGCGAAGCGCAGGGCGAAGGCGCGGCCGAAAGTGCCCGCCTGCATCGCGAAGAGCTTCAGGTCGATCATCGGGCCCACGACGAGGAACGTGAGCCGGGCCGTGAGCGAGAACTGCGACAGCGACGCCGCCACGAACGCGTCCGCCTCCGAGCAGATGGACAGCACCACGGCGAGGATCGCGAGGACGAGGACCGACAGCACCGGGTTGTCGGCCGCGGCCCGCAACCAGCTCTCCGGGGCCACCGCCTTGAGGGTCGCCGCCGCCATCGCGCCGACCACCAGGAAGCCGCCCGCGTGCATCACATCGTGCCGCACGGAGCCCCAGAAGGCCTCGCCCTTGGTCTGGCCGTCGTGGGAGGGGCGGGACGGCGGCTTCAGCCAGTCGGTACGGCCGAGGCGCAGCCACAGCCAGCCCATCGCGCAGGCCACCAGGAGGCTCGCGACCAGTCGGGCGAGGACCATCTCCGGGTCGCCGGGGAAGGCGACGGCCGTCGCCGTCAGCACGATCGGGTTGATCGCCGGGGCGGACAGCAGGAAGGCGAGTGCCGCTGCCGGGGTGACGCCCCGCCTGACCAGTGCCCCCGCCACTGGTACGGACGCGCACTCACAGCCCGGCAGCACCGCGCCCGCCGCCGAAGCGACCGGGACCGCGAGGGCGGGGCGGCTCGGCAGTGCCCGGGCGAAGAAGGACGGCGGCACGAACACCGCGATCGCCGCCGAGAGCAGCACGCCGAGTACCAGGAAGGGCAGCGCTTGCACCATCACCGCGACGAACACCGTCGTCCAGCTCTGCATGACCGGGGCGGAGAGCGCGCGGCGGATCGGGCTCTGCAGGAGCACCAGCACGAGCATCAGCATGGTGAGCAGGAGTGGGGAGTTGAGGTGCCGGGCCTCCTCCTGCGGCCTCGCCTGCTCCCTGTGGTCATCGGTCCCCTTCGGGACCGCTTTGGTGATCGCCACGGGCGAGGTACCTCCGGTGGTGCGGAAGGGCGTTGGATTCCCTCCCCTCTCATACGGCGGGAGAGGCGCGGGCGTTCAGGGTCCGCAGGACCGCTTCTGGAACCACCCGTCACTTTCAGGCAGTCTTTCCCCTCGTGGGGAGCGTTCCGAATCAGGGCTTAGGGAGTGACACCGCCGCACACATGGTGGTGTGCGGCGACGACGGGCTGGCGCATCGGCTGGCCGAAGAGTTGCGTGGGGTGTACGGCGAACAGGTCACGCTCGTCGTGCCGCCCTCCGAGCGGACGGTACGGACGCCGGTCGTGGGCCGGGCCCGGGCGGCGTCGGCGGCGTTCATCGACCGGATGGTGAACGTGGCCGTCAGCCGGACGGGCGGCGGGACCGGCAGCGGAACCGGCGGCAGTGAGCCGACCGGGAGCATCCGGGTGGTGGAGGCCGGCGAGGCGACCGAGGAGAAGCTCGCCGAGGCGGGCGTGGAGCGGGCCGCCGCGCTCGCCCTCGTCTATGACGACGACGAGACCAACATCCGCGCCTCCCTCACCGCCCGCCGCCTCAACCCCCGCCTCCGGCTCGTCCTGCGCCTCTACAACCGCCGGTTGGGCCAGCACATCGAGGAACTCCTCGACCAGGCGGCCGCGTTGGCGACCGGCGTGGGTGATGCGGGGCTGGACGCCTCGACGACCGTCCTCTCCGACGCCGATACGGCCGCCCCCGCACTGGCCGCCACCGCCGTCGCCGGCACCACCAAAGTCGTACAGACGGACGGCCTGCTGCTGCGCGCGGTGGAGCGCCCGCCCCTGCGTCCGGGCCAAGCGCCGCCTTCCGGGCTGGCCACGCTGGCCGTCCTGTCCAGCAACGACCCGGCCGGAGCGGCCGGTTCGGAGGGCAACGGGGAGCACGGTCCGCTGCTGCTGCCGGACACGGCGGCGGTGCGGGAGGCCAGGGGGCGGGGGACGGTCGTCCTGGAGCAGGTGTCGTACGCGGGCCCGTCGCTGCCGTCCGGCAGGGGGGTCGTGCCGTCGTTCGGGTCCCTGTTCTCGCGGCGGTTGAGGTGGTCGCTGGCGGGACTGGTGGGGTGTGTGGCGGCGCTGGCCGTGGCGCTGACGGTGGTGACCGGCGAACACCCGCTCTACGCGACGTACATGACCCTTCTCGACCTCTTCGCCATCAACGAACCCGCACTCCACCAGTCCCTGGCCCGCCAGATCCTCCAGCTCCTGTCCGGGCTGATGGGACTGCTGCTGCTTCCGGTGCTGCTGGCGGCGGTGCTGGAGGCGCTGGGCACGTTCCGTACCGCGTCCGCCCTGCGCAAACCGCCGCGTGGGCTGGGCGGCCATGTGGTGCTGCTCGGCCTGGGCAAGATCGGCACCCGCGTGCTGACGCGGCTGCGGGAACTGCACATTCCCGTGGTGTGCGTCGAGGCCGACCCCGAGGCGCGCGGGCTCGCTACGGCGCGGCGGCTGCGGGTGCCGGTGGTGCTCGGGGACGTCACCCAGGAAGGCGTCCTGGAGGCGGCCAAGATCCACCGTTCGAGCGCGCTGCTCGCGGTGACCAGCGCGGACACGACGAACCTCGAGGCCGCGCTGTACGCCCGCTCCGTGCGGCCCGATCTGCGGGTCGTCCTGCGTCTGTACGACGACGACTTCGCCACCGCCGTCTACCGCACCCTGCGCGCCGCGCACCCCCACGCCTCCACCCGGAGCCGCAGCGTGACCCATCTGGCGGCGCCCGCCTTCGCCGGGGCGATGATGGGGCGGCAGATCCTGGGGGCGATTCCCGTCGAGCGGCGGGTGCTGCTGTTCGCGGAGCTGGACGTGGCCGGTCATCCCCAGCTCGAGGACAAGACCGTCGGCGAGGCCTTCAAGGAGGGCGCCTGGCGGGTACTGGCCCTGGACCGGAGCCCGCAGGACGGGCGCTCCGACGATCGCCGGGAGGAACCGGCGGTCGAGGAGGCGTACGAGGAGGCCCGGGTGGGCGGGGGTGCGTCGGGGTGGGTGTGGGACCTGCCCGACAACTACCTCCTCCAGAAGGACGACCGGGTGGTACTGGCCGCGACGCGGCGGGGGTTGGCGGAACTCTTGGGGAGGCGGTCGCGGGAGCGGGCGGGGGCGTGACGGCGGGAGTTTTCTCGCCCCCGCCGCCCCTACCCGTCCCATCCACCAGGGGCGCTGCCCCTTCGACCCCGGCCGCCTGGGGGCTACCGCCCCCAGGCCCCCGCTTCGGCCCCTAAAGGGCCTCGTCCTCAAACTCCCCCAGAGGGGGCACCCCCAGACAGGCTGAGAGTGCAGGCCGGCGTCTAGGAGTCCTGCCCCTTCCTCAAGTACCGCTCCGCGAAGTCCAGTTCCAGTCCCACCTGCTTGATCCGCTCGTCCACCACCAGCGAGCCGTGTCCGGCGTCGTAGCGGTACACCTCGTGAACCGCGCCCCTGGCCTCCAGGCGCCTGACGTAGTTGTCGATCTGGCGGATCGGGCAGCGTGGGTCGTTCACTCCGGCCGAGATGTAGACCGGGGCCTTCACCTGGTCGACGTAGGTGATCGGGGACGACGCCTCGTAGCGCTCCGGCACCTCCTCCGGTGTGCCGCCGAGGAGCGTGCGGTCGAGGGCCTTCAGGGACTCCATCTCGTCGTGGTACGCGGTGACGTAGTCGGCGACCGGAACCGCCGCGATGCCCACCGTCCAGGCGTCCGGCTGGGTGCCTAGGCCGAGGAGGGTGAGGTAGCCGCCCCACGAACCGCCGGTCAGGACGATGCGGGACGGGTCGGCCAGGCCGGAGGTCACCGCCCATTCCCGGACCGCCGCGATGTCCTCCAGCTCGATCAGTCCGACCCGGTGCTTGAGCGCATCCGTCCAGGCGCGGCCGTAGCCCGTCGAACCGCGGTAGTTCACCCGGACCACCGCGTAGCCGTGGTCCACCCAGGCCGCGGGGCCCGCCGCGAACGCGTCGCTGTCGTGCCAGGTCGGGCCGCCGTGGATGTCGAAGACCGTGGGGAGCGGGCCCTCTGCGCCCGCCGGGCGCTGCACGAGGGCGTGGATGCGGCCGCCCGGGCCCTCCACCCACACGTCCTGCACCGGGACCGAGCGGGGTGACTTCATGCCGGGCGGGTCCAGCACGATCCGTCCGGTCGTCGACCGCACCGCCGACGGCTCGGCCGCCGACGACCACAGGTACTCCACGCTGCCGTCCGGCCGGGCCGTCGCCCCGGACACCGAGCCCGCCGGGGTCGGGATCCGCACCAGTTCACGCCGGGCCAGGTCGTAACGGAACAGTTCGCTGCGCGCCTCGAAGCTGTGCGCGATCAGCAGACCGGTCCCGTCGGGATACCACTCCGCGCTCACATCACCCGGCAGCTCCAGCGCGAGGTCCGACTCCACCCCTGTCGCCACGTCCCACACCAGCGGCTCCCAGCGGCCGCGCCTCTGGTGGCCGATGAGCAGGCGGGTGTCCCCGTCGACCGGGGCGAAGCCCAGGACCTCCAGGCCGAGCTCCTCGGAGCCGCCCTTGGTGTCGTCGAGCTCGACGACCGTCGAGCCGTCGGGGCGCAGGACGCGCAGCGCCGAGTGCATCGCGTCGCCGTGCTCGGTGTGCTCGATGGCGATCAGCGTGCCGTCGTGCGAGAGGTCGCCGACGCCCGCGGACTCGCGGTGGCGGTAGATCTCCGCCGGGGGCTCGCCGGTGCGGGCCAGGTGGATCGTCGTGCCGTCCTCGTCCGTGGAGCGGCCCACGATCGCCGTACGGCCGTCGCGGCCCAGGGCGAGGCCGGCCGGGTACGACGGGTCCAGGCCCGGCGCCGCGAGCTCGTCCTCGCCGCCGCCGAAGCCCTGGCGGCGCCAGACGCCGAACTCGTCGCCGTCCTTGTCGTCGAACCACCAGATCCACGCGCCGTCCGGCGACAGCACGCCGTCCGTCGTGCCGTTCGGCCGGTCGGTCACCTGCCGCTGCTCGCCCGTCGCACGGTCCCAGGCGTACAGCTCGTACGTCCCGGTGGCGTTCGACACGAACAGTGAGCGGTCCGGGGCGTCCTCCGCCCAGTCGGGCAGCGACACCCGGGGCGCCCTGAAGCGCTTCTCCCAGTCCGGCATGTCCTTGTCCTGCATGTGGTGATCCCGCGAATCGGACCCGTGGCTCTCAGTCATGGGCCCATAGTGCCTGGCCCGGCCGACAATTCGCTGCCGAGGTCCCCAGCCTGTGGATAACTTCGCACTCACGCGACGACCGACCCGCCCGGAAGCCCTTCCTCCAAGCCCGGAGCCGCCCGGACCCGAAGCCGCCCGGGCCCAGGCCCCCCAGGCCCGGATCCGCCCGGGCCGGAGCTCCCCCCGACCTTCTCCGCTGGAGGGCGTTTGCGCAGGTCAACGCCATTGTCAGTGGTGGGGTGCAGACTGCTTGGCATGACCGATCTGCGGAAGACAGTCGAGCGGTTCTGGGCCACCGCCGAGGCCCGGGAGTGGGACGCGTTCGCGGAGACACTCGCCGAGGACGTGACGTACACGCTGCCCCAGACGCGGGAGCGGATCAGCGGCCGGGAGCGGTATGTGCGGTTCAACCGGGAGTATCCGGGTGACTGGCACCTTCGGATCGAGCGGATCGTCGCCGAGCCGGGCCAGGTCGTGACCTGGGCCCACTTCACGGTGGGGCTGGAGGAGATGTACGCCATCTCGTTCTTCACCGGCGACGGGAGCGGCCGGATATCCGCGATCACGGCCACGCGCCGGTAGGCGCACATTGTTGCGGTTGGCCCGAGCCGTACGAGCCCCCGGCCGGCCGCGACCACCTCACCGAACGGTACTGACCCCGCGGCCCGGCCCTCCGCCGGAGCCCCGTACCGTTGAGGGCGTGTACCGGTTTCTGCTGACGCCCCGTTGGTGGGGGATCAACGTCTTCGTGCTGCTCGCCATCCCCTTCTGCGTGTTCATGGGGTCATGGCAGCTGAGCCGGTTCGAGTCGCGGGTGGAGGACCATCGCAGCGCCGGTGAGCAGGCCGCGGAGAACAAGCAGGAGGCCGCCCGCCCGCTCGCCGAGCTGCTGCCCGTGGACAAGGCGACGGTGGGCAGGCAGGCCACCGCGAGCGGACGGTACGGCGAGCAGCTGCTCGTGCCGGACCGGGAGCTGGACGGCAAGCGGGGTTACTACGTCCTGTCGCTGCTGCGCACCGACGACGGCAAGGCCCTGCCGGTCGTGCGGGGCTGGCTGCCCGGTGACGCCGACCGGGCCGAGGCCCCGGCCGCACCCGGCGGCGAGGTCACGGTCACCGGCGCGCTCCAGGCGTCCGAGGTGCCGGGCGAGAACGGCGTGCCATCGCAGGGCGGTCTGCCGTCGGGCCAGACGGGGGCGATCAGCGCGGCGTCGCTGGTGAACCTGGTGTCGTACGACGTCTACGACGCCTGGATCACCCTCAACAAGGGCGACTCCGGCATGAAGGCCGTACCGGTGGCCGCCGCCAACGACACCGGCCTCGACCTCAAGGCGTTCCAGAACCTCGGCTACACCGGTGAGTGGTTCGTCTTCGCGGGCTTCGTGGTCTTCATGTGGTTCCGGCTGCTCCGCCGCGAGGTGGAGTCCGCCCGGGACGCGGAGTTGGGGCTGACGCCGGACGAGGAGCGCGTTTCCAGCCCGTCCGGGGTCTGAGGACAAGGCCCGTCCGGCGTCTGAGGACGACGCCGGTTCAGGGCCGAAGCGGGCTCTGGGGGTCGCAGCCCCCCAGCAAGCCCACGGCGAGCGGCGTTCCGCGCTACGCCCCCGTCACCACACCCGTCCAGTACACGGTCCCCGCACACGCGTTGGACACCGTCACCGTGGCCGTAGGGGCGCCCGCCTCCGTCGTGTTGGCGATCGTGACGCTTCCGTCGGCCGCGGAGTCCTCCGTCATCAGCTGGGTGGAGGTTCCGGTGTCGCCACCCGTGGAGGTGCCGTCCGTGGTGCCGGAGGTGACCTCGGTCGGGGTCGGGTCGGGCGTGGGTTCGCCCGTGGGGCCGCCGCTGGTCTCCCCGTTCGTGGGACAGGTCTCCGAGGGGACCCAGGCGAACTTCACCGCGTACGAGTCGCCGGGCTTGAGGACGAGCGAAGTGAGCTCCTGGGACGGGTCGGGCAGGCCGGCCGCCGGGTCACCGGCGACATGCCGGGACACGAAGATCTTCGCCGCGTCCGCCGCCCCGGCCGGCACGGCGCTCAGTGTGCCCGGGCCGCTCACGATGCAGTCGCTGGTGGAGACGTTGCTGAAGCTGAAGGTGCCGTACACCGTGCCGGCCGAGTCGGGGACGTCGGCGGCCTGACTGGCCACACCGAGCTGATCGGCGGTACACGAGGCCACGCCGGCCGGACTGGTCTGCATGGGGTTGTCGGGGCTTCCGGAGCCGGCACCCGGGCCCGTGCCGGTGCCCTTGTCCTCCTCCTTCTCGCTGCCCTTGCCCTTGTCCTCGGTCTTGCCCGAGGAGCCGCCGGAGGTGCTCTCGCCGCCCGCCGTCTCCTCGCCCTGTCCGGCCCCGCCCTGCGCCTGTTCGCCGTGGCCGGCGTTGGACGAGTTGACACTGGCGTCGGTGACGTTGGAGACGTGCACCAGAGCCGGTACGGCGGTGCCGACGAAGAGGCACGCGGCCGCCATGCCGACGAGCGCCTGCCGCTTGCGCGCCCGTCGCGCGGGCACCGCCCGCCGCAGATGGTCCAGCGTGCCGTCGCGCGGCTCGATCTCCTGGACCGCCTGCTGCAGCATGCGGCGCAGCGCCAGCTCGTCCGATTCGAGCCCTTCGGGGCCCTGGTCGTCGGGGCCGTGGTTCACAGTTCCGTTCCCAGCGTGCGATTGCTTCGGCTCTTGCTTGTCCGGCCCCCCGGCCGGGCCGTGCCTCCCCCGCGCCCCGAAGGGCGTGAGGGGACCCCCGGAGGGCTGGTGGGGGACGTGCGGAGCACGCCGCCCGTCCTTGTCCTCGCTCATGCCGGCGCCTCCATGGCGACCCGCAGCGCCGCGATGCCGCGCGAGCCGTACGCCTTCACCGAGCCCAGCGAGATGCCGAGCGTCTCGGCGACCTGGGCCTCGGTCATGTCCGCGAAATACCGCAGGACCAGCACCTCGCGCTGCCGGCGCTGCAGGCCCTTCATGGCCCGGATCAGCGAGTCGCGCTCGAGCTGGTCGTACGCCCCCTCCTCCGCGCTCGCCATGTCGGGCATCGGCTTGGACAGCAGCTTCAGACCGAGTATGCGGCGGCGCAGGGCGGAGCGAGACAGGTTGACGACGGTCTGGCGGAGATACGCCAGCGTCTTCTCCGGGTCCCGGACGCGCTTGCGCGCGGAGTGGACGCGGATGAACGCCTCCTGGACGACGTCCTCGCAGGAGGCGGTGTCGTCGAGGAGGAGGGCCGCGAGACCCAGCAGCGAGCGGTAGTGCGCCCGGTAGGTCTCGGTGAGGTGGTCGACGGTCGTACCGGCCGCCGCGGTGTTCTCGGCGTGGTCGGCGCCGTCACGCTGACTGGGAATGCGGGCGGGCCGCGCTGCGGGCATGGGCGCGATCACCGGCATGCCGCCGGGCACGCCGGACCGGCCGGGCCGGCGGGGCGGCCGTAGAGCCGTACCGCGGGTCGCCGCACTGAAGTCGAGTACCTCTGCCACGCCTGTTGGACACGCGTCCCCCCGCGAGGGTTGTACGTGCCGGACGTCACTTTTGCGTCAGTCCCCGCAGTCGCCGCAATCGACCCCCGGGTCCCTGCGGCCACCGCTCTCGTGCCAGGCAGCACAACTGACCGTGCGTCAAACGCCCACATGCCTACCCGCTCTTCCCTTATGTCCCATATGAACGGGCGTCCCCACGCCCTGCTCATGGCGTCCCCACGCCAGAAAAAACGCGTCCTGCAGCCCCACGAGGGTGACCGCAAAGACGCTCCCCGCCCTGCAAGCGGTTGCAGGGCGGGGAGGAAATCTTCTGTTGCCGCGCAGCCCGGATCAAGTGGTCCGGACCATCGATCGGCTCACATTCTTCACATGGATCCTACAAACATTTCAGCCGCAGCCCAGAAGAATTCCGGCATCCGGCTCGGCTCACCCGAACTCCGCCGCCACGAGCTCGGCGATCTGCGCGGTGTTCAGCGCGGCGCCCTTGCGCAAGTTGTCGCCGCAGACGAAGAGTTCGAGCGCCGTCGGATCGTCGAGCGCGCGCCGCACCCGGCCGACCCAGGTCGGATCCGTGCCGACCACATCGGCGGGGGTCGGGAACTCCCCGGCCTCCGGGTCGTCGTAGAGCACGACCCCGGGCGCCGTGGCCAGGATCTCGCGGGCCTTGGCGACGGTGACCTCGCCCTCGAAGCGGGCGTGGACGGTCAGCGAGTGCCCGGTCAGCACCGGCACCCGCACACAGGTCACCGCGACCGGCAGCTTCGGCAGCCCGAGGATCTTGCGGGACTCGTCCCGCACCTTCATCTCCTCCGACGACCAGCCGTCCTCGCGCAGCGACCCGGCCCACGGCACCACGTTCAGCGCGACCGGCTCCGGGAACGGCCCGGTGTTGTCGCCGACGGCCCGCCGCACGTCACCCGGGGTGGTCCCCAGTTCCGTGCCGGCGACCAGGGACAACTGCTGCCTGAGCGTCTCCACTCCGGCGCGCCCGGCCCCGCTCACCGCCTGGTAGGAGGACACCACCAGCCCACGCAGCCCGAACTCCGCGTGCAGCGCGCCCAGCGCCACGATCATGGAGAGGGTCGTGCAGTTGGGATTGGCGACGATGCCGCGCGGCCGCATCCGCACCGCGTGCGGGTTGACCTCGGGGACGACGAGGGGCACCTCCGGGTTCATCCGGAAGGCGCCCGAATTGTCCACCACCACCGCGCCCTTGGCGGCGGCGATCGGCGCCCAGCGGGCGGACACCTCGTCGGGGACGTCGAACATCGCGATGTCGACCCCGGCGAAGGCCTCCTCGGTGAGCGCCACGACCTCGACCTCCTCACCGCGCACGGCCAGCTTGCGGCCGGCCGAGCGCGGCGAGGCGATCAGACGGATCTCGCCCCAGACGTCCGCGCGCTGGGACAGGATCTGGAGCATGACCGAGCCGACGGCTCCGGTCGCCCCCACGACCGCCAGCGTCGGACGGCGGGACTCGATCCCCGCCATCAGCGTCCGGTGCCTCCGTACACCACGGCCTCGTCGCTGTCGGAGTCCAGCCCGAAGGCCGTGTGCACGGCGCGGACGGCCTCGTTGACGTCGTCGGCGCGGGTGACGACCGAGATGCGGATCTCGGAGGTCGAGATCAGCTCGATGTTGACCCCGGCGTCGGAGAGCGCGGTGAAGAAGTCGGCGGTGACGCCCGGGTTGGTCTTCATCCCCGCGCCGACCAGGGAGATCTTGCCGATCTGGTCGTCGTAGCGCAGCGAGTCGAAGCCGATGCCGTGCTTGTTCTTCTCCAGGGCGTCGATGGCCTTGCGGCCCTCGGCCTTGGGGAGCGTGAAGGAGATGTCCGTCAGCCCGGTGGAGGCGGCGGACACGTTCTGCACGATCATGTCGATGTTGATCTCGGCGTCGGAGATCGTCCGGAAGATCGCGGCGGCCTCGCCCGGCTTGTCCGGCACGCCGACGACCGTGATCTTGGCCTCGGAGGTGTCGTGCGCGACACCGGAGATGATGGCCTGCTCCACCTTCTTGTCCCCTTGCTCAATCGGCTCGCTGCTGACCCAGGTGCCCTGCAGCCCGCTGAAGCTGGACCGGACGTGGATCGGGATGTTGTAGCGGCGGGCGTACTCCACACACCGGTGGAGCAGCACCTTCGAGCCGGACGCTGCCAGCTCCAGCATGTCCTCGAAGGAGATCCAGTCGATCTTCTTCGCCTTCTTCACCACGCGCGGGTCGGCGGTGAACACGCCGTCGACGTCGGTGTAGATCTCGCACACCTCGGCGTCCAGCGCGGCCGCGAGCGCGACGGCGGTCGTGTCGGAGCCGCCGCGACCCAGGGTCGTGATGTCCTTCTTGTCCTGGCTGACGCCCTGGAACCCGGCGACGATGGCGATGTTGCCCTGTTCCAGCGATTCCCGGATACGGCCGGGCGTGACGTCGATGATCCGGGCTTTGTTGTGGACCGAGTCGGTGATGACGCCTGCCTGGCTGCCGGTGAAGGACTGGGCCTCGTGGCCCAGGTTTTTGATCGCCATGGCCAGCAGCGCCATGGAGATACGCTCCCCGGCGGTCAGCAGCATGTCGAACTCACGCCCAGCCGGCATCGGCGATACCTGCTCGGCGAGATCGATCAGCTCGTCCGTCGTGTCGCCCATCGCGGAAACGACGACGACCACCTGGTGGCCGTTCTTCTTCGCTTCGACGATTCGCTTGGCGACGCGCTTGATGCCCTCGGCATCGGCTACGGAGGAGCCTCCGTACTTCTGCACGACAAGGCCCACGTGCGCTCCTCGCTCAGTCCGTGTGTGTCGGCTCAGTTTAACGAGCGTCCGAAATCGACCTTGGGGTTCCCAGATGGTGAGATCCGGCCGCTCGGGGTGGTGTCTGCCCGGTGGCGGGTGAGGCATACGAGGAAGTGGCACAGCTCACCATCATTGACGCTCTCCGTAGTCGACCGCTAACTTCGCGTCGTCGTCGCCACACCAGGAGCACACGGCTCCATCGGGACTTGCGACGCGAAGGACTTCTCCTCCTTTGACGACTGCGACCGCTTCAAAGATCCAGCACGTCACTTCTTCCACCACTCCGGCCGGCCTCTTCGAGGTCGAGCCCTTCACACCCCACTGCGAAGTCATCCGTACCGCCGGCGACCACGCCGTCATCGGCGTCTCCCCGGGCAACAGCTACTTCTCCGCCCAACGCGTGCACGACCTCGCCCGCTGGGGGCTCACCCTGTTCGAGCGGGTGGACTTCGTCTACACGGACCTGTACGTGGCCGAGATGTACGCGGCGTCCGGCTATCCGCCCGAGGACGCCCGCCGCAAAGCCGTGAAGAACCTGCGCGGTGTACGGGCCAAGGTCCTCGGCGCCGTACAGGCCGCCCGGGCCGTCGACCCCGGCGGCACCCGGCTGCGCGCCCACGCCATGTCCGACTTCCGCGGCAACCCGGCGTACCGCGAGATCCACGACCACCTCCAGGCGCGGCTCGCCACCGACGACGAGTTCCGCACGACCTGCGAGAAGCTCGTCGACTCCTTCCTGGCCGGCAAGGCGGGGCGGGCGACCGAGGCACAGCGCGAGGTCTGCCTGGCCTACGTCTGCGCCGAGGCACCCCTCTTCCTGGACCCCCCCGCCATCCTCGGAGTGCCCTCCTCCCTCAACTGCTACCACCAGCTCCTGCCGATGGCGGAGCTCCTCTACGCCCGGGGCGCCGGTCTGCGCGCCTCCCGCAACCAGGGGCACGCCATCGTCACACCGGCCGAGGGAACCGACGCCGAGGGAACCGACACGGAGGGGGCCACCGATGCTCACTGAAGACCTCATCGACTTCCCGTTCTCCTGGCGCGGTGACCAACTCCCAGCAGAGGTCGAGGAGTTGCGCGCCAAGACGCCCGTACGGCGGGTCCGTACCATCGCCGGCGACGAAGCCTGGCTCGTGTCGTCGTACGACCTCTGCAAGCAGGTCCTCGAGGACCCGCGCTTCAGCCTCAAGGACACCTCCGCCCCCGGCGTGCCCCGGCAGTACGCGCTGACGATCCCGCCCGAGGTCGTCAACAACATGGGGAACATCACCGGGGCGGGGCTGCGCAAGGCCGTGCTCAAGGCGCTCAATCCGAAGAGCCCCGGGCTCGTGGAGTGGATGCGCTCGTACGCCGCCGAGCTCGTCGACGGGCTGATCGGCGAGGGCGCGCCGGCCGAGCTGCGCGGCGGCTTCGCCGATCCGTACTCGGCGGGCATGCACTGCCGCATCCTCGGCATCCCGCAGGCGGACGCGCCCCGGCTGATGCGGAGCCTGGACATCGCGTTCATGAACTCGGCCTGCCCGGTCGCGGGCGCCCGGCTGAACTGGGACCGGGACATCGCGTACATGGCCGGGAGGCTCGACGATCCGGCGACGACCGGTCTGATGGCCGAGCTCGCGGCCCTGCGCGCCGACCCCGACTACGGCCACCTCACCGACGAGATGCTCGCGACGGTCGGGGTGACCATGTTCGGCGCGGGCGTCATCTCCACCTCGGGCTTCCTGACCATGGCGCTGGTGTCCCTGATCCAGCACCCGGACCTCCAGGACGGGCTGGTCGCGGACCCCGGCAGGATCCCGGCAGCCGTGGACGAGCTCCTGCGGATCAACCTCTCCATCGGCGACGGTCTGCCGAGGCTGGCGACGCAGGACGTACGGCTGGGAGACGTTGAGGTGAGAGCGGGCGACCTCGTCCTGGTCCTCGTCGAGGGCGCGAACTTCGACCCGGACGCCTTCCCCGACCCCCACACCGTCGACCTCGGCCGCGAGAACGCCACCGCCCACCTCTCCTTCGGCGGCGGCCGCCACTACTGCCCCGCCACCGCGCTCGGCCGCAAGCACGCCGAGCTCGCGCTGGAGGTCCTGCTGGAGCGGATGCCGGGACTCCGGCTCGCGGTGCCGATCGAGCAGCTGGTGTGGCGGACCGGGTTCATGAAACGGATCCCGGAGCGGCTGCCGGTGATGTGGTAGCAACCGTTTTGTCCGCTCATTGATCGCTCGTCGATCACCCGGGGGCTCGGCGACCAGTCGTCTTTAAACTTCAACCATTAAGGTTCCGCCTGTGCGCGTACTTCTGGTGGAAGACGACGAACCGGTCGCCGAGTCGCTCCGGCGCGGACTCATGCGCTACGGCTTCGAGGTGGCCTGGGTCAGCACGGGCAGCGCGGCACTGAGCCACTCCGACCCCTACGACGTCGTACTCCTCGATCTCGGCCTGCCCGACACCGACGGCCTCGACGTCTGCAAGGCGCTGCGCGAACGCGGCGACGTGCCGATCATCGTGATCAGCGCCCGCAGCGACGAGACGGACCGGGTGGTCGGGCTGGAGCTCGGTGCGGACGACTACGTGTCCAAGCCGTTCGGGGTGCGGGAGGTCATCGCGCGGATACGGGCGGTCATGCGCCGTATCCAGCCCCGTACGCCCGCCGCCGCTGCCGCCGAGGCCGGTCCGGACCGTTACGGCGACCGCCTCACCATCGACCGCAAGGCGGCCCGTGTCCGCCTGGACGGCGCGGAGGTGGCCCTCGCGCCCAAGGAGTACGACCTGCTGGCCTTCCTCACCGAGGAGCCCGGGGCGCTGATGTCGCGCGAGCAGATCATGGAAGCGGTCTGGGACGCGAACTGGTTCGGCCCGACCAAGACGCTGGACGTGCATGTGGCGGCGTTGCGGCGGAAGCTGGCCGGGGCGATCACGATCGAGGCGGTGCGCGGGGTCGGCTTCCGGCTGGAGATCGTGAACGCGGGTCGTGACGCGTCATGATCCGCCAGCTCACCCGGAGCTACGTCGCGCTCGTCGCAGGAGCCATCGCCCTGTTCACCGTGCCCGTGGCCTTCACGCTCACGGACCAGCTGCGGGACGACACCGCGGCTTCCGTACGGCGTGAGGCCGACACCATGGCCCTGCTGCTCGGCAACGGCAACCCCCCGTCCTGCGCGGCGCTGGAAGAGATGGCCCGTGCCTACGCCGGCCAGACACCCGGCAACGTCGAAGTGACGAACCGCTGCGACACGAACCTGCCCAGCCCCGAGCAGGACGCGGCCCTCACCAAGGCCCTCGAGACGGGCAAGCCCACGACCGACTGGGGCTCCCCCTTCATCTGGGGGCCGGAGCTGGTGATCACGGTCCCCGCCCGCGAGAGCGCGGTGGCCGGTGACGGCCGCAACCGGGGACCGGTCGTCGGCGCCGTACGCATCGTGTACTCGACCGGCGACCTGACCAGCCGGCTGTGGACGATCTGGGGCTTCCGCGCGGGCCTGGCGGTGGCCGTCCTCGTCGTGGCCGCCGTGGTCGGCGCGGGGGTGGCCCGTCGGCTCACCCGCCCCCTGCGCCAGCTCAACGACACGGCGAGCAGGTTCAGCGACGGCGACCTGTCGGCCCGCTCTCCGGTGACGGGCCCGAAGGAGACACAGACCCTCGCCCGCACCCTCAACCAGGCGGGAGAGCGCCTGGACACCCTGATCGCCTCGCAGCGCATCTTCGTGGCCGACGCCTCGCATCAACTACGCACTCCTCTCACGGCGTTGCGGCTGTCGCTGGACAACATCGCGGACGGCGTGGACGACGACTTCGTCAAGGAGGACGTCGAGCAGGCGACGGCCGAGGTCGTCCGGATGAGCCGGCTGGTGAACGGCCTGCTGGTGCTGGCACGGGCCGAGGCGAAGGTCAGCGCGGCGGAACCCCTGCCCCTGTGGGACATCGTGCGGGAGAGGCTGGACGTGTGGAGGCCGGCCGCCGACGAGCGCGGAGTCACCATCACGCTCAGGGGGAGTGCCGACGGCCGGCTGCTCGTGCTGGCCAGCCCCGGTCATCTCGACCAGGTGCTGGACAACGTGCTCTCGAACGCCCTGGAGGTGTCACCGGACGGCGGCACGATCACGGTCCGGGTGGAGCCGAAGGGCGACGTGGTGGAACTCTCGGTTCTCGACGAGGGACCGGGTATGTCGGACGCCGAGAAGTCCCGGGCCTTCGACCGCTTCTGGCGCGGCCAGGGCCTGACCGGGAAGGCCGGTTCCGGGCTCGGCCTCGCCGTCGTCAAGCAGTTGGTGACGGACGACGGCGGGGCCGTGACGCTCGGGGACGCTCCCGGGGGCGGGCTGAGGGTGACGATCAGCCTTCGGGCATCTTCGAGGAGTGGTGGTTGACGATGAGCCACTCGCCGTTCCGCTTCTCGTACTCGTACGTGTAGCGGGCCTTGACGACGCTCTTCTCGCCGCTCTCGGGGTCGGTGAGCGTGAACTCGTAGACACCGGCGTCGAGCGCGGAGTTCTGGTCGAGGACGTTGACGTGCGTCTCGATCTTCTTGCCGGCCGGCTTGTTCGCCAGGAAGTGCTCGAAGTAGTCGACGATGGCGGCGCGGTCGGCGCGGACCTTGTTGGACACGGTCGGCAGCAGGACCGCGTCGCTCGCGTAGAGGTCCGCGACCTTCTCCGGGTCGCGGGTCTGCAGGGCCCTGTTCCAGTTGTCGAACAGCCCGGCCACCTGCTTCTCGGTGGGCCGCTTGCTCTCACCCCACGAGGGCCCGGCGACGGCGGCACCGGCGGCGACAGTGCCGACGGCGACCACGGCGGTGGCGGTGACAATGGCCACGCGCTTACGTATGGAACGACGAGTCATCGCATCTCCAGTGCTGGTCCGGTCGGTTTGCCTCCCTCCGCGTCCTGTCGGGCGCTTGCCTCTGCGGTGGAAGTGACTCCAGATTCGCGGTGCACCGGTTAGGGCCCGTGCAGCGGACGTACAGGCCCGGGACAACACGCCTCCAATTCACGCTGTGCATCCGGCCGATCACACAGCGGCAGCCAGTGGTCTCCCGAAGGGGTGGTGTAGCGGGCTGCACCCTGGGAGCATGCCGACCCGTGGCAGGCGGGTGGACGGGCACACGCGGGGTGGACGGTACGGGAGTTCGTGCCGAACGCGCAGTTGTACGGCGTGGTCGTCAACGCCTTCTCGGTGGCGGCGAACGGGGTGCCTCAGCTCAGTGCGCCTCGCTGGGGGAGCGTCATCGCGGCGATGCTGATCGGCGCGGTGATCGGCAGGTGGCTGGCCCACGAACCTCCGAACAGCGGGCGCGGCAGGTGGTGTTGGGGCTGGCGTTGGTGGGTGGGGTCACGACGGCGGGGAAAGGGGTGGCGGGGTCGTGATGCCCGGTGGGGCACCGGCCCAGCGGGCCGCGGATCAGACCCGCCCCCCGAACAGCGTCACGAGACCGTGGTCCAGCTCCGCACCCACGGTCTCCTCGCCCGGCGCGATCACGGTGTAGGTGCGGGCCAGGAAGCGGTACAGGTCCGCGGTGGTGAAGCGGAGCAGGGCCGTGCCCAGCGGCGAGTGGAACTCCACGTACGTGTGGGACGCCCCGCACGGCCGGACCCGCACATGGCCGACACCGGCGGGCGCGTGCAGACCTTCACTCAGCAGCACACGGGCGAACGTCCAGGTCGTGACCTCGCCGTCGAGCGTGACATGGGGCGGGAAGTCGAGGTGCACGGCCAGCGGGTCGACGGAGGTGTAGCGGAGGGTCGCGGGTATCGCGATCTCCTGGTCCACGGCGGTGATCAGGCGGGCACCGATGGGCTGCTCCAGGGTGACGTGCATGGTCGGGCTCCGTTCGAGGCGGGGGGTGGGCACGGGCCGGGGACCGACCGGTGTGCCTGAGAGACCGCCCGAGGGGCCGGAGCATTACGCCACTTCAGAAGCCTGTTCCTGTAACCCGTGTCACACCAGGTTCGCTCAGTCCACCAGCTCCTTGAGGGGCTCGGTGTCCAGAGTGAAGTTCACGGGATCCGGGAGCTTCACGGAGGCGCCGAAGGGCAGTTTCTCCTCGTGCCGGTAGCAGCCGTCCTCCGGCTGATTGAAGACCACGACCGAGCAGTCGTCCCGGTCGATGAGGAGGTAGACGGGGATACCGGCGGCGGCGTAGCCATCGGGCTTTTCGACTCGGTCACGCTTATGTGTGTCGGCGTCGTACGAGGTGATCTCCACGGCCATCAAGGCACCGTCGGCTTCGGACCACTCGCCCTGCCCCTTGAGGCCGCCCACTCGGACCAGCACGCCGTCGGCACGAGCGCGCCCCTTGCTGTACCGCTCGGTTTTCAGGCCGCTTTCAGCGTGCAACCACAGATCCGGGCGATGCTGCATGCACACCCGTTGCAGCCACGCGATCATCTCGCGGTGGTTGCCATCCGCCATGGGCTTGACCACGACTTTTCCGTTGATGAACTCCAGCCACACGCTCTCCGGGGCATGGCGTTCCAGTTCCTCGAACTCCTCGACGGACATCTGCGGCCGGTCTTCGATCCTGGGGGTCATGGCGTCGCCTCCTCGACACCATGGTGCCCCGACCGGCACCTCTTGCACGCTCACAGCAGTCCCGCCGCACGCCGAAGAGCATCGACGCGTTCGGTGACGTCGATGACCTCGTCCGCGCCGGGCAGACCATCACCGTCGCGCGGACCGGGCAGGAAGGTGGCCGGGACGTAGCCGTTCACCGGCCCCTCCGCCTCGATCTCCGCCAGGCATTCCCGGCACAGGCCGCTGACGATCTCCGTCGTCCGCTCGTCCGCGTCGCACAGCCCGCAGGCCATGAGCACGCGGGTCACCCGGGCACGGCGCGCGGCCTGCTGCCGGATCTTCGCCTTCTTCGGAGGCATCTTGTTCTCCAATCGGTTGCGGGCGAGTCCGCCCGGGTTGGTGACGGCGGGCGGCAGCCCGTCGGTCAGGGCCTTGGTGATGTCGTGGGGCGTCGCGCCACGGGACAGCCACTCGCCGGCGAGGGCTTCGAGGGAACGGCAGTCCCGGTCGGACAGCGGCATACGGGCGTCGGCGGCGCGCAGTTCGGCGAGGGTCCGGTAGGCGGTGCTGGGCTGCTCGGCAGACGACTCACCGGGCTGCTCGTCGGGCTCAGGCTGCGGGTTCGGCTCCGCGGTTGGCTCTTGCTCTGGCTGTTGCTCTTGCTCTTGCTCTTGCTCGGCACGAGCCAGGCCCGGCATGTGGTCCTCGGTGACGTCCCTGCCGTGGCGATCCCGCGCGAAGTCCGCCCACCATTCCTCCGACCTGCGCGTACGCGACCAGTACGTCCGCGTGACCCACCGCATCGAGCTGTCCTCGACGGTGATGTGCTCCTTGATCCAGCGCAGGTGGCCGGCGAGGGTGATGCGGCCCATCGAGGTGCGCACGGCCTGCTGGCCATAGCGGGGATGCTCCGCAGCGATCGCCTTGTAGCCCATCGCGTGGCCCTCGTCGAGATGGTCGACGAAGACGGCGATCTCGCGGTCACGAGGGCTCAGATGTGCGAAGTCCGGGTCGGCGTACGGGTCTTCGTCACCCGGGGAGCGTTTGCCGTAGCCCGTTTTGGCCATGGGGTGGGACGGGGACGGCAGGGCGGGGCTAGGGTAGGCGGAAGCCACCATCGAAAGCTCGATTCGATGAGTAGGTCTAGGCCCCGGAGCCGGTGTTGGCGCACCGACCGGGGCCGATCTAGTTGCCGCGAACCTAGAGTGGTTTTACTCTCCGCCGCAAGCCGATCACGGATCGTCACCCATTTGGGGTACGTGGACTCAACTCACGTACGTGCTTGGTTGGTTGGGCTGGATTTCACCCAACCCAAACCCAGAAAAACCCATTGAAGGGCTCGAAGCCCGAGGCTCAAGCCCCGGGCTGAACTGCGGAAATGAACGCCGCCCACGTGGGAGCGGTGAGGCGGAGTTCGGGGCCCGCGGGATTCTTGGAGTCGCGGACGTGGACGGCTGCCGAGAAGGCCACTTCGACGCAGGCGCCGCCCTCATCGTCGCTGTAGCTCGACTTGAACCAATTCACCTGGTCACTCACGGCTGTCCACCATCCGCTCGATGAAACGGGCCGACTCGTCGGGCCCGAGGGCCTGCGTCCGGATCATGCTAAGCCGCTCGGTGACACGGCTGACAACCCCGGATCAGCCGAAAGCTCGCTCGCGAACTGGCCCTCCATGAAGGCGAAACGCTCGTGATCACGGGTCTCCAGCAACAACATGGGACCCATAAGTGCGGCGGGGACGGCCCGTTCGAAGGGGAGCACCTGCAACACGACATTCCGCAGCCGCCCCGCCTCCAGCAGGTGACGCAGTTGTTCGGCGTCCACCTGCGGGGCGCGCAGCACGGCCTCGTAGAGAACGAAGCTCAAACCCACCGGCGGCTTCCGTTCGGTGAGGATGGCCTGCCGCTCCATGCGGCCCGCGACGCGTTCCTCCACCGTCTCCTCGTCCAGGGGCGGGATCCGGTTGTCGATGAGGGATCGGGCGTACGCCTTCGTCTGCAACAACCCCGGCACGAGCGAGACGTCGTACCACCAGATGCTGGTCGCTTCCTTCTCCCGCTCCATGAAGTCCTGGGCCCGCGGCGAGTACCGCTCCCGATCCAGGAACTCCTTGGCCGCGCTCAACATCCCCTCGGCGCCGCACAGTTCGTCCGCCACTTCGAGCACACGCGGCGTCGGCCTGCGCACCCCGCGCTCCATGGACTCGATGGTGTCCGGCGAGTAATTGGCGGCGGAGGCGAGCTGCTCGCGACTGACGTCCGCCTTGGTGCGCCAGCGCTTCATCTGGTCGCCGCTGTAGCGCCAAGCGACAGGCCGTTGGCTGTTGTTGTGCGTACCCGACACGGTCACCACCTCCGACCGGCACACTCCCCTGTGCACCCCATCCGGCTCGCTACCGAGCGTAGCCCCCGAGGCATCCCTGAGTGACCGACTTCGCACTGTTCACCGCTTTCCCCGCACCGCCCGGACCAGTTCCGCCACGGCCACCAGGATGCGCGGCCGGTCTTTCGACTCGGCCTCGTCGAGCGCCAGCAGGACGATCAACACCGCGGCACAGGCGACGATGAGCAGGGACGTGACACAGCACAAGGCAAGGGCGAGAACGGGATCCATTGCGGCTCCTTCGGGGCGTCGAACGGTGACGTCGACGACGGTGCCGCGGCCTACCTGACGGCCGCGCGATCCGATATCCGAGATCGGAGGTTGTCTCGCAGGTCAGAGCAGTAGTTTGGGAATTCACGAGTCGGCCGAGTCGGCCGACTCGGGGCACTGGACCGAGGTCGGCACGGGTGCGGGGAGCCATGGCGGAGCCGCTGAAGTACTGGACAGCACTGAACGCGCTGCTGGAGCGGGCCGGGTATCCCGAAGCAGCCGCCGTCCGCGCGGAGATGAGAAGGGACCTGGCACGCGACCAGGAACCGCCGGCCGACAGCACCGTCGCCGGCTGGTTGGCGCAGGACAGGATTCCCCGGCGGAACAAAGAACTGGACACCTTCCTGTCCGCGCTCTACGGCATCGCGCAGGCAAGAAGCGCCCAGCCGGTTCGGCGAATTCCGAACCGGCTGTGGCAGGAAATGGCGAGTCAGGCACGAGAGGCCCGACGCAACGGAGACACCGGACCGGACGCCCGCCCTGCCGCCGTCAGTCCGACTCCCACCGCCCACCCCCGGCCGGACTGGCGGAAGGAGGTCGCGAAGTCCTTGGTGTGGCAGTGTCTCAAGTCCGGGGATGAGGATCAGACCTCTGCCCTTCGGCAGCAGGCGGAAGACATCGCCGACCGTCTGTCGGAGCTGTACGACGAAGTACGGCACTCCCTCGCCGACGACCCCTGGCACGACGTACACCTGGCGCGGCGGACCTCCCACCGCGCCAACCGGCTCATCGACCTCCTCCGGAAGGACAGGGAGGGCTTCCTCACCCCCGCCGAGGCGGCGCTGATCGCGTTGCTGCCCTTCCTGTACCAGGTGCACCGGTCGCGTACGGCGGCTGAGTTGTCCCATGTCGAGCCGACGGATCTCGGACAACGGACGGCGCCGGACGAGGACCGTCGGATGTACGAGGTGCTGGTGCGGGGTCACGAACGGCTGGTCAGGCGAGCGGAGTTGGGCGGCCTGAAGGATCGCCGGGACGGACGGCCCGAGATCGGATGGTGGCTGTTCCACCAGTGGGCGGACCAGCAGCCGGGACGGCTCGCGAACCTCCTGTCGGCCGTGGTCACGCCCAGCGCCGGACTCGGCGAGCTCGACGTCGTACTCGATCCGGAACTCCTGTCCCGTCTGCTGGCCTGTGCGCAGGCAGGCCCCGGCGAGCTCTTCGATCCCGCACGCGCCGAGCATCTGCGCGAGGAGGCCTTCCCGCTCGACTTCCACGGTCGTGACTTCCAGGACGTGCGGGAACGGCTGGTGGGGTCGTTGTTCGCCATCGCCCACGGCATGGCGATCGAGGTCACGAGTCTGCCCTCGGTGGTCGTCCGCCATGTCGGGATCCCGGAGGCCCTGGTTCCCGCCACGCTCCTGACCACCGTCGACAAGGCGTCCTGGCGGTTCGGGCGGGGCAGCATCGGGCTGAAGGCCGGCTGCGACCACCCGGCCGTGGTCGCCGCGCTCACCGAACACAGCCGACGGGTCGAGTCACTGCTGCAGGCCGTACGGCAGGTGGACGCACCCGAACTCGACGCACTGCCCCTGTACACCCGCGCCGACGACGTGCGCGAGGTCGATGACAAGGGAAGCCCCGTTCCGATCGGCGGGGTCATCCGCTTCCGGCTGGACGAGGAACGCGTCCAGGAACTCCTCATGGGCGAGAACCTCTACCGCGACCGCTCCCTCGCCATCCGCGAGCTGTACCAGAACGCCCTGGACGCCTGCCGCTATCGACGGGCCCGATCCCAGGCGGCTGACAGCTTCAGCTCGTACCAGGGCCGGATCGAGTTCACTCAGGGCTTCGACGAGGCGGAAGGCCGGCACTACCTGGAGTGCCGGGACAACGGCGTCGGCATGGACGAGCTCACGCTGTCCGAGGTCTTCTCCCAAGCCGGTGTGCGCTTCACGGATCTGCCCCGGTACCAGGAGGAACGACAGGAGTGGCAGGGGCGCGGCGTCACCATGCACCCGAACAGCCGGTTCGGCATCGGGGTGCTCAGCTACTTCATGCTCGCGGACGAAGTGCGGGTGACGACCTGCCACATGGATCCCGTCGAGGGCAGGTTGCGGGAGATCACCGTCCTCATCACCGGGCCCGGCCACTACTTCCGTGTGCGGCCCACGTGTCGGGCGGGGACGATCGGCACCACAGTCCGGCTGTATCTGCGGGAGGGCGATAAAGCGCCCTCCTGTGTCAGGGAGTTGCGCAGGTTCCTTGGGATCGCCGAGTTCGGGACGACCGCCGAACATGGGGCGCACAGCGCGGAGTGGGAGGCTGGAGTTCTGCGCCCGCGAGAGTCGCTTGGACTGCATGCCAACGGTTTCGAAGCCCATGGGCGACTTGTCTCCTGGAGCGCCGACCCTGCGGGGAGGGACGGCCAGGTGGTCTGGTGCCGGCACGGCGGCGGGCTACTGGTCGATGGGATTCATGCTGAGCCCCGCGTACGACACGGCATCCTCAGCGGTCCGGGCGACCTGGCCAGACCGCGCGGGGTGGTGGTGAACCTCTCCGGGACCACTCGGCCCCGCCGGCTGTCGGTGGACCGTACGGAGATCCTGGACGACGACGTGTGTGCGGACGTCGAGAGGCTCGTACGAGACGCCCTGCCGACACTCCTGTCCGCCGATCCCCCGCTCCTTGACTACGAGTGGCTCTCGCAGGTGGCGGAGGAGAGTCCCAGGCTTGCGGACATCGTGACGGAGGCGGCCGGAGCCGCGGAGTACGAGCTGGAGTTGTACGGCTGTTCCTCGTCGATGGCGGTCACTGGTTTCTTTCCGCGCGATGTCGACGTCGTGCGAGGAGAGGACCTCATTGACACATTCCAAGTGTTGGACATGTACAACTCCCCAGACCATTCGACACGCCTTTGGAGGCTGCTCGCCCACGGCCCCAACGCGATGCTGACCGCCCTGGCCGAGATTGTCCCGGAACTGAATCGGGTCGAGCGTGTACTTCCGGCGCTCCCCTCGGACGCCCTCATTCGGATCACGCGCGATAGACATCGCCCTGGTTTCCGGCCCACAAGACCGCGCCGTCAGCCGACCCTCCCCGGCCGCGCACTCCTCGTGGCAGGCGTCTGCGGGTTGCCATACCGTGAGGTCGCGAGCCGCATGGCCGAACTGTGCGTCGGGCATCCGGACCTGTCCGACGTCGATCCCGTCGTCGACGAGATCAACTTCGCCCTCATGAGCAATGATCTGCGCGGTGTGCGGCTTGAGGAACCCAACTCGATCCGGCCTTGTGACAGGACTGTGCCTCCTGGACACCTGCTCAAAGCCCACTTCGAGTTCGGCATCAGCGTCGGCGAGGCCGCTCGAAGAATGGAGGCGTTCGGCTTCGCTCTTCCAGAACTGACTCCAGCGGCAGATGAAGCGGACGAGTTGGCCCTCAGGCTGCTGAGCCGTCAGCTGGACGGTAAGCAGCCGTGGTGCGATGTCAGCAGTCCTGTTCACCCGGGCCACCTGCTCAGAGCACACTTCCGGCTCGGCGTCGACATCGGAACGGCTGTTCAGTGGATGAAGGCGTTCGGCTTCACGGTTGTGGGCGAGCAACGGTTGGTGAACGGAACAGAGGAGACGCTTCGCCTGGTCAGCGTGGACGACACGCGGTGGCTGAGCCTTGAGGAACCCGTCTCGACAAGCCATGTACTCGGTGTCGCTGCTGAGTTGGGGCGCTCGGTGTCGGAGGTAGCGCGAGAGCTGAGGGAACTCGGCTTCCACGTGGACACCGGCAGCGTTCATGAACGGCTGACCGAGGATGCGCTCGCCGAAAGTGCGGGATGGGGCTGGAGCCACGATGACTGGGGGATGCTCCGCGATGGAGAAGCGATTCCCCCCGGCCTGCTCGTCCGGGCCGCGTCCCGCCTGGGCGTCTCCCTTCACGAGATGTCCGAGCGCATCAGAGCCCTGGCGCTCACTCCTCCCAGCACTCTGCCGAAGGAGGCGGAGGACGCGGACACGGTGATTCTCCGCACCTTCCCGGCGTATTCCTCGATCTCCCTGCTTGAGGTGGCGGGAGCATCCCTGGAGAGCGGGCTCCCACCGAACGTGGTGGCCTCCCGACTCCGTGCCTACGGCCTCGTACCACCGGCCACGGCGCTTCCCTCCGTGGCCGAGCCGGATGACGTGATCCTCTTGGACTGGACGAGGCTCGGCCGTTCACCGCTGTCACCGGACCTGCCGGTTCCCGTGGGCCATGTGCTTGAGCTAGCTGTCCACCTGGGCGACTCGCCCCGTGCAGTCCTGGACCGCTTGGCCCAATACGGCCTGACCACACGACCCGAAGTGCCCTCTGAGGAGCTCGACGCCTTCGACCTTCGTTTACTCGTAGAGGGCCATCTGGAGCTTGCTGACGAATCCCCTGTCCCACTGCACCGGTTGGTGTCAGCATCATGGGAGCTCGACATGGACCTGGGCGAGCTTGTGAGGAGATTGGTGGCCCTCGGCTTCGAGGTCCGCGGCGACCGTGTGAGCCACCTGGACGAGATTGACCACTTCCTGTGCACGTGGCGCAGCAGTACTCCGTCGGGACTCCGCAAACCGCTGTCCCTGGCTGATCCGATCCCCGACTTCCTGCGCATCGTCTTGTCGGAAGCACCTGCCGACGGCCTCCCGCAAAGGCTGGAACGCCTCGGCGTGGACCTCGACCGCGTCCGCGAAGCCGTCCGGACCGCCCTCCCCAACGTCCCCGGACTCGTCATGAAGCCCGAGCCCGAGTCCGCGGCGAGCAGGCCGGAGGCTACTTCGCCGACCGCAGCCCCAACTGCTCCCCGATCTCCTGCTCCATGACCTTCCCGGCCTCGAACTCCAGCGTCTCGTCGCCCATCACGCCCTGGTCCGTGTCCAGGCCGTCCAGTTCCTCCAACGGCTGGTTCAGGCGGACGTGGGCCAGGACCGAGTGCAGGGCGCGCAGGGTCGCGGACGCCGTCGAGCCCCAGTTGGAGAAGTAGGAGAACTGCCACCACCACAGGGCCTCGGTGGTGCGGCCGGCGCGGTAGTGGGCCATGCCGTGGCGGAGGTCGGTGATGACGTCGGCCAGGTCGTCGGAGATGCGGGCCGGGACCGGGGCCTTGCGGGGCTCGTAGGGGTCGAAGACCTCGGAGTAGACGTCGACCGGGTCCAGGAGTCGGGCGAGGTTCTCGCGGAGTTCGTCCACGTCCGGCTCCGGGCCCAGGTCGGGCTCGTAGCGCTCCTCGGGAACGATGTCCTCGTGGGCGCCGAGGCGGCCGCCGGCCAGCAGGAGCTGGGAGACCTCCAGGAGGAGGAAGGGCACGGTCGAGCCCGGCTCGTCGCCCTTCGCGACCTCCGTGACGGCGACCAGGAAGCTCTCGATCTGGTCCGAGATCTGGACCGCGAAGTCGTCCGGGTTCTGCTCGGTCGCGTGCAGCGTGGCGTCAGACATCTAGGAGTCGTCTCCCCTCGAAGGCGCGGCCGAGGGTGACCTCGTCCGCGTATTCCAGGTCGCCACCCACCGGGAGGCCGCTGGCCAGGCGGGTGACCTTCAGGCCCATGGGCTTGATCATGCGGGCGAGATACGTCGCCGTGGCCTCGCCCTCGAGATTCGGGTCGGTGGCCAGGATCAGCTCCGTGACCGTCCCGTCGGCCAACCGCGCGAGAAGTTCTCGTATACGCAGGTCGTCCGGTCCGACCCCCTCGATCGGGCTGATCGCCCCGCCGAGGACGTGGTAGCGGCCGCGGAACTCTCTGGTCCGCTCGATCGCGACGACGTCCTTCGGCTCCTCGACGACGCAGATGACCGCCGGGTCGCGACGCGTGTCCCGGCAGATGTTGCACAGCTCCTCCTGCGCGACGTTCCCGCACGTCGCGCAGAAGCGGACCTTCGCCTTGACCTCCATCAGGGCCTGCGCGAGGCGCCGTACGTCCGTCGGTTCCGCCTGCAGGATGTGGAAGGCGATCCGCTGCGCGCTCTTGGGACCGACGCCGGGCAGCCGCCCCAGTTCGTCGATGAGGTCCTGGACCACGCCTTCGTACAACGGACTGCCGTCCTTCCTCGGGGTTCCTTACGGTACGTACGGTAGTTGGCCGCGGCCCGTCTTAGAAAGGCATGCTGGGCAACGCCTGGAACCGTCAGAACGGCAGGCCCGGGATGCCGCTGCCGCCCAGACCCTGGGCCAGCGGGCCGAGCTTCTGCTGCTGGAGCGTCTGCGCGTTCTCGTTGGCCGCCTGTACGGCCGCGATGATCAGGTCGGCGAGGGTCTCGGTGTCCTCCGGGTCCACCGCCTTCGGGTCGATCCGCAGCGCCCGGAGCTCGCCGGAGCCGGTGACGGTGGCCTTCACCAGGCCGCCGCCCGCCTGCCCGTCGACCTCGGTCTGCGCCAGTTCCTCCTGTGCCCGCTGCAGATCCTGCTGCATCTTCTGGGCCTGCTGGAGCAGCTGCTGCATGTTGGGCTGGCCACCACCGGGGATCACGATCAGCTCCTTGTGCCTCTGTACGGCTTTCCCGTTCAGCACGAGCCTACGTGGTCGGCGGGGCCGTCGCCCCAGCACTCTTTCGAGTGAGAGGAACTGGAGTCCTATACCTGATCAAGACCCACTTCCGGGCGGAAAAGAGGCGAAACGCATTTCTTCGCCACCCATTGGGCGGTAGGAAGGGTCCGGCGCGTCAGCCTCAGGTGTTGCGTGACGTTCCGTGCGCTGCGGGGGTCGCATCCACGTCGCAGGTCGTACGTGATGTCACGCACCGTGACAGTAGGGAGTGCCGGGTGGGTCAGCCGGAAATGCAGCCCGACAGGTCGCCGAAGGACAGGCGGGGCGGCGAAGGGGCGGCCGGACTGCGGCCGGGTGATCTGACGGGGCGGGCCTTTCCGCACGGTGACTGGGGAGAGCCGGCGGTGCGGCTGGACGAGTTGTACCGGTGGGTGGAGCGGGGGGCGCTGAACACGGCCGCGTGGTATCTCGCGGACCGGGTGTGGAAGCGGCGCGGGGCCCAGGCGTTGCGGGGCGGGGCCGCGGTGGGGGCGGTCGTGGGGGCGGCGTTGCCGCTGCTGGATCTGACGGGGGTGGCGGGCGGGACGGCGCCGTGGGGGTATCTCTCACTGCTGCTGGGCGTGGCCTGTCTGGCGGCCGACCGGTTCTTCGGGGTGACCTCCGGGTGGATAAGGGACGTCGCCACGGCGCAGGCGGTGCAGCGGCGACTGCAGATGTTGCAGTTCGACTGGGCGACGGAGTGTGTCCGGGAGGTTCTGGGCCCGGCGGAGGGGACGGCCGGTGAGGCGGCGGAGCGGTGCCTGGGAGTGTTGCGGCGGTTCTGCGAGGACGTGACCGAGCTGGTGCGGGCGGAGACGGCGGACTGGATGGTGGAGTTCCGGACCGGGTCCGCGCCCCTGGGGATCCAGTCGGCGGTGACCGGCGGCAGCCGGCCGGACGCGGGGGCGGTACTGGGGCGGTTCGGAGTGCCGCCGACGAATGGAACACGGCCGAACATGCCCCGGCAGCGGCCGCCCGAGGTGCGGTGAGGGGCCACTCGGCCGGGGAGACCCGGCGCCCGGCGGACCGCTGCCGGTCGAAGGAGCCCTAGAGGCGGACGTAAGGCCTGCTAGGGGCGGACGTAAGGCCGGGTCATGATCTCCATGTTGTGGCCGTCCGGGTCGTCGAAGTAGGCGCCTCGGCCGCCGAACAGCCGGTTGATCCGGCCGGGTTCGGTGTGGCTCGGGTCGGCGTAGTAGGTGACCCCGACGGCCTCCAGGCGGGCGATCATGCCGTCGAACTGCTCGTCGGGCACGAGGAAGGCGTAGTGCTGGGACTGGATCGGCTCGTCCGTCTCGTAGTAGTCGAGCGTCACGCCGTTGCCGAGGTCGACGGGCAGGAACGGCCCGAACGGGGCGCCGACCCCGAGGCCAAGGATCGCGGCGATGAACTCGGCGGACAGCTGCCGGTCGCTTGCGTAGACGGCGGTGTGGTTCAGCTGGACGGTGTCTGTCGCGGGGCTGGATCCGTGCGCGTGCGGCTGGTCATGGGACATCAGTGAGGTGACTCCGGTCTTGGGTTCCATCGGGACGGGGCTTGGGTTCCATCGGACGGGAAGGACGCGGAGAAGGGGCGGGCCTCTCGCCCGCCTCGCGCTCACGCCGAGGCCGGGAGCCCCACTCGTGCATGGCCCATGGCCGACCCGGCAGTCACCCGGCCGACACTAGTGACCACCACGGGCCGGGGCAAAGCCGTTTTCGCGCCGCACCGCCACCGGACCGGATCGCCTACGCCTGCGGAGCCGGGAAGGCCACCGGGCTGCGCAGACCCGCCCGGTTCACCGCCCGCACCCCGAAGAACACGTTGTCCTTGGACAGGTCCACCTCGTGGGTCGTCACGTCGCCCACCGGTACGACGTGGGTCCAGTCCGGGGACGTCGTCTCGCGCCAGACGATCTCGTAGCCGGTGAGGTCGGGTTCCGTGCCCCTGGTCCACACCAGGCGGGTGGCGTTGGTGAGGTCGGTGGTGATGATCCTGGCGCCGGTCGGGGTGCCCGGGGCCTGGGCGAGGGTCCACAGGGCCGCCGCGTTGACCTTGGCCACCCGCGCCGTGAAGTCGAAGTCGCAGAACTCCGGCAGATCGCCGTACTGCCTGCCGGTCTCGTCGACGCGGACGTCCTGGTGCTGGTGGGCGAAGTCCTCGGCCGGCTCGGTGAAGCGGGCGGCCGGGTAGCCGCGTTCGAGGAACGGGATGTGGTCGCCGCCCCGGCGGTAGCGGTCTCGGCGGTAGATGACGCGGACCCGCATGCCTGTCGCGTCGTTCTCGGCCACATCCCGTACGAACCTCGCCAGTTGGCGTGTCGCCGAGTCGTTCTCGCCGCCCACCGAGCGGCGGATCGCCGCCTGTTCGGGGGTCTCGGACGACGGGACGCCCTCGGCGAACAGGCGGATCGTGTACGGGTCGCGGGTGCCGTCGTCCGCCGTCGAGCTGCCGACTATGTCGTTCGTGAACATGCCCTGCACATCCGCGCCCGCCGCCTTCAACCGTTGTGCCATGTACGCCGATCCGTACAGCCCCTGCTCCTCCCCCGCCACCGCCGCGAACACGATCGTCGACGCCGGGCGGCGTCCCGCCATCACCCGGGCCAGCTCCAGCACGACGGCAACACCGGACGCGTCGTCGTCCGCGCCCGGCGCGTCGGAGGTGGCGTCCATGACGTCGGTGACGCGGGAGTCGTAGTGGCCGGCGACGACGTAGACGCGGTCGGGCGTCACCGCCCGCGGAGCGTCGCGATCACGTTGGTGATGCGGGTCGCCGTGGGGATGCGCGGGGCCGGTTCCTGGACGTACGACTGGAGTTCCACCGTCATCCGGCCGCCGGAGGCCGCCGCGTACGACCTCAGTTCCGCCGCCAGCCAGTCACGGGCCGCGCCGATGCCTCGCGCGGGGTCGTCCTGGACGGAGAGGGTGTGTCGGGTGCCGAAGGAGACCAGTTCACGGACCGTGGCCTCGATGCGGGCGGGGTCGATCTCGCGGAGCAGGGCGCGCAGTTCGCGGCTGGGGCGCTGGGCGGTCGCGGGAGGGTGGTTCGCCGATGCCGGTGCCGCCTCTGCCGGGCCGGTCGTCGTCAACGCCGCCGCGCTCGCCGCCGTAGCCGCCAGGACCGTCCTTCTGGTGGGGCTGCGGCGCATGTGTCCTCCCGGGGCTGATGATGCCGGCCGACCCTCGCAATGGTTGTGGACATGGCAACAAACGGCAAGGGGACCTCGTCGGCGGGCCGTCACCTCAACTGCCCGCGTCCCCACACAACTTCAGCCCCACCGGCGTCCCGCACGGCAGATGCCCCTGCGTGCGGATCACCCGCTGACTGCTCTCCTTGTCGAGGTAGGCGAGGAACCCGGCCGTGAGGGAGTCGTCGGGCGCCGCCCCGTAGGTGTAGGCGTACTCGATGTCGCGGTACGGATAGGCGCTGTCGCCGCGCTCGATCTCGTCCACGTTCGCGCGGTCCCCGTCGAGCGCCACCGTCCGCACGCCCTTGTGCCGGGCGGCGACACCCAGCTCGCTGTACCCGATGGCGCCGGGCTGACCGGCGACCGTGTCCAGGACCTCGCTCGTGCCGGCGAGTTCGCAGCGCGTCACCACGGTGACCTCGCCCCCGGGCGGCCGGCAGTCCAGTGACGTGCTCTGTGCCTGCTCCCACTGACCGAGCACCCGGTCCTGGAAGACCTGCCGTGTCCCCGAGCTGTCGCTCCGGCTGACGAGGACGACGGGCAGGTCGGCGATCGCCTTGTCGGCGCCGGGGATCAGCTCGCCCCAGCGCTTGTACCTGCCCTTGTAGAGGTCCCGCACCTGCTGCACCGTCAGGCCCCGCGGCCCGAGGTCGATCCCGTCGTTGACGACGAGGGTGAAGACGGACAGCGCGACCTTCTTCCCCTTCAGGCCCAGCCGGTCGCCCAGCGGGCCGTCGGAGAACGCGATCACCGACCGTGCCCCCGACTTCGACCGGTCGCCCAGAGCGGCCAGTTCGGCGACGCCCGCCTCGCTGCCGCGCGTCTCGACGTCGATCTCGGCGCCCGCGCACTTGCGCTCGTAACTCTTCTCCAGGGTCTCGATCACCGGCGCGAAGGCGGTCGAGCCGATCACCGTCAGCTCGCCCTGCTCGCATTCGATCGGGTTGCCGTCACGGAAGACGACGATGCCCGCGAGGGCCAGCACGGAGAGGGTGAGCAGTCCGGTGAAGATCCTGGCCGGAAGGCTGAACACCGGCGCCTTGTCGTCCGGCGTCGCGCTGCGGTTGGGGTGCACCTCGCCGCCCCGGATGCCGCCGCGCACCCGGATGTCGCAGCCCACGTCACCGCCGGACAGCATCACCAGCAGCTTGAAGTGGTCGCCGGGGTTGAGCGGGACGCGCGGGATGCGCAGCCGGTTGTCCTCGTAGCCGAAGCCCCGTTGCGTGGTGAAGTGGTCCATCAGGTGGTCGATGTCGGTCGGCTGCGTGACCGAGACACCCCGGATGGTGCGGTCGGTGAACACCGCGGTGAGACCGTGGGGTTCGGGGCCGGTGTAGTCGTCGCGGTCGATGCTCTGCGAGCCGTCGTTCTCGACGCGCAGCAGCACGAGGGTCGCGTCGTCCATGTCCGCGTCGAACAGGCCGAGCCGGACGTTGGCCCGGCCCGAACGCACGTCGTCGCCTATGGGGTTGTCCATCTGGACGCGGTAGCCGATGCGCTTCTTGCGCGGCACCCGCCGCTCGTACCAGACCATGACACCGGACGCGACGACGCCGAGCACCGCGGTGCCGACGGCCACGACGTTCTCCGCGCTCAGCCACTCCATCGAGTCACAGTAGGCTCGCCGTGATCTCAACGGCCTTACGCGGACGGGTACTTGGGGTTACTGCCTGGTGTACGTCAGCTTCTGCCCGCTGCTCGTGTTCACGCGCTCCAGGCTGCCGTCCGGGAGCAGCGTGATCTCGGTGGCCTCGCCCGGCGAGCAGGTGGGTGGCTCGCCTGCCGTCACCGTGGACGGGCCGATCACCAACGGGCCGTCAGCGCCGGGTGCTTCGGAGAGGGCCGCCTCGAACTCGCAGTGGTAGGTGCCGGTGCCGGCGGGCCCCTCGGCGACGAGCGACAGGACCGTGTCACCCACCTCGCCCTGCCGGATGGTCAGGCTTCGGGTGTTGGCGCCGGCGCTGTTGTCGATCGAAGCCGTCCAGGTGCCGAGGTACTCGGTGGGAATCACTCCGTCCGTCGGCGCGGAGGTGCCCGGGGACGAAGTGGGGCCGGTGGTGGCGGGATCGGTGGTGGGGTCGCCGGTGGTCGTGGTGACGGTCGGGGTGGCGGTCGGATCACCGCCGGCCCGGTCGTCACCGCCGCCGTTCATGAGGGCGTACACCGAGCCACCGGCCGCGAGCGCGACGACGAGTGCGATGAGGACGAGCACCACCGTGGAGCGGCCGCTGCGGTGGGACGGCTCGGGTGGGGTGGTGGGGAGGTAGGGCAGGGGTGGGTCGTAGGGCGGGGTGGGGCCGTACGGCGGAGTGGTGGAGCCGTGCGACGGACTCGGACCGAACGACGGAGGCGGACCGGGCGGCGAGTTCGGGCCGAAGAGGGGAACGTACGGCGCGGGCCCGGCGGCCGGTGGGGTCGGGCCGGACGGTGGCGGCGCGGTCGGGCCGGACGGTGGGTAGCCGTACGCCGGCTGCTGCGGGTGCTGCTGCGGGGAGGTCTGGCCGTTCTGCGTGGCGGCGATGGTGGGGAGCTGGTCCGGCGGTGTCACGCCGGCCGCGGGAGCGTGCTCGGGGGAGGCGGCGGGAGTCGGCTCCATGGCCGGATCCTCCGCGTCCAGCAACCGCACCGCATGCCGCCCCAACTGTGCCACCAGCGCACTCGGCAGCCAGGGGTCCCGGGACCGCCCGTCCGAGACGGTGTCCTCGGCCCCCGTACGTTCCAGGATCCGGTCCAGCGTCGGCCGGGCGCCGGGGTCCTTGCGCAGACAGTCCCGGACCAGCTCGGCGATCCCCTCGGGAACCCCCTCCAGATCGGGTTCCTCCTGGGCGATCCGGAACATCACGGCGTGGGCGCCGCTGTCGACGGAGCCGAAGGGCAGCCTGCCGGTCGCGGCGTACGCGAGCACCGAGCCCAGGCAGAACACGTCGCAGGCGGGCGTGATCCGGTCGCCGCGCACCTGCTCGGGCGCCATGAACCCCGGCGACCCGACGAGCGCGCCCGTCCGCGTGAGCCCGCTCTCGTCGACCGTCTCCAGCGCCCGGGCGATTCCGAAGTCGATGACGCGGGGCCCGTCGATGGTGACCAGCACGTTGGACGGCTTCAGGTCCCGGTGCACGATCCCGGCGGCATGGATGTCCCTGAGCGCGTGCGCCAGCCCCGCGGCCAGGATCCGCACCGAACGCTCGGGCAGCGCCCCGTGGTCGTGCCCGACCACCTGCTGGAGGCTGGGCCCGGCGACATACCCGGTGGCCACCCAGGGCACCTCGGCCTCGGTGTCCGCGTCGAGCACCGGCGCGGTCCAGAACCCGCCGACCCGCCGCGCCGCATGCACCTCCCGCCGGAAGCGGGCCCGGAACTCCTCCTGGGCGGCGAGCTCACGCCGTACGAGCTTCACGGCGACGGTACGGCCACGGTCCGACCGGGCGAGATACACATCCCCCATGCCGCCCGCGCCCAGCCGCGCCAGCAGCCGGTACGCCCCGATGCTCCCCCAGTGCTGATCGCCTGAGGGGACCCCCAGCGGATCTCCCGACCCCTGCTTCCCCATCGCACGCCCCCCAACCAGCCCCCGCCAATGCGTCGGCCCCACGATAGTGCGGCATTTGGGGAGGTGAGCAGGTCGGCGCCTACGGTTCCGTAACAGGAACGCCGAGGTCGTCGAGCACCTTCGACAACCGTTCCAGAACCTTTACGGCATCGGCGAGTTCCGCCTCCCCGAAAGCCTCCGCCAGCCGGTCCGCGAAGGCCGCGTGGCCGGGGTCGATCCGGGAGACCGCCGCGCGCCCCTCCTCGGTCGGCGCGAGGAGTTTCGCGCGGCGGTGGGCGGGGTTGGGCCGGTACTCGGCCAGCCCCTTGTCGACCAGCAGGTCGGCGATGCGCTGCACGCTCTGCCGGGTGATGCCCATGGCCCGGGCGACGCCCGCGACGGGCAGGGGCTCGCCGAGCACCGCGCCCAGCACCTGCCACCAGGCCGCCGTCAGCCCGGCCGGCCGGGCCAGCTCCTCGGCGACCGCGAGGAACTGGCCGTTGAGCCGGAAGACCCCGAGCGCGCCGCCGCTGAGCAGAGCCTGCCGCTCCCGGCTCACGCCGCCCCCGCCTTCTCGAGCACGGCGTACGCCTCCGCGTCGGAGTCGTGGAACAGCCGGTACCAGGCGTCCAGCACCTCACCCTCGTACACCCCGAGGAGCCGGAAGATCTCCCGGGCGAAGGCGACGGGCTCGGTCGGCCCGGCGGTGATCAGCGCGCCGTCGCTTCCGTCGCCGGCGTCGGTGACGGCATCGGCGTCGACGTACCGCTCGCCGCCGCCGTAGCCGGTGGCCGCGAGGTAGAAGGAGACGGCGCTGGTGTGGGCACGGTCGTCCAGCAGTCCCTCGCGGGCCAGCCCGGCGGTGGCCCCGCAGATCGCGGCGACGGGCACGCCGGCGTCGAGGAACTCGCGCGCCTTGCGGGCGAAGGGCGCGAGGTCGTCGGACGTGTCCCAGAGGTCGGCGCCCGGGAGGATCAGCAGCGCGCTGTCATCGGGCCGTACGTCGTCTAGGGCGAGGTCGGGCTGGACGCGCAGCCCGCCGATGCTGCGGACGGGCTCGGCGGTCGGGCCGACGGTGCGGATCTCGTACCCGGCGCGCGCGAGGTGGGCGGTGGCGTGACCGGTCTCCCAGTCGGCGTAGGTGTCGTAGGCGGCGAGGTGCACGGGCTTGCTCATGATTCCTCCTGGTCATCCCGGACCTTCCGAAGATGACAATATCCTGTCATTTGGACAGCTTCCTGTCAATACACGGGTGCTGCCGTGCTGCCTGCCCATTCCGCCGCGCACCCCCTGTCGACAACCTGTCGCGGAAACCCCCCGACCGCAGACATGACGCCGATACCTCGCCCACCCCCCGCGCTCCTACGCTCGCCCGCATGACCCCTCATCAGGCAGATCCCGAGGCCGGCGCCGCCGTGAAGACCACGGACCGTGCGCATGTGTTCCACTCCTGGTCCGCGCAGGAGCTCATCGACCCGCTCGCCGTCGCCGGTGCGGAGGGGTCGTACTTCTGGGACTACGACGGCCGGCGCTACCTGGACTTCACCAGTGGGCTCGTCTACACCAACATCGGCTACCAGCACCCGAAGGTCGTCGCCGCGATACAGGAGCAGGCCGCGCGGATGACGACCTTCGCGCCCGCGTTCGCCGTCGAGGCGCGGTCGGAGGCGGCGCGGCTGATCGCCGAGCGGACGCCCGGCGACCTGGACAAGATCTTCTTCACCAACGGCGGCGCGGACGCGGTGGAGCACGCCGTGCGGATGGCGCGGCTGCACACCGGGCGCCCGAAGGTGCTCTCGGCGTACCGCTCGTACCACGGCGGCACCCAGCAGGCCGTGAACATCACCGGTGACCCGCGCCGCTGGGCCACCGACAGCGCGGCGGCCGGTGTCGTGCACTTCTGGGCGCCCTTCCTCTACCGGTCCCGGTTCTACGCGGAGACCGAGGAGCAGGAGTGCGCGCGGGCGCTGGAGCATCTGGAGACGACGATCGCCTTCGAGGGGCCGTCGACCGTCGCCGCGATCATCCTGGAGACGGTGCCCGGAACCGCCGGGATCATGGTGCCGCCGGCCGGTTACCTCGCCGGGGTGCGGGAGATCTGCGACAAGTACGGGATCGTCTTCGTCCTCGACGAGGTCATGGCGGGGTTCGGGCGGACCGGGCAGTGGTTCGCGGCGGACCTCTTCGATGTGACGCCCGACCTGATGACCTTCGCGAAGGGCGTGAACTCCGGGTACGTCCCGCTGGGCGGTGTGGCGATCTCCGGGGCCATCGCGCAGACGTTCGCCAAGCGCCCCTACCCGGGCGGCCTGACCTACTCCGGGCACCCGCTGGCCTGTGCGGCCGCCGTCGCGACGATCCAGGTCATGGCCGAGGAGGGCGTCGTCGAGAACGCCGCCCGGCTGGGCGCCGAGGTGGTCGGGCCGGGGCTGCGGGAGCTGGCGGAGCGGCATCCGTGCGTCGGCGAGGTGCGTGGTGTCGGAATGTTCTGGGCTCTGGAGCTGGTGAAGAACCGCCAGACGCGTGAGCCACTGGTGCCGTACAACGCGTCCGGCGAGGCGAACGCGGCGATGACGGCGTTCGGCGCCGCCGCGAAGGCCGGGGGAATCTGGCCGTTCGTGAACATGAACCGCACCCATGTCGTGCCGCCGTGCAACGTGAGCGAGGCGGAGCTGAAGGAGGGGCTGGCGGTACTGGACGCCGCGCTGGCTGTGGCGGACGAGTACACGGAATAGGAGCCACCTCTGTGATGCCGGCCGCTTGTCTCCGCCCGCGGCGGGGGCGAGAAAGATCCCGGCGAACGCAGAAACGTCCCGCAGACCCCGAACGCGTAAGGTGGCGTGCTCGTAGACATATACGCGCACGCCACCTCATCGCGACGACGGGAGACGCCCCGACCATGCCCGGCACCGGCGGCAACGGCTCCGTGACCCGGAGCACCCTGCGGCAGCAGCTCGCGGACGCCCTGCGGGACGAGGTGCTGGCCGGACGGCTGCAGGCGGGCAGAGAGTTCACCGTCAAGGAGATCGCCGAGCAGTACGGCGTCTCCGCGACCCCCGTGCGCGAGGCCCTCGTCGATCTCTCCGCGCAGGGCCTCCTGGAGGCCGACCAGCACCGCGGCTTCCGCGTCCACGAGTACTCCGTGGCGGACTACCGCGGCATCATCGAGGCCCGCGGCCTGGTCACCACCGGCATGTTCCAGGTCCTCGCCACCGACCACTCGGGCCACCGGGACCCCGACAACCCCCGCGTCCACGCCGCCGTGCTCGGCGTACGCCGCCGCGCCGAGGAGGCCCAGCGCGCCGCCACCGCCGGCGACCTCACCGTGCTGATCGGCTACGACCTGCGCTTCTGGCGCGAACTCGGTGCCCTCTTCGGCAACCCCTACCTCGCCGACTTCCTGCACCGGCTGCGCGTCCAGGCCTGGGTCTGCGCCGTCCAGCACCTGCGCCGCGTCGACGACCTGCGCGGCCACCTGTGGTCCCGGCACACCGACCTGGTCGACGCCCTGATGCGCCGCGACCTGCCCACGGCCCGCGCGATCATCGCGGCCCACGACGCGGACTCCCTCGCCCTGATCGAGCGGCTGGCCTCGGGATGACCCACGAGCGGGAACTGCCGGACACCCCCGACCTCACCGACTTACCCGGCCTCCCGGAACTCCCCGGCCTCCCCGATGTCCCCGGCCTCCCCGATGTCCCCGGCCTCCCCGATGTCCCCGACGTCCCGGACACCCCCGACCTCTCGGTCGTCATCCCCGCCTACAACGAGGAACACCGCCTCGCCCACACCCTCGACGCCCTCACCGACCACCTCACCACCGGCAACACCCGCTGGCCCGACTGGGAGATCGTCGTAGCCGACGACGGCTCCACCGACGCCACCCGCGCCCTCGTCACCGAACGCCGGCACCACAACCCCCGTATCCACCTCGTCACCACCCCCCGCAACCGCGGCAAGGGCCACGCCCTCCGCCTCGGTGTGGCAGCCAGCCGCGGCCGTCGCGTGCTCGTCACGGACGCCGATCTCGCGACGCCGATCGAGGAGCTGGAACGGCTCGACAAGGCACTCACCGAGGGCAACTGCGCGGCGATCGGCTCCCGTTCGGTCCCCGGCGCCACGATCGGCGACCGCCAGCACCGGCTGCGCGAACTCCTGGGCCGCGCGGGGAACCTGCTCATACGCCGTACCGCCCTCCCCGGCATCCGCGACACCCAGTGCGGCTTCAAGCTCTACGACGGCGACCGCGCCCGCGAGGCCTACGCCGCCTCCCGCGTCAACGGCTGGGCCATCGACGTCGAGGTGTTGCGGCACCTGCACAGCGCGGGCCTGCCCATCGCCGAGGTCCCCGTCCGCTGGTCCCACCGGCCCGGCTCGAAGATCGCACCGCTGGACTACGCCCGCACCCTCACCGAGATCGCCCGCATAGCCGTGCGCTCCCTGCGCCCCGCCGACGTCTTCGCCGCCTTCCTCTTCCTCCTGATGTCGGTGGCCCTGTACTCCGCCCGCTTCTTCGACCCGGCCCACCGCTACCTCCCCGACTCCCTGCGCGACCAGAACCAGTGGGAGTGGTTCTTCGCGGTCACCGCCGACAACGTCGCCCACTTCCGCAACCCGCTCTTCACCGACCTCCAGGGCTTCCCCGACGGCGTCAACCTCATGGCCAACACGGTCATGCTGGGCCTCTCCGTCCCCCTCACGCCCCTCACCCTGACCGCCGGCCCCGCGGTCACCCTCAGCCTGGTCATGACGCTGGGCCTCGCCGCCACCGCGGCCGCCTGGTACCGGCTGATCGTCAAGTACGTCGTACCCGGCCGGATCGCGGCCTTCCTGGGCGCGTCCCTGGCCGCCTTCGCCCCGCCCATGGTCAGCCACGCCCACGCGCACCCGAACTTCGTGGTCCTCTTCATGATCCCGCTGATCATCGACCGCGCCCTGCGCCTGTGCGCGGGCACCCGGGTCGTCCGGGACGGGGTGGTCCTGGGCCTGATGGCGGCGTACCAGGTCTTCCTCGGCGAGGAGCCGCTGCTGCTGGCGGCGCTGGGCATGCTGCTCTTCGCCGCCGCCTACGCCGCCGTACGCCGGGACACGGCCCGGGACTCCTGGCGGCCGCTCCTCAGAGGCCTCCTCATCGGCGCCTCCGTCTGCCTCCCGATCGTCGTCTACCCGCTGGTCTGGCAGTTCTCCGGCCCGCGGAGCTACACCGACATCGAGCACAACCCCCGCTCCTTCAACAGCCCCCTCGCCCTGCTCTCCTTCGCCGAGCGCTCCTGGCTCGCGGGCGACGCGGAGACGGCGAACGCCCTGTCCTTCAACACCACCGAACAGAACGCCTTCTACGGCTGGCCCCTGGTCCTCCTCGCCTTCGCGATTCTCGTACGGCTGTGGCGACAGGCCCTGGTCAAGGCGCTGGCGTTCACGGCCGTGGCCGCCGCGTTCCTGTCCCTCGGGCGGGAGTTCCGCATCCCGCTCACCGGCACGACCCTCCCCGGGCCCTGGACACTCCTCGCCGACAGACCGCTCTTCGAGGCGGTCATCGAGAGCCGGGTCGCGATGATCTGCGCTCCGGCGCTGGGCATGCTGCTCGCGCTCGCCGTGGACCGGCTGCTCGCCACCCGCCCCCTGCCCACCCGCTGCATCGGCCTGCTGGGCGTCGGCCTCGCCCTGCTTCCCCTCGTCCCGGCCCCGCTGAGGGCGGTCGACCGCGTCGACGTGCCCGCCTTCATCGCGGACGGGACCTGGAAGTCGTACGTCCGCGAGGGCGAGTCACTCGTGGCGGTGCCGTTGCCCGACCCCGGGGACGCGGAGGCGCTGCACTGGCAGACCGAGGCCGGCCTCGGATTCAGGCTGGCGGGCGGCTACTTCAACGGCCCCTACGGCGACGAGCGGATCGGCATCTACGGCGCCGAGCCCCGTTTCACCTCCAACCTGCTGCGCGAGGTGCGCGACTCGGGCGAGGTCCCGCCGATCGTCGAGTCCTGGCGGGAGCAGGCGCGGGCGGATCTGGCGTACTGGAAGGCGGGCGTGCTGGTGCTGGCCCCGCAGCCGAACGACGGGGCGCTGCGTGAGACCGTGGAGAAGCTGGTGGGCGGGCCGGGTAGGTGGGTCGGCGGAGTGTGGGTATGGGACCTGCACGAGCCGGGGCTCGCTCAGGGACCCAGTCCCATGAACTCGTATCAAGACGATGACCCCGCACAAGGGGTCCGCCCCCGGCCCGCACCCATTACCCTTCCCTGACCACTGTGCTATGTGAGGAGCCCTCTTTTGGCCTGTGACCTGTGGCTGGTACCGCTCGTCGACGTGTTGTGCCACACCCCCGACAACCCGTTCGCCGAGGAACTCGCGCAATACAACAACGTGCTCGCCGAGGCCGGGCTGCCGCCGGTGCCGGTGTACCAGTACATGCCGGGCCTGTCCGGCGACGTCGCCCCGGTCGCGGGCTTCGACTACGACGCGCTGCACTTCCTGCGCCGCGCGTACCTGCTCCAGGTCTGTCAGCTCCCGGTGACTCCGGTCGACGAACTGGGCGGCGACTACGAGCAGCTCCTGGAGATGTTCGAGGCGACGGCCAAGCAGTCGCACCTGGTCTGGCACTACGACCACGCGGGCGCCTACGTCCCCGTCGACTTCCCGGCCCCGCTCTCCAGCGACGAACTCCTGGCGGGCGGCGGCCCGTTGGGCTCCTCCCAGTCACTCCTGCGCGAGCTGGAGTTCGTGGCCCCGGTGATCGGCATCGACCCGGCCAACCCTCCGGCGGCCCCCCAGCCCCCGCTCGCGCCCACGGCCCTGGAGGAACCGGCGGTCCCCGCCCCCTACGACCCGAGCCCCTTCGCCCGCGAACGGCATGTGTGGCTCGGGCTGCACGCGGCGGCGACGCGGAGTCTGGCGCAGGGGTCGATGATCGTCTTCAGCTGATGCGAGCACTCACCGGATCTGGGACAGCCCCTTCTGCAGGTCCTCGAAGTTCATCACCGGCGTGTAGTCCACCCTGGCGCCGAAGTTCTGGAAGAGCTGCTCGGTGAGCGGCGGCAGCTGTGACGAGTCCTGCATGTCGAAGACCAGGAACATCGTGCGGACCCCGTTGTCGGGGCCGAAGTAGGAGGCCTCCGGCTTGAACGCCTCCATGATCTCCTGCATGACCTGGGGCATCTTGCCGCTGCGGATGACTTCGTTCGCCTTCTCCGTGTCGACATGGGCCTGAAGCAGCACGCGCATGAGGTTCGCCTTTCTCTGATCGCTCCGTACGGCCTCACGCTATGGGCGGTATGCGCACTTCGCTCGCTCACTGCTCCATCAGGAGAAGCCATCAGAAGGAGCCACCAAAAGGGGCGCCCCGCCGGGGCGCCCCTTTCAGTTCACCGGAGCCTCAGCTCACAGGAACGAGTTGATCTCGATCGTCTCGTCCCGGCCCGGTCCCACACCGATCGCGGAGATCGGCGCGCCGGACATCTCCTCCAGCGCCTTGACGTAGCTCTGGGCGTTCTTCGGCAGGTCGGAGAAGGACTTGGCCGACGTGATGTCCTCGGACCAGCCGGGCAGGGTCTCGTAGACCGGCTTGGCGTGGTGGAAGTCGGACTGGGAGTACGGGAGTTCCTCGACGCGCTTGCCGTCGATCTCGTACGCCACGCAGACCGGGATCTCCTCCCAGCCGGTCAGGACGTCCAGCTTGGTGAGGAAGAAGTCGGTCAGGCCGTTGACTCGGGTGGCGTAGCGGGCGATCACCGCGTCGAACCAGCCGCAGCGCCGGTCACGGCCGGTGGTGACACCCCGCTCACCGCCGATGCGGCGCAGCGCCTCGCCGTCCTCGTCGAAGAGCTCGGTCGGGAACGGCCCGGCGCCGACGCGGGTGGTGTACGCCTTCAGGATGCCGATCACGCGGCTGATCTTCGTCGGACCCACGCCCGCGCCCGTGCACGCACCGCCCGCGGTCGGGTTGGAGGACGTGACGAAGGGATAGGTGCCGTGGTCGATGTCGAGGAGGGTGCCCTGGCCGCCCTCGAAGAGGACCACCTTGTCGTCCTCCAGGGCCTGGTTGAGGATCAGGACCGTGTCGGCGACGTACGGCCTGATCTTCTCGGCGTAGCCCAGCAGCTCCTCCACGACCTGCTCGACGGCGATCGCGCGGCGGTTGTAGAGCTTGGTGAGGATCTGGTTCTTGACGTCGAGGGCCGCTTCGACCTTCTGCTCCAGGATCGACTCGTCGTAGAGGTCCTGGACGCGGATGCCGACGCGGTTGATCTTGTCGGCGTAGGTCGGGCCGATGCCGCGCCCGGTCGTGCCGATCTTCCGCTTTCCGAGGAAGCGTTCCGTCACCTTGTCCACCGTCACGTTGTATGGCGTGATGATGTGAGCGTTGCCGCTGATGAGGAGCTTGGACGTATCGACGCCGCGCTCGTTCAGACCGCTCAGCTCGGAGAGCAGGACCGACGGGTCGACGACGACACCGTTGCCGATGACCGGGGTGCACCCCGGGGACAGGATTCCGGAAGGGAGCAGGTGGAGGGCGTACTTCTGATCACCCACGACTACCGTGTGGCCGGCGTTGTTGCCGCCCTGGTAGCGCACCACGTAGTCGACGGATCCGCCTAGCAGGTCCGTCGCCTTTCCCTTGCCTTCGTCACCCCACTGAGCACCGAGCAGCACAAGTGCGGGCACGCGCGTACACCCCTTCCGGGCGGGGCATGTCCAAGGTCAGGGGAGCACGCGTAGGGTTTCCGCCGCGTGCTCCACGACCGGCACCGCGACCGTCGTTGGCCGCGAACCGTCGGACCGGATGGCCCCGGAATAGACGAAGCCCCTGGCGCAATAGCGCAAGGGGCTCTTGCACAAAGATGCTACCCGAGGAAGCGAGGCATGGCCGAGGTGGCGACTTTCGCGATGTCCGACCAGCTGCTGGTGGTGATCGATCCGGTCGCTCGGATGACGGACGGGGAGGCGGTCAGGATCGCGAAAGACGTGCTCAGCGCGGGTGCGGCGACGAAAGTGTGCCTGCCGGACGATCCCGACGAGTTCGCCCGGGCACTGGCGCGGCGCGGGTCGCGGCGGCCGGTGGTGGTCGGCGACGACCGGGCACTGACGCGTGCGGTGACCCTGCTGCACCGGCAGCGGGAGCTGGCCGAATGTGTGCTGTCGGTGGTGCCGGTCGGGGGTGCGCTGTCGCTGGCCGGATCCCTCGGGGTGCCGACGGGGGCGGTGGCGGCGGCCCGGGCGGTCCTGGAGGGGGTGGAGCGGCGGCTCGATCTGCTCGTGGACGACAGTGACGGGGTGGTGCTGGGCGGACTGGGCATTCCGCCGGTGCGGGAGCCGGGCGTGCCGGCGGGTGCCACCGCGGTGGGGCCGGGCGCCGGGCGGCCGTGGCTGCGGACGTGCCAGTCGCTGGTACGGACCCTGGTCCCGGCGCGGGCCGCCTCCGCTGCCGGATCCGGACCGGCGCGGCTGCGGGTCGAGGTCGACGGGGCGACGCTGGTGGACCTCGACCAGCCGGTGGAGGCGGTGTCGGTGGCGCCGGGGGGCGCGGGCGTGGCCGAGGTGGAGGTACGGCCGGCTTCGGTGGGGGCGGAGGCGACGCCACTGCGGGTGGAGGGCCGGACCGTGACGGTGTCGGGGGCGCACTTCCGGTACCGGGCGGACACGGAGGTGTCGGGGCCGGTGCGGACGCGGACGTGGGTAGTTCGGGAGGGGGCTTGGGGGCTTACGGTGCCGGTGGTGGGGTGAGCCGTCGGGCCTCGCCCTCGGGGGCCTGGAAGCCGGCGGTGTCGAGCGGCTTGGTGCAGCGGCCCTGGTAACCCTTGTCCGGGGGTTGTCACTTGCCGAACCTCTCCTCCCGATGCGCCCGCCACCGCTCCATCATCGCCGCGACCTCCCGCTCGATGAACTCGAAGAAGGCCAGCGTCTCAGCCATGCGGCGCCCCGCCGGGGTGTCCGCGCCGAGGCTGCTGACACCCTCGCGCAGAGCCGCCTCCCACCGCTTGAGGACGGCCTCGCGGTTGGTCAGGGCCTCGTACCACTGGTCGCCGTGCACCCGGTAGCGCTCCCGGCGCGAGCCGGGCTCCCGCTCGCGCGACACCATGTGCGTCTGGGCGAGGTAGCGCACCGCTCCGGAGACCGCCGCGGGACTGATCTGCAGCTGTTCGCCCAGTTCGGCGGAAGTCATGACGCCCTTGTCGGAGGAGAGCAGCGCGGCGAAGACCCGGGCGGCCATGCGCTGCATCCCGGCCTCGACGAGCTGCGCCGCGAAGGACTCGACGAACTTCGACACGGCCTCGGCGTCCCGCCCACCACCAGCTGCTTCCGTCATGACCTCATCCTATCCGCGCTTCATACGCTTCCTTAACTTCACAAATTTCTGAAAGAAGCGTACGTTCTGAAGCATGACGAAGGCCATCACCGTCTCCGGACTGCACAAGTCGTTCGGCACGACGCACGCGCTCGACGGGCTCGACCTGGACGTCGAGGCCGGCGAGGTCCACGGATTCCTCGGCCCCAACGGCGCCGGCAAGTCCACTACCATCCGCGTACTGCTCGGCCTGCTGCGCGCCGACTCGGGCGGTGCGCAGGTACTGGGCCGCGACCCCTGGGCGGACGCGGTGGAGGTGCACCGCCGGATCGCGTACGTGCCGGGGGATGTGACGCTGTGGCGGAACCTCTCCGGCGGCGAGGTCATCGACCTCTACGGCCGTCTCCGCGGCGGCCTCGACGCCCGGCGCCGGGCCGAGCTGATCGAGCGGTTCGAGCTGGACCCGACGAAGAAGGGCCGCACGTACTCCAAGGGCAACCGGCAGAAGGTCGCCCTGGTCGCCGCGTTCGCCTCGGACGTGGACCTGCTGATCCTGGACGAGCCGACATCCGGCCTGGACCCGCTGATGGAGGAGGTCTTCCAGCGGTGTGTGGAGGAGGAGCGGGACAGGGGCAGGACGATCCTGCTGTCGTCCCACATCCTCAGCGAGGTCGAGGAGCTCTGCGACCGGGTCAGCATCATCCGCAAGGGCCGTACCGTCGAGAGCGGTTCGCTCGCCGACCTGCGTCATCTGACCCGGACCAGCGTCACCGCCGAACTCGCCGGTCCGCCCAACGGGCTGTCGCACCTTCCGGGCGTCCACGACCTCGCCATTCAGTCAACGGAGAGGGGTCAGGGCCACCGCGTCCGGCTCCAGGTCGACACCGACAAGCTGGACGCCGTACTGCGCTCGCTGAGCGAGTCCGGTGTGCGGTCGTTGACGTCGACGCCGCCGACGCTGGAGGAGCTGTTCCTGCGGCACTACCAGGACGACGTCCGTGAGGGGGCGACCGCACGATGACCGCCACCGCCACGAGGACCGACTTCGCCGTACGGTCCGGAGGCACCCGCCAACTGGCGGGCACCACAACGCTGTTGCGCTTCGCACTGCGCCGCGACCGGTTGATGATCCCGGTCTGGGTGGGCGTCAACGCGCTCATGATCCTCTCCATGCCGAACACGCTGGAGAACCTGTACGGCTCCCCGGCCGACCGTGCCGAACTCGTACGGGACACCGCGGCCAACGCCTCCTTCCGCGCCCTGATCGGCCCCGTCTTCGACGACTCGATCGGCGCCCTGACGGCCTGGCGCGTCGGCGTCTACGCGGGCGCCCTCGCGGCCGTGGTGAGCCTGCTCCTCGTCGTACGGCACACCCGGGACGAGGAGGAGAGCGGCCGCCAGGAGCTGGTGGCGTCCGGGATGGTGGGGCGCCGGGCCTCGCTGACGGCCGCGTTGCTGACGGCGGCGGTCGCGAACGCCGTACTGGCCCTGCTGGTGACGGTCGGACTGGCCGGACAGGGCGCCGCCGGGGCACTGGCGTTCGGGCTCGGTCTCGCCGGGGTCGGCATGGCGTTCGCCACGCTGGCGGCGATCGTCGCCCAGTTCACGGAGAGCGCGCGGTTGGCGCGCGGGCTGACGGCCGGGCTGCTGGGTGCCGCGTTCGTGCTGCGGGCGGCGGGCGACTCGGCGAGCGACGACGGCTCTTCGGCGCTGACGTGGGTGTCGCCGCTGGGCTGGCTGTCGAACCTGCGGGCCTTCGCGGACGAGCGGTGGTGGGTGCTGCTGCTGTTCGCGGCGGCGGCTCTGGTGCAGGGCGTGGTGGCCTACGAACTCGCCGGACGCCGGGATGTGGGAATGAGCTTCCTGCCCGCCCGGCCGGGCCCCGCCTTCGGCCGCCTCGGCACGGCGGGCGCGCTGGCCTGGCGGCTGCAGCGCGGCAGCGTGCTCGGCTGGAGCATCGGCTTCTTCCTCGCCGGGGTCGTCTACGGCGGGCTGACCGACGGGGTGGCCGACCTGGTCGGCGACAACGAGAACGCCCGCGAGGTCTTCCAGCGGATGGGCGGGCAGTCGGGTCTGACGGACGCGTTCCTGGCGTCGATGGTCGGGATGATGGGCCTGATCGCCGCGCTGTATGTGGTGGGGTCGGTCCTGCGGCTGCACGGCGAGGAGACCTCGATGCGGGCGGAGCCCGTACTGGCCAACGCGGTCGGCCGACTGCGCTGGGCCGCGGGCCATCTGGTGATCGCCTTCGCCGGGGCCGGGCTGATCATGCTGCTCGCGGGGCTTGGCTTCGCGGCCGGTTACGGCAAGCAGGTGGGCCCGATCCTGGGCGCCTGCCTGGTGCAGCTTCCGGCGGTGTGGGTCGTCGGCGGGCTGGCGGTGCTGCTGTACGGGGTGCTGCCGCGGGCGGCGATGGCGGCGTGGGGCGTGGCCGGGGCGGTGCTGCTGATCGGGTGGGTGGGGCCCGCGCTCGATGTTCCGCAGGCGGTGCTGGATCTGTCGCCGTTCGGGCATCTGCCGAAGCTGCCGGGTGGGGGAATGGAGTGGGGAACGGTGGTGGTGTTGCTGGGGCTGGCGGTGGTGCTCACCGCCGCGGGCCTGGCAGGGCTGCGGCGGCGGGACATGACCACATGAGGGGGCTCAGTCGACGTACTGCTTGAGCTTCTCGGTGTCGAGTTCGATGCCGAGGGGCTCGGGCAACAGAAGCGTGTCACCGAAAGGGACCTTACGGAACTCGCGGTAGCCGACCTCCGGGTCCGGCGCGCTGTACAACTTGACCGTACAGGCGTCGCGGTCGATCAGCAGGTAGAAGGGGATCCCCGCGGCACCGTATGCCACTGGCTTCTCCTGCCGGTCGCGCTGATCGGTGTCGGAGTCGTACGACGTGACTTCGAGGACCAGAAGCACTCCACTCGGATCCGCCCACTCGCCATGCCCGGCGAAGTGTCCCTCAGGTACGAGCACCGCGTCGGGACGGGCCCGGCCCTCGCGGTACTTCTCCACCCTGAGGCCCTGAGTCTGGTAGAGGTCCAGATCCGGCCTCATCTGCATACATCGCCGCGCCAGCCACAGCACGATGGTGTTGTGGTCGCCGTCCGCCACCTTCTTGACCCCGATCCGCCCGTTGATGAACTCGAACCTGACGGCGTCGTCGGTCTCCTTGGCCGCGAACGCGGCGATCCTCTCGAACTCTTCCACCGACATCTGGGGCGACTGCAACGCGCGCTCTGCCATAACCGTCATGGTGCCTCCCTTCGCAGGCACGCACCAGCTTCGCGAGTCGCTTTCGAACACCGACCGGATTCGCTCGGCGATCATCCGAACGAGTGATCACCCCACCTCGACGCTGAGCCCCTCCAACCCCCGGATCACAAAGTTCGGCTTCCGCTCCGGCTCCGCCGCCAACCGCAGCATCGGCGCCTGCTCCAGCAGAGCCGTCATCGACGCCGCCAGCTCGATCCGGGCCAGCGGAGCACCGATGCAGTAGTGGATGCCGGCGCTGAAGGAGATGTGCGGGTTCTCCTTGCGGGTGAGGTCCAGGCGGTCGGGGTCCGCGAAGACCTCGGGGTCGTGGTTGGCGGAACCGAACAGCATGGCGATCTCCGCGCCCCTCGGGATCACCGTTCCGTCGATCTCGATCTCGTCCAGCACCCAGCGTTCGAACAGCTGGAGCGGGGTGTCGTAGCGCATCAGCTCCTCGATCGCGGACGGGATCAGGGAGTGGTCGGCGCGCAGGGCGGCCAGCTGGCCGGGGTTGCGGAACAGGGCCCACCAGCCGTTGACCGTGGCGTTCACCGTGGCCTCGTGGCCGGCGTTGAGGAGGAGGACGGCCGTCGAGATCATCTCTTGCTCGGTGAGCCGGTCACCCTCGTCGTACGCCGCGATCAGGCCGGACATCAGGTCGTCCCCCGGCTGCTTGCGCCGGGCCGCGATCAGCTCGGTGAGGTAGTCCGAGAACTCCACCGACGCGCGCACCGCCTTCGCCGCCGTCTCCTGCGACGGGTTCAGCTCGTACATCCCGCAGATGTCCGCCGACCAGGGCCGCAACTGCGCCCGGTCCGCCTCCGGGATGCCCAGCATCTCGGCGATCACCGCGACGGGGAGCGGCTCCGCCACGTCCGTCAGCAGGTCACCGCCGCCCTTCTCGACCAGCGCCGCCACCAGGCTCCCGGCCAGATCGCGCACATACGGCTTCAGCTGCTCCACCGTGCGCGGCGTGAACGCCTTCGACACCAGCCGGCGGATCCGGGTGTGGTCCGGCGGCTCCAGGTCGAGCATCCCGTGGTCGTTGAGGACGTGGAACGGCTCGTGCTCCGGCGGGGGCGCGGTCCGCCCGAAGTCCTCGTGGGTGAAACGGTGCTGGTACGTCCGGCCCAGCCGGCGGTCGCGCAGCAGCGCCGAGACGTCCGCGTGGTGCGGCACCAGCCACTGGTTCGTGGGCTCGAACCAGTGCACCCGGCCCCGGGCACGCAGTTCGGCGTACGCGGGGTAGGGGTCGGCCAGGAACGCCTGGTCCCACGGGTCGAAAGCGAGGTCGGAAGGAGCTGCCATGCACGGACGTTAGACCGCCGTCCCCCTTCCTGACCAGGGGCCCAGGCCCCGTCCTAGGCCGCGCCGAAGTCGGGAAGCGTGACCGAGCCGTCCTCGGCGAGCGGGAACCCGGGATTGTGGGCGACCTCCCAGGCGTGGCCGTCGGGGTCGGTGAAGGCACTGGAGTAGAAGCCGATCTCGTTCACGGCCGCCGGCTTGGTGACGGTTCCGCCGGCCCGTTCCACCGCCGCCAGCAGCGCGTCGACCTCCGCCTCGGACCGCACGTTGTGCGCGAGGACGATCCCCCCGAAACCGCCCGCCTGCCCGGGCTCCAGACCGCAGTCCCGCGCCAGCTTGTCCCGACCCCACAGCACCAGCCCCAGGCCGCCCGCCTGGAAGAAGACGGTCTCCTGGACCTCCTGGCCCCGCCAGCCCAGGGCTTCGTAGAAGGCCTTGGAGCGGGCCAGATCGGAGACTCCCAGCGTGATCAGAGTGATGCGCTGTTCCATTCCCCCACCGTACGACTCGTAGGGCCCTCAGCCCGGCGTGACCAGCCGCGCCTCGTACGCGAACACCGCCGCCTGCGTCCGGTCCCGCAGCCCCAGTTTCACCAGGATCCGGCTGACGTGGGTCTTGATCGTCGACTCGGCGACCACCAGCCGCTCGGCGATCTCCGCGTTCGACAGGCCCTGCGCGATCAGGACCAGCACCTCCGTCTCCCGCTCGGTCAGCTCCCCGTACGCCGCGTGCGCGGAGGACATCAGCCGCGGGGAGTCGGACAGCTTCGAGAACTCCGTGATCAGCCGCCGGGTGACGGAGGGGGCGAGGAGGGCCTCACCGGCCGCCACCACCCTCACCCCGTCGGCGAGCTGGCGTGCCGAGGCGTCCTTCAGCAGGAAGCCGGAGGCTCCCGCGCGCAGCGCCTGGTACACGTACTCGTCGAGGTCGAACGTGGTGAGCACCAGCACCTTCGCGGAGCCGTCGGCCGCCACGATCTCCCGGGTCGCCTCGATGCCGTTCAGCTCGGGCATGCGGATGTCCATCAGCACGACGTCCGGGGCGAGTTCACGGACCCGCTCCACCGCCTCGCGGCCGTTGACCGCCTCGCCGACGACCTCGATGTCCGGCATCGCGTTCAGCAGGACCGAGAAGCCCTCGCGCACCATCATCTGGTCGTCCGCGATCAGCACGCGGATGGTCATGAGCCGTCCTCAGTGGTCGTGGTGACCGGCAGGAACACCGCCACCTCATAGCCGCCGTCGTCGGTGCGGGCCGCCGTCATCTCGCCGTTCAGCATGGTGACCCGCTCCCGCATGCCCGTGATGCCGTGCCCGGCGCCCGGCGAGGGCTTCACCAGGGCCGGCGCGGGCGGCGGGCCGTTGACTATGCGCAGGCCGAGGCCGCCGAGGACGTACCCGATCTCGACGCGGGCGCTCGCGCCGGGCGCGTGCCGCAGGGTGTTGCTCAGGGCCTCCTGCACGATGCGGTACGCCGACAGCTCCACGCCGGGCGGCAGTTCACGCACCGCCCCGGTCACCGCCTTCTCGACGGTCAGGCCCGCGTCCCGCACGTTCGCCAGCAGTGCGTCCAGGTCGGCGAGGGTGGGCTGCGGGGCGTCCGGGGCCTCGTAGTCCTCGGCGCGGACGACGCCCAGGACGCGGCGCAGTTCGGTGAGGGCCGCCACCGCGTTCTCCCGGATGGTGGCGAAGGCCCGCTCCAGCTCGGGCGGCGGGCTCTCCACCCGGTAGGGCGCGGCCTCGGCTTGGATGGCGACCACGGACATGTGGTGGGCCACCACGTCGTGCAGCTCGCGGGCGATGTTCGTGCGCTCCTCCAGCAGGGTGCGCCGGGAGCGCTCGTGCTCGGTCACCGTCTGCTGCGCGGTCACCTCCTGCCGGGCCTGCCTGCGGGTGTGCCAGATGGCGACGACGAGCAGGATCAGCGCCGAGAAGACCAGAAACGGGGCGGTGTCGTCGCCGTAGTAGTAACTCGGGCCGAGTATCACGTCCGCCACGAAGCCGTACGCCGCGGTGACGGCCCACATGTAGCCGGCCGTGCGCGGCCTGGTGCGTATGGCCACGACCGTCAGCACGGTCAGATGGCAGGCGAAGTTGGCGGGCTGCCAGGGGTAGCCGTCCACGGAGTTGGCGAAGAGCTGGCTGAGCGGGGTGGCCGCCATGGACAGCCAGAACGCTCCGACCGGCCGGATCATGGTCAGCAGGATCGGAAGCGCGGCGAGCGGACCGAGCACCACGGCCGCACCCTCGTTGTCGACGGAGGCCATGAGCAGGGCGAGCAGGGCGACCGCGGAGATCAGGGTGTGCGGTGTCCAGGCAATGTACTCCCGCAGGCGGTCCGGCAGCCGGCGGGTCAGCGGGCCGTCGACACTCATCCGCGGCAGCGGGCGGTAGGCGAAGGCGTCGTGGAACAGGTCCTGCCGCAGCCCCTGCAGGGCGTCCGCGGCCAGCCGGAACTCGGGGCTGCGCTGCTTGGCCGCGTCCCCCGGCGGGGTCGGCGTCTGAGTCGTCTCGGTCACGTACAGAAAGGTAGGCGCACAGCCGTGTCGCGGTCGTCCCCAGTGAGAGGGGTTCCCGCGGATCCGTCTCAGGTACTACGGGTATCCCCGCTGGTCGTGCCGGTCGCACCGCCGCGCGGGGACGTGTCCGTCGGCCGTTCAGTACCCGGAGGGCCGCACCAGCCCCGACTCGTACGCGAACACCGCCGCCTGCGTCCGGTCCCGCAGCCCCAGCTTCACCAGGATCCGGCCCACATGCGTCTTCACGGTCTGCTCGGCCACGACCAGCCGCTCGGCGATCTCCGCGTTCGACAGGCCCTGCGCGATCAGGGCGAGGACCTCCGTCTCACGCTCGGTCAGACCGCCGATCCGGTCCTTGAGCGGGGTGCGGGGCCGTTTGTCCAGGCGGGAGAACTGGGTGATCAGGCGGCGTGTGATGCCGGGCGCGAGGAGCGCGTCCCCGGCGGCCACGATCCTTACCGCCTCGGCCAGTTGGTCGGCGGAGGCGTCCTTGAGGAGGAAGCCCGAGGCACCGGCGCGCAGTGCCTCGTACACGTACTCGTCGAGGTCGAAGGTGGTCAGCACCAACACCTTGATGTGCGGTGTCGCGTCGGTGATCCGGCGGGTGGCCTCGATACCGCCGAGCTCGGGCATGCGGATGTCCATCAGCACGACGTCGGGGGCGAGTTCGGCGACCTTCGCCACCGCGTCCAGGCCGTCGACCGCCTGCCCGATCACGTCGATGTCGGGCTTGGTGTTGAGCAGCACGGAGAAACCCTGCCGGACCATCTGCTGGTCGTCGGCGATGAGTACACGGATGGGGCTGCTCGTCATGGGGGCGGTTCTCCTGTCAGGGGTGGGGAGCGGACGGGGCGTCGCCCCGGGGGAGGAAGGCCGAGACCGCGAAGCCGCCGTGCTGCGTCGGGGCCGCGGTGAGGTGGCCGCCGAGCATCGCCGCCCGCTCGCGCATGCCGAGCAGGCCGTGCCCCGCGCCCGCCGACGGCGGAACCGAGCGCTGCGGGCGGGAGTTGACGACACCGAGATGCAGTCCGTGGAAGTCGTGGGAGATCTCGACGCGCACCTCGGAGCCCGGCGCGTACCGCAGGGCGTTGCTGAGCGCCTCCTGGATGATCCGGTACGCGGACAGCTCCACGCCCGTGGGGTACGAGTGGGCCTCGCCTCTTATGTCGGTGACGACGTCCAGCCCGGCGGCACGGGTGTTCTCGATGAGGGCGTCGAGCCGGTCGAGCCCGGGCTGAGGCGCGTCGGGGGCGGCTCCGGTGCCCGGCCCGCCGAGGCCGTACGGGTCCTCCGGGTTGTCGGGATCCTCGGAGCGCAGGACCCCGAGAACCCGGCGCAGTTCGGCGAGCGCGTCCAGGGCGTTCTGCCGGATGCCCGCGAGGTTCGCCCGCAGTTCCTCGGAGGGGTTCTCCGCCAGGTGCGGGGCCACCTGGGCCTGGATGGAGATCACCGACATGTGGTGGGCGACCACGTCGTGCAGTTCGCGGGCGATACGGCTGCGCTCCTCCAGCAGGGTGCGCCGGGCCCGCTCCTCAGCGGTGATGGTGGTCTGCCGGCCGAGTTCGGCACGGGCTTCCCGGCGGCCGCGCAGCGCCATGCCGAGCACCACGGCGATCGCGAACAGCGAGACGGCGAGCACCCCGGTGCTCAGGTAGCCCGGCGCGCCCATCAGGCCCTGAAGGACGTAGGTGACCAGCGCGGACAGGGCCAGTGCCTCGACGGACACCCGGGTGGGCACCCGAAGGGCGAGCAGCAGCAGCACGAGCAGGTGCGCGATGAGCCCGGCCGACGTCCACGGCCAGGTGAAATCGTGCGCGTCACCGGACAGCAGCCGTTGACGCACCACGAGGGCCCCGATCACGGCGGCCGCCATCGACAGCCACCACGCCGGGATCGGCCGCCACAGGGCGAGCACCAGCGCGCCACCCTGCGCGATCGCGACCGGGAAGGCGATCCCGAAGGCCAGCGCTCCGTTGTCCTGGAGCTGTGCCATGCCGCCGAGCGTGATCCCGAGCGTCGCCACCAGGCACAGCACCCCGTGCGGCAGCCAGCGCAACCACACCGACGGGGGCAGCGGGTCCACCCTGACGGTCCACAGGTCGTCGCGCAGCACCCGCAGCCAGCGCCGCGATCGGCTCGCGAACGCGCGCTGGGTCCCGGGTTCCGTCCCCATCCCCGCCCCCGTCTCCGACACATCGCCAACCCTAGGCATGGTGGCGTACCTCCGTTTCACTGCCGAGGGAGACCCGCTGTGCCCGGACGACTCTGGAACGGCGGCCGGTCGGCCGGCGCGGACCCTGTTCGGAGCCGCGGAATGCCGTCCAGCAGAGCGCCAGCGCCAGGGCGAACAAGGGGAGCCAGGCCAGGCGGGCCGCCACCCATCCGAGGTCGTCGGGGAGGGTGTGCAGGCCGGGGAGGTGGCCGGTCGGCAGGAGCGTGGCCGTGGTCGCCATCAGGGCCGTCTGATGCCAGAGGAAGATCGTCATCGCGGAGAGGTTGACGAGGGCCACCCCCGCCCAGGCCACAGGGCGGCGCATCGCGCGGCGCAGCGGCTCGCGCAGGAGCAGGGCCAGGCCGCACTGGGCCAGGCCGAAGGTGACCGCGGCCAGCGTCGGCGGGTTGAGGTTGGAGATCCCGGCACCCGGGACGCCGACCATCGACGCCGGGTAGCCGGCCCAGGCGACCAGCGCGGCCGTCCCGACAGCGCCGGCCGTCAGCAGGATCCACCCCGCGCGGCGGCGCTCCAGCTCGCCCCGGGTCCAGGCCGCGCCCAGGGTGTACGGCACCAGCCAGCCGGCCGCCACGTTCACCCAGCCGAGCCAGGCGGGGGCGCCGAATCCGAAGCGGAGGAGGTCCACATGGAGGACGACGGCCAGCGGCCAGAGCGGGTTGAGGCGCAGGAGGAGAGGTGTCGCCGCCGTCAGTGCCGCGAAGACCAGCAGGAACCACAGCGGGGACAGGGCCAGTTTGAGCAGCGCGTGGATCGTGGCCGTGTCCGTGCCCGAGAAGAGCAGCAGGAACGACGCCACCGTCCACAGGGTGAGGACGGCCGCCACCGGCTTGAACAGGCGGGACAGACGGGACCGCAGCCACTGTCCGTACGTCGTCCCCCGCGCTCGGGCCGATGTGTAGCCGCGCGTTGCCACGTGACCGCCGACCAGGAAGAAAACGGCGAGGGTCTGGAAGACCCAGGAGATCGGGGCCAGCCAGGGCATGTGCCGCAGCGGGCTCGCCGTGTGCAGGCCCTCGCCGTCCGCCACCAGGGCCGTGACCAGCCAGTGGCCGAGGACCACGCCGAGGATGGCGAAGGCCCGCAGGGCGTCGACCGCCCGGTCCCTCTCGGCGGGCGTGGCGGCTTCGACACGGACGGCCCCCCGCCGTATGCCCTTCCACGCGCCCCGCAGCCTCCCCCGCTCTCGGCTTCGCTCGAGCGGGGGGACCCCCGTCACGGTCGGGGAGTCAGCCATGGGACACCTCCGAGGTCTCGCCCAGGACGATGCGGGTCAGGTTGGCCAGGGACGTCGAGCCCGGCCTGAAGTAGTCGCTGTGGCCGCCGCCGCCCGCCGCGAAGACCCGGGCGCCGAAGGACGGGGACACCGGGTCGGTGCCGAAGCCCACGGTGGTGCCGAACAGGTCGACCTTGATGTGCGGGACCTCCGCGACCCAGTCGTCACCACCGCGGGCCGCCCAGACGCGGGCCGGGGTGTGCAGCGCCGCGGCGGTGTCCGCGCCGGTGCCGGGGCTGCCGACCAGCGCGATGTCGTCCACGTCCAGGTGGGAGGCGGCGCGGCCGCAGACCACCGAGCCGTAGGAGTGGCACAGGAGGGAGACGTGGGCCTCCTGGCCGGTGACGGCACGCAGCTGCCGGATGAACTCCCGCAGTTCCGGGGCCGCTTCCTGCGCTCTGCCCGCCGTCGCGACCGTGGTGCTGACCGTGGCCGGTGTCTCGTAGCCGAGCCAGGCCACGACGGCCGTGCGGGTGCCCTGCGGGGATTCCCGGCTGAGCCGCTCGTACAGGGCCCTCGCACCGTCGCGGAACCGGTCGTACGTGTCGATGGACGTGTCGGAACCCGGGACCAGGACCGCGACACGGTCGGCATGGGCCAGGTCGCCGAAGACCTCCGTCGCGAGGCCGGGGCCGCGCCCGTCGAAGGTGAGGAAGTGGCGGGACGGGTCGGCCATCGCGCGGTCCGCGGCGGCCCGTTCCCGGTTGCCGTGGGCCTCGGCCATCCGGGACGCCTCGGCGGCGTTGGCACGGTTGGCCGCGTACGTCGCGTCCAGCGTCGCCGCCGTCACCGGAGCGGCGAGGGCGGCCGGGGCCGGGGCGGGGATCTCGGGGCGCGCGGCGCCGGACAGCGGGACGACGACGGCGCCGGTGATCAGGGAGGCGAGGAGGACTCGGCGCCAACGGGCGGTGCGGTGAGCACCGCGAGCGCGGGCCGGCTCCTTCGGCTCACTCGCACTCCGCGCCGTACGCAGGTCCCATGCCTCGCCCGACGCGCTCGCCTCCGCTGCCCCCGTCGTACGCCCCATGGTCGTCTTCCCTTCCAGTCCGCCCGGCCACCGGGCTTGTCTGGTTGGGAAATTACGGATCGGGACTCGTCGTCCGCGTCACGCCAGGGAGCTCACCTGCGAGGTAGCTCTCAGGTATTACGGGTATGAGAGGGCAGCCCCACAACTACTACGGGTATGAGAGGGCAGCCCCGCAACAGAGCTCACCACGCCAACTGCGCGATCTCCTCCACCACCACCGCACATGCGTCCGCCGCCGGATCGATCAGCGGAAAGTGCCCGACGTCCTCCAGCAGCGTCAGCCCGACGACCTCCCCCGCCTTCGCCGCCGCGTCCGCGTACGACTCGGCGACGGCCTGCGGAACCACGTCGTCCGTGCGGCCCTGGACCAGGGTCGTGGCGATGCCGGTCGGGAGCAGGAGCGCGGGGTCGGCGTACGGCCGACGTTCGGCGAACTCCACCGCGCCGCCCAGGAGTTGCCGCGCCGCTCCCCCGCAGACGTCCAGCTTGTCGGCGACCGTGAAGTCGGCGATCGGGGCCAGGGCGACCACACCCCGCAGGGGCGCGGGCCGGTCGGTGCGCCAGGGGGCGTCCGCGGGCAGGCAATGGCGGGCCGCCGCCCAGAGGGCCAGGTGGCCGCCGGCCGAGTGCCCGGCGAGCACGGTCCGGCGCGGGTCGGCCTGCGGGAGCGCCTCCCGCACCAGCGCGGGCAGCGCGTCCAGGGCGGCGGCGACGTCGTCGAAGGTCTCCGGCCAGCGTCCGGCGACCGGACCACCGCCCGCACCCGAACCCGCCGGGCCCCCCACACCTTGCACGGCCCTCGCCACCCCCGCGGCACTCGCACCCTCCACGCCCCCCGCGGCCCCCGTCGCCCCTACGACCTCCGCCCCACGCCGATACTCCACATTGGCCACGGCGAACCCCCGCCGCGCCAGGAAGTCCGCGAGCGGGGTGACATGCCGCCGGTCGTACGGCGCCCGCCACGCCCCGCCGTGCAGCAGGACGACCAGCGGGGCCTGGCCGCCCGGACCGGCCTCGCCGCGCGGCGCGTAGAAGTCGATCACCTGGTCGGGATGGCCGCCGTACGAGGCGATGGCGTCGGGGTCGACGGGCGGGTGCGAGAAGGCCGACTCCTCCTCTGCGGCGGCCCGGGCTGCTGCGACGTCGTCCGGCATGCTCCAACCTCTCAGCGACATAAAGGATTTGGACGGTGGCGGGGGTGGCGGACCAGGGTGGGGATTCGGCCGTTGGCGGGGACGGTACCAGGCCGGTGACGTGCGTCGACATGGGGATGTCACGCTCGGTGAGGGTTAAACGGTTCTGCTGTTTCGTTACGCTGGCATCGAAGATCTCATCGCGCATCGTATGCGCACCAAGGAGGCCGATATGTCCGCCGAACCCGGCACCGTACGTCCCGGAGGGCGCACCGCGCGTGTCCGTGCGGCCGTGCTGCGGGCGGCCGGGGATGTGCTTGCGGAGCAGGGTTTCGACGGCCTCGACCTCGCCGACGTCGCCCGCCGCGCGGAGGTCGGCAAGACGACCGTGTACCGGCGGTGGGGCTCGGTGACGGGGCTGGTGGCCGACCTGCTCGCCGAGATGGCCGAGCAGTCGCTGCCCCGTGAGGAGACCGGGTCCGTGCTCGGGGATCTGCTGGCCAACGCGGAACTGGTGCGGCGAACGTTGGCCGATCCCCGGCAGGGCGCGCTGTTCCGCGCCGTCATCGCGGCGGCGACCTGCGACGAACGTACGGCGCAGGCGCTGCGGCGGTTCTACGAGGTGCGGGTGACGGAGTGGGCGCCGTGCGTGGAACAGGGCGTGACGAGGGGCGAGTTGCCCGCCGGCACGGACGCGGAGGCGGTCGTACGGGCGGTGTCGGCGCCCCTCTACTACGAGTTGCTGACGACCGGGACGATCCCGGACGCCCCCGCCGCGGAGCGCGCGGCACGGGCCGCGCATGCCGCTGCCGCGGCGGGGGTGTACGTCACCTAGGACCGGCGGCCGTGGTCAGCGCAGCACCTCGGCCAGCACCCGCGCCGCCCGCTCCACATCCGCGAACCCCACATAAAGCGGCGTGAAACCGAACCGCAGCACATCCGGATGCCGGAAGTCGCCGACGACGCCTCGCTCGATGAGCCGCTTCATCACGTCCCCGGCGTCCTCGCACCGCAACGCCACCTGGCTGCCGCGCTCCGCATGCGCCACCGGCGTCAACGACTCCACGCGCCCCTCCCCCGCATACGCCCCGACGCACTCCAGGAAGAAGTCCGTCAGCGCGAGGGACTTCGCCCGCACCGCCTCGATCGACACGCCCTCCCAGACCTCCAGCGCCGCCTCCAGGGCGAGCATGGAGAGGATGTCCGGCGTTCCGACGCGACCGCGCAGCGCGCCCGCCGCCGGTTCGAAGTCGCCGCGCATGCCGAAGGGCTCGGCGTGCGAGTTCCAGCCGGGCAGCGGGGAGTCGAAGCGGTCCTGGAGATCCCGCCGCACATACAGGTACGCCGGTGAGCCGGGGCCGCCGTTCAGGTACTTGTAGGTGCAGCCGACGGCCAGGTCCACGCCGTGCTCGTCCAGCCCGACCGGCAGCGCGCCCGCGCTGTGGCACAGGTCCCAGACGGCGAGCGCGCCCGCCGTGTGCACGGCGGCGGTCAGGGACGGCAGGTCGTGCAGCCGGCCGGTGCGGTAGTCGACGTGGTTGAGCAGGACGGCGGCGGTACGGTCGCTCAGCGCGCCCGGCACCTCGGCGGGCAGCACCGGTCGCAGCGTACGGCCGGTCATCCGGGCCGCCGACCCGGCGATGTACCCGTCGGTGGGGAAGGTGGTCGCGTCGACGAGGATCTCGTCTCGGTCGCCCCCCGCCATCCGTACGGCCGCCACAAGCGCCTTGAAAACATTGACACTTGTCGAGTCACCGACCACGATCTGGCCGGGCGCCGCCCCGACCAGCGGGGCGATCCGGTCGCCGATGCGCTCGGGCGCGGTCCACCAGCCGCTCTCCTCCCAGGAGCGGATCCGCAGCTCGCCCCACTGCCGGCGCACCACGTCCTCGACGCGGCCGGGGACGCCTGCGGGCAGGGCCCCCAGGGAGTTGCCGTCGAGGTACACGACCTCGTCGAGTACGAACTGCTTGCGGGTCCCGGCCAGTTCGTCGGCGGCATCGAGCGCGCCCGCCCTCGTGACCAGCTCAGACATGGGACCTCGCCGTCCACAGCTCAGGGAAGACGTTCTTGCGCGCCCGCTTCTCCAGCCAGGCCACCCCGGCCGAACCGCCCGTACCGGCCTTGGCTCCCATGGCGCGCCGAGTGGCGACCAGGTGGTCGTTGCGCCAGCGCCACACCAGCTCAGCGACATCGGTCAGCGCCTCGCCGAGGCGGGCGAGTTCGGCGTTCTGGTCGCCCGCGTAGATCGCGGTCCAGGCGGCCTCGACCGCGTCCGACGGCTCGTAGCGCTGCGAGACGTCGCGCTTGAGCACGGCCTCGGGGATGTCGCAGCCGCGCCGGGCGAGGAACCGCAGCACCTCGTCGTACAGGCTCGGCTCGTGCAGCGCCTTCTCCAGTTCCGCGTGGACGCGCGGTGCGCCACGGTGCGGGACCAGCATGGACGCGGACTTCTCGGCGAGCAGGAACTCCATCCGTCGGTACATCGCCGACTGGAAGCCGGAACCCTCGCCGAGGGCGCTGCGGTACGCGTTGAACTGGGCCGGCGTGAGCTGGCCGAGGGGCTTCCAGGAGGCGTTCAGGGCCTCCAGTTCCCGTACGGAACGCTTCAGTGCGTCGATCGCCACGCCCGGCCGGTCCTCGCGCAGGGCGCGGGCCGCGGTCTCCCACTCGTGGACGATGACGGTGAACCACAGCTCCATCACCTGGGTCGTGACCAGGAAGACCATCTCTCCGGGATCGTCGGAGAGGGTGTGCTGGAGGTGGGTGAGCACGTCCGCCTTGACGTAGTCCTCGTAGGGCGTCGTGCCGGCGAAGTCGAGATTCGGGGTCTCGGGCTCCGAAGTCTCCGCGGATGCCTCCACGGACCTGTGAGCCTGCTGGGACATTGCTGTCTCCTGGTAACTCCGGGTAGCGGTCCGCCCTGCCGTTATCGGCAAAGGGGCCCCGGTCCCCACCCGGCATCCTCAGCCATCGCCCCGGGACATCGCAAGGCCCGCCCGGTCACACTGCCCGGCGGGCCCTGACAACAGATGGCGCGGTCGGCCTACCCCAGGGTCTGGGCCGCCGTCGGTGAGGAGTCCTTCAGGAACTGCGTGCAGCGCTCGTACTCCTCCTGCTCGCCGATCTCTCCGGCGGCGCGGGCGAGGGCGTGCAGGGCGCGCAGGAAGCCGCGGTTCGGCTCGTGCTCCCACGGGACCGGGCCGTGGCCCTTCCAGCCGTTGCGGCGCAGGGCGTCCAGGCCGCGGTGGTAGCCCGTACGGGCATAGGCGTACGACTCCACGACGCTGCCCCGCTCGAACGCGTCGTCGGCCAGCTGGGCCCAGGCCAGCGAGGAGGTCGGGTACTTCGCGGCGACGTCCGCGGGGGCGGTGCCGCCGGCGAGCAGCTCACGCGGCCCGGGGTCGTCGGGGAGGTGGGTCGGGGGCGGGCCCCCGAGGAGGTTTTCGTGAATGGCCATGGGTTCAGTCTGGCCCATGGCGCGGGTACGGCAGGCCGGGGTGCCGTTCGGTGCCCGCCGGGTTCTCGCCCCCGCCGCCCTTACCCGTCCCGTACCCCAGGGGCGCTGCCCTTCGACCCCGGCCCGTCCTGGGGGCTGCCGCCCCCAGACCCCCGCTTCGGCCCCGAAAGGGCCTCGTCCTCAGACTCCCCCAGAGGGGGCACCCCCAGACGGGCTGAACGGGGCGCTCCGCCACCGTCCGCCTACAGCCGCCGCCTGCTGCGGGCCCCCTCCAGCGGCGGCGCCACCACCCCGCCATGCGTACGGCACTCGGGGCGGGTGCAGTCGGGGGGCAGGCGTCGTACGGTCGCGAAGGCGAGGACCGCGCCCGCCACGAGTACGGCCGCGCACAGGGCCATCGCCTGGTCGAAGGCCTCGTCGAAGGCGCCCGGGGAGCGGTACGCCTCCTGGCCCATCCCGGTCAGCACCGGCAGCGCGGCCACCGCGACCAGCCCGGCCGCGCGGGCCGCCGCGTTGTTGATGCCGCTGGCCAGGCCCGCCCGCGAGACGTCCACCGACGCGAGGACGGTGGCGGTCAGTGGGGCCACCAGGGTGACCAGGCCGAGGCCGAGGACGAGGACGGCGGGCAGTACGTCGGCGAAGTAGGAGGCGTCCGGCCCGACCCGCAGCATCAGCAGCATGCCGGCCGCGCACAGCAGGGGCCCGACGGTGAGCGGGATGCGCGGGCCGATGCGGTCGGCCAGGGCGCCGGAGCGGGCGGAGAGCAGCAGCATCAGGAGGGTCGTCGGCAGCAGCGCCGTACCGGCGCCGAGGGCCGAGTAGCCGGAGACGACCTGGAGCTGGATCACGGCGAGGAAGAAGAAGCCACCGAGGGCCGCGTACACGCACACGGTGACGAGATTGACCGCCGTGAACTGGCGGGACGCGAAGATGTCGAGCGGCATCATCGGGTCAGGCCGCCGCTTCTCGACCACCACGAAGGCGACCCCCGCCGCCACGCCCGCGACCGCCGTGAGCGCCACGACCGGCGAGGCCTCCCCGGCCTCGATCAGCGCGTACGTCACCAGCGCCAGGGACAGGGCTCCGAGGGCCGCGCCGAGCACGTCGAAGCGGCCGTGCTTGGTCCCGTCCCCCGACTCGGGGACATGCCGTACGGCGATCGGGGCGCACAGCAGCGCCAGCGGGACGTTGAGGAGGAACACCCAGCGCCAGCCCGGCCCGTCCACCAGCCAGCCGCCCAGGAACGGTCCGACCGCCGCGCCGATGCCCCCGAACCCCGACCACAGGCCGACCGCGCGCCCCCGGTCGTCGGGATGGAAGGACGCCTGGATGAGGGCGAGCGAGCCCGGCGTGAGCAGCGCCCCGCCGATGCCCTGCAGGGCCCGGGCGGCGATGAGCACCCCGGCGTTCGGGGCGAGCCCGCACAGCAGTGAGGCGACGGCGAACCACACGACCCCGATGACGAAGATCCGGCGCCGCCCGTACCGGTCCCCCAGCGAACCGCCCAGCAGGATCAGCCCGGCCAGCGTGAGCATGTACGCGTTGACCGTCCACTGGAGTGCGGCGAGGTCGGTGTCGAGGTCCTCGCCGATGCGCGGGAGGGCGACGTTGACGACGGTCGAGTCCAGCATCGCCATGCTGGAACCGAGGATGGTGGTGAGCAGGATCCACTTGCCCTGCGGTGAGGCCAGCCGGACGTCGGGCATGCTCCCAGGTATACAACGAGCCCGGTGCCGTAGCACCGGGCTCGTCGCGGAACGCGGGGTTACTTGATCTTCGTACCCGCCGAACGCAGGTGGGAGCAGGCCTCGATCACACGCTTGGCCATCGACGCCTCGGCGAGCTTGCCCCAGGTGCGGGGGTCGTAGGTCTTCTTCGACCCGACCTCACCGTCGACCTTGAGCACACCGTCGTAGTTCTTGAACATGTGGTCGGCGACCGGACGCGTGAAGGCGTACTGCGTGTCGGTGTCGATGTTCATCTTGACGACGCCGTTGTCCAGCGCGGTCGCGATCTCGTCCTCGGTGGAGCCGGAACCGCCGTGGAAGACGAAGTCGAACGGCGAGGGCTTGCCGAACTTGGCGGCGACGCCTTCGTTCAGCTCCTTCAGCAGCTCGGGGCGCAGCACGACGTTGCCCGGCTTGTACACACCGTGGACGTTGCCGAAGGAGGCGGCGAGCAGGTAGCGCCCCTTCTCACCCAGGCCGAGGGCCTCAGCGGTACGAATCGCGTCGTCGACGGTCGTGTACAGCGAGTCGTTGATCTCGTGCGAGACGCCGTCCTCCTCGCCGCCGGTCGGGGTGATCTCGACCTCGAGGATGATCTTGGCGGCGCGGGCGCGCTCCAGCAGCTCCTGCGCGATGGACAGGTTGTCGGCGAGCGTCTCGGCCGACCCGTCCCACATGTGGGACTGGAACAGCGGGTTCTCACCGCGCGCGACGCGCTCCTCGGAGACGGCGAGCAGCGGACGTACGTACCCGTCGAGCTTGTCCTTCGGGCAGTGGTCCGTGTGCAGGGCGACGGTGATGTCGTACTTCTTGGCGACGATGTGCGCGAACTCGGCCAGGGCGACCGCGCCGGTGACCATGTCCTTGCTGTGCTGACCGCCCAGGAACTCGGCGCCACCCGTGGAGATCTGGATGATGCCGTCGCTCTCCGCCTCCGCGAAACCGCGCAGGGCCGCGTGCAGGGTCTGGGAGGAGGTCACGTTGATGGCCGGGTAGGCGAACTTGCCTGCCTTCGCCCGGTCGAGCATCTCGTTGTAGACCTCGGGGGTTGCGATGGGCATCTGTCCGCTCCTTGGAGTGTGCGGGTTGACGTACTGCGTACGGCGTTCTTCTTACGGCCCTGACCTAGACCTTGGGGGGTGTGACGTCGTCGTCGGCCCCATCTTTCCAGACGAACCGGGATGCTCCGAGCGCCTGTCAGTCCAGACCGAGCTCGTCCTTGGAGTACGCGAACAGGTACGGCACGCCCGCACCCTCCTGGATCTTCTCGGCGGCGCCGGTGGCGCGGTCGACGATGGTCGCGACGGCGACGACCTCGGCTCCCGCCTCACGCACGGCCTCGACGGCGGTGAGCGGCGAGCCGCCGGTGGTGGAGGTGTCCTCGACGACGAGCACGCGCCGCCCCTTGATGTCCGGCCCCTCGACCCGCCGCTGCAGGCCGTGCGCCTTGGCGGCCTTCCGTACGACGAAGGCGTCCAGCCGCTTCCCGCGCGCGGCGGCGGCGTGCAGCATGGCGGCGGCGACGGGGTCGGCGCCCATGGTCAGCCCGCCCACCGCGTCGAACTCCAGCTCCGCGGTCAGGTCGAGCAGCACCTGCCCGACCAGCGGGGCGGCCTCCCCGTCGAGGGTGATCCGCCGAAGGTCGACGTAGTAGTCCGCCTCGAGACCCGACGACAGGGTCACCTTGCCGTGCACCACGGCCTTGTCCTTGATCTGCTGCAGCAGCTCGCCACGTACGTCAGTCATGCGGCCAGCTTAAGGGCCCCGCTCACAGCCGCCGCCAGCTCCAGACGGTGGTCGCCTCCAGCGGCTCCAGCGGCGTGACCAGCCGGGGCAGGGTGTTCAGCCCGTTGGGCGGCCCGGTCTGCGGCTCGACGCACACGGCGGCCTCCTGCTCGTCGTACACGACGACCCATTCCTCCCGGCTGCTCACCTTCAGCTCCAGCTGCCCCGGCCAGGTGAGGGTGACGTCGACGCCACCGGGCATGCCGAAGCAGTCGTCCCAGGGCCCGGGCTTCGGCTCGACACGGTTGCCGGTGGGAAGGTGATCGTCCCCGCGCTCCTCCTGCCAGGCGGGGCTGAAGTCGAGCCGGACGTCCTGGGCGCCCTCGCCGCCGAGGTTGCGGTTGAACCAGGGGTGCCAGCCGATCTGGGCCGGGAAGGAAGCCTCGTACGTCTCGACGGACATGGTGAGGCTGAGGCTGTCCGGGGTGAGCGCGACGACCTGGGTGACGCGACCGGGGTAGGGCCACGGCTCGACCAGGTCGTACGTGATGACGGCCTCGCCGTCGGCGACGCGGGCGACGCGCCAGGCGCCGTCCCGTGCGGTGCCGTGGATGGCGTTCGGCGGGGCGTTGAGCGGCATCTGCCGCACGACGGCCCCGTCGAGGAACCGGCCGTCCCGGATCCGCCCGCACCAGGGAACCATCGGGAAACACCCGAACCGCTCCCCCTGCCGCAACAACTCCGTCCCCCCGACGCGCAGCCCCCCGACCCGCCCGCCGTTCCCCGGCAGCACGTCCACCTCCGCGTCACCCGCGGTCAGCGTGATGTCATCGTTACTCACGGGACGACCCTACTGGGGTGATCAAGGGGCCTGAAGTGGTCCACACCAACGCCTCTCAGCCCGTCTGGGGGTGCCCCTCTGGGGGAGTTTGAGGACGAGGCCCACTCACCGACGCCGCCGCAGCATCCGCCCCACCACGATCGCCGACGCCAACACCACCGCCGCCGCCGGAGCCGCCCACCGCAACGTGGAGTTCGGCGCGACCGTCTGCGGCGCAGGAACCGGCGCATACCGCCCCCGCGGCGGCGCATGATCCACTTCCTCCGCACTACGCCCGATCATCGTCCGCCGAGCATGCGCCGCCTCGGCAACGGGCGGCGTGCCCCCACCATCACCCTCACGCCGACTCTCGCCCTCGCCCGTGCCCCCGCCCCGGCTCTCACCCTCGTCGGCGACAGGCTCCTGCGAAGACGGCGGCACCTCGGCATCAAAACCGTCCCCGGGCCCCGGCGCAGGCGCAGGCGCGTCGTCGGCATCCGGCGTCGTCTCGAACTCACTGGTCACCCGCGGCTCGAACTCCCCGGGCGCAAGGGCCTCCTCCACGGCATCCACCGCGACGTCACCCTCGCCGACGTCACCGTCCCCGCCCCGCCCCGAATCCCGCGCCGCCTCCGACGACGGCTCCGGCTCCGGCTCCGACCGCTCCTCCCCCGCCGCACTCCCCAGGTTCTCCGCGAACCGGCTCAGCAGCCTCGTCACCGCCGCCCCGACCGCGTCCGCCGGCAATTCCGAGACCCGCCCGTCCGCCGAGGCCGTCCCCTCGAACCGCACGGCGGAGCCGCCCTCCGCATCCACCAGCCGCAGCGTGAGCGCGAGCTTCACCGAACCGGTCCCGCGCGCCTCGGTCGCGTCGCCCTCGGCGGCGTACGAGCCGTCCTCGCGCTCGGAGAGCCGTACGAATCCCCGGTACGTGATGGTGTGCCCGCCGATCCGCACCTTCAGCCGACCGGTCACGGGCTCGGCACCGGCGTCCTGCTGGAGCCCGGGAACCGCCCGGGCGACCCGCGCCGGGTCGGCCAGGACCTCCCTGAGCCGCTCGGCCACAACCGGAACGAACACCTCATGCTCCATGGTCACCGAGCCTACCCAGCAAGGCGCGAAACGCACCCCTGCATCCCAGGATTCGCCCCACCCACCCGCTCACCGGGCGTATCCTCACCGCCCCCTCCACGACTCTCCCCCGACCCCTCGCCCCTCCTCACCCCGTCAATACCGCGGGTGCACCAACGTCGAAGCCCCCGCTCCCCAGACCCGCGTCCTTTCCGCCGCCCGCTCAGCCGCCAGCAGCCCCTCCCGCGTCAACGTCTCCAGCCGCGGCGCCCCCTGCCCCTCCCCCAGCCGCAGCATCGGCCGGTTGCTCTGGCTCGCCAGGATGTAGCCCCAGTCGTGCGGTGCCCGGGTCGGGCCCGCTGTGCGGTCCGGGCCCGAGGCGAAGCCGGAGTCGTGGCCGGGGACGCGGTACGGGGCGGTGCGCAGGCCCGCGGCGCGCAGGGTCGTGTCGACCGTCCAGAAGACACGGGGGCGGGAGGCGACCGGCCCGGCGTGCACCGCGAGGCGGCCGCGCGGGGTCAGGACGCGGCGGGCGAGGCCGTAGAACTCCTGCGAGTACAGCTTCGTGCTGGCCGTGATGCCGGGGTCGGGCAGGTCCGAGATCACTACGTCGTACGTCGCCGGCGGCGCCGCCCGCAGCCAGCGGAAGGCGTCGCCGGTCATGACGTGGACGCGCGTGTCGTCGTACGCGTGCCCGTTGAGCCGGGAGAGGGGCGGGTCGTGCCGCGCCAACCGCACCACCCCCGCGTCGACTTCGACGACGTCGACCCGGTGCACCCCGGGATGGCGCAGCACTTCGCGCGCCGCCAGCCCGTCCCCGCCGCCGAGGATCAGCACACGCGAGTGCTCGCCGTTCATCGCGGGGTGGACCAGCGCCTCGTGGTAGCGGCGCGCGTCGTGGCCGCTGACCCGGAGGCGGCCGTCGAGGAAGAGGCCGAGCGGGCGGCCGTGCGTGCCGCCGGTGATGACGACCTCCTGGACGTCCGTCTGCAGCGCCACCCGTACGTCCCTCCCGTACACCGCGTGCCGTGCCGCCCGTTCGAAGTCGTCGACGAGTACGGCGGCGGCGGCGAGCACGCCGAGCACGGTGACGTTGGCGATCAGCAGGAGCCAGCGGGCACGGCGGGTGAGGTCGCCCCCGAACAGCCCGAGGACCAGCGCACCGCCCGCCACCGCGTTGACCGCGCCGGTGATCAGGGCCGCGGTCAACTGGCCCAGCAGGGGGAGGAGGAGAAAGGGGAAGGCTAGGCCGCCGACGAGTGCGCCGACGTAGTCCGCCGCGAACAGGTCGGCCACCGCGCCGCCCGCGTCCTGGCGGCGGATGCGCTGGATCAGCTCCATCAGCAGCGGCACCTCGGCGCCGATGAGCAGGCCGATGGTGAGGGAGAAGGCGACGAGGAGGTAGCGGGGGCCGTCGGCCCACATGCCGCCCCAGTCGCCGGTCCAGGCGAAGACGGCGTACAGGGCGAGCGCGCTGCAGCCGCCGACCAGGGCGAGGACGGCCTCGATGGCACCGAAGCCGGCGGCGGCGAGCGGGCGTAGGCGCTTGGCGACGAGGGAGCCGATACCCATCGCGAAGACCATGACGGAGAGGACGACGGAGGCCTGGGTGACCGAGTCGCCGATCAAGTACGAAGCGAGGGCGACGAGTTCGAGTTCGTACACGAGTCCGCACGCGGCGCAGACGAACACGCAGGCGAGAACCAGGAACCGTCCGGTGCCCGGCCGCACCGGCAGCCGCGCGCTGCCGCCCCAGGGCGGCGTCGTGCCGGGTGGGGCGGGGGCGTGCGGCTCGATCACGCTGCCGACGGTACGTTACGCCTGGGGCACGCAGCGTCACCCACACGTGTGTTGTTGAGGCAGGGGACGTTTGTGTCGCCGTCAGTGGGGACTGCCACCCCCGGACGGGCCTGTCCGTGCCGCCGGCACCCGGACGCCGACCCGCGTCCGCGTGGCCACCAACTGCCCGTCCTGCGGGTACGCGTGCCATGTCCGCCAGTGCACCTGCCCCTCGTGGTGCTGGGCGAGCATCGCGGTGAACGCGTGCGGGCTGCCGGGGAACACGCCTGCGAGGCCGTGCGGGTGGTCGGCGACCAGGGCCAGCAACTCCTGGGCACGGCCCGCGAACTGACCCGGCGACAGGATCTCCACCCGGGCCGCGAACTCGTACTCCCAGTCACCGGCCCGCTTGGCGACCCCGAGCGGAAGCGGAGTGCTGCTGCCGGGCATACAGGCCACGGTCTCCGAACAGACGCCCCGCTCCTCCTCCACAAGCACCTGGTGGGACGCGCCGAGCAGGCGCAACTGAAGCTTCGTACCGGTCAGTTCGAGGTCCAGCGTGGCCAGCGCGGGCAGCGGCTCCCGCCCCAGGGCCCAGGCGAGGTCGGCCGCGCGCGTGTCGGTGTAGGCGGTGTTCAGGGTCGTGAGCATGGGTCGGCTCCGCAAGCACGCAAGAAAGGGAGGTGTCGGTCTCCGGCGCACCCCGGCCGACACCGGGAAGCCGGCCCGGTCAGTCCAGTCGGCCGGTCAGAAGGGGTGCCCGGGGGACGTCCGAGGGGCTGCGTTGGTGAAAGTTACTGAATCATGAACTGTGGCGCCGCCACAGCGTTTTTACCCAAGTTCGTGGGCTTTCCATCCCTCAGAGGGCTTATCAGCTCAACTGTTCAACCCCGGCGTACGCCGGGGTGCGGCCGCCCGGGCCGCGAGCCGTACGGAGAACGCGAGAGCGGGGCCGGTCCCAGTACCGGCCCCGCTCCTGTACGGATGCGGTTCCCCCTTCTCGGGGAGCTCAGCTGCCCCGTGTCAGCTGCCTCCGCCACCGCATCCGCCCCCGCCCCCTCCTCCGCAGGACGACCCGCCTCCGCATGACGAGCCGCCCCCGCAGGACGAACCCCCTGATCCGCTGTCGCCCCCGCCGACCCACCAGCTGCCGCTTCCGCTGTCGTGCGAGTGCCCCCTGCGCGCGGACGTGCGGTGGGTGGAACGTCCGCCGGCCCGTGCGATGGACACGACGATCACCACGAACAACACTGCGACCAGCGCCCCGATAAAGATCGTGACCATGGCGTCAGCTCCTTCCGTTCCCCCGAAGCGGGCCCCGGCGTCCCCCCGTGGGCGCCTCCCGCTCGGTGCGTGCGAGTGAGATGCCCGGCCGTCTCACGGCCCAAAGCAGAGTTGAGGAACTCCAGAGCTTGAGCGCAGGATGACCGGCATGACCTCCAACTCCCGCCCCCTGCTCAACCGTCGGCTCGCTGAGTTCGGGACGACGATCTTCGCCGAGATGTCCGCGCTGGCCCTGCGGACCGGAGCCATCAACCTGGGCCAGGGCTTCCCCGACACCGACGGACCCGAGGCGGTCCGGGAGGCGGCGGTACGGGCGCTGCGCGACGGGCGCGGCAACCAGTACCCGCCGGGCCCCGGCATCCCCGAGCTGCGCACCGCCGTCGCCGCGCACCAGGAGCGGCGCTACGGGCTGTCGTACGACCCGGACACGGAGGTGCTGGTCACCGCCGGCGCCACGGAGGCCATCGCCGCCACCCTGCTCGCCCTCCTGGAGCCCGGCGACGAGGTCATCGCCTTCGAGCCGTACTACGACTCGTACGCGGCCTGCATCGCGATGGCGGGCGGGACGCGGGTGCCGGTCACCCTGCGGCCGCACGAGGGAAGCTTCCGGCTCGACCTCGACGAGCTGCGGTCCGCCGTCACCGACCGCACCCGGCTGCTGCTGATCAACACGCCGCACAACCCCACCGGCACGGTCCTGACCCGCGAGGAGCTGACCGCGATCGCCGAGTTGGCCGTCGAGCGGGACCTGCTCGTCGTGACCGACGAGGTGTACGAGCACCTGGTCTTCGACGACGCCGAGCACCTGCCGCTCGCCACGTTCCCGGGTATGCGCGAGCGGACGGTGACCATCGGGTCGGCGGGCAAGACCTTCTCCTTCACCGGCTGGAAGGTCGGCTGGGTGACCTCGACGCCCGGCCTGGTCACGGCCGTACGCTCGGCGAAGCAGTTCCTGACGTACGTCTCGTCGGGGCCGTTCCAGTACGCGGTCGCCGAAGCGCTCGCGCTGCCCGACGGCTACTTCGCCGCCTTCCGCGAGGACATGCTCGCCAAGCGGGACCTGCTGGCGGCGGGGCTGACCGAGGCGGGGTTCGAGGTGTTCACGCCCGCGGGCACGTACTTCATCACCACCGACATCCGTCCCCTCGGCGCCGCACTGTCCAAGGAGGGGGACGGCTTCGCGTTCTGCCGCGCCCTGCCGGAACGGGCCGGCGTGGTGGCCATCCCCAACGCGGTCTTCTACGACCACCGGGAGGCGGGGGCACCGTTCGTGCGGTTCGCGTTCTGCAAGCGGACCGAGGTGCTGGAGGAGGCGGTGCAGCGGCTGAAGTCGCTGGTGGGCTGAGCGGCCGAATCGGCACGGGGCACGGCCACGCCATCACCGATCGGGCGCGTTTCATCCATAAAGATGCCCGCGTGAACCATGTCAGCACCACCGTAACTCCGTCCCCATCGCCCCCTACGGTGCCGAAGCCGCGCGCTGACGACGGATCGCGCTTCCGGCTGCCGGCCGCGGCCTTGGCCATCGGTCTGTTCCTGGCGGCGCGGATCGCCGGCTCGGCCGCGGTCGCCGTGGCCGGCTGGGCCGTGGGCAAACAGCCGCTCACGTTGCTCGGCCACTCCTGGGACTCGTCCTGGTACCTGGGGATCGCCACCCACGGCTACGGCGCCACCTATCACCGGCCCGGCCACGTTCTCAGCGACCTGGCGTTCTTCCCGCTCTACCCGTCCCTGATCCGGGCCGTCACCGAGGTGACCCCGCTGAGCGCGGAAACGGCGGGACTCGTCGTGTCGTGGCTCGCGGCGGCAGTGGCCGCCTGGGGGATCTACGCGATCGGCGCCCGGCTGCATGGGCGGGCCGTCGCGACCGCCCTGGTCGTGCTGTGGGGGCTGCTGCCGCAGTCGGTCGTGCTGTCCATGGCGTACACCGAGCCGGTCTTCATCGCCCTCGCCGCCTGGTCGCTGTACGCGGTGCTGGCAAGGCACTGGGTGTGGGCGGGAACATGGGCCGCGCTCGCGGGGCTGTCCCGGCCCAACGGGTTCGCGGTGGCGGCGGCGGTGCTCGCGGCCGCAGCGGTGGAGATCTGGCGCTCCCGCGGCCGGGTTTCCCCCAGGCTGTGGGCGGGCGCCGCACTGGCACCGCTGGGCTGGACCGGTTACGTGCTGTGGGTGGGGCAGCACAAGGGTGACCTGCTCGGCGGGTACTTCGAGGTTCAGCGGGGGTGGGGGAACCGCTTCGACTTCGGGATCGGGACACTTCGCTTCGCCTACCACCTGCTGGTGGTCCGTGACGTGTTCCAGTCGTTGGCGTTCCACGGGGCGTTTCTGATCACCGCGGTGGCCGTCCTGCTGTACGCGCTGCTCATCATCAAGCGCGCCCCGCTCCCCCTGGTCGTCTACAGCGGCGTACTCGTCGTCGTGGCCCTCGGCGGCTCGGCCATCTTCGAGGCCCGGCCCCGGTTGCTGCTGCCCGCCTTCCCGCTGCTGCTGCCGGTGGCGCAAGCCCTGGTGCGTGCGGCGAGAGCCCGTCCCTGGCGCGCGACCGTGGTGATCGGCGCCCTGGCCGGGCTCTCCTTCGCGTACGGCGCCTACCTGGTCGTCTTCGCCGACACACCGCCGTAGCGGGCCGTCCACGACCGACTCGACACAGGGAACGGGACGAAATGATCATTTAGATCAATGTCATCCCGCAAGATGCCAACGTGAACCATGTCAGCACTCCCGTAATCCCCCCTGCCCCCTCCCCTGCCGTGCCGAGGCCGAAGGCCGACGGCAGATTCCGGCTCCGGCCGCAGTACCGGGTCGCGGCCCAGGCCGTCGGTCTGTTCCTGATGGTCCGGCTCATCGAGGTCGCGGTGGTCGCCGCGACCGCCCTGGCCGTGGGCAAGCGGCCGATCGGCCTGCTCAGCCGGTCCTGGGACTCGGTCTGGTACATGGGGATCGCCGCCCACGGCTACGGCCACACCAAGCACGAGTACGGCCTGGTCTTCAGCGACCTGGCGTTCTTCCCGCTCTACCCGGCCCTGATCCGGGCAGCAACGACCGTGACCCCACTGGACGGAGGGCAAGCGGGACTCGTGGTGTCGTGGTTCGCGGCCGCCGTCGCCGCCTGGGGGATCTACGCGATCGGCGCACGGCTGCACGGGCGGGCCGTCGCCACCGCTCTGGTCGTGCTGTGGGGGCTGCTGCCGCAGTCGGTCGTGCTGTCCATGGCATACACCGAGCCGGTCTTCACCGCCCTCGCCGCCTGGTCGCTGTACGCGGTACTGACCGGCCGCTGGGTGTGGGCGGGAACGCTGGCCCTGCTCGCGGGGCTGTCCCGGCCCAACGGCTTCGCGGTGGCGGCGGCGGTGCTCGCGGCCGCAGCGGTGGAGATCTGGCGCTCCCGCGGCCGGGTTTCCCCCAGGCTGTGGACGGGCGCCGCACTGGCACCGCTGGGCTGGACCGGTTACGTGCTGTGGGTGGGGCAGCACAAGGGTGACCTGCTCGGGGGGTACTTCGAGGTGCAACGGGGGTGGGGCTCGCGCTTCGGCCTGGGCTCGCTGCATTTCGCCGAGCACCTGCTGCTGCACGCCGAGCAGTTGATGTTCACCATGTCCCTGGTGATCACGGCGGCAGGCGTGCTGCTGTACGCGCTGCTCCTGCTGGACCGTGCGCCTCTGCCCCTGATCGTCTACAGCAGCGTCCTGGTCCTGATCGCCCTGGGCAGCTCGGGGTACTTCCAGTGCAAGCCCCGCTTCCTGTTGCCCGCCTTCCCGCTGCTGTTGCCGCTGGCGCAGGCCCTGGTGCGCACGGCGAGAGCCCGGCCCCGGCACGCGGCCGTGGTGACCTGTGCCCTGGCCGGGTTCTCGGCCGCCTACGGGGCGTACCTGGTCGTACTGGCCCCGCTTGCCATGTAGGCCGGCGGAGGACTACTCCTCGTCGTCCTCGGGCTTCTCCGCGTCGTTGATCTCCTGCTCCAGGCCGAGCTGCTCCACGAGCCACTTGTCGAACTCGATGGCGGCCCGCACCCAGCTGACCGTCGACGAGACGAAGTGCTCCAGGCTCACGCCGGTGCCGATCAGCATCTGCGCTTCGCCGATCAGGCGGACGGTGCCGTCGTCGTGCGTGTGGCTGTAGACCTTGGGCCACAGCGTCCGGCGGTTCCAGTCGTCGATCGACTCCAGAAGCAGGGGCTTCTCGTCGATCTTGTGGGGCCGGTCGTAGAACGTCCGCACCGAGAAGACCTGCTGGTCACCCTCGCCGCGGAACATGAAGTACGTACGGAACTGCTCCCACGGCGCCGCGAGGTCACCCTCGTCGTCGACGACGTACTTCAGCTCCATCTGGTCGAGGAGCTGCTTCACGAGGTCCTGATCCGGGACAACGGGGCCGGGCGGCGGCCCGGGCTGCGGCTGCTGGCCCCCGAAGTTCGGAATCGAGGACGGGTCGATGCTCACCGTGATTTTCCCTTCGTACGGATTCCGCCATCCTCCCTCATGCGGGGAGGGGGGTGGCAAGCCCTGACGGGGCCAGTCGGCCGTCGGCTGACATGATCTGGCCGGTCGGGACGGGCAGGGGTACGGAGGGTGGGTGCCATGTCGGGGACACAGGGTGGGGCGGAGAGGCGTCGGGGCCGGACCCGGTGGTGGGTTCTGGCCGCCGTGCTGGCGCTGCCGGGGCTGGCCGTGGCGGGCTTCGTCGCCATGGTGGTGCACTGGGCGGCGTCCGACGACCTGTTCGGCCCTACCGGTCCCGAGCCGGTCGCCTGTGCCGACGCCCTGCACTTCGGCGGGGCGGAGCTGCCGGACGGCGCCGAGCCCGTCGGGGTCTGCGAGGTACAGGGCTTCCAGGACATCCACTACAGCGCGACCTTCCGGATGCCGCGCGCGGACGTCGGCGACTGGCTCACGCGGACCTATCCGGACGCTCCGGCGCCCGAGACGGGGTCCTGCGGCCTCTCGGACGCGGATCTCTGTCTCGAAGTGGCCCACCCGGACGGCCACCCCGCCGCGGGCGCCCACGCCGTGCAGGTCAGCGTGGAGTACGAGAGTGCCGACACCGCGCTGGTGCGCTTCTCCGCCTTCACCATGTGAGCACGGGCCGTGTGACCCGCGCTCACGACGGCTACAGCGTCTTGCCCGTCGACGGTCCCACGATCAGGCCGTCCCCGAAGGCGTCCACCCGGACCGTGTCGCCGTCCTTGACCTCGCCGGAGAGGATCTCCTTGGCCAGGCGGTCGCCGATGGCGGTCTGGACGAGGCGGCGCAGGGGGCGGGCGCCGTAGGCCGGGTCGTTGCCCTCGTCGGCGAGCCAGGCCAGGGCCTCGTCGCTGATCTCCAGGGTGAGGCGGCGTTCGGCCAGGCGCTTGGCGAGGCGGTCGATCTGGAGCCGGGCGATGCGGGCCAGCTCGCCTTTCGTCAGGGCCGAGAAGACGACCAGGTCGTCCAGGCGGTTGAGGAACTCCGGCTTGAAGGAGGACCGGACCAGCTCCAGCACCTGTTCCTTCTTCTCCGCCTCACTCGTGATCGGGTCGACCAGGAACTGACTGCCCAGGTTCGACGTCAGCACCAGGATCGCGTTGCGGAAGTCGACCGTACGGCCCTGCCCGTCCGTCAGCCGCCCGTCGTCCAGCACCTGGAGCAGGATGTCGAAGACCTCGGGATGCGCCTTCTCCACCTCGTCGAGCAGGACGACGCTGTACGGCCGCCTGCGCACCGCCTCGGTCAGCTGGCCGCCCTCCTCGTAGCCGACGTACCCGGGGGGCGCGCCGACCAGCCGGGCCACGCTGTGCTTCTCGCCGTACTCCGACATGTCGATGCGGACCATCGCCCGCTCGTCGTCGAAGAGGAAGTCCGCGAGGGCTTTCGCCAGTTCGGTCTTGCCCACGCCGGTCGGGCCGAGGAAGAGGAAGGAGCCGGTCGGGCGGTCCGGGTCGGCGATACCGGCGCGGGTGCGGCGTACGGCGTCCGACACCGCACGCACGGCCTCGGTCTGGCCGATGAGTCGCTTGCCCAGCTCGTCCTCCATGCGCAGGAGTTTCTGGGTCTCGCCCTCCAGAAGGCGGCCGGCCGGAATGCCGGTCCAGGCGGCGACGGTGTCGGCGATGTCGTCCGAGCCGACCTCCTCCTTGACCATCGTGTCCTTGGCGGCCTCCTCCTCGGCCTGCGAGGCGGCCTCCAGGTCCCGCTCCAGGGCCGGGATCTCGCCGTAGAGCAGCTTGCTGGCGGTGTCGAAGTCGCCGTCGCGCTGGGCGCGTTCGGCCTGCCCGCGCGCCTCGTCGAGCCGTTCCTTCAGCTCACCGACGCGGTTGAGGGACTGCTTCTCCTTCTCCCAGCGGGCGGTCAGGCCCCTCAGCTCCTCCTCCTTGTCGGCGAGGTCGCGGCGCAGCCGCTCCAGGCGCTCGCGCGAGGCCGGGTCGGTCTCCTTCTCCAGCGCGAGCTCCTCCATCTTCAACCGGTCGACGGCGCGCTGGAGTTCGTCGATCTCGACCGGCGACGAGTCGATCTCCATGCGCAGCCGGGAGGCGGCCTCGTCGACGAGGTCGATGGCCTTGTCGGGCAGGAACCGGGAGGTGATGTACCGGTCGGAGAGGGTGGCCGCGGCCACCAGCGCGCTGTCCGCGATCTGCACCTTGTGGTGGGCCTCGTAGCGCCCCTTGAGCCCGCGCAGGATCGCGATGGTGTCCTCGACGGTCGGCTCGGCGACCAGCACCTGCTGGAACCGCCGCTCCAGGGCGGGGTCCTTCTCGATCCGCTCGCGGTACTCGTCGAGGGTGGTGGCACCCACCATGCGCAGCTCACCGCGCGCGAGCATGGGCTTGAGCATGTTCCCGGCGTCCATGGCGGAATCACCGCCGGCCCCGGCGCCCACGACGGTGTGCAACTCGTCGATGAAGGTGATGATCTGCCCGTCGGAGTCCTTGATCTCCGCGAGCACGGTCTTCAGCCGCTCCTCGAACTCACCGCGGTACTTGGCCCCGGCGACCATGGCACTGATGTCGAGCGCGACGAGCCGCTTGTCCTTGAGGGACTCCGGCACGTCCCCCTTGACGATCCGCTGGGCGAGCCCCTCCACGACGGCGGTCTTGCCGACACCGGGCTCACCGATGAGGACGGGGTTGTTCTTCGTACGGCGGGACAGGACCTGCACCACTCGCCGGATCTCCTGGTCCCGCCCGATGACGGGGTCGAGCTTGCCCTCGCGGGCGGCGGCCGTGAAGTCGGTGCCGAACTTCTCCAGCGCCTTGTACTGCCCCTCGGGGTCGGCGGTGGTCACACGGCGCCCGCCGCGCGCCTTCTGGAAGGCCTCCAGCAGCTTCTTGGCGGTGGCTCCCTGCTGGGCGAGCACCTCACCGGCCTGGCCGCCCTTGGCCGCGATGCCAATAAGGAGGTGCTCGGTGGAGAGGTACTCGTCCCCCAGCTCCTTTGCCCGTGCCTGGGCGTCCGCGATCACAGCGAGGAGCTCACGGTTGGGCTGCGGGGGCGCCACGGTGGACCCGGTCACGCTGGGCAGCGCGGCGAGCGCCTTCTCGGCGCCGGACCGCACGGAGGCCTGGTCGGCGTCGACGGCCGCAAGCAGGTCGATGATGTTCTCGTTGTCCTGCCCCTGGAGCAGAGCGAGGAGCAGGTGGGCAGGGGTGAGGTCCGCGTGCCCCTCGGTGAGGGCCCGGTTGCTGGCCGCGTTGATCGCGTCCCGGCTCCTGTTGGTCAGCTCGGCGTCCACGTGTCCGTTCTCCTCCTGGCGTCAGCGTCTCCCAGTACTGACTGAGTCAGCGTACACAAAGTTGAGTCTATTCCGCTCAAGGTAGTCGCGGGAGGGTTGCTGCGACTAGGTTCCGGGCCATGGCGGCATACACCCAGAACCCGGGCGCGCCGGACGCGCCGTACCTCACCTTCTGGCAGGAGAGGCACCTGTGCACCCTGACGACCCTGCGCCCGGACGGCTCCCCGCACGTCGTGGCCGTCGGGGTGACATACGAGCCGGAGGCCCGGCTGGCTCGGGTGATCACGCTCAAGTCGAGCGTGAAGGTACGCCATGTGCTGGCCGCCGGCCCGGACGGGGCACGCGTCGCGGTCTGCCAGGTGGACGGCGGGCGGTGGGCGACGCTGGAGGGGCGGGCGTACGTCCGGACGGAGCCGGAGCGGGTCAGGGACGCCGAGCGGCGGTACGCGGTGCGGTACGGGCGGACGCCGACGCCCAATCCCGACCGGGTGGTGATCGAGATCGAGCTGACCCGGGCGATGGGGCGCGGGTGACCGAACGGGTCGCTGCGGGTGGCTGAATACCGGGTGCCCGGTTTCGGCCACCGCCCGAACCGGCGGATACGGGGAAATGTCCCGGAAAACTGCAGCGGCGTCACCGTGTTCAGGTCACGGTGACGCCGCTGCGGGGGGAAGCACCTGAGCGATCTGTTACGACGGGGGAATCGCGTCAGGCACTGCGGGGGGTGGCTGAGATGGTCCTTGGGGCCGGGGCCTCCGGCTCCACCAGCCGGTGGTCGCGCTGATCGAGGTTGACGAAGATCATTCCGTACCGGATGGCACACCGCACAGGCTGCGGCGCCCCCCGAGGCCGCCGCAGACACCGGTAAGCCCGTACGTCCTCCTCGTCGTCCCGCGTGACGACGACCGGCTCACCGAAGACGGTCACCATCAACGAGTCACCGGGGTGGGGGATCGCGGTGACGAGGTCGATGAAGTGCCAGCCGGAGCGGTAGGCGGTGGCCATTTCGCGGCGGAAGGAGCGGTCGTCGGGTGGGGTGGTCACATCCGCTCCCCCGAGTCACCGTCCGCAGAGGTCACCGACACGTCCGCGCTGTCGGCAGTCACGGCGGTGGTCGGCCAGTGACTGTCAGCACTGACGTCGCTCCTCGCACCGGACGGCCCGCCCAGCACTCCGAAGGTCACAACGACGGAGAAGGCGGCGACAAGTACCGAGCGAAGCATTCTCTTGCGCATAGTCGGCTTCGTCCTCACTTGAAAGTCTCCTCTTCCCCCGTCGGATAAGACGATGGCTCATTCAGGCACGTGCTCGCCACACAATCGATGCATCATGTTCCTGCATGTTCAGGACCCTGGGGGGTGGAGATTTCATGGCAAATCCGACTAAGGCGACGCATCCCCATGCGGTGACCGAACTGTGTGACGAAGGTGGCCGACTATATGCGCACGCCTTGCGCACCGGACGTATCGCTCGCGCGGACGTGGAGTCGGCTCCATGCCTGATGGAGTTCGCCCTCCTCCACGCCGACCCCGACGACGCGAACTGGCTGCGCCCGGTTCCCCCGTCCGTCGCCCTGGCCGAGCGGCTCCATCCCATAGAGCGCGACATCGCCGATCGCCGACGGTTGTCCATCAAACTCGCTGACACTTTCGAGCCGTTCTTGGCGCTCGCGCAGTCCGGCACGACCGATCACTCGATCACCGTGCTGGAGGGCAGCGCCCGGATCAACGCGGCGCTCAACATGGCCACGGCCCAGTGCCAGACCGAGATGCTCACGGTCCAGCCCAGCGACGACCGTTACTCGGAGCAAAGCCTGCTCCAAGGACTGGAGCGGGACAGGCCACTGATCGAACGCGGCGTGCGGATCCGCACGCTCTACCAGCACACCGCCCGCTACAGCCCCGAGAAGCTGGCGTACGTTGCCCAGCTCTCGAAGGGAAAGGCGGAGTACCGGACGATCGACGAGCTGGTGGAGCGCCTCATAGTCTGCGACGAGTCCGTCGCGTTCATCCCCACCCGCGACGACCAGCAGGTCGCTCTGGAGCTTCGTCATCCGGGCCTGGTCCGGTACCTGATCAAGGTCTTCGAGTTCATGTGGGTGCGCTCGGTCCCGCTGAACGCCGGCGCCCCGTACGAGGCGGCCGCGGGCGGCATCACCGACATTCAGCACTCCATCGCCAAGCTCCTCGTCGAGGGACACGTCGACGAGGCCATCGCCCGCCGCCTCGGGATGAACGTCCGCACGTGCCGCGCCCACATAGCCAAGCTCGCCGCGACCCTGGGCAGCGGCAGCCGCGCCCAACTCGGCTACCTCATAGCCCAGTCGGGCATCCTGCAGCAGGACCACTCGACGCCGGCCGAGGGCCATCACCAGTGACCGAGGCGCACACGCACGGTCCGCAGGAGCTGTGCCCGGCGGGCAGGAAGCTGTACGAGCAGGCCCTGCGCGAGGGCCGGGTGTCCGCCGAGCACATCGCGGCCGCCCCCTGCCTCGTCGACCTCGGCCTGCTGCACCCCGCCCTCGACGACCTCGACTGGCTGGAGCCGGTCGCGCCCGCCGTCGTCCTGCACCGGATGCTACGCGCGTCCGGACACCGCATCGCCGAGGAGCGACGGCGCGAGGAACTGCTGGCCGAGGCGTTCGCGCCGCTGATGCGGATCGACGGGCGGCGCCCCACGACCGCCGAGTCCTCGGCGTTCAACGTGCTCAGCGGCACCGAGCGGATCAACCGGGCCATCACCGAGGCCATGGCCGAAGCGGGTCGGGAGCTGCTGTCCGTCCAGCCCAGCACCGTCAAGGGACGCAAGGCGCAGTCGGCCCAGGCCACGTCCCTGAGCCGCGACCAGGCCCTGCTGGACCGCGGCGGCCGTATCCGCGCGCTCTACCAGCACACACAGCGCCATGTGCCGTTCATCGCCGCCCGCTACGAACAGCTTCGGGGTGACGCGGAGGCCCGCACCCTCGACGAGGTCACCGACCGGCTCATCGTCGTCGACCGCGAAGTCGCCTTCATCCCGCGAACGCCGACCGCACGATGGCGCTGGAAGTGCGCCACCCGGCCCTGGTCACCTACCTGGCCACCACCTTCGACCGCCTCTGGCGCCTGGCCACCCCCATGTACCCCGAGGCCGTCCGGCAGCCCACCCTCAACGGCATCACCCCCCGCCAGCGCGCCATCGCAAGCCTCCTGGTGGAGGGCCACACCGACGCCGTCATAGCCGACCGCCTCGGCATGAACATCCGCACCGCCCGCGTCCACATCGCCAAGCTCGCGGCGACGCTGGGCAGCGAGAGCCGGGCCCAACTCGGCTATCTCATAGGCCGGTCGGGGATCCTTGACCAGGAACTCCAGGCCCCCCGGGAACCGCAGGACCCCCCGACGCTCCCGGCATCCCCGGCACCCCGGCGACGCTGATCACCGCGGCCTCCGACGACGACGCCCGCGGACGGTCCAGGCCCACCTGCGCTATACGCACCCCGAGCTGCGTCCGGCTCGCCGCCCCCAGCGTCTCCGACAGCCGTGCGATGTGCGCCCGGCAGGTACGCACGCTTATCCCCAGCCGTTCCGCGATCACCGCGTCCTGATGGCCCTCGGCGAGCAGCGCGGCGATGGACTGTTCGCGGTGGGAGATGCCCTCGATGCCGGTGTCGGGGAGGGGCGCGGTCAGGGGGATCGCCAGCCGCCACAGCCGCTCGAACACCGTCACCAGGTAGTTCACCAGCGCGGGGTGGCGCAGTTCCAGGGCCATCGTGCGGTCGGCGTTCGCGGGGATGAAGGCCACCGTGCGGTCGAAGAGGATCAGCCGGTCGATGACCTCGTCGAGCGTGCGGGCCTCGACCGAATCGCCCATCAGCTCGAGGTAGTTGAGCAGGCCCTGACCGTGCCGGGCGACATGCGTGTACAGGTCGCGCATCCGCACGCCCCGCCCGCGCAGCGCGAGGGCCCGGTGCAGGCCCTCCGTCAGTTCGTGTTCGGGACGGATGCCGCCGGGCTGCACTGTCAGCACCTCCGACGCGCACGCCTCCGTCGCCGCGTCCAGGGCCCCCTGGATACGGGATGCGCCGTCCAGCACCCGGATCGCCGTGCCCTCCGCGCCGGACGCCTGCGACGGCTGGGGGCCGAGTCCGGCGTACCACTCGAAGGCGGCCACCGCCGAGCCCACCCGCCGCTGGCTCGCGCTGACCTCGTCGTACACCCCGCGCAGCAGCCGCGTCATGACCTCCTGCGGGGAGGTCGGCACCAGCCAGTCCATGTCGTCGGGGTCGGGATGCAGCAGCGCCAGTTCCAGCAGGCAGGGCACCGGCTCCGCGTCCCGGCGCGGCACACGGCCGCGCCGTACGGCCCGGGAGTACACACGGTCCCCGGCCTCGCACAGTCGGTCGGCACCGTGTGGATGCTCCTCCGCCCCATGCCCGGCCATCGCCATCCACCCCCGGTTCTTGCCTCTTTCGCCGGCTCACCCGCTTCAGGAGCACGGTGCCGCCCTGTCGGGGCACCCCGGCAGAGCGTGGCCCTGGTCGAGGGGCCCACCGTGCACAGCCCGTCGGGCCTACGGTTCGCTCGCGCTTCCGCAGCGCAACTATGCGCGGACGGGCCGTGCTCCGCAACACGGCTCCCGCCGCAACGGGCGCCGTAAACCACCGTTTCGACCCACTATCTCCGGGCCTCCGCCTGCCGAGTTGCAACAAGCTGATGGTCTCTTCCGGCCTTTGCCGTGTGCGGAGCAAAGCCGCCGCCCGTCGGCTCCCGGGGCGCGGTCCGGCCGACCCGGCCGGCCGGACGCCACCGCTCCGCGATCACCTCCCGGAAATCCCCCGGAGATCACCGTGTTACACCCCCCACTTAACGTCAGGCCATGGCGGACATATTTGACGCGTACGCGTTGGCCGACGCGTGGGACGAGATGTTCGAGCGGCCGGGTGAAGTCAGGACCGCCTATGAGCCGGTGCTGGCGGCGCTGCAGCCGATCGAGCCGAGTGAACTCCGGTTCCGGGCCGACCAGATGGCCCGGGCGTTCACCGACAGGGGCGTGACGTACGCCTTCGCGGGCGAGGAACGGCCCTGGCCGCTGGACCTCGTGCCCAGGATCCTCGACGCCCTGGAGTGGGATCTCATACAACGCGGGGTGAGCCAGCGGGTCAGGGCCCTGGAGGCCTACCTCGCCGACGCCTACGGGCACGCCCGTGCCTTCGAGGACGGCGTCGTGCCCTGGCGGCTGCTGCTCAACTCGCCGCACTTCCACAGGGCGGCCCACGGGGTCGAACCACCGGGCGGGGTACGGATCCACATCGCCGGGATCGACCTCGTACGGGACGAGGCCGGGGACTTCCGGGTGCTGGAGGACAACGTGCGGGTGCCCAGCGGGGTTTCGTACGTCATCGAGAACCGGCGTGCCATGACCCGGATCTTCCCGTCCCTCTTCGCCGAACAGCACGTCCTGCCCGTCGACGGTTACGCGCAGAAGCTGCTCACCGCCCTGCGCGCCGCCGCGCCCGACGGGACCGATGACCCACGGGTCGTCGTCCTGACCCCCGGGCCCAGCAACGCCGCCTACTTCGAACACGCCCTGCTGGCCCGGCTGATGGGCGTGCAGCTCGTCGAGGGGCACGACCTGGTCTGCCGCAACAACCGGGTGTGGATGCGCACGACGCGCGGCGAGGTGCCCGTGCATGTCGTATACCGGCGGCTGGACGACGACTTCCTCGACCCGCTCCACTTCCGCCCCGACTCGGTGATCGGCTGCCCCGGCATCATGAGCGCCGCAATGGCCGGCACGGTCACACTCGCGAACGCCGTGGGGAACGGGATCGCCGACGACAAGCTCCTCTACACCTACGTCCCGGACCTCATCCGGTACTACCTCGGCGAGGAGCCGGTCCTCCCCAACGTCGAGTCGTACCGGCCTGACGAGCCCGGCCAGTTGGACGCCGTCCTCGACCAGATCGAGCAGCTCGTCATCAAGCCCGTCGACGGCGCCGGCGGGCAGGGCATCGTCATCGGTCCGAAGGCCGACCGCGAGACGATCGAACGCACTCGCAAAGCCGTCATCGCCGATCCGCGCGGCTTCATCGCTCAGCGGCCGGTCGCCCTGTCCACCTCCCCCACCCTCGCGGGCGAGCGCATGGCACCGCGCCACATCGATCTGCGGCCCTTCGCCGTCAACGACGGCAACGATGTCTGGGTGCTGCCCGGCGGCCTCACCCGCGTCGCCCTCCAGGAGGGCAACCTGATCGTCAACTCCAGCCAGGGCGGCGGCTCCAAGGACACCTGGGTGCTGGCGGAGGGCCCGGCGGAGTCGCCCTCGCCGGTGACCGCGAGCGATCCGCTGGACGTCGCGCCGCGGCAGCTCGGACCCGACGGCACCCCCACCGTCGTACAGGAAGGGGCACAGCAGCAGTGAACGACGTGATCCTCTCCCGGATAGCCGAGGCGCTGACCTGGACCGGACGGTATGTCGAGCGGGCCGACGCCACGGGCCGGATCCTCGACGCCTACCTCCACCGCATGCTGGAGGACCCGTGGCGCGACGAGGACGTGGCCTGCCGGTCGCTGTACGCGATCCTCGGGATGGACGCCGGCGGTGAGCCGGTGGACATGCAGCAGGTGCTGGACCAGCTGGCCTTCGACGCCCGTTCGACGGGGTCGATCGAGGGGGCGCTGGGTGCGGCCCGGCTGAACGCGCGCAGTGCCCGTGAGGCCGTCTCGTCCGAGATGTGGGAGTGCCTGAACTCGACCTGGCACGCGCTCGCCGACCAGCGGCTGGCGGCTCGGCGGACCGGCCCGTACGCGTACCTGGAGCTGGTGCGCCGCCGTGCCGCGCTGTTCTTCGGGCTCGCCGACTCGACGATGAGCCGGGACGACAGCTGGCGTTTCGTCGTGCTGGGCCGGAGCCTGGAGCGGGTGGACATGACCGTACGGCTGCTGTCGGTGCGGGTGCTGGACGCCGCGCACGCGCCCGACTGGCCGACCCTGCTCAGCGCGTCCGGCGCCGACGAGGCGTACGCGCGTGTGTACAGCGGCTTCGGCGACACGCCAAGGGTGGCCGAATTCCTTCTGCTGGACCGCGACTTCCCGCGCTCGGCGCTGCACGCGCTGACCACAGCGGAGGAGTGCCTCACTGCGCTGGGCCGCCCCCGCCAGGACCCCGCGCGGCGCCCGATCGGCCGGATGCGCACCCGGCTCGAGTACCTGGACACACACGCCCTGGAGGAGCAACTGCCCCTGCTGCTGAAGGACTTGCAGCAGGCCTGCATGGCCTCGGCGGACGCGGTGGCCGACCGGTTCTTCCCGTACCAGGGGCCCGTCGAGTGGGCCCAGGAAGGAGCGTGAGATGACCACCCAGGGAACTCGCCGGCTCCGTATCAAGCACATCACCCGCGTCTCGTACGCCCAGCCCGCCGCGTCCTCGCACAACGAGGTCCGCATGACCCCGCTGACGCTGCCCGGCCAGACCACCCTGGACGCCCGGGTCACCATCAGCCCGGCCGCGACCACCTGGGCGTACTGGGACTACTGGGGCACCCAGGTCACCGGCTTCGACCTGATGGACCCGCACGCCGACCTCACCATCACGGCGTCCAGCCTGGTGGAGACCCACCCGCCGGGCCCGCTCCCCGAGGCGCCCACATGGAAGGAACTCGCTGAGGAGGTGGCGTCCTCCCGGCTGCTGGAGTTCGCGGGCCCGACCTCCCGTACGACCGTGCCCGCCGCGCTCGTCGAGAAGGCGCGGGAAGCGGCGGCCGGTCTCGATCCGCACGAGACAGCGCTCGCGGTGTCGATGCTGGTCGCCGACCGGGTGGCGTACCTCCCCGGCACCACGAGCGTGAACACGTCCGCCGCCGAGGCCTGGGAACAGTGCGCGGGCGTCTGCCAGGACATCACCCACCTCACGATCGCGCTGCTGCGGGGCGTGGGCCTGCCCGCCCGTTACGTCTCCGGCTACCTGCACCCCGAGCGGGAGGCGGAACTGCATCGTCCGGTCGCCGGGCAGAGCCACGCCTGGATCGAGTACTGGGCGGGCGACTGGTGCGGCTACGACCCCACCAACCGGACGCGGGCCGACGAGTCCCACGTCGTGGTCGGACGCGGGCGCGACTACGACGACGTCACCCCGCACAAGGGGATCTACCGGGGGGTGCCGGGTGGGCCGCCCGAGGTGACGGTGGAGTTCACGCGGGTGGCGTGAAGGCGCGTGGCGTGAAGGCGCGTGGTGTGAAAGGGCGTGGCGTGAAAGCCGCGGGCCCGTCGCGAGACCGACGGGCCCTGCCTGCCGATCCCTACTTGGTGAGCCCGAGCCGCGTGCAGTCCGCCTTGTACTCGGCCGTGCAGATCTCGGAGAGTTCGTAGATCCCGTCGGCGAGGACCGTCTCCTTGATGTTGCCCTTCTTCAGGGCGACCACGGGAACCAGCAGGGCCGGGATGTCCTTGTCGGTCGGGCTGTCGACCTGGTCCTGGGCGAGCGAGTCGAACTGGATGTCCTTGCCCTGGACCTTGGCCACCGCCATCTGCGCGGCGCTCTCGGCCTCCTGCGGGTACGACTTGTACACGCTCATGTACTGCTCGCCGGTCATGATCCGGTGCACGGCGTCCAGTTCGGAGTCCTGCCCGGTGATCGGCGGCAGTTGGGTCACGCCCACCGCCTCCAGGGCCTTGATGACGCCGCCGGCCATGCCGTCGTTGGCGGCGTAGACGCCCTTGATGTTGTTCACGCCGATCGCCTTGATCGCCTCGGCCATGTTGGCCTGGGCGTTCTCCGGCTTCCAGTCCTTGGTGTCGTACGACTTGGCGATGTCCACCGTGCCGTTGAGCTCGGAGAGGGCGCCCGCCTTGAACTGCTTGGCGTTCGGGTCGGTGGGCGAGCCGTTCATCATGACGATCTTGTCGGAGGAGTCGACGTCGCCCATGGCCTCCAGGAGGCTGCGGCCCTGAACCTCGCCGACCAGCTCGTTGTCGAAGGAGACGTACGCGTCGATCGGGCCCTCGGCCAGGCGGTCGTAGGCGATGACCGGGATACCGGCGTCCTTGGCCTTCTGCACGCCGTCGGCGATGGCGTGCGCGTCGACGGCGTCCAGCAGGATCACGTCGACCTGGTTGTCGATCATCTGCTGCAGTTGGTCGGCCTGCTTCTCCGCGTCCGCGTCGGCGTTCAGGTACTCGACCTTGCCCCGCTTGTTGGTGAGCTCGAGAACCTTGTTCCTGATGATGGGGTAGTCGAACTTGTCGTAGCGCGTGTTCGCCGTCTCCGGCAGCAGCAGCCCCACGGTGACGTCGTTGCCCTTGGTCGGGCTCGCCTCGCTGCTGTCCCCGGTGACGCCCAGTGCCCCGCACGCGGCCAGCGAGAGGGTCATCGTGGACGCGGCGGCCACGGCGGTGGCAGTACGGCGCAGGGGGCGCAAGGGACGCATAGAGGAGCTCACTTCTGGTGCCTTCGGGACACGGGCGCACGATGGCGCCCGGATGTCTGAAAAGACAACGCGGCGTCCGCCCCCAGCGTCAAGCGAAACTACTTAACGAGTGCGCAACACCACGCTCCGCTGAGCATGTGAAGACATGACGGAGTACCTCCAAACGCCCATTACACCCCATCCATCGAACCTTGGCCGAAGAGTCGACCAACATCAGTACAACCAGCTTCATTCCTCGCGAGTCGTGATCACGACGGCCTTCGCCTCGCCGTCCCGTACTCGACCAGAGGATCGAATGAACCCAGCCAGACGCACCGCCGCCGCGACCGCCGCGACGGTCGCGCTCGCCACCGCGGGCACCCTGCTCACGACGGCCTCCGCGTCCGCCGCCGTGACCTGCACCTCGCCGGTGTTCAAGCGGCAGTTCTTCGCGAACACCACCTTTTCGGGCACTCCGAAGAAGACGGACTGTGACACCGCCATCGACCAGAACTGGGGCGCGGGCGCACCCGCCTCCGGACTGCCGTCGAACAACTTCGCCGTCCGCTGGACCGTGACACGCGACTTCGGCTCCGGTGGGCCCTTCTCCTTCGCGGCCTCCGGCCTGGACGGCATCCGGGTGTACCTGGACCCCGGCAAGCCCGACGCGCGCAAGATCGACCTGTGGAAGAACGTCTCGACGACCGTGTCGAAGACCGTCAACGTGACGATCCCGTCCGGCAAGCACACCCTGCGCGTCGACTACGTCAACTGGACCGGCAGCGCCAGGGTCAAGTTCGGCTACACGCCCCGCACCGCCGCCACCGTCGACAAGGTCAAGCCCCTTGCGCCGACCGGCACTTCCGTCACCTACGACCAGGCGACCGGCAAGGCCAGGCTCACCTGGACCAGGAACAAGGAGATGGACCTCGCGGGCTACCGGGTGTACCGGCGGCTGAAGAGCGACACCTCCTACCCCGCCACCCCGCTGGCGACCACGACCTCCACCACGTTCACCGACAGCACCCTGCCGTTGAACGGCGCTCAGTACTTCTACTCGGTGCGCGCCTACGACAGGGCCGGCAACGCGTCGGCGGGGTCGGCCGGGGTGCCCGTCACCACCGCCGACCGCACGGCCCCGGAGCAGGTCACCGGCCTGGCGGCGAAGGGCACCACGGCGGGCAACACGGTCAGCTGGGAGCCGTCCGCGTCGGCGGACGTCCAGCACTACGAGGTGTGGGGCGCACCGGAGGGGCAGCAGGATCCGGACGGGCCCGACATCGTGCTCGGCACGTCCTACACGGACGTCCGCGCCGAGACGGGCGCGGCCTACACGTACAAGGTGCACGCGGTCGACGCCGCCATGAACGTCTCCCAGGTCTCCGCCCCGGTGACGGCCACGCGCCCCGCGCCCTCCGCCACGCCCGCCCCGACCGGGCTCACCAGCGCCGTCCACGACGACAAGACCGTGATCGGCTGGGACCTGCCCGAGGACTCGGGCCAGTTCCGCATCTACCGCCGCACCGACGGCGGCTGGAGGGCCATCGGCGACCTGGGACAGGGCAACCGGTGGGACGACATCATCGCTCCGGCGGGCAAGGCGTCCTACTACGTCGTCGCCGTGGAGAGCGGTACGGGTGCCGAGTCGGCGCCCTCCGCCGAGATCACCGTCGACCGGCTCACCCGGGCCACTCAGTTGGGCCCGGCCGCGCCGCGGCTGACGCTGGTCTCCGCGGGCGGCACGCGCTTCCCGATCCAGATCACGGCCAAGCCCGGAGCGGGCGACGAGGGACGCCTGCTGAAGGGGTACTCCTGGGAGATCTCCGGCGCCTGCGGCGACAGCGGCACCCACCTGTCCACGACGGGCACCATCGAGTGGACGCCGCCGTACAACGGCCCCTGCATGGCGACGGTGTTCGCGGTGGACCCCTACGGGCGCACGAGTGAGCAGAGCTCGTCACTGGAGTTCATGGTCAACCGCTGACGGCGCGCCACGGACGCCGCCCGATCCGCCAGAACTCACAGGCGAATCCGTACAACCCAAAGGCCGCTCCACGAGTCGTGATCGTCGCCACCCCTTTCCCCGGCCAACGACGATCACGACCGAGGATCCATGAACCCAGCCAGACGCACGACCACCGCGGCCGCCGCCGCTGTCGTGCTCGCCACCGCGGCCGGTCTGCTCACCGCGGTCATCACCCCCGCCTCCGCCGAGACGACCTGCACCTCACCGGTCTTCAAGCGCCAGTTCTTCGCGAACACGAGCTTCTCGGGCACCCCGAAGAAGACCGACTGCGACGGCGTCATCGACCAGAACTGGGGCACGGGCGCCCCGGCGTCCGGCCTGCCGAAGGACAACTTCGGCGTCCGCTGGACCGTCACCCGCGACTTCGGCTCCGGCGGGCCCTTCTCCCTCGCCGCCTCCGGCCTGGACGGCATCCGCGTCTACCTGGACCCGGGCACGGCCAACGCCCGCAAGATCGACCTGTGGAAGAACACCTCCACGACCGTGTCGAAGACCGTCAACGTGACGATCCCGTCCGGCAAGCACACCCTGCGCGTCGACTACGTCAACTGGACCGGCTCCGCCAGGGTCAAGTTCACCTACGCGCCCCGCACCTCCGCCACCGTCGACAAGGTCCAGCCGCTCGCCCCGGCCGGCTTCACCGCCGCCTACTCCAACGCCACCCAGCAGACCAGGCTGAGCTGGCGGAAGAACGCCGAGATGGACCTGGCCGGATACCGGGTGTACCGGCGCGTGGCAGGCACCACCAGCTGGCAGATCCTGCGCCAGCTGGCCGCCACCGCCACCTCGTACACCGACACTCCGCCCGCCACCGGGGAGACGTACGAGTACCTGGTCCGGGCGTACGACAAGGCCGGCAACTCCTCGGCCGCCACCTCGCTCGCCTCCGTGACCAGCCTCGCCGTCACCACGCCGGCCGGCTTCACCGCCACCGGCACCGACACCGGGATCGCCCTGAGCTGGGACGCGGTGCCCGGGGCGGTCAAGTACCGAGTGCTCCGCTCGTCGAACTACATCGACGGGGGCGCCACCTTCGAGCCCACCGGCACCTCGTTCACCGACACCCGCGTGAGCCGCTCCGCCCGGCACGAGTACCGGGTCGCGGCGATCGACGCCAGCGGCCGGGTCACCGCCTACAGCACGGCCAAGGCCGCCCGCCGCCTGGTGGCCGCGCCCACCATCGGCCAGGCGTTCCCGCACTCCAGCGCGGTCACCGTGACCTGGGACGCCGACTGGGATTCCGGCGGCTCCTACATGGGCTTCCGGGTCTACCGCGCCACCGGCACGAGCACCGACTGGGTCGAGGTGACCGATCGCTGCCGCTGGCGCGAGCGCGAACTCGCCGACGGCAGCGACCAGTTGCTGTGCACCGACTGGTCGGCGGGCACCAACACCGCCTACCGGTACGTGGTCAGCGGCTACGACAGCAACGACAAGGAGGGCCTGCGCAGCGGCGAGGTGGCGGCCACCACCGGCACCGACCGGCAGGCGCCCGCGGCTCCGGCGTCCGTCACCGCGACCGGCGAGGACTGGGGCACGACCCTGACCTGGTCGCAGGTGGCCGACGCCGATCTCCACCGGTACACCGTGTGGCGGGGCACGACCGTCGACGGCGTCTGCACGAACACCGAGAAGCTCGACCACACCGGCGTCACCGAGACGTCGTGGCGGGACGTCAATGTCGCCGACGGCGAGAACCTCTGCTACGTCGTCCGGCCCGAGGACTTCGCCGGGAACCTCAGCGCGGGCACCACGGTCCACGTCACCGAGCACGATCTGCGGCCCACGGTGGAGACGCCGGCCGGGGCCACGCACTTGGCCTACGCGTCGCTCTCCGCCGCCGGCAAGGTGCAGGTGCACGGCTGGTCGCCCGCGGGCACCGAGGAGTACGCGAGCTTCCGCGCCGCCCGCTGGAACCCGCAGACCGCCACCTTCGACGCGCTGCCGGACTCCGACCCGCTCTACGACGCGAACGTCCCGACCGGAACGTCCCTGTGGTACCAGGTCGTCGGCGTCCGTGAGGACGGCACCACCTCACAGCCGTTCCTGGTGAGCGTCGCCGTACCGCCGGCTTCCTGACGGCACGGCAAGGGGCCCGGAGGTTCTCACCGATCCTCCGGGCCCCTTCGCGTGTCTGCGTGCCTGCCTAGTCCTTGGACTTCGGCCGCCACACCACCAGCGCGCTGGTCTGCTGCACTTCCTGGTACGGGACCAGATCCCGGCGGTACGACGCGTGCACCGCCGCCTCGCGCTGCTGCATCGCCGCCGCCGCTCCGTCCAGGGCCGCCTGCATCTCCGCGATCCGGGACTGGAGCGCCGCGACCTGGTTCTCCAGTTCGATGATGCGCTTGATACCGGCCAGGTTGATGCCCTCGTCCTGCGACAACTGCTGCACCTGGCGGAGCAGTTCGATGTCGCGGGCCGAGTAGCGGCGGCCCCGGCCGGCGGTGCGGTCCGGGGACACCAGGCCCAGGCGGTCGTACTGGCGCAGTGTCTGCGGGTGCAGGCCGGAGAGCTGGGCCGCCACCGAGATGACGTAGACCGGGGTTTCCTCGGTCAGTTCATACGGGTTGCGTCGACGGCCGTCCATCTCGATCAAGCTCCCTTCGCGGCCTGGAACAGCTCCGCCCGCGGATCCTCGTCCGCGGTCGCCTCGCGATACGCCTCGAGTGCGTCACGAGCCTTCCCCGTCAGGTCCTTCGGGACACTCACCTCGACGGTGACCAGCAGGTCCCCGCGGGTGCCGTCCTTGCGGACCGCGCCCTTGCCCCGCGCCCGCATGGTGCGACCGTTGGGCGTGCCGGGCGGCAGTTTCAGGGTGACCGGCGGTCCGCCCAGGGTGGGGACCCTGACCTCGCCGCCGAGGGCCGCCTCCGTGAAGGTCACGGGGACGGTCACCGTGAGGTTGTCGTCCTTGCGGCCGAACACCGGGTGGGCGTCGACGTGCACGGTGACGTACAGATCGCCCGCCGGGCCACCGCGCTCACCGGGCGCTCCCTTGCCGCGCAGCCGGATGCGCTGGCCGTCCGACACCCCGGCCGGGATGCGGACCTGCATGGTCCTGGACGACTTCGCGCGCCCGCTGCCCTTGCACTCCAGGCAGGGGTGCTCGGCCATCAGGCCGCGCCCCTTGCAGTCCGGGCAGGGGTCGGTGAGGGAGAAGCCCCCGCCCGAACCCCGGGCCACCTGGCCGGTGCCGACGCAGGTCGGGCACACCCTGGGCGTGCCGTTCTTGTCGCCGGTGCCGGCGCAGGCCTTGCACGGTGACTGCGAGGACATCCGCAGCGGGACCGTCGCGCCCTCGATCGCCTCGGTGAAGCTGAGGGTGACCTCGGTGTCGATGTCCTGGCCGCGCCGGGGCTGGGTACGGGTGGCGCCCGTACCGCCGCGGTTGAACAGGCCCCCGAAGACGTCACCGAGTCCGCCGCCGAAGCCGCCGGCTCCCCCCTGGCCCTGGGCGCCGCCTCCGAAGAGGTCGCCCAGGTCGAAGTTGAAGGAGCCGCCCGCGCCGCCCGGCCCCGGGCGGAAGCCGCCGTTGCCGAAGAGGGCGCGTGCCTCGTCGTACTCCTTGCGCTTCTTGGGGTCGCCGAGGACGTCGTTCGCCTCGGAGATCTCCTTGAAGCGCTCCTCCGCCTTGGCGTTGCCCTTGTTGGCGTCCGGGTGGTACTCGCGGGCGAGCTTCCGGTACGCCTTCTTGATCTCGGCCTCGGTGGCGTCCTTGGGGACGCCGAGGACCTTGTAGAAGTCCTTCTCGATGAAGTCCTTGGTGCTCATCCTCGACGTCCCTCCTCTCTCGTCGTCAGTTCAACGTCAGCCCTCGTCCGGGCCACCGCTCTCCTTGTCGTCGGCCGCCTCGGCAGACTCCTCGGCCTTGACGGTCTGCGCGCCCGGCTGGGGCTCGGCGACGGCCACCCGCGCGGGGCGGATGGTGCGCTCGCCGATGCGATACCCCGGCTGGAGGATCGCGACGCAGGTCGTCTCGGTGACGTCCGGCGCGTAGCTGTGCATCAGCGCCTCGTGGATCGTCGGGTCGAAGGGCTCGCCCTCCTTGCCGAACTGCTGCAGACCCATCTTCGCCGCGACGGTCTCCAGCGACTCCGCGACGGACTTGAATCCGCCGACGAGTTCGCCGTGTTCCCGCGCGCGGCCGATGTCGTCGAGCACGGGCAGGAGCTCGGTCAGGAGGTTCGCGATGGCGATCTCCTTGACCGTGATCCGGTCCCGCTCCACGCGGCGGCGGTAGTTCTGGTACTCGGCCTGGAGCCGCTGGAGGTCCGCCGTGCGCTCACCGAGCGCCGTACGCACCTGGTCCAGCTGGGCCACCAGACCGGCGTCCGCTGCTGATACGTCCCCGGCCGGGGCCGCCCCCTCCTGGGGAGCGGCCTTCGACTCGGCGTCGTCGGGGGTCGCGCCGGAGGGGACGTCGGGCTTCTCCTCGAAGCCCGGGGTCTCCTCCGTCACGCGGCACCGTCCTTGCGCTCGTCGTCCACGATCTCGGCGTCCACGACGTCGTCGTCAGCGGCCTTGCCACCCGGGGCGGCGCCCTCGGGGCCGCCCGCGGCCTGCGCGCCCTGGGCGTCGGCGTACATGGCCTGGCCGACCTTCTGGGAGACCGCGGCGACCTTCTCGGTGGCGGTGCGGATCTCGGCGGTGTCCTCGCCCTTGAGCGCGGTCTTCAGCTCCTCGACGGCGGCCTCGACCTCGGTCTTGACCTCGCCGGGGACCTTGTCCTCGTTGTCCTTGAGGAACTTCTCCGTCTGGTAGACGAGCTGCTCGCCCTGGTTGCGGGTCTCGGCGGCCTCGCGGCGGCGGTGGTCCTCCTCCGCGTACTGCTCGGCCTCCTGGCGCATCCGGTCGACCTCGTCCTTCGGCAGCGAGGAGCCGCCGGTGACGGTCATCTTCTGCTCCTTGCCCGTGCCCAGGTCCTTGGCGGTCACGTGCATGATGCCGTTGGCGTCGATGTCGAAGGACACCTCGATCTGCGGGACGCCACGCGGCGCCGGCGGCAGACCGGTCAGCTCGAACATGCCGAGCTTCTTGTTGTACGCCGCGATCTCGCGCTCGCCCTGGTAGACCTGGATCTGCACGGACGGCTGGTTGTCCTCGGCCGTGGTGAAGATCTCGGACCGCTTGGTCGGGATCGTGGTGTTGCGCTCGATGAGCTTGGTCATGATGCCGCCCTTGGTCTCGATGCCGAGGGACAGCGGGGTCACGTCGAGGAGCAGGACGTCCTTGACCTCACCCTTGAGGACACCGGCCTGGAGCGAGGCGCCGATGGCGACGACCTCGTCCGGGTTCACGCCCTTGTTGGCCTCCTTGCCGCCGGTCAGCTCCTTGACGAGCTCGGCGACGGCGGGCATACGGGTGGAGCCACCGACGAGGACGACGTGGTCGATCTCGTTGATGGAGACGCCGGCGTCCTTCATGACGTTGAAGAACGGGGTCTTGCAGCGCTCCAGCAGGTCCGCGGTCAGCTGCTGGAACTGAGCCCGGGTGAGCTTCTCGTCCAGGTGCAGCGGGCCCTCGGCGGAGGCGGTGATGTAGGGCAGGTTGATCGAGGTCTCGGTGGACGAGGACAGCTCGATCTTCGCCTTCTCGGCGGCCTCGCGCAGACGCTGCAGAGCCATCTTGTCCTTGCCCAGGTCCACGCCGTGGCCGGACTGGAACTGCTGGACCAGGTAGTCGACGATGCGCTGGTCCCAGTCGTCACCACCGAGGTGGTTGTCACCGTTGGTGGCCTTCACCTCGACGACGCCGTCGCCGATCTCCAGGAGGGACACGTCGAAGGTGCCACCACCGAGGTCGAAGACGAGGATCGTCTGGTCGTCCTTGTCGAGGCCGTACGCGAGCGCGGCCGCGGTGGGCTCGTTGACGATGCGCAGGACGTTCAGACCGGCGATCTCGCCGGCCTCCTTCGTCGCCTGGCGCTCGGAGTCGTTGAAGTACGCCGGGACGGTGATGACCGCGTCGGTCACCTTCTCGCCCAGGTAGGACTCGGCGTCCCGCTTCAGCTTCTGGAGGATGAACGCGGAGATCTGCTGCGGGTTGAAGGGCTTCCCGTCGAGCTCGATCTTCCAGTCCGTGCCCATGTGGCGCTTCACGGAGCGGATGGTCCGGTCCACGTTGGTGACCGCCTGGCGCTTGGCCACCTCGCCGACCAGCACCTCGCCGTTCTTGGCGAAGGCGACGACGGACGGCGTGGTCCTGGCGCCCTCGGCGTTGGTGATGACGGTGGGCTCGCCGCCCTCCAGAACGCTGACGACGGAGTTAGTCGTGCCCAGGTCGATGCCGACCGCACGTGCCATGGTTGATTCCTCCAGCTGACTTGAGTGGAACGGACTCAAGTGTGCATGACGCCTGCCACCCGGTCAACAGAGCTGAGTCGACCCCGCTCAACTCTTATCCGTTCCTTACACGCAACGGGGCCCTGACCTGCGTAGATGTGGCATGGCTGGACGTTCGGAAGGGTTCCCCCACCGTCAAATAGGGTTGACGCCGAGCCCCGTAGACCTTGATCCGCAGAAATCCGAGTACGGCGATGAGGGCGGTCGCCCCCACCCAGTACAACCCGGACACCGCCATCCACCCCATGTGCACGAGGACGCCGACGAGTACCCCGGCGAAGGCCGCGACCCCCAGCAGGATCGTCACGCCCTGCGGGGTGAGGCCGAGGCGGCGCAGGCGGTGGGCGAGATGGTCGGGTGCGCCGCGCAGCAGCGGGCGCCCGGCCAGCCGGCGGGACAGCGCCACGAGGAGCACGTCGGCGGTGGCGAGCGCGGTGAGCGCATAGAGGACGCCCAGGCTCGACACCGGATCCCGACCGGCCCGGGTCATCACGGCCGACGCCGCCAGCACGAACCCGGTGAACAGGGACCCGCACGCCCCGAACCCGATCCGCGCGGGAGGCCAGTTGTGCATCAGGAACCCGGTCAGCGCAGCCGCCAGCACGCTCAGCAGCACGGCGAGCGCGTCCATCACCTCGGCCGCCGCGAGCACACCGACCCCGAAGGCGGTGACGACCCCGACGGTCCCGGCCAGCCCGTCCGCATGGTCGAGCGCCTTGAAACCGACGGCGACGAGGACGATCAGACCGACGGCCGGCACCCCCAGCAGGAAGCCCGTCTCGCCGTACGGCACCACGAAGGCCGCCGCCACCGCCGTACCGCCGACCAGGAACCGTGCCTTCACCCGGCGCACGTCGGCGACCAGCCCGAGCAGGGCGACGGCGCCCGCGGCGATCAGCAGCCGTCTGATCTCGGGACCCAGCGGGGCGACCCCCGCCCACTCCCAGCCGGCCACGACCAGGCAGGTCGTGAGGACGACGCCCATACCGCCGAGCAACGGCAGGGGCCGCTGCCGCCGACGGTCGATGATGCCGAGGCGCAGCGCGGGCAGCCGGAACAGCGCCGAGAGGAAGGCGGCGAGGAGGAGGGCGGTGGTGGCGGCGGCGATCCCGTACAGCACGCAGCTAGGTTAGTGCCGTATAACCCATTTTGAGACGAATAACACGATCGGATCTTAAGGCAACCCTCAGCGACTCAGATCACCCCGCACCTGGCTACAGTGCGACGGAAGATGGGGGTAGTCTCAGACGGACTGCATAAGTTACCGCTTAGTAATGTCGAGGGATCGCGGTACGGATCCCCTCGAAGAACCCCTCGCAGGCCCGAGGAGCCCCGAAATGCAACTCGCCGCGATCATCGTGTCGCTGGTCCTGACCGTGGTCGGCGTTGCGCTGCTCGCACGCGCCATCGGCCAGTTCGTCCGGTACTTCAAGCTCGGCCAGCCGGTGCCTGCCGGCAGCCGTACCGACAACCCCTACGCGCGCAGCGTCACGCTGGTGCGGGAGTTCCTCGGTCACACCCGGATGAACCGGTGGGGCATCGTCGGCATCGCCCACTGGTTCGTGGCGGTCGGCTTCCTGACGCTGCCGCCGACCATCATCACGGCGTACGGCCAGCTCTTCGAGGCCGACTGGACGCTGCCGGTCATCGGCGGCTTCCTGCCGTACGAGCTGTACATCGAGTTCATCGCCGCGATGACCACCCTCGGCATCGTCACGCTGATGGTCATCCGCCTGCTGAGCCTGCCCTCGCGGGCGGGCCGCAAGTCGCGGTTCGCGGGCTCGAAGATGGGCCAGGCGTACTTCGTCGAGTACGTCATCTTCACCATCGGTCTCGCGATCTACGTCCTGCGCGGTCTGGAAGGCGCACTGCACCACGTGGACCACTTCGAGGCCGCGTACTTCGCCTCGTACCCGCTGGTCCTCGCCTTCAAGGGCCTGAGCGTCGCCACGCTCCAGAACCTCGTCTACCTGTTCGCGATGATCAAGCTGAGCACGACCATGATCTGGATGATCACGGTCTCGCTCAACACCAACATGGGCGTCGCCTGGCACCGCTTCCTGGGCTTCCCGAACATCTGGTTCAAGCGCAACGCGACGGGCGAGACGGCCCTCGGCGCGCTCCAGCCGATGACCTCGGGCGGCAAGCCGATCGACTTCACCGACCCCGGTGACGACGACGTCTTCGGTGTCTCCCAGGTCGAGCAGTTCTCCTGGAAGGGCCTGCTGGACTTCTCCACCTGCACCGAGTGCGGCCGCTGCCAGTCGCAGTGCCCCGCCTGGAACACCGGCAAGCCCCTCTCCCCCAAGCTCCTGATCATGTCGCTGCGCGACCACGCGCACGCCAAGGCCCCGTACCTGCTGGCCGGCGGCGGCAAGACGATGGAGGGCGAGGAGAAGGCCTCCGAGGAGCAGCTCAAGGACGTCCCCGCCGCCGCCCTCGCGGAAGCCGAGCGCCCGCTTATCGGCACCGTCGAAGAGAACGGCGTCATCGACCCGGACGTGCTGTGGTCCTGCACCACCTGCGGCGCCTGTGTCGAGCAGTGCCCGGTGGACATCGAGCACATCGACCACATCCTCGACATGCGCCGCTACCAGGTGATGATCGAGTCCGCGTTCCCGTCCGAGGCGGGCACGATGCTCAAGAACCTGGAGAAGAAGGGCAACCCCTGGGGCCTGGCCAAGAAGCAGCGCCTGGAGTGGCTCAAGGAGGTCGACTTCGAGGTCCCGGTCGTCGGCAAGGACATCGAGGACCTCACCGAGGTCGAGTACCTGTACTGGGTCGGCTGCGCCGGCGCCCTGGAGGACCGGGCCAAGAAGACCACCAAGGCCTTCGCCGAGCTGCTGCACATCGCGGGCGTCAAGTTCGCGATCATGGGCGGCGACGAGAAGTGCACCGGTGACTCCGCCCGCCGCCTCGGCAACGAGCCCCTGTTCCAGGAGCTCGGTATGGAGAACGTCATGGCTCTGAACATGGCGTTCGGCGAGGAGATGGACGACGAGGGCAAGGTGACGGAGGAGTCCCGCAAGCCGAAGTCGGCCAAGAAGATCGTCGCCACCTGCCCGCACTGCCTCAACACGCTCGGCAACGAGTACCCGCAGATCGGCGGCGACTACGAGGTCATCCACCACACCCAGCTGCTGCAGCACCTGGTCGACGAGGGCAAGCTGATCCCGGTGACCCCGGTCGAGGGCATCATCACCTACCACGACCCGTGCTACCTGGGCCGCCACAACAAGATCTACACGCCCCCGCGCGAGATCATCGCGGGCGTCCCGGGCCTGCGTAACGAGGAGATGCACCGCCACAAGGAGCGCGGCTTCTGCTGTGGCGCCGGTGGTGCGCGGATGTGGATGGAGGAGCGGATCGGCAAGCGCATCAACAACGAGCGCGTCGACGAGGCCCTCTCGACGAACCCCGACATCATCTCGACCGCCTGCCCGTTCTGCCTGGTCATGCTCACGGACTCCGTGAACGGCAAGAAGAACGACGGCAAGGCCAAGGAGTCCATCCAGGTCGTCGACGTCGCCCAGCTGCTGCTGGAGTCGGTCAAGACGCCGGTGGACCCCGAGGACACGGCGGAGGCGGAGAGCGAGCCGGAGCCCGAGCCGGTGAAGTAGCCGCTACGGCCGTCTTGGCGCCCCCTGTCCTCACCGGGCAGGGGGCGCCGTCGTACGTCAGCCCAGGCTGCGGACCGAGGTGAAGACCTGGCCCAGCAGGACGAGCAGGAACGCGCCGAGGACCCAGAGCATCTGCGGGACGCTCGGGGTGTGCCCCAGCAGCAGGGGGCTCCAGCCCCACAGCAGTGCCCCGGCGAGCACGGCGCGCACGGTCTGGAGCGGGGCGGACCAGGCCAGTTCCTGGAGGTGTCGGCATCGGGTACGAGGGTGAACACCAGGCCCAGGACGGCGCCGATGAGCCCGATGACGACGAAGGCGATCACCGACGCGACGCCGAGTTCGTCGTCCTGGAAGGCACTCCAGCGATTGCCCGCGAGCGCGTGCAGGTCCCTGCCCTCGTTGGCGTAACCGCCGAGTTCCGGCGCGGACCGGGCCCACAGGACGTCGATCTCGGTCCCCTCGCGCGGCTCCTCGTGGGTGTACGCACCGCGCACGATGAGCCGTTCGGCACCGCCCGGCACGGAGACCATCAGCCGTGACGCGTACCCCTTCACGCCACCTTCGCCGTCGGACTCCTCACGGGTCGACTGCCGATCCACAACGGTCGCCGTACTGACCTCGACACCCGCCGAACGCAGGCGGTCGAGCCTCTCGCTCGCGCCGGCCGAGGTCAGCAGGGCGACGAAGAACACGGCGGAGCAGAACGTCACGAGGAGCCAGACGGCACCCGTGCGGAGCCTGACCCAGAGGTCGCCCGTGAACGCGTCGTCGCCGGGCTCGTCACGGAGCACCCACAGCCCCACCACCCGCACCACCGCACACCCCACGGCGACCGCGCCCCATACGAGCGGCCCGTGCCACGGCCGCACCATGGCGGTGGCCCCCAGCAGCCACACACAAGCGACCGCTGTCGCGATCCACCCCACCAGCGCGCACAGCCGTACGATCCACATCAGCGCAGAGCGCATGTGCCCTCCCCGAACGGGCGTCCCCAACGCCCACCCGGGGGAACTGTATGGCAGGAACTGATCGGAAAGGAGCTACGGCGTGATCATTTTCGGCACCAAGGGCTACCTCTACCAGCTCGCGATACTCACGCTGGTGTGCGGCCAGTGCGGCAACCCGTCCGCGCACACCCTCAGGAAGCGCGTCACGAAGTTCACGCTGTTCTTCGTGCCGCTGTTCCCGTTCTCCACGAAGTACGCGACGCAGTGCACCTTCTGCGGCGCCGAGCAGAAGGTCACCACGGAGCAGGCGGAGCAGTTGCAGGCGCAGGCCGCCGGCGGTCAGGGCGGACAGCAGTCCTACGGGCAGCCGCAGCAGCCGTACCGGTCCTGACCGGCTGCCCGGTCCGTCAGGACTTCGACTGCTTCGAACCGTTCACCGGGTCGGCGGCGTGCTTGGGGCCGGGCCGCGACGAGAACTGGCCGACAAGCTCGCGAAAGCAGATCAGGGCGGTGATCGGCGGAATTCCCACGACCACCATCGCGAGCAGGGAATGCGGTGACTGGCCGATGCAGAGGGCCACCGCCACACCGGAGGAGACCAGCATGACCGCCCAGGACCGCCGGGCGGTTCTGCGCTGAACCGATGCCCGCAGGATGGACAGTCCCGCTAACAGCCACGGCCCGTACACCGTCAGCGGCCACCATTCCGCCAGTTTCGGCGACACGACGAGCAGCGCGATGCTGCGAAGCTGATCGTACGAATACGAAATGGACCAGGTCAGCATCGTCACGGCGCACACCGTGATGGCCGCGACCAGAACCGCGACGGTGATGATCCTCGGATTTCCGCCGAGGATGTGAGCGCCTGCCTGGGGCCGCCGCCGATTGACCGGGCGGCGCGGGCGGGTGTCCCTCCCCCTGTCCCTGTCCAGCCGGGTGTCCCGGTCGAGCGGGCGGGCGTCTCTGTCCAGCAGACGTGTGCCGTCGTCCAGCAGGGGCGCAACCGGATCCAGATGCATACCGTGCGTCGTGTTCAGCATCTGGGCCAGCTCGGCGTCCGGATCCCATGCCTCCGACGTGATCGTCGGATCGGGAACCTGCCAGAATTGCTGCGTGTCGACCTGCTGCGTGTAATGAGGGTGATCGTCTAGCGCGTCATAGTCGGTCCTCATTTCTAGAACCTTTCCCCTTCCATCGACGCCCGGAGATATTCACTCTCCATCCGACCGATGGTTCTCAGGAAGTCCTCGAGCAGATCCGAGCAGTGCGTGACGCTTTCCCCAGTGGTCTGATCAGCTGCCTGCCGCGAGCGGAACGGACCACCCTCAACTGCATGTCTTTCCTGCCAAGTCACGCCCACCTAACGAGCGCCGGACAGCACAGGACATCTGGCATTCGGGGGAATATCCGTCAACGGTGATTATCTGGAATGACAATGACAATGCCCGTCCGGTGCAATTCTGAAGACATCGCGGATGTATTACTAGATCTTGTCGGGTGCGGTGCGTGCCCGGGCCGCGAGGGCGAGCGCGGGGCCGCTAGCGTACCGATCATGGCGGACTGGGAGATACGGCCCGCCTCGGCGTCGGACGTCGAGGCGGTGGCCGAGCTGCGCGCGGTCGTGCTGCGGGCGGACCTGGAACGGCTCGGGCGGTACGACGCCCAGCGGGTGCGGCAGCGGCTGCGGGACGGATTCGAGCCGGCGCACACCTGGCTGATCGAGGTGGGCGGCGCGTTCGCCGGCTGTGTGGCGCTGCGGCCGGACGGGGACGCGCACTGGCTGGAGCACTTCTACCTGGACCCGCGGCTGCAGGGCGGCGGTATCGGTTCGGGCGTGCTGCGCGGGCTGCTGGAGCGGTGTGACCGCGCCGGTGTCGTCGTCCGGTTGAACGTGCTGCAGGGCAGCCAGGCCCGACGGCTGTACGAGCGGCACGGGTTCACCGTCGAGACCGAGGACCGGGTGGACGTGTTCATGGTGCGTGTCCCTCGCGGCTGAGCCGCACAGCCGCTTACGGCTTGCGCGCCACGCCTCCGAAGTCGTCGACCTCCGCCGGCGCCTCGTCACCCGGCTCGCTGGGGCGCCACCGCGTGACGGACACGACACCGGGCTCCAGCAGCTCCAGCCCTTCGAAGAACCGGGCGAGTTCCTCCGGGCTGCGGTTGATCCGCGGGTTGTCGCTCGCCTCGTTCCACTGCTCGATCATCTCCCGCATCTGCCGCGGGTTGAGCACCTCGGTGTCGTCGCAGAGGACGAGGTGGCTGCCGGAGGGCAGGGCGTCCATCAGGCGGCCGACGATGTCGTAGACGGTGTCGTCGGTGATGTGGGCGGTGATCCCCAGCAGGATCAGCGCGACCGGCTGGGTGAAGTCCAGGGTCTTGGCGGCCTGTTCGAGGATGGCCTCGGGCTCGCGCAGGTCGGCGTCGATGTAGTCGGTGGCGCCCTCGGGCGAGCTGGTGAGCAGCGCCTCGGCGTGGGCCAGGACGACCGGGTCGTGGTCGACGTAGACGATCCGGGTCTCGGGGACGAGCCGCTGGGCGACCTCGTGGGTGTTGTTCGCGGTCGGCAGCCCGGTGCCGACGTCCAGGAACTGACGGATGCCGGCCTCGCGGACGAGGTACTCCACCGTCCGCACGAGGAACGCCCGCTGGGCCAGGGCGATGTCGAGGATCGCCGGGTTGCCGGCCGCGATCTGGTCGCCGACCTGCCGGTCTATCTCGTAGCAGTCCTTGCCGCCGAGCCAGTAGTTCCAGATCCGGGCGGAATGCGGCACGTTGCTGTTGATCAGCGGGCGTTCAACTGGCATGGGAGCTCCCCGAGTTGGCCGGATGTCACCGCATAACCTAGACCCGCGCCCACGCGATGCGTGCACGGGTCTGTCACCCCCTCTCGAACGCGTGCATGATTACCCGGTTGTTGCCCCTGGTGCTGACGAGGTGATCGGTGCGCACGCGAAGAGCCGGGACGTGTACGGCGGTCATGAGCGCGGCCCTCCTGCTGGCCGCGTCGGCCTGCGGCCCCACCCCGCACGACGGCGACACCGAGTCGGCCCGGCACACCCCGGTCCAGGCGGCCGACGCCCCCGCGCGGCTCCCCGTCCCCCGCGGCGAGGGCAGCGGGACCCCCGACGACTTCAACGGCGACGGCCAGCGCGACCTCGTCCTCAACGACCTGGTCAAGGCCCAGGCCCACGCCGACGACGCGGGCATCGGCGTCGTCTACGGCAGCGACCGCGGACTGACGCCCGGCGCACGGCAGTTGCTCAGCCCGCGGCGGCAGGCGGCTCCGACGAAGGGGCAGCTCCCTGCCGTCTTCGACGCGGAGGAGACCTGCGACCTGGACGGCGACGGCTTCACGGACCTGGTCGTCTCCACCGACCCGCCCTACGACGGCCAGGGCCGGCCCCCGGTCCCCCTCCAGCTCCTCTTCGGCTCCCCGAACGGCCTCACCGGCAAGGCGGTCAAGCTCACCTTCCCCGCCGCCGCCCGCGTCGGCAACGACTGGCCCGACCAGCCGGTGTGCGGCGACTTCGACGGCGACGACGCCCAGGACCTGGTCGTCCACGCGTCGGGCGGCCGACTGAGCTTCCTGCGGGGCCCGTTCACCCGTGAGGGCACCCCGCGCACCGCGGGCGCGCCGGTCCCGGCTCCCGGCAACGTCCCCACGGGCCCGTCCGCCGACGTCAACGGCGACGGATACGACGACCTGGTGATCCGTACGACGGAAGGCGCCGGCCCCTCGTCCCTCGTCCTCGGCGGCCCCACCGGCCCCACCCGCACGGGCGCCACCCTCCCCTCCGGCATCGACGTCGCCCTCGGCGCCTTCGGCAAGGGCAGGGCCGCCCTGGACGCGGCGATCGGCACCCTCGACGGAACGTCCCTGCGCTACGACCTCCCGACCACCGCCACCCGCGCCACCCTCGACGTCCCCGGCTCCATGCTCGACGCCGCCGACTTCGACGGCGACGGCCTCGCCGAACTCGTCTCCAGCGGCTCGCGGTTGCGCGTCTTCCCAGGCCGTAAGGCAGGCCTCGCGACGAGGGGCGTGGTGACGGTCGAGCCGCCGGCACAGGGCACCACGCGCGTCGTGACCGTCGGCGACTTCGACGGGGACGGGCGGGCGGATCTGGTGGTGCGAGCGTACGTCGGCGAGACGAAGGACACGGTGGCCGTGTATCCGGGGGTGGAGGAGGGGCTGGTGGCGGCGGAGCCGTCGGTGACGTTCTCCACCTCGGCGTTCCTGGCGCCGTAGGGGATCAGTTCGGGATCTGTTCGGGACCTGTTCGGGATCCGCCTGCGATCCGCTTGGGACGCGTCACGTGGAACCGCGAAGGGGCCGGGCACGCTCTGCCTTGTAGGCCCAAAAATGCGGGGGGTGTCGTGAGGCAGGTGCTGTACAGCGAGCAGTCGAGGAATCCGCTGGCCCGGACCGTGGAGTTGACCGCGGACTGGCTGCGCAACGGCGGCAGGACCATGCCGTTGAGTGAGCTGAACCTCGGCGCCATGGCGGAGGCGTTCCAGCGCGGGTGCTGGCTCGGAGGCGGCGGGGCGGAGCGCCCGCTGCACCGGCTGGCGCACGGGACCGGGGTCGTTCCCCTGACCCGCATCACCGGCACCACCACACTGGTACGGGTGCGGCGGGCGGCTGAGTTCGCCCACCGGCTGGGGGAATTGGCCGTATGGCGGTGTGGTGGGCCCGACCAGGTGGCGGCCCTGGCAGCCCGAGCCTGGGCCGAGGGCGTACCGCTGTGGATCGCCCGGCGGTTCGCGCCGGGACCCGCCGGGCCGATCGCTGTTGCGGTGGACCGGCGCCTGGTACGCGTGGACGTCTGGGGGCCGCACGCTCCCGTCGTACGGATCCGAGCGCCGTACGGCTTCCGCCGCGACGCCCCCGACCCTTCCAAGGGCCTGTGTCTGACGATCGGCGACGTCACGGCGGAGCTCGCACTCTGGAAGAAGGTGCGCAGGTCGAAGAGTTACGTCGAGGTACGGCTCCCCGGGCAGCACTGGGTGCTGCGGCGGGAGAACGCGGTGAGCTCGCGGCTGCTGCGCAACGGATACCCCGTCGCCCTGCTGGGACGGCCCCCGCGCCGACCGGCGCTCGAGCCGGGCGCGGTACTGCTGCCGCTGTCCCCTGTGCGGTACGAGAGCCCCGACCCGCTGGATGCCGTCATGGCGCAGACCTTCGCAGTCGCCTTCGCGCTCGGGGACACGACGGGCTGGGCACGGTTCCGGTCGGAGCGGCGCCCGTTCAACGGGGGTGAGCCGTTCGCCCTCGACGACGGCTGGGACCGCCCCTGGTACAGCAACCTCGGCAACAGCGGCGCCGACAACGAGCCCGGTGGCGGCAGCGACGGCTGGGGCGGGGGCGACAGCGGTGGGGGCGGCGGCGACAGCGGGGGTGGGGGCGGAGACGGTGGTGGCGGTGGAGGTGGTGGCGGCGGCGACTGAGCGGCCGCGCCGCTAGGCGGCCCTTGTTCACCGTCGGCCCAGCGACAGCGCCTCCACGCCGAAGAAGACGGCCCGCCTCAGCCGCCTCAACATTGTCCCGAACTGACGTACAACCCTTACGCCCCTCCGAGCGTCTCCTGATCGCCGAACCACCGGTGAAGCCGTGGACAACTCCCAGCGAACACCGGTGGAGCGGCACCCACCGACTGCGGTTGCCCCGCCAGGCATCCCCGCATGCAGCAGGAGACCCCGCATGCACACGCACCACCCTCTGCGCCTCGCCCTCGCGACGGCGACCACCGCCGCGCTGACGGGCGGTCTGCTCACCTTCACGGCGGCCACGCCCGCGACGGCCGCGACCGGGCAGTACGCGGCCGACTTCAACGGGGACGGCTACAAGGACGCCGTCGCCGCGGCCACCCCAGGCCCGGGTCGGCGGGATGTGGTGGGCGGGTGCCGTCGGCATCGCGTACGGCTCGTCGAGCGGCGTCGGCGACGACCCCCGACTCGGCATGATCACGGCCGGCTAGACCCAAGGAGCCCACTCCCCCATGCACAGACACACCTCGGCGGCCCTGGCCGCCGCCCTCCTCACCGCGGGCCTGACCCCGCTCGCCCTGAGCACGCCGGCGTCCGCCGCGGTCGCCAAGCACTACGACGACTTCAACGGTGACGGCTACCGGGACGTGGCGTACCGCGGTTACAACCGGGTGAACCACGACGGTGGCGCCGTCACCGTCGTCTACGGCAAGTCCGGCGGCCTCGACACCTCCCGCACCCAGGTCATCGACCAGGACAGTGCCGACGTCCCCGGGTCCGGCGAAGAGGACGACAACTTCGGCGAGAGCATCGCCAGTGCCGACCTCAACAAGGACGGCTACGCGGACCTGATCGTCGGCAACCCCACGGAACACGTGGGCAGCGACGAGTACCGCGGCACGGTCACCATCCTGTGGGGCTCGTCGAGCGGCCTCAAGGGCGGCACCACCCTCGCCCCGAGGGGCAGCGCGACCGGGGCGAACTCGCACTTCGGCCGCGACCTCGCCACCGGCGACTTCAACGGTGACGGCTCGCCCGACCTCGCGGTCATCGGCGGCCTGGAGGCCTGGCTGTACCGCGGCGGCTTCACCAGGTCGGGCACCACCGGCAGCGTCAGCAAGATCGACAAGGAGGGCCAGGGCTGGTACTCGAACGGCCTCGCCGCCGGCAGGGTCAACGGCGACGGCAAGACCGACCTGGTGGTGCTCGGCACGCAGTTCATCGACAACACGCCGACCCCCCGCATCTGGTTCCTCAAGGGTGCCTCGGGCGGCCTGACGTCGGGCGCCTCCAAGACGTACATCAGCGATCCCTGGACCGCGGCGATCGGCGACTTCAACAAGGACGGCTACGGCGACATCGCCGTCGGCCTGCCCGACAACAACAGCGGCAAGGGCATCGTCAGCGTCTGGCGCGGCGCGTCCTCGGGCCCGAGCGGCTCGATGACGTACAACCAGGCCAGCTCCGGCGTCTCCGGCAGCCCCGAGACGGACGACAACTTCGGCTACGCCGTCTCGGCCGGCGACACCAACGGCGACGGCTACGCGGACCTGGTGGTCGGCGTGCCGCACGAGGACGTGAACGGCCTGGAAGACCAGGGCGGCGTCCACGTGTTCCGCGGCGGCTCCGGCGGCCTGGACGGTGCGCGGTCCTCATGGATCCCGCAGACGGTTCAGGGCCCGGCCGACTCGAACGTGGGCTTCGGCTACACCCTCCGCCTGCGCGACGTGACGGGCGACGGCAAGGCGGACCTGGGCATCGGCGCGGCGAACGTCAGCGTGTTGCTGCGCGGCTCGAGCGAGGGGCCGACGGCGAGTGGGCTGACGGAACTGCCGGAGATGGGCGGGGCGTTCAGCGACTGAGATGGCGTATGAGGGCGGCGAGTCCGGTGGCGGTGGTGGTGATCATCGTGCCGGGCTCGTCGCTTTCGCGGAGGAGGAGGGTTTCCTGAGTGGCGGCGACCTCCACACAGTTCGCTGCGTCGCCGCCACTGGAGAACGACGACTTCTGCCAGTCGATGCCGTGTGACATGTCGGTACCTCACATGCTCTGTGCGATTCGGTGGATCAACTCCCGTGACTCTACGACCCCCATCGCGGCCCCCTCCATCTTGCGAAGTACCTCGCGATAACGGGCCAGCTGAGCCTCTGCATCCAAGAAAGCACTGCCGTGCTGGCTGTCCAGCACCACGGTGTCCAACTGCGCCACCGGGCCGCCCGCGTAGGCGGCAGGGTCGACCACACCGCCGAAGCCGTCAGCGTCGAAGGGCACCACGCGGATGCCGACCTGGGGAAGCTCGGACCGCTCCAGGAGCTGCAACAACTGTTCCCGAGCCACCTTCCTGTCAGCCACCCTGATCCGCAGCGCCGCCTCATGGATCAGCGCCTCGTAGCGCAGTCCCGTCAGGACCCCCTGTCGGCGAAGCCGGAACCGGACGCGCGTCTCCAACTCCTCGCCCGAGAGCCTCGGAACCGACCCGGCGAAGATCGCTCGCACCTGGTCCTCGGTCTGAAGCAGGCCCGGGATGTGCACGCTCTCGAAGTTCCTCAAATACCGGGCGTGATACTCCAGTTCAGCCAGGTCCAGGTAGCCGGACGGCACACGGCCCCGATACTCCTCCCACCATCCGCGCACCCGCTCGGTCGCCATGGCCACCAGCGCGTCGACAAGAGCGTCGTCATCACAGGCGTACTGACTGGCCAAATGCCGTACGCGCTCCGCACTCACGCCGACCCGGCCGGCCTCCGTGCTGGACAACTTGCTCTCGGCGATGCCCGCGGCCTTCGCAGCCACCCGAAGGGTCAGACCAGCCCGTTCCCGCAGCTTGCGCAGTTCGGCACCGAGCCGTTCCTGACGTGCCGTGATCACAGCCCTGGATGCCATAAGCCCCTTCTTCCCCGGGAGTTGAGGGCGTCAGTATCCCAGTTCCGATTGACGGAGGGAAAGCTTTACCTCTACCGTCAGTGACGCACCGACCACTCACCGGAGCGGAAGAGCATCACCGCGCCCTGCCCACAGCCCACCGCGCGGTCGACGGAGCCACCGCCCCCAACCCCACACCCCACAAACCGGGAGCCCCCATGCCCTCTTCCTGGGAGTACACCCTCTACATCCCCCACGACCCCCGAGCCGTAGCCATCTCCCGCCGCACCCTCTCCGACATCCTCACCACCCACCACCTCCCCACCCTCGTCGAACCCGCCCGACTCCTCGCCTCCGAACTCCTCACCAACGCCCTCCGCCACACCACCGGCCCCGCCGCCCTGAAGCTCCGCCACTCCGGCCCCTCCTTCCGCCTCGGCGCCTGGGACACGGACCCCACACCACCCACCGAAACCCTGTCGGCATCGGACGACGACGAGACCGGCCGCGGCCTCCACCTCGTCCACGCCTACGCCGACGACTGGGGCTGGTTCCAGGTCAACGGCCCCAGCGGCGGCCACGGCAAGTACGTATGGTGCGAAATCGGCGCCACCCCCGAATAGCCCCTGGCGCCTCAAGAATTCCCCGAACTCACGTACAACCCTGACGCCCCACCGCGAGTCTCCTGATCGCCAACCGCACGTGAACCCGAGGACAACTCCCGGCCAACACGGACGGACAACGGCACCCCCAACGACTGCGATGCCCCGCAGGGCATCCCGCATGCAGCAGGAGAACCCGCATGCACAAGCACCACCTGCGACTCGCCCTCGCGACGGCCACCGCGGCCGCGCTGACGGGCGGGCTGCTCACGCTCACCGCGTCCACCGCGACCGCCGCCGACTCCGCCCACGTCCCGGTCGCCGACTTCAACGGCGACGGCATCGGTGACGTCGTCGCCTCGGCGCACGGCGCCTACGTGAGCGGACGCGAAGCCGCCGGTCAGGTCGTCGTGCTGTACGGCACCGCCACCGGCGTGTCGTCCGCCAAGCGCAAGACGATCAGCCAGAACACCACCGGCACCCCGGGCACCGCCGAGACGGGCGACGGCTTCGGCGGCGAGACGGCGTACGCCGACTTCAACGGCGACGGATACGACGACCTCGCCGTCTCCTCCCCCTGGGAGAAGGTCGGCACCGACACCAACGGCGGCGGCGTCGCCATCCTGTGGGGCTCGGCGAGCGGCCTCACCGGCACCGGCGTCACCGTCGCGGACCCCGCCCCCTCCTCGCACGACTACTGGGGCAAGGACCTCGCCGCCGGCGACTTCGACGGCGACGGCAAGGCGGATCTGGCCGTCGGCAACTCCTCCAGCACCATCCACGTCTTCAAGGGCGGCTTCAACGCCTCCGGCACCGCCGGCGGCCGCTACACCATCAAGCCGCCCATCGTGAACGGCTCCAACGACTTCCCGTACGGCCCGCTGAGCCTCACCGCCGGCGACGTCAACGGCGACAACCGCACCGACCTGATCGTCGACGGGTACGAGAACCAGACCGACTACGGCTGGAACACCAACTACTACGTGCCCGGCACCGCGAGCGGCCTCAGCGCCTCCTCCGCCCAGGCCCTCAAGCCCGGCATCATCACCGCCGTCGGCGACATCAACGGCGACGGCTACGGCGACATCGTCAGCGGCGCCGGCTGGGACGGCACCACCACCGACGGCACGCCCATCCCGGACGCGGCCAACGGCGGCAAGGTGAACATCACCTACGGCTCCGCCTCGGGCCCCGCCGCCACCACCGGCATCACCCAGAACACCGGCAACGTCCCCGGCAGCTCGGAGAAGGGCGACGGCTTCGGCTGGGAGCTGGACCTCGGCGACATCAACGCCGACGGCTACCAGGACCTGGTCGTCGCGTCCCCGAACGAGGACATCGGCGGCGTCAGCAACACCGGCCAGGTCACCGTCCTGTACGGCTCCGCGAACGGCATCGACACCGCGTCCGGCATCCAGGGCCTCGCCCAGAGCACCTCGGGCGTCCCCGGCAACGACGAGACCAACGACCTCTTCGGCGCCGACGTCAAGCTCGACGACGTCACCGGCGACGGCAAGGCCGACCTCGTCATCGGCTCGTACGAGAACGCCGGCAACGGCGGCCTGACCTACCTGCCCTCCAACGGCACGAAGATCACCACGTCCGGCTCCCGCTCCGTCGCCCCGAGCGACTCGGGCGTCTCGACGACCGGATCCCCGCAGTTCGGCGCGGTCTTCGCGGACTGAGCGAACCGAACAGCCAGGCAGACCGCACAGTCGGCCGTACGGCGCTGACGTCGTCGTACGGCCGACTGCCCGACCGCCCCACCCCGCCGCCGGGCCCGCCCGTCCCCACGGGCCCGGCCCCCGCCTCCCAGGAGAGACCGACCTTGCGCAAGCGCACCCTCCTCCTCGCCGCCACCCTCACCACGGGCCTGCTGTCCGCCCTGCCCGCCACCACCGCCTCCGCCGCGCCCTCGGGCCTGGCCGGCGACTTCAACGGCGACGGCTACCGCGACGTCGCCATCGCCGCACCCCTCGCCAAGATCGCCGGGAAGAGCAACGCCGGCTACGTCGCCGTCGTCTACGGCACCGCGAGCGGCCTGGACACCGGCAAGCGGCAGATCATCAGCCAGGACACCAGCGGCATCCCCGGCGTCCCGGAGTCGTCCGACAACTTCGGTGAGCGCCTGACCACCGGCGACCTGGACGGCGACGGCTACTCGGACCTGGTCGTGGGCGTGCCCGGCGAGCAGATCGGCTCGACCGACGACTCCGGCGCGCTGACGGTGATCTGGGGCGGCTCGACCGGCCTGAAGACCGCCACCGACATCTCCTCGCCGCTGCCCGAGAACCGCAACGCGCTCGGCTGGTCCGTCGCCACCGGCGACTTCGACGGCGACGGCGACACCGACCTGGCCGCGACGAACCTCGCCTTCCCCGAACTGAACGTCTTCAAGGGCCCGTTCACCCGCACCGGCGCCGCGACGGAGCTCGTCGGCATCGACACGATGGAGCAGACCGGCATCAACGCCGACAAGCTCGTCGCCGGCGACGTCACCGGTGACGGCAAGAGCGACCTGCTGGTCATGGGCCAGGAAGAGATCACCGACGGCTACCGCACCCGCAGCGTCCTCTACAAGGGCTCGGCCTCCGGCCTGACGGCCGGCAGCAAGGTCGCGGGCGGCTACGACGCGGTCATCGCCGACGTCGACAAGGACGGCTACGGCGACATCGTCACCGGCAACTTCATGGAGAAGTCCACGGACGAGCCGAACGGTGGCCTCGGCGGCGCGGTCACGGTGACCTACGGCGCCGCGGGCGGGCTGAGCACCCGCACCCCGGTCCGGATCACCCAGGACACGGCGGGCGTCCCGGGCGCGTCGGAGAAGAACGACGCCTTCGGCTGGAGCCTCTCGGCCGGCGACACCAACGGCGACGGCTACACCGACATCGCGGTCGGCGTCGCGAACGAGGACCTGAGCGGGAAGGCGGACGCCGGTTCGGTCGTGGTCCTGCGCGGCTCGGCCTCGGGTCTGACCGGCAGCGGCTCCAAGTCGTTCTCCCAGGACACCAGCGGCGTGCCGGGCACCGCCGAGTCGTACGACTACTACGGCCACTCCGTCTTCCTGACCGACGCGAACAAGGACGGCCGCGCGGAGCTGATCTCCGGCGCCCGGGGCGAGAACGCCGGCGCGGGCTCCGTCTGGGTCCTGCGCGGCACCTCCACCGGCATCACGGCCACCGGCGCGAAGTCCTTCAGCAGCACGACGCTGGGCGGCCCGTCGGGCCTCGCGTACTTCGGCGACGTACTGACCGGCTGACACCGGCGGCGTACGGCCCTAAGGGGTCAGGGCCTCTCCCCCTAAGGGATGTCACAGCTCGGCAGCAAAGCCGGGCCCGAACCGCTGGGCCCGGCACGCGGATCTCCGGGACCAGGTACGTTCGAAGACGTGGCTGGATTCAGGATCGGACGGGGCAGCCGGAACAACGGCACCCCGCAGACGCGCCCCCAACAACCTCCGTACGGGCAGCAGGCGCCCCAGGGACCGTCGGGCGGCTATCCCCCGCCGCCGCAGCCGCCGTACGGCGGCTCGGGCGGCGGCGGTGGCGGCTGGCCGCAGGCCAACGGCGGAGGCGGCTACGGCGGTTACGGCGCCGGAAGCCACGGCCGTCACGGGGGCCACGGCGGTCATGGCGAGCCGGAGTACTTCGGCGACGGCGACTACCCGCACGGCCCGGGCGGCGCCGCCCCGGACCCGTACGCGGCGAACAACCCGGGCCACACCCAGGCGTTCTCGGTCGACGAGGACCCCTACAGCCAGGGCCAGACCTACCAGGCCGGTGCCGCGCCGGCCGGCCCGGTCGGCCCCCGCCTGCACTGGAAGGCCCTGCTGCGGGGCATCGTGACCTCCCCCTCCCAGACCTTCCTCCAGATGCGGGACTACACGATGTGGGGCCCCGCCCTGATCGTGACGTTCCTCTACGGCCTCCTGGCCGTCTTCGGCTTCGACACCGCCCGGGAGGACGCGATAAACGCGACCCTCTCCAACGCGGTCCCGATCGTCCTGACCACCGCCGTGGCCATCGTCCTGTCGTCCTTCGTGCTGGGCGTGGTCACCCACACCCTCGCCCGCCAGCTGGGCGGCGACGGCGCCTGGCAGCCCACGGTCGGCCTCTCCATGCTGATCATGTCCCTCACGGACGCCCCCCGCCTGATCTTCGCGATGTTCGCCGGCGGCGACGCGACGTTCGTCCAGGCGCTGGGCTGGGCGACCTGGGTGGCGGCAGGCGCCCTGTTCACCCTGATGGTCTCGAAGTCCCACGACCTGCCGTGGCCGAAGGCACTGGGCGCGAGCGCGATCCAACTGATCGCGCTGCTGTCGATCGTGAAGCTGGGCACGTTCTAGAGCACATGGGTACGTGAGAGGGCCCCCGGCGTTGCACGCCGGGGGCCCTGTTCATGGCGCCGCCGGGCCCACGCGTCACGGTGTGGCCGGATACCGGTACTGGCCGACCTCAGGATCCGGCGGACCGTCCATACCCAGATCCCTGCGCATGGCCTCCCGGAGATGAGCGTTCTCCCGCCAGAGGTCGGCCCGGATCCGGGCGTAGGAGTCGCCTCTGACGTCGGGTTCTTCGATGAGCCCGTCTCTCATCCGCGTCAGCGCGTCGCACGCTCCGACCGCCAGCCGAATGATCTCGGCCGAAGCGGTGAGTGACAGGCTCTGCCTCAGCCGCCAGATGCCCGAGCCGTCCAGAGCCTGATGAAGGTCGGCGTAGAGTCGATCACCGGTCGAGCCGCCAGGCTGGAGGACAACCGTCCGCATGTCCGAGTGCCCTCGGCTCAGCGCCATCAGGAAGTCGGAGTACACGGCCCTGCGCGTCTGAGCCGCTTCCCTCTGCTGGTCACGACGCCAGCGGATGCGCTCGGCGATCAGAGCGGAACTCACACCGACCACGGCACCGGCCAGGGTGCTCACCGGGGATATCCAGTCCACCGGGATGTGCTACCCAGGCGACCGATATCCGCTAACACCCGCAGGCTGCGCGCCCGGGAACGCTTGCCGGAATACCTGCCAGAACGTCTTCCAGAACGCCTGCTAGAGCGCTTCCCTGTTCGGCTTGGCCACTTCCCCGGACCGGTGTACCGGAGGCAACACACTCCACGGGAAGTTGATCCAGTCATCGGTGCGCTTCCACACGTACTCGCACTTCACGAGCGAGTGGGACTTCTCGTAGATCACGGCGGACCGCACCTCGGCGACATGATCGAGGCAGAAGTCATGGACGAGCTTGAGCGTCTTGCCGGTGTCGGCGACGTCGTCGGCGATCAGCACCTTCTTGTTGGTGAAGTCGATCGCGTTGGGGACGGGGGCGAGCATGACGGGCATCTCAAGCGTCGTCCCCACACCCGTGTAGAACTCGACGTTCACCAGATGAAGGTTCTTGCAGTCGAGGGCGTAGGCGAGCCCACCGGCGACGAAGACCCCGCCGCGGGCGATGCTGAGCACGATGTCCGGCTGGTACCCGTCGTCCGCGATGGTCTGCGCGAGCTCGCGGACGGCGGCGCCGAACTGCTCGTAGGTGAGGTTCTCGCGTACTTGCCCGTCCTTGTCGGTCATCCCGCCACTCACACCTGGGTCCGATGGAAGTTCTGGAAGGACCGGGAGGCGGTGGGTCCGCGCTGCCCCTGGTACCGGGATCCGTACCGCTCGCTGCCGTACGGGAACTCGGCGGGCGAGGAGAGCCGGAACAGGCACAGCTGGCCGATCTTCATGCCGGGCCAGAGCTTGATGGGGAGGGTCGCGAGGTTGGACAGCTCAAGGGTGACGTGCCCGCTGAACCCCGGGTCGATGAACCCGGCGGTGGAGTGGGTGACGAGCCCGAGCCGGCCGAGGGAGGACTTCCCCTCGAGCCGGGACGCGAGATCATCGGGAAGCGTGATGACCTCGTAGGTAGAGGCGAGCACGAACTCCCCGGGATGCAGGATGAACGGCTCATCGCCCTCGGGCTCGACGAGCCGCGTGAGGTCCGCCTGCTCGATGGCGGGGTCGATGTGCGGGTACCGGTGGTTCTCGAACACCCGGAAGTACCGGTCCAGCCGCACATCGACGCTCGACGGCTGCACCATGGATTCGTCAAAGGGATCGATCCGTACCCGCCCGGCGTCGATCTCGGCCCGGATGTCCTTGTCTGAGAGAAGCACGCCCCGAGGATACGCAAGGCGCGCGGAACGACCACAATCGTGACCGCCCGCGCGCCCGGCGCTGCCCTGCTGTCGCTACTTCCGCTAGCGCTTCTCCAGCTGCACCGGCACCACACTGCGGAGCCGGGCACACCGGGGACACCGGACGAGCCGGCCGGGGCCGAGGCGCTCGGCCTGCTGCATCGGGAACGAAGCGGTGCTGAACACGTGCCCATCGGCACAACGGACGACGGTGCGCTCCATCAAGTCCTTTGAGTCCCTTCCCCAAGAGCCGCGTCTGGCTGCTGCCTGCCTGACGACGAGAGGCCACATTACGGGATCAAAGGGACGGCCCTCCAGGCGGCACTCCGACCCCGCCCGGCCCCTCTCCCACCCCTCCACCGTACGCCCCAACTCCGGCCCCCCGCACGCGTATCCCACCCCTGAAACGCACTCAGGCCCAGGGCTTCAGCGCCCGGGGCCGGAGATGAGGTACAGTGACGAAGCGATCGGACACCGCCTCCGGATCTTCCCGAAGCGAGCGTCTTACGCGGGTGTAGTTTAATGGTAGAACATCAGCTTCCCAAGCTGAGAGCGCGAGTTCGATTCTCGTCACCCGCTCCATGATGAAACCCCAGGTCAGCGGCCTGGGGTTTGTTTGATGTGCGCGAGTATCCGCTCCAGCCAGGCCAGCAGGTCGCCCTCGACTTCGGTGCGGTTGGTCTCGTTGAACAGCTCGTGCCGCGCTTCGGGGTAGACGCGGTAGGTGATGTCGGTGAGGCCGGCCTGCCGGTAGCGGTCGACGAGCAGGTCACTCAGCGTGAGCCCGGCGTTGAGCGGGTCCCGGTCGCCGACCAGGACGTGGACAGGCAGCTGTGCCGGGATGCCCCGGGGCTGCGCGAGTGCTGTCGAGGCGGCGGCGACCTGCCGCATTCCCTCGGCGTCGAGGCTGGAGCCGCAGAGCGGGTCCGCGAGGTAGGCGTCGACGGCTTCGGGATCACGGCTGAGCCAGTCGAACGGCGTCCGAGCAGGCTCGAAGCCTTTGTTGAGGGCGATGAGCGGGTCCCCGGTGTCGGCCGCCTGGTTGGCGAGCATCGCGTCGACCGCGGTGGTACCGGCCAGAGCCAGGGCGTCGATCAGGTGGGAGTGGTGCAGTGCGTACTGCTGCGCGGCGAAGGAGCCGAGGCTGTGACCGAGCAGCACCAGGGGCAGACCGGGGTGCCGCTCCCGGATGGTCTCGGAGAGTGTCACCAGATCGCCGACGAGGCTGTTCCAGCCGTCCTCGCCGAGATGGCCGGGTGCGGCGTGCCTGCTAAGCCCGTGTCCCCGGTGGTCGCCTGCGTACACGGCGAAGCCCCGGGCCGTCAGCGCCTCGGCGAGCGCGGCGTATCGGCCGGCGTGTTCGCCCATGCCGTGCGCGATCTGCACCACGCCGCGCGGCGGTCCGGCGGGCTGCCACTCGTGCACGTGGATGCGTACGCCGTCCTTGCCGCTGTCGAAAGTGAACATGATTCTCCTGGGAAAGGGTGAGTGGAGAGGCGTGGTCCGTGCCGGTAAGGCGGTCAGGAACTTGCGCCCAGGTAACCGGCCACGATCCGGGACCGGTCCGCTCTCAGTTCCCGGGCCGTGGCCTGCACGGTGAGTTCGCCGTGGGAGAGGACGCAGCCTCGGTCGGCGACTTCCAGGGCGAGGCCGACGTGCTGCTCGACGAGCAGCACCCCGCAGCCGGAATCGTCGGCGAAGCGCCGGACGACGGGCAGCAGTTCCTCGACGATGACCGGGGCGAGGCCGAGACTGAGTTCGTCGAGCAGCAGCAGTTTGGGACGGCGGGCCAGGGCGCGTCCGAGAGCGAGCATCTGCTGTTCTCCGCCGGACAGGAGTCCGGCCTTGCGGTCCCGCAGGCGGGTCAGGACCGGGAAGTAGGCGTACGCCGCCTCCTCGTCGAGCCGTTCCCCCCGGTGTCGCAGCCGCAGGTGTTCCGCCACGGTCAGTGAGGAGAAGATGCCCCTGCCTTCCGGGACGTGGGCGATGCCCCGTCGCGCGCGGGCCGCCGCCGGCACCTGGTCCAGGGGTGTTCCGGTGAAGGTGATGGTGCCGGTGGAGGGACGCAGCAGCCCGGAGACGGCCTTGAGGGTGGTGGTCTTGCCCGCCCCGTTGGCGCCCAGCAGGGCGACCACCTCGCCTGCGCCGACGGTGATGTCGAGGTCGCGGACTACGGGGGCTCCGTCGTAGCCGGCCGTGAGTCCGGCCACTTCCAGTACGGGTGTGCTCATGCTGTCTCCGGTGCGCTGCTGGGGACCCCGGGCCGGCCGGTGGTGAGGGAGGAAGGAGTGCCGCCGTCGGGTACGGGTGCGTCGGCGGGTTGGACGGCGGACGCGCCGAGATAGGCGGTGATGACGGCGAGGTCGTCGCGGACCCGGCTCGGGGGTCCCAACGCGATCACCTTGCCGAACTCCAGGACGACCAGGTGGTCGCAGATGCCCATCACCAGGCCCATGTCGTGGTCGATGAGGAGCAGTGCCGTACCGGCGTCGGCGACGGCGCGCAGGCGGCGGCCGAGTTCGGCGCTCTCCGTGGTGTCCAGGCCGGCGGCGGGCTCGTCGAGGCAGATGATGCGGGGGCGGGCGGCCAGCGCCCTGGCCACGCCGACGAGTTTGCGCTGTCCTTGGGACAGCTCGGCCGGGGATGCGTCGGCGAAATCCTGCAGGCCCAGAGTGGTGAGGGCGTCGGCGACGGCCGAGGGCGGCGGTGTGCGGCGGCCGAAGGTCTCGCCGAACGCCCTGACCCAGGTCGGTTGTTCCGCCGTCACGCGCAGGTTCTCCGTCACCGTGAGGTCTTCGAAGAGCTCGCTGCTCTGGAAGGTGCGGGCGAGCCCTCGGCGGGCCCGGGCATGCGCCGGCATGCCGGTCAGGTCCTCGCCGTCCAGTTCCACCCGGCCCCGGGCGCCGACCAGTCCGCTGACCGCGTCCACGAAGGTGGTCTTGCCCGCGCCGTTGGGGCCGATCAGTCCCACCAGTTGGCCTTCGGCGACATCCAGGTTGACGTCGCTGAGTGCGTGGACGCCGCCGTAACTGACGCCCAGCGAACGGACCTTGAACATGCTCATCGTGCGACCTCCGCGGGGGTGGGCGCCGTTTCGGCTCCGGCGGTGTCCGGCGTGGCGTTTTCGGCGCGGGTCTGGGCGGCCTTCGCCGCGCGGGCGGCTTGCTTGGCCTTCTTGCGACGGTGGTTGGCGCCCGCGATGCCGTCCGGGTTCGCGATCAGCGTCACGATCAGGGAGACGCCGGCGAAGAGCAGAGCCCAGCTCCCCTTGATGCCGAACCACTTGTCCAGGGCGTGCGGGATGAGTGCCTCGGTGGACATCAGGCCGGCGATGACGGCTCCGGAGACCATCGTGATGCCGCCGATGTAGGCGAAGCCGATGAGGCCGAGTGCGGCCAGCGCGGTGAACCGGACCGCGCTGACGGAGCCGAAGTTGTAGCCGTACAGGGTCCCCGCGGCGCTGGCGATGAAGGAACTGATGGCGAACGCCGCGATCTTCACTCCCCGCACGTTGACGCCTGCCGCCGCGGCCGCGCGCTCGTTGGAGCGGACGGCGAGCATGCGCCGCCCCAGCCCGGTGCGCCTGAGGTTGGCCACGTACAGCCCCAGGGCGGCGGCGACGGACAGGACGAGGAAGCCGAAGAGAGGGCTGGGTTCGTTGCCGTCCAGGCCGCGGAAGGCCGCCCCCGGACCGAGGTTCACCCCGAACAGGCGGGGAGGGGGCACGGTCACTCCGGCGGTGCCGCCGAAGGAGGTGTTGGTGAACAGGGCCTGTTCCATCGCGAGCGCGGCGGCCAGCGTGACGACGGCCAGGCTCACGCCGTGGACCCGCAGCGCGGAGATGCCGGCCGCCACGCCGAGCAAGGTGGCCAGGAGGGTCGCGCCGAGGACGTTGAAGGGAAAGGGGATGTGCAGTCCGGTCGCCAGGTGGGACAGGACGAAACCGGCGGTGCCGGAGAGCGCGAGCTGCATCACGGAGATCTGTCCCACGTAGCCGGTGATGACGACGTACGAGAGGACGATGATCGCGCCGATCAGCGAGTTCGTCAGCGCCTGGCGGAAGTCGAACGGCAGCACGATCAGGGCGAGGGCGGCGGCGGCCGTGGCCAGGACGGCCGGTCGGAGCAGTCGGTCCGGCAGCGGTACGGCGGGCAGCCGCTGCTCGACGACTTCGCCGCGGCGCGGCAGGCCCGCTCCCTTCACGTAGAGCGCGATGATCATCAGGATGAAGATCAGCAGCTGCTGGAGTCCGGGCATGGCGTTGCCGTTGTCGGTCGGGAACCAGCTCTGGGTGGACAGGTAGTAGACGACCGACTGCATGACGCCGATGAGGATGCCGGCGGAGCAGGCGATCCACAGTGAGGTGAATCCGGCGAAGAGAGCCGCCGCCAGGGCCGGGACCACCTGCAGCGGGAGCGTGACGGAGTCGACCTGGACGATGGGTGCGGCCAGAACCCCGAGCAGCCCCGCGATCAGCGCGGACAGCAGGGTGTTGGCGAGGGAGACGCTGTTGGGCGACAGGCCGGCCAGCAGGGCCGCCTGTTCGTTCTCCGAGGCGGCGCGGGTGGCGAGCCCGAACCGGGTCCACCGGTACAGGGCACCGAGGGCGAGCGCGACGGCGATCACCAGCCCGGTCAGGATGAAACGGTCGACGGGCGTGGTGACGCCCAGGACGGTGACGGCGTTCGAGGGCAGGATGCTGGGGGCCTGCTGGGGCTGGGTTCCGAACACCAGCAGCACGTGGCCTGCAGGGTGAGCAGAATGCCGAGTGACGCCGCGAGCTTGGCCAGGGGTGAGACCGCACGCAGGGGCTTGAACACCGCTGCTTCGGTGAGCACACCGACCGCGAGCGCCGCCATCAGCGCCCCCGCCATGGCGGCGGCGGTCGGCAGTGAGAAGCCGAAGAAGCCGGTGCTCAGGGCCCAGAAGACGTAACCGGCGACCATCGCGACAGCGCCGGTCGACAGGTTGATGATGCCCGAGCCCCGGTAGGTCGCCACGACGCCGAGTGCGATGCCGGCGATCAGTGCCCCCTGGCCCAGGCCGAGCACGGCGAAGAGCAGGATCTGTTCCATTTCTTACTCCTGGAGCGCCGTGTTCCTGAGGCCATAGGAAGGCCGTAGGGGAGCCGTCGGGCCTCGGGAACACGGCACGGGAAGGTCTGTCGCGGGCCGGACGCGACCCGGGCGGACGGTGGGACGGGGGTCACCGGGGCGGGCGGAGCCAGTCGGTCAGCGGCTGGAAGGCGCCCTTGCCCTTGTACTGGTAGAACCGCGCCTGGTCGTTGCAGACCGCGGGGGCGTCCGGGTACTTGGCGCACTTGACCTCGGCGGCGCCCATGACGACCGGCCCGGTGAACTTCTTCAGCTGCGCGGCGACGGCCGCCGGGGTGATCTTGTCGGCTCCCACGGCGTTGAGCGCCTTGGCGTACGTCAGGATCGTGCTCCAGCCCAGTGGTGCGAAGACCTGGGACGCGGTGGCCTTGTCGAGCCCCGCCTGGCCGGATGCCGTCAGGAACGCCTTGGAGTCGGCGGCCGAGGTGTCGGTCGGCAGCGTCTGGGCGACGCCGTACGTCCACGTGGGCAGGTCACCGCCCAGGCCCTTGGCCACGTCCGGTGACATGCACAGGGGCGTGGACACCACGGGCTTGTCGATGCCGAGTTGCTTGAGTGCCTTGGCGACTCCGACACACCCGGAGCCGACCGTGATGGGCACGATGACGTCGGCGGAGTTGGCGCCGGCCGCGGTGACCGGGCCGATCAGGTCCGTGGCCTGCGCGTCGAAGCCGACCGACTTGACGGTGAGGCCGGCGGCCTTGAGTCCCTTGACCGCCGCGCTTGAAGCGATCTTGTCGCCGGGGGTGTTCGTGTGGATGACCGCCGCCGTCTTCGCCTTGAGGACGTCACGCGAGTACGTGCCCCAGGTGCCGAAGATGTGCGGCAGGTCGCCGAAGGTGCTGTAGGTGTTCTTCGCCGTGGGCAGGGTGGGACCCGTCGCCACGCCGACCAGAACCGGCTTCCTGCCCGCCACCACGGAGTTGAAGGAGGCGTCGCCCAGGTACAGATTGCCGAGGCCGATGGCGGAGACGGCCTTGTCGCCGAGCAGTTGCTGGCCGCACTTCTGCCCCTCCTCCTCGGCGGAGACCACCGTGCAGACGTTCAGCGCGAGCGGGTGGCCGCCGATTCCGCCGAGCTTCTCGTTGACGTACCGAACGGCTGCCTTGGCGCCCAGGGTCGCCTCCGGGCTGCCGCCGGGGCCGCCCTCGACGTTCACCCAGCCGAGAGTGACCGGGGACAAGCCGGAGTCGGCCTTGCCCGCCTTGCCTCCCACGTAACTCTGATAGTCGGTCACCACGGCGGCCGACGGGCGGGTGTCCGCGGCGGCCGATGAGTCGGCTGCGGCAGCGCCGGCCGAGGCAGAGCCTGGGCTCTGCGCGCCACTGCAGGCGGTGAGGCCCAGGACGGGCGCCATGAGGGAGGCGATCAGGCCCAGTCCTCGGACACGCGGATGGGTAGGCATACGAAACCTCCGTGAGCGGAGCGAAGGGAAGTCATGCCGAGGGCATGCGCAACAGGGGGTTGAACGGCCGGCCGGGGACCTGGAGCGCACGGGGTGGCCAGCGCGAAGGGCGGCTCGGAGCACCCGGAAAGGCCTGGTCAAACGGCCTTCCCGAGGTTTCGTAACTTTCTTACGAACCGGGAATCTAGGTGTAGGCTTACCCCCTGTCAACGCCTTGGTTCACTTTGATTTAACGATCAAGCAGTTCGATTTAACGATCAGACAGGGGAGGGGGAGGGTGTGACGACGCAGGCCGGAAGGCGCAGGCTGCCTCGGCGATCGCTCGAGGAGACCCGGGCCCTCATGCTCGAAGCGGCGACCAAACTCGTCTGTGCGGGAACCGCCGACACCAGCGAGGCCGCGGTCTCCGCCGCCCTGGCCCACGTGCGGGTCAAGCAGGTGACGGAAGAGGCCACCCGCATCATCCGGGACCGGCTGGGCGACGAGGCGGCACCGGCGGTCACCACGGGATCGATCTACCAGATCTGGCCGGCTCAGGCCGACTTCCAGGCCGAGCTGTTGTTCCACCTCACCTCCCGGCAGGCGGAACTGGTACCGGGTCTGCCCGACAGCATCCGGCGCTTCGAGGAAGCCGTCGAGAAGGGCATCACCTGGCAGGAAGCCCTCAACGACGTACTGACCGACAACCACGAAAACCACCGGGTGGACCCGATCTACCGGGTGATGCTCGGTTTCTACGCCAGCGCCGCGAACCCCCGCGTGCGTGAGGCCCTCGGGCACTACGGCGAATCGTTCACGAAGGTGGCCTGCGAGGCGTACCAGGCCCTGCTCGACACCTACGGACTGCGCATGCGCGCGCCCTACCAGGTTGATCACCTCGCCACCAGCATCGCTTCCCTGCTGGACGGCTTCCACATGCGGTGGATCGCCGGCTACGGGGACCTGGCGGACCCGCACGGCGACGAGAACTGGTCCCTTGTCACAAGGGTTGCCGTCATGCTGTTCGACCAGTTCACCGAACCCGTACCCGCGGACGGCACTTCCTGAGGACCTGCACCGCGACCGCGACTTGGAGTGCATCGCCGCCGTCACCGGCCAGGCGCTCCCCGAGCCGGGCATGCGAGCCGGCCGAGCCGAGAGCGGAGCCCGTTCACTCCGGCGCCCGGCCCGCCGCGCTTCAGAGCCGTGCCCACGGCAGCGGTCTACAAAGACCAGTGCCTCCCAGCGGTATCGATCAGCACCACCGCCGGCCTTGGGCCGGTGAGTGAGGCTCGTACGAGCCGACCAGCACGCCCATCTCGCGCAGCTCGCCCAGACTCCGGCGGTACGCGGGGGTGGGCGACCTGGGCCGAGTTCAGCTACGGCAGGGCGGCGGTGGGAATGCCCATGCCGTTCTTCCCCGACCAGCCATCAGGCGTTCGCCACCGTCGGCGTTAGGCGTGCCGTGCTCCGCCGCGAACGGGAAGCGGTCAAGGCGAAGAAATCTGTGGATCTTCGCGGCAACCTTTTCGGCCTCTCGGACCACTCAGTGTTGTCCGGCCAAGTGGTCCGGTCAGATGCAACGGCTGAGAGAGAGCACAGGCATGTCCCTGGAACGAGAGCACAGGCATGTCCCCGGCCCACCCACGTCATCGGTGGCGTCCCGTGGCGGCGGCCACCGTGCCGACGACGGCGGCGCGCGCGGTGGTCGTCCGAAGCATCGTGGTCGTCGGTTGCTCGCGCATCGGGGTCTCTGGGGAGGTCTCGCCATGGTGGTCGTGGCCGGCTCGGCTGTCGTGGTCAGCCAGGCTTCGGCGGACCAGAAAACCCTGGATCTGAAGAAGTGGTACGTGCTGGTCAACCGCAACAGCGGCAAGGTGCTGGACGACCGCGGCTCCGCCAAGAACGACGGCGCGGCGGTGGTGCAGTGGGCGCGCCACGGCGGGGCCAACCAGCAGTGGCGGTTCATCGACGCGGGTGACGGGTACTACCGGCTGCAGAACCGGACCTCCGGCAAGGTGCTGGACGACCTCGGCTGGTCGAAGACCGCCGGCACCGCCATCGTGCAGTGGAAAGACCTGAACGCCACCAACCAGCAGTTCAAACTGGCCAAGTCGTCGAAGGGCTACGTGCGTTTGGTCAATCGCTTCAGTGGCATGGCTGTCGGTGTCCGCAAGGCCGCCAAGGCCAACGGGGGCAACGTCGTCCAGAACCGCGACCGGGGCGGCGCCGATCAGCAGTGGCAACTCGTCCCGGTCGGGAGTGTCGGCGGCGGTACGTCCCCCGCGCCGAGCAGCAGCGTTCCCGCAAGCCAGACTCCGAGCGACACGCGACCCTCGTCTTCGCCTTCGTCTTCCCCTTCGTCGCCCGCGGCCGGTGGCAGCAGCTCGGCGAAGCGCTTCATGGGCAGTGACAAGGTGCTCATCGGCGGCTCGATGTCCGACACCTCCGCGACCGCCGCGCCGTTCGACATGCGCTACGCCTATGTGCACAGCCAGCCCGCGCCCTCGTCGGATTACTACACGGCAGCGCGCTGCAAGGACGAGTGGTCGAGCTGGTGGGGCTGCTGGAACGGCAGCACCACGGCGCCCGGCACTTACGTGACCTGGCGGGACGACGTGGTGGCCGACGCGACGTACAAGGGCAAGCCGCGCCCGCAGAAGATGCTCTGGACCTGGTACTCGTTGCGCGACCTCGGGGATGCGGCAGGTGAGGGCGACGGCCCGGGCGAGGTCAAGGCCATCAACAGGCGTGACCTGCTCACCCGGTACCTGAACGACTACCGTTTCTTCCTCCAGAAGATCGGCACGTCGCACGACGCGATCGATCTTGAGCCCGACTTCTGGGGCTTCGCCCGGACGCTAGGCAATCTGCACCAGGTTCCCGCGCAGGTCTCGGCCGCCAATCCGACGGATTGCGGATCGCAGGAGAACAGCGCGTCCGGACTCGCCCAGTGCCTGATTCACATGGCGCACAAGTACGCGCCGAACGCCGCCGTGGGGCTGCACCTCTCCTGCTTCGACTGGGAGAGCAACGTCCAGAAGTGCGTCAAGGACTACGCGGACCTCGGGGCACGGAACGCCGACTTCCTGGTCAGCGATGTGTCGGACCGCGACGCGGGCTGGTACGCACAGCCGGCCCACGGCAGCCGTGACAGCTTCTGGACCGACCAGAAGGCCGCCGCCGCGCTGAAGTTCTACAAGACGATGGCCGAGTCCGCGGGCAAGCCGGTGGTCCTGTGGCAGATCCCGGTGGGCAACATGGCGCAGAACAACACCCGCAACCACTACAAGGACGACAAGGTGGACTGGTTCTTCGCCCACATGGACCAGGTCGCGAACGCCCACGTCGCCGGCCTGTTCTTCGGTCCGGGGCAGGAGGAACAGACCACGGTCGAGTCCGACGGCGGAAACCTGATCAACAAGACGATCGCCTATCACAACTCGGGCGGTACAGCGCTCAAGTAGCCGTACAGCACGCAAGTAGGTCAAGCTTACGAATGCGCCCCCATCTCTTCGATGGGGGCGCATTTCGTCAGCTTCGTCGGGCTGGGGACTTCTCCGGGAGGCAGGTCAGGATGTCGTTGGTCCAGGTGGCGCCGCTGTTGGCCTTGCCGGCGAAGGGGTTGGACTCGGTGGCGGCCTGCGGGGTCCACGGACCGTTCAGGCTGGTGGCGGTGAAGGAGCGGAAGTAGCGCTGCTCGCTCACGCCGCGAGCCTCGACGATCATGAGGTACTGGTTCTGGCCCTGGACCTTGTAGACCTGCGGTGCCTCGAACAGGTTCTTCGTCGTGTCGCTCATGACCGTCGTATACGAGGAGCCGAAGCTGGCCGGGAAGTTGCCGATCGGCATGGTCGCCTTGTAGATCTTGCCGTTGTCACCGGCGAAGAACAGGTACATGTTCTTGTCGTCGGCGATCAGGGTCTGGTCGATCGGGCCGGTGGCGGAGTCGGTGCGGGGGATGCTGCCGGTGAACAGCGGCTGCGGCGCGGACCAGCCATTGGGGTCGGTCGGGTCGCTGGAGGTGCGGTAGCTGAAGGGCCACGGACCCCACTGGTACGCCAGCACCCAGATCTTCTTGGGCGCGAAGTAGAACAGCGTGGGCGCCACCGCCTTCTCGCTCATGCCGGTCTGGCGGGCCGAGGCCATGTCCGACCAGTTCGTGAAGGGGCTGAGCGCCATCGAGCCGTAGGCCGTTCCCGAGTAGTTCGACCCGTAGACCAGGTGCTTGCCGTTGTAGGTCACGGTGGTGAAGTCCTTCAGCGAGGCCCACCCGTTCGCCGGCTGCGCCAGCGCGTCCGTCGAGGTCCACCGGTAGGTCGACGGAAGAGCACACGTGTCGCTCTTCGGCGCCACGGTCGGCTGGAGGTTCCAGCGTTGGTTGGCGCCGCCGTTGGTGTCCCAGATCTGGACGGGAGTGCCGTTGGCGGTCCGACCGCCGGGGAGCTCCAGCGCCCGGCCGCTGGCGACGTTGGTCAGCGTGTAGGAGCCGTCGCTGTTCTGGCGGGCCTTCCAGCGCTGGTGGGCGCCGCCGTTGGCGTCCCAGACCGTCATCCTCGTCCCGTTGCCCGTCCGGTTGGCCGGCTCGTCCAGTACCCGGCCGCTGGCGATGTTGGTCAGGGTGTAGGAGCCGTCGCTGTTCCGGTTGGCTCGCCACTGCTGGTTGGAGGCGCCGCTGGCGTCCCACACCTGGAGCGGGGTGCCGTTGTCGTTCTGTCCCGCGGGCTCGTCGAGAACGCGTCCGGCGGCCGCCGCGTTGGAGAGCGTGTAGACGGAGCCGGAGGTGATGCCCCCGGCCTGTGTGCCGCCGCTGCCGCCGCTGCCGGTGCTGCCGGTGCTGCCCAGGGCGGTGAGTACGGCGCTGTAGGCGGGCTTCTTGTTGCCGCCCGCGTCGAACAGCAGCGCGTTCTCACCGGTGCGCCAGGAGTCGCTGTCGCGGATGCCCCAGACCGTGATGCCCGTGCAGCGAGCGACGTTCATGCACGCCTGGACGGCGTTGGTGTACGCGGTAGAGGACGCCTGGGCGATGTCGAGCTCGGTGATCTGCACGTCCACGCCGAGCGCGGCGAAGTTGGACAGGGTGGTCTGGAAGCTCGCCGGCGGGCCGCTGCTTGCGAAGTGGCTCTGGAAGCCGACGCAGTCGATGGGCACACCGCGGGACTTGAAGTCCTTGACCATTTTGTAGACGCCCTGGGTCTTGGCGTCGGACCAGTTCTCGATGTTGTAGTCGTTGTAGCAGAGCTTGGCGGAGGGGTCGGCGGTCCGGGCGGTGCGGAAGGCCTCCTCGATGAAGCCGTCTCCCAGCACGTCCTGGAACACGGAGCTGCGGTGCCGGCCGCTGCCGCCGTCGGCGAAGGCCTCGTTGACCACGTCCCAGGCATAGATCTTGCCCTTGTAGTGGGTCATCTCGGTGGTGATGTGGTTCTTCATCACCGTGCGCAGGGTGCCGGCGTCGGTGATGGACTTGACCCAGTTGGGCAGTTGGGAGTGCCAGACCAGGGTGTGGCCGCGCAGGCGCTGGCCGTGCGCGGAGGCGTGGCTGACGATCGAGTCGGCGGCGGCGAAGGTGAACGACCCGCGGGAGGGTTCGATGGCGTCCCACTTCATCTCGTTCTCCGGGGTGATCATCTTGAATTCCCGGTCGAGAACGGCGGAGTACGTGGAGTCGCCGAGCTTGCCCGCGGCCACTGCCGTGCCGAAGTAACGGCCGCTGCCGGCCGCCGCGTCGGCGGCCGTGGCCGGTGCGGCGGCCTCCGGCGTGCGTGCGGCCAGGGCGACCAGTGGTACGGCGGCGCCTGCGGCGGCGAGGACCACGGCGGCGGCGATCACGCGGCGGGTCGCCGGACGGCGACGATGAGAGCGGTTCTGATCTGACAACGGCATGTCCTTCTGGCACGGCGGGACTTGATCCGGTCCCGGTCACCCGCCAGTTGCCGCCACGCACACAAAGGTTGCCGCGATCAAGGGCAGCATTCTCACGGCCGCCGTCATCGCCCTGCCGCACAGAAGAGTCTTCACGGCCGCCGTCATCGCCCCTTGCCGCACAGCGGCGTTCACCGGGTCGGGACGAACCCTCCCCGGACCGACGCGGAGCCGCCCGAACCCTGTGCGTCGACGCGGTAGCCGTCGCCCGCGGCACTGCGCTCGCCGGCGCCGTTGTTGAACTGCGCGGCGAACTCATGGTTCCCGGCCGGCACGGTCAGGCCCGGCTTGAGGACCCAGCGGTAGACCAGCGCGCCGCCGGCCTCCTGGACGGTGACGGTGAAGTCACCACCCGGCAGGGTCTGCCAGGTGCCGGTGCTCTTCGCCCCGCCGGTCTGCACGATCCGGATCTCGACCGTGAGCGAGGTGAGCGGCTGCGTCGCCTTGAGGACGAGATTGCTCTGCGTCCAGTAGACGGTGCTCTTCGGATCAAGCGAGCCGGCCGACCACAACGGCCCGTACTGGCTCTCGTCGGCGGTCGGCGAGGGACTGGTGGCCGACGGAGTCGGGCGCGAGCTGCCCGGGGTGGTGCCCGGGGGCGGCGCGACAGGGGTGGGGCGGGCCGATATCGGGTGCGGGGAGCTGACGGTCGGGGACGGGGTGGCAGGCGTGGTCACGGTGGGCGACGGCGACGGGGTCGCGACGATGGCGGCGACGGCGAGGCCGCCGGTCGTCAGGATGCCGCCGGCGGCGAGCCCGGCGAGGGCGACCCTGGTGCCGGACCTCGCGAACGGTCGCGCGCGGTGACGGACGGCGGGGCCGGCCATGCCGCGTTCCACCCGGGCCAGCATCCGCGCGCGGTCGGGCCGGTGGGCCTCGGCGGCTTCGCGCAGCCGACGGTCGATTTCCTCGTTCACCGGTTCCTCCTCCTCCCTGGCACCAGGTCCCCGGCCGCGTGTGCGCCCAGTAGCTTTTCCAGCTCGGCCATTCCCTTCGAGGTCTGGCTCTTCACCGTTCCGACCGATATGCCCAGCGCTGCCGCCGTGTCCTTCTCCGACAGGTCGAGGGCGTGTCGCAGCACCACGCAGGCGCGCTTGCGGAACGGCAGCCGGGCGAGCGCCGCGCGGACGTCCAGCACGGCCGCCATGTCCGGCCCCTCCACCTTCTCGGGGCTGCGGGACCAGAACAGCGTGATCCGGCGTCGCTCCCGGACCGTGCTGCGGATCCGTCCCCGCGCCAGGTTGGCCACCACACCACGGGCGTAGGCGAGCGGGTGGTCGGCCTGCCGCAACCGGTCCCAGCGCTGCCACAGGGCGACCAGGGCATCCGCCGCGAGGTCGTCCGCCGCGTCGGTCTCGCCGGTCAGGAGGTGTGCCAGACGGGCGAGCTCGGCATAGTGGCGTTCGAAGAATTCGTGGAACTCCGCGGACGCGTCATCGAGGACCATCCCCCGGTCGCCCTCTCCTTGCCATGACGTGCGCGTTAGTTGCGCGTTTAACGAAAACGGGGGGCGCAGCCTAACAGTGCCCATCCCGGGATTCGAACGGCGGTCGTGCATGGTTGCGGGGCGGTGAAGGCTGACCGGCGGACTGGTCAATACCGGGCGAACCGGACGGCGTTCGGCCGCGCGACGTCCGGCTGCACGGCGGTGCCGTGACCGGTCCGCGCCTGCGCCACGGTTGCGGCGCGGTGTGCTGCGTTGCCCTCATGCCCGTCCATCCGGTTGTTCGACTCGGCCTTCCGGCTCCCAGTTGCCGCAGAGGACGAGAAGGTTGCCGCCCCGACGCAGTTTTCTCGGCGACCGGTGCACGGCACGAAAGGCTGCTTGATCACATGCTTCCTCGGCACGCAGACCGGCACGCAGGTCTGCGGCTTCACGGCGCTGTGGTCCACGCCGTCGACCAGCTCTGTGCACGCGCGAAGGCGTTCCCGACTGGACGTCCGGCCGAGCCCAACTCAACACCGCGCCCGTCCTGGCAGGCACTCTGCCCACCGGTCTCCGCACCCCGTGCCCATAGCGTGCCCGTAAGGACGGACAACCACGGTCAACAGCGGTGCGATCCGACCCGCACGACCGCCCAAGCGAAAGCCATCTGTGATCTCTGCCGTTGGTCGGGCAGAGTGTCGCCGGTCGGGCACCTGTCCTGAGCGAGGAGAAACGGCAGAGGCGGCTCACCGACGCCGACCGGCGGGCCCTGTCCCCGCTGTTCTGGACGCACGTGAACCTCTACGGCCGGTTCGAGCCGGTGCTTGGCCGGTGGGCCGGGGCGTGCGAAACGAGTCGCTCAGCTGAGTCGGTCGGTGGGTTCTGCTACCCGGGAGGGGCCGGCTGCCAGGCTGGTGAGGATCTTGAGACGGTCTTCGGAGGTGGTGCCCGGTTCGGCGGTGTAGAGGGTCAGGTCGTGCATGGCGCGGTGGGACAGGGGCAGGTCCAGGGACTGGTAGGTCAGTTCCAGCTCTCCGACGTCGGGGTGCTGGAGGCGTTTGATGCCGTCGTGGCGGATGCGGACGTCGTGCGCGGCCCATTGGCTGCGGAAGTCGGGGCTGAGGGTGGACAGTTCGCCGATGAGTTCGCGCAGGGCCCGGTCGTGGGGCTCGCGTCCGGCTTCCGCGCGCAACAGCGCGGCGGTGACGGCGGCGGCGGCCTCCCAGTCGACGAAGAACTGCCGGGCGCCCGGGTCGAGGAAGATGTAGCGGGCGATGTTGGGCCGGCCGCGTTTGTCGGTGGTCTCGCTTTCGAAGACCGGCGCGTGCAGGGCCCGGGCCAGCGGGTTGCTGGCGACGACGTCCTGGCGGCCGTTGCGCACGAACGCGGAGGACATCGTCATGGAGTCGAGCAGCCACTGGACGCGGGGCGGGACCGCGACGTCCCTGCGGCGTGACGGCGCCCGGCGGGCGGGCCGGGCCGCGCGGGCCAGGTCGAACAGGTAGGTGCGCTCGTCCTCGTCCAGCTGCAGGGACTGGGCGACCGCGGCGAGCACGTCCTCGGAGACGCCACTGATGTGGCCCTTCTCGAGCCGGGTGTACCACTCGGTGCTCACGCCGGCCAGCACGGCGACCTCCTCGCGCCGCAGCCCGGGCACCCGGCGCCGGCCGCTGGTGGGCAGCCCGGCCTGCTCCGGGGTGATCTTCGCGCGGCGGCTGGCGAGGAAGTCGCGGATCTCGGTGCGGTGGTCGGTGCGGTCGTCGGGGAGCGGTTCCATGCCTTTCACGGTAGCCATCGGCTCGCGGAGAGGGAGGTTGAGTTTGTCCCCCCGATAAACGCGACCTTCCTCAAGGGTGGGGCGGCTTGTTCCCTGGGTGACGTACCCCGATCACCACCCCCACGGAGATGAACCTTGAGTACGCGAGGAGGAGTCCTCCACGCTCCTGCCGAGACCGTACGGGCTGAAAACCCCCAGCCTCCGTCCGCCCGGCTTCCGCTCGTCGTCCATGTGCTCGCGCTGGGCACGTTCCTGATGGGCACCACCGAGTTCGTCGTGGCCGGCCTGCTGCCCGAGATCGCGGGAGACCTACAGGTCAGCGTCGCCCGGACCGGACTTTTGATCACCGTCTTCGCGGTCGGGATGATCGTCGGGGCGCCGCTGATGGCGATGCTCACGCTGCGGCTGCCCACACGACTGACCCTGATGCTCGCCCTGGGCGTCTTCGCCCTCGGGCACGTCGTCGTCGCCGTCGGCTCGAACTTCGTCCTGCTGCTCGCGGCCAGGTTCCTGACCGCGATCGCCACCGGGGCGTTCTGGGCCGTGGCCAACGTGGCCGCCACCCGCGCCGCGGGCCCGGCCGCCGGCGCCCGCGCCCTCGGTCTCGTCGGGGCCGGTGCCATGCTCGCCAACGTCGTCGGCGTACCGCTGGGCGCGTTCGCCGGACAGCTCATGGGCTGGCGCGGACCGTTCTGGGCCCTCGCCGCCCTCGCCGCCGCGGCCGTCCCGCTGATCGCCCGCACCGTCCCGCAGGGGGGCCCGGCCCAGCAGGCGGGAACGATCCGCGCGGAGCTGACCGCGCTGCGCTCCGGTCGCCTGTGGCTCGTGCTGGCCGCCTGTGCCACCACCACGGGCGGCGTCCTGGCCGCGTACTCCTACATCGCACCGCTGCTGACCGACCGGGCCGGCCTCGCCGCCGGACTGGTGCCGCTGGTCCTCGTCGGCTTCGGCCTCGGCGCCCTTGTGGGCTCGCTCGTCGGGGGTCGGCTGGGCGACCGCCGCCCGCACACGGTCACCGTCGTCGCCGCCGCGGGCGCCATGCTCCTGCTCCTGGCGATCGTCCTGTCGGCCGACTCCGCCCCCGCCACCATCGTCCTGGTCACCCTGCTGGGCTTCTTCGGCCTCGGCGCCAACCCGGTTCTGATGGCCCTGGCCGTCCGCTACGCCGGCCAGGCACCCACCCTGGCCTCGGCCCTGACCGTCTCGGCGTTCAACCTCGGCACCGCCATCGGCTCTGGATCGCCGGCCTCGCCCTGGAGAGCACCGGCGCCACCGGCCCCACCGTGGTCGGCACCGCCATCGCCGCCCTGACCCTGATTCCCACCATCGCCCTCGCCCTGCGACGCCACGACCGCGCCAGTGCGCCCGGCACCGTCGTCCGGCATGCGGCCCCCGCCCGTGCCGACCAGGCTTGAACCGTCACGCCCTCCTCTGTGACCAGCACCTTCCCGAAACAGCACCTTCCCGAAACAGCACTTGGAGAACATCATGCGCGCGACACTCCTGTACGGCGCCGGCGACGTCCGCGTCGAGAACGTCCCGGACTCCGTCATCAAGCTGCCCACCGACGCGCTGGTCCGGATCACCGCGTCCTGCGTCTGCGGCAGCGACCTGTGGCCGTACGCCTCGGCGAAGCCCGAGGACGGCCCCGCCCGGATGGGCCACGAGTTCATCGGCGTCGTCGAGGACACCGGCTCGGAGGTGACCACCGTCAAGCGCGGTGACCTGGTCGTCGCCCCGTTCGCCATCTCCGACAACACCTGCGAGTTCTGCCGCGAGGGCCTGCACACCTCCTGCGCCCACGCCCAGGCGAACTTCTGGGACGGCGAGCCGGAGGAGGGCGGCCAGGCCGAGGCGGTCCGTGTCCCGCTCGCCGACGGCACCCTCGTCAAGCTCCCCGTCGCCGCGGACTCCGCCCTCATCCCTTCCCTGCTGACCCTCTCGGACGTCCTCGGTACCGGCCACCACGCCGCCGTGGCGGGCGGCGTGAACGAGCGCACCCGCGTCACCGTGATCGGTGACGGCGCGGTCGGCCTGCTGGCGGTCCTGTCGGCCAGGCGCCTGGGCGCCGAGCAGATCATCCTGATGGGCCGTCATGAGGCGCGCACCGGCCTGGGCCGGGAGTTCGGCGCCACCGACGTGGTCTCCGCCCGCGGCGAGGAAGGCATCGCCCAGGTGCGGGAGCTGACCGGCGGGCATGGCACGCACGTGGTCCTGGAGTGCGTCGGCAACATGCCCGCCTACGAGCAGGCCGTCGGCGTAGTCCGCCCGGGCGGCGTGATCAGCCGCGTCGGCGTCCCGCAGTACGAGGAGGCGCCCATCGGCTTCGGCAGCCTGTTCCGCCACAACATCCGCCTCGCCGGAGGCCCCGCCCCCGTGCGCGCCTACATCGAGGAACTGATGCCCGACATCCTCGACGGCACCATCGAGCCGGGCAAGGTCTTCGACGTCACCACCGATCTCGACGGCGTCCCGGCCGGCTATCAGGACATGGCCGACCGCAAGAGCCTCAAGGTCCTCATCAACCCCTGATCCCCCCAGAACGCAGCACAGCACCGCAAGGAAGCAGGACGACGCCCCGCGCTCCTCAACGGCTCTCCCTACGGCGGCGTCAAGGAACAGGGCGCGGGCATCTACGCCCAGAACCTCGCGGGGCGCGGCTTCGTCACCCTCGCCTTCGAACCGTCCTTCAACGGCGACAGCAGTGGCAGCCCGCGCCACCTCTCCTCCCCGGACCTGTTCGTCGAGGACTTCCACGCCGCCGTCGACTACCTCGGCACCCGGCCCTTCGTGGACCGCGAGCGCATCGGCGGAATCGGCATGTGCGGCAGCGGAGGCTTCCTCCTCAGCGCCGCCGGCGTCGACCGGCGCATCAAGGCCGTCGCCACGATCGTCATGTACGACATCACCCGGGCCCAGTCCAAGGGCTGGAAGGACACCCAGACCGAGGACAAGCGCAACGCCATCCTCGACGCCATCGCCGAGCAGCGGTACGCGAAGTTCGAGGGCGGCCAGCCCACGCTGACCCCGCGCGGATAACGGGTGTCCGGGAGGTGCCGGTGTGCCATGCCTTCCACGCTACGACGCACACCCCCCGCGGGCTGGGGGGTTGAGCTTGTACCCCCCATAAACCCGACCTGCCACGCCTGGCGCGGAAGCGGTCTCCTGGAATCGCGCCTGGTCACGACAGCACCGACCGTCGCGCCTTTTCCCCACCGATCGAATATGAGGTCCACTGCATGGAACGTCGCAAAGCGCTCGGACTGATCGCCGCCACCGGCGCCGCCACCGCCGCCTCCTTCACGGCTCTGCCCGCCTTCGGCGAGGAGACCGGCGGCGCCGCGGGCGCCACAGGACAGAGCAAGTCCACGGCCAACGGCGGCTACACCTTCGCGCTGGACAAGAACGTCAAGCGGACCTCGGTGCGATTCAAGAACCGCTACGGCATCACGGTCGCCGCGGACCTCTACGTACCGAAGAACGCCAGGGGCAAGCTGCCCGCCCTGGCGCTCAGCGGCCCGTTCGGCGCGGTCAAGGAACAGTCCTCGGGGCTCTACGCCAACGAGTTCGCCCGCCGCGGCTACGTCGCCCTCGCCTTCGACCCCTCCTTCACCGGCCAGAGCGGCGGCACGGTGCGCGACGTGGGCTCGCCCGACATCTACACCGAGGACTTCAGCGCCGCCGTCGACTTCCTCGGCCTGCAGAGGATCGTCGACCGCGAGCGGATCGGCGTGCAGGCCATCTGCGGCCTGAGCGGTATGGCGCTGACCGCGGCGGCTGCGGACAGCCGTATCAAGGCGGTTGCCACGTCCGCGATGTACGACATGTCGCGCAGCATGTCCCGCGGCCACCAGGACTCCTACACCCGTGAGCAGCGCCAGAAGGTCATCGACTACCTCAGCCGGCAGCGCTGGACCGACGCCGAGAACGGCACCTTCGCGCGGGGATCCCACGAGGTCCCCTTCGACGAGAACGGCAACGTCGCCCCCTCGAACCGCGTCCTGCCCAAGACCCTCCCGGCGGACGCCGACCCGATCACGAAGATCTTCTTCGACTACTACCGCACCGAGCGCGGCTACCACCCGCGCTCGATCAACTCCACCACCGCGTGGACCGCGACCACGCCGATGTCGTTCTTCGCCTTCGAGCAGATGACGGACATCGACATGCTGGCGCCCCGCAAGGCCCTCCTGGTGGCCGGCGCCGAAGCGCACTCCCTCTACTACTCCGAGGACGTCCAGAAGACGGCCCCCGACAGCATCGACCTCGTCGTCGTCCCGGGCGCGGACCATGTCGACCTGTACGACCGCAAGGACCTCATCCCCTTCGACAAGCTCGACGAGTTCTTCACCAAGAACCTCGCCTGACCGCGAAGCGCCCCCGACGAACCGAACGAGGACGAAGCGTCCGGGCTGCCGTTCTCCACCCGCCGGCTACGAGAGTGCCACGAGTGCCACACCGTGGGGGCGCGAGGGTGACTGGCTGATCGGCATCGGCGTAGCCGTCGGTGTGCGCAATCCGGGCAACGCGCTCCCTGTCCCACACGCTCAAACGGGTGCGAGGCGGACACACCACGGACGACGCGACGCTGCTCATGGTGGAGTGGCGCGGCTGACCTCATCGCTCCCGGCCACTGGCCGTCCTGCTCTTCTCGGGGGATGTGACCTTCCTCGCGATGGAAGCGTCTCGGCTCGTTCGACGGCGCGCCGTCCGCCGGCGAAGGCGGCAGCGGCACATCTCCCGTCGGCAGAGGTCACGGGGCCGTGGGCGGAAGTGCACGGCGGGAAGATCGTTCCCGTGGAGAGCAATATCTGTGTCCGTGAAATGAGAAATAGGTGCGGGGCACGGCAAGTATTCCCCCGACCATCGGCCGGAGTGGAATTGTCGACCGCGCATGGCCGATCGCACCGTGCTACTGTCGATCTCAGTTGCAGGTGTGGTTGCCAGAAGGTTCATTTCCGACGGGGTAATCATCACGGCGACACGGAATTCACACAGGGTGAATTCCTGACACCGCCTCCGAAGGAGAATGAAATGGCTACTGGCACCGTGAAGTGGTTCAACGCGGAAAAGGGCTTCGGCTTCATCGAGCAGGACGGCGGCGGCGCCGACGTCTTCGCCCACTACTCGAACATCGCCACCCAGGGCTTCCGCGAGCTGCTGGAAGGCCAGAAGGTGTCGTTCGACATCGCGCAGGGCCAGAAGGGCCCGACGGCCGAGAACATCGTTCCCGCCTGACACCGGCGCTGACGCATACTTCGCAGCTGGGGCCCGCACCTCTGGGGTGCGGGCCCCAGCTCGCTGCATTTCAGGGCAGCCCCACATCATATTCGGCTCGTCTCGAGATTCTCTGCGCCGCTCATCTGCTGCGGGAATTCCTTGCTGCGTGCCCCGTCAAGGAAGGCTCCGCATGAGCATGAAGCGCGCCCGCACATCTCGCACATATGACCGCTTCGGGGGAGGCGCCGGCGCCGGCCGCTCCGATGGTCCGCGCCGTTCGAAGGGTTACGGAAATCGACCGGCCGGACGGGCCGTACAAGGCGAGTTCGCCCCGCCGAAGACGATCACGCCCGCGCTGCCCGCCGCCGGGTCGTTCGCCGAACTCGCCATGCCTTCGCGGCTGTTGGTCACGCTCGGCCGCGAAGGCGTGACCGCACCGTTCCCGATCCAGGCGGCGACCCTGCCGAACTCACTGGCCGGTCGTGACGTACTCGGCCGTGGCCGCACCGGCTCGGGCAAGACCCTCGCCTTCGGCCTCGCCCTACTGGCTCGTACAGCGGGGCGGCGTGCCGAGCCACGGCAGCCGCTCGCCCTCGTCCTCGTCCCCACCCGCGAACTCGCCCAGCAGGTCACCGACGCGCTCACTCCCTACGCCCGCTCCGTGAGCCTGCGGCTGGCCACCGTCGTCGGCGGAATGTCCATCGGCAGGCAGGCCGGTGCGCTGCGCGCCGGGGCCGAGGTGGTCGTCGCGACGCCCGGGCGGCTCAAGGACCTCATCGACCGGGGCGACTGCCGGCTGGACGATGTCGGCATCACGGTCCTCGACGAGGCCGACCAGATGGCCGACATGGGCTTCATGCCCCAGGTCACCGCCCTGCTCGACCAGGTGCGTCCCGACGGGCAGCGGATGCTCTTCTCGGCCACCCTGGACCGCAACGTCGACCGGCTGGTGCGGAACTACCTGCACGACCCCGTCGTCCACTCGGTCGACCCCTCCGCCGGCGCGGTCACCACGATGGAGCACCACGTACTCCATGTGCACGACGCGGACAAGCACCGGACGACCACCGAGATCGCGGCGCGAGACGGTCGAGTGATCATGTTCCTCGACACCAAGCACGCGGTGGACCGGCTGACCAAGCACCTGCTGAGCAGCGGTGTCCGCGCCGCAGCCCTGCACGGTGGCAAGTCCCAGCCCCAGCGCACCCGGACCCTGGCCCAGTTCAAGAGCGGCCATGTGACGGTATTGGTGGCGACCAACGTCGCGGCGCGCGGGATCCACGTCGACAACCTCGACCTGGTCGTCAATGTGGATCCGCCCAGCGACCACAAGGACTACCTGCACCGCGGCGGCCGTACGGCCCGCGCCGGCGAGTCCGGCAGCGTCGTCACCCTGGTGACCCGTGACCAGCGTCGCGAGGTGAGCCGGCTGATGGCTTCGGCGGGCATCACCCCCCGGATCGCCCAGGTGCGGTCGGGCGAGGCGGAGTTGAGCCGCATCACAGGCGCCCAGGCCCCTTCCGGTGTGCCGGTCGTCATCACCGCGCCGGACGTGGAGCGTCCCCGCGGCGCGTCTTCTTCCTCCCCGTCCCGGGGCCGTCGGGGGCGCCGGGGCCGTGCCGGCCAGGGCAGGCCCGTCGGCGAAGCGGCACGCCGCAGGGGAGAACAGCGGTCCGGCTTCGGCTCGGCTGCCTAGGGCCGCTGCGATCACAAGCCCACTCCTCTCCCGGTAGGAGGCACCTATGACGCAGGCTCAGAGCACGGGCCTGATCACCCTGGCCCGGCACTCGGCCCGGCGCCGTCGGGGAGCGCGGCCGGAGCCCGGGCGTCCCCACCCTCGCCCGCTGATCCATGAAGGGTGTCCCGCCTGAGATGTGAGGACGGGCGGGAAACTGCCACCAGAGACCCGGTGAGGGCCCTGCCGACGCGCGTCGGCAGGGCCCTCACCGTTTCGCTGCCCGCAGTGGCCGAGACGGACGCAGTCCTTCAGGACCGCCACGCCACGCCACGCAGGCCACAGGATGCCTGTGACCACCGAACGCCAAAATCTACTTTTGCCGGAGTAGACATTGCTCCCTGGCACGGTTAGTCTCTTTCTCGTTGACACGGTCAAGCGAGACCCGGCAGACACGAACTGGCGGGAAGTAGTACCTGAAGTTCGCAGGTCAGTGCGGCTCTGGAGCTCCGAAGCCAAGGTGTTCGCAGAACGGTGACGGGGCTGAGAGCCGCACTGGGCAGCCCGCAGGTCGAGGGGCTGCCGAGAGCATCACCGAGCAGTACCGCAGTACCCGTTCACCGAGTGATTGGTTCTGAGAAAGGACGGAGGAGCAGACGCCATCAGGATCGCCCGGCCCGAGAAGCTCTCGGCCCGGGTACCGCAAGACCCCGGATTGGATGGTGGTCCCCGGTCACGCAGCCGCGATCCCCGCACCCCCTCCCCTCGCGGGCCGGGTAGCGGAAACAGAAGGTCGGCAGAGCATTAGGGCCGACAGATGGTGTTCAATTTCCTTCGGGGCCCTGGTGCCGTACGGCATCAGGGCCCCTCGACGCGTTGCACTACGAGGTGACATGGCAGCAGATACTCCACTCAACGATCGTCTGGACGACGACGACTACCCCGCATACACCATGGGCCGGGCCGCCGAAATGCTCGGCACCACCCCTGGCTTCCTCCGAGCCATCGGTGAGGCCCGTCTGATCACTCCGCTGCGCTCGGAGGGGGGACATCGCCGGTACTCCCGCTACCAACTGCGGATTGCCGCTCGCGCCCGCGAACTCGTCGACAGGGGAACCCCGATCGAGGCTGCCTGCCGCATCGTCATCCTCGAGGACCAGCTTGAGGAAGCTCAGCGCATCAACGCCGAGTACCGCCGTGCCGCCAACGAAGCGGCCGGCAGTTCCAGTCCCGGTTCGAACTGATCAGGTGGGCGCCGGCGGGTCGTAGCTGATCCCAGCAGCGCGTGCCAGAGGAACCCCCTCAGGCGATGTCGTGGACGTTGTGCTCGAGCAGGTCGGACGCGTGCAGGGCAATGGCACGGTGGTCGGCATCGTCGTGGAGGACAGCGAGGCCGTGGTGGGCTGCGGTGGCGGCGATGACGAGGCCCACCGCCGAGCCCCTGCGATGCTCCCCGGCCTGGGCACCCGCACCCTGATCGCGGGATCAGTTCGAACCTCGTCACCCACTCCAGGACCTCCGGATAGCCGAAGGAGTCGGCGAAGTCGAGGTGCGGTCTCGCCGCCGCTCGGAGAGTGCTCCTAGTGGAGTTGGATGTAACGCTCCATGTACCAGGGGGAGGTGTTCTCGTGGTCAGGGCCACGGTGGTCGGCTATGGCCGCGGCTTGGCGGGGTCGTGGGTGATCAGGTCTCCCGGCTGGCATCGGAGGACCTCGCAGATCCTCGACAGGGTCGAGAAGCGGATGGCCTTGGCCCGTCCGTTTTTCAGGATGGACAGGTTGACGACGGTGATACCCACTTGCGCGGCCAGTTCGGTAAGGGTCATGCCGCGCTCGGCGAGAAGGCGGTCGAGGTGGATCCGGATCGCGTGAGGTTCCTCGTCGGACATCAGATGGTCCCTTCGAGGTCCTCTCGCATGCGCACACCCTCGCGCATGATCTTCCCCATGATCACTGCCGTGAGGCCGGCGAGGACGAGGACCAGCGGCCCGGAGACCGTCGGCCCGGAACCGACGATCGGCGCCATGCTCCCGACGAGCCAGGATCGTGACCAGCCGACGGTGAGGCCGGCCAGCGGCGTTCCCACGGCGACGAACCAGCCGAGTACGGAGAGCCGTTGCGCCACCGCATCGGTGAACGGCCCCTGCAGCAGGACGGCCTTCAGCAGTCGGGAGAAGAGGAACAGCGCGAGCGCACCGAACAGCAGCCAGGGCAGTTCACCGCCGAGATCGGCGGCGCGCTGCCCCACGGAGGGACTGTCCTGGCACAGGCGCGCGGCACTGCTGGATGCCTCCACGCCCGCGACCACCGGCAGTGAGTCCGCCAGTGAGGCGTTGCGCCAGAAGTCCGTCTGCACACAGACCGCCCCGTCGTCGAGCATGTGCGTGACCCCCGTGCCGACGAAGGCGAGCCCGCAGAGCACCGCCAGCGCCCAGGTCACCGAGGCCAGGGTCCTCGTGAGTCGCGTGTTCATCTCATGTCCCCCTATCGATTTTCGATAAGCCCAAGGTAGCGGAGCATATCGATATTCGACAAGTGGCATCCGCGGGGGGAGCCGACGAGGGTCGTGCGCGCGGGCGGTTTCACCGGATGCGGTGCTTCGTCCAGAAGGGGCCCAGGTCGTTGTCCGTCACGGACTGTGCGGCCTTCTTGAAGTCGGCGGTGGTCGAGACGCCGTACCAGTGGTCGCGGGCGTACCGCTTGAGGAGTCGGGCCATCGTGTCGGCTCCGATGGTGCGCTCCAGGCGGGCCAGGGCGCAGGGGCCGGCCATGTAGATGAGGTGGTACTCGCCCGGGTGCTTGCTCCAGTAGGCCATCGAGTTGGTGAGCGCGGTGTGCTCGCTCGGCCAGTCGGCGTCCGACCAGCAGTCGCGTGTGTCCCAGCCGTAGAAGCGTGCGGTGGCGTATTGGGCGAAGCTCTCGTCCAGCCAGGGTGCGCCGTATTCGTCGTTGCCCACGATGCCGTACCACCACTGGTGGGCCACCTCGTGGACGACGGCGCCGCCCTCCTCGGTGGTGCCGAGGATGACCAGGCCGGGGTACTCCATGCCGCCGCCGAAGTCCTTGGTCATCACGAGGTCGATCTCGCCGTACGGATAGCGGCCGAACTCCTTGCCGAACCGGTCGACGGCGGCGACGCCGTCCTTGCGGTTGAGGCGTACGCCCGCCGCGGGCGTGTTCGGCGCCCAGTACGACTTCACGCGCACACCACCGGGCGAGGTCTCGACCGCTGTGCGGAACGGGCCCGCCGCCCATGCGAAGTCCCGCACCCGCTGCGCGACGCTGTGCGTGACCGTGCGCCCGGGCTTGCCGTGGCTGGTCCAAGTGCGGCCGGTTGCGGGGACCTTGAGGGCCGCCGGGTGGTCGATACGCACACGGAAGTCGCTCGCCAGGGCGTAGAAGCTCTCGCCGGTCGACACATACGGATCGAGGTGCCATCCCTTCGCATCGTGCACGGCGAGCACCGGCAGCGCATTGCCCAGGAAGCGGAACGCGCCCTCGCGGCCGAAGCGGTCGTTGCGCTGGGGCACGGTTATGGACACGTCGAAGGAGACGGCCGTCCGCTCGCCGCGCGCGAGCGGCTTCGGCAGAGTAATGCGCAGCGCGGTGCAGTTCACGGTGAGGCGGCCAGCGGTGCCACCGCGCACCTTGGACACCTTGACCGGGGGCGGCTTGCCCGGCGTGCCGCACTTGTCGTCGCCGTTGCCCCACAGACGTACGTACACCTCACGCAGCGGCCGGTCGGAGGCATTGCGGAACGACACCCGCTGCCGGCCCGTCCAGTGGGAGCCGTCGGCGTCGCCGCGCAGGGAGACGTCGTAGCGAAGCCGATCGGGCGCCGCGGCCTCGGCCTCGGCCTTGGATGCCGGTGCCGTCACGGCACCAGCACTGGTGGCGCCCGCCGCCATGAGCAAGGCGAGCGGGACAACAAGCAGACGACGAGCGGCACTTGACCACCATGCGGGTGCGCGTAACGACGACATGGCAGCGGATCCTGCCACACCGGTCTGACAATTGGCGGTTGCCGGTTTTCCAGCTGTAGGCCGTGATCGCCCTCGTGCCGTCCCGGTCATGCGCGGAGGTAGGTGAGGACGGCGAGGACGCGGCGGTGTCCGTGGCCGTCGAGGTGGAGATCGAGTTTCTGGAGGATGTTGCTGACGTGCTTGTTGACCGCTGCCTCGGTGACGTACAGCTCGCGGGCGATGGCGGCGTTGGTGCGCCCCTCGGCCATCAGGGCGAGAACCTCGCGCTCTCGGGGGGTGAGGCGTTGCAGGGGGTCGCGGCTGCGGTTGAGGAGTTGGCGGACGACCTCGGGGTCGATGACCGTCGCGCTCGCGGCGACCTGGGCGACCGCGTCGACGAACTCGCTGACGGCGCTGACGCGGTCCTTGAGGAGGTAGCCGACCCCGCTGTCGCTGCCCAGGTCGAGCAGATGGGCGGCGTAGGACTGCTCGATGTACTGGCTGAGCACCAGGACCGGCAGGCTGGGGCACTCCTGGCGCAGGGCGACGGCGGCGCGCAGGCCGTCGTCGGTGTTGTCCGGTGGCATGCGGACGTCGGTGACGACGATGTCGGGACGGTGTTCCCGAACGGCGGTGATCAGGGCGTCCGCGTCACCGACGGCGGCGAGCACCTGGTGGTCGAAGCGGGTGAGCACGCCGATCAGGCCGTCCCGCATCAGCGGGGAGTCCTCGGCGAGTACGACGGTCAGTGGCATGGCAGCTCCACATGCATCAGGGTGGGCCCGCCCTGAGGGCTGGATATGCGGAGTCTGCCGTCCGCCACGGCGACGCGGTCGGCCAGGCCGACGAGGCCGGTGCCCGCCTGAGGTGCGGCGCCGCCGATGCCGTCGTCGCTGACCGACAGAGCCAGCACGTCGGTGTGCAGGCGGGCGTGCACCACGACTCGGGTTGCCTTGCTGTGCTTGACGGCGTTGGTCAGAGCCTCGGCGATGACGAAGTAGGCCGCGGTCTCGACGGGGAGGGGGAGACGGCGAGGCAGGCGGATGTCGACGGTGACGGGCAGTGCGGAACGTCCCGCCAGGTTCTCGACCGCGGCGGCCAGACCGTGGTCGGTGAGAGCCTTCGGATGGACGCCGCGGCTGAGCTCACGCAGCTCGTCGACGGCGAGCGCGACCTGTTCCTGTGCCTTGGCCAGCCGGCCGGCCAGCGGTGAGTCCGGCTCGGTGTCGAGAGCGGCCAGGCCGAGCATCACATTGAGGGAGACCAGCCGCTGCTGCGCCCCGTCGTGAAGGTCCCGCTCGATCCGGCGCCGCTCCGCGTCGAAGGCATTGACCAGCCGCACCCTGGAAGCCCGTACGTCGGTGAGCTCGCGGCCCAGTTCGCTGTCGCGCGGCGCCAGCATGAGACGGGTGACGGCCGCCCTGGTGCCGGCCCAGGCGGTGATGGTGTACGGCGCGGCGGCGAGCAGGGCGAGACCGACGATCACCAGCGGCCAGGCCCCGGGGTCGTCGAGGGGCGACATGATCACCAGTACCGGGACGACCAGGGCGAAGCCCAGGACGAGGGCGTCCATCCACCACAGAGCGGTCGCCGACACCGCGGTGAATCCCAGTTCACGCCAGGTCGCGGGCTCTCGCAGCCGGGTTCGTACCCATCCGACGAATCCCTCGCGTTCGGGGGCCCGGTGCGGGTCCGGCACGGGGTCGAGGTCCACCAGGCGCAGGCGCCACCGTTCGAAGCGGGTGACGGCGACACCGGACAGTGCCACCGCGAGCAGGACCGGCACCCCCACCAACACCACCAGCGAGACGACTCCCGCGACGAGCGCGACGACGAGGACAGCGCCGGCGACGGCGCCGAAGACGACGCCGGACAGCAGGTAGGCGAACGAGCGCCACGGCCAGCTGGAGCCGAGCACCTTCAGCGGGTTCTGGCCCAGCGCCTGCCAGGCGGTCCGATGTCGCATCCCTCGAACCTACCGAGCCGGGGATCTCGGGGCAGTAGTGCGTGCACTACCTCTGGACTAGCGTGCGCGCCAGTGCGCCGACAGGGCAGGGACCGGTGCACTGGGCTCCATGAAGCTGATCACCGTCCCTGCCGGCACCCGTCGCAGACTCGGCACCGTGCTGGCCGCGCTCGGCATCGCGGTCGCGGCCACCGTCGTACCGGCCTCCTCGGCCCCACGGTCCACCGCTGCCCTGGATGCGGCCTCGATCGACCGATTCGTACGCGACTACGTGGAGCAGACCCGTCTGCCGGGCGCGGTGGTCGCCGTGACCAAGGGCGACCGGGTCGTCCACACCGCGGGGTACGGGCACACCGCGTCCGGGCGGGCCATGACGGAGCGGACGCGCCTGCCCGTGGCGTCCCTGTCGAAGTCCATGACCGCACTCGCCGTCATGCAACTGGTCGAGGCGGGCAAAGTCGACCTGGACCAGCCCGTGCACCACTACCTGCCCGAGTTCACCCTGGCCGACCGGCGTTCCCGGGACATCACCGTCCGGCAGGTCCTGACCCAGACCTCCGGTATGGCCGACTCCGCCTACCCCGACCTGACCCGCGCCCAGCCGCACACCCTCGAAGAGGCCGTCGCCGCGATGCGCGAGTCGCCCCTCGCCACGGTGCCGGGCACCCGGCACCGCTATCACAACCCCAACTACTTCGTCGCGGCACGCCTGGTCGAGGTGGTCAGCGGACAGCCCTTCGCCGACTACCTGTCCGCCAAGCTCTTCGCTCCGCTGCGCATGACGCACACCGCATCCGTCGACTCGACCACCGAGATGCCCGACCGGGCCCGCGGCTACGTCCGCGCCTACGGCACGACGTTCCTCCGTAAGCACCCGCGCTGGTTCGCCGCGGGCGGCCACGGTGTCGTCACCACAGCCGACGACCTCTCCCAGTGGCTCATCGCCCAGAACAACCAGGGCGTGTCCGCCGAGGGGCGCCGTATCGCCACCGCACGCACCATCGAGCTCACGCACACCCCACCGAAGGATCCGAAGGACACGGACTACGCGATGGGCTGGGCGCGGTACCGGCACGGTGACGGGACCGAGGAGATCCAGCACAACGGCCAACTCCTCACCCACAACGCCACGGCCACCCTGCTGCCCGAGAGCAGGATCGGCATCGCGGTCGTCACCAATACCGGCCTGATCGCCGGAGACGACGCCGCCCAGATCTCGATGGGCCTCGTCAACCTCGCGCGCGGCAAGAATCCCGAGGTGGCCAAGCCCTTCTCGATGACGGCCGACTGGGTCCTGGCGGCACTGACCCTACTGGCGGCGGGCCTCGGCATCCGCGGTGTCCTGCGTGCACCGCGATGGGCGCGGCACACCGCACGGCGCCCATGGTGGCGAACGGCCATGAGGTTGCTGCCGCAGGCACTCCCGATCCTCTTCCTCACCCAACTCGCCTCACTGCTCGGCCTGCTGATGAACCGCTCCGGAACCCTGGAACAGACCACCTACGCGTGGCCGGCCCTCGTCGTCTGCGCGGCAGCCGGGGGCCTCGCCTCCACCGCGGTCATCACCGCTCGGGCTCTCGCACTGGTCCGTCACCGCCGACGGGCCCGGCATGGATCCGGGGGCGACGGGGGCGGCGGGGTTGACGAACCACTCGGCACGCGAGACGGGCATCAGGTCCTCCGCCCTGCCTGAGGCAGGGAGCAACCGCGGCTGTGCCCTCGGGTGGGCGCCGGGGACAGAACAGGTGAGGGCAGCCACGCGGGCGGCGAGGCGGTGAAGCAGCCCGGTGGTGAAGGCCGGCGAAGGGCGCGCTCACCGCGTTGGACGGGGTCTTTGGGTCGTATCCACGCCGGCCACGGGTCGATGGCACTTGGACCCGGCCCTGCCGCGGGGGCCGGGTCCAAGTGCCACACAGGCAGACTTTCGCTGCCCTTGGTCGACGTGGGGGTCAGTGATGACGCTTGTGGTCTTCTTCGATTGCTCGGAAGCTACCGACAAGCGCGAATGGCACCGTCGCCCCGTCGAGGACCGGCGTGCCGGGAATTGCGCTGCTGGAGTTTCCGGGCCCAATCGTCGCAATTGCAGCGCCGTTGTCGCAGGTAATCCCTCTGAAGAATTCGATGGCCTTCTCGCTGTCGTTTCGGACGTTGAAACTGGTCGCCGGGCTACTGATCACAGCGGTGCACACACCCTCCTCGGGTGAGAACGTTCGTTCGTTGACGTGGATCCGTCCGCGATCGTCATCGTCTCCCCGCTGGCCGCGTCCGCGATCGCGATCGCCCTGCTGGTAGTCGAAGTTTGTCTGGCCGTCGCCTCCCAGGGGCGCAGCGGCATCGGCATCCTGCACCGACGGGGCGGACTTCGGGGCGGAACTCGAAGCCGAGGCGTAGTTCACACTGGTTGCAGCAAGGACGGTGACGCCCACCGACAATGCGATCGCGACAACGGTGCGCGTGCGCATTTCGATTCTCTTTCTCACAGGAACTCTTCTCCATCCTTCCGGGGTGTCAGCCGAGCCAGCCGACTATGAATGAACATACTGATGGCTAATTCTGTCGCCACTTCAGAAATGTTCGAGGGACGACGACAAGGGGCCGATCGGGCGTCTGGAAGCCCGATGTCGAGCATGTGATGCTCCGTCAGAAAGTCACAGGACAGGGTGACTTGCCGACGCGGTTGAGCCGCACGGGGGGCTGGCTGACACGCCATCACCCCTATGCGCGCGTGTCGCCTATTGACAACGCTCCGCGCAATGGTTGCCCGCCACCTCAGCTGCTGGATTTATCCTGCTCAGGGCCTTGCGTGGCGTACCGGAAGCCGTCCGGGAGGCCCGCCGTGGAGATCAGCTCTCGTCGTTCTGCTCGATAGCGGTGCGCAGCATCTCGGCCACCGATCGGCCGGCCACCCGCAGCGGCTCCGGATCCCGGGCGGCTCGGGAGAGTACGAACGCCCCCTCCAGCATCATGATCAACGAGTAGGCGAGTGACCGGGCCCGGTTCCGGTCGGACACCCAGCGTTCGAACCACTGTTCACCGGCGCGGACCCACTCGGCGAACACGTCCGCCGTGGCAACCCGTAGAACCTCGTTGGTACTGGCGACCTCCAACGCCACTGTCGCAATCGGGCAGGCGTCGGCATAGTCGGTCGCGGCAAGGTCGTCCGCGGCCGCCTCGAAGGCGTGCGTGATGGACTCGACCGGGTCCGGAACACTGTCCAGCAGGGCCAGCACCAGTTGGCCGTACGCGGCTCCGGACGTGCGGATCGTCTCCTCGGCCAGCTGCTGCTTGCCACCGGGGAAGAAGTGGTAGATCGAGCCGAAAGGCGCCTCGGCCTCCGTCGCGATCCGCTTCAGCCCGGTGCCCGAGTATCCGTTGCGGCGGAACAGGGCCGTGGCCGCATCCTGGATCCGGGTCCGCGTGTCCGGCTGCCCCTGTCCCATGGCCCTTCACTCCTTCCGCATCGGATGCCGCACCGGATGCCGCAACGAGGTCTTGGCATGTCCCGTCAACCATCCCTAGATTACAGTAGAACGATCTATCAAATGGGGGTGCGATGCCGGAGATCGAGCTGTCGTCCGGAACGATCGACTATCAGGACACCGGCGGTGAAGGGCCGGTGCTGGTGTTCGGCCATGGCCTGCCGATGAACGAGACGCAGTGGCGCAAGGTCGTACCGCTGTTGGAGGGCTACCGCTGCATCCTGCCCACGCTGCCCCTCGGCGGTCACCGCCGGCCGATGCACCCGGATGCCGACCTGTCCCACCGTGGTGTCGCACGACTTCTGGGTGAGTTCATCGAACGGCTGGGCCTGGACGACGTGACGCTCGTCCTCAACGACTGGGGCGGTGGCCAGTTCCTGGTGTCGGAGGAGCGGGGCCGGAGGATCGCGCGGCTGGTGCTGGTCGCCTGCGAGGCGTTCGACAACTTTCCCCCAGGACCGGCCAAGGCGCTGGCCACCATATGCCGGGTTCCCGGCGGCGTCTGGCTGCTGACCTGGCTGATGCGCATCCCCGCGTTCCGGAACAACCGCAACGGATACGGCGGGATGAGTCTGCGCGGGATCCCGGACGAGATCGTGGCCGACTGGTTCGCTCCCGCGACCCGGAGCAGGGCCATTCGCCGGGACTTCGCCAAGTTCGCCACCTCGGCGCCCAGGCGTGAGACCTTGCTGGCCTGGAGCGAGCGGCTACGTGACTTCGACCGCCCTGTACTGGTCGTCTGGGCGAGAGAGGACAGATTGATGCCGCGCGAGCACGGCCCCCGGCTGGCGGAGCTGTACCCGAAGGGCCGACTGATCGAGATCGCCGACTCATCCACCCTCGTCCCCGAGGACCAGCCCGAACTACTCGCCGAAGAGCTCACCGGCTTCCTGATCGAGACGGGAGCGGAGCCCGTCCGGCACACCATCTGAGCACATGCCGTACTCGCCCGGCACTAGCGCCCGTCCTGGCCAAGCCAGGCCTTGACCTTGTCCGGGTTCGCCGCGACCCGGTGAAAGAGCCTTCCGCCGAATTCGCGTTCCAGGGAGCGGATCGCATGCGACAGCGAAGGCTGCGCGACATGGAGCGCGGTGGCCGCGGCGGTGAATCCACCGTGCTCGACCACGGCGAGGAAATACTCCAGCTGACGTCGTTCCATCGAGTCTCCGTCGGGCCTGTCCTGGCCGGGGCATGTGCAACGCCGAGGATCGCGACCCCACGGTCGGAGCAGAGGACAAGCACTCGGGCCGGGAGACGGGCCGGGCCCGACTCCCCTCAGGGGAACGGGCCCGGTCGTGGCTCACCCTGCCGGTCAGGCGTTGGCGCTCGCGTTGCGGCGACGGACGACGACCACCGCGCCGGCGCCGAGCACGAGCGCCGCGCCGCCCGCGAGGGCGACCTTCGGCAGAACGTCGCTGGAGCCGGTCTCGGCGAGCGAGCCGCTGTCGCCGGTTCCGTTCACCGGAGTGGTGGAGGAGCCGCCCTGCTCGGTGGTGTTGTCGCTCGTGCCGGGCTCGCCCTCGGTGTCCCCGGCCCCGCCCGCGTCGTCGGCCTTGGCCAGGATCTGGAACTCGTGGTGGTCGAGGTCCGGGTAACCGCCGCAGGACCCGTCCGCGTTGGCGTAGTCGGCCGACACGAAGAGGGCGCCCTGCCCGGCCGGGATGTCCGCGTCGACCTTCAGCCGCAGATTGACGTCGAGCGAGGCCTTCGCCTTGAGAGGGCCGACGGACGATCCGTTCAGCAGGTCGACGTCGCGCCAGTTCGGGTTCCCGGCGATGGACCACTCCAGGTCGAGGTAGGAGTCGAGTTCCTTGAGGCCCTTGTCGTCGAAGGCGTGGACGGCCGCGTACGGGTACAGCTCGTCCATCGTCTTGTCGGTGCCGTTGGTGACGCGCAGCGTGAAGTTCTCGGTGGTTCCGCCGACGACCTTGTCCGGCAGCCCGCTGACGACAGCGGAGAGCTTGGGCTCGGGGACGCACTCGCCGCCCGGCTCCTCCCCCTCCGCGGCCTCGGCGTCGGCGAGCGCCTTCTTCGCGTCGTCCAGCTTCTTCTTGGCCTCGTCCCGCGCCTTCTGAAGAAGGTTGATCTTCCGGGCCTGGGCGACGCGGGCGTCGTCGTGGGCGGTCCTCGCCTCGGCGGCTTCGGTGTCGGCGGCGGTCTTGGCCGCCGCGGCCTCCTGGGCGGTCTTCACGGCCTCGTCCAGCGCCGTCTGCGCCGCGGCCTTCTCCTCGTCGGTGGTGGCGGCGTCCAGCTTGGCCTGTGCGTCCACCACGGCCTGGTCGGCCTCGGTCTTGGCCTGGGCGGCGGCCTCAGCGGCCTGCTTGGTCGCGATGACCGCGGCCTTGGTCGGGTAGGTCTCCGCCTCCAGTCCCTCCTCGAGGAACTTGATGGCGTCGTTCACCGCGATGACGGCGGCGTCGTACTCCTTCTGCGCGAGGTCGACGGCCTGCTGGAGCTCCTCGATCGTCGGCTTCGCCTGCTGCGTCTGCGCGGCCGGCTTCTCGTCGGCGAGGGCGGGTACGGCCGAGAGCAGGACGACCGGGGCGGTCACGGCGGCGGCGACGGCGGTCGCGAGAACACGGCGAATCTTCACAATGGACCCCTGGTCGGGTGGCGAAAAGGTGCGCTGGCGTCACGCTTGCGGAGTCCTCACGCGGTGCGACGCCCCGGCGATCGTATGACCTGCCTGATCGGGGCCACAGGTGGTTTCTCGCGCCTCCGCCGGAAAAGCATCCACAGCGTCCGTACAAATGGCACCAACGGTGACAGTTGCCTGCGTAGGCCGTACTTTTTCTGTGATCCATCGCTCAGCGCCCGAGAGGCGGATGAGAAACATGAGAACAGGACATTCATGACTTCTCCTTGACTTCCGCTGAGGTTCGTCCCGGCTGCCCAGCATGGCGAGCACCGGCCTCCACCGGTCGGAATTCCGCTCACCACTCCGCTCGGGAGACGAGATGCCGCTGAACCGCAGGGAATTGCTGAGCCGATCGGCGCTGGCCGGCGCCGGGGTCATGCTCATCGGCAGTGTGGAGGCGCTGCTCACGGCGCCCGGCGCCGTCGCCGACACGGCCGTGACGGGCGGCGCTGCCGGCTACGGCCCGCTGGTCCCGGACCCCAAGGGCGTCCTCGCCCTGCCCGAGGGCTTCTCCTACCGGATCCTGACCCGCACCGGTGTCACCACGCTGGAGTCCGGCCAGACCACGCCGAGCAACCACGACGGCACGGGCGCGTTCTCGGCGGGCGGCGACGACGATGACGACGACGCCGTGACCCTGCTGGTGAACAACCATGAGATCGACGACCCGCTGACCGACGCCGACCACCCCGTGCCGCACCTGGACGGCCTGGTCTACGACCCGGCCGCGGCCGGCGGCTGCACCGTCGTCGAGGTCTCCGACGACTCCGTGCGCGAGTGGGTCGGCATCGCCGGCACCTCCACCAACTGCGCCGGCGGCGTCACCCCGTGGGGCACCTGGCTCACCTGCGAGGAGACCGAGGACAAGGCCGGCATGGGCGGCATGACCAAGGACCACGGCTACGTCTTCGAGGTCGACCCGAAGCACGGCAGCACGGCCAACCTCGACCCCAAGCCGATCAAGTGCCTCGGCCGCTACGCCCACGAAGCGGTCGTGGTCGACTCCTACCGCGGCCACCTCTACCTCACCGAGGACGCCTCCAAGCCCAACGGCCTGCTCTACCGCTGGACCCCGCCGGTCGGCTTCACCCACGGCCCCGGCGAGCTGCGGGCCCTGGCCGACAACGCGGGCGTGCTGGACGCGATGAAGTGCTTCGACTCCGCCGGCCAGTACGTCGACGACCTCTCGCGCGCCACGAAGGTCGGCACCGTATACCGGGTGGACTGGGTGAAGGTCCCCGACCGGGACGCCGTCACCACCTCCGTGCGCAAGCAGTTCCTGGCCGGTGAGATCACCCGCTCCCGCAAGCTCGAGGGCATGTGGTGGGGCGACGGCGGCGCCTACTTCGTCTCCAGCTACGCCCGCACCGAGAGCCCCGGCACTCCGCACGACGGCCAGGTGTGGTTCTACGACCCGCGCAGCGGCACCATCACCCTCAAGGTGCTGCTGGCGGTCAACACCGACCCGACGCGGGACGGCGCCTACGACGGCCCGGACAACATCACCGTCTCCCCGTTCGGCGGCCTGGTGATCGCCGAGGACGGCGAGGGCGTGTCCCACCTCTTCGGTGCCACCGCCGACGGCCAGACGTACCCCATCGCCCGCAACGAGCTGGCGATTACATCAGCCGCTACCGCGGCGGGCGGCACCGCGGAGGCCCCGGAGTACAGCGAGTTCGCCGGCGTCACCTTCTCCGCGGACGGCAGGACGCTGTTCGCCAACATCCAGGACCCCGGCATCCTCCTCGCCATCACCGGCCCGTGGTCCGGCGACGACGGCGACGACGACTAGTTCCGCCGGTTCCCCCTTCCCCCGCGAGTCCACCCCCTTGATTCCGCCCCCCACGGTTCCACCAGTTCGACGGCGATGGCTCAACGGCGAGCCGCTGCCGACCCCTTGCCAGTGACACCTCTCCTCACGAGGAAGCTGACATGAAAACCCTCATCGCACACGCACGCACCTTCGCCCACTCCCAGGGCGCCGAACTGGGCGAACTTGCCGCAGGGCAGTCGCCGTACGCCCTCTTCATCACCTGCTCCGACTCACGCGTCATCCCCTCCCTCATCACCGGTGCCCGCCCCGGTGAGCTCTTCGAACTGCGTACGGCGGGGAACATCGTCCCGCCGTACGACGCGGGTCCCACCTCCGAGGCCGCGACGATCGAGTACGCCGTCAAGGTGCTCGGGGTCTCCGACATCGTGGTCTGCGGGCACTCCCACTGCGGCGCGGTCGGCGCGCTGGTGCGCGGCGACGATCTGTCGGCCGTCCCCGCGGTGCGCGAGTGGCTCTCTCACGCCGCCGTACTGCCCTCCGGCGCGGCGGACGACCCGCAGGTCGCCGAGGCGGTCCAGCACCACGTGCTGGGGCAGGTGCTCCGGCTGATGTCGTACCCGTGCGTCGAGACCCGCCTGCGGGACGAGCGGCTGCGGGTGCACGCCTGGTTCTACGAGGTCCACACCGGCGGCGTGCTGGCGTACCGGGCCGAATCCGACTCCTTCGAAGCGCTGTGAGGCAACCGATGAACACCGCTTACTTCAAGCAGGACTTCGCGGCCTCCGTCGTCGTCTTCCTGGTCGCCCTGCCGCTGTGCGTCGGCGTGGCGGTCGCCTCCGGGGTACCGGCCGAACTCGGCATCGTCACCGGCATCGTCGGCGGCCTCGTCACGGGCATGCTGCCGGGCAGCAGCCTTCAGGTGTCGGGACCGGCCGCCGGTCTGACCGTGCTGGTCTTCGAGGCCGTGCACGAGCACGGGCTCGCCACGCTCGGCGTGATCGTGCTGGCCACGGGCCTGCTCCAGCTCGGCATGGGGGCCCTGCGCTGGGGGCGCTGGTTCCGGGCCATCTCCGTCGCCGTGGTCGAGGGCATGCTCGCCGGGATCGGCCTGGTGCTGATCGCCGGTCAGCTGTACGCGATGACGCACAGCAAGGCTCCGTCGTCCGGCATCGGCAAGATCGCCGGACTGCCGAAGATGCTCGCCGAATCGCTGGGCTCCGGGCCGGCCGTGGCGTCGCTGCTGCTGGGCGCGGGCACCATCGCCGTGCTGGTGCTGTGGCCGAGGCTGCCGAAGAAGGTGCGCCTCGTGCCCGGTCCGCTCGCGGCCGTCGCGCTCGCCACCGTCGCCTCGCTGGCCTTCGCGCTCCCCGTCACCAAGGTGACGGTGGAAGGCCTGGCCTCGGTGATCCAGCCGCCCGCGCCGTCCGCCTTCGCGGGCCTGGCGGAGACCGGCGTGGTGAGCACGATCCTGGCGTTCACGCTGATCGCCTCGGCGGAGAGCCTGTTCAGCGCGGCGGCCGTGGACCGGCTGCACGACGGGCCGCGCACGGACTACGACAAGGAGCTGATGGCCCAGGGCGTCGGCAACACGGTCTGCGGTCTGCTCGGCGCCCTGCCGATGACCGCGGTGATCGTGCGCAGCGCGGCCAACGTCCAGGCGGGGGCGCGGACCAGGGCCTCCCGCATCATGCACGGCGCCTGGCTGCTGCTGTTCGCCGCGCTGCTGCCGGCCGCGCTGGGCGTCATCCCCATCCCGGCGCTCGCGGCGGTCCTGGTGTACTCGGGCTTCAAGCTGATCCCGGTGAAGGGGCTGGTCGCCCTGTGGCGCGGGCACCGCGGCGAGGCCGTGATCCTCGTGGTCACCGCGGTGTCGATCGTCGCGATCAGCATGTTCGAGGGCGTGCTGATCGGCCTCGCACTCGCCGTGGTCAAGACTGCCTGGGAGGCGTCCCACATCAAGCTGGAGATCGTCGACAAGGGCGCGGGCCCCGTGCAGGCCCACTTGAGCGGCAACGCGACCTTCCTGAGGCTGCCGAAGATCCTCGACGCCCTGGAGGCGATCCCGCAGGACCGCACCGTCGAGCTGGACCTGTCCCGGGTGCACCACCTCGACCACGCCTGCCGTACGGCCCTGGAGAACTGGGCGGAGCGGCACGGAGTGGCCGACACCGCGTCGGCCAAGGTCATCACGGCCGTCTGAGCGGAACGCGGGGGCGGCGCCGCACGCGGACACCGAAAGGTCCGTACGCGGCGCTGCCCCCGCACACAGTCGGCGCATCGCCCACACACGAAGTTCAAGATCAGGTCATGCGTCCAGCAGGCCGCCGCCGGACTCCGCTGGTAGCTCTTCGGACCAGGTCCGATGTCGGAAGGGCCGAAGGGCACCGAGGAGGTCGTACCAGCGTGACCCGCAGCCAGCGTCTCGCCGCTCTCGCGGTCGGAGCGATCCTGCTCGTCGGGATCCCCGTCGCCGGTGCCCACCGGGCGCCGCCTCCGGACCTCGGCGAGCCCGTCGTCGTCGGCCGTACGGAACCCGGCCCCACGAGCGGTTCCCCCTCCGTACCCCCTGCGGACAGCCGGGCGACGGAGCCGAGCCCGACCCGGCCGCCGTCCCCCGGCGCGACGACACGAACGCCCTTCGAGTACGACGGCGAGGACGCCGTCGCCGCCACCACGTCGGCGAAGCAGCCCGAGGACACGGATCCCGAGCGGACGGACACGGCCCAGCCCGTGCCACCGAAGGCCCCCATGCCCGCGGGGCGAGCGGCCGATGACGACATGACGCCCGAGGCGACGGCCTCGGCCACCCCGAGTGCCACCGCATCCGCAACCGCGTCCGACGACGGAGACGACGATGACACCGGTGAGGACGGCTGAGCCCGCACCGCCGAAGCAGGCCGTGGGCATGCCCGGGCGCCATCCGCTCCGGTCGATCCGCGTGCGACTGCTGGGGCGGATGCTGATGCTCGTCGGGCTGACGCTGGCGAGCCTCACCGGCGCGGAATCGTTCATCCTCACCGCTCGCCTGAACGAACGCGTCGACCGCGAACTCGCCCACGACATCGAGGCGTTCCGCTCCTTCGCGACCACGACCGGGGCCTCGGGCGGTGCGGGACCGGCTCCCGGCGGACTCCGTGCACTCTTCGTCTCCTACCTGGAGGGCTACATCCCGGAACACGGCCAGACCCTGATCACCCTGGTCGACTCAGAGCCGTACCGCCGCTCCGCCGAGGAACCGCCGGCTCGCCTGGACACCGACAGCGCGCTCATGGACCGGGCCGCCGCGGTCCGCTCACCCTCCTACGGGGACGCGAAGAGCGCCGCGGGCTCCGTGCGGTTCGTGGCCGTGCCCGTCACGGTGGCCGGCGACGCCCCGCGGGGCGTGCTCGTCATCGCCACCTTCACCCAGCAGGAACGCGACCACATCAGCGAGTCGATCCGCATCCAGATCTGTCTCGGCCTCGGCGCCATGCTGCTGTCCGCCTGCGTCGGCTGGATCTTCGCCAGCCGTATCGTCGCGCCGCTGCGGCTCCTGCGGGACACCGCCCGCTCGATCCACGAGTCGGACATCACCCGCCGAATACCCGTCCAGGACAGGGACGAGATCGGCCAACTGGCAGGCACCTTCAACGACATGCTCGACCGCCTGGACGACGCCTTCTCCACCAAGCGGCAGTTCATGAACGACGTCGGCCACGAACTGCGCACCCCCATCACCATCGTGCTCAGCCGGCTGGAGACACTCCCCGACGAACCGGCGGACCGCGCCCGGACGGTCGCGGTGGTCACCGACGAACTGCACCGCATGCACCGCATGGCGGAGGAACTCCTCATGCTGGCCAAGGCCCGCCGACCGGACGCCCTGCGCCCCGAGGACCTCAGCCTCTCCGAACTGATCGAGGAGGTGTACGTCAAGGCGGCCGCGCTGGCCGAACGCCGCTGGCTCCTCGACTTCGCGGAGAACCCGCACCGCGACACCCTCCACGCCGACCGCCAGCTCCTCACCCAGGCCATGATCCAACTCGCCCAGAACGCCGCTCAGCACACCGAGGAGCACGGCCGTATCTGGATCGGCGGCCGGGCCGGACACGACAGGGTCGAACTGTGGGTCAGGGACACCGGCCCCGGCATCCGGCCCGCTGACCAGCAACGCGTCTTCGAGCGGTTCACGAGGGCGCAGGAGAGCCGAGGCAGAACCGGGGCCGGGCTCGGGCTCGCGATCGTCAAGGCCATAGCGGAGGCGCACCACGGCGAGGTCCGGCTGGACAGCAGCCCGGGCCGAGGCGCGACCTTCACCCTGCTCATCCCCTACGTCACCCACGCCCTGAACGGCGGCCCCCACAGACCATGAGCCACACCGGACGGCCCCGCCGCCACCTCCTCATCGCCGAGGACGAGGCCCACATAGCCTCCTACCTCGCGGAACGCTTCACCGCCCAGGGCTTTCGCACCACCGTCGTCACCGACGGCGAGGCAGCCCGGCGCGCGGCCATGTCGGGCAACTACGACCTGATGGTCCTGGACGTCGGCCTGCCCGGCGAGAACGGCTTCACCGTCATCGCCCGCCTCCGCGCGGCGTCCAGCGCCCTCCCGGTCATCATCCTCACCGCCCGGGACACCGTCGCCGACACGGTGCACGGCCTGGAGGGCGGCGCCGACGACTACATGACCAAACCGTTCAGCTTCGAGGAACTCCTCGCCCGGGTCCGCCTGCGCCTGCGGCTGCGCGAGAGTGACAGCTCCGTCCTGCGCCGCGCCGGAATCGCCCTGGAGACCCGCACCCGCCAGGCCTACGTCGACGGCCGGATCATCCAGCTCAGCGCCCGGGAGACGGCCCTGCTGGAACACCTCATGCGCAACGCCGGCGACGTGCTCAGCCGGGAGGACCTGCTCTGCGACGTCTGGGGGTACGAGGCGTCGGAGGGCTCCAACGTCGTCGACGTGTACGTCCGTTACCTCCGCCGCAAGCTGGGCGCGCACAGGATCACCACGGTGCGCGGACAGGGCTACCGCCTGGGAGGCGACGAACTCGCCTGAGGGGACGAGGCGGGCCGTGATCGGCACATCCGGGACGAGCCCGCCTCTGCGCATGGCCCGCGCGCCTCCCCCGCGAAGGAGATCTGCGGTCGAGTTTCGCCGCCTCACCGGTCTCGAAACACCAGGTCAGTGGCGTGGCGCGGTTGTTCCCGTCCGGATCTGTGCCGACGGCCACAGCGAGCGGGATGCCCGTAGGCTCATACTGAGGCATGACTAAGCCTGCGGCACCTAAGCGTCACTTGCCCACCAGCCCCTTCAAGGCCCCGGTCACACCGGTTCCCAAGCACTTTTCCGTTGGCGACCAGGTCACGCACGACGTGTACGGCCTCGGCCGGGTGATCGGCATCGAGGACGGGATCGCGGCGCTCGTGGATTTCGGCTCGGCGCAGATGCGGATCTTGAGCCCGTACGCCAAGATGACCAAGCTGTAGAACCGCTGTGCCCGGTCATGGCACGCCAGGCCCCATCAGGGGCCTGTAACGAAAGGCAGACCTCTCATCGAACCCACATCGCTGTTCTCCGCCGTGGAAGGGCAACCCCGCCGTTCCACCGCGGTATCGCCGCCTCCGACGACTCAGCCCTTCCAGGCCCCGGACTTCGGAGAGGACGAGACCTCCTGGTCCGAGGATGCACAGGACCCCACCCCGAGCACGCGCGCGACTGGGCCCAAGGCCGCCTAGCGGTGGAGGCCACCGCCGGCCTCCTCCCGATACGTCCGGACGCCGTCACGGCCCCACGACAAGGGCGCGGCACGGCGTCGAAGGGCGCCCGTCCCTGGAGTCCGCCGTGACGGAGCGCCATCCCCAGGAGCGCAGTGCTCGAAGGGTCACGGTGTCGCGGCGGTCCACCAGCATGACGCCGAGCACGGCGGGACGGTCGGTGAGTCCGGCGGAGTGGTCGGCGAGCAGTCGGCGCTGCAGGCGCCGGGCGAGGTTCCAGTCACGGCCCTGGTTCTGGGTGCGCACCCGGTCATGAACCACGAGCCCCGAGATCGCGAAGAGCCTCTCGGAGGCGGCGAGCCGGAGCAGCTCCCGTGGGAGGTACCCGTCCAGGCCTCGCCACCAGGGCCCGTTCGCTCGCACCGGAAAGCCATAGGCGCATCCCGTCAGGACGACGCCCACCCCGGCCGGTTCCCGTAGCTCGCCCCGCTCCGCCACCAGCAGGGCGAAGCCCGGCCGTTGCACCTCGACGGCCAGTCGCCGCAGAAACAGCTCGCGGTCCTGGTTCCATGCCCGCGGATCGCCTCCGGCGGTCTGCGCGTACAGATCGCCGAGTCCCTCCAGCCGGTCCTCGATCTGCCATCGGGACAGGGGGCGGATGCGCTCCCCTTCCAGGGGCGACGGCCCCTGTCGACCTCGCTGGTCGGACCCGTTGACGGTCATGAGGCGAATCCTGCCCCCGGTCCGGACGGGACCGGCCCGGCGTCGTCGTTCGCCGAGAACGGTGCCGTGCGGGAGCCGGCGCGCGAAGAACCCTCGGCTCTTTCACCGTACTCCCGCCCACGTCCGGCCAGGACGGCTCGGGCGTACGGTTGACCCTACGAACCGTCGGCAGCGAAGGGCGGTGAGGTCCATGCGGTCCAGGTCCGAGCGCTCCGACGACGTCGACAGCACTCCCGAGGTCCGGTGGACCCCGCCCGCGGGCGAGGGACTCGCCGAGGTACGCGTCGTCGCGGCGGACCCCGCCACGGCCCAGCGGGTCGCCGACGTTCTGCGCCAGGTGTTCCCCTCCGACGAACCCCGCAGCTATCCCACCGGCCCGGACGGGCGCGGCACCCTGCTCCACCTGACGGTCGACACCCGCCCCGCCGCCGATGCCCCGTCCGCGCCCTCGCCCTGGCTGGACAGCAGCCGTTCCCAGGGCCGGCGCACGCACACGGACGAGCCCGGCTGACGGACGGCCGCAGGAGTAGCGTGGGACGTGAGTCCGGGACGTACGCTCCCGGCCTCGTCGGCCCATGGTCGTGAGCCGCTGCCGGAACCGCACAGGCAGGAGAGCACAGTGCCCGGTACCGATCCCCCGCCCGTGTCGGGACTCCTTCCGGACGGCGTCCACGAGTCCCTACGCCCCGGCGCGGCTCTGCTGCGGCTGGAGACGACACATGAGCGCCGAGGGGTCCTCGACGGTGCGTGGTGGCCGCGCTCCCGTGACATCGCCGCCGAACTGCCCGGTCTGGTCAGCGCGCTGACCGAACACCTCGGGCCCGTCGCCCGGGTCGGGCTGGACTGCGCCGCCTGGGACGGACTGCCGACGCGCCTGGTCGTCGACGGCCGGGTCGTGCACATCGACGCGTCGTCCGAGGGCGACGACACCGTCCTGGTCACCCGAGGCGGTCAGGACCTCTTCTCCCTGCTCGTCGTACCGCCGGACACACCGCCCGGCGCGGCGCGGGCCGCGATGGACCAGGCGGTGAGTGCCGACAACCTAAAAGCGGCCGGGCAGATCCTCGTCGACGCCGCCGGCGAGCCCCGCTCACCCCTCTTCGGCAGCGGACACGGGGGGCGGACATGATCCGCCCGGCCGATGTCCGGGAGTGGCGCGAACACGACGTGGTCGACCCCAAGGGGCGGAAGATCGGCATACTCGAGGCCATTTACGTGGACACGGCCACGGACGAACCGGCCATGGCCACGGTCCGTACGGGGCTGCCCACCCGTCATCGTCTGGTCTTCGTGCCGCTCGACGAGGTCGTGCTGGGGCCTGACTACGTCAGGGTCTCGCATGCCAGGGGGACGGTGCGCAAGGCGCCTTCCATCGGGACGGACGACGTACTGCCCGCCGAGCAGGAGGAGTCGATCTTCCGCTACTACGACATGGCGTACCGGCCGGGCGTCCACGGCGAACGTCAACTCGCGCGCCGCTGATCGCCAGGAGGTGATCGGTCGATGGTGACCTTTCTGCTGCTCCTGCTGGTGGCCGTCGTCCTCGGAATCATCGGCGTGGCTGCGGACGGCCTGGGCTACCTGCTGGCCATCGCCGTCGTGCTCTTCCTGGCCGATGTGGCGTTCCTCGCGGTGGTGGTGTCCCGGCGGGTTCGCCGGCGTCCCCTGCGCTGACCGTCCGGCCCGGCCTGTACGGCCGGGGGAAGTCTGTCACGGCGAGGACACGTTTCCCTGCCCGTCGGAGATAGGGTTCTCGCACGAGCCAGACGGTGCCGGACCCTTCGGAGCACGGGTGCCGCGCACGACTGGGCCCCCTCGCCGCGTCCCCGGAACGAAGGTGCCATGCCCGCTGAGAACGCCCCTGTCGCCGGGAACCTCGACGACGACGACTACCCCGCCTACACCATGGGGCGGGCCGCCGACGTCCTCGGCATCACCCCGGCCTTCCTGCGCGCCCTGGGCGAAGCCGAGCTGATCACTCCCCTGCGTTCGGAGGGCGGCCACCGCCGGTACTCCCGCCAGCAGTTGCGCAGGGCCGCCCGCGCCCGCGAACTCGTCGACCAGGGCACCCCCATCGAGGCCGCGTGCCGCATCATCTCCCTCGAGGACCAGCTCGACGACGCCCTGCGCCTGAACCGGCAGATGCGCCGGAAGCTGGACGCGGACGGCGCGAATACCTAGTCCCGCGGTTACAGAATTGAGGGCCGCGACGGAATGAGAATTTCTGATCGATCCCGAAAATCCTTGACCACCACCACCCGACCCTGTGTTAACGTGATAGCAGTTGCAGTTTTGGTTGCCGGAGATTTGATTCTTTGCATAGCTTTCCGGATCTTTCCGGAGGGGTGATGATCGCGGCGACTCGGATCCGTAAAGTGCGGAATTCGACACTGCCCCCAAAGGGAGATTACATATGGCATCTGGCACCGTGAAGTGGTTCAACGCGGAAAAGGGCTTCGGCTTCATCGAGCAGGAGGGTGGCGGCCCCGACGTCTTCGCCCACTACTCGAACATCGCCACCCAGGGCTTCCGCGAGCTTCAGGAAGGCCAGAAGGTTACCTTCGACGTCACGCAGGGCCAGAAGGGCCCGCAGGCCGAGAACATCGTTCCTGCCTGACGCCGACGCGAACTGTTCGACCGAGGCCCGCACTCTTGGGGTGCGGGCCTTTCGCATTTCCCTTCGGCTCATGCTTGTGAATCCTCGTGGGGCTTCCCGCCATTCGACGGAATTCCTCGACACGCCGCCGCATCGAAGAAGGTTCCTCCATGAGCCGCACCCGTCGTACCGGCGGCAGCTCCGGCCGATTCCGTACCGATGGAAGTTCCCTGCGCTCGGCCGGCCGCACTCATGTCCCGGCACCACGCTCCACGGCACGCCCCCAGGAGTTCACCCCGCCGGTCACCCGCACGGTGCCGCTGCCGGCGGTCGGCACGTTCGCCGAACTGGACATGCCCGAACGTCTGCTGGCCGCGCTCGGCGCCGAGGGGGTGACCGTGCCCTTCCCGATCCAGGCGGCCACGCTGCCGAACGCACTGGCCGGACGGGACGTGCTGGGCCGGGGGCGCACGGGCTCGGGCAAGACGCTCGCCTTCGGCCTGCCCGTGCTGGCACGGCTGGACGGGCAACGCGCTCAGCCTCACCGGCCGCTCGCCCTCGTCCTCGTACCCACCCGGGAACTCGCCCAGCAGGTCACCGACGCGCTCGCCCCCTACGCGCGCGCCCTGCGGCTGCGGCTCGCCACCGTGGTGGGCGGCGTGTCCATCGGCCGCCAGGCGAGTGCGCTGCGCGGCGGAGCCGAGGTCGTCATCGCGACGCCGGGGCGCCTCAATGACCTCATCGAACGGGGCGACTGCCGGCTGGACCAGGTCGCCGTCACCGTCCTGGACGAAGCCGACCAGATGGCCGACATGGGCTTCATGCCCCAGGTGACCGCGCTGCTCGACCAAGTAGGCCCCGACGGCCAGCGGTTGCTGTTCTCGGCCACCCTCGACCGCAACATCGACCTCCTCGTACGCCGCTATCTCCACGACCCGGTGGTCCACTCGGTCGATCCGTCCGCGGGCTCCGTCAGCACCATGGAGCACCATCTGCTGCATGTGCACGACGCCGACAAGCACGCCACCGCGACCGAGATCGCGGCGCGTGACGGGCGAGTGATCATGTTCCTGGACACCAAGCACGCGGCCAACCGGCTGGCCAAGCACCTGCTGTCCGTCGGCGTGCGGGCCTCGGCCCTGCACGGCGGCAAGTCCCAGCCGCAGCGCACCCGGACGCTCGCGCAGTTCAAGGACGGCCACGTCACGGTCCTGGTGGCCACCAACGTCGCCGCCCGCGGGATCCATGTCGACGACCTCGACCTCGTCGTGAACGTCGACCCGCCCGGCGATCACAAGGACTACCTGCACCGCGGCGGCCGTACGGCCCGCGCCGGCGAGTCCGGCACCGTCGTCACCCTCGTCCTGCCGCACCAGCGCCGCGCGGTGGACCGTCTGATGGCCGACGCCGGCATCACGCCGCGTTCGGTCCGGATCCGCCCCGGCGAGGCCGAACTGCGGCGCATCACCGGCGCCCGGACGCCCTCCGGCGTGCCCGTCACCCTGACCGCACCGGCCACCGAGCAGAGCGAGCACACGGGCTCCGCCGGCCGGAGCCGGAGGAAACGGGGCAACGGGCGCGGCAGAAGCGGACGCACCACCGCACCTCGCCGCTCCATGCCGAGGAACAACCCCTAGCCAGGCACCGGGACTCGCTCCCAGCGGTCGGGCGAGCCTTCGCCCGACCGGCCCGCCCGAGCCCGCCCGACGAAGAGGAGAAGCCCTTGACGCCGATTCCGGTACGCACCCGGCAGACCGAGAGCGCCCACGGCACCGGTCTGACCGCCAGTGACGCCATGTACGCCCCCGGGCCTCAGGTGGACGACCACATGACCGTCGACGTGGCGCTGTCCGTGCTCATCAGTGCCCGCGTCCCGCATCTGCTCCTCCAGGACGCGGACGGGCGGTGCGCGGGACTGGTCACCCGGGCCGAGCTGTCCGCGCACCGCGGCGGCTCGTGGTACAGCGACCGGACACGGCTGCGGGACATCCCGCTCGACCGCGGACCGTTCACCTCGTCCCTGGCCGTACTCAGCGAGGCGGAAGCCGCCATGCGGACCCGCACCCTGGACGTGTCCCCCGTGATCGACGAGCACGGCTACGCCCTGGGCGTCCTCGCCCTCCCCTGCTGACCGCCGGCGAGCGGCCGGCCCCTTCCGGTGCCCGGTGATTCTCCCCCAACTCTGTGGAGGCATCCATGCGTTGTGTCATCGCCCGTTTCCCCTTCGACCTGACCAAGAGCGAGGTCGAGCAGTCCATGAACGGCGTCGCGCCCGAACCCGTCACCGGCGCTTCCGCGACCATCAACCACCGCGTCTACCCCGTGATGCAGGTCGGGGAAGTGATCACCAGGCAGAACCGCCGCGACTTCACCGTGGGAGAGATGGTCCGGGCACTGACCCGGCTCGGCTTCACCTGCCACACCGCGCGTCCGGTCACGCCGCCCCCGGTAGCGCGAGCCGACCATGGTGTGCTGGGCTGGTGAGGCGCCGGTGTCCGCTCGGCACCGACACCCGTCGCCGGACAGGGCTCCCGAGGCATGAAGCAATCCGATGACCTCCTCGTCGCGCTTGCCGCGATGGTGGAGGAGCAGCGCAGCAGCCGGATGTCGTTGACCGTGGTGATCCCGGGTGCCGTCATCACGGGACGGCTGGCCCCGGAAGCCCTGTGGAAGGAGCGGGTGGCCGAAGTCCTGCGGGACTCCGCACACCTGGGGTCGTTCGCCGCCGCGTTCGCCACGCCCGCGGGCGGCGGCGATCACGAGCCGGAGCACGGTCACGGGCCCACGCACCTCCACTTCCACGTCGCCCGCATCCTCCAAGGCAGCTTCGGCATCCCCGACACGGGTGGCATGTACCGGGTCGCGCTGAAGGACGTGAGCGCCTGGACCATCGGGGACATCGGCTACGCGGACCAGTGAGGACGGGTCGCCGGTGCCGCGTCCTCCTCGTCCGCGCCGGCCCGTTTCGGGACCGGGGCTTCGAAGGGCGCTGTCGGGTGGCCCGGACGTACCGACGGAAACGGACGGCCCACGAGCCGCCCGGGACGGGATCGCATGATGGACGTCACCGGACCGTCGGCCGAGGGTTCCTCCCCGGACGACGTGCGCACCTACCGCATGCCCGTCGCCCGGCTGGCACTCACTCCGGGGGTCAGCCGCGGTCCCCTGGACGGGGCCTGGTGGCCGCGCTGCGACCTGCTCGAACTGGAGTTGCCGGCTCTGGTCGACTCGCTCGGCTCCGGCCTCGGCACCATCACCCGCGTCACCGTGGACGCCGTCGCCTGGCCCGACGTCCCGCATACGGTCACGGCACCCGGCCGGGTGATCGAAGTGGCCCTGTCGGCCGTGGACGTCGAAGCGCATGCCATCGCCCTGGACTGCGGCTCCGGAGGCCGCCGGGAGCTGCTGGTCATCCCGCCCGGTCAGTCGACCGCGGCGGCGAGCTGGCTGCTGATCACGGCCGCCGATCCGTGGAACACCCTCACGGCCGCGCACATGCTGGCGCTCGCCGAGACCGGTTTCGAGGGTTGACGGCAGGTGATGCCCGGCTTCCCGTGTGGAACGCCGAAGGGTGTGGAACCCGGTCTGCGTGCGGGCCGGACGGGGCGAACCGCGTCCGCGGAGGTAACCGGTTCGGCAGTGAGCCGCGATCCGCACGCGGCCGGTACGGCCCGCGTCACCCGGTTGCCGCCGCGAGTCGGACTGCGGCGACAATCGGAGTGGGCTTGGCGGGGCCACACGCACACGTGCGGCACGGCCCACGGCCCGAGACGGGCTCGGAACTCCGTTTTGGCCGCCGATGGGCCATTCGTGACCGCACTCGAATCCTATGTGCGTCCTGTGTTACCTTCCGGCGCCTTCTGGGGGACTGCTCCGCATCGCGCCACGTCGACGCGCACCTCTTGCGCGCGCCCGTGTGTGTCCGCGTCGAGCTGCCTCCTCATAGCCAGCCAGTTGGAGGAATGCGTGGCAGGACGACACTCTCCTGACCGTAGACGCACGCTCATACGTACGGGCATCGCCACCGCCGCCGCACTCGCGGTCGCCGGCGGTGCCGTCCCGCTTCTCCTGCAGGGAGCGCAGGCCGAGCCCGTCTCCCTGACCATCCCGGTCCCCGATCGGTTCGCACCACTGAAGAACACCGTGCATGACGCGGGCAGCTCGGGCTTCCTCACCAGGGAGGAACAGGAGGGCGATGCGTTCGGCACCGGCTTCGGTCCCATGAGCGGCTACCGGTGGATCCCGCAGAGCGGCGACCCGCAGGCCGTGGGCCCCGACCCCGCCGACTCCGGTGTGCGGGTCGACGGCTCGGCCTCGGACGTCGTCGCCCTGTACACCAGGGCGAGCCGCACGGTCGAGCTGAAGGACCTGACGGCGGGTACGTCGACGACGTTCACGCTGCCCGACGGGCACGCCTATCTCGGTGCCACGGGCGGTGCCGTCCTCACGGCCACCTCGAAGGACACCGGCGGCATCGAGGCCCTGCACGTGCTGCGCAAGCCGGCCGGCGGCGAGCTCACGGACACCGTGGTGACCGGTGCGGTGCCCGCGTCCGCGTGGGCGGTCGGCGCCGACGGGCACACCATCGCCCTGCGCACCCCCTCCGGCGGCGCGCAGATCCTCACGCTCGTCGACCTGGAGACCGGGCGGGCCGAGGTCGCCTTCTCCGACGCGTTCGGCGGCAACAACATCCAGGTCGTGCTGTCCGGCACCCATGTCGGCTGGTACGACAGCGAGTACGGCGACGACAAGGTGCACCTGCGCCGCCGGGACGCCCTCGACGCCGCCGAAACCACGGTCGCCGTCGCGGGCAGCGGCGAGTACCCGGCCAATGTGGCGCTGCTAGGCGACCACGTCCTCGCCACGACCGGCCATGTGCCCCAGCAGCCCGGCGACGAGTACCAGCTGCGCCGGGGCGGCGAGCTGCGGGCGCTGCCGATCGGCGGCGGCGCCGCGCAGACCCTGCTGCCCCACGCGGCCCTGTCCATGGCGGCGGCGCCCGACGGCGGTGTCCTGGTGACGGGCGGCGCGGACGCGAGCCACTGGGCGGTGCGCAAGGCCACGGTCGGCGCCGACGGCACGATCACCCTCAGCACGCTGCGCGAGCTGCCGGCGCGCGCCGGAAAGCTGCGCGAACTCGCCCTGTCCGCCAACCTGCTGGCGACGACCGAGACGGACACCAACTCCTTCCCGTCGATCTTCAAGCGCACCCTCGACCTCGGCGACAGCCCCTCCGCGGGCGACCGTTCGGTGCTCCAGGAGCCCGCGGCGACGGACGACCCGAGCGATGTGCGCCGGTACACGGGCACCCTCCCGGTGGGCACCGGCGACGGCCGTTTCGCCTACGTGGACCTCTACGCGTACAACACCGCGAAGAACCACCTGGAGGTGCGGTCGTCGGCGCAGGACTCGCTGTCGCTGCCGCTGCCCCGGCAGAACGCCGACGGCACCCCGACGACGTACGGCGGCACGGTGCTCTCCGCCTCCGGCCGCTATGTCGTCTTCGGACAGGGCACCGGCCCCGACCACCACCAGTACGTCGCGGACATGGCGGCGACCGGCGGGCCGAAATTCATCTCCGAGCGGGTGGGCGGCGGCAGCGCCGTGTGGGGCACCACGCTGTGGACCGCGGGCGACACCGATGGCACCATCAAGGCCGTCGACCTCAAGTCGCAGGCGACCACCGACACCGTCGAGCTCGGCTGCACGCCCAACCGGCTGCAGGCCGTGGGCCGCTGGGTCGCCTGGGACTGCTCGACCGGCTCCGGGCTCTACGACCGTACGACCAAGCAGAAGGCCGCGCTGCCCGCCGCCGGCGAGCTCGGCGACGGATATCTGCTGAGCCTCGACAAGGACGCCGGCACGGTCCGGCTGACCGACTTCCACACCGGCACCGTCGGTGACACCCGTGACCTGGGCGCCCTGCCCGGCGCCACCGGGAAGATCGCGGCGGACCGGTTCGGCGGCGGTGTCGCCTGGCTGGACACGGCCACGGGCGTGGTGCGTGCCGAGTCCACCGGTGTTCCCACGTCCCCGCTCGCCAAGATCGAGTCGCACCCCGACACGTCGGTGAACCTGAAGTCCACGACGGACGCCCGCTGGGACGGCTCCTGGCAGCTGTCCAAGCCGGCCGCGTCCGGCGCGCAGGTCGTGATCAAGGACAGGGCGGGGCGTACCGTGCGGACGCTCGCGGCCACCGCACACGGCGCAGCCCTGACCGCCGCCTGGGACGGCAAGGTCTCCGCGACGGCGTACGCGACGGACGGGACGTACACCTGGACGCTGACCGCCGCGCCCGCGGACGGCCAGGGCGCGGCACTGCAGCTCACCGGAAGCATCACGCTGACCGGCGGCGCCCGCGGCCACCACGACCTCAACGGCGGCGCGGGCGACCTGATGACGCTCAGCTCCTCCGGCTACCTCACCACTCACCACGGCGACGGCAAGGGCGCCTTCGGCACCAAGGCGTCCGGCACCGGCTGGCCCGCGGGCACCTACGCCGTGCCCTTCGGGGACCTGACCAAGGACCGCTGCAACGACCTTCTGGTCCGGATGCCCGACGGCGCCCTGCGCCGCTACACGGGCAAGTGCGCGGGCGGCGGCTACAGCCCCACTGGCGGCTACACGGCACTGGGCACCGGCTGGCAGCAGTACAACGTGCTGACCGCGCCCGGCGATCTGACCGGCGACGGCCGTACGGACCTGATCGCGCGGCAGGCCTCCACGGGTGACATCTATCTGTACGCCGACAACGGCGCGGGCGGCCTCAAGGGCCGGGTCAAGATCCGTTCAGCCTGGACCGGGTACACCCACATCACCGGCACGGGCGACCTCACCGGCGACGGCTTCGGCGATCTGCTCGCCCGCCGCAGCGACGGCACGCTCTTCCGCTACGACGGCACGGGCGCGGGCCAGTTCAAGGACCGGGTCACCGTCTTCACCTCCTGGGGCAGGGGGTACAACGCGATGCTGGGCGTCGGCGACATCACCGGTGACGGCAGGGCTGACCTGGTCGTCCGCGACACCTCCGGGAACCTCTACCGCAACAACGGCAAGGGGAACGGATCATTCACCTCCCGCACGCTGATCAGCACGGGCTGGCAGGGCTACAAGGGCCTGTTCTAGAAAACCGCTGAGAGTCCCGGAGGCCGGCCCCGACTCGCTCGAGTCGGGGCCGGCCGCTACGTCGCGCCGCCGCTCGTCGCGGTGCCGGGTACGTTCCCGGTGGTGCCGGGGGCGAGTCCGCAGGTGCCGGACGTCGATGCCCCGTCCTGTCCCGTGAGCTCCACGACTACTTGGCCGTCGGCGTCCTGGCTGTAGGCGATCGTGCAGGTCAGCTGGCGTACGGCAGTGCTGTCGAGGCCCTCCAGGGCGAGGGGCAGGCGGGTTGTGACCCTGCCGCCCGGCAGGAGCTCGACCTCGACGGTCCCGCCGGGGCGGGCGGCGGGCAGGGAGGTGGTCAGGCCGGCGGCTCGGTCTTCCTTCCGCGGACCGGCGAGCAACGCCACGACGACCTTCTCCGTCGGGACCGGTCCATCCGTGTCGCCGGGGTTCTGGGCTGCGGAGCCCGACTCGGCGTATCCGTCGCCAAAGACGGTCGAGGACCCGGTCGTCCGGATCACCGGGCTCAGCCCTCCGTCGGGGGAACGGAAGAAGAGCAGCATCTCGGAGTCGCGGTTGAAGAAGGCATCGACGGAGGCGGGGCCGCCCGCCTCGATGACGTCGGTCTCCTGGATACCGCAGCCACCGAGCAGCGGTACGGCCACCGCGACGGCGGCCACGGCCGCCGCACGTCGGCGCGTCCGCGCACGCCTCATCCCCCGGCCCCCTCCGCGCGAAGCGGTATCTCCAGGGTGAAGACGGCTCCGGCCCCGGGCAGGTTCCCCGCACGGATCGTTCCGCCGTGCAGCTTCACGTTCTCCAGCGTGATCGCCAGCCCCAGGCCGCTGCCCGCCGAGCGGATGCGGGCCGCGTCGGCCTTGTAGAAGCGGTCGAAGATGTGCGGGAGCGAGTCGGTGCGGATGCCCGGGCCGCTGTCCATGACCTCGGTGATCAGCACGGGCGTGCCCGCGGAGCGTGCCTCGGTGCGCAGCCGTACCGTGACGGGCGCGCCGCCGTGCCGCAGGGCGTTGCCGACGAGGTTGGCGATCACGATGTCGAAGCGGCGCGGGTCGAGGCGGGCGCGGATGCCGTCGGGGAGTTGGGTGCGGACCCGGTCGTCGTCGGTCCAGTGCCGGTTCGACAGGGTCTTGCGGATGGCCTCGGCCACGTCGATCTCGTCGGTGTTCAGCTCGGCCGCGCGCGCGTCGAAGCGGGAGATCTCCATCAGGTCCTCGACGAGCACGGCGAGCTTCCCGGTCTCGGCACTGACCAGCCGGACCGCCCGGGCGGTGTCGGCGTCCAGGTGATCGGCGTCCTCGTCGAGGACCTCGGTGACGGCGAGCATTCCGGCGAGGGGGGTGCGCAGTTCGTGCGAGACGTCGGAGGCGAAGCGGCGGGCGCGTTCCTCGGCCTCGCGCAGTTCCCGCACGGTGCGTTCGAGTTGGCCCGCGGACTCGTTGAAGGTGCGTGCCAGGTCGGCCAGTTCGTCGCTCCCCCGCACCGGAATACGGGTGTCGAGTCTGCCGCTGCCCATGTTCCGGGCCGCCCGGCGCAGTTCCCGCACCGGGCGCAGCACGCTGCGCGCGGCGATCAGGCCGGGTATCAGCGCGACGGCGAGTCCGGGCAGGGCGCCGTCCCGGGCGGCCATGAGGAGGGCGTCGACGTTGACCTGCTCGTCGGTCATCGGCATGACGGCGTACAGGACGAGTCCGCTGGGCAGCAAGCTGTACGGGCCTGTCTTGAAGACGGTGGGCATGGCGATGGTCAGGTAGGGGACGCCGTCCTTGACGACCCGCTCGAAGCTGCCGTGGGGGTTGGCCCGAGCGGCGCGGCGCAGTTCGGGTGTGATGACCGTGGAGACCGGGTTCTCGCCCGAGGAGGCGCGCACCGAACCGTATTCGGCGAACACCACCCAGGGGTGCGGCTTGCCTCTGCGGGCGATGCCGCGCAGGAGCTCCTCCAGGTCCTCCCCGCCCTGCACGGGCAGCCCGACGCCTATCTGCTGGACCTGCTCACGGAACGACGTGACCGCCGTGTCCTGCGCGGTCTCCAGCAGCGCGTTGCGGGCCTCGCGGTAGGTCAGCGCGGCCGTCGTGCCGGCGCTGACGGCGGCGACCAGCAGGAAAGCGAGCAGCAGACGGGTGCGCAGCCCGAAGGCTCTGACCCGCGCCCGGCCGAGGACGGGGCCGGATTCGGGGCCGGTGCTCACAGCGGCCCGAAGCGGTAGCCGAAGCCCCGCAGGGTCTGGACGTAGCGGGGGCTGCCGGCCTCGTCCTCGATCTTGCCGCGCAGACGTGCGACGCACGCGTCGACCAGCCGGGCGTCGGCGTGGTAGCTGTGCTCCCAGACGTGCTCCAGCAGTTGCTGCCTGCTGAACACCTGCTCGGGGGCGGCGGCCAGGTGCAGCAGGAGCTTCAGCTCCGAGGGGGCGAGCGCGAGCGGCCGGCCGGCTTTGGTGACGGTCAGTCCGACCCGGTCGATGGCGAGTTCGCCGTAGAACTCGATGGCCGGGCGGCCCGCGCCGCCGTCGTCCAGGCGGCGCAGTACGGCACGGATCCGGGCCTCGATCACCTCGGTGCGGGCGGGCTTGACGATGTAGTCGTCGGCGCCGGCCTCCAGGCCGATGACCACGTCGAAGTCGTCGCCGCGCGCGGTGAGCATGATGATCGGCAGCTGGCTGCGCTCGCGGACCTGCCGGCAGACCTGGACGCCGTTCATCCCGGGCAGCATCAGGTCCAACAGCAGCAGATCGGGGCGGAATTCGGCCATCGCGGCGAGGCCGGCCTCGCCGGTGGCGGCCGCCCGTACTTCGTGGCCGCGGCGGCGCAGACCGAGTTCGACCCCCTCGCGTACGGAAGGGTCGTCCTCGATGAGGAGCACGCGGGGCATCGGCGGTTCTCCCTCGGTGATGGTCAGGTCCGGGCCACTTTCCGGCGTACGCCGGAGAGCAGCGCGTCGAGTTCGGCGAGTCGCAGCGGACGGGCGAGCAGGGCGAAGGTGAGGACGATGACGACCGCACCGGCAATCGTGGAGACCACCGCCCCCGCCGGTGCGGTTCCCACGGCCGCGAAGTGGCCAAGCGCGGTGGCGGGTACGGCGGCGAGCAGCAGCCGCGCGTGCGCGCCGACGGCGGACGAGCGCAGGGGGCGGACGACGGCGAGCCGGCGGCTCAGCACCCGGCCGGTCACCGCCCAACCGACGCACAGCGCCAGCGAGTACGCCGCCGCCATGCCCGTCACGGCCCAGCGGGCCGGCAGCAGGTGCGTGGCGACCACGGACAGTCCCGCGTTGAGGGCGACGATCACGAGGTTGAGCAGGAACGGCGCACGGGTGTCGGAGAGCGCGTAGAAGGCGCGGGAGAGGACGTACTGGCCGGACAGGGCGATCAGTCCCGGCGCGAAGGCCATCAGGATCCCGGCCATGGCGGCCGTGTCGGCGGCGCTGGTCCTGCCGTACCCGAAGACGAGGGCCATCACCGGCGGGGCGAGGGCGAACAGCGCGCAGGCGGCGGGTACGACGGCCGAGGCGCAGACGCGCAGGGCGTGCGAGACGTCGCGGCGCACGGCGGCGGTGTCCCCGTCGGCGGCGGCCGCGCTCATCCGGGGCAGCAGCGCGGTCACCACGGAGACCGTGATGATGCCGTGCGGTACGACCCACAGGGCATAGGCGTTGTTGTACGCGCCGTATCCGGGGCCGCCGTCGAGACCCGCGGTCGTGGCCAGCCGGGTGGTGACCCAGTAGGCGGCCTGGTTGGCCAGAACCAGCAGCACCAGCCAGCCGGCCGAGCGCAGGGGGCGGGTCAGTCCGCTGCCGCGCCAGTCGAAGCGGGGCCGCCAGCGGAAGCGGGCCGCGCGCAGGGCGGGGACGAGGGCGAGGGCCTGGGCGGCGATGCCGGCGGTCGTGCCCCAGCCGAGTACGGCGGTCTCGGTCGCGGTGAGCGTGTCCCCGCCGCCCATGACCATCGCCAGGTACAGGCCGAAGACGGTCATGACGACGAGGTTGTTGAGGACGGGCGCCCACATCATCGCGCCGAACCGGCCGCGCGCGTTGAGTACCTGCCCGAGCAGCGTGAACAGGCCGAGGAAGAAGATCTGGGGCAGGCAGTAGCGGGCGAACGCGGTGGTCATGGCCGCCTGTTCGCCGGTGTAGTCGGTGTACGCGTCGACGATCGCGGGCGCCGCCCACGCCGCGGTCGCGGTGATCGCCAGCAGGGCGAGGACGCAGACGGTGACGAGCCGGTCGGTGTACGCGGCGCCGCCGTCGTCGTGCTCCTTGGCGGCCTTGACCAGCTCGGGCACGAAGACGGCGTTCAGCGCGCCGCCGAGGAGCAGCATGTAGACGATGGTGGGAAGGGCGTTGCCGACCGCGTAGCCGTCGGCGACCGGCCCGATGGTGCCCAGCGCCGCCGCGACCACGGCGGAGCGGGCGAAGCCGGTGGCCCGGGCGACGATGGATCCGGCGGCCATGACGGCGCTGCCGCGTGCTGCGGAGGAGGCCGGAGAGGCCGCCTTCGTGATCTGCATCTGCTTCATCGGCGGTTCAGGTACGCCTGGAAGGCGCGGTAAAGCGTGTGGTTGGCGCTGCCGCCCAAGGGTCTCTCCCATTCCCCCAACGTCTCGACGACCTGCCCTCCGGTGCCGAGCTTCCACCGCAGCAGTCCGTACGCACGTTCCCCAGGATCGAGAGTGGAGGGTACCCCGCGCATGTCGTAGACGTCGGCGCCGAGGGCGTGGGCGTCCTGCAGCATCCGCCACTGCAGGGCGTTGGAGGGCCGGACCTCGCGACGGTGGTCGGCCGAGGCGCCGGTCTGGTACCAGGCCCGGCGGCCCACCGTGATCATCGTGTGGGCGGCCAGGATCTCTCCTCGGTGCCGGGCGACGTACAGCTTCATCCGGCCCGGTTCCTCGGCGTTGAGCGCCGCGTACTGACGCTCGTAGTAGGCGAGCGAGCGGCCGAGCCGGAAGCCGTCGCGCCGCTCGGTGATGCCGAGCAGCCGGTAGAACTCCGGGAGTTCGGCCGCGCTGCCCACCACCACCTCCACGCCCTCCTTCTGGGCTCGGCGGACATTGCGTCGCCACTCCTGGTTGAGCCCGGACCACAGGTCCTCGGTGGTGCGTCCGGCGAGCGGCACATGGAAGACGTGGCGCGGTTGGGCATCGCCGTCCTTGTCATCTCCGCAGCGGCGCCAGCCACGGGCCCGCAGCCGCTCGGCGACGGCGGTGCCGAGCGGGTCGACCTCACTGGCGAGGACGTCGCCGAGGCGTCGGCCCGGGCCGGTGAGCGGCTTGAGCAGGGCGGCGTCCCAGCGGCGGTAGGCGGGCGAGGGGCCGATGCGCACGGCGAACGCGCCCGAGTGGCGCAGGTGGTCCAGCAGCGGGCCGAGCCAGCCGTCGATGTCGGGGTCGGTCCAGTCGGCGACGGGACCTTCGGGGAGGTAGGCGAAGTACTTGCGGGTGCCCGGGAGTTGCCGTAGCAGCACCAGGGCCACGCCCGTCAGCGCGCCTGCCTCCGGGTCCGGCCCCCAGCCGAGCAGTTGGGCGCGCCAGCCCTCCTTGACGTCGGCCCAGGACGGGCACTGCAGGAAACCGGCGCCGAGCGCGGCGCCGTCGGGGGTCGCGAGGAAGGCGCGGTATGTCTCCGCGGTGATGGTGCGCAGGGCGAAGCCCCGGTTCCGTGGTCGGCACACGCGGCTGGGCGGCACGAGCAGCGCTGACACAGTCTGAGCCTCTCCTTCTCCCCGGGCCTGTCGCGGGGACATACAGGAGGCTCACAGCGGTCCATGACCGCTCCGTCCGGCAAATGTGACCGGACCATGACCGTTCCGCACCAGCCGCCGTCATGTTGCTCCGCAGCGGCTGACCTCGGGTTTTCCGGCTCTACAGTCACAACATCCACCATCTTGTCGCCCCTTGCGGAGGCCCTGTTGTCACGCATCCGTGTACTCGCCCATGCCCGGGCCGCCGTTGTGGCCGCCCTGCTGGCACCGCTCGCCGCCTGTTCGTCGGGCGGCTCCCCGAACGCCCCGGACAGCAAAGGAAGTTCAGGTGCCGCCGCCGACCGCCCGGTCACGGTGACCGTCACGCCCAAGGGAGAACGGGTCCCGGCGGGCGAGCCCGTGCGGGTCACGGCCTCGGGCGGCACACTCACCTCGGTGACCGTCACCGACGCCGAGGGCCACCGGCTCGCCGGCAAGGTCGCCGCCGACGGCCGGACTTGGGTGTCCGACCGCAAGGCCGTGCCCGGCGCCGCGTACAAGGTGACGGCGGCGACCCGGACCGAGGGCGGGACCGCCAAGACCACCAAGGCGGCCTTCACCACGGCTCCGGCGGAGAGGGTCAACAAGGTCGACTGGCGTCCCGGCACCGGTACCACCGTCGGCGTCGCCCAGCCGATCTCCCTGGTCTTCGACAACCCGGTCAAGAACCGGGCCGAGGTGGAGAAGCAGCTCAAGATCACCACCTCGAACGGCACCGAGGGCTCCTGGGGCTGGATACGCGACTGGTCGGGCCGGGACCGGGTGGACTGGCGGCCCAAGGCGTACTGGAAGCCCGGAACCAAGGTCACGCTGAACGCCGAGTTGAACGGCACCGACTCGGGCCCGGCCGGCGGCTGGTTCGTACGCGACTACTCGACCACCTTCACGATCGGCGCCCGGCAGATCGTCGAGGTCGACCTCGACCGCCACCGGCTCACGCTCGTACGCGACGGCGAGACGGTCCGGCGCATACCGGTCTCCGGCGGCACGCCCGGCGGTGACAAGCGCTCCTGGCGTGGAACCGCCGTGCTCATGGCCAAGGAGGGCACGATCAACATGAACTCCGAGACGGTGGGTCTCGCCGACGCCTACAACAAGATGGTCGACTTCTCGATGCGACTGACGTGGTCGGGCATGTACGCGCACGCCGCCCCGTGGAACGCCCGCTACTTCGGCAACTCCAACCAGAGTTCCGGATGCATAGGAATGAGCGACGCGGACGCGTCCTGGTTCTACCGGCAGGTGCGGCCGGGCGACCCGTTCGAGATCACCGGCAAGGACACCAAGGGCGAGGTCGCGCCGGGGAACGGCTTCGGGGCGTGGAACCTCTCCTGGAGCGAGTGGCAGGAGAAGAGCGCGCTGCGCTGAAGGGGTCCGGGCACCTCCGTGCCGTATCGCGAAGCCCATGGTGGCTCCGCGATACACAGATCCGGCTCCTGAGGCCGGCCCGGCAGCGGGGGTCTGTCAGGATCCTCGCGTGGCGTCTTCAGGGGACGGGGACTTCGCCTCGTGCCGACCCGTGAACGGCACCAGGACGGGCGTCTCCCGGCGCCGGCCCCGGGCGGCGGGCCTCCCGGGCCCTGTCATAGCGGGCGTGGACAGGGACGGTGAGGGCCTGCGGATGTACCGCTCGCCCAGGCTGTCGTCGATGCGCACGATGAACCCGGTGGTCTTCCCCGCCGGCTCGGCCGGGTCCGTCATGTCGGCCACCGCCGAGATCCTCTCGTACAGAGCCCTGCCTCGCGCACCGCGGGCGGCATCCTCCGCCCTGGCGACGTTGCGGAGCACATCGAGGATCCGGACCAGGTTGTGGCCCGAGACGACCACGTCCTGCATCCCGTCGGCGCCCTTGGTGATGCGTCCCCGAGGCAGATTCGGATCGACACTGAGCATGCTCAGACGCCTGCCGTCGGGGCCGACCCGGTTCCCGGCGTCGTACGTGCTCTGGGACCAGGCCGGTTCCCACGCCCCGAAAGCGGCTCGCGCCATGAACGTCCACGTGTCCTCGTGGCAGTGCAGCGTGACGTAGGAGATGCCCGCCAGCCGCCGCATCACCTCGCCGTGCCGAACGGCCGAGACCTCGTTCGCCGCGCGCGCCGCGCGGGCGACTGCCCGGTCCTCCTCACGCCAGCGCTCTTCCTGCTCCCAACGGCGGTTCGCCAGCTCCCTCTTGAGCCGCTGCTTCTCGGCATACTGCGCGATGAACGTCCTCAGCACGAACACCCCTTGCGGGACGCCTCAGCGACGAGGTCTTCAAGAATCAAAGCCGAACTCATACTGTCTGAAACGCGCCGAACACCTTCAAGACACGCACGTCGTCCCCCTCCGGGCGAACGAGGCGGGCGGCGCTGAGGAGATCCACACCATGACTGCTCAGCAGCCGCTCACCTACGACGCGTTCGTCGAGCTCGCCGCCGCTGATTCAGCCGTCGTCGGCCTCGTCCTCAAGGGTTCCCGAGCCCACGACGGCATGGTCACCCGGCACTCCGACCACGACCTGTATGTGATCGTCGCCGATGACGCCAGAACCGATCTCACCCGTTTCGCGGGCCACCGCACCGCCCGGCTCGACCTAGTCATCGTCTCGCTCACCGAGTTCCGTGCGGCCGGGATGCCCGGTTTCGAGCGCTACGCCCTCGCCCGTGCCCAGGTCGTGCTCGACCGGCTCGACGGAGGCATCGCCCGGATCCTCGCCGACAAGGCCCGGCTGAACGCCGGCGAGGCGTTCCGGGACGCCAGTGGCCTGCTCGACGCCTATGCCAACTCCCTCTACCGCTCCGTCAAGAACCACCGGGACGGCCATGCGCTCGCCGCTCGCCTCGACGCCGCCGACAGCATCCGGTTCCTGCTCGAGCTGCTCTTCGCTCTCGACCGTCGCCCCCGCCCCTACAACAGGTACCTGGAGTGGGAGCTTGCCCGGCATCCGCTACCGGGCTGGGAGACCGACACACTGCTCCATGCCGTGGACCGCATCTCGGCAACCGGCGACGTAGCGCTGCAGCAGCAGTTGTTCACCCTGGTCGAGGCCGCTGCCCGAGCGGCGGGACACGGCGAGGTGCTGGACGCATGGGGCGAGGACCTCGACCTCATGCGTCCAGCACCCAGGGAGACGTGACGCTCACCAGGTCAGGGCGTCGGCCATGGTCGACTGCCAGTACGAGACGCGGATCGAGTCGTCGACGTACACGCCCTTCGCGGGCAGTGACGGCCGGGCGGCGTCGCTCGCGGCCGTGTCGAAGTAGACCGCGAGGGACTTGGCCGTGTAGCCGCCCGAGCCGCTGCCGTCGGCGGCCGAGAGAAGGACGCTCGCGTAACCCGACTCACCGGGGGCCAGCGTGACGACCGCCTGCGGCTTGGAGTCCTCGATGGCCGGCGGGACGGACTGGGCCTCGCCGAACCGGACCGCCGGGTAGCCGGTGAGGTTGCAGTTCTTTGAGCCGGTGTTGGTGACGGTGAGGAGGAGGTGGTTCAGGGGGCGGGAGACCTCCGTGGCGGTCGTGCGGGTGGAGGCGGGGGTGCAGGGGGTCACGGTGGGCTCCGAGTCGTTGGAGCCGGTGGAACCCGAGGAGCCCGTAGAGTCCGACGCGCCTGTGGAACCCGTAGAGCCCGACGCGCCCGTTGTGCCGCTCGAACCGGCCGCGCCGCCCGTCGAGCCGTCGGAGGTCAGGCCCGCCGAGCCGGTCTGGCTCGTCCCGGTCGAGGTGCCCGCGTTCGCCTTGGGCGAGGGCGTGGTGGAGGCCGTGGCCGCCGATCCTGCCGATGCCCCCTCGTCCTTGACGCCCTCTCCACTGTTGCAGGCCGTCAGCGTCAGCGTGGCCGCCGTGAGCGCCGCGGCCACGAGCATGCGGGTGCGGTGGGTGCGTGTGGACATGTGATCCCCCTTGTGCGGTACGGGTGTTGCATGACCGCTCGACCGGGTGCCGGAAGCGGCGTGCCGGGAGCGGCGTGCTTGGATGGCCCAAGCTTGTGAGGGGATCCGTCCCGCCCGCCACGACTGCCGGGGCATCCGGGACGCTGGAACGCTTGCGACGCCTCTGACCTGGGGGAACGACCGCCCCCTGGAACGTGGGTCCGGGACGTGGGGAGAGGGAGGAACGGTGGCGGGGGACGAGTTCTCGGAGCTGCTGGGCCAGTTGAAGGAGCGGTCCGGGCTCAGTTACGGGGTGCTCGGGAAGCGGCTGCACACGAGTGCGTCCACGCTTCACCGGTACGTCAACGGGGACGCCGTACCGACGGACTACGCGCCCGTGGAGCGGTTCGCGCGGGTGTGCAAGGCGACGCCCGATGAACTGGTGGAACTGCACCGGCGGTGGGTGCTCGCGGATGCCCGGCGCAGGCAGAAAGCGGGTGGCGGGGGCCCTGCGGAGGAGGAACCGCGGGCGCGGACGGCGGCGGAGGCCGGGGCGGCGGACGCCGCGGCCGAGACGTCGGGGAGCGAGGCGGCCGAGGCCGAGGCCGTGGCCGGTTCCAAGGGTGAGCGGCGGCCCCTGGCGGGGGTTCCCTGGGCGCGGCGGCGTACCGTCGTGCTCGCCGGGGCGGCCGTGGCCGCCGTCCTCGTGTCGGCGGCGCTCGTGGTGAATCTCCTGCCCGGCGATGACGGTGGCGATGGCGACGAGGGCGGGAAGCTGTCCGTGGGGGCGGGCGCCTCCCGGTCCGTCGAGGAGAGTCCCGGCGCCTCCAAGTCGGCCGACGCGAAGGGGGAGTCGGCGTCGCCGTCCTCCACCCCCTCGGGCAGCGGGAGTCCCACGGCCTCCGTCTCCGCCTCCCGGAGCGGCGCGGCCGAGGGCGGCGGTTCCACGGACGGGGCCACCGCGCCCTACGTCGCGGTCAATCCGTACAAGTGGGAAGACCCGTGCAGCCAGCACTACCTGGTCGACCGGCAGCCCGAGCAGGTGCCGCCGCCGCCGAATGAGCCGACCGCGCGCGGGTGGGTCACCGCGCTCGGCGGGGTCGCCGCCGGGCAGCAGATGCTCGCACTGACCGTGCAGGGCACCGGGAAGGCCACCGTCGTCCTGGAGGACCTGCATGTGCAGGTGGTGGAGAAGAGCGCACCGCTCGCCTGGAACGACTTCCAGATGGGGGTCGGGTGCGGTGGCAACGTGGAGACGACGTCATTCGGGGTGGACCTCGATGCCGGACAGCCCGCGCTCTCCCCCAGGGCCGGTCAGCGCGACTTCCCGTACCAGGTGAGCGAGTCCGATCCCGAGGTCTTCTACGTCTTCGCGGACGCGCGGGCGCACAACGTGAGCTGGTATCTGGAGCTGGAGTGGTCCAGCGGGGGCCGGAAAGGCACCGTACGCATCGACGACAAGGGCAAACCGTTCCGCACGAGCGGGAACGTGGGCCGGCCGACGTACAACTACCCGCTCGGTTCCTCCGAGTGGGGGCGGGACGAGTACACCCCTGACATCCCCGGCTGAGCGCCCGGCGGGCACGCGTACGCCGGACCGCTCAGCCGGCTCGCTCAGCCGACCCGCACCGTGCTCGCCAGGTCCGGCGGCGGCGGGGGCTCGGGCAGCAGGGACTGCAGCTCGATGTTGATGGAGCGCAGTCGTTCCTGCTCGCCCGCGTCCCGGGCGCGTTCGCCGTCGCGGATCAGGCGGTCGGCCCTGGCCGGGTGGCGCATCCGGTCGCGGTAGCGGGCGAGGTTGTCGAAGATCAGCGGCTGCAGCACCCCGGCGCGGTCCAGGACGCGCGAGGCGTGCTCGCGCAGTCGCTCGGTGCGGCGGCGCAGCAGGTCGGCGTCGCGGGACTCCACGGCGTCGGCGATGTCGCGCTCGAGGATCGGCAGGTCCTCCCGGTCGGAGGGGCTGCCGTGCGCGGCGACCAGGTCGCGGACCTCGGTCAGCAACGACTCGGCCTGGCGGACCAGTTCGGGCCAGGTCAGTTCGTCCTCCACGGCGTCCAGGGCGAGCCGCAGGTCGAGCAGGCACTTGGCGGCGCGGGCCGCCTCGTCGGGGGCGTGCCGGGCCGCCTCCACCGCCCGGTCCAGCTCGCCGAGCAGGTCCTCGTCGGCCACGCGCTGCAGGAGCAGGTCGGCGACCGGGCTGCCCAAGCTGCCGCAGCGGGTGCGCAGTTCGGCGAGCCTGGCCCGCTCCGCGTCCACGTCCAGGAGCAGTTCGGCGTGGTCGACGGCGGGTTCGCCCACCAGGTCGACGGTGGTCTCGAACGCCTCGTCCAGCAGCGGCACGAAGGCGCTGACCTTCACCAGCCGGGAGGCGTCGATCTCCACGGTGAGCCGTACCTCGCTGCCGGCCGGCACGGTCCGGCTCACCCGGTCGGCGCCGACCTCGATGCGGCCGATGGTGCGGTTGCGGTCGGCGCGGGCGCGTTCGCCCTCCAGGACGGGGATGCGGATCAGCCCGCCGCTCGCACCCCGCTCGACGGTGACGGTGGTGCGCAGCGGTGCGGTGCGCCGTACCGGCAGCCGTGCGCCGCGTTCGACGAGCGGGCGCACCTGGTTGTCGCTGAGGCCGACGCCGAGGGCGTGGGTGAGCATGGGCTCGGTCTCCACGGCGCCGACGGTGTAGGTGAGCAGGTCGGGGGTGAGGCGCTGCCGGGTCCCGGTGGCGTCCGTCAGGACGACGGTGAACGTGTTGCGCCGGCCTGGTTCCGCGCGCAGGGAGGCGGTGAACTCGCCGCGCGCGGACAGGGCGATGCGGCCGCTGCGCCAGGGCGGATCCGAGGCCTCGTTGAGCAGTTCCACGGACATTCCCGAGGCGGCCGTACCGTCGGCGGCGGTCACCCGGCCGACCACGACCGGGTCCAGGTCGGGGCTGACCCGCGGGTACTCGCAGCGCAGCGTGAAGGCACCCGGCTCCGGGGCGGGCGCGGTCCAGTCGTCGGGCAGCGGCTGGGCACCGGCGAAGATCGCGGCGCCGCGGGCCACGACGGTCATCGGGTCGTGCCCGAAGTCCAGCGGGATGCCGAGGCCGTGGCGCGGGTCGGCCAGGCACTCACGCAGGAAGGGCATGGCGGTCTGGCCGCCGACCATGATCACCTTTTCGATGTCGCCGGGCTGCGCGCCGAGTTCGCCGAGCGCCTGGCGGCACAGGTTGACGGACCGGGTGACGAAGGGCTCGGCGAGCCGTTCCACGTCGGAGCGGCGCAGCTCGTGGAAGAACTCGTACCGGCTGCCGCTGTCGTCGACGAGTTCGACGTCGACATCGGCGGTGTGCGAGCGGGACAGCCGGATCTTCGCGGTCTCGGCGGCGTGCTTCAGCGCGGCCACGGCCGCCCGCCACCGCGGGTTGCCGCGGGCGAGGCCGGCCAGCTGCGGCACCTGGCGGACGGCGGCCGGGATCAGCAGCTCCTCCACGATCCGCCAGTCGACGAGCTTTCCGCCGAGGAAGTTGTCGCCGCAGTGGCCGACGACGGAGAACTCCCCGTCCCGCAGCCGGATCACGGCCGCGTCGAACGTGCCGCCGCCGAAGTCGTAGACCAGCCACATCGCGTTCTCGTCGGTGGCCTGGAAGCCGTACGCGTGGGCGGCCGCCGTGGGCTCCTGCAGCAGCCGGGTGAACTCCAGTCCCGCGAGGCCCGCCGCGCGCCGGGTGGCGTCGCAGGCGTTCAGGTCGAACGCGGCCGGTACGGTGATCACCGCCGCGCGGATCTCCTCCTCCAGCCGGGCCGCGACGTCGGCCCGCAGCGCGGAGAGCACCTCGGCGGACATCTGCTCGGGTGTCATGGTGCGGCCGGCTGCGGGGAAGTGCTTGTCCTGGCCGGCCGTGCCCATGCGCAGTTTGAACTCGGCGCAGGTGTTGTCCGGGTCGCGCTCGTACCGGTCCCGGGCCGGCCGGCCGACGAAGAGCCGGTCGCGGCGGTCGATCCAGAGCGCCGACGGGGTGGTCTCGTCGCCGTCGTTGTTCTTGATCACCTCGGTGTGGACGCCGCGCAGTACGGCGACGGCGCTGTTGGTGGTGCCGAGGTCGATCCCGATGTCGATGGTGCTCCTGCTCACTGTGCGGCTCCCCCGGTCGCGTCGGACTCCTCCTGCTGCGTGCCCACGATGACCTCGCCGAGCGCGAGGGGCGTGCCGCGCAGGTACACGGCAGGCCGGACGGTCTCCACGACCTCGTCGCGTTCCAGGCCGGGCATGGGCTGGTAGGCCAGGACCCGCATCCGCAGCCCGGGGTCGAAGACGGTGCCCTCGTACGAGCGGGTCTGCACGCCGCTCTCCACCAGGGCGTCGACGACGGCCTCCAGGTGGCGGCGCACTCCGGCGGTGGTGCCGTCGGCCGCCTCGACCTTGTTGCACAGCCGCCACACGGCCGTGGCGAGCTCGACGACGGCGCCGGCCTCCAGGGCGACGGGGGCGGTGAGGGGCGGGGGCGCGTTGGTGGGAGCGGGGGTAGGGGTCCCGGCGCCGGGTGGGGTGGACGACATCGGATCACTTCTCCCTGTGCCATAGGTCGATGAGGCCGGACACCATGACGAACCCGCCCATCACGACGGAGCCGATGGCGAGCCATGTCCCGGCGGTGGTCTCGCGGCCGCCCGCGATCACAGAGGCGACGAACAAGGCCACCGTTGTCAGCGCGAGAACGATCCCGGGGCGCCTGCCGAGCCATCCCTCGTCCCCGCCCGACCGTGCGGACGGCCCGCGGTGTGTGACGGGCCGGCGGTACGCGGCGCGCGACCCGTACCCGGTCGTTGCCGGCGGGTACGGGTCCGGTGAGAACCCGGCCCGGGTCAGCAGCGCCCGGGCGTCGGGCCGGCAAGAGGCGCAGCAGGGGATCCCGATGCTGCCCGGGCCCGAGAGGCGGTCCGGTGCGACGGTCACCACCTCGGACGGACCCACGGACCGGCCGCAGCGGAAGCACTGGCCCGGGGTGCCGGCGACCGTCGGTGCCGTGTCGTACGGGGATCGGGCCGCCGCCGCCCGGGTGAGCGTGTCGATGTTCTGCCGGATCACCGACCGGGCCTCCTCGGCCACCGCGTGCGGCAGCACCCTGCGGTAGCCCGCGAGGGCCTTGTCGATGTCGCGGGTGGTGTTGACGTACTCGGTGTACAGCCGGCAGGCCGCCATGGCGACCGCGTCGCGGACCTGGTCGGTCTCGGGGGCGTGCGGGCGCAGCTCCCGCAGCTCGCGCAGGCGTGGCTCGACGGTGTCCAGCAGCCGGGACGCCCGCTCCGCCCCGCCCCGCGGTGACCGCTCACCGCGCTCCACGGCCTCCTTGCAGTCCAGGAGGATGTCGTTGCTCAGCAGCACGGCGAGGTTCTGCTCGACCAGGTTGCGCACCTGCCCGCTCGTGGCGAGCACGCGCGCCGACCGCAGGTGCGCGGCGGCCCTGCTGACGCGGGGGTCGCGGGCCGTGGAAGGGTCCTTGGACAACGCGTTCGCGCAGGCCACCGCGCAGGCGTTGACCGCGGTCGCCACCTCGTCGGCCGCGTCGGCCGGCACGGGATGCTCCATGCCCAGTACGGTCCGCAGCACCCGGACGTCGGCGCGCGTGTCCGCCAGCAGGGAGTCGGCGGCCCGGTCCAGCGTCGCCGGATCCGCGCCGGCGCCGGGTATGGCCTCCGTCCGCTGCCGGACGGCGGCGGCGAGGGGCGCGGTGACGCGGCGGAGGGCGGCGTCCACCGTGGCGTCGTTCACGACCCTGGTGTCCGCCAGGCCGTCGTTCACCGTGAAGCCCCACATCAGCGACACGTGCTGCAGGGCGACGTCCTCGCCGTCCTTGCGCCGGGCCGCGTCCACCGCGAGCTGCGCGTGCAGGTCCAGCAGCACCGCGGGCAGGGCCTCCCGCAGGACGGTGCCGTCCACCACGCGCAGCCGGGGGTCGTCGAGTACGCGGATGCGCTCGTCCAGCCAATGCCAGCAGCCGTCGTCGTCCAGCACCAGCCGCCAGTACCGGTAGGCCCGCTCCCACAGCGTCCGGCGCGTGCCGGCTCCGTAGAACGCCTTCGCCTCCAGCGCCTCGGCGTGGTGGAGGACGGCGAGATTGTGTACGGCGATGCTGCGGGCGCCCGGGGCGCCGGCGTCCGCGTCACGGGAACCGGCCAGCCGCGCCCACGCCTCCCGAGCCTGCGCCAAGTCCGTCCCGTCGCTCTCCGGCAGCGGCCAGAACCAGAAGAACTCGTCCACCACCCGCCGTACCGGATCCTCCAGCCGCCGCAGTGCCTCCCGTACGGCGATGTGGTCGGGCACCGGGTCCGGCGGCAACCACCGCGACTCGCCCGCCGCCGGGCCCCCGGTCCGCTCGGCCCCCAGCGCCTCGGCCGCGCGGGCCTCGGAGATCCGGCGCCGCACCTCGCGCGGCGTCGCCGTGACCGTCAGCCCGCTGATCCTGAACGCGTTGTGCCGGTACAGCTCCCGGTCCAGGGCGTCCGTGAGCCACGTCGGCACGTCCGACCGAGCCATGGGTTCCTCCGACCGCTGTCCACCCGCCAACGGCGCCCAGCATGGGGGCGGCCCCACGGGACCGGTCCCGAGCCGGCCGGGCTGCCCTCTCAGGTCAGGTCAGGTCCAGGTCGGTGCGGAGCAGGTGGTGGTCGGAGTACGGGCTCGGATGCACACGGTGCTCGAGGGGGGCCATGCCGCGCAGGAAGACATAGTCGAACTTGCTCTGCCAGTCGGTGGTCACCTCGCAGGTGCCGGTGGACGAGGGACGGCACTGGGGGTCCGTGTCCGCGGCCAGTGTCCACATCCCGCTAAGTTCGGGGGAGTCCGGCACGGCGTTGAAGTCGCCGAGGACCATCGCGCGGTCGTGCCGGGCGACCTGCGCGGCGAGCACGCCGATCTGGTGCGCCCGGACCGCTTCTTGACGTCGGTGGGCGAGGTGCGTGTTGAAGACCCGGACGGACTGGCCGCCCACGAGGGTGGTGACCGCCATGTACCCACGGTCCTCGGATCCTCCGTCTGGGTACTCCGCGGTGACGCGGTCCGTCATCGGCGCCGCCGAGAGGATCGCCTGACCGAAGGCCCCCGGACTCCACGGCACTCCTCCGCAGCGGCCCCAACTCCTCAGCACCGTCCCGTACTCGACGTGGTAGACCAGCCCGTGCAGGTTCTCCAGGTAGTCCCGGATCCTCTCGACGTCACGCACGCACGCTTCTTGCAGACCGATGACCTGCGGCGCATAGGTGGCGATCTCCGCTGCCCGGTCGACGTTGCTCGTCTCGCAGGGGTTGCAGATGTTCCATGTCATGACCCGGTTCGGTACGACGTCCCTGACGGCCTCGACGGGCACGGACCTGGCGAAGAGCCCACCGCTCGGTGCACTGGGGCCGACGAGCACCATGAAGGCCACGACCACGGCGCTCGCGAGTAGCCGCGTGCCCCTTCCGAGCACCGTTGCCTCCTCTGAGTGGACACCTGGAATCCGACGTCTCCCGCACGAGGTTATGAGACGGGGTGGGCGGCTGTCGGAGGTCGGGTCCGCGGCGCCCGCCTTCCCACTGACGGCCATTTTCCTCATTCCTCTCGACAATCGCCTCAACTACCCTGACTTTCGGGAGCAGTTGTGCGTCTCGAGGGGGGCGAGTGATGCCGGGGGAGCACGGGACGACCGCGACGGTGGCCGCCAAGCGGCCGGATCTCCGATTACGTTGTGCGGCACTGGCCACGGCCGCCTGGGCACGGCTGCGGCCGACCGGCAACCGCGTCACCGGCTACATCGCCGTCGGCGCGGTCGGCGCGCTCATCGGCACCTCGCTCGCCGTCGGAGCCGGCGCGTCCGGCACCCGGCCCAGGCTCGCCGACATCGGTGCCTGGCTGGTGAGCAGCGAGAAGGGCGAGGTCGCCCACGCCCACGGTCTGACCGGTGCTGTGGACGGCAAGGTGGTTCTGCCGGCCGGGATGGCGGGCCACCCGGTCTCCGTCGCGCGGGACGGCGACACCACTCTGGTGCTGGATGAGCGGACGGGCCGCGTGGTGCGGATCGACGCCGCCCAGCTGACCGCCGAGCAGTCGGCCGACTACGGCGCGGCGGGACTGCAACTCGTCTCCGGCGGCGCGTATGCGTATGTCGTGGACCCCGCGCAGGGCACCGTCCAGCGGATCGATCCGGCGCTGACGACGCCCGAGGGACCGCCCGTGGAACTGGGCGGCAGGCCGGGAGCCGCAGTGGTGGACGGGGACGGCACGCTGTGGGTGCCGCTGCCGGACGAGGGAACCGTGGTGCCGTTCGTCGAGGGGCGCAAGAGCACTGCGGTGAAAGTCGCCGAAGCGGGCCACGACCTGACGCTGACCCTGGCCGGCGGCCGCCCCGTGGTGACCGACAGGACCGCCGCCGCGATGAAGGTGCTGACGGTCGGGGGCGTGCAGGGCACGTTCGACCTCGGCGAGGCGATCGCCGGGGCCGACCCGGCCGACGTCCTGGTGCCGGCGGGCACGGACGGCTCCGCGGTGCCGGTGCTGGCCGCCGGCAGCGGGGATCTGGTGGTCGTGGACGTCCGCAGCAGGGGCACCACACACGCCCGCATGCCGGTGGAAGGCCACGATCTGGGAGCACCCCAACCGCTCGGCAAGCGGGTCCACATACCCGACGAGTCCACCGGCAGGCTGCTGGTGTACGACACCTCCCTCTCCGCTCCCGCCGAACCGGTGCCGGTCACCGACGGGGCGGGTGAGCTCGAACTCTTCGTGCGCGACGGCCTGTTGTGGGTGAACGACCAGGACGGTGCCGCAGCCGCGGTGATCGACGCCGACGGCGAGGTCAGGCACATCGGCAAGTACGGGGCGGATGCGCCCTCCGCGCGCGGGCCCGGGGACGGGCCGGTCGAGGACAGCGTGCCGACGGGCGCCCCCGCCACCTGGGTTCAGCAGCAGGGGGCATCCCCGGGTGGGACGGCTCCAGGGCCGGGTGCCCCCTCCGGCGGTGCTTCCGGCGACCCGTCCGACGGTGCTTCCGGAGAGACGTCCGGGCCCAGGCCGACGCAGCCGGAACCCGAACCCGGGGCCCCGGGATCACCGCAGGCCGAGTCGCGGTCGGGCGCCATCCGCATCACCTTCGCCGAGGCGTTGGGGGCGACTCCGCGACGCTATGTCCTCAAGGGGGCGGCGCCGGACCAGACCGTCACCCCGGAGGAGATCGGCTCCGACGGCCCGTTCACCTTCGAGGTCAGGGGCGGGTCGTGCGAGGAGCAGTACAGCTTCACCGTGGTCGCGGAGTACGGCGTGGGGAAGCCGAGCAAGGAGTCCGCGCCCTCGGCGTTCGCGCGCCCGTGCGTCGCACCGGGGGCACCACGGGAGCTCACCTTCACTCCCGCCCAGGGCGGGCACGGCGGCACGGTGACCTGGCAGCCGCCACAGGGCGCCGACGGCTCGGTGACGTACACGATCAACGGGCCCGGCGGGACGGCGGAGGCCACGGGGCTCAGTCACAGTTACGCGAACCTGCCGAACGGCAGGATCAGCAGTGTGGCGGTGATGGCGGGCAACGCCGCCGGAGCGGGTGCGGCGGCGTCCGGGTGGATCGACCTGCGCCCGCCCGCTCAGCGGATGAACATCGTGCACAACAGGCCCGACGGGCGCGATCTCGGGATCCGTACGCTGCCCCACAGCACGCAGGGCGCCCGGGCAGGGGCCATCCCCAGCGGGCAGAACCCCGAGGTCACGGTCCACTGCAACACGAAGGGCCAGGAGATCACGTACGAGTCGAAGACGACTGACGTCTGGGCCCGCCTCACCTACTACGACCCCGCCCTCGGCAAGGACATCACCGGGTACGTCACCGACCACTTCGTGGAGTCCCGCCTCAACCCCGACGTCTGGGAATGCGAATGACCTTCGCCGAAACCTTCCACACCCTCGCCGACAACGTCGAGCGCGTCGTCAAAGGAAAGCGCGACACCATCGAACTGGCCCTGACCTGCCTGTTCGCCGAAGGGCACCTCCTCATCGAGGACGTCCCCGGCACCGGCAAGACCACTCTCGCCCGCTGTCTGGCCGCCTCCATCGAGGCGGACTTCGCGCGGGTGCAGTTCACCCCGGACCTGCTGCCCTCCGACATCACGGGCGTCACCGTCTACCGGCAGAACACCGGCGTGTTCGAGTTCCTCCCCGGCCCGGTCTTCGCCAACATCGTGCTCGGCGACGAGATCAACCGTGCCTCTCCCAAGACCCAGTCCGCGCTGCTGGAGGTGATGGAGGAGCGCCGCGTCACCGCCGACGGCACCACGCACCCGGTGCCGCGCCCGTTCATGGTGCTCGCCACGCAGAACTCGGTGGACATGGGCGGCACTTACCCACTGCCGGAAGCCCAACTCGACCGCTTCCTGATGCGGATCACCGTCGGCTACCCGGATCTCGCCTCCGAGGTCGCGGTCCTCAAAGGGGCGGGCGCCGACACCACCCCCGAGTCGCTGACCCCGGTCGCCACGGCGCGGGAGATCGCGGAGCTGGTGAAGGCCGCGGCCGAGGTACAGGTGGCCGACGCGCTGTACGACTACCTGGTGCGGGTGGTGGCGGCGACCCGTTCCCTTCCCGGCGTACGCCTCGGTGCCTCGCCGCGCGGCTCCGTCGCCCTGCTGCGCGCGGTCCGGGTGCGTGCGGCCTCGCAGTCCCGGCCGTACGCGTTCCCCGAGGACGTCAAGGCGCTGGCCGGGCCCGTCCTCGCACACCGGCTGATCCTCACCCCGGAGGCCGAGCTGAGCGGCCGCACCGGCACGGACGTGATCGACGAGGTGCTGGCCACGGTGGAGCTGGACCGCGGGGCACGCGTCTGATGCTGTCGGCCACCGGGTGGGGCGCGCTGACCGGCGGCGCGGCGCTGACCGCCGTCGGCTACGGGTTCGGGTACGGCGAGGCCGCCGCGCTCGGCGTGACCTGTCTGCTGGCCGTCGCCGTCGCCGCCCTGGGGGCGCTGCCCGCACCCGTGCTGGGCGCCGAGCGGCGGATCGCGCCGAGCCGGGTGGGCCGGGGCGATCCCGCCGAGGGCGTTGTCGTCCTCACCAACACCGGGGGCCGCACCCGGCGGGGCCTGCGTGCCGTCGACCGGTGCGGGGAACGGGACATCACCGTCGACGTGCCGCCGCTGCGGCCGGGTACGTCCCACGAGCTGCGGTACGCGCTGCCCACCGCCCGCCGCGGCCGGGTCCCGGTGGGGCCGCTGCGGCTGGAGCGCACCGACCCCCTCGGACTCGTCCGCCGTATGCGCCCGTACGGCGACCCGGACACGCTGCTCGTACGGCCCCGGGTGTGCCCGCTGCCCGTGCTGCCGTCCGGGCAGGCGCACCATGTGGAGGGCCCGTCCTCCGACACCGCCGACGGCGGCTCGCTGACCTTCCACGCGCTGCGCGAGTACGTGCTCGGCGACGACCTGCGGCGGGTCCACTGGCCGTCGACGGCCCGCACCGGCACGTTGATGGTCCGTCAGATGGTCGATGTCCCGCTCCCGCACACCACGCTCGCGCTCGACACCCGGCGGCGCGCCTACGCCGCGGAGGACGACTTCGAACTGGCCGTGGACTGCGCGGCCTCCATCGCGTACGCCGCCGCCCGCCACCACTTCCCCGTGCACCTGGTCAGCGAGGCGGGACCGCTCCTGCACACCGACGGCTCGGGCAGCGACGGCGAGGCGCTCCTGGACGGGCTGGCCGTCGTGCGCCGTTCGGACCTGGCGTTCCTGGCCGCCGCCTTCGACGGCCTGGAGAACCATCGCGGGGGCGGGGCGCTGGTCGTCGTCACGGGCACCGGTGACACGCCGGGGCTCAGCGCCGTCGAGCGGGTACGGCGCCGCTTCGACCGCGTGACCGTGCTGCGCGTCGGCGCCGAGGCCGCGGCCACCCGCGATGTGTCCGGACCCGGTTCCGACGTACCGCAGTTGCGTGTCGCGTCGCTGGACGAACTGCCGGCCGGCTGGCGCCGGGAGGCCGTGCGATGAGCACCACCGCGGGGGAGCCCGACCGGGCCCGGCGGCTGTGGTCGCTGCTGCCCGTGGCCGCGCTGTCCTGCTCCGCGGGGTACGGGTTCGTCCGGGTCTTCCCGCCGTCCGAGCTGCTTGCGGTGCTGGCGGTGGCCGTGGTCGCCCCGATCGTCCTGTCGTCGGTGCTGTCCGGTCTGCTCGGCCGCCGGGCCCGCTCGCCGGCGACCACGCCGCTGTGGCCCTCCGTGCTGCTGACGGTCGCCGCATGGGCCGTCGTCGTCAGTGCGACGCTGTTCCACGAGGTGAGCGACGGCCTGCCGGGCGGGCCCGCGCTGCGCGCCGCGTGGTCCGCGCTGCTCGACGCCCCGCACGCGCTGCTCTCCACCATCCTGCCCGCGCCCGGCGAGCCCGAGTTGCTGGTGCTGCCGCACGCCGTCGTATGGACGGCCACCGCCGTCTCCGCGGAACTCGCCCTGCGCACCCGCGCCCCGCTGCTCCCAGCCCTCCCGGCGGTCCTCGCCTTCGGCTTCCCGCTGGTCCTCGGGGCGGACGGCCCGGGATCGGCGTACCCGGCCGCGGGCGCGCTCGCCGGGGCCGCCGCACTGCTGGTGCTGGTGCGTTCACGGGCCCGGCTGCCACTGCACGCCATGGCTCTCCGGCTGCCGGCCGTGGTCGCGCCCGGCCTCCTCGCGGGACTGCTCGGCCCGCACCTGCCCGGTCTCGGCGCCCCCTACGACCTGCGCGAGGCGGTCACGCCGCCGACCGTACGGCCGCAGTCCACCAGCCCGCTGGACCAGGTCGCCGCCTGGATGCGCAACGGCGACGAGAGGGTCTTCGCCGTACGGACGTCGGGCGCGGACCCCGGGAACTACCGGCTGGCGGTCCTCGACCGCTACGACGGGACGACCTGGTCCAGCGGCGCCGGGATGACCCGTACCGGTGGCCGGGTCCCGGTGGAGAAGGGCGCCGCACCGGGCCGTACCAGAACGCTCGAACAGCGTTTCACCGTGCAGTCGTTGCCCGGCATCTGGCTCCCCGCCGCCGACCGGCCCTCGTCCGTGCGCACGCCCGAGGGCACGGTCCTGTCCGTCGACCGGGACAGCGGAACGCTCTCCACCGGAGAGGCGGTCCCACGCGGCTTCACCTACACCGCGATCTCCCACCTCCCCGTGTACGACGCCGAGCGGCTGCGGTACGCGAGGGCCGCCGACGACCCGGCACGGGTGAAGCTCCCCGGCGTCGACGCGGCCGGGCAGCCGATCCCCTCCGTGCGGTCCCTCAGGAAGATCGCCGAAGCGGTGACCCGGGGCAGCACCCACCCGTACGAGCGGGCCGTGCGGCTGGCCGACTGGCTGCGCGCGACCTACCGGCTCGACCCCGAGGCGCTGCCCGGCCACACCTACCGGAGCCTGGAGTTCTTCCTGGCGGACGGCGGGCGCGGCACGTCCGAGCAGTTCGCCGCCTCGTTCGCGGTACTGGCGCGCGCCCTGGGCCTTCCCACCCGGGTGGCCGTGGGGTTCCGCCCGGGCACGCGGACCGGCCCCGACACCTGGCAGGTGCGGGGGCGGGACGTGCTGGCCTGGCCGGAGGTGGAGTTCGCCGGTGTCGGCTGGGTGCCGTTCCACCCGACGCCCGGCGAGACCGCACCGGGAGGTTCCGCCGCCGTGTCGGTGGAGGAGCCCGGGGAACGCCGGCCGGCGGACGGGAAGGCCACCGAACCGGCGCGGCCGTCGACGCCGCCGCGCACACCGGACGAGGCGGCCCCGGCCGCCGGGGGTGCGGCCGGCTCGGGTCCGCCCGTATGGCTCGCAGCCCCTGTCGCCCTGCTCCTGCTCGCCACCGCCTATGTGCTGTACGCGCTGTGGCTGCCGTACGACACGCGCCGGAGACGGCGCAACGCCCCGGACGCGCGGCGCAGGGTCCTCGGCGCCTGGCAGCAGATCACCGAACGGCTCACGGAGATCGGTCTTCCCGCCACGGGCGCGCATACGGCGCAGGAGGTCGCCGCCTTCGGTGCGGAGCGCGTGGGCGGCGCGGTGGGCCGGCGCCTGCCGGACCTGGCCACACTGGTCAACGAGGTCGAGTACGCGGGCCGCAGACCTGACACCGCGGCCGCCGACGCCGCCTGGGCGGACTGCGCCGCAGTCGAGGAGACCGTACGGCGTCACACCCCGCACCGCACCCGTCTGCTCCGCCTTCTGCGCTCGGCGGTTGCGGGCCGCCGGCCTCGTGGTGGCCGTCACTGACGGGGCGCGGAGACCGCCATGTGGTGCCGTCGTACGCGAGAGGCGCAGGTCTTGTGGTGGTCGCCGCAGGTGGACGGGCGGACGGACGCAATCCCTCGTAGGCTCCCCGGGTGCCGATCATGCGCGAGTTATGCACGGAAGCGAATGAGCGATTTCGGTTCGCTCTGCTCGGGCCGCTGCAGGCCTGGCACGGGGACACGAGTCTGGAGCCGGGGCCGGTTCGTGAACAGGCTCTCCTGGCCGCCTTGCTGCTTCGGCCGGGCAGGACGGTCAGCCGACGGCAACTGCTCGACGGGGTGTGGGGTTCGGAGCCCCCGGGGACGGGCGACAAAGTGGTTCCGGTCTATGTGCACCGATTACGCCGGCGCCTGGACGCACCCGTGAAGGGCTCGGCGGCTTCCGTGATCGAAACCGTTCCCGGCGGCTATCGCTTCGCCCCGGGAAGCGCGTGGGTGGACCTGGACCGATGCGAGGAGTTCGCCGCCGAGGGGCGGTCGGCCAGGGATTCCGGGGACCTGGACGCCGCGGTGGACGCGTGGTCCGCGGCCCTGGAACTGTTCCGCGGCGAGCCACTGGCCGGGATCCCCGGGCCCTTCGCGGAAGGCGAGCGGCTGCGGCTGACGGAGCGCCGGCTCGTACTGGTGCAGGAGAAGCTGGACTGCCGGCTCCGGTCGGGGCGGCACGCCGACGCCGTGGGCGAACTGTTCTCCCTGACGACCGCCCACCCCTACAACGAGGCGCTGGCCGCCCTGCTGATGCGCGCCCTGCACGCCGGCAACCGGCAGGCCGACGCGCTGGAGGTCTACGCCGCGTTCCGGCGCCGTCTGGTGGACGAGCAAGGGGTGGAGCCCGGCGCCGAACTGCGCCGGGCGCACGAGGCGGTACTGCGGGGCGACGCCACGTTCCCGCCCGGGGCCGACGTACGGCATCGGGACGGGACGGCACGACGACACCCAAACCCGAACCCGAACCCGAACCCGCACGCGAACGCGCCCTCGCATCCGCCGGCTCCCCGCAAGCACTGCATACGCCATGAACTGCCCGTGGAAATCGGCGACTTCATGGGCCGCGACCGCGAGCTCGGACTGCTCGTCGCGCCCGCCGACGCGCGCGTGGTCACCGTACGGGCGGTGGACGGCATGGCAGGGGTCGGGAAGACGGCCCTGGTGGTGCGCGCGGCGCGGGTGCTGCGGGAGCGGTACCCCGACGGCTGCCTGTTCGTGGAACTGCACGGGCACCGCGAGGACCGGGAGACGGTGGGGCGGCAACGCGTACTGCGCAGACTGCTGCGGGCGGTGGGTGCCGGCGAGGGGGAGGACTCCGAGGACCTGGACGAACTGGCCGCGTCGTGGCGGGCGGCGACCGCCTCCGTTCGCCTGCTGCTCGTACTCGACGACCCCCCGCGCGCCGAGCAGGTCCGGCCGCTGCTGCCCGCCGGCGCCGGCAGCATGGTGCTGGTGACCAGCCGCCGGCGCCTGACCGGGTTGGACGCGCACCGCAGGGTCTCGCTCGCCCCCCTCGACATCGACGAGGCGGCCGGCCTGCTGACCCGTATCGTCGGCGACGAGGGAGGCCGCGAGGGATCCGGCCGTGAGCGTGCGGCCGTACGCGAACTGGCGACGCTGTGCGACCGGCTTCCGCTGGCGTTGCGCATCGTCGGGGCGCGGATACAGGACCGGCCGCCGTGGGCGGTGGAAGCCCTGGTGGCGCGACTGACCGACGACGAGCGCCGACTCGACGAGCTCTCGGTGGAGGACCGCAGCGTCGAGGCCGCGTTCCGCGTCTCCTACGAGCAGCTCCCGGCCGCCGAGCAGCGTGCCTTCCGCGCCCTGGGCCTGTCGCCCACCGTGCGGCTGGACAGGCTCACGCTGGCCGCCCTGCTCGACCGGACGCCCCCCGAAGCCGAGCGCTCCCTGGAGAGTCTGGCCGACGCGAGTCTGGTGCAGCGTGTGACCGCCGACCGCTACCGGTTGCACGACCTGGTGGCGGCCTACGCCCGCCGCGTCGCCGCCGCCTCGCCCGACGAGGTCGCGGCGGCCCGCAGCGGTGTGTTCCGGCTGTACGTGGCCGCCGCCCGCAGTGCCGGCGAGTGGGGCATGTCGGCCTCCCCGGCCGACCCACGGGACAGCGGACCCTTCGTGGACTGGGAGGAGGCCACGACCTGGCTGGACGCGGCGGGCGGTGAACTGATCGACGTGATCGGCCAGGCCGTGGCCGTGGGCCATCTGGACGACGCCTGCCGGCTCGCCGAGGGCCTGGTCGACTACCTCACCCGGCAGGGCCGGTTCCACGAGTGCCGTACGGCGCTGGAGATGCTGCTGCCGATGGTCGGCGAGGCCACCGACCGGCGCATGGACTCCGCGCTGCGCACGGGCATGGGCATCATGTACGGGCTGCAGGGCCGCTACCGGCAGGCCCGCACGTGGTTCACGCAGGCGCTGGACATCAGTCGCCGGGCCGGCGACCCGCATGAGCAGGCCATGGCGGCGGCCGGTCTCGGGACGTTCGCCAATCTGGAGGGGCGGATAGCCGAGTCCATGACGCATTTCGCGGAAGTCGCCCGCCTGGCAGGCGAGTTGACGCACGACGACTGGCTCACGGGCTCGATCGCGACCCGCGTCGGCGACATCCACCACCAACTCGGCGAGTACGACAAGGCGTACGACCGCTACCTGGAGGCGATCGCCCTCGCCGAGCGGACGGGCAGCCCCAGGCTCCTCGGCAAGACCCTGCTCCGCCTCGGCGGTCTCCAACTCGACCTCGACCGGCCCGCCGAGGCGGTCGGCACCCTCCGCAAGGCGGAGAACCTGGCCGGGCGCCTCGGCGATGTCCCCCTGTACTCGGCGGTCCTCGGCAGGATGTCCACGGCCGAGGCGAGGCTGGGCAACCCGGAGGCGGCGGCCGAACTCCACCGCCGTGCGCACTCGGTGCTGGAGGAGCAGACCGGTACCGAGTCGGAGATCGCGACACGCCACCGGCTGCTCTGGAACGGGGCCGTGGCGGAAGACCTGGCGGGGGCGCGGGACTTCTTCGAGCGGGGCACCGTGCTGCCGGATGCCGACGCCAACCGGGCGAGGATCTCCCGGGTGCTGGACGAACTCGGGCGCCGACGGGGGCAGGCGGTGGCCGACGACGCGTAGTCCTCGGCCACCGGTCCCCACCCCCGTCCGACCCCCGTCCCCCGTCCTGTGTCCCCCGTCCGTCAGGAGCCCTACGCAGGGCTCCCGTCGGCGTTCCTCCACCGGATCCCGTCGCCGCCGGCGTCGCCCAGGGTCTGGGCGATGACGTTGCCCGCCTCCGGGTACTTCGGGTGCAGGGTGAAGTAGCCGGGCGCGTTCACGAGGGACGCGTCGCACACCGGGTCGCCCTTGATGCAGTACCGGGTGACCGGAATGCCGTTGAACTCGGTCGGACCGGCGCCGGGCGAGGTGAACCCGGGCACGCCCCAGCCCCTCGGGATCTGGGCCGTGAATCCGGTGCCGGGCTGCATGGGGTCGGCGTAGAGCACGCCGTTGACCTGCGAGCGCGGGATGTCGGTGCCGCCGTTGGCGATCGTCTGGAGGACCTCGTCGGCGACCTGTGCGCCCTGGGAGTAGCCGGTGATCGTGAGGGTCGCGTCCGGGTGGGCGCGGTGGGTCTCCTGTGCCACCCGCAACGCCTCTCGGTAGCCCTGCTGCACGCTGGAGTCGTAGTTCGGCGCGGTGAGGGCCTCCGGGTGGAGCTGCAGCTTGTCGTCGACGATCGAGCCGGTGGGGCCGATGAACGGGCCGGCGCTCGCCGGGTAGCACACCTTGATGGCGCGGTCGCCGAGTTGGAGGGCCGCGTTCGCGGCGTCGTAGGAGTAGGTGCAGTGGGGCGCGGGCGGTGTGGCGCCGGTGCCGCCGATCTGGATGTAGTAGTGGTCCGGCTCGGCCGCGTGCGCGGCGGACGGGGACGCGACGACGGCCCCCGCCGTCAGCGCCACCGCCACCGCCGCACCGCGAACCGCCCGTGCCATCCTGCTCGTCTTCGACATGTGCCTGATCCCCCTGGGGTTGTGGACGTGCCCGACAAGGACGGATCAGACGCTAGGTACGGCTGATCAAATATCGATGACATGCCGATGACTGCGCAGGTGGCAGGGCTGTTGGTGGGGCTGTCGGTGGGGCTACTGGCACCGCGGGCACCACACCGTGCCACGGCCTGCCACCCGGGACCGGCGCAGGGAGTTTCCGCAGCGCGGGCAGGTGGGGACGGGGTCGTCGCGGTGACCGGTGAGCCAGGAGTCCCGCGGCGGGACGCAGCCGGCGGTGACCGCGGAGCGCAGGGTGCGGCGCATGTGCGTGTACAGGCGGCGGCAGTCGGCGTCGGTGAGATCGCTCGACCGGCTCGTGGGGCGCAGCCCCGCCCGCCACAGGATCTCGTCGGCCAGGAGGTTGCCGAGCCCGGCCAGCACCGACTGGTCGATGAGGGCCGCTTTGACGCTGCCGCGGCGGACGGAGAGCACGGCCTGGAACTCCGCCCGGTCCACCGCCATGGCGTCGGGTCCCTGCCGGCCCAGCAGCCGTGCCACCTCCGACTCGTCGTCGGCCAGCCAGAGTCCCTGCAGCTTGCGCTGGTCGCGGAAGCGGAGCTGACGGTCACGGGCCAGGGTGAACAGGACGCGGTCGTGCGCCTCGACCTCGTCGCCGGGACGGCCGCAGACCAGTTGGCCGGTCATGCCGAAGTGCAGCATGAGGGTGGGGCCGCCGGTGCGGGCGAGCAGCCACTTCCCGTGCCGCTCCGGCTGGGTGAAACGCCGGCCCTCCAGCGCGTCCCGCAGCCGCCTTGTGCTCACCTCGCGCAGTACGCCGGTGTCGCGCACGTCGACGCGCTGGATGACTCTGCCCTTCGCGCAGGACTCGAGCACTCTCCGGAACCCCTCGACGTCCGGCAGCTCAGGCATGGGGTACGTCCTCTCACGCGAAGATCCACGCGCTCGGCGAGTCGGCCGCAGCCCCCTCAGAACATGGTGCCTCCGGGACGGGTCACGGCGCAGCGCGCGTCCGGTCAGTCCGCCGGTCAGTCGGCCGGGTGAGGGAATGCTGGGGCGCGGTAGCCGCTCGCTCGGGGCTCGTCGCGGTGTACTTCGATCGGAGGTGGATCGATGGCCGGGCGAGCGTGCGGTGTGGCGGTGTGCCTCCTGCTGGCCGTCGGCGGCGTCGGCGGGTGCGCCACCCCGGCGGAGCGGCGGGACGACGTGCGCGACGCCGCGGCCGCGTTCCAGGCCGCGCTGGGCGCGGAGGCGTACGACCGGGTGTGCGCCGTACTCGCGCCGGGCACCGTGGAGGAGCTGGAGGGTTCCGCCGGCAGCCCCTGCGAGGAGGCACTGCGTGCGCAGTCGCCGGTGCCGGGCGGCGCGGTGCGGCGGACGGACGTGTACGGGAACCAGGCGCGGGCGGTGCTCTCCACCGACACCCTGTTCCTCTCCCGCTTCGCCTCCGGCTGGAAGGTCGTGGCCGCCGACTGCGAGCCGCGGCCGCAGGAGCCGTACGAGTGCCGGATCAAGGGCGGGTGACGCGTGAGGATCATGTTCACCGTCATCATCGCGATCATCGCGGTCGGTCTCGCCTATCTGGCGGCCCTGGGGCTGATGCACCGATGACCGAGCACTCGTCCCGGACCACCCCGCCCAGCCACCGTGGCCTGCGGGGTTTCCTGCGGGACAACGGACTCGGGCTGTTCTTCACCGTCAGCTTCCTGCTGGCCCTGTTCGGGCAGGCGATCGCGGGCCACGCGGACTTCAACAACCAGCTGGCCACGGACGGGCTCCAGCAGATCTCGTTCGGCGAATACCTCACCACGTCCGACTTCGCCGTCGACGTGTCCGAGAACTGGCAGTCGGAGTATCTGCAGTTCTTCCTGTACGTCGGCGTGACCGTCTGGCTGCTGCAGCGCGGCTCCCCGGAGTCGAAGGAGATGCACAAGGGCGGCACCGAGTCCGACGAGGAGCAGATGGTCGGCCCGTACGCCAAGGACAGCTCGCCCAAGTGGGCCAAGGCCGGGGGATGGCGGCGGGCGGTGTACTCGAACTCGCTGCTGCTGTTCATGGGGACGGTCTTCCTGCTGTCCTGGCTCGTCCAGTCGATCACCGGCGTGGCCGCCCACAACGAACAGCGGCTACGGCAGTTGCAGGCCCCGCTGAGCTGGGCCGACTACCTCGGCTCGGCGGATTTCTGGAACCGCACCCTGCAGAACTGGCAGTCCGAGCTGCTCGCCGTGGCCTCGATGGCCGTGTTGTCGATCTACCTGCGGCAGCGGGGCTCCCCGGAGTCGAAACCGGTGGGGGCGGCGCACGGCGCCACGGGCGTGGAGGGCTGAGGGAGGGCGAGGCCGGGAACCGGCATCCTCCGCACCACCTCCGACCTCGCCTGCTGCGGACAGCAGGGGAGGAAGAGCGGGGGCGGCCGACCGGTCACCCGCCACCGACGCCCTCGCCCACCCGGCGAGGGCGCCCGTTCCGGTGTGGTTCAGGCCGGTGCCTTGACCGCCGAGGCCACCTGGCCCGGCTCCCGTACGACGCGGCGGCGTCGAGTGGGCATCCCGAATGTGGGGTTGGCGACGCCCCAGGCGGCGCCCTTGCAGACCAGTTCCTTGTAGACGGCGGCGAGCCGTCCCGTCAGGGCCGCCCGGACGGCGCGGTCGTCGGCGGTGACGTACTGGATCAGGCCTTCCTTGCGGCCCAGCGAGATGCACTGGTTGAAGTAGCGCAGCGGCACGTTCGGGAGCTTTCCGCCGGTCAGACGTGCCGTGATGGCCTCGGCGGCCTGCCACGCGGTGAAGCCGCCGGAGGCGCAGGACATCCGCAGCGGCTTGTCGCCGGCGCCCATGGCCATGGCCGCGTCGCCGATGGCGTACACGTCCGGGTGGGAGACCGAGCGCATGGTCGCGTCGACCACGATCTGGCCGGTGTCGGTGACCTCCAGGGCGGTGGCCCGCGCGATCGGATGGACGGCGAAGCCGGTGGTCCAGACGGTGACCGCGGCCGGGATCGTCGTGCCGTCGGCGGTGGTGACGTGGTCGGCCGCCACCTCGGTGACCGCGGCGTGCTCGTGCACGGTGATGCCGAGCCCGGCGAAGACCTTCCGCAGGTGCCGGGTGCCCTTGGGCGAGAGCCAGTCGCCGAGGGCGCCGCGGGCGGCGAGGGCGACGTCGAGGTCCGGGCGGGCCTCGGCGATCTCGGTGGCGGCCTCCAGACCGGTGAGACCGCCGCCGACCACGACCACGGCCTGTCCGGCGTCCAGCCGGGCCAGCCGCTCACGCAGCCGGAGGGCTCCGGGGCGGGAGGCGATCTCGTGGGCGTGCTCGGCGGTGCCGGGGACGCCGTGGTCGTTCCAGCCGCTGCCGAGGGCGTAGACGAGCGTGTCGTACGTGAGCTCCTCGGCGCCCTTGCCGTCGAGGACGGCGACGGTCTTGCGGTCGACGTCCACGCCGGTGACCTTCGCGAGCTTCAACTCGACGCCCGTGCCCGCGAACATCTCGCCGAAGGGCCGGGGCCTGAGGTCCTGGCCGACCGCGAGCTGGTGCATCCGTACGCGCTCGACGAAGTCGGGTTCGGCGTTGACGAGGGTGATGGTGACGTCCGCGCGGTGCAGCCGCCTGGCGAGGCGGCCGGCGGCGGTGACCCCGGTGTAGCCGGCTCCGAGGACGACGATGCGGTGCTGCATGTCCGTACTCCTGTCTTGGGCGGATCTTGAGCGGATTCGCCACCTGAACCGGGCAGCCCGCCGTTTCCTGACAGGAATGGAATGTGAAGCACGTCACATGCGCGGAAGGCGGTGCTCAGAAGGCGTTGAGCAGCAGCGGTTCCCCGTGGTCCATGGCCGCCCACCGCTCGGTCGCGCGGTCGAGCTTGTCGGGGTTGACCTGGTTGCGGAACCCGGCGATGCCCTCGGCGGTCACCTCCAGGCACATGACGCCGATGACCCGGCCGTCGAGGACCGCCACGATGGCCGGTTCGCCGTTGGCGGTCGTGGCGTAGACCGCGGGCGAGCCGCCGGCCAGGGCGCGCTTGGCCTCGCTCGGCTTGAACAGGCCCCGCATGAACTTCGCCACCGCGAGGGCGCCTTCGAACGCCTTGGCGCGGGCCGGGACCTTGCCGCCGCCGTCGCCGATCGAGACGGCGTCCTGGGTCAGCAGCCGTACGAGGGGCTCGGTACGGCCGCTGGTGGCGGCCGCGAGGAACTCCTCGACGATCCGCCGGGCGGCGGCCTCGTCGACCTCGGTGCGGGCCTTGCCGGCGGCGACGTGCTTCTTGGCGCGGTGAAAGATCTGCTGGCTGGCGGCCTCGGTGAGGTCGAGGATCTCGGCGATCTCCCGGTGCGGGTAGTCGAAGGCCTCCCGCAGCACGTACACCGCCCGCTCGTTCGGGGAGAGCCGCTCCAGTACGGCGAGGACCGCGTACGAGACCGACTCGCGCTGTTCGGCGGTGTCGGCCGGGCCGAGCATCGGGTCCCCGGCGAGCAGCGGTTCGGGGAGCCACTGGCCCACGTAGGTCTCGCGCCGCGCGCGGGCCGAAGTGAGCTGGTTGAGGCACAGGTTGGTGAGCACCTTCGTCAGCCAGGCCTCGGGCACCTCGACGCGGTCGACGTCGGCGGCCTGCCAGCGCAGGAACGTCTCCTGCACAACGTCCTCGGCCTCGCTCGCGGAACCGAGCAGGCGGTAGGCGATGGCCGCCAGGCGGGGCCTCGATGCCTCGAACCGGTCCACGTCGCTCAGGGTGAGGGCCATGGTCCGGATCCTAGCGTCCGACCGTCCATGGCCGAGGGCCACGGTTGCCCCGGAAGGGCAGCCGACGGACTTTCAGCCGGCCTGCCTCCTCGACGAAGACGACGACTGAGCGCCCCTTTCCGGGGCCGGCCCGCTCCACCCCAAGGCGCGCTTCCCGGCCGGGCCCGCTCCAGGGCGTGGGCCCGGCCGGGGTGTCCGCTCACGTCGGTGTGAGGGCGCGGGTGGAGCCGTCAGAGGGTGGTGCCGGGGTCCTCCGGCCGGATACGTCCGCGCCAGCCGCCGCTCTGGCCGCCGCCGCTCTCGACGTAGTCCTTGAAGCGCCGCAGGTCCCCCTTCACCCGCCGGTCGATCACGTTCAGCGCGTCCGCGCCCTTCTCGGCGACACCGGTCGGCTCCACATCCATCGTGAGCTCCACCCGCGTGTGGGTCTCGTCCAGCTCCTCGAACCGGACCGAGCCGCGCTGCTGGGTGTCTCCACCGATGGTCCGCCAGGTGATCCGGTCGTCCGCCAGCTGGTCGACGATCTCCGTGTCGAACTCGCGCCGCACCCCACCGATGCTGGTGGTCCAGTGGTTGTGCCGGTCGTCGAGCTGCCTGACCTCGTCGACGCCTTCCATGAAGGACGGGAAGTCCTCGAACTGGGTCCACTGGTCGTACGCCCTGCGGAGCGGGACCTCCACGTCGACCGATTCCTTGACCGTGCTCATCGTTCCTCCCTGGTCAGCTCTTGGCCGGGGCCGGCCGCGGTGGGCGGCTCGGCCTCCCGCGCTTGTGCGTGGCATCGGGTACCCGGGAAATCCGACGTGAAAGACCCGGGCCCGCTCGGTCCGCGTGGCATGTCACCGTGGGGGGCACTCGGCGGCCATGAACGCCACGACACAGCTGCGAGGGTCCTACTGGCTCGACACCGCGCCGCCCGGCGAACCCATGCCCCCACCGCCCGGTGACCTCACCGTCGACGTCGCCGTGGTCGGCGGCGGCATCGCGGGACTCAGCACAGCCTGGGAACTGGTACGGCGGGGCCGCGAGGTGGCCGTCCTGGAGGCGGGACGCCTCGCCGCCGGCGTCACCGGGCACACGACGGCCAAGCTCACCGCCCAGCACACCCTGGTCTACGACCACCTGCGCCGCACCCGCGGAGCGGCGGGCGCCCGGCTGTACGCCCGCTCGCAGAACGCCGCGATCCGGCACGCCGCCGGGATCGTGGAGGAGCTGGACATCGACTGCGACTGGGAGGAGGCGGCGGCCTTCACCTACGCGGAGAACCCACGGCGCGAAGGAGAGTTGCTAGCGGAGGCCGAGGCGGCACGTGAGGCCGGCCTGCCGGCCGAGTTCGTCACGGAGACGGAGCTGCCCTTCCCGGTCGCCGGGGCGGTGCGGGTGAGCGGGCAGGCCCAGTTCCATCCCCGCAAGTACCTGCTGGCGCTCGCGGACGACCTGCGCCGGCGCGGCGGCTCGGTGTACGAGGGCACCCGGGTCGTCGGCCTCGCCGAGAGCGAGCCCTGTGTGCTGACGACCGACGCGGGGGTGTCGGTGCGCGCCGGGCACGTGGTGATCGCCACGCACTATCCCGTCTTCGACCGGGCCCTGCTCTTCACCCGGCTGTCCCCGCGCCGTGAGCTGGTCGTGGCCGGGGTCGTCGACGCCGAGGGCGCGCCTCGCGACATGTACATCACCCCCGAGCGGTCCACCCGCTCCGTCCGCACGGCGCCCCTGGGCGAGGGCAAGCGTCTGCTGATCGTCACCGGGGAGCACTTCACCCCCGGCACCGCCGACGTCGAGGAACGGTTCGGCCGGCTGTCCGCCTGGGCCACGGCCCAGTTCCCGCAAGTCACCTTCACCCACCGCTGGGCCACCCAGGACAACGACTCCACCGACTCCGTCCCGCTGGTCGGCCCGCTCCACCCCGGCAGCCGACACACGTACGTGGCGACCGGGTTCGGCGGCTGGGGCATGAGCGGCGGCATCATGGCGGGCCGTCTGCTCTGCGACCTCGTCACCGGGCGCCCGGTCGAGTGGAGCGGCCTCTACGATCCCCGGCGACTGGCCTCCGTGGTCCGCGAGGGAGGGACCTTCCTGAAGCATCAGGCGCAGGTGGCCCGGCACTTCGTCGGCGACCGGATACCGCCGCTGACCGGGCCCGCGCCGGAGGACATCGCCCCCGGCGACGGCGCCGTGGTGCGGGTGGGCACCGGGCAGTACGCCGTGCACCGCGACGAGAACGGGGAGCTCCGGGCGGTCTCGGCCCGCTGTACCCATCTCGGCTGCATCGTGGCCTTCAACCGCGCCGAACAGGCGTGGGAGTGCCCGTGCCACGGCTCCCGGTTCGCCCCGGACGGCCGCATCCTGCAGGGTCCCGCGCTACGGCCGTTGAAGAAGCGCGAGCTGTGAGCGAGCCGTCGTTTCATGACCGCGGACGACGGGAACCCGGTGGGCGGCGTCAACGGGATCGCGGTCCGGCTCCCCGCCCGGATCCGGTCCCTTGGACGTGATGCCCACCAGCCCCGGCGGGCTGAGTGTTTCCGATGCAGAGAGAAGTTGAAGCGCCGTGATCGCGCGGACTGCCAAGAGGGAAGCCCTGAAGGTACCGGAGACCGGCTGGACGAAGGCCCGTCACCTGCGTGGCAAGCCCATCCGTACGTGTCTCGCCGCCGTGGAGGAAAGCGGCGGTGCCGCACGCCCGGCCCGCACGGGCGCCGAGTCGAACATCGTCCGGGGCGAGGACTGAGTACACGCCGGCCCAGGCCGCCGCAGGTACCCGGACGGGAGAACGCATCCATGAACGCCGACGCCCTCACCGCCACCCCGCGGCTGCGCTGCTGGGTGCCCCGCGGCGTGTATCCCCCGCAGACCGACACCCGGCTCCTGGGCCGGGCGATGCGCCGCGAGGGGGTCACGTCTCAGACGGACGTACTGGACCTGGGAACCGGCAGCGGCATTCTCGCGGTGGAGGCGGCCAGCCTCGGCGGACGGGTCACCGCGGTCGACATCTCCTGGCGGGCCATCGCCGCCGCCCGGCTGAACGCCCTCCTCAACGGCCAGAGCCTGCGCGTGCGCCACGGCGACCTGGCGACGGCCGTGCCCGGTCGGCGCTTCGACCTGGTGATCGCCAACCCGCCCTACGTGCCCGCCCCGGGTCCCGGGCCGCCCAGGGGCCGGGCCAGGTCCTGGGACGCCGGAACCGACGGGCGCCTGCTGATCGACCGCATCTGCGACACCGCGCCCGCGTTCCTGCGGCCGACGGGAACGCTCCTGATCGTGCACTCGCATCTGTGCGGCATCGGCGCCACGCTGAACCGACTGGCGCGGGCCGGTCTGCACGCCGAGGTCGTCGACCGGACCCTGCTGCCCTTCGGCCACGTACTGCGCTCACGGCTCGCCTGGCTGCGCGAGCAGGGGCTGCCGGCCGACGGGACGACGGAGGAGCTGGTGGTGATCCGTGCCGAACGCATCTGAACGCCCCCGCCGGATCCGCGTCCAGCGCGACGGGCCCCTGCTCATCGAGGGACCGGTCGAAGTGGTCGGCGAGGACGGCGAAGTGACGGTCTCCCGGCGCTTCACCGTGGCCGTCTGCACCTGCCGCCGAAGCCGCATCTTCCCCTGGTGCGACACCAGCCACCGGCGCCGCGACAGGCGGCGCTGCGAAGGCGAGGCCGGATGAACGGCACCCGCCTGCCGTCGCGGCGCCGCCCACCGCCGCTGCCCGAGCCCCGCGGTCCGCTCTCCGCCGCCGTGACGGCCCTGCTGCGGGGCTCGGACCCCGGCAACCCCCCGCCCCCGGCGCGCTGTTCGCCGTACGGCGACGATCTGCACCTCTGCCTTTACGTCCTCTACGAGCTGCACTACCAGGGCTTCCAGGGCGTACCCGACGAACTCGAGTGGGACGCCGGGCTGCTGGCACTGCGCGGGGCGATCGAGGACCGCTTCCTGGGCGCGCTGCGCGAGGACGTGCCGGTCGCCGGCACCGACACGGCCCGGCGGGCGCTGGACAAGCTCCAGGTCGAGCCGGTGGACGGCTCCGGCGGCGTCTCGCACTTCCTGCGCGACGAGGGCGACCTCGACCAGCTGCGTGAGTACGTCGCGCTGCGTTCCCTCTACCACCTCAAGGAGGCGGACCCGCACGCCTGGGTCCTGCCCCGACTGCACGGGCGGGCCAAGGCGGCCATGGTCGCCGTGGAGTTCGACGAGTTCGGCGCCGGCCGCGCCGACGAGATCCACGCCCAGCTGTTCGCCGACCTCATGGCGGACCTCGGGCTGAACACGGCGTACGGGCACTATGTCGACGCGGCGCACGCCGAGGCGCTGGCAACCGTCAACCTGATGTCCCTGTTCGGGCTGCACCGAGCGCTGCGCGGGGCGCTCGTCGGGCACTTCGCCGCCGTAGAGGTGACCTCGTCGCCGGCTTCGCGTCGTCTCGCCGAGGCCCTGAGCCGCGTGGGCGCGGGCCCGGCGGCCGTACGGTTCTACGCCGAGCACGTGGCGGCGGACGCCGTGCACGAGCAGGTCGTACGGCACGATGTCGTCGGCGGGCTGCTGGAGAGCGAACCGCGCCTGGAGGCCGACGTGGTGTTCGGGATCCGCGCCACCACCCGTCTCGAGGACCGCTTGGCGGACCGGCTGCTCGGCGCCTGGCACAAGGGCGGCACGGCGCTGCGCGGGGGGCGCCCGGGAGCGGGCGAGGCTTCAAACGCGTCGCCCCGGGTACTCCGGACTCCGTGAGAATCAGCGTGCTCGACACCGGTTCCAACACAGTCCGGCTTGCCGTGTGCGACGTGGGGGACGGGGTTCCGCTTCCGGTGCACACCGCGAAGTGGAAGCTGCGCCTGTCCGAACAGGTCGGCAGCGACGGCTGCCTCGGGGAAACGGCCACCGACCGTCTGGTCAAGGCACTGAACGCGGCGGCCGAGATGGCAAGGGAATGGGACGCGCCGGAACCGCTCGCGTTCGCGACGTCCGTGGTGCGCGACGCGCCCGACCGGGCGGACGTCCTGAGCGCGGTGCACAGCCGGACCGGCCTGCGGCTGCGCGTGCTGCCGGGCGAGGCGGAGGCCCGGCTGACGTTCCTGGGTGCCCGGCGCTGGATGGGCTGGCGCGCGGGCCCGCTGGCCCTGTTCGACATCGGCGGCGGCTCCCTCGAAGTGGCCTTCGGCCGTGGCAGGACACCGGAGTTCGCGGCCTCCCTCCCGCTCGGCGCCAACCGGCTCACCAACGAGTTCTTCGGCTCGACCGACCCTCCGGCGCCCGCCGAGATGGCCGCGCTGCGCCGCAAGGTCCGCCATCAACTGCGGGACGTCTCCGCCCGCATCCGCTGGGAGCATCCGCACACCGCCGTCGCCACCTCCCGCACGCTGCAGCAGCTGGGGCGGTTGTGCGGCGCCGCTCCGGGGCGGCACGGCCCGTTCGTCGACCGGGTCCTGCGCCGACGCGACCTGCGCCGGGCGATCGACCGGCTGGCCGCCCTGTCCGTCGCCGAGCGAGCCGAGTTGCCCGGCATCTCCGCCCCGCGGGCCCGGCAGAGCCTGGCGGGAGCGATCGTCGGGCACTCCGCGATGAAACTCAGCGGCGTGAAATCCCTCATGGTCTGCCCCTGGGCCCTCCGCGAGGGCATCCTCCTGCGCTACCTGGAGGACGGGGCCGACTGGTGGGCCGACCTGGAGAGCCACGTCGACGTGCGGCGGGGCGTGGACGGAACGGCGCTTCCTGCACGGCCACTTCGCGTGGCCACGCCCTCGTCCGCGCCCTGAGGGCCGCGCGACCGCCGGACGCGGGACACCGGGGCGCAGGGGACGCCCGCCCACGGCGCTCGCGGGGCGGCTGCGGGGTCGAGCGCCCCTGAGTGCCGCCGAGTGCCGAGCTCGGAACAGCGGTCGCGGCACGACCACTTCGCGTGGCCACGCCCTCGTCCGCGCCCGGCCCCAAGCCGCGCCCCAAGCCCCTTCCCCATCCCCGTCCCCGCCCCCGAGACCGGCCCGCATGCCGGCCCCGCTCCGGGGAACCCGCCCCGCATGGGAGCGAACCACGCCGAGGCGCCGGTCCTGGAGGCGCTCGCCCGGTATCAGAGCTTGGAGGAGCTGGGGTTCACGCCGCCGGGTCACAAACAGGCGCGCGGCGCGGACCCGCGCGCCCGCGCGGTCCTGGGCGACGCCGTCTTCCTCGGCGACGTACTGGCGAACGGCGGCCTGGACGACCGGCTCGCGAGGAGCCGGGTCCTGACGAGGGCCGAGGACCTCATGGCCGACGCCGTGCACGCGGACCACACCTTCTTCTCGACGTGCGGCAGTTCCCTGTCCGTGAAGGCCGCCATGCTGGCGGTGACCCGCCCCGGCCACCGGCTCCTCGTCGGGCGCGACGCGCACAAGTCGGTCGTCGCCGGGCTCATCCTGTCCGGTGTCGACCCGGTGTGGGTGGAGCCCCAGTGGGACGCCGCCCGGCACCTCGCGCATCCCCCCTCCACAGCCGCCTACGAGAGGGCGTTCAGGGAGCATCCGGACGCCGACGGGGCCCTCGTCACCAGCCCCACGCCGTACGGGGCCACGGCCGACCTCGCCGGCCTCGCCGAGGTCTGTCACCGGCGCGGCAAACCGCTCGTCGTGGACGAGGCATGGGGGGCGCACCTGCCCTTCCACGAGGACCTTCCGACGTGGGCCATGGACGCCGGCGCCGACCTGTGCGTCACCAGCATCCACAAGATGGGCAGCGGCCTGGAGCAGGGCTCGGTCTTCCACCTCCAGGGCGACCTCGTCGACCCCGCCGAACTCGCCTCACGGGCCGACCTCCTGGGCACGACCAGCCCCAACGTACTGATCTACGCGGGCATCGACGCCTGGCGCCGGCAGATGGTCGAGCAGGGGACCGAACTCATCGGCCGCACCCTGGAGTTGGCGGCCCGTACCCGCTCGGCCATCGAGGCGATCGACGGCTTCCACGTCAACGACGCCGAGGACTTCTGCGGCCCGGGCCTCGCCGCCGGCCTCGACCCGCTCCCGGTCGTCATGGACGTCGGCGGCCTCGGCACCAGCGGCTACCGGGCGGGCGACTGGCTGCGGGCCCACCATCACATCGACGCCCACCTGTTCGACCACCGGCGCATCAGCACCCAGCTCACCCACGCCGACGACGAGCGGACCACGGCCCGGCTGCTCACGGCCCTGCGCGAGCTGTCCGCCCACGCCGCCGAACTGCGCGACGCCCCCGAAGTCGCCGTCCCTTCCCCGGCCGACCTGCGGACGGACCAGGTCGTCCTTCCCCGGGACGCCTATTTCGCGCGGCACGCGAAGGTCCCCGCCGCCGAAGCCGCCGGCCGGATCGCCGCCGAGATGATCACCCCCTACCCGCCCGGCATCCCCGTGGTCCTGCCCGGCGAACGGCTGACCGAGCCGGTACTGAAGTACCTGGTCACAGGGGTCGAGGCCGGAATGTTCCTGCCGGACGCGGCAGACCGGCGCCTGACCACCGTACGGGTCGTCGCGGAGAGCTGAGCGGGGCTGCTACCGGCCCCCCACCAGGGCCGAACGGTGACACCCTGGTGGCGACCGGTTCCCCGCCGAGGCCGAACGCCGAACCGCCCCGGCGCGACACCCGCCCCTTGTTAGGCCGCCCGGACCCATGGGTACTCGGCGGCGCGTCCCCGGAACCCTCACCACGCGCCGCACCTGGGAGAACGCGATGCCCGACTTCGGATACTTCCTGTCGTCCGAGGAACACGGCCCGGCAGAACTCGTCGATCAGGCCCGCATGGCCGAGCAGGCGGGCTTCGACTCACTCTGGATCTCGGACCACTACCACCCGTGGAACGACGACCAGGGCCAGAGTCCGTTCGTGTGGACGGTGATCGGCGCCCTGTCCCAGGCCGTCTCGCTGCCCGTGGAGACGGCCGTGACCTGCCCCATCCTGCGTACCCACCCCGCGGTGATCGCCCAGGCGGCCGCCACCGCCGCCGTGCAGCTGGGCGGCCGGTTCCGGCTGGGCGTCGGCACCGGCGAGGCCCTCAACGAGCACATCCTGGGCACCCACTGGCCCGAGGCGTCCGTACGCCTGGAAATGCTGGAGGAGGCGCTCCAGGTCATGCGGAAGCTGTTCACCGGCGAACAGATCAGCCACCACGGCAAGCACTACACCGTGGAGAACGCCCGCCTCTACACCCTGCCCGACGAGCCGGTGCACATCGATGTCTCCGCCTTCGGCCCGCAGGCCGCCGAGGTCGCGGCACGCATCGGCGACGGACTGATCACGACGATGCCCGACACCACCCTGGTCGAGCGCTTCCGTCGCGCCGGCGGCACCACCAAGCCGGTCTACGGAGGACCCAAGGTGTGCTGGGGCAGCGACCGGCAGGAGGCCCGGCGCACCGCGCACCGCCTGTGGGCGAACGAGCAACTGCCCGGGGAACTGGCCCAGATCCTGCCCACCCCCGCCCACTTCGAGCAGGCGTCCGGGCTGGTCACGGAGGACCAGGTGGCGTCCGCGGTGCCGTGCGGTGACGATCCGGACGAGCACATCGAGGCCCTGTCCGCGTTCGTCGACGCGGGGTTCGACACGGTGTACGTCAGCCAGATCGGCAAGGACCAGCAGGGCTTCTTCGACTTCTACCGCACGAAGATCCTGCCGCGACTGCGTGCCTGAGAGCCCTGGAGGGACGGCGAGGGCCATGAACCGGCGGAGCGGACCGAGGGGGCCGGCTCTCGTCGTGATCGACATGATCAACACCTACGACCACGAGGACGCCGACCTGCTCCTGCCGTCCGCCCGACGCGTCGTCCCGGTCCTGGCGGAACTGATCGACCGGGCCCGCGGGGCGGACGTACCGGTGATCTACGCGAACGACAACTTCGGTGTCTGGCGCTCCCATCACGGAGAACTCGTGGACACCGCGCTGGCCCGCCCGCACGCCGACCTGATCGAGCCGATACGCCCCGACGACGAGTCGCTCTTCGTGGTGAAGGCCCGCCATTCCGTCTTCTACGAGACCCCGCTGTCCTACCTCCTGTGGCGCCTCGGCGTCGGACACGTGGTGCTGACCGGCCAGGTCACCGAGCAGTGCGTCCTCTACTCCGCCCTGGACGCGCACATCCGCCACCTGGAGGTGACGGTGCCCGAGGACGCGGTCGCCTGCATCCATCCCCATCTGGCGTCCGCCGCCCTGGAGATGATGCGGCGCAACATGGGCGCCCGGATCGTCACGGCGAAGGAGATCGACTTCACCCGCCCCTTCCCCGGCCCGCCCGTCGGTGCGGCTCACTGATCCGCTGCTCCCCGTCCGCTCAGCCCAGTGGGCCGAGCTGGGCGGGGACGCGCGGGACGGCGCCGTAGCGGCGGCTGCGGTGGGCGTACCGCTCGATCACGCCCGGCCCAAAGATCACCCCGGACCGAAGTACCGCCTACCCCACCATCGGCTGATACGACCCGGCGGCCGGTTGCCGACGGCGTACGAACACGGCGTCACCGCCTGGCCGTTCGTCCGGCCGCAAACCCACTGGCGGGCCCGGGCTGTCAAGGACCAGCATGGAGCGCATGACCGACCGACCCGCACGATGGAGCCAGGCGACCGTCTACCCCGACATGTGGGTCGACCCGGACGACGACCCCCGCAACAGCGACGGAGTCAGTCCGGACGGCGAACTGGGCACACTGCAGGACTTCCTGACCAACTACCGCATGACCCTGCGGATGAAGTGCGAGGGCCTGGACGCCGAGCAGCTGGCCCGGCGGTCGGTCCCGCCGTCGACGATGTCGTTGCTCGGCCTGATCCGGCACCTCGCCGAGGTGGAACGGGACTGGCACAACTGGATCACCGACGGCGAGCCGCTGCCACAGCTGTACGGCGGACCCGACGGGGACTTCGACGGAGCCGTCGCCCAGCAGGCCGTGGTCGACGCCGCGTACGCCGATCTGGAGCGCGAGCAGGCGGCGACCGACGCCGCGCTGGCCGAGCACCCGGACCTGGACGAGCGGCTGGGCAAGGACGGCTTCGCGGTGCGCGAGCTGTGGGTGCACAGGATCGAGGAGTACGCCCGTCACTGCGGGCACGCCGACCTGCTGCGCGAGTGCGTCGACGGACGGGTGGGCCAGTGACGGATTCCGGAGCCCACGGCTGACAGCCTCTTCGGGCTGCCAACGGGTGAATCCGGCCATGCGGTGGGTGGCGGCCGGCGGAACAGCGGGAAGGGCATCTCGCGTACCGGACCAGCGAGGGGCAGGGAGCTCCCGATGCCGAAGTTCCTCATCCAGGCGAGCTACACGCCCGAGGGCACCAAGGGGCTGCTCGAGGAGGGCGCGAGTGGGCGTCGCGCTGCCGTCGACCAGGTCGTCGCCGACCTCGGCGGCGAGGTCGAGGCGATGTACTTCGCCTTCGGCGAGGACGACCTCGTGTGCATCATCGACTTCCCCGACGCCGTCTCCATGGCCGCCATCAGCCTCAGGGTCAAGGCCGGCGGCGCCCTCCGCACCCGGGCCACCCCGCTCCTCACCCTCGCCGAGATCGACGAGGCCACCCGCCGACAGGTCGCCTTCCGGGCCCCCGGCATGTAGAGGTGCGACGCCGGGGGCGCCCCGGTCGGTGAGCCATCGCAACGGCTGCTTGACGGCTGCGACGGCTGCAACTGCTGCGGTACGTCCGCCTCGGCCGTTCGGCCGATCCGCCCGCCCCCGTCCGGCACTTAGGCTGCCTGCGAAGCCCAGTTCACCCGAGCGAACTCTCCAGAGGGAACAGCGAACGTGTCGTTGAAGAACAGTCGTCTCAGGATCGCCTCCGTGGCACTCGTCGTGGCGCTCTGCGGCCTGGCCACGGCGGGCCCCGCCATGGCGGCCACGCAGCAGCCCGTCGCGGCGGCGTCCACGGGCGCGCAGGAGCTGGCCCCCGCGATCCCGACCGGCTTCGTGGACCTGCCCACGAGCGCCCTCCCGGCCGACGACGAGCCGCACGAGTTCACGGTGATCTACCGCAACGACTCCCGCGCCGACCGCACGGTCGCCCCACAGCTCCTCGTGACGTCGCCGGACGCGGGCCCGTTCCAGGACCCGGCGGACGTCAAGCTCGAGCGGCGCACCGCGCACGGCTGCTGGAAGCCCGTGCAGCTCGGCACCCAGTCGGGCGCGCTGTTCACCGACCTCACGACCGCCCGGCGCCCGCTGCACTCGGGTGAGACCCTCACGCAGGTGTACCGGCTGACCGTCGTCGATCCGGAGGCCGAGGGCACGGTGGCTCCGCGGGTCGCCCTGTACGGCTGAGGCGCCCGTGATCGGCCGGGAACTTCGTGGGGTAGGGGGGAGTTGTCAGAGGGACGCGCGGAACACGCGCCGGTGACCGGAACGACGTGGGCTGAAGCCGAGGTGGCACGGATGGCGATGTGGGATCGGATCAAGGACCAGGCCAAGGGTCTGCAGCAGCAGGCACAGGGCATGCGCGGCGCGGGCGGACACGGCGCCGGCGGGCACGGCCGGCCGGGTGCGGGATCCTCCGGGGGCTCGAAGGCGCAGCTGGTGAGCGCGCTCAAGTCCCAGCTCACCTCCCTCAAGACGGAGCTGAAGAGCGGTGCCTACCGCGACGCCAGCATGGCCATGTGCGCCCTGGTCGCCGCCGCCGACGGGCATGTCGACCCGGCCGAGCGGCAGCACGTGGAGTCGCTGATCCTGAACAACGACGTCCTGCAGAACTTCCCGTCCGAACAGCTGCGCCAGCGCTTCAACAAGCACGTCGACCAGCTGTCGTACAACTTCCAGCAGGGCAAGACGGAGGCCCTCCAGGAGATCGCCAAGGCGGCGAAGAAGCCGACGGAGGCCAGGGCGGTCGTCCAGACCGGCTTCGTCGTCGCGGGCGCGGACGGCTACATCGCCCCGGCCGAGGAGCAGGTCCTGCGCGAGGCCTGCTCGACGCTGGGCCTGTCGCCCCAGGAGTTCGGTCTCTGAGGCCGGCTGCTCACGGCGTCGCCTCCCCCTCGCCGTACGGCTGGAGCGGCAGTGCGGTGGTGACCTCGAAGCCACCCTCGGGGCGGTGACCGGCGCACAGCTCGCCGCCGACGGAGCGGGCGCGTTCGCGCATGCCCATGACGCCGAAGCCCTGGCTCCGGCCGGCCTCGACCGGCACCGGGACCACGGCGCCGTCGTTGCTGACCGTGATCACCAGACGTGAACCTGCGTACTCGAACCGGACATGCGCGGCCTGGGTCGCGGCGTGCTTGGTGACGTTGGTGAGCGCCTCCTGGACGATCCGGAACGCGGTGAGGTCGACCCCGGGGGAGAGGGGCTGCGGCCCCCCCTCGGTGGTGACCGTGACCTTGAGTCCGGCGGACGCGCACGCCGAGACCAGCTCCGGCAGCCGGGCGAGCCCGGGCGACGGCTCCAGCGGGGCGGAGTCCGGGTCACCGTTCTGCCGCAGCAGCCCCAGCGTGGCCTTCAGCTCGCGCAGCGCGGAGGACGTGGTGCCGGTCAGGTCGGTGAGGATCGTCTTGGTCTGCTCCGGGCTGGTCAGCGCCAGGTGGGCGGCCGTACCGGCCTGGGCGTTGGCCAGGGCGAGGTGGTGGGCGACGACGTCGTGCAGCTCGCGGGCGATCCGCATCCGCTCCTCGGTGACGCGCAGCCGCGCCTCCTCCTCCCGGGTGCGCTCGGCGTGCTCGGCGCGGGCCTGCACCGCCGTCAGATAGGCGCGCCGCAACCGGGTCATGTTGCCGGCGGCCAGCGGCAGCAGCAGCCAGAAGAACGGGCCGATCGTCCTGAGCAGCACCGACACCTGTTCCATGGAGTCGGAGATCGCCGCCGCGACGGTCACCGCCAGCATCGTGGCGAGGCCGTAGACACGGGTGGTCCTGCGCTCGGTCTGGGTGGCCAGCCAGTAGAGGGCCGCCATGACGGGGGCCAGCAGCAGCGGCGTGAGCAGGTAGCCCAGCGCGATCACGGCCACGGTGCAGGCGGCGTTCACGATGAGGGCGGCGCGTGGGTGGCTGCGGTGCTTCAGCAGGGCGAGGCAGGCCACGCCCATGAGGACGGAGGCGGTCTTGTCCTGGTCCGGCGGGGTGGCACCGGGCAGCGTGAGCTCGCTGCCGAGGGTCGCGCAGCCCATCAGCGCCGCGGCCAGTACCAGGTCGACGGCGAAGGGGCGGCGGTGCGAGAACTCCTCGAGGCGGTCCGCGTAGCGCCGCTCCGGGCTGGTGGTCATCGTGCTCTCCGGTGGGTGGGCCGGTTCCATGGTGGACGCCTCCGGGTGCGAACGGCGGACGGGACCGCCCGTGTCCTTCGTCACGGGCGGTCCCTGTGGGGGGTGGGCGGTCGGATCAGGTACGCGCCACTTCCAGTCCCGCCGCCGTATCGGCCGCGTCCGTCTCCGGCGCCGCCTCCGCCCGCCGGCTGAGCGCCTCGCCCTCCACGTCGACCCGGGGCAGGATCCGGTCCAGCCACTTCGGCAGCCACCAGGCCCTGTCGCCGAGCAGGGCGAGCACTGCGGGCACGATCGCCATCCGTACGACGAAGGCGTCGAGGAGTACGGCCGTCGCGAGCCCGAACCCGATCATCTTGATCATGGAGTCGCTCTCCCCGATGAACCCGGCGAACACCGCGATCATGATCAGCGCGGCGGCGACGACGACCCGGGCGCTGTGCCGGAAGCCGGACGTGACCGCCTGCCGGGGCGACTCCCCGTGGACGTACGCCTCCCGCATCCGCGAGACGAGGAAGACCTCGTAGTCCATTGCGAGCCCGAAGACGATGCCCACCAGGAAGATCGGCATCAGGCTCATGATCGGCCCGGTCTGCTCCACGCCCAGCAGCTCCGCGCCGTGCCCCTGCTGGAAGACCACGACGACCGCGCCGAGGGAGGCCAGGACCGACAGCAGGAACCCGAGGGCGGCCTTGAGCGGCACGAGCAGCGACCGGAAGACGACCAGCAGCAGCACGACCGCCAGCCCGACCACCACGATCAGATACGGGACCAGCGCGGCCTGCACCTTGTCGGAGATGTCGATGTTCAGCGCGGTGGTGCCGGTGACCTCGAAGGTCGCCCCGCTCTCGGCCTCCACCCCCGGACGCTCGTCCCGGATGGTGGTCACCAGCTCCTTGGTCTTCTCGTCGGTCGGCGCGGTGGACGGCACCACGGAGAAGACGGCGGTGTCACCGGCGTCGTTGAACCGGGCCGGGGACACGGACACGATCCCCTCGGTCTTCCCTATCTCCTCGGAGACGGTCGTGACGGCGCCCTTCGGATCCGCGTCCCCCTTGACGTCCACGACGACGGTCAACGGCCCGTTGAAGCCGGGCCCGAACGCCTCGCCGAGCGCGTCGTAGGCCCGCCGCTCGGTGGTGGACGTCGACTTGGCCTCGTCGCCGGGCATGCCCAGCTGCAGCTCGGTCATCGGCACGGCGAGCGCCCCGAGACCGACGACGCCGAGGAGCAGCACGGGCAGGGGCCGGCGCAGCACGAACCGCGCCCAGCGGGTGCCGCCGTTGTCCCCGGTGCTTCCCTCGATACGACCGCTCTTGCGCGCCTTCCTCGACAGCACCGCATTCGGCCAGAAGCCGAGGGCCGCGGGCACCAGCGTCAGCGCGATGAGCACGGCGACGACGACAGCGCCCGCCGCCGCCAGGCCCATCTTGGTGAGCATCGGAATGCCGACCACCGAGAGCCCGGCGAGCGCGATGACGACGGTGAGCCCGGCGAAGACGACGGCCGACCCGGCGGTACCGACGGCCATCCCGGCCGCCTCCTGCGGCGTACGGCCCTTGCCGCGCTCCTCGCGATACCGCGAGACGACGAACAGGGCGTAGTCGATGCCGACGGCGAGGCCCAGCATCATGGCGAGGGTGCCGGTGGTGGTGGACAGGCCGAGGGCGTCGGACAGCGCCAGGATGGCCGCCATGCTGACGCCGACACCGATGATCGCGGTCAACAGCGGCAGCCCGGCGGCGGCGAGTGAACCGAAGGTCACGAGCAGCACGACCGCGGCGATCGCGACGCCGATCACCTCGGCCGTCCCGCCCGCGCCGGCGCCGTCGTCCATCGCGGTGCCGCCCGCCTCGACGGTCAGCCCGGAGTCCCGGGCGTCGCCGAGGGTCTCCTCCAGGTGGGTCTTGCCGGCGTCGGTGAGGTCGTTGGCCGCGACCTTGTAGGTGACGGTCGCGTACGCCGTCGTACCGTCCCTGCTGACCGCTTTCGCCTGGAACGGATCCACGACGGACGCCACCTGCGAGCCGTCGCCCAGCTCGGCCACGGCCTCCTCGACGGCCTTCTTGTTCTCGACGGCGGTCACCTTCTCACCGCCCGGCGCGACGAACACGACCCGCGCGGTCGCGCCGTCGGCCGTCGCCCCCGGGAAGCGCTCCTCCATCAGGTCGAACGCCTTCTGCGACTCGATGCCCGGCATGGAGAACTCCTCGTCGGAGGCTCCCGGAGCCTTCAGGGCACCCAGGCCGACGGCGGCCAGCACGGCCGCCCAGACCAGGGCGACGTACCAACGCCGCCGGAAAGCCAGACGGCCCACGCGATAAAGGAAAGTAGCCACGGCAGGGGGTCTCCACATCTGGGACTCGAACGTGATCCCAGGCTGTCGGGAGCGGGGGTGCCGCGTCGTCGTGCGGGTGCCGACAATCCGCCGTACTGAGAACGCAGTACGGGGTGGTGGGGGTGTCAGTCGGGGGGACTACGGGTGGGGGTGCGTGAACGGTCGGCCGGTGCGGTCTCACCGTCCCGTGCCGCCGCCCGCCCCGATCTCGACCACACGGGCCCACGCCGGCGGCGAGTCCGGCACGTACTCCGGATCGTTCTCGTCCCACGACCCGGTCGCCCACTGCCGGGGGAACAGCCCCACGACCGTCCGGCACGGTGGTTGCGTGCTCGGCCACGGTGTCTGGCCGTCCGTCAGGGCGACGACGACATCGGGCTTGGGCCGCGTCCGCAGCGCCCTGGCGAAGCCCGCGCGCAGATCCGTGCCCCCGCCTCCCACCAGCGGTATCCCCTCGGCACGGCACAGCCGGTGCACGCCCCCGGCCGCCGCGTCGCACGGCACGACGCTGACCAGATCGCGCCGCCCGCCCACGGCACGGGAGATCGCGGCGACCTCCAGCAGCGCGCTGCCCAGCTCGGCGTCGCTGACCGAGCCGGAGGTGTCGACGACGACGCTGACGCGCGGCGGTCTGCGCCGCAGGCTCGGCAGGACGGCGCCCGGCACCGAGGCCGAGCGGCGCGAGGGACGGCCGTACGTGTAGTCCTCACCGGCACCCGGCCCCGAGGCCGCCGAGCGGACCGCCGCCCCCAGCAACTCCCGCCAGGGCTGCGGCGGATGGAAGACCTCCTCCGCCCACCGCCGCCACCCGGCCGAGGCGCTGCCCGGCCGCCCGGTGATGCCCTGCGCCACCCGGAACCGGACGGCGTCCCGTTCCTGCGCGCTGAGCCCGTGCGCGCCGTCCGCCCCCAGGTCCCACTCCCGCTCCAGCCCGTCGGCACCGCTGCCGCAGTCCAGCCAGGCCAGGTCCTGGGTGCGCGGCCCGAGCCGGAACTGCCGCAGGTAGTCCTCCATCAGCTCGCCGTCGCGCAGCATCAGGGTCTGTGGCTCGACGGCGCCCTCGGGCCGGGCGAGCCCCTCCCCGTACACGTCGTCGTTGATCTCGCAGTCCGCGGCGATGTTCATCCGCAGCCGCTCCCCCGGACCCGTCAGCCCGCGCTCGCGCGCCACGCGATCACTGCGCCCGTGATGGTCCCGCAGCAGATGCGACACCTCGTGCACCCACACGCCTGCCAGCTCCTCCACCGGCATACGGTCCACGAAGGCGGGCGAGACGTAGCACCGCCAGTACCGGTCGACGGCCATCGTCGGCACGTGCCGGGACTCCACGACGTGCAGGGCGAAAAGGGCGGTGGCCAGGTACGGGCGGACGCGGGCGGCGTGGAGGCGGGCGGCGAAGAGTTTGTCGCGGTCGAGGGGGCGGGGCGTCCTTCCCGGAGCCTCGGGAGTGTCGGTGCTCATCGCCCCACCTTCCCCGCGGCCGCCGCCGTCCGGTCCGCCACCCGATCCGCTCGCCGGGACAGGGACACGACCCCGGCGAGCCGCTCGATGGACGCGGGCACGTCCCAGTCCTCCCGGCGCAGCGACGCGAGGGTGGACGCGGGAACGACGACGAGGTCCGGAGCCCCGCCCTCCAGGGCCCGTACCAGCAGCGCCCACGCCGCGTCCCAACGCGCCTTCTCCGGACGCGCCCGTACCGCCTCCACCACCCCGTCGAGCACGGCCTGGCGCAGATCCCCCCGCTCCGGCAGCACGGCACCCGCCGGATCGGCGAGCAGCAGCTCGGGATCCGGCAGATCCATCCGGTCCACACTCGCCAGCAGCTCCAGCCCCGGCCCGTCTCCCACGGTGCCCCTGACCAGCAGCGAGAGCACATCCCGCGAGGACCCGGCGGCGGTGGCGAACGCGATGAGCCGCTGCGTCATCTCCCAACTCCGGGGCGAGGGCCACGGTCCACCGCGCCGCGTCTCACTGCTGGGCAGCCGGTGCACGAGCCCCGGCCGCCCGGAGAGCAGCCCGCAGACCGCACGCCGGGCGAACTCCACGGCCTGCGCCAGCTTCTCCGGGTCGAGCCGCGGCAGGGTGGCCCGTGGCCAGGTCCCGCCGAGTCCTCGTACGACGACCTCGTGGTCGTGGGCCCACTGCAGATGCACGAACCGGTTGGCGAGCGGCGCGCTCAGCTCCCAGCCGTCGGCCGCCGAGGACCGCGGGTTGGCGGCGGCCACGATCCGTACGCCCGGCGGCAGCCGCAACGCCCCGACCCTCCGCTCCAGCACGAGCCGCAACAGCGCGGCCTGCACGGCCGGCGGCGCGGTGGACAACTCGTCCAGGAACAGCAGCCCCCGCCCGGCCTTCACCAGCCGTACGGCCCAGTCCGGCGGAGCCATCGGAACGCCCTGCTCCGCGGGGTCGTCCCCGACGACGGGCAGCCCCGAGAAGTCGGACGGCTCATGGACGCTGGCGATCACCGTGGTCAGGGGGAGATCCAGGGCGGCGGCGAGCTGAGTGAGGGCAGCGGTCTTGCCGATCCCCGGCTCACCCCAGAGGAGAACGGGCAGATCGGCGGCGACGGCCAGGGTGAGGGCTTCCAGTTGGGTGTCGGGGCGGGGTTCGGTGGCGGTGTCGTGGAGGAGGGCCAACAGGTCGGCGGCGATGTCGAGTTGGGAGGGGGCGGGGTGGTGGTTCCGGGCGCTTGTGGGCATATGGGTCACCTGTGGGGTGCGGGGGGACGGCAGGTCCCCGGGGCCGTGGGAAGTCGTATGAAGCGGGTTGGCGGGAAGTCGCACGAAGCGGGTGGCGGGAAGTCGTACGAAGCGGGTGGCGGGAAGTCGTATGAAGCGGGTCGGGCCAGTGCCGTGCGGCGCAGGTCAGAAGAAGGCCCTGTCGCGTCGTGCGGCGTGGGCGGCGTGGGCGGCATGGCGAGGTTCGGGCAGGAGCGCGTTACGCGGATGCGCCCGGTACTGGGGTGGCCGGCCGGCCCGCTCGTCGTAACGAACCCGAACCGGCCCCGGCCCGATCAACCCGGCCCTGAACAGCCCGTACGTGATCCGCCGCCGAGCCACAGCCTCCAGCTCGTCCCGCAACGCACCGTCCCGCAGCACCGCGTCGGGCCCCAGCAGCCCCTCGACGACGGCCAGCGCACCGGCGATGTCACCGTGGTCGAGGCGTTCGCGAACGTCGGGCAGACAGTCCGGTCGGCGGTGCGCCTCGTCGATGGCCTGCAGGCAGGGCAGCGGCGTACCGGTCAGCGCGGCCAGCAGATCCTCCCGCCGCACCTCTTCCGGATCGTGGTCCAACGGAGCCAGTACGCCGTCGACGAGCCCGATCCGATGCCGCGCTCCACGACAATCGACGAGCCGGGGCCGCACTGCCGGGTCCGAGGCCGGGGACGGCCCAGGCGGAGGCGAATGATCCGGTACGAGGGCGGAGGCGACCAACGGATGCAGCCGACCGGCGTCGATGAGCCCCGTGCGGAGCAACTCCAGGTCGGGAAGGACCCAGGTGGCGGCGTCGGGGAGGACGGGCAGAGCGGAGGCACGGCCCCCGGAGGACGCCGCGATCCGCAGCGCGGGCGAGCCGTCACTGCGTTCCGCCCCCTCCCCCACCTCCAGAACCAGCCGATGCCGTCCCCGCAACCGCACGAGCACAGCACCGCCACCGGACAGCCCCTCGGCACGCAAGAGCATCCGCGCCTCGTCGGCCCACCGGTCAACGGCACAGCTGCGCCAGTACGACAGGCTCCTCACCGGCCCCGGAACCAGCGCAGGCTGCTCATCGCCGGAGCTCTCGAACCCCCCGGCCCGCAGCCGTAGCTCATCGGTCCGACCCGCATCCCACAGATGCCGGTGCAGATCGACCCGGAACCGCCGATTGGGCCGGGGATGAGGATGGGGATGCGGATGGGGATGCCGACAGCCCCCGCCCCCGTCCCACAGGGCGAGGCTGATCCGCTGACCGGCATCGGCCCAAGCGGGCGGAGTCCGCACCACGAGATGCAGCGGCTGTCGGCCCTCCCGCGCCCCGGTGCCGTACGTGGCCAGCGTGAGAGTCAGCCCCGGCCGCAGCAGCCCGTCGGGAGCGATCCGCGGCATGTGCCAACGCAACAGGTCAGGTGCGAGACTCCGCAGATCCCCCCGGATCCGCCCGGCGATTTCCCGCCCGTAGTCACGCCCCACGGAACGCAGATTGAGATCGACATCGAAACCGGCGGCGGCACACGCCCCAGCCCAGTCACCCGCCATCCGACGGGCGGTAGCGGTCTCGATCACGGAGGCCGGCACGGCGAACGCACGCACACGCGGCCAGAAGGAAGGCAACGAAGAACGTTGCGAGAGCCGGGATTCCCCGTTCGCGATCTGAGTGCCCATCAGCACTCACCTTGCGCGGACGGGACCCCCAATCTGTGAACAGAATGAGTCGTCATCGCGGGCGAGCGTAACGCCACTCGCCCGCGATGCGCCAGGAATTTTCAGCCGGGCACCGGGCGGTGGCTACATAGCCGCAGCCTCCTCGGTGGTCAGGAAGCGAAGGTTCCGCACGTACTCGTTGACGAACATGGGCACGCCGTCGGAGGCCAGGTACCACCTCGGCTTGCCGGTGCTGTCGGCGATGACCCTGCCGTTGACGCGGAGGTTCTCGAAGGTGACGTCCTTGATGAGGCGGTCCTCGCCGAGGCCGGCGATGACCGAGAGGCCGGCGTTCTTGCCGTTGTAGGTCAGGTCCTTGATGTAGACGTTCTCGATGCCGCGACCGGCCGCCAGGTTCCACTTCGGGTTGTTGGTCAGCCGCATGTGGACGAGCTGGCCCCAACGGAAGTCCTCGACACGGATGTTGTCGAACTTCACGTCCCGCACGAGGTTGTTGTCGCCGACCATGAAGGCGATGGCGCCCTGGTAGAGGACCTGCGGCTCACGGTGGTCGAGGATGTCGATGTTCTCGAAGCGCAGGTTCTCCAGCATCTCGGGGGCGTTCGGGTCGGCGTTGCCGTGGATGCCGATGTTGATCGGGTGGGCGACGTCGGCCCACAGGGAGCAGTTCCTGACGGTGATGTTGCGGGTGTCGCCGTAGAAGTCCCAGCGGTGGGTGTAGAGGGCGATGCAGTCGTCGGACGTACGCAGGAAGCAGCCGTCGACCGTGACGTTCTCGGAGCAGTAGAGCTGGATGCCGTCACCCCAGCCCTGGTGGCTGAAGGCGCGCACGTTCTTGATCTTCAGGTTCTCGGACTCGGCGACCCGGATGTTCTCGTACCGGGGGTTGAGGATCGTGATCCCGTCGAACGTGACGTTCTGGCACTGGCGGACGAAGACCGCGCCGACGGCGGAGTTGTAGAGCACGCCGCGCCCGACCAGCCGGGAGTTCTCCACGTTCTCGAAGACGACCTGGGAGGTGAGGACGGCCCCGGCGGCGAGGTGGACGGTGGTGTTGCTCGGCACGCGCAGCGTCCGGTCGGGGTGGGTGTGCAGACCGGGCCCGAAGTACATGACGTTCTTGTCGCCCTCGGCGGGCGCGTTCCGCTCGACCGGGTTCGCGAGCAGATGCAGGCAGTCGAAGACCTTGTCGTCGACCTGGACGACGACATTGCGGGGCCGGTCCAGGGTGAAGCGCGCGGTGCTGCCGAGCACCTCGGGCGTGATCCCGTACGAGTCCGGCCGAACCCGGAACTTCCCCACGCCGCCCGGGTTGTAGGTGACCTCGACCTCGACGGTGCCGGAGAAGTCGAAGGCGGCGAAGGAGGAGTTCTGCGCCCGGTTGCTGCCGGTGACGGGATCGATCAGGGGCAGCTTGGCCAGGTAGGCGCCGACTCTCTGCCAACTCCCGCCGGGGGTCCGAACCTTGACGGTGAAGGAGTTGTTGACCGGGACGGAGGGGAGCGCGGGGTGGATGACAACGATGTCCCCCGCGTTTCCCGCGTCCCCGGTGGCCTCTTCCGTGGAGGCGGTACCGGTGGCCACGCTGCCGGTGGCGGCGTTGGCCGTACCGGCGACGCTGCTCACCAGACCGGTGGCCGCGAGGACGCCGGCGGCCTGGAGGGTGGATCGGCGGGAGAGGGGTGAGGTCATGAGGGCTCCTCGTGGCGTTGCCGCGTTGGCAACCGGTTGTTGGCGGGTGGGGGAGGCGGCGGGCAGGCAGATGGAACGGATACAAGCGGGCCGATCCTGTGACTTCGCGGAAGTCCGGGTCAAGAGGAATGACCAGTTTTCGAAACTATGGGGAGGCCGGCCCAGCCGCTAGTGGCAACCGGTTGCCACCAATCCTCGGGGAAGAGCCACGAGTTCGGACCCCATGGACTGAACGACCGTCGGGGCCGCTTTCGAAACCGACGCCACCGCAGAAGTACGCCCGCCGAAGGCCGCCCGCAGCGCACCCGGGTGACCGACGCGAACCCCGGCAACCTTTTCGGCTCCGGCGACCACCGATACGTGTGCGGCCCCTGCCGGGACCCACCGGAGCCCGCGCTCTGCGTCCGCCGAACCACGTAAGGACTCACCCGTGGCATCCCCTTCCCACCGCCGACACCCCCGCAAGTGGCGCGCAGCCCTCGTCCCCGCCGTGGTCGTGGCGGCCGTGGCATTGGCGGCATCCCTGCTCATGGCCCTACGCCCGGAAGGAAAGCCCACCGCGGCTCACGCCACGCCCACCCCCGCGGCCGACACACAGTCACCGTCCCCACGGAACCCGTCGAGCCCGAACCCGACGCGTAAGCCGAAGCCGCCCAGGCCCTCCACACCCACCACAACGCCTGCCACGCCCACTCCCCAGCCTCGGACGACCCCCACCGAGGCAGGCTCATCAGCGAGGACGACTCCCCAACCCGCCTCAGGAGCCGCCCCCTTGGCAGGCCGCATTCGCCCCAACGTCACCTACGACGGAGTCGCCACCTTCTACGACACCGGAAACGGCGACGGCGCCTGCCTGTACGGCCCGACCGACGACGTCATGACCGCGGCGATGAACCACACCGACTACGAGACCTCCCAGGCGTGCGGGGCGTACATACGCGTCAAGGCCGCAACCGGCGCCTCGATAACGGTCCGCGTCACCAACGAATGCCCCCTCCCCTGCGCCCCCGGCCAACTCGACCTGAGCGCCGCGGCGTTCGCCAAGCTGGCCACCCCGTCGGCCGGCCAGGTCCCCATCACCTGGACCCTGCTGAGCCCGACCACCTCGGACACCATCTCGATCCGCTACAAGACAGGCTCCAGCCGCTACTGGTGCGGCATCCAGGCAGTGGGCCACCGCAATCCCCTGGCCCGCCTGGAGGTCCACGACGGCAACACCTGGCGCCGGTTGCCGCGCACCGAGTACAACTACTTCCTCTCCGAGCAGGGGAGCGGGTGCGGGGGTGACATCCGGCTCACCGACATTTACGGGGAGACACTGACGGTTGATGGGGTGGCGGTGCGGCCGGATGTGTTGCAGGGGACGGGGACGCAGTTCAAGGTGCGCTGAGAAGGACCGACCCCGGTCAGGCCCTCGATACGCGCGGCGCGGATCGTCGGAAGGGCTGCCTCGGTGTGTGGCCGCGCAGGTTGGCGGCGCGCAGCAGGCCGGCGGCGGACTGTACGACCGCCTGCGTGACCACCCTCGACGTCGGCGTCCTGGTGCTCGGCATCGCGGGCTCATGAACCGGAGCGCTCACGAGGCTGGCCGATCAGCGAGCGCAGCACCGGCACCGTAGAGCCGGCCGCGGTCAGCCCAGCCAGCACAGCGCCCGCGGGAGGGATATCCGTCAACGCGGTGAGGCCGCCGACGACCAGCCCGAGCACGAGCGCGGTGAGCAGAACGACGGTGGTGTGCAGGGACAGAAACGGCGGCTCCGTTTCAGAGCCGCTCCGGCCGGGCTGCGCCGACGGCGGTGTCATCTGAGTCATGCCAGCACCATCACCCCAAACATGGCGCTGACCTGCATCAATCGAACAAGCTGAGACCTAGGCCGACCAGGACCGCCCACAACCGAACACATCACCGTCCCGTTCCGGGTCGGTTCGCTATGTTCAGTGCCGTTCCGGTCAGGTGGGTCTACTCTGCTGCCCATAAGCACGCACCGGGGGGACGACGTGGCAGCCAACGGCCGGAACGGTGGGGACAGTTACGCGGCAACGCTGCAGGAGCTGGCTGCGGCGTTCACCGAGCTGAAGCGGGATCGTGGAGCCCCCTCCTACGACCGCATCCTCGTGCGCGGAAAGAAGGTGTGCGGCGAACGCCATGCGATGTCGAAGGCCTCGGTGAGCGAGGTGTTCGCCGGACGGCGGGGCCCGGCCTCCCTGGACCGACTGCTGTGGCTGGTGCGCGTCCTGCTCTCCTATGACGACGGCGAAGAGGTGGAACCGCCCGAACGGCGTGACCCCCAACTCCAGGTCTGGAGGGACCGTTGGCACACTCTGGAACGCGCCCGAGCCGCCGCCCGCCGTGCATCCTCGACGGATGACGCGGAAAGAGTGCTCGCAGCCGGCCGGGACTCGGTTGCGGCCACCTCCCTGGTGGAGGGCATTGAGCCCGACGACACATTCTTGCGGTCCGGAAGGCATCAGCGCCGCAGCCCCTTTGAGCTCCAGAGCGATCTCCCCGCACCCGCCACGCGACCCGCGGGAGATGACAGCGCAGCCCCAGCCGGACGGGGGGCGCCGCCGCCACCGGATACCTCGCTCGCCACACCGTCGCCCCTGCGCCCTGCGGACGAGCCGCGGCCGACGATGGTCGGGCTGCCACCGAGGCTGACGGAGGCGTTCGCGGCGCCGGAAGTCCGCGTGGACGCGGTCTGTCTGACTGCGGAGACGCTGCTGCTGGCGCTGGGTGAACCGGTGCGGCTGATCCACGAGGGCCGCATCCGCCCCCGGTCGATCGACGTGCGGATCCTGCTGCCCTCCCGAGAGATCAACCTGGCGTTTCCGATCTCTGTGAAGAGCCCCGGGGACACATCTGTGAAGATCCTCGACGACGACCCGGTCCACCAGCGCTGGCTCGAGCTGCGCAACGTCCAAGGGCACGTCCTGCGTCACAATCTGCTGGCGTTGCGCTCGAGGCACGGAATCGACGTCCAGGTGACCTTCCGCGCGCTGCCCTTCACCCCTCCCATGAAGCTGTACCTCCTCAACGGGACGGAGGCCCTGATGGCGTACTACATGGTCACCAGGCTGGAGGAGGAGGTGGAGAGCCAGACCCTGGAGATTTACGACGCCATCGGCGCCGCGTCCCTCCTCTTCTCCTACGAGCGTCGGGCAGGCATGCGGGAAGCGGCTTTCGTCGAACAATCGCAGATGTGGTTCGACGCCCTCTGGGAAACCATTACGACGGACCTGACACTCTCCTAGTGACTTCTGACATGACGCAGCTCCCCGATCCACCTGGCACGGATCTGGCACGGCTCTGAGTGGAGAGGAAGCCGACCCTTGTCGCACTCCGGGCCGCGTCCTTTGCCGTGCGGACGACTCACGGGGAACAGCGGGTACTGAACCGCCGACGTTGAAGCAGATCCGCACGGTCGGCAGCAGGTCAGGCGCCCAGCAGGACCAAAACACCTCAGCTTCCCAAGCTGAGAGCGCGTCCCCGTGCCCCCGCACTCCGTGAAGCTCTGAAGATCCTCAACCCTCTTGGATCCCCTACGCACCAAGGGTCAGGATCAGACCGAGACCCGGCGCCACAACGCCCCTGACCAAGGCGAAGTCCCACCGGCGCGGGCCCATCGCGATGCGATGAAACGAGGGGAACGCACATGTGGATATCGAGATCTGCCCTGCATGCCACAGCGGTCGGCGTCGTCGCCGTCGCCGCTCCCGGATGCGGCCGGGCCAGTGGCCTCCGCGACCGGGGCGAAGCCCGCCCGTAACGCAGCACTGGCCAAGCAGCTCGATCCGCAGGGACGCCACCAAGACCGGCGGTGTGCTCAGGGCGCCAAGCTCATCTCGCAGGCTAGCGACAAGGAGGAGCGGATCAAGCTGCTCATCGGCATCTTCGGCGAGTTCACCGGCATCTCAACAGTCGCCACGTCGTGCAGCTGAGCTGCAAGGGCATTGTGCGAGAGGGACATTGACCCATGGAAATCGCGTTCAAAGCATCGTTCATGCTCGCCACGGCGGCCGAAGTCGTCCTCGTCGCCATGCTGGTCTTCCAGATCTGGCGCCAGTACCGCCTCGGGAGCACTCAGCCCCCGGTGTTCACCGGGGGTGACGCGCTGACCGCTGCCGCGCTGTTCGGTGGCACGATGACGGTCACAGCGTTGCTCGCCGACGGGTGGAGCAGCGCGTCGACGTCGGACACTCTGCTGTACGCGGCGACCTTCGGCATCGTCACGGCCGGACTCGCGACCTACCTGCGCCGCGGAGACGGGGTGCGCCCCGCACAGGTGCGGATCGCCTTCGTGATTCCGATCGGGTTCGGTGTGCTGGCAGGGCTGGCCGGCGTCTGATCCAAGGTCCGGCATTCAGGGGGTGGGCGGTGCGCCTCCCACCGAGGTCGAAGCCAGTACGTCTACGTCAACTGCACCAAGGGTGTTGGCACTACCCTCCGCTCTGCACTCCCCGCCGCGTTTGGCTGGGCCTTCCAGGAGTAGTGATATGTCTCGCCGAATCTTGGCCGCCGTAAGCCTTCTGTCCGCTGCTGTGCTTCTTCCGGTGGCCGCTTGCTCGCCGGAGAGTCCCGGGGCGACCAAGCCTGCAAAGTCATCGGAGGCGACGCCTGAGCAAGAGTCCGAATCTCCATCCGTCGACTCCGCAGCCTCCGTGGCTCAGCCTCCGGAACTTGATGACACCGAGACCGTAGTGGCTGAACAGAGCGGGTCAAGCGGCAGTCGGAGCCTTGGGTTCGGCAAAGGCGACGAGGGAGACGCGCTCATCGTCGCAGTGCGCTGCCAGGGCAAAGGGACGATCAAAGTCACCGTGCGCCCTGCTGACGTCAACTTTCCGCTGGAGTGCCTTGAAGGCGAAGTGAGCGCCATCCACAACCAGTTCACCGTCTCTGGAGTGGAGGACAAGGGGACAGTCTCTGTCGAGGCGCCCACCACTGTGCGTTGGTCGATGACCGTTGGACGTGGTGAGCCGATTCCTGGGGATACGCCCGAGCCGGCATAGGCGTAGCACAACGACGGCGGCCACTCCAACCGAAACCGTTCAGTTGCCGGCCCCCTCTGCGAGGGTGTGCGCGACGAGGGCATTGGCGTGACCGTGGCCCAGCCCGTGCTCGGCCTTGAGCCAGTTCACGAGCTCCATGTGCTTGGTCAGAGGCGAGGAGCGGATGAGGTCCTTCCACTCCGCGATCGGGCGACCGTACTTCTTCTCGATGGAAGGGAAGTAGCTGGCAGGGCCCTTCACGGTGGCAGTCATGTCGATCATCCTGTCTGTCCGTTGCGTTGCTTCGGTGTTGTCGCTGGTATGACCGAGGGGAGCGAACGGAGTCATCGGTCGATGAAGGTGTGCTGCGTCACACGTTCTGTTCGCCGATGCGCGGGGGCTTCAACGGCTGCCGCAGCGTCGTCCTGGGGCACGCCATCGAGAAGCACGGCGGGAACCTGCGTTGCCAGGACCTTGCTGTGCCAGAGGCTCAGCCCCGTCAGTCTCCTCACGACATGAGCGACGTCCAGCACACGAGCGCCGGGGTCAGTGAGCACCACGTCATGGGGGATGTCGTCGCACACCAGTGAGAAATACTCGTCTGCCATCGCCCTCCCCACCTCGCGGCCGGTTCGGAGCGTATAGCGCTCAACCGTCTTGGTGTGTCCATTTGTTGGCATCGGATTGATGTCTTCACAGACGGCGGTCAATGCTCCCGCCAGTAAGTAAGTTGACCAGCCCCCGATAATTCCACGAACTCACGGAGAAGCCAGGGTTAAGTGATGGGTCAGGTCAGCAATAGTGCACAACCCCCCACACACCTCCCCTGTCGATGCAGGTGAAGTCACCACCCAATTCATCAAGCGTGGGGGAAACCACACCATGCGCATACGCGCCACTGTCTCCGCCCTGGCCACCGCCACCGCCGCTGCGCTCAGCGCCGCCGCCCTGGCCGTCACCGCTCTCGCCGTCCCGGCCGTCGGGGCCGAGCAGGATGACTCGCCCACGACGTTCAGGGACATCGAAGTCAACGAGAACCGCGACTACACCGTCGTCGTCCCGGCCGCACGGAAGGTCGCGTTCCTGGTCTCCGCGATCGTCAGTGACCCGGACGGCGTCGAGAGCGTGACGTTCGAGCTGTGGCACGGAGCGAGCCGGGAGGAAGCCGACGGGCGGATGGCGCAGGTCGGGTCCGACCGTTGCGTGAAGATCAACGAGGCCGAGTCCAAGTGTGAAGCCGTCATGGTCGCCGACCCGTACCACAACCTCCGTAGCAACGCCCTCGCCGGTGTCTGGACCGTGGGCGCCGTGGCCGTCGACGGCGCGGGCAACGTCACCCGCGAGTACGACGAGCCATGGCTGGCACGCATCAAACGCCAGACCCACCTGTCCCAGGCCGACGCCACCCCGGAGCCGGTGAAGAAGGGCCAGGACCTCACGGTCAAGGCCCGGATGATCGTCGGCAGTTGGGAGAAGCACAAGGACGTGCCTCTCATCGGGCACCAGGTGCTGCTCCAGTTCCGCAAGGGCACGAGCGGCGCCTTCACCACGCTGAAGAAGGTCAAGACCGACCGCAACGGCTGGGCCACGGCCACCGTGCAGGCGACGGTGGACGGCCAGTACCGCTACGACTTCGCGGGCACGTCCCTCACCGAGGCCAGGTCCGGCCGGGCCGACTTCGTCGACGTGAAGTGAGCCCCGGCGACCGCTGAGGCGACCGTGAAGTGACGTGAATATCCCTCGGCCGGACGCAGATCGAGGGGTGTCGACCCACGCTGAAGGGGCGGCGCCGGAATACTCCGGCGCCGCCCCTGTCGGTTGCCTGCTACGTCCGGTTGCCTGCTACGTCCGGTTGCCAGGCTTCGTTCGGTTGCCAGGCTCCGCGCTCAGGAGCCCGACAAAACGTCCCCGAACATGGGGTCGTCCCCCGATTTCCCGATGCCCACGGACGCCGCACCGAAGCTCACCGCGCCGGTGGTCGTGATGCCTCGGGTGGAACCGCGCAGGACCCATACGGCACCGTCGTCGCTGTTCTCGCCGCCCGCGCCCACCGACAGATCGGCGCGGCCGTCCTTGTTGTGGTCGGCGAGGTGGATGGCGTCGCCGAACATGTCCGACGACTCGTTGGCGCCCGGGATACCGGAGGTGCCCTGGTTGAAGGACTGGGCGCCGGTCGCCGTCAGGCCGGAGGCGCCGCCGCGCACCACCCAGACACTGCCTGCGTGGCTGACAGAACCGATGGTCTCGAAGGGCGCGCCGACGGCGAGGTCCGGGTAGCCGTCGCTGTTGACGTCGCCCGCGGCGAGGGCGCTGCCGAACAGGTCCCAGGACTCGTCCGCTCCCGGCACACCCGCGGTGTCCTGGCTGAAGACGGCGCTGCGCGTGGTGTCGACGCCCGCCGCACCGCCGTAGAACACCGTGACGTAGCCGCCCTCCGCCGTCTGGTCCGTGACAGAGGGGGAGTCGATGCCGACGACCAGGTCGTCGTGTCCGTCGCGGTCGAAGTCGGCCACGGTGAGCGCGCTCGCGTATCCCTGTCCCGCCTCGGTCTGCAGCGTGGGCCCGGTGGAGGCGCCCCGGTAGACGAAGTTGCCCGCGGCGGACCCGACCACCACGTCGTCCGCCCCGTCGTTGTCGAAGTCCCCGGCGGTCAGCTGGACGGCGCCATCGGGGTACGCGCCGGCCTCGATCTGCGCGTCGAAGCGCAGCTTGCCGGCCGCGCCGCCGGACTTGGTGAAGCCGCCCTTGAAGATCCAGATGTCCTTGCCGGTGGAACCGACCGCCAGATCGGCCTTGCCGTCACCGGTGAAGTCACCGACCGCGAGGGACTGGCCGAACCGGTCGTGGCCCGACGCGTTCGGGTCGCTGATCGTCGTGCCGCCCGACAGGCCGGACGAGCCGCCCCACAGGATCGTGACCGAACCGCCGTCGGCATCGCTGCCGACGTCCTCCAGCGGTGTGCCCACGACGAGATCGCCGTAGCCGTCTCGGTTGAGGTCGCCGTGCGCGAGTTCGGTGCCGAAGCGGTCGGAGGTCTCCGAGTCGCCCGGTACGCCGGAGGAGTTCTGCGATGTGGTCTTGTGGCGCGCGGCGCTGATACCGCTCGACGAGCCGTAGTTGACGACCACGGCACCCGCCTTCGCCTTCCCGCCCGCGACAGCGCCCGGGGCTCCGGTCGCCAGATCGCGGTAGCCGTCGCCGTTGAAGTCGTCGGCGAGGCCCGACGCGGCGGCACTCGCGCCACCGGGCAGGGTGATGAGCAGGCCACCGGCCAGGGCGGCCGCGACGGCGGTAGCGCCCAGGACGAGGGGACGCCGGGAGCGCTTGTGGTGGGGCCGGGGCATGGGTTCCTCTCCAGGACATACGTACGGGTTTAGAGATGACCTCTGGTGAGCCTGAAGGGTTGTACGGGAAAGGAGAGTTGTACGGGAAAGGAGAGTTGTACGGGAAGGAGAGGGGAGGCAGCCGTACGGCTGGCGAAGACGACGCACGGCTTGCCCGCGCCGCCGTGCCGGTCGACACCAGGAGCTCCTGGACGAGTCCGACGACTGGCCTGAGTCCTTCCTCGCCGGTGCGTTCAGCGTTGAGGGCGAGGGAGGGAGCTGGACCCTCGCCCTGGCGAGCGCACCCACATGCAGGTTCGACGAGACCAGCTCTGACTCAGCGGGAATTCACGCCGCTGTCCGCCGACGTCTCCACCCGCCCCGGCGTCGGTACCGCCGTCGGCGTCGACGACGGCTCGGCCGTAGCGGCCGAAGGACCCACCGTCCCCGGTGGCACCGTCGGAGTCGGTGACACCGATTCGGTGGGCCGTGCCGACGGCGTGGGCGGTGCCGAGGGGGTGGGGGTCGGTGACTGCTCGGGTGGGCTCGTGCGGGTGGTTGCCGGTGGGGGTGCCAGCGGGGGTGTGCGGGTTGTGGGGTCGTTGAGGCCGGCGAAGTGGAGCGGTACGGCGATCAGGGCCGCGACCGCGACCGTCGCGCCGACCCCCGCCGCCGTACGCAGGAGGCGGCGTCGCGAGGCCCTGCGGCGGATCGCGTCGTAGTGGCCAGGGGGTGGGGCGAGGTAGTCCGAGGGCGGGCGCAGGATCACCGCGAGGGGGTCGTCGGGGGAGAGTTCCGGGACGTCCGGGTCCTCGTCAAAGCGTGTGGTCAAGGCTTCTCCTCAGGTGGACGCGGAGCAGTTCGCGGGCCGCGTGGAGGTCGGCCTTGACGGTTCCTTCCTTTCGTCCGGTCAGCACGGACACCTCCCGGATCGGCATGTCAGCGTAGTAGTGCAGGAGGATCGGGGTGCGGAGGCGTTCGGGCAGCGACTGGACGAGCAGGCGTACGGACGGGTCCGCCTGTTCCGTACGGGAGTTGGCCTCGGCCTCGGCCGTCACCCGGTGCATCGCCTTGCGCTCGCGCTCCAGTTTGCGCCAGTGGTCCCGGACCAGGTTGGCCGCCGTCACGTAGAGGAAGCCGCGCGGTTCCTCCACCCGGCTCCAGCGAGCCCAGAGCCGGGTGAAGGCCTCGGAGGCGATCTCGTGGGCCGTCTCGTCGTCGTCGACGAGCCGGCGGCACCAGCCGGCCAGACGGGGGTACAGGGCGGCGAACAGCTCGGACGCCGCCTTGTCTCGGGATCGGGACCGTTTCAACGCTCTCCAGGGTCGTGAGGAACTCGCACCGCACGCGTGGGGGAAGATGCCGGGCGGGCGGAAGGCGTTCCGAACGGATGCTTACGCCCGGATCCGTAGGTGGATGGGTGGGCGGGCGGATGCCGTGACTGCGGGCGGGAGTCAGTGGGTCGGAGTCGTAGACGCCGACGTCGCGAAGACGATCACGTTGTCCCGGTACTCGTCCCCGTCCCGCGGCCCCCCGCACGTGATCAGCCGCAGCTCCGGACGGTCCACGTCCCCGTACACGTCGTCCGCCGGAAAGTCCGCCTTGGCGACCGTCCGTACGGCACTCACCGTGAAGTCCGCCGAGCTGCCGTCCTCCCTGCGCGCCACGATCCGGTCGCCCCGGCGCAGCCTCGCGAGGTGCCGGAACACCCCGTCCCCGTAGGCGCCCACCGTGACATGGCCGAGGATGACCGACGGGCCGACCTGACCCGGCGTCGGCGAGTGCCGGTACCAGCCCGCGCGGTCGTCCGCCGTGACGGGCGGAACCTGCACCGTGCCGTCCGGCGCCAAGTCGAGCCGTATGACGGGGGTGTCGACGTCGATCGCCGGGATCTGGAGGCGGACCGGGGCCGAACGCCCGAGCGGCCGGGACGAGTTCGCCGATGCCGACGGAGACAGAGACGGAGCTTCGTCGGCGCCCTTCGTGCCCCGCGCTCTGCGGGAGTCCCCGCTCGCGGCCTGCCCCGACTCCTCGCCACCGCAGCTCACCAGCAGCGAGGCCATCGCCGCCGTGGCCGTGGTGGCGAACGCGCGCCGGGAGAGCGGCGTCATGCCCCGTGCGCCCGCCGACGCCGTACGACGAAGACCGTCGCGCCCCCGGCGAGGAGCACCGCGGCGGCACCGCCTCCGATCAGCCCGCCCTCGGTGCCGGACGACGAGGAGCCCGCACCGACTCCGGTGTCCGGCGCGCCCGACGGTACGACGGAGACCTGCCCGCCCTCCGGTGCCTGGGTCGGCTGGGCCTCGGACGGCGCCGAGGGGACGGGCGATGCGGGGCGGGTCGGCTCGGCACTCGGTCCCGTGGTCGGCTCGGCGCTGGGCGTCGGGGTGGTGGCCGTCTCGGCGGGGGCCGGCGTCGGGGACCCTCCGTCGGCGAAGGCGGACGTGGTGCTCGCCAGCAGGGCGGTGCACGTAAGTGCCATGGCGCTGAGGACGGTTCGGCGCATTGTGTCGCTCTCTTTCGTCTGCCCGCCCGGTACTCGGTACCCGGCGGGCTGGGTGACGGGTCGAGCGGAGAGACGACGGGGCCGCGGAGCGGGTTGTAAAGAGATGGCAAAGTCGCCGGGAGCAGCGCGGCCGATCCGTCGTCCGAGGTTCATTCGTCTGCCGTGGTCTGCCGTCGTCGTGCCCCGGCAGGCGGCGGTAGCAGTCATGGACATGCTGTTACGCTCCCTGCACGCGCGTGGGGGGTACGGCCGGGGGGCCGAGCGAGAAGTCGGAGCGCTGCCGAGTGTCCCGCCATGCCTTCTTCTTGCCTTCCCAGGAGGAACGGTGGCCCGACTCGGCCGACGCCGGCGCAGACCGGCCCTTGGTTCACGTCCAGTACGTCTCAGATCCACGGCGGCACACACGGTCGTCCTCGCGGCGGCGCTGAGCCTCAGCCTGCCGCTCACCGCGACCCCCGCCACCGCGGCGCCCTCACCGCTCCCGGCGGCCGCGGCCGGGGAACTCGTCCTGCCCGCCGCCCCGCGTGCCGTTCCGCGGGCCACCCAGATCCTCAACGCGGGCACCACCGGGTTCCTCTGGGCCCAGGAGGGCGACGACCGGCTGCTGTGGACGGAGTACGCGACCGGCACCACGACCGCACTGGAGCAGCGGCTGGACGTCCCGGTCCAATACGACATCAACAACGGCTATTTCCAGAGTGCCGCGTCCTTCCAGACCGGCTACTACGGGGACGGTTCCGACACCGTCGCCCTGTACTCGGAGGAGGACCACCAGGTCACGCTCTTCCAGGGCGCGGGCGCCTCGGGCGGCACGAGCGTGGTGCCGGTGTCCGAATACCACACCTATCAGGGAACGTTCGGCGACACCGTCCTCACCAGTCACAACAGCGGGGGCCCGAACGCCTACCACCTGTGGCGCGTCCACGAGGGCGGCGGGGTCGCCGAGACGCCCGTGACCGGGCTGCCGGACGGCGCGTACGACATCAGGGTCGAGGACGGCGACCCGCGGTCCGTCATCCTTCGCTACAGCATGGACGGGGACGGCTGGGGCCACTGGGGCATCGTCGACCTCGCCACCGGCGTTTTCAGCGCACTGCCCGACCGGCCGAGCCCCGAGGACGGCTGGGAGGTGACCGGCTTCCGGCTGGGCGCCGACTCGGTGCTGCGGCTGCGCTCGGGGCGCACCAAGGCGGACGTGTTCGACCGGGACGACCTGTCGGCACCGGCCCGTACCTTCGACACCGGCTCCTTCAGCTACCAGGCCGATCACCGCGTCGTCGGCTCCGCCCTGCTCGCCGTCGAGCCCGTGTGGCCGGGCAACAACCTCTACCGGGGCCAGCCCCTGGTGGCCATGACGACCGACGGCACGGACCAGACACACACCACGGTCATGGACCCGGCCGCCCATCAGCTCGTGCAGGCACCGGACGGCTCCGTCCTGGTGGCCGGCGCCGCCCAGTACGTCGAGCGGGGCGACCTCGACTGGGGCGTGTACCGGGTCTCCCAGGCCGCCGACGGCACGGTCACCCGCAGTCGGCTGACCGACGTCCAGCCGATGCCCGCGCAGGTGCACGGCCTCTCCCTCGGCAGCGGCATCCTCAGCACCGCCGACAACAGCACCCTGTACGAGCCGAGCACCATCATCGGCGCCTACCGCAGCACGTGGCTCACGACCCCGGCCGCGGGCGGCACCCCGGCCGTGCAGAAGGCCACCGTGGACGGCCTGGTCAGTGGGCGGGACGGCGACTGCGACGAGTACACGCCCCGCTGCATCCGGATGTTCGCCGACGGCACCGGCCACCACGGCCGCGAGGACGCCACCGAGTCCGGCCTGACCATGCTGCGCGCCAACGGCGCCACCGACTGGGGCCCGACCCTGGACACGGGCGACGACAGTCCGGAGCTCAAGGACCTCTCCGGCCGGTACGCGGTCGTCGACAGCGCCTCCTCCGGCAGGCAGTACGTCGGCGAGTTCACCGCCGGTGCGCCGGGCAAGGTGCTCCAGAAGCGGGACCGGGTCGCCGCGGCCGTCTGGGGCTCGACCCTGTGGAGCGGCGCGGCCACCGGAGGCAAGGTCACGGCCACGCGGCTGCCCTCCGGCACCACCGAGGTGGAGTCCTTCACGACCCGCAACGGCTGCACCCCGTCCGAGCTCCAGGCCGTGGGCCGCTGGGTGTACTGGGCCTGCGTCGACTACTGGGGCGACGTCCAGGGCTCGGGCGTGTACGACCGTACGACCAAGCGCACCGCCACCGCCCCGGCCGGCCGGGTCCTCCTCGGCGACGGGTACCTCGTGCAGCACGTCCCCGGCGTCCAGTCGGACAGCGGGCTGAAGCTGACCGACCTGCACGGCGGGCTGCCCACCAGCGGGAACCACACCGACCTGCCGAGCCGCACGCTCGTCCCGTGGACCGAGCTCCCCCGGTACTCCACCGGGGAGAGCGGGATGCGCACCAACTGGACCGTGGACCGATTCGGCGGCGGTGTCGCCTACGCCGACGACGAGCAGCGCGTCCACCTGGTGCCGACCGGCGTCCCCGCCTCCGCGCCGACCGCGATCGACTCCGCGGTAACCGCCGGAACCGCCGGCTTCTCCGGCACCTGGTGGCTGTCGAAGCCCGTCGCCGCCTGGACGGTCACCGTCCGCGACAAGGCGTCCGGCGCATCCGTCCGCACCCTCTCCGGCTCCTCCGCCCGCGGTCTGCTGAAGGCCGCCTGGGACGGCAAGGACTCCGCGGGCCGCCTCGTCGCCAACGGCACCTACACCTGGACGCTCTCCGCCCAGCCCGCCGACGGCCAGGGCGCCGCCCTCTCCCTCACCGGCACCGTGAAGGTGACGGCCGGGTCGGCGGCACCGCGCGACCACGCCGGCAACGACGGCGTGGGTGACGTCCTGACGCTCAACTCCTCGGGCACGCTCACCATCCAGCGCGGCACCGGCACGGGCACCCTGGGCAGCAAGGTCTCCGGCTCCGGCTGGTCCACGACCGCGAGGTTCGTTCCGTTCGGCGACCTCGACGGCGACCGCTGCAACGACGTCCTGGTCCGGCTGAGCAGCGGCGCTCTGCGCGCCTACCGCCCGGCCTGCGGCAAGGCGCCGACGCCCACGACGCCGTACACCTCCCTCGGCACCTCCGGCTGGAACGCGTACGACGTCCTGACCTCGCCCGGCGACGTCAACGGCGACCGGCGGCCCGACCTGATCGCCCGTCAGGCGTCCACCGGGGACGTCTACCTCTTCAAGGGCACCAGCACCGGGACGCTGTCCGCCCGCGTCAAGATCGGCTCCGGCTGGACCGGCTACAAGAAGATCATCGGCGCCGGCGACCTGAACGGCGACGGCCGCGGCGACCTCCTCGCCCAGGACAAGTCCAACGAGCTCTGGCGCTACGACGCGAACACCACGAGCACGGGCGGCTTCAAGGCGCGCGTCAAGGTCCTCGACAACTGGGGTGCCTCCTACAACACCGTGGTCGGCGTCGGCGACTTCACCGGGGACGGCCACGCGGACATCGTCTCCCGGGACACCTCCGGCAACGTCTGGCGCAACAACGGCAACGGCAAGGGGTCGTTCGGCAGCCGTACCCGGATCGCCACGGGCTGGCAGGGCTACAAGGCCGTCATGTAGGACGACCAGGCCGTGTAGGACAACCAGCAGGACGACAACAACCAGTCAGCAGGCCCGGCTCCAGGAGCCGGGCCTGTCTGCCGCTCCGGCAGGTTCCGCAGTCTTCGCCTTCACCGGATGAGTCGGCCGCGAACGGCATACGTACGATGAGGGCGTGACGGCCCGCGCACAGCACCACCGTGCGCCGCGGCTCCCGGTGACGGGACCGTGGCGCATGCTTCTGCTGCTCGGGCTGCTCGCCGGGCTGTTCGGGATGCACGCGCTCGGGCCCGGCGACGCGGTGGCGGTCTCCGCCGCCTCGTCCCATCACGGCGAAGCGCGCGCCATGACCGCCGCCCACCCGTCGGCCACGACCGACGAGACCGTGTGCCACGGCGGCGCCACCGGCGGTGGACACGCCCAGCACGGCGATCCCACCTGCGCCTCCGGCGCCGTGGGCGCGGGACCCGTGCTGCCGGCCCTGCTGCCCGACCCGGCCGGCAGCGCCGTACCCGGCGACCTCGACGGCCGTTCCGTGGCCGCCGCACCGGAGGGCGGGCGCGCGCCTCCCTCACTGGCCGAACTGCAGATCCTGCGGACCTAGGACAAGGCCGAGCCGTCCCCGCCGCCGCCTGTGCGGGCGTACGGCACTCAGCCATGCCCGTGCCACGCCCTTGAGGGGCGCGGCAGCTCTCGTACGTACACCGCAGGAGTTCTCAGCATGACCAGCACGCGTACCCTCGTCCGCCGCGCCTCCTTGGCCGCGACGGCCGTCACCGCCGCCCTCGTCCTCGCCGCGTGCGGCGGTGACGACGGCTCGGACACCGCCGCGGATGCGCGGACGTCGCCTTCGGCGAGCGCCGACGCCAGCGCCGACGCGCACAACGACCAGGACGTCTCCTTCGCGCAGGGCATGATCCCGCACCACCAGCAGGCCGTGCAGATGGCGGAGATGGCCGCCGACCGCGCCTCCTCCGCCGAGGTCAAGGACCTCGCCTCGCGCATCCGGAAGGCCCAGGACCCGGAGATCCGGGCGATGTCGGGCTGGCTGAAGGCCTGGGGCGAGGATGTCCCGTCGGCCGCGCCCGGCATGGACCACTCCGGTCACTCCGGGGGGTCCGGCATGGCCGGGATGATGGACCAGGAGGACATGGACAAGCTGTCGAAGGCGTCCGGCGAGGACTTCGACACCATGTTCCTGACCATGATGGTCGAGCACCACGAAGGCGCCGTGGAGATGGCCGAGGCCGAGAAGACGAAGGGCCGCTACGGCCCGGCGACCGAACTGGCCGACGCCGTCATCACCGCCCAGACCGCCGAGATCGAGGAGATGAACAAGCTGCTCGGCAAGAACGGCGGCTGACGCTCCGGCGGGCGGCGGGGCGTGCCTCACACCCCGCCGCCCGCGATGGACGCCGCACGCGCCTGAGTCGGCGCCCCCGGCGGTCGGCTAGAAGAGGCTTACGGTCGTGGGCCGGTTGAGTTTCTCGAGGATCTCGCGCATCCACGGGCTGCGCACGACCGGCAGCCGGACCAGGGCGTGCTTGAAAGCTCTCAGGTCCGCTCGGAAGAAGTCATGGGGGTGCGGCGCGGGCGACTCGTCGCGCAGGACGCCGTCGGGCATGCGGCCCGACGCGGGCACGGGCAGGCCCCGCTCGGGAAAGGCCAGCCACCACCACACCCCGAAGGGCAGCGGCACCGGGCAGGCCGAGGCGGCCGGCTCGGCCGGTGTCCAGGGCTCCCCGGTCTGCGGATGGGCCGGGACGAGGAGGATGTCGGCGTCCGGGTCGGGGGCGGGCAGTCCCGGTCCGGCCAGGATTGCCCGCCGCGCCGGCGGGCCCACGGGCAGCAGGGCGTCGAGGGCGCGCTGGAACACCTCGTTGACCAGGCCGTCCGGGACGGTCACCGGCCGGCCCTCCGAGGCCGCCAGCAGGTGGGCGAGCGCCCGGCCGGCCGCCGCCTCCCACCGCGGGCTCCATGCCCACCAGTGGTTCAGCCCCAGCCGTGATCCCCACATGGCGGTGATCGGCTCGAACGCGGGCGTGCCCTTCCCCTCCGCCATCAACTCCCCCCAGGACAGCGGCTCCGCGTCGGTGTCGTCGACGGGGAGGCGGCGCACGGCGTTCGGAGCGAGCCACACCGCCTGCCAGAGCGAGCAGTCGTCGATGCGGGTCGCCACGGCCAGGCCGCACGCCTCGCAGGCCATGTTGGGACCGTCGCCCCCGGCGAGGCCGCAGCAGTAGCCGCCGGCCTTCTCCGGGATCAGCAGCGTGCCGCGGGCGTCTCCGGGTGAGATGACGATCGCGCCGGGCGCGCTGTCGGAGAGGGCGTAGACCGGCGCGTAGATGCCGCGGGCCGTCGCCTCGTCCGGGTCGATCTCCTCCCACCTGCGCCACGGCGGCCCCCAGGGCTCGGGGTCCACGGCGAACGTGCCCGACTGCATGAGCACCGGGAGCTGAAGCCCGTTCCCGTACTGCTGATGTGCGTGGGCCGGCAGAACGACCTGGGACAGCGGGGCGGTCAGCGTGGCGCCGCACCCCGCACAAACGAAAACGAACAAATGCCCTCCGCTGGGTAACAGAGGCATCGTCGCAGCCGGACGCCGGCCGGCCAACGCGTTTTCGCCGGCCCCGGGACGGCACGGCACCGCAACGCGACGGACCGTCCGGCCTACGTACCGCCGCTCCCGGACCTCTCCCCCGCCCGCCGGATCGGCAGCACCGTCGTCACCGGCTCGTTGGCCAGGAAGTCGAGGATGATCCGGTTGACCTGGGCGGGCTTCTCCAGGGGCAGGACGTGTGAGGTGCCGGGGACGACGGCCAGTTCGGAGCCGGGGATCGCGCGGTACAGGGCGATGGTGTGCTCCAGGGTCACCAGGTCGTCGTCGCCGACGAGGACGAGCGTGGGCGCGGTGATGCGGGCCAGGTCGTCGGTGGTGAGGGTCGGCTGCGTGTTGATCATCTCGGCCAACTTGCCCACGACGACCGGCCAGTGGTCCCGGCCGTCGGGCGACACGGCCGCGTAGATCTCACGGAACGACGCCATTTCGGGACCGTCGGGGTCCACGTTCTCGAACATCGCCGGAACCGCCAGACTCTCCGGCGCCGGCCGGTAGTTGGCCCCCATGGCCACGACCTTGCGGACCAGGTCGGGCCGGGCGAGAGCGACCAGCAGGGCGACGATCCCGCCGTCGCTCCACCCGACGAGATGGGCGGGCCCGTCGACGACCGTCTCGATGAAGGCGACGGTGTCGTCGGCCATGTCCTGGTAGGACAGCGGTCCTTCGACGTCGGGCGTACGGCCGTGCCCACGGCGCTCGGGCAGGAGGACGCGGTACCTCTCGGCGAGGTCCGCGCGCTGCGCCTGCCAGGTCTCGTTGGTGCAGAACGCGCCGTGCAGAAGGAGCAGCGGATCACCGGCGCCCTCGGCCTCGTACCACGTCCGCACCCCGGGCAACTGTACGTACTCGCCCATCACACCGGCCTCTCGGAACGCCAACGGTCACCGCCAGTCTCCGCCGCCGATCACCCGCCCCGCAACGCGGCGCGACATGTCAGCCGGCACCACCGAGCCAGTACCCGAACCCTCGCCGCGTGTGGATCAGCGCCGGCTCCCCCGGATCGCTGTCCACCTTGCGACGCAGCCGCGAGACCAGCTTCTCGATCGCCTCGTTGGCCCGGAAGTCGCCCCAGACATGACGGCTGATCTGCTCCTTCGACAGCACGCACTCGGCGTTGACGAGCAGATGCCGCAGCAGCCCGTACTCGGCGGGGGTGAGGTCGAGGAAGCGTGCACCGCGCCGGGCCCGGCAGGTGGCGTCGTCCAGGACGAGGTCGCCGTAGCGGGGCAGGCCTGGGTGGCGTTCCGGGCACCGGTGGCGCAGCAGGACGTCGACCCGGGCGAGGACCTCGGCGATCCGGAGCGGCTTGGTGACGTAGTCCTGTTCGCCCGGGCCGAGTTCGGGGACGAGACGGTGCAGCGAGTCGCAGGTGGTGAGGAGGAGCAGGGGGGGCGCAGGGCAGCCGGGGGAGGTGAGGGAGGAGTACGGCGTCCCAGACCGCCAGGTCGAAGCAGTGCTCGGTCAGCCGGGTCACACCCTCGGCGCCGGTACCCGCCGTGCCGACCCGCTACCCGGCCAACTCCAGCGTGGTGCTGAGCAGTTCGCTGTCTCCCGGATCGTCGGCGACGACCAGGACGCGCTGTCCGTCCCCGCGTGGGGGCGAGGGTTTCTCCAGGAGGGTCGAGTGGTTCGCGTTCATGGCGACACCCTTCGTGTGGGGGAATGCGCTGCGCGCCGGGGCGGGTCTCCAGGGGTGGGCGGCTCTCGTCAGGCTGTGGGCCCGAGATCGGCCGGTACTTCGGCGTGGATGACGAAGTCGTCGACCAGGCGGTGGAAGAGCTCGGCCAGTGTGCGCAGGCCGTCGACGGACCAGTGGGCCAGTGCCATGCCCATGCCGACGCAGCCGGCGTCCCGTAGAGCTACTTGCCTAATTTAAGCAAAGTCCCCGTCAGCACCGACGGCTCGATGCACTCCCTCCCCCTCGGCCATGAGCCCGCCGGCCGCTCCGAGGCTCGTCCGGCAGCGGCTGGAGACCGCGCTGGCCGTCGGCGCTCCCGCAGGGAGCTTATTCGTCCGTTTCGGTGATAATTGGGGCATGAGTACGGCGACGTTTGTACTAGCGGCCACGTCGAGTGAAGTACTCAACGTGATCGCCGCCTTTGCGGGTGGCCTGTTCATCGCCGGCGCCCTGGTCTGGGCCGTGTCGTTCGGCATGCGGGTCCGTGATCGAGAACTGCCCCGGCCCACACCCGACGAGCAGCCGCATCTTCCCGACACCGGCCCGGTCCACGAGGAGCGGGAGATACGGGAGCCGGACGAAGTCCCGCACGCGCACGGCAAGGAACGTCTCCTGCCGCACGAGCTGCACCACGCGAGCAGCAGGCGCAGCGAGGACCAGCACCGCAAGCGGTGGCTGCCGGGCAAGAGCGGAGCCTTCGGCGGCGGCGGGCCGGGGTAAGGCCGAGCCACCCGGGGAGGCCGAGGAGCACCGGGGAGCGCCCGGGGAAATACGGGCGACGGCCCCGCTGTGCGATGTCACCCTGTCCGAGCGGCGTGGACACGTGCACGGTCGTCGTGTGCGGTCGTGCCCGGACAGGGGGGCGGATTGAGCAGACGACGTTATGTTGCCAGGGGTGTCCCCGGCGGCTACCGCATCTGGGACAACCACGGCCGCCGCTTCTGGGGCGACCTCTACGAACTCTGCCCCGACGACCTGCTGACCGAGCTGAACGGCCGCAAGGACCCGGCCAGGATCAGCGACCTGTTGAGGCGTTCTCGCGCGTCGAAGCGCTAGTCGAAGCGCTGGAGGAACCGCGCACACGCGAGGTGTCCGCGATGTCCTGCGCCGTCGCGAGGGCCAGGATCACGAAGAAGTCGACCCCGACCATGATCACCGACCAGACCGGCGCGTAGGGCAGGAACAGGAAGTGGAGCACCATGCTCAGTGACGCCACGAAGATGCCGGTGATCCGCGCCCACCAGGCGCCCTTGAGGATGCCGTAGCCGACCGCCGCGACGAGGACGCCGAGGACGAGCAGGGTCCAGCCCCATCCCGTCAGGTTCATCTCGAAGACGTAGTCGCCGACGCGGCCGTAGACGTCGTCCTCGGCGATCGCGGAGATGCCCTGGAGGACGGCCAGCAGCCCGTTCACCAGCATCAGCACACCGGCGAAGACGAGCCCGCCGGTGACCCAGCCGGGCGTGGCGGGTACGGGCCGCCGTCCGCCGGTGGCGCCGGGTGCGGGGGTGGGGCCGGGGGCTCCAGGGTGGCTGTGGGCCGCGTCGGTTGCCTGGGACCGCGGCTGCGACGGCTGGGACTGGTGCTGGCTCATGGCTACGACGATGGGTTCGGCCGGGGGAGGCCACCACGGGGGAAGGCCGGACGGGTGACGGGCGAACGGGTGACGGCCGGGGTGCGGGCGCGGGCGTACGGATCTTCACTGGAGGAACCCGGACCGACAGGTTCCGACGCCAACCGGAACGCACCAGCTGGAGGAGCCATGCCCGGTCACCGAGCGCGGTGGACGACCACCACGATCCTCACGACGACCGCCGCGCTGACCGCCGCCGTTCTGACCGCGTGCGGCGACGACGACACTCCCACCTCGGTGGCCAGCCGAGCGGCATCCGCCTTCGCCTCGGCGACCGCGGAGGCGGGCCGCCAACTGGACGACATCAAGGGCGGCATCGACGCCAAGGACGCCGTGCGGCTGGGCGAGCCGAAGACCGACTCGGACGGCCGTACGACCGTGGAGGTCACGGCGGAGAACACGACCGACTCGACGCGGTCCTTCGCCGTGCAGGTGAACTTCCGCGACGAGGACGGCAATCTGCTGGACGCTGCCGTGACGACCGTTTCCGACGTGGCGGCGGGCGGGACGGGGAACGGCACCGCCCGCAGCACCCGCGACCTGGGCGGCGGCGTACGGGCGGAGGTGGCCAGGGCGGTGCGGTACTGAATCCGACCGCGGGACCCAGCGAACACAGGACCCAGCGACCACGCGGCACAACGACCGCACGGGGCCCAACGGCCACGGGGCCCAACGGGGCCTAGAGGCGACCGCCCTCGCTGCCCGACACCGTGTTCCGCCGGGACTCGGGCGTGCCCGTCACGGTGACGTGGATCTGTTCGCTCGTCGCGCTGACCCCGTTCATCGTCGCCGTCGCCTGGAGTCGGCCCGGGCCGGGAGTGAGGGCGAGGGCGGGGACGCAGGTCCAGATGCCGTTGGGGGCGGTGGTGGTCGCGCAGACCTCGTTCTCGGCCGCGTCGCGGACCGTGACCTGGGCGCCGGGGTGGGCGGAGCCGGACATCCGGGGCGTTCCGCTCAGCGGGACGCCCGGCTGGGGGTGGGACAGGGTCGGCGTGGGCAGCCCGACCGTCACGGTGCAGGTGCCCCGCGCCCGTACGGTGCCGTTCGCGTCCCGCAGGACCAGGGTGCAGTCGGGAAGCCGGGTGCCGGGCTCGGCGGCCGGGGCGACCGACAGGACGAAGGGCAACGTACGGCTCGTCCAGGCCGCGGACGCCGACGCCCCCGTGAACGTGTACGTCCCGGCGGCCCCACCCTGCGCCACCGACCCCCGGTACCCGAGCGCGGCGACCGGCACAGCCGTCACCTTCGCCAGCGTCGGTGCCGTGAGTGTCAGCGCGGATCCCGCACCCAGCTCAGCCCCCTCGTGGCCGCCGACCTCGACGATCCCCTCCCGCCCGGGTTCGATGGTCGCCGCCGCCCACAGACCCCGGCGGACCGAGCCGTCCGATTCAGTCGCTCCTTGAGCGCCGTACGTCACCCCCGCCCCGCACACAACGCCCGCGACCGCGAGCGATCCGAGAACCGTCGTCTTCCAGGATCTGCTCATCGTCGGCGGAGCTCCTTACGCACGTGTCGGTGGCCCCCCGTCTGCGATTGTCAGGGCGCGCGTCCCCGGTGACGCGGGGTGTTCGGCCGTTCGGAGCAGGAGCGGCGTGTCCCGGCCGGCGGAGGCGCCCCGGTGGGCGCACGGTGAGCGGAGCTGTCGTCGTTGAGGAGGAACCGTGGTGCGTCGTGTCATCGCCGCCCTGGCCGCTGTCGCCGTCACCGGCCTGACGCTGTTCGCGGTACCGGCCGCGGCTCAGGACGGCCACGGCAACATCGAGCGGAACGAATGGAACATCCCGCTCGTCGGCCTCCGGGTGCTGTAGAGCGGTTGCCGGAGCCGGTTCGAGCGTGGGGGAGCGTGCAGCTGCAAGGCGGAGGAGGGAGTCGACGCGGAGCGTCGGCGACCGACGACAACGCCGCTGGGGGTCCCCCCACGCCCTTAAGGCAGTGGGGGAGTGCGTGCCAGGGCCCGCGACGCCGGGATGATCCAAACGACAGGGCCTAGCCCGCCCCCTCCCCATGCCGCACCGCCCGCTTCACATCCGCCTCGACCTCGTTGCGCGCGGTGCCCTGCTCCTTCGCGTACTCGGTCATCGCGCTCTGGACGTCGCGGGCGAGGTCGCGCCAGGCCCGCCAGGCCGTCTCGTACGTGTCCGTCTGGAGCTCTGTCCACGGGGTGTGGGCGGGCGGCCCGTACTGGTCCCGGAGCTCTTCCACCCTGGTGTGCGCCTGGTCCGCCGCCCGCTGCATGGCGACCAGTTCGTCGAAGGTACGTGCCACGCGTCCGGATCCTCGGCCAGCGGGGCCACTGCGACCGGTTCGCCACGCACGCGACCGGCGCCTCTCACTCAGACGGAGTCGGCGCGTGCCGCCAGCCGGGCCGCCAGCCCGTCGAGGATCGTCTCCACGCCGAACGCGAAGACCTCGTCGACCTGCTCCCCGAAGCTCTCCCCCCGCCGCTCCTGCGCCTGAATGCTGGCGCTCAGCCGTGGGTACTTCGCCGCGATGGCAGCGGCCTGCGCGACGGCCGCGGCCTCGTCCTCGGGCTGATCGGCCGCGTCCTGCATCGCCCGCTCCTTGACCTCGGCGGCGTCGGTCGAGGTCATGAACGCCAGCCCCGTCACGAACATGAACGGGGTGCTCACGGCCCAGTCGAGGTCCGCGTCCCGGAACCCGGCGGCCTCGAAGGTCTCGTACGCGCACTCCTGGAAGCGGGCCATGCCCTCGCTGTAGCCGACGTAGGTGGTGATCACGCGCACCAGCCAGCGGTGCCGGTCGCACAGCTCTCGTGCGGCGTACATCAGCTCGCGCGCGGCAGGCCGCCACCCCACTGCCGGGACGTCCGGCAGCCGTACCTCGCTCCACACCTCGTCTGCCGCGAGCAGCAGCAGGTTCTCCTTGTTGCCGACGTGCCAGTACATCGCCGTCGCCGCCGAGCCCAGCTTCTGGCCGAGCTTGCGCATGCTCAGGCCGTCGATGCCCTCGGCGTCCAGCAGCTCGATCGCCGCACGGACGATCTGTTCACGGTTCAGGGTCTCTCGCGCCATGGGACCAGCGTAACCGCCACTTGCACACCGTAAAAGTTCCTCGACCAAAGGACTTGCACACTGTGCAAGTCTGGTTTTACGGTGTTCAAGTCATCGAGTTGCACACCGTTCAAGCTGCCGTTCCAGAAGACCGGGGAGAGTCATGACCGCCATCCACGCAGAGGGCCTGCGCAAGTCGTACGGGGAGAAGCTGGTGCTCGACGGCATCGATCTGCGCATCCCCGAGGCGTCGGTCTTCGCCCTGCTCGGCCCCAACGGCGCGGGCAAGACCACGACCGTCCAGATCCTGTCCACGCTGATCCGCGCCGACAGCGGCGAGGCCCGCGTAGGCGGCTACGACGTCACCCGCCAGGCCGACGACGTACGTCGGTCGATCGGCGTCACCGGCCAGTTCGCCGCGGTCGACGGACTGCTGACCGCCGAGGAGAACCTGCTGCTGATGGCGGACCTGCACCACCTCAGCCGCGGCGAGGGCCGCCGCCGGGCCGCCGACCTGCTGGAGCGCTTCGATCTGACGGCGGAGGCGAAGAAGACCGCCGCCACCTTCTCCGGGGGTATGCGCCGCAAGCTCGACCTGGCGATGACGCTGGTCGGGGACCCGCGGATCATCTTCCTCGACGAGCCGACCACCGGCCTCGACCCGCGCAGCCGCCGCATGCTGTGGGCGCTGATCCGCGGCCTGGTCGAGGACCGGGGCATCACGATCTTCCTCACTACGCAGTACCTGGAGGAGGCCGACCAACTCGCCGGCCGCATCGCCGTGCTGAACGGCGGCCGGCTGGTCGCCGAGGGCACCGCCGAGGAGCTCAAGCGCCGCATCCCCGGCAGCCACATCCGCGTCCGGTTCACCGACGAGCGCCAACTGGACGCCGCCGCCGCGGTGTTCGAGGTCGCCCAGCGCGACCCCGAGAACCTCGCCCTGCAGGTTCCGGGCGACGGCACCCCCGCCACGGTCCGCGCGGTCCTCGACCTGCTGGACGCGGCAGACGTCCAGGCCGAGTCGCTCACCGTGCACACGCCCGACCTGGACGACGTGTTCCTGGCCCTGACGGAGCAGTCGCAGCCGATCCCGTCCCTCTGAGCCCGACACCTGATCAGGAGACCCCGATGACCACCGCCCCCGCCCCCGCCCCCGCCGCCACCCCCACCCGCTCCTACGCCTTCCGCGACTCGATGACGATGCTGCGCCGCAGCCTCAAGCACATGCAGCGCTATCCGTCCATGACGGTCCAGATCGTCATGCTGCCCGTCCTGATGCTGCTGCTGTTCGTGTACGTCTTCGGCGGCGCGATCGGCGAGGGAATCGGCGTCGGTGACCGCGACGCCTACATCAACTACCTCGTCCCCGGCATCATCGTGATGGCGGTGACCTCCGGCACGATCACGGTCGCGGTGACCGTGTGCACCGACATGACCGAGGGCATCATCAACCGCTTCCGCACGATGGCGATCTCGCGCAGTTCGGTGCTCACCGGGCATGTGCTGGGCAACATGGTCCAGATCCTGTGCATCCTCGCCCTGGTGACCGGGGTGGCCTACGCGATCGGCTTCCGCCCCGACGCCACGGCCGTCGAGTGGGCCGCCGCCCTCGGCCTGCTGCTCTTCCTGGCCTTCGGCCTGAGCTGGCTGTCCGCCGCGATGGGCCTGCGCTCCAAGACCGTCGAGTCCGCGAGCAACGCCCCGATGCCGCTGATCTACCTGCCCTTCCTCAGCAGCGCCTTCGTCACCCCCGATTCGATGCCGACGGGCCTGCGCTGGTTCGCCGAGTACCAGCCCTTCTCGCCGATCAACGAGACCCTGCGCGGCCTGCTGCTGGGCACGCAGATCGGTGACGACGCCTGGATCGCCCTCGCCTGGTGCGCCGGCCTCGGCCTGGTCGGCTTCCTGTGGGCCCGCTCGACCTTCCGCAAGGGCGCGGAGGGCTGAGCCGCCGTACGACGCCCCGGCCCGTCCCCTCCCCAGGGGGCGGGCCCTCGGCGTACCGGATGGCCGTGCACCTGCCCTACGCCAGCCAGACCGTCGTGTCCGGCCCCAACCGACCTCCCTCCAGCGGCGCGCTCGCGATCAGCACCACGCCCTCCGGCAACTCCACCGCCGTACCGGAGAGATTGGCCAGGCACCGCCAGCCGTCGTGCCGGGTGAAGTCCAGCACCCCGGCCGGGGCGCCGTCCGCCCACTGCAGTTCCTCTCCCTCCAGCAGCTTGCGGCGCAGGCGAAGGGCCCTGCGGTAGAGCTCCAGGGTCGAGCCCTCCACACCGTCCTGGGCCTCGACGGCGTACTCCGCGAAGCGCTCCGGCTGCGGCAGCCAGGACCCGCCCGCGCCGAAGCCGTACGACGGCCCCGTCGTCGTCCACGGCAGCGGCACCCGGCAGCCGTCGCGGCCCTTGCGGACGCGTCCCGTCTGTTCCCAGATGGGGTCCTGGAGGACCTCGAAGGGCAGGTCGGCGACCTCGGGCAGGCCGAGTTCCTCGCCCTGGTAGACGTACGACGAACCGGGCAGCGCCAGCATGAGGAGGGTCGCGGCGCGGGCGCGGCGCAGGCCTACCGCCTCGTCGACGGCCGGTGCGTGGCCGCCGGACAGCAGCCAGGCGTTGTCGTCGGTGCCGGGCGGGAGCATCAGGCGGGAGGTGTGGCGTACGACGTCGTGGTTGGACAGGACCCAGGTGGCGGAGGCGCCCGCCGCGCGGGCCGTGGCGAGGGAGTCCGTGATGATCTGCCTCAGCCCCTCGGCGCCCCAACCGCCTTGCAGGTACTCGAAGTTGAAGGCCTGGCCCAGTTCGTCCGGGCGGGCGTACAGGGCCCGGCGGGCGCTCGGGTTCACCCAGGCCTCGGCGACCGCCATGCGGGGCGGACGGTAGGCGTCGAAGATCTTGCGCCAGTCGCGGTAGATCTCGTGGACCTCGTCGCGGTCGTAGAAGGGATGGGTGCCGGGCGCGAACCGGACGAGCGCCTCCTCGTGGCTGAGCTCCGGCGCGCCGAGGTCGCGCAGCGGCTCGCTCAGGTCCTTGGCGAGCGCGTGGGCCACGTCGACGCGGAAGCCGTCGACGCCGCGGTCGGACCAGAACCGCAGGGTGGTGCGGAAGTCGGCGCGGACCTCCTCGTTCTCCCAGTTCAGGTCCGGTTGTTGGGGGGTGAAGAGGTGCAGGTACCACTGGCCGTCGGGGACCCGGCGCCAGGCGCTGCCGCCGAAGACGGACTGCCAGTCGGTGGGCGGGAGTTCGCCGTGCGGGCCGCGGCCGTCGCGGAAGACGTAGCGGTCACGGGCCGGTGAGCCGGGGGCGGCCCGCAGCGCCTCCTGGAACCAGACGTGCTGGTGGGAGGTGTGGTTGGGGACCAGGTCGACGATCACCTTCAGGCCGAGGCGGTGGGCCTCGGCGGCCAGGACGTCGAAGTCGTCGAGGGTGCCGAGGCGGGGGTCGACGTCGCGGTAGTCGGCGACGTCGTAGCCGCCGTCGGCCAGTTCGGAGGGGTAGAAGGGGCTGAGCCACAGGGCGTCGACGCCGAGGCCGACGAGGTGGTTCAGCCGCTGTGTGACGCCTTTGAGATCACCCAGCCCGTCGCCGTCACCGTCGGCGAAGCTGCGGGGGTAGACCTGGTAGATGACTGCCTGGCGCCACCAGTCGGGGTTGCTGGAGGAGAGGTCGGGGGCCGGGTCGGGCGTGGTGGTACGGACGGACACGCGGTCTCCTCGTGGGTGCGTACGGGCGACAGTGAGAACTCTGTCCACTTGGCCGGGAAAGCGAACACCGCGAAGAGCGGATCGGATCATTCCCCGCGTGACGGAATCGTGATTGCGATTTGAACTACCCTTGCGTTCCCGCAGGTTGACAGCGTTCTGCGGTCGCCCCGACGATGTGCTCACGCTGTGGCGCAGGTGACCGATGGGCCCAGCGTTTCTTCGACCATCGGGGGTGTCTTCCTCCCCCCACCCATGCACACGCCAAGAACGGGATACGCATGTCCATACCGAGACGTGTCATCGCGCGACGCCTGCTGGGGTCGGGCGCCGCGTCGCTCGCGCTCTGCGCGGCCACCGTCGCCTCCGCCTCCGGCGCCTGGGCCCACGGCACGCCCGGCGGTGACGGCTGGAAGAGCGGCGGCACCTACAAGCCCGGCACGGGCGCCGGCACGGAAACCGCCACCGACCGCTGCCAGTTCTCGCTCGACGGCACGAACTTCTACGACTCGGTCAAGGTCGACGACCAGAGCCTGAAGGTCACCGGCGACGGCAAGGTCCACGTCTCGGTCCGCGCCGCCGCCGACGCCACCACCTGCACCGCCTCGCTCGCCTCCTACCTCGCCCACGGGCCGACGTTCGCCACCTCCGGCGAGCAGGTCTTCGTGGACTTCGACACGGTCACGGTCAAGCCCGGCCAGACCGACACGCTCGACATCGCCGTCCCGGACGCGGGCTGCTTCGCGCAGATCGACCTGTACCGGGGCGCGGTGAAGTTCGACGGCAAGTTCGAGGCGAACGACGGCTTCGAGCACGGCGACCTGCCCAAGGGCCCGGACCGCCCGGTCATCAAGGACAAGCTGATCGCGGCCTGGAACGGCGGCACGAAGGACTGCACGACCGAGCCGCCGGCCACCGAGGAGCCGCCGGCCACGCCGCCGGCCGAGCCCTCGCAGCCCGCGTCCGAGGAACCGTCGACCCCGGCGGAGGAGACGACGCCGCCGGCCTCCGAGACGCCGTCCACCGAGACCCCGACCCCGGAGCCCTCCGACTCGACGTCGGCCCCGGCGCCCTCCCCCAACGGCGGTGACGGCGACCTCGCCCAGACCGGCGGCAGCAGCGCGACCGGCCCGATCGCCGTCGGCGCGGTGGTGCTGGTGGCGGGCGGCGCGGCGTTCTTGGTGGCGTCGAAGCGGCGGCGCGCTGCGACGCGTTCCTGATCGACGGGACGTCCTGATCGACCGCATGTGAAAGGGCCCGGGGTGTATCCCCGGGCCCTTTCCGCTCCCCGTAATCGCCCCCAGCCGGTCAGGACCTCAACCGGTCGGGGCCTCCCGGCGCACGTACGCCCAGTAGCCCGCCGCCGTCAGCGCCGCCGTGTAGAGCAGGTAGACCAACAGGGCCACCGGGGTCGACAGATCCGACCCGACCATCGCCTCTACGAACGTTCGCTCGTCGCCCGCGAACGCCGACACGTCGGTGAGCATCGCGCGGCCGACCGAGAACGGCAGCCAGTCGCCCACCCCGTCCAGCCCGGGGACGTACCCCAGCAGCAGTCCGGCCAGCCGCTCGCCCAGAACGGGCCACAGGCACAGCACCACCACCGGCACGGTCCTGCTCCGCATCAGCGCCACGAGCGCCATGCACACCAGCGCCCAGCAGCCCATCCAGAGCACGAACCGCAGCATCGGCACCCCAACCGCACCCCACGCCGGCTGCGGTGCGCCCGACACGGCGAGGACGACGGCCGCCGACACCCCGCCGACCAGCGCACTCGTCGCCGCCACCCCGGCACCCACCAGGAACCCGACCACGCTCTTCGCCGCGTACGCGGTCCGCGGGCCGTTGACGGCGAGCCATGTCGTGCGGGCCGCGCCCCGCACCAGGTCGGTGGAGACCGGTCCCGTGCCGAGGATCAGCACGAGGAAGCACAGCATGGGGACCTGGGTCGTCATCGGCGCCCAGGCCAGCAGGTCGCCCATCGCCGCCGCGCTCATGGGCCGGTCCCTGTCCAGGTCGAACAGCATCCCCGGGCCGGTGAGCAGGCTCAGCACGGCCACCACGGAGAGCAGCACCCAGGTGGAACGCAGCGCGGTGAGATGCCGCCACTCGTACCGGCACGCGTTGCGCAACGCCTCACCTGCCGGAACCGTCCGCGGGGTGTGTGTCACGTCAGCGGTCACGAGATCCTGAACTCCTCTTCCGCGATGGACAGATAGAAGTCCTCGAGCGACGGCATGTCCTCGGACAGCCAGTGCAGCGGCACGCCGCCGTCGGCCGCGAGGGTGGCGACCCGGATCCGGTCCAGCCCGGTGACGTGCGCGCTCGGCCCGCCCGCCGGGCTCAGCCGCCCGCCGTGCTCCTCCACCAGACGCGTGAGCTTCGGCAGGTCCGGCGACTGCACGGTCACCACGCTCCGGCTGCCCGCCCGGGACAGCAGCTCCGCGATCGGCGAGGCGGCCACGACACGGCCACGCGACAGCACGACCACACGGTCCGCGAGCTGTTCCATCTCGCCCAGCAGGTGGCTGGAGACCATGACGGCCCTGCCCTGCGCGGCCTGCTCCCGCAGGAAGTCCCGCAGCCAGCGGATCGCGTGCGGGTCGAGGCCGTTCGCGGGCTCGTCGAGGATGAGCACCGGCGGATCGCCGAGCAGTGCCTGCGCGATGCCCACGCGCTGGGCCATGCCCAGGGAGAGCTGGGACAGTCGCAGCTGAGCGGCCTGTGTGAGGCCCACCAGTTCCAGCATGTCCTCGACGCGCCGGTCCGACGCTCCGCACCCGGCGGCCACCATCCGCAGATGGGCTCGCACCCGGTGCTTGGGGTGGCCGGCGATGCCGCCGAGGACGGCGCCCACGACCGTGGCCGGGGAGCCCCAGGCGGGCAGCGGACGGCCGAGGAAGTGGGTGGTGCCCTCGCCGTGGGCGAGGCCCAGCATCAGGCGGATGGTGGTGGTCTTGCCCGCGCCGTTGGCGCCCACGAAGCCCGTGACCTCGCCGGAGCGCAGTGTCAGCGACACGTCGTCGAGGACCGTTCTGCTGCCGAACGAGCGTCTCAGGTCGCGTGCTTCGGCCAGTACGTCGCCTTTCGGCACTGCGCATTCCTCCGTGCGTGGACCTTGCCTGAACCTGACCATGACGGCACGTCAGGACCAGGGGAAGCCTTTGTTGATGGCGAAGAGCACGGTGAACAGCACCATTGCTCCCATCGGAACGATCACGAACGAGTCGGGCCGCTCGCGCCGGGCCGCGCCCCAGACGAGGGCGACAAGCGGCCCGATGAGCCCGGCGGCCATCAGAGCCCAGCCCGCGTCCTTGTTCCCGACCACGTGGAACGCGATGAACGCCGCCGTGATGAAGCAGAAGGGCGAGGCCCACAGGTTCTTCAGGGCGGAGGACATTTCGGTGGTGGAGGCCATGGGTTATTCCTCGCTATTGGACGGGTGTCCGGGACTCGGCCGTTTCCGGCAGAGGCCCGGACACCACCTCAACTTCTAGAACAGGCTGTTGATGTAGCTCCACAGCGCGTACTGCACTTCACCGCCGGCGGCGATCCAGGCGATCCGGACGGGGTGGTACCAGGGCAGGCCGTTCATGTACCCACGGAACTTGCCCCAGCCCGCCTTGGCGGCCTTGACCGCGTCGTCGTAGAGCTTGCCTCCGTGCCGCTTCAGCAGGTTGTACAGCGCCTTGACAGCGCTGCTGGCGGCGCCACGGGTCTGGGCCTTGGTCGCCTTGCCGTCGGCCACGGCACGCACCGACTGCACATCCTGCGTGCTCAGTTCGGCCTTGACGGTCGGGTTGGCGAGAAACGTACGGGCCTGAGCCGCGGACAGGCTCACCTCGGCGGTCGACGCCGTACGGACGTGGTTGGCCTCCACGGCCTGTGCCAGAGCGGCACCGGAGCCGAGCGTCACCGCGGCCATGGCGGAAACCGCCGCCATACGCAATGTATTGCGGGTCATGTAGAATCTCCCTTGCGTTCAATCGCAAGGGGAGGAAGCCCGTGCGGGCGACCTGAACAGGCGTGGAAACCGAAAAGGGTCCCCCCGGACTTCTTCCCCCGATTACTTCTCTGCGGACACACCGAAAAAAGCCCCCCAGGCGGCCGATAAAGGCCAAACCCACGGGTGCCGGATTACGGGGTCCTTACGCCTCAACGCCACTGGTCAGAGCGGGTGTTCGACGCGAGGAGAACGTAACACAGCCTTAGGCCAGTTGGCCAGAAATCGCGTTTGCACGCCCGGGGTGCGGGAAATTCGTTCGCCAATTCAATTTAATTGGCAACTTTTTCCACCGTCGTCAGATACAGCTTCACGAAACGCTCCACGTCCACGTCCAAAGCCACGTCCACCAATCGCAGGTCGCGGGTGCCGGTGTGCAGCTCGGACTCGCCGAAGCGGGGCCGCCGGTCAACGATCGTCTGGCCGCGCGTCGGGCCCGGGGCGAGGGAGACCTCCACCGGGAGGAGGCGGGTGGTGATGCCCGCCGGGTCCACGACCGTGCAGACCGCGCCCGCGTCACCGATGCCGCCGGCCTCGGAGTCGGCGCCGACATCCGGCGTGGCCGGGCGGTGGGACAGCAGGTCGCCGGCGAGACGGGCGCCGGGATCCGCGCTCGCGCGCAGGCGCCGTACGTCCGCGCCAGGCACCACGACCCGCTGGAACACGTCCAGGCCGTACATGGTGATCGGCACCCCGGCAGTGAGCAGGATCGCGGCCGCCTCCGGGTCGTGCCACACGTTGAACTCCGCGACCGGCGTGGCGTTCCCGCAGGCCACCGCGCCGCCCATGAAGACGATCCGCTCGATGTTGCGGGTCACCTCGGGGTGCGTACGCAGCAGCAGGGCGATGTTGGTGAGGGGCGCGGTCGGGATCAGGGTCACCGGGCGCGGGGACGCCAGGATCTCCCGGCGCAGCAGCGTCACCGCGTCCACGTCGGCGGGGGCGCGGGTCGGGGCGGGCAGGCCGATGTCGCCCATGCCGTCGTCGCCGTGCACGTGCCGCGCCGAGCGCGCGGGTTCGATCAGCGGGAGTGCGGCGCCCCGGGCGACGGGGATGTCGGGGGCGCCGGCCTGCTCCAGCACGGTCAGGGTGTTGCGTACGACGCCGTCCACGTCCGTGTTCCCGGCCACGCAGGTCACCGCGCGCAGGTCCAGCCCCGGGTGACGTACGGCGAACAGCAGCGCGAGGGCGTCGTCGACGCCGGTGTCGCAGTCGACGATCACCGGGATGGGCTGGCCGGCGTTCGGCACGGTGGGGCTCCTCTTCGAGGGCGGGTTCTACCGCTTCGACCTTACGGCGTTGTGCGTCGCCGTAGGTCGGGGAGCGGGGCGCCGTGGGGGTTGGGGTCCATAGCCGTCTGACGGTCGTGTGTGGCTGGTCGCGCAGTTCCCCGCGCCCCTGGGCATCTCACAGCTCGGCGCCTCGTGCCGCCACGCGGGCTGCGATACGGTTCACAAGCTCCCCGCCGGACAGCACCCCAAGCCTGCGACGATCCCTCAGTCGTACGGCCGCGAGGTCGCCGTCCGCCCTCGCTTCCCGCTCCCCGATCACCGCCTTGTACGGCACGAGCCGTGCGGCGCGGATCCGGGCGCCGAGGGTGCCGTGCTGCGGCCCTGCGAGTTCGGCCCGCAGGCCCTGGTCGAGAGCCCGGCGCAGCAGCTTCGCGGCCTGCTCGGTCTGCTCCTCGGCGACCGGGAGGATCACCAGCTGCACGGGGGCCAGCCATGCCGGGAACGCGCCGCCGTGCTGCTCGATCAGGTGGGCGACCGCGCGCTCCACGCTGCCGATGATGCTGCGGTGGACCATGACCGGGCGGTGTTTGGCGCCGTCGGGGCCGATGTAGTGCAGGTCGAAGCGTTCGGGCTGGTGGAAGTCGATCTGGATGGTGGAGAGGGTGGCTTCTCGGCCGGCGCGGTCGGTGATCTGGACGTCGATCTTGGGGCCGTAGAAGGCGGCCTCGCCCTCGACGGCGTCGTACTCGACCCCGTCCAGGACGTCCTTGAGCAACGCGGTGGCCCGGCGCCACAGCTGCGGGTCAGCGACGTACTTGCCACCGCCCCCCGGCAAGGACAGGCGGTACCGGGCCGCTCGGATGCCGAGGTCGGCGTAGGCGCGGGCGATGAGGCCGAGGGCGGCGCGGGCCTCTTCCACTGCCTGGTCGAGGGTGCAGAAGATGTGGGCGTCGTTGAGGTGGATGGCCCGGACCCGGGTGAGACCGCCGAGGACGCCGGACAGCTCCGAGCGGTACATGCCGCCCAACTCGGCCATACGGAACGGTAGTTCGCGGTAGCTGTGGGATCGGGAGCGGTAGATGAGGGCGTGGTGCGGGCAGAGGCTGGGGCGCAGGACGACCTGTTCGGCGCCCAGCTCCATCGGCGGGAACATGTCGTCGCTGTAGTGGGACCAGTGCCCGGAGATCTCGTACAACTCCCGTTTGCCGAGCACGGGTGAGTACACGTGCCGGTACCCGGCCTCGCGTTCCACCTCGCGGATGTACTCCTCCAGTACGTGCCGGACGACGGCCCCGTCGGGCAGCCAGTACGGCAGGCCCGCGCCCATCAGGGGGTCGGTGTCGAAGAGGTCGAGTTCGCGGCCGAGGCGGCGGTGGTCGTGGACGGGGGATTCCTGCACGGTGGGCTCCTTGTGTAGAGCCGGAAGCGAACGCCCACACGCCGAAGCCCCGGGGCACTCGCCCCGGGGCTTCGGATTCGCTCAGCTTTCAGGGCGCCGGGACGGGGTCCGGCGTCGTCGTGAGAGACGGGTTGGCGCGCTGCATGGGGCGACGGTAGCGGTGGGCCGGCGGCGGCGCGATCGATTTTCACGAACCACATCGCCACGACGCGCATCGAGCCGACCGAGCCGACGGACGACGACTGACGACGACGGACGACGACGGCACCCGATCGGCCGCGTGGGATTCCGTCGTCACCCGGACGGACCGGCGCACTGGTGGTCGTACCGCCGTGGTGGTGCCTTAAGAACACGTACCCGATCTTGGGCGCACCCCCGACCCCGGCACAGGAGGCTTGCGATGCCCCGTCCCCCGGCCCGCACCGTCATCGCCTCGACCCTCTCGGCGGCCACGCTGCTGTCCGCGTCCGCGTGCTCCCTCGGCGGGCTGGACAAGGCGATCAAGGGCCTTCCCGACGCGGTGACCTCCGCGGCCACCACCAGCGCGCCGCCCACCCCCGCCGCCGCCCCCACGCTCACCGAGGCCCAGGCCCGTGCCGCCCTCATCGGTGAGGCGGACCTCGGCGAACCCTGGGTGCCCACCGAGGGCTTCGCCACCTGGCGGGAGTCCATGCTCAAGGCGAGCTCCGAGTCGGCGGACTGCGGGCGGCTGCTCGATGCGCTGTACGCGGAGGAACTCTTCGGCCCGGACGCCCGTACGCGCGCGTCGGTCGGTCTGGACGACACGTGGGGCGGGGCCCAGCTGCGCTACCAGGTCGTGGCCCATCGGCCCGACGACCTGGACCGGACGCTGGCGTGGCTCGGGAGCCTGCCGGGCAAGTGCGGGGAGTTCACGGCGACGGCGGCCGGCGGGCAGATGGCCGTCGAGGTGAGTGAGGCCGAGATGCCGGAGGTCGGGGACGCGCGCGTGGGGCTGCGGATCGTCCTCACCGCCGTGTCCGAATACGACGACGCTCCCACGCTCACGCTGCACGTCGCAGCCGTGCGCGTCGGCGACGACGCGATCACCCTCACCAACGGCGGCCTCGGCGACGTACCGTCCGACGCCACGTGGACGGCCGTCGAACTGGGCGCCCGCCGGCTGACGGAGGTCAGGAAGCGGGGGAGGGTGGACATCTGACCGAGCCGGAGCCTCTAACCGACCCGGAGCCTCTATGCCATGCGATCGATCGCGTCCGAGGCGTCCTGGAAGTTCGCCCCGGTGATCTGCCGGTAGAGCTTGATCGCCCGGATCTTCTTCCCCGCCCGGACAAGCGCCACGACCTCCGCCAGCCGAGGATCGTCGTCACGCAAGGAGCTGTTGTCCACCTTTTCCATGGGCAAGGATCCTAGGCGGGCCCGGTGCGCGGGGCCTAGTCCCGGTCGAACCGCAACCGATGGGCCACGACGTCCCCGGCCACGTCCAGTGCCGTACGCCCGTGTGCGAAGGCGTGGCCGCGCAGGCGGGCCAGGGCCTCGTCCGTGCCGATGCCCAGCTGGGCCATGATCATGCCGGCGGCCTGGTAGATCTGGTCGTGGTCGGTGGTGAGGCCGCTCAGCCAGCGTTCGTCCTCCGGGCCGCCCGCCCCTTCCGCGCGTGGCAGCGCCATCAGCGCCAGGGTCACCATCCCGGCCATCACTCGCGCCGTCCGCAGTTCGCGGTCGGTGAGGTCGCCGGGGCTGTCGCAGTAGAGGTCGAGCGTTCCCACGCACACGGTCTCGTTGCCGAGCGGCATCGAGTACACCGCCCGCACCCCGGCGGCCGTGGCCTGCTGGGCGAAGACCGGCCAGCGCAGCACGTCCCGCCCTTCCGTCAGATCGCAGGCCAGCACCGGCGCTCCGCTCTCCGCGGCGGACTGGCAGGGACCGTCACCCAGAGTGGCCTGGATCTCGGTCACGTACGCGGCCTGCGCACTGCTCGCCCCGATCTGGACCGGCATGCCGTCAGTGTGCAGCGACACGCTCGCGCCGGTCACGGGCAGCAGCTGTACGGCGACGTCGCACAGCCGCGCCGGGATATCACCGGGCCCCACGCCGCGTACACCCTCGGCGATCGCGTCCGCGGCACCCGCGCGCTCCCAGCCTCGCTCTCCACGATGCTCGTCCTTGGGGCGCACGGCAGCCTCCTCATTTCGAGCGCGGCCTGCTTGGTCCAAGGGGCTCGGCGCCCACCTCCACCGCTCACCCCGGACGACGCCCGACTACCCGTAGCCCGCGCCACAAAACCCCGCGGACTACCGCGCCCAGTCAGGGGCGCGCGGGGCTGTGTCCATATGCGGCTCCGACGCGAGCAACGAGCGTCACCGCGTCTCGTACGGGTTCGTCGGCTGCGCGATCCGCCGTACCGACGCGGCGTCCAGGACGGGCGGCCAGGCCTCGTCCGTGCCGAGCTTGCCCTCGGGGTGCCAGGTGCCGGTGACGGTGACCCAGGCGTCGACGGGTGGCGCGTCCGTGTCCCGGATCTCGACCTTGCCGGTGGTGGCGTCGGCGGCGCAGCAGGAGGCCAGGAGGCGGGTGGCCGTCGCCGTCGCTGGTGACGAAGCCGGTCAGCCGGAGCGTGCGGCCCGCGAGCGAACGTCGGGTGAGGAGCCAGGCGATCTTGGGGCTGTGGCTGTGGCTGTGGCTGTTGCCGTGGCTGTGGTCGTGGTCGTGGTCGTGATCACGCTGCACATACCGCAGGTACAGCTCGCTGAACAGGGAGATCCGCAGGACCGCCGCGCCCGTCAGGAGCAGCAGCACCGCCGGCCCGTACCGCCTCACAGCAGCCACCACCCCACCAGCACGCTGCTCGCCACGGCCACGACCCAGGTCACGGACGAGAAGCGCAGGGCGAAGGAACGTCCGAAGGTGCCCGCCTGGAGGGCGATCAGCTTCAGGTCCACCATCGGGCCGACCACCATGAACGCCAGCCGCGCGGTCGGCGAGAAGCCGCTCAGTGAGGCGGCCACGAACGCGTCCGCCTCACTGCACACGCACAGGACGACCGCCAGCAGCGCCAGGAGCGGCACCGACGGCCAGGGCGAGCCGGTGAAGAGGTCCAGGACCGAGCGCGGCACCACGATGCTGAAGGTCGCCGCGGCCGCCGCACCGAGGACAAGGAAGCCGCCCGCGTGCAGGAAGTCGTGCTGGAGGCCGGCGGTGAAGGCGCGGAGGCCGCCCCTCGCCGCCTGGTGGACCGTCTTCACGGCGATCGTGGAGTGTCGGGCCGAGGATCGAGGCGACCGTGGCGATGGCGACGATCGCGGCGCCACCGAGCACGGCGTACACGAGCGCGCGTACGCCGAACCGCAGCCCGTCGACCACGGTCCGCTGGTTCTCCACCGTGCCTGTCCCCAACCGTTCGGGAACGCTCCTGTTCGAAAGCGCTCCCGTTCGAAAGCGCTCCGCGAAGCCAACCGGTGGGGCCTGTGCACAGGCTTGGCTTCCTTACAGAGGTGGCTGTGCGGGGGCCGGGCCCAGGGTCGTGGTGCCAGGGGCCGTGCGGTGGCCGAGGCCCGTGCGGTACGCGTCCAGGGCGGCCTCCACTCTGCCCGTGCGGCGGAGCAGGTCACCCAGCAGGCGGCACAGGTCGGCGAGGTCGCCCGCCGCGCCCGCCCGTTCCAGGAGGCTCAGGGCACGGACGTAGTGCTCCTCGGCGGTCTCGGTGTCGTGGGCGTCCTCGGCGATGATGCCGAGGAGGCGGTGGGCGGCGGCGGAGTGCAGGGCGCCGCGCTCGGGGCTGAGGTCGCTGAGGACCTCGTGGAGGAGGGCGGCGGCCTCGTCGGATCGGCCGCGCCGGTGCAGTACGTCGGCGAGTTCGACGGCGACCTGGCTGGTGTAGAGGGCGGCGCGCCTGGCGGTGAGCATGGTGCGGGCCTCGCGCAGTTCGGCCTCGGCGCGCTCCAGGTCGCCGTTCTGGGCGTGGACGTAGCCGCGCATCCAGTGGCAGTTGGCGAGTTCGGTACGGATCTGGAGCTGCCGGTACAGCTCGGCGGCCTTGGCGAGCGAGGCGTCGGCCTCGGCGACGCGGCCCTCGGCGAGGAGGGTGCGGGCGACGGAGCGGTGCATACGGGCGACCAGGGCCGGGTCCGCGGCCTTCGGCGCGAGGGCGAGGGCGTACTCGGCGGCCTGGGCGGCGCGGGCGTGGGCGCCCATGTCCATGTAGGGGCCGATGACGCCGGCGTAGAGCAGGAGCAGGGCGTCGGGGTCGTGCAGGCCGCCGCGGTTCAGCTCGTCGAGCGTGGACTCCAACAGGTAGACGGCGTAACGGAGTTCGCCCGCGAGGTAGTGGGAGACGGCGCGGCCGCGCAGGGCCGGGACCCGGGCGGGCAGCGGGGCGTCGGCCTCGGCGAGCACCCGTTCGGCCCGCTCGAAGTGGCGCCGGGCCTCGGTCAGTTCGCCGGTGTCGAGGCCGCACTCGCCGAGCCCGAGCAGCGCGACGGCCTGCTCCTCGACGAACCCGTGGGCCTCGGCCTCCGCGAGCAGCGCGGCGTACTGCTCGGCCGCGGTGTCGGCGTCGCCGGTGGCGAGGGTGCGCTGGGCCTCGGTCAGTCTCAGCCGCAGGTCCGTGACGAGGTGCGCGGGGCGTCCGGTGGCGAGCTCCTCGAAGGCGATGCCGAGCCGCTCGGCGATGTACCGTAACGCGTCGTCGGAGGCGCGTACGCGGCCTGCCTCGAGGGTGGAGATGTACGCGGGGGTGTACGTCGGCTCCGCCAACTGCCGCTGCGTCATCCCTCGGTCGGCGCGCAGCTGCTGCACTCTTCGCCCGATGGTCCCCGGGTCGTCACGGTCCGACATCGCTCAATGCCCCCAACTCGCCCTGTGCCTCTTGCCGTTGGGGTCCGGCGACCCTAGGTTAAACGGCGTATTAAACGCGCTTAACCTACAGCTGTTGCGAGGTCGCCGTGCAGGAACGCACCAGCACCACTGAGCGATACACCCGAGGCTTCGCGGCCGCCGTGGTCGCCGTGCTGACGCTGATCCTGGCAGCGAACGCCGGACCGGCGAGGGCGGCGGAACCGGGGTCCGCGTACCAGGTCAGGGGTGCCGTACAGATGGAACACGCGGTGCCGACCGCGCCCTAGAACCCCGCAGGGGTCAGCAGTTCCAGGTCGCCCAGTAGAAGTTGCCCTTCAGCTCGCCGGTCGGGAGGAAGACCGGGGTTTTGATGTCGATGCCCGGAAGGCCGCCGTTGCCGGGGTAGTACCAGATGTAGTGGCCGTGCTTGCGCTCGCCGTAGTGGACCTCCAGGTAGCCCTGGGAGTGGCGGACGTACGGCGCGAACCACCAGGCGCCCCGCTGGCCGGCCGGGACGGTCGTGGTGTGGGTCTCGGTCTTGGTGTGGGCCTCGCCCACCTTCCAGGTCTCCGACTGCGTATCGCTGGCCTTCATCCCGGCCTCGAACGTGTTGCTGAAGCCGGAGGACACCTCCACGGACGTCTCCTGCTGGAAGGCGTACTCGGTGCTCGTGGTGTTGGTGTCGGTACGGGTGAGGGTCAGGTCCCGGTTGCTGGCGCAGTTGCTGATCACGTTGGAGACCTGACGCCGCTTGCCGAGTTCGGTCTCCGCGCTCTGCTCGTGGTACTGGCACGAATCGGCGTTGCCGTTGTTGCAGTCCCAGATCACGTCGGGCATGTCGTCGCCCCAGCCGGGGGTGGTGTTGGCGCTGGCCGTGCCTGCGGAGAAGGGGATCAGCACGAGGGCGAGCGCCGACGTCAGCATCGCCGTCCGGCGACGGCCGTTCTTCAGGATCTTCATGTGGGGGGATCTCCTGTCCGATACCTCGACCCGCTCGTCGGGTCGGGCCGCCGCCCCGGCCGAGGGGGGGAGTTCGGAACCGGGGCAGCGACAGGTCGATCGTCGAGGGCCCGGGAGTTGTTCGGCCAGCAGTTCCATCAGGTCAATCAATTGCGTCTGCCCAGGCTCCCGCGGCGGAGCCGCATATCGAGCACGGCAATGCCGGACGCATCAGTCGCCGCACACCTTGCGGTACGGCACGTCACGCACGTACGTCCGCCACTGCGCCCGGGTCAGCTCGCGCCCTCCCGCCCGCGCACACACCGATCGGACCGCCTGGTCCGGGTCGATCGTGTAGCGCTGGAGAGGCACGTGCGCGCTGCCCGCGAACACCGTGCCGCTGTCCGCGTCGAACGCCACCGTGTCGATCGCCTCGCCCGGCGTGGTCAGCGGGCCGCCGAGCGGCTGCTGGGTGGCGATGTCCCACAGCTGCAGGCTTCCGGCCTCGCCGCCCACCGCCAGCGTGCGGCCGTCGGGGCTGATGGCGAGGGCGCTGACGGCCTCGGAGGTGTCGTCGCTGACCGGGTCGGGGCCACTGTCCGGGGCGTCGGTCACTGCCGCCGGGAGCGGGGGGAAGACGTTCGGCATGGTGCCCTCCCGCTGCCGGACCGCTGCGTCCCACAGCGCCACCCGGCCCGTCTGGTCCCCCGCCGCGAGCCGCGAACCGTCCGGGGCGAAGGCGACGGCGCCGATCTCGTCGCCCTGGACCAGGTCGCGTCCGGTGGCCTTGCCGCCCGGCAGGCTCACCGTCCGGTTGTCGCCGGCCAGGAGCCCGCCGTCGGGGCGGACGGCCAGGTGACTGCTGGACAGGCCGGTGAGGACGGCCGTCCGGCGGTGGCGGGCGATGTCCCAGGTCTCGTTGGTCAGCTCGCCGGTATCCGTTGTGCGGGTGAGGTGGAGCGTGCGGGCGTCCGGGCCGAGGGCGATCGTGATCACCGCCCCGGCCGAGTTCTTCTCCGCCAGGTCCAGTGTCGTGCGGGCCCGGCCCTTGGTGACGTCCCAGATCGTGAGGCGCTGCGGGGACGCCTCGTGACCGGGCGCCGTGACGCCGTACGCGAGCGCCTTGCCGTCGGGGGTGAAGGCCAGCTGGGGGAGGGTGTACTCCGGGAGTACCGGCCGGGAGGGATCGCGCGACACGCTGGGCGGCGTGAGCGGCAGTGTCCTGAGCAGTCGTCCGATGGGGGTCCCCCCGCTCGAGCGAAGTCGAGAGTGGGGGAGCGTGTCGCGCAGCTCGAAGCGGTAGGTGTCGCCGGTGCGTCGCGCGGTGGCGAGAGTGCGGCCGTCCGGGCTGATCAGCACCTTGTCCGCCGGCCGGTCCTGCCAGGCGGACGTCACGGCCGTCGCGACGTCCAGGGTGTGGACCGTGCCGGCCTCCAGATAGCGCAGTACCGGGCGGGTGGGGTCCCAGGCCAGACCGCCGAGGTGCTGGTTGTTGAGGGAGTGCCGGAACACCGTGGAGCCGTCGCCCAGCCGCCACAGCCTGATTTCCTCCCCGTCGGCGATCGCCAGGAACCTCCCCTCCTCGCTGAAGGCGGCGTACCTCACTCCGGTGTCGGGGAGGTCGGGCAGCCGTTCCCCCGACCGGACGTCCCAGACCCGCACGCCGCTCGGCAGCACCGCGGCGAGCCACCGTCCACCACCGCCGAGCACCAGTTGCAGGCGCTCCTGGCCGCAGATGTCGCCCGCGCGTTCCCAGCGCCCGTGCACGGTGCGCCGGTCCGTGAGGTCCCGCACCTGCGGCGCGCCACCTTCCCCGAGGGGGCAGACCGCGATCAGCCGGCCGTCCTCGCTCGGCGCCGTGGTGTCCTCCGCCTCGAACAACAGCTTGCCGTCGGCGGCCGAGTGCACCCCCGCCCGGAACTCGTCCACACCGCGCACGGCGTACGTGCTCCTGCCGAAGTCCACGACGGACGACGCCGGCAGCCGGTCACCGACCCATCGCCCGGCGGCCGTGTCCCACAGCCGCACCCCGTCGCCCCGGCCGCGCCCGTAGATCGCCAGCAGCCGCCCGTCCGGGCTCGCCCCGACCGCGGTGCCGGCCTCCGGCAGCCGCCCCTCGGAGATCTTCCGGTGCCGTGCCACGTCCCAGGTCCGCCAGCTGCGCCCCTCGACGCTGAGCAGGGTGCGACCGGAGTCCGTCAGACGGCGGAAGGGACCGTCGCCCGGTGACCGGTCGCTGAAGGCGTCCAGTTCCTGCTGGCCGAGCGAGCCCAGCAGCGCCCGCCGGGTCTCCGGCAGCTCGGACACCCGCCAGGCGGCGACGCCCAGCAACTGCGCGGTGCGCGGGTCGGTCGTGCGCAGGCCCTCCGCGACGGCGGCGATACGGCGGGCCGCGTCGTCGATGCGGCGGCGCTCGTTGTCCCGGCCCTGCGTCCACGCGGCGAGACCGGCGACCAGCGCCACCACGAGGACCGCCGCCAGTACGCCCACCCCCGCCCGTGCCCGGCGAGTGGAGCGGGCGGCGGCCCGGCGTTCCGCCTCGCGGGCGGCCAGCGCGGCGGTGAGGAACTCGCGTTCCGGCACGGTCAGGGAGCGGTCGACCTCGTGATCGGGGAACAGCTCCGCCACCCGGTCCAGGCGGGTGCCCCGGTACAGAGCGCCGGGGTCGCGGTCGTGCTCCAGCCAGACGCGGGCGGCCTCGGTCAGCCGCCGGTGGTGGCGCAGCCGCTCCCGGTCCTCCTCGATCCAGCCGCGCAGCCGCGGCCAGCTGGTGATCAGCGCCTCGTGGGCGAGCTGGACGGAGTCCTCGTCGACGGTCAGCAGCCGGGCGCGGGCCAGCCGCTCCACCACCACGGGCACGTGGGGGCACGCCCACTCCTCGCGCTCGGCCCGGGTCAGCGGGCGGCGGGTGTCGGGGGTGCCCTGGCCGGGCTCGACCATCCGCAGCAGCAGCCGCCGGGCGGCGTCCGCCTGCTCCCCGGTCAGCTGCCCGCACGCCTCCTCGGCGCTCGCCGCGATGGCGCCGCGCACCCCGCCGGCCGCCTCGTACGCGGCCAGGGTGAGCACCCGGCCCTTGCGTCGCCGCCAGGTCTCCAGCAGGGCGTGCGAGAGCATCGGCAGCCCGCCGGGCTCGTCGAGGACCTCCTCCACGATCCGCGCGGTCAGCTCCCGCTCCACCAGGAGCCCGACCTCCTGCGCCGGCTTGACGACCGCCTCGCGCAGCTCGTCCGCGGTCATCGGACCGACCAGCAGTCCGGCGCCGCACAGCGTGTCCGCCAGGCCGCGGTGCTCGCCGCAGCGGGGGTAGAAGTCGGCTCGTACGGCGATGAGCACCCGCAGCCGGCTGTCCGGGTCCCGGGCGGTGAGCAGCAGGTCGATGAACCGGGCCCGCTCGGCCCGGTCCCGGCACAGGGTGAAGACCTCCTCGAACTGGTCCACCACCACCCAGCTCTCCGGCTCGTCCTCCGCCGGGGTCAGCAGATGGCCGTACCTGGTGGCGGGCCGGTCGCCGGGCGTGAGCACCCGCAGCACCGCCGGACGCCCCCGGTCCGCGATCTCCTCCTGGAGCCGGGGTATCAGTCCGGCCCGCAGCAGCGAGGACTTTCCGCTGCCGGAAGCGCCGAACACCGCGGCGAACCGGTGCTCGCACACCAACTGCAGCAGGTCCTCCGTCAGGCGGTCCCGGCCGAAGAACAGCCCCTGGTCGGCCGGCTCGAACCGGGCGAGGCCCCGGTAGGGCGGCGCCGCGTCCTCGTCATCCTCGCGGACCTCCCCCGCCACCTCCGCCTCGGCGTCCTTCCACCGCGGCTCCCACTCGTCCGGGTCGCCGCCACAGGCCCGTACATAGCCCTGGACGACGGCGAGGGACGGCAGCCGTTCGCCCGCGGCGGCCTGGGACAGCGTTGTCGCGGAGAAGCCCGCCGTCTCGGCCATCTTCCGGTACGAGGGGCTCCCCGCGGTCCTGCGCAGCTCCCGCAGCTCATGCGCGAGCCGCGGCACGGGACCGGCCGTCGGGTCCAGCGGTCTTTCCGGGCGCCCCATGCGCATACCTCCGTACGGCTGGCGAAAGGGACATCGAGCGCGACGAACGTACAAGCCGGCGGGTGACGCCCAGGTTGCCCACAGGTGACGTGCGGGCGATGCGGCATGTGACGTCCGTCAATCCCCTTTCGGCGGCGGAATTGATTGTCCTGACAAAAGGGACGTGGCAATCAACGTTCCGGTTGCGAGCGTCGGTGGGGCAAGGCCGGATCCCGGCACTTCGAACACCCGGAGGACAGCGCATGCCCCCCACCGACGAGATGACGCTCCCCGAACGGGAAGCACACGAGCAGGCCGAGGCCGCGCCGACGCGCGGATCCGGACTCCCCCGCTTCGGCAAGCGCACGATCGCCTCGATCGTGACCACTTTCGTGCTGGCGGTCGTCGCCACCCTGGTCGGCCCGCTCGGCGGGCTCTCGACCGCCTCGGCCCAGGACCGCGTCCCCCGCTTCAAGATCGGGGAAATGAAGAGCTCGCAGTACACGGACTTCATCAACCAGATCCACCGCCAGATCAACGCCGCCGACAACGGGGTCCCGGGCAGCTACAACACGGTCGATCACACCTCGGACACCACGGAGTTCTTCGACGTGGACGTGCAGATGTGGGGGAGCGAGGACTTCGTCCGTATCCGTCTGCGCCGTTCGGACCTCTACCTGGTGGGCTGGTGGTCGAGCGACGCCGTCTACAACCGGGTGGACAGCGAGGCGGCGTCGGGGGCGCCGGAGGGGAGCCGGCCCACGAACTTCAGGGCGGACTACCCCAGTCTGGAACGCGTGGCCGGCGCCTCACGCTATGAGATCGGCTTCAGCCGGGACGCTTTGAACACCGCGGCCTGGAACCTCTACAACGCCCGGCAGCCCACGGACCATGACGGCGGCAACCAGGCGCAGACCGAGATACGGAACCAGGCCCGCGCGGTCCTGATGATGACCCAGTTCATCTCGGAAGCGGCCCGCTTCAGGGGTGTCGCCACCAGGCTGAGCTTTGCGAACGAGGAGCGCGCCGACCACGACCCGGTGTACATCCCGTGGCAGGTCGCCGGACAGGAGAACGACTGGGGCACCCTCAGCGAGCGCTTCAACAGGTGGCTGGGCGCGGCGAGGGCGGCGGGCAACCCGCAGATCGCCGACCCGAACACCAACGAGCCGACGCGCGTCTGGACGATCGACCAGTGGAACAACCTCGTGGGCTTCACGCTCGCCACCCTGGCGGACTACGCCCGCGTCCTGTACACGGTCAAGGGCCGCCCGTGATTGATTGCCCTGATCGAACGGGCTGCCGATCAACTCTCCGGCTGCCAGTCTTGGATCCGTGACCCTCATCCCCCCGAGGGGCACACAGCCGCCGGTGGACACCCCCCGTCCGCCGGCGGCTTCCGGCGTCGCGCAGGTCAGCGCCCCGCGCGGACGTGGCCCACGAAGGCGACGTACGCCTCCAGCGAGAGGGTGAGGGTGCCGGCCTCGGGGTTCTTGGAGTCGCGGACGGCGATGTGGGGGGTGAGGGGGGCGACCTCGACGCAGTCGCCGCCACTGCTGCCGCTGTAGCTGGACTTACGCCACGTCGCGCTCCTCAGCTGCTGGCTGGTCTCCATAGCGCTCCTCCATCACGTGGGCGATCAGCTCTGCCGAGTCCCGTACCGAGAGCGCGGCAGCTCGCAGTTGATCGTAATGGAGCCAGCCCTCGCTGACACTGTCCGGATTGGCCGTCATGTGTCCCTGGATGAAGTCCTCGGTGTAGACGACGTCCGGGTCGTCGTCGAAGCGCAGGAGGTTGAAGGTGCCCGTCAGGCCCGGGTGTTCCCCCGCCGAGAACGGCAGCACCTGGATCTTCAGGCGCCGTTGGTCCCGGAAGCTCAACAGGTGCGCGAGTTGGTTTCGCATCACCTCCCGGCCGCCCATGGGCCGGTACAGCACCGCCTCGTCCAGCACCACCCACACCAGCGGCGGCTTCTCCTTCCGTACGATGCGCTGCCGTTCCATGCGAGCCGCGACCAGCTCGTCGAGGTTCTGCGGTTGGGGCGCGCCCAGCACCGCCCGCGCGTACTCCTGCGTCTGCAGAAGCCCATACACCACCTGTGACTGATACGTGGAGATGTACGTCGCTTTCGCTTCCATCTCCGCGTACGGCTGAAACCACGTCGGCAGTTGGCTCCGCAACACCAGCCCGACGAGTCGCGAAAAACACCCGTCCGTCATCAGCGCCGCATCCGCCCGTTCCGCGAACTCCCTGGTCGGCACCTTGTGGGCGGTCTCGATCTGGCCCACCAGGGAACCGGTGCAGAAGATGCAGTCGCCCAGCTCCTGCTGGGACATCCCCGCAGCTTCCCGGTACCGGCGGAGCTCGCTGCCGAAGTAGTCCAGCGGCGAGGCGGTGGGGTCGAGTGTGCGGATTCGGGCCATGGGCGGTCACCCCCAAATCAGAACGCGGCGCGGCGTTCATTCCAGTCTGTAGCCGAGCGTAATCACATGACTCCACGCTGATGGCATGAATCGCGTAACTGCCTCTCACGAGGAAGGACTTGGCGCCCGGTACGGCACCGCCTTCACCCTCGGTGAGCACTCCGCCCGGCACCTGCGCCGCATCCTCCGCCTCTACCTCACCGCCTGGGACTTGGACGACCTCTACGACTCGGCGTCCCTCGCGCTCACCGAGTTGATCGCCAACGTCGTACGGCACTGTCCCGACCGGCGTGCCACGGTGCTGATCCTCCGACGGACGGAGGGGCGGGCGCTGCGTGTCGAGGTCACCGACGCGAGACCGTGCCCGCCGTTGTCCACAGCTGTGGACGGACTCTCCGAACTCTCCGAGGACGGGCGCGGAGTGGCGATCGTCGAGGCCGTCACGGATCGGTGGGGGTGGGTTCCCCTGACCGGCCGGCCCGGCAAGACCGTCTGGTTCGAGTGTGACGCCAAGGTCGCAGAAAAACGCAAGGTTAACGGCAAACAGCGCGAAAGGGACGGGCGTTGACGCCGCGAGGAACATCCCCCCGAAACGCCGAGGACGATTGATCGCCCTGTTCAGAACATGCCGCCAATCAACTCCCCGCGCTCCAGTCTCGGTCTCGTCCCGCCGGAATCCCGGCAGGACGAACCAAGCGAACCACTGGAGCACCCCACATGTCTCAGACTGCCAAGCCCCGCCGACGGTCCCGCCTCGCCAGGGCCGCCCTCGTCCTGGGCAGCGCCGCCGCCCTGACCGTCGGTCTGACGGCCAGCGCCAACGCCGCCGTCCTGGACCCGCTGCCGTGGAACGCGAGCACCTTCCAGAACAAGTACATGCCGCTGTTCGACTACGACGGGGACGGCTGCTTCCCCGCGGCGGCGGTGGACGCGGGCGGACACCTCAACGGCGGCCTCAACAACAGCGGCTCGATCACCGGCCAGTGCCGGGACGGCCACCTCGGCAGAGCCAACACGTACTCGCAGTCCCTGTGCAGAAACGGCTGGTGCGCCTACGTCTACGCGCTCTACTTCGAGAAGGACCAGACGCTCAACGGCGCCGACGCCTTCGGGCACCGCCACGACTGGGAGTGCGTCGTGGTCTTCCAGAAGCAGGGCGAGGAGCGCCCCCGTTACCTGGCCGCCTCCCGGCACGGCGGCTTCAGCACCCACCCGATCAACGAGGTGCCGATGGACGGCAACCACGTCAAGATCGTCTACCACAAGGACGGCGCGAGCACACACGCCTTCCGCTTCGCCAAGTGGGGCGAGGACACGGAGGCCTGGGGCCCGGGCAACAAGTGGGACACCCCGGCCCTGGTCACCATGGAGCAGATGCCCCAGGCGCCGCGCGACGCCCTGTGGAACTCCCAGTGGGGCAGGGCCAACTTCCCGCTGACCAACAACCTGGTCAGCAACATCAACAAGGCCCGGCCCGGCGAGGTCCCCGCGTTCTGACGCACGGACCGGCAGAGACCAGCCCCCGGCGGGGACACTCCCCCCTGTCCCGCCGGGGGCTTCCTCTCGTTCTCACCCGTCTCTTACGCCCCGCTTCACCCGGCTGTCGGCGCCATGACCTAGCCTTCGATCACTCACGGCGGTACGCGCGCCCAGCCCATTGCTCCTGGCGCGTCCGCCCTTACGTCTTTTTCGTTCCGGGGGGTTCGAAAAACCGTGCGCAGACGCACTCTTCCGGCCACCGCGACGGCACTCGCGGTCCTCTTCAGCTCGGTCGCCCTGGTCGCGACCGGCGCCGGGTCGGCGGCCGCCGACTCCAGCACGGCCGTGTCCCTCAAGTCGGCCGGCGACATGGTCGTCGACGGCGTCCACCAGCGGGTCTTCATCAGCGACCCGACCGCGGGCCAGGTCGTCGTCACCGACTACGCGGGCAAGCTCGTCGGCACCGTCGGCTCCCTGCCCGGCGTGCGCGGCCTGGAGCTGTCGCCCGACTCGGGCACGCTGTACGCGGCGGTGGCGGACGCCGCCGCGGTCGTCGCCATCGACACGGCCACCGCGACGGAGGCCCACCGCTACCCGACGGGCACGGCCGGTCCCAAGTACGTGGCTCTCACCGGCGGCAAGCTCTGGTTCAGCTACGGCTCCGGCGGCGACGGCAACATCGGCTCGCTCGACCCGGCCGGCACCGACCCGGCGCTCGCCCTGGGCCAGGACACGAACCGCACCTTCTACGACGCCCCGATCCTGGACGCCTCCGCCGGCGCGCCGGGCACGCTGGTCGCGGGCGCGCCGGGCCAGAGCCCGGTCGTCCTTGCCGTGTTCGACGTCTCCTCGGGCAGCGCGAGCCGCTCGGCGTACGCCTTCGACCCGGGCAACACGGGCGGCGGCAACCTCGCCGACCTCGCGGTCACGCCGGACGGCAAGGACGTGATCACCGCCAGCGGCGCCCCGTACTACCAGGCGGTCTACAAGCTCTCCGACCTCTCGGCGGACGGCAAGTACGTCACCAACACCTACCCGAACGCGGTGGACATCGCCCCGAACGGCGACGTCGCGGCGGGCACCAGCTCCTGGTACGACCCGGACGTGCACGTCTTCAAGCAGGGCGGGTCGACGCCGGTGAAGCAGTACGACTTCCCCAACACCGGTACCAGCAGCGGCGCCGACACCCTCGCCGCGCGGGGCCTGGCCTGGGCGCCGGACGAGAGCAAGCTGTTCGCGGTGTCGCTGAACAACAACGACGCCTACTCGCTGCGGATCTTCGACGCCCCGACGAAGGCGGCCACCACCCTCACGGCGACCGCCCCCACCACGGCGACCCGCGCCAAGCCCCTCACGGTCACCGGCACGCTGGCCTCCTCGGCGGCGTTCCCGGCGGGCACCACGGTCTCGGTCTCCCGCACCGACGACGAGTCCCCGAGCGGCAAGGCCCTCGGCACCGCGACCGTCGCCGCGGACGGCTCGTACTCCTTCACCGACACCCCGCCGGCCGGCGGCAAGGTGACGTACACGGTGACCTACGCCGGTGACGCGGACCACGCGCCCGCCACCGCCTCGCACGCGCTGACGGTCACGAAGACGGCGACCACGCTGACGCTGAACAACAACCTCAAGGTCTACGGCTACAACAGCACCGTCGCCTTCACCGCGCACCTCGGCACGACGTACAAGAACCGCACGGTGGAGATCTGGGCCGACCCGTACGGCTCGGACAAGCCCAACACGCTGGTCAAGAAGGGCACGGTCGACTCGGCGGGCAACCTCACGGCGAGCGTCCGGCTGACCCGCGACACCAAGATCAGCGCGAAGTTCACGGGTGACACGCGGTACGCGGCGAAGACGACGACCAACACCGTCTACACGAAGGTGGCGATCTCGACCTCGCTGAGCGGCTACTACAAGACGGCCACGGCCTGGAACGCGAAGTACTACTACTTCCGCCAGTCCACGGACCCGATCCACAACACGACGATGACGATGTACCCGGGCCGCAAGTACCAGTTCCAGATCCAGCAGTTCTCCAGCGGGGCCTGGCACACGACGGCCTCCGAGTACTTCGCGCTGGACCGCTACGGCAAGGACTCCGTCCAGCTGGACGACACCCCGCCCACGGGCGTCCGCTTCCGGATCCGCTCCTCCTACATCGACACGACGTCGGGCGACAACGTCAACGCGACGACGTACGGAGCCTGGAAGTACTTCACCTTCACCAGGTGATGAGAGGCGCGCGGGATCAGCTCTGGGTCTGTAGCTGCTGCAACTGCTGGAGGACGTTCTCCAGAGCGCCCCGCCGCCGTCCGGGCACCCGGCCCCGTAGCTCCGCGAGCACGGGGCCGAGCTCACGTGCCTGGGCGGCGTCCTCGATCTGCGCCCACTGGTGGTGAGCCCGGTCCACCGCGGCCTCCACCGCGGGCGCGTCCGGGGCGTGCCCGGCGGAGAGCCGCGCCGAGGCGACCGTCAGCCAGGTACGGCAACTGCGCACCGGGTCCCCCGCCAGCATCGCCAGATCGGCCCGCACCTCGATCCAGTGCAGCGCCTCCTCGGACGCGGGCCCGTGCGCACGCAGCGCAACCTGCTCATGGTGAGCGGCCAGAGCCTCGGCCTCCCCGTGCCGCCCGCTTTCGACCGCGGCGGCGATGGCGGCGTGGGGGTCGGTGGGGGTGGGGGGCTGGGTGAGGAGATGGGCGGGTGGCTGGGCAGGGGGCCTGATGAGGGT
>NZ_JOFS01000005.1 GCF_000719285.1 Streptomyces bicolor | reverse complement strand
AATCCTCGCCAAGACCCCGGCCATCCCCTCGCGCTGCCAGTGGGGCATCTTCCTGCGCAACCACGACGAGCTGACCCTCGAAATGGTCACCGACGAAGAACGCGACTACATGTGGGCGGAATACGCCAAGGACCCGCGGATGCGCGCCAACATCGGCATCCGGCGCAGGCTGGCCCCGCTCCTCGACAACGACCGCCACTCGATCGAGTTGTTCACCGCCCTGCTGCTCGCCCTGCCGGGCAGCCCGATCCTCTACTACGGCGACGAGATCGGCATGGGCGACAACATCTGGCTCGGCGACCGCGACGCCGTCCGCACACCCATGCAGTGGACCCCGGACCGCAACGCCGGCTTCTCCACCTGCGACCCGGGCAAGCTCTACCTGCCCACGATCATGGACCCGGTCTACGGCTACCAGGTGACGAACGTCGAGGCGTCGATGGCGTCCCCGTCCTCCCTGCTGCACTGGACCCGGCGCATGATCGAGATCCGCAAGCAGAACCCCGCCTTCGGACTGGGCTCCTACACGGAACTGCAGTCCTCCAACCCGGCGGTGCTCGCCTTCCTGCGCGAGTACGAGGACGACCTCGTGCTGTGCGTCAACAACTTCGCGCGCTTCGCGCAGCCCACCGAACTCGACCTGCGTGAGTTCAGCGGACGCCACCCGGTCGAGCTGTTCGGCGGGGTCCGTTTCCCGGCCATCGGTGAGCTGCCGTATCTGCTGACCCTCGGGGGCCACGGCTTCTACTGGTTCAGGCTCTCCCGAGTCGCATCCCGCATCGGCAGACGACTTTGAGCGTGAGCTTCGAGCGTGTGCCGAGGAAAGGACGGGTCACCATGCAGAAGACCGCATCTCCCCGACCGGCCCGTACGGTCGACGCCAGCCCGATGGCCTCGCTCGCCGGGCTGCTGCGCGAGTGGCTGCCACGGCAGCGCTGGTTCGCGGGCAAGGACAGACCCGTCACCGACCTCGCGCTGCTGTCGATGACGGAGCTGTTCCCGGGGTGTCTGCATCTGCTGGTGCACGCCGGTCACTCGGCGGTGCCCGTGCCGGGCGGCACGCCCCCCGTCGGTGACTGCTACCAGCTGCTGCTCGGCGTACGGCAGAACCTGTCGCCGCGCCTCGGCCGGGCGCTCATCGGCCGTGCCGAGGAGGGACCGCTGGCCGGTCTGACGGTGTTCGACGCGCTGCAGGACCCCCGGTCGGCGCAACTGCTCCTGGAGCGGCTGCGGCACCCCGGCGCGGCGGGCCCGATCCGCTTCGAGGCCGATCCGTCCGTGACCGTGCCGGCCGGGCTGGTGCCGCGGCTGCTGGATGCCGAGCAGTCCAACACCTCTTTGGTGTACGGCGACTCGTTCATCCTGAAGCTCTTCCGGCGCATCCAGCCCGGCGTCAACCCCGACCTGGAGCTGTCCGGCGCGCTGGCCGAGCAGGGCTGCCGTCGGGTACCGGCCCCCGTGGCCTGGTTCCGCACGACGCATCCCTGGGAGGCGACACTCGGCGTTCTGCAGCCGTTCCTGCGCGACGCCAACGACGGCTGGACCCTGGCGCTGAACGCGCTCGCCTCGGGCGGCGACTTCACCGCGGAGGCCCGTCAGATGGGGCGGGCGACGGCGGAGGTGCATCTGGCACTGGCGTCGGCGTTCCCCTCCCGGGCCCGCGGCGAGAACGGCCGTATGGCGGCGGCGATGACCGAGCGCCTGGAGAACGCCGCGCACTTCGTCCCCGCGCTCCAGCCGTACGTCCCCGGCCTGCGCACCGCCTTCGGCGCCCTCGCCGGCTGCGATCCCGGGCCGCCCGCCCAACGCATCCACGGTGATCTGCACCTGGGTCAGGTGCTGCGGGCAGGACGTGAGTGGTTCGTCATCGACTTCGAGGGCGAGCCGTCCCGCCCGCTCGCCGAGCGGCGCGGCGTCCACTCGCCGGTGCGGGACATCGCCGGCATGCTGCGCTCCTTCGACTACGCCGCCCGGCAGCGCCGGCCGTGGCGTCCGGAGTGGGCGCGCCGCTGCCGGGAGGCCTACTGCGCGGGCTATGCCGCCCTCGCCGGGTGGGACCCGCGCAAGAAGCACGGGTTGCTCCGTGCCTACGAGACCGACCGCGCCGTGTACGAGGTTCTGTACGAGGCCCGGCACCGACCCGACTGGTTGCCCGTACCGATGGCGGCGATCGAACGCCTCGCCGTGAGAGGAGCCTGACCCATGGCCCTGCACGAGACCTCGCGCCCCGAGTCGGCCGGACCGGGCCGGTGCGCCGCCGCGCCCGAACTCGATCCGGCCGACCGCGACCGCCTGCTGTCGGGTGCCCACCACGATCCGCACGCGCTGCTCGGCGCCCATCCGGTGCCGGGCGGGATCGCCTTCCGAGCGCTGCGCCCGTTCGCGCGTGCGGTGAGCGTGGTGGTCGACGGCGAGCGCACCGGGCTGGTCTCGGAGGGCGGCGGCCTCTTCTCCGGCGTACTGCCGCTGGACGCGATCCCCGCGTACACGCTGCTGGTGTCGTACGCGCAGGACGGGTCCGACGAGTGCGAGGTCCACGACCCGTACCGCTTTCTGCCCGCCCTCGGCGAGCTCGATCTGCACCTCATCCGGGAGGGCCGGCACGAGCAGTTGTGGAAGGCGCTCGGGGCCGAGCCGATGACGCACGAGGGGGTGGCCGGCACCCGCTTCACCGTGTGGGCGCCGAACGCCCGGGGGGTGCGGGTCGCCGGGGACTTCACCTGCTGGGACGGGACGGCGTTCCCGATGCGGTCGCTGGGCGCGTCCGGGGTGTGGGAACTGTTCCTGCCGGGCATCGGCGAGGGCACCCGGTACAAGTTCGAGATCACCTCCCGGTACGGCCACCGCTTCCTCAAGGCCGACCCGATGGCCCGCTGTGCGGAGGTCCCGCCGGACACGGCGTCGATCGTGCACGCCTCGCACCACGAGTGGGGCGACGAGAAGTGGATGGCGCACCGGGGCGACGTCCCGGTGCACGAGGCGCCCTTCTCGGTCTACGAGGTCCACCTCCCGTCCTGGCGACCCGGGCTGACGTACCGTCAACTCGCCGAGGAACTCCCCGCGTACGTCAACGACCTCGGCTTCACCCACGTGGAGTTCATGCCGGTCGCGCAGCACCCCTTCGCCGGTTCCTGGGGCTACCAGGTCACCGGCTTCTACGCGCCCACGGCCCGCCTCGGCAGCCCGGACGACTTCAAGTACCTGGTCGACGCCCTCCACCGGGCCGGCATCGGGGTGATCATGGACTGGGTGCCGGCCCATTTCCCCAAGGACGACTGGGCGCTGGCCCGGTTCGACGGGGATCCGCTGTACGAGCCCGGGGACGCGCGGCGTGCCGAGCATCCGGACTGGGGGACGCTCGAGTTCGACTACGGACGCACGGAGGTGCGCAACTTCCTGGTCGCGAACGCCACGTACTGGTGCGAGGAGTTCCACATCGACGGGCTGCGGGTGGACGCCGTCGCCTCCATGCTCTACCTCGACTACTCGCGGGAGTCCGGGCAGTGGGCGCCGAACGCGTACGGCGGGCGGGAGGATCTGGCCGCGATGGCGTTCCTGCAGGAGATGAACGCGACCGTGTAGCAAGTACCACCACAACGAGATGACGTTCTCGATGGTGTACGCCTACAGCGAGAACTACGTCCTGCCGATCTCCCACGACGAGGTCGTGCACGGCAAGCAGGCGCTGGTCTCCAAGATGCCGGGCGACTGGTGGCAGCGGCGCGCCAACCACCGGGCGTATCTGGGCTTCATGTGGGCCCATCCCGGTAAGCAGCTGCTCTTCATGGGGCAGGAGTTCGCGCAGGGCGCCGAGTGGTCGGAGGCGCACGGGCCGGAGTGGTGGCTGCTCGATCCCGGGTACGCGTCGGCGGGCGACCATCGGGGCGTGCGGGACCTGGTCCGTGACCTCAACGCGTTCTACCGGGCGACACCGGCTCTCTGGGTGCGGGACACCGATCCCGGCGGGTTCCAGTGGTCGCTCGGGGACGCGGCCGACGACAACGTCTTCGCGTTCCTCCGCTACGACGCCGAGGGCGGCGCTGTGCTCTCCGTCTCCAACTTCTCCCCCGTCGTCCGGCACGACTACCGCCTCTGGGTGCCGGACCATGTCACCGCCTGGCAGGAGGCCCTCAACACGGACGCCGGGCACTACGGCGGCAGCGACGTCACCAACCCGGACCCCGTCAAGCCGGAGGACGGGCACATCCGGCTCACGTTGCCCCCGCTGGCGACGGTGTGGTTGCTGCCCTCCCCCTGATGAGCCCTGGTCGGGCTCACAGGATCAGGACGATGGCGTAGACCAGGAAGAACGCGGCGATCACGGCCACGAGGAGGAGGATCAGGGTCAGGGGCGCCTTGGCCCAGCCCGTGGGCGGGTTGTGCGTCTCGCGTGGGCCCGCGCCGGACATGCTGCTCTCCGCGGGCGGGGTCTCGCCCGGGGGGACACCGCCGCCGGGTTCGAGGCCGGTGCTGCGCTCGGGCTCCGGATCGGGGTTCGGTCGGTGGTTCGGGTCGGGGTTCGGTCGGTGGTTCGGGTCGGGGTTCGGTCGGTGGTTCGGGTCGGGGTTCGGTCGGCTGTTCGGATATGTCATGCCACCCGGGTTCCCCGATGCGGCCGAGATCACCAAACGAGGTCAATTGTCAGATCCCGGCACCAGGCGCTCCCAGCTGGGCTAGATTCGGGCACCGCCGATAACGGTACTCATCGGTGATGTCACACCCGGTACACATCAGGAGCAGCGCATGCGCGACCTCGGCCTCGCTCCCCCGACCGTCACGTCCCTGACCGGCGGGCTCGCCGACAGCGTCTTCGAGACGGCGGCCCGCAATCCCACGTTGCCGTTGCTCGCGCGCCGCCCCGACCCGTCCTCCACCACCTGGGAGGAGGTGACGGCCGTCGAGGTACGCGACGAGGTGACCGATCTGGCCAAGGGCCTGATCGCGTCCGGGATCTCGCCGGGCCACCGCGTGGCCATCATGGCGCGCACCCGGTACGAGTGGACGGTGCTCAGCCACGCACTGTGGGCGGTGGGCGCCGAGGTGGTCCCGATCTATCCGACGGCGTCGCGCGACCAGGTCGAGTGGATCCTGCGGGACGCCGAATGCGTGGCCGTGGTGGTCGAGGACGAGCAGGCGGTCATGACGGTGGGCTCGGTGTGCGGATCGTTGCCGCAGTTGCGCCATGTCTGGCAGCTGGACGCGGGAGGACTGCAACAGCTGGTGCAGCGGGGCGAGTTCATTCCGTTCACCACGGTCGAGTCGCTGCGCCGTATCGTCCTGCCGGACTCCACCGCGGTCGTCGCCTACACCTCCGGCACGACGGGCCGGCCCCTGGGCTGCGCGCTGAGCCACCGGAACCTGGCGAGCCCCTGCGACACGATGCTCGCGGGCTGGGGTCACAAGGTGGTGCCCCCGGGAGGACAGGCGTCCGTTCTCGCCTTCCTGCCGCTCTCCCATGTGTACGGCCTCCTGGTGCAGACCCTGTGCATCCGCGGCGGCATGATGATGGGTCACGAACCCGACCTGAACGAGGAAGCGCTGTCGGCCGCCCTGCGCACCTTCAGGCCGACCTATTTCTGCGGCGTGCCGTCGATCTTCGAGAAGATCTACAAGAACGCCCTGCGCACGGCGCAACAGGCGGGCCGGGGCGCGCTGTTCGAGCGGGCCGCCGACACGGCACGGGACTTCGCCGCCGCCCTGGAACGGCATCGGCTGGGCGGGGGTCCTGGGCCCGGTTTCGATCTGCGGCTGCAACACGCTCTGTACGAGCGGACGGTGTACCGCAAGTTCCGCGACGCGCTGGGCGGCCGGGTGATGCTGGGGACGTCCGGCGGCTCGTCCCTGAACCGTGAGCTCTCCCTCTTCTACGAGGGGATCGGCATCTACGTGAACGACGGGTACGGCCTCACGGAGACCAGCGGCGGTGTCACGGCGCAGCCGCTCGGCCGGGAGATGTCCGGGACGGTCGGGCAGGCGCTGCCGGGCATCGACATCCGGGTGGCCGACGACGGGGAGATCCTGGTGCGGGGGCCGTCGGTGTTCCAGGGCTATGTCCACGACGAGGCCGCGACGCGGGCGGCGCTGCGCGGCGGCTGGCTGGCCACCGGTGACCTGGGGCGGCTGGATTCCGACGGCTATCTCACGATCACCGGGCGCAAGAAGGATGTCATCGTCACGAGCAGCGGCAAGAGCGTCTCCCCGGCGCTCCTGGAACAGCGGCTCAGAATGCATCCGCTGGTGCACCAGGCGGTGGTCGTGGGCGACAACCGGCCCTGTGTCGGGGCCCTGATCACCCTGGACCCGGACTTCCTGGCGTTCTGGCGCGACTCCCTCGCGGCGCGCAGCGACGCGCGGATGCGGGAGGCGCGGGAGGAGAACGCGCTGCGGGAGGAGATCGCCCGGGCCGTCGCCGCGGCCAACAGCGCGGTGTCGCGCCCGGAGTCCATCCGGGTGTTCCGGGTGCTGCCGGAGCCGTTCGACGTGGCCAGCGGCCTGCTGACGCCGTCGATGAAGCTGCGCCGGGACGCGATCGTGCGGCACTACGCGGTGCAGATCGACGCGATGTACCAGGCCCGCTCGCGCGCGCCCCGGGAACAGCTGTCGGACGAGTTCGCGCACTGGGACGACGCGGACAACGTCTTCCGCTGAGCGCGGCTACTCGCCCGGGGTGAGCCGTACGACGTTCGACTCGCCGCGCAGGGGGGTCAGTGTCGTGCCGGTGGCGTCCGGGGCGAGGACAGCGACCGGTTCGTCGAACTGGCGCGTTCCGCCGGTGTAGGTGGCGTAGCGCCGTTCAGCCCGTTGGTCGCCGCTCGCGGTGGAGCAGGTGAGCCGGAACGTCAGGCCGTCGACCTGGCCACAGGACGAGGGGACGGTGAGGGTGCGCAGGCGGGCGAGCATCCTGTCTCCTGTCCGTTGTGGGGGGTGGGCCGCGCTTCACGCACACCGACCATCGGTCATGTACATGAACTGCGGACCCTGTTTTGGACGAGCGCGTCGGGCGCTAGATCCAGAACAGTCGACCGACAAGAGATCGCGCGTACACGTCTTTCACCTCCGAACCGGTGTGCTGCCGCACGGGTTGGGGCAAGGTGGCTGTCGACGGGTTCATCTGCCTGCTGCTCCCGGCTGGCGGAACGACCGGTGGCGCGGTGGGATCGAGGCGTGCGAAGCAGCGATCCAGGGGCAGGCGAACATCGTCTAGGCACACCGCCTGGAGCCGCAGAAGGGATGATCACCGTGACACGACCCAGGATCCTGGTGGTTGGCGCAGGCTTCGCCGGAGTCGGCTGCGTACGCCGGCTGGAACGCAAACTCTCCCCCGACGAGGCCGAGATCACCTTGGTGACGCCGTCCTCCTACCAGCTCTATCTGCCGCTTCTGCCCCAGGTCGCCTCCGGCGTCCTCACCCCCCAGTCGATCGCCCTGTCCCTGCGCCGCAGCCGCAGGTACCGCACCCGGATCATCCCGGGCGGCGCCATCGGCGTGGACCTCGCGGCCAAGGTCTGCGTCGTCCGCACCATCACCGAGAAGCTCGTCAACGAGCCGTACGACTACATCGTGCTGGCCCCCGGCAGCATCACCCGCACCTTCGACATCCCCGGCCTCACCGACAACGCCTACGGCATGAAGACGCTCGCGGAGGCCGCCTACCTCCGCGACCACGTCATCTCCCAGCTCGATCTCGCCGACGCCAGCCAGGACCCCGACGAGCGCGCGGCACGGCTGCAGTTCGTGGTGGTCGGCGGCGGGTACGCGGGCACCGAGACCGCCGCGTGCCTGCAGATGCTGACGCACAACGCGGTCAAGCGCTATCCGCGGCTCGACCCCAGCCTCATCAGGTGGCATCTGATCGACATCGCGCCGAGGCTGATGCCCGAGCTGGGCGAGAAGCTCGGCAACGCCGCGCAGGAGATCCTGCGCAGGCGGGGCATCGAGATCTCCCTGGGCGTGTCCATCGCGAAGGCGGGCCCCGAGGAGGTCACCTTCACCGACGGCCGGGTGATCCCCACCCGCACGCTGATCTGGACCGCCGGTGTCGTCGCGAGCCCGCTGATCGGCACCCTGGGCGCGGAGACGGTCCGGGGGCGGCTGGCCGTCACGGCCGAGATGAACCTGCCCGGGCACGACGGTGTGTTCGCGCTCGGCGACGCCGCCGCGGTCCCCGATGTCGCGAAGGACGAGGAGGGCGCCGTCTGCCCGCCCACCGCCCAGCACGCCATGCGCCAGGGCAAGGTCGTGGCCGACAACGTCATCGCGGCCCTGCGCGGGCAGCCGATGCGGCCGTACAAGCACAAGGACCTCGGCCTGGTCGTCGACCTCGGCGGCCGCGACGCCGTCTCCAAGCCGATCGGCGTCGAGCTGAAGGGCCTGCCCGCTCTGGCCGTCGCCCGCGGCTACCACTGGTCGGCGCTGCGCACCAACGTGGCCAAGACCCGCGTCATGACGAACTGGCTGCTCAACGCGGTCGCCGGGGACGACTTCGTGCGCACCGGGTTCCAGTCGCGCAGTCCGGCCAAGCTGAAGGACTTCGAGTTCGCCCACGCGTATCTGACGCCCGAGCAGATGCGGGCGCAGATCGGCGGGAAAGGTTCCGCGGAAGACACGTCCGGTTGAGACGGGCGACAGCCCTGGTCCAGGCGCGGCTCGCGGCGTGATCGGGAGAGTGCGGGAGAGAGTACGGCGACGTGAGGGCAGCGGGACGGCCGGTCCGGGCGCGACTGCGTGACCGTGTCGCGGCCTCGGACCCGGGGCTGCTGCGGCTGACCGCGGGGCTGCGGACGACGGGCGCGATCGCCCTCGCGCTCGTCGTGCTCGCCCTGCTGGGCAGCGATGTGAACCATCTGGTGGCGGGGGCCCTGGCGGCGATGGTCGCCACGTTCGCCATCCGGGAGAAGCAGCGCGGGCAGCAGGCCGTCACGCTGGCGCTGGGCCTCCTGGTGGCGCTGGCGTCCATGTCGTCGGCGGCTGCTCTGCACGGCGATCTCCTCGCCGGCGACCTGGTCTTCGTCGCGCTCATCTTCTGTGCCGTCTACGGCCGCAGGTTCGGTGACCGGGGCACCGCACTCGGCCTGATCGGCTTCCAGATCTACTTCGTGTCCCTCTTCGTCGGCGCCACCGTCGAGGACCTGCCCGAGCTGTGCGGCGCGGTCGCGGTGGCCTTCGCGTGCAGCGCCCTGGTGCGTTTCGTGCTGGTCCCCGAGACGCCGACGGGAGTGCTCCAGCGGCTGCGGGAGGCATTCCGCGCCCGGCTGGCCCAGTTGCTGTCGGCGCAGCTCGACCTGCTCGACGCCGGCCCCGAGGAGGCGGACCGGGCTCTGGAGCGGGTGCGCGGAGGAACGGCTCGCCTGCACGAGACGGCGCTGCTGATCCAGGGGCGGCTGGCCGACGGGGCCGCCGACGAGGCGACGGCCCGGCTGATCCAACGGCGCGTCGCGGACGCCGAGATCGCCGCCGAGCGCCTGGGGCTGTCGCTGCTGCGCGCACGCGGCGCCGAGCGGGTGGACACCATGGCCCTGCATCTTCCGGACGCGCCCGTCCCCTCGGGCGGGCGGCAGCCCGTAAGGGACAAGGCGACCGACACGCTGCGCCGTGACCTCCAGGCGCTGCGCCTGCTGATCCTGCGCCCCGTCGACCGGGCCGCCGGAACCTCGGTGGCCCACCTCCGCAACCGGCTGCTGGGCTATCGCGACGAGGAGAACCTGCCCGCCGCGTCCCCCGCCGTGCAGGACGTCTTCCGGCGGGCCGGCGAGGCCGCCCGCGCGGTCCTCGGACTGCGGATCGCGCTCGGCGGTGCCCGGGACGAGGCCGACGACACCCCGGCCACGGCCCGTTCGCGCGAGGAGCTGGACGCGGAGGACGCCGTGCTCGACGCCGACGAGGAGGAGCCGTCGCAGGAGCCCACCGGTCTGCGGCGTCCCACCACCCGTGCCGCCGTGCAGGTCGCCGTGGGGTCGACGCTGGCCATCGTCGGCGGCGAGCTGCTGTCCCGGGACCGCTGGTACTGGGCCGTGCTGACCTGCTGGATCGTCTTCCTCAACACCGCGTCCACGGGCGAGATCCTGGTCAAGGGATACCGGCGCCTGCTGGGCACCGTCCTCGGCGTGCTGGCCGGCATCGTGCTGGCGGGTGCCGTCGGGCACCACACCTGGACGGCGTTCGCGCTGGTCCTGCTGTTCGTCTTCGCGATGTTCTACTCGGCACCGTTGTCCTACACGCTGGTGTCCTTCTTCGTCACCGCGGCACTGGGCCTCCTCTACACCCTGCTGCACACCTACAGCCTCTCGGTGCTCGTCCTGCGCATCCAGGAGACGGCGCTCGGCGCGGTCTGCGGGGTGATCGCGGCCGCCTTCGTGCTGCCGGTGCAGACGGACCGCCGTACGAACGAACTCCTCGCCACCGTGCTGGAACGGCTCGGCGACGTCACCCGCAGCGCCGTCGACCAGCTGAGCGGCGGAGCGCCCGTCGAGCTGCTCGACCAGGCACGCGACCTCGACCAGGCGCTGGCCGACCTGCGGGCCGCCACGCGTCCGCTCACCCATCCGGTGACGCCCCTGCGGGCGCGGCGGGAGACCGCCCGCTATGTCGTCGCGCTGCTGGAGACGTGCGCGTACCACGCGCGCTCCCTGGCCGCGACGGCCGAGCTGCTGCCGACCCACCCCTCGATCGCTGCGGACCCCCGGCTTGGCCGGGCGGCGGGGCGCATCGCGCACAACATCGAGGCGGTCTCCGCGCACGTCACCGGCGAACCCACCACGGACGGGATCGAGACCGGCCCGAGCATCGCCTCCCTCCTGGGGCCGGACGTCCCGGGCGCACCGCGCTACGGCCGGGTCACCGACCGCGTCCTGAGGCATCTGCAGCGACTCGACGAGGGCGTGGCCGGTCTGGCCCGTCCCCTGGGCGTTCCGGTGAAGGCACCTGACGGATGACCGGTCATCGGCGGCGATACGGGGTACGCGGAAGGCATGACCGATGTCGTGGACTCAGACGAACTGCTGCGCAGGATGCAGCGTGCCAGGGCCTGTGCCCGGCAGGAGGAGCGAACGTGGCGGGCGCGAAGCGAAACGCTGAGGTCGAGCGATCCGGAAGCGGCCCGCGACGCCGCCGTACGGACACTGGCCTATGAGACCGTGATCGAGGTGCTCGACGAGGTTCTGACCCCGGGGAAGCACCCCGAACCGGCCTGAAACCCGGATCGGAGTGAAACGGGTCACGTGCCCCGCTCCGGGTTACGCAGAATCCCCTTAGATGGTTTACCGTTCATACATACGTGGTCACGGGGTGAACAGCATCCGTCCCCTGTGCACCACTGCCTACGGCCCTGGCTGGCTTCCCCCGTCCAGCCAGGGCTTTTTCATGCCCTTGACGGCTCGTCCCGCGAGATTCCGGCCCGAAACCGTCCTCCGCCGAGGTGCTCACCGGCCCGGCAGCGGCTGAAATGGACGCAGGGAAGCACCGGAACCTCAGTCGTCGGCGAGGAGCCCCGTGTCATGACCAAAGCGATCAAACTGCTGACCGCCCTTCCGCCGCCTCAGCGCGAGCGTCTGATGTCACTCGCACAGGAGGTCTCCTTCCCGGAGGACGCCCGGATCTTCGAGGCGGGCGGCACGGCCGACCGCTTCTGGGTCATCCGCTCGGGCGCCGTCTCCCTCGACCAGCGGGTGACGTCCCTGCAGCGGGTCACGGTCGCCAGTCTCGGCTCGGGTGATCTGCTGGGCTGGTCCTGGCTGTTCCCCCCGTACCAGTGGGACTTCGGCGCGGAGGCCTTCAGCCCCGTGCGGGCCTACGAGTTCGAGGCGGCGGCGGTGCTGCGGCTGTGCGAGGAGGATCCGGGGCTCGGCATGTCGCTGGTGCGGCACGTCGCCGAGATCCTCGCGCACCGGCTGGAGATGACGCGGGGCAAGCTGATGGAGCAGTACGGACCGCACCGGCGCAGCGTGCTCTGACGGTCCGACGCGAAGTGCCCTGTAGTGACGGACGCGGTGTGCCCTGCCGCGTCGGGCGCGGTGTGCTCCGCCGCGTCAGACCCGGTAGCGGCGCAGGGCCGGCACCGCGGCGGCCAGGCCCAGCATGAGGACGACGACCAGCAGGCCACCGCCCACGGTTGCCGTGCGCGCGCCGAAGGCCGATCCCGCCGTTCCGTGCAGGACGTCGGCGAGGCGCGGTCCGCCCGCCACGACGACCGTGAACACGCCCTGCATCCGGCCGCGCATCTCGTCAGTGGCGGCGGACAGCAGGATCGCCCCGCGGAACACCATCGAGACCATGTCGGCCACCCCGGCGAGGGCCAGGAACACCACCGCGAGCCACAGACTGCCGCTCAGTCCGAAGCCCGTGATGGCCGCGCCCCAGGCGACGACCGCGCCGATCACCATCCAGCCGTGCCGGCGGGCCCGGGAGAACGTTCCGGAGAACAGACCGCCGGCCACCGCGCCGATCGGGATCGCCGCGAACAGCAGACCGAGGGCGAGGCCCTCGCCGTACGACCCGTAGGTCTGGCCCGCCAGTTGGGGGAACAGGGCGCGGGGCATGCCGAAGACCATCGCGATGACGTCGGCCAGGAAGGACAGCAACAGCACCTTGTGCAGGGCGATGTAGCGGAAGCCCTCCGCGATCTCACGCACACCCGCGCGTCGCGCGGCGGTGGACTTCAGGGGCGGCAGCGCAGGCAGCCGTACAACAGCCCAGACGGTGACGCACAGGGCGAGCGCGTCGATGAGGTACAGCTCGGCCAGGCCGATGACGGGGATGAGTACGCCGGCCAGCAGCGGCCCCACCACCTGGCCGGTCTGCATGACGGGCGAGCCGAGGGCGTTCGCGGCGGGCAGTTCGTCGGCCGGTACCAGGCGGGCGATGGAGGCGTTGCGGGCCGGGGCGTTGAGCCCCCAGAACGCCTGCTGCACGGCCAGCAGCACCATCAGCGCGGCCACCGAGTCGAGGCCGGTGACGGCCTGAAGCCAGAACAGCACAGACGTGACGGCGATTCCGCTGTTCGTGATCAGCAGCAGCTTGCGCCGGTCCATGCTGTCGGCGATGGCGCCGCCCCACAGCGCGAACACCGCGAGCGGCAGCAGTCCGGCGAGGCTCGCGGCGCCGACCCACGCCGAGGAGCCGGTGATGTCGTAGACCTGCTTGGGCACCGCGACGGCGGTGAGCTGGCTGCCGACGGCCGTGACGACGGTCGAGGACCACAGGCGGCGGTAGGCCGGGCGGCGCAGCGGACGGGTGTCCATGGCCCAGCGGCGCCAGCCACGCCGGGCGGGTATCGCTTCCTCGGCGGTCGACGCCGACTGCTGTTCGGTGCTGCTCTCGCTCGTGTCCACGGGCTTCCTGGTTGCTCGTTACACCTTTCGGGAACCAGGGATCACTATGGCACCAGAGGTCAAGCATTCGGGACGCGATATCTCAGGTTGCGGACACCGTCGGGCGCCCCGAATACGCAGCGGGCGGTCAGGCGCCCGCGATGAGGCCGGCGCCGAGCGCGATCATCGTCGCCGCCACCAGTCCGTCCAGCACGCGCCAGGCCGCCGGCTTCGCGAGGTGGCGGCTCAGCAGCCGCGCCCCGAAACCGAGCGCGGCGAACCAGCACAGGCTCGCCAGTGCGGCACCGAGGCCGAACGTCCAGCGCATAGGGCCCTGGTCGGCGGCGACTGTGCCGAGCAGGAAGACGGTGTCGAGGTAGACGTGCGGGTTGAGCCAGGTCATCGCGAGGCAGGTCAGCACCGCTCGGCGCCGTGACCCAGCCGCCTCGCCGTCCGTGCGCAGGGCGCCGGCCGGCTTGAAGACACGGCGGGCGGCGAGAGCGCCGTAGCCGAGCAGGAACGCCCCGCCGATCCACGCCACCGCCGTCAGCACACCGGGCCACGCCACGACCACCGCGCCGACGCCGGCCACACCCAGGGTGATGAGGAGCGCGTCGGACAGGGCGCAGATGCCGACGACGGCGAGGACGGCGTCGCGGCGGATTCCCTGGCGCAGGACGAAGGCGTTCTGGGCACCGATGGCGACGATGAGCGAGAGGCCGGTGCCGAATCCGGCGGCGGCGGTGGTCAAGGCGTTGGTCATGGCATCGACGCTACGGAGTCGATCACTCCAGGTACAGCTAAAGATTCTTACGTATCATTAGCGCTTGTGAAGACCGAGTTGACCGAGCTTCCCCTCGACCAGGTGCGCACCCTGCTGGCGGTGGTCGACGAGGGCACCTTCGACGCGGCGGCCGCCGCGCTGCATGTGACGCCGTCGGCCGTGAGCCAGCGGGTGAAGGCTCTGGAGCAGCGCACGGGGCGGGTGCTGCTGGTGCGGACGAAGCCGGTGCGGCCGACCGAGTCGGGCGAGGTCGTCGTCCGGTTCGCCCGCCAGCTGGCGCGACTGGAACGTGACGCGCGGGCCGAGCTGGGGCTGCGCGGGGCCGGGGAGGCGACCCGGGTGTCGATCGCGGTCAACGCCGACTCGCTGGCGACGTGGTTCCTTGCGGCGCTCACGCGAGTGCGTCAGGAGCCCCCGCTCTGCTTCGAGCTGCGGCGGGAGGACGAGAGCCGTACGGCGACGCTGCTGCGGGAGGGCCTGGTGATGGCGGCGGTGACCTCCTCGCCCGATCCCGTTGCGGGCTGTACCGTGCGACCGCTGGGCCGGATGCGCTATCTGGCCGCGGCGAGCCCGGAGTTCGCCGAGCGGCATCTCGGCGGCTCGCTGCGGGACGCGATCATGCGGGCACCGGTGATGACCTTCGACCGCAGTGACGATCTCCAGGACGCGTTCGTGCGCAGGCTGCGGCGCGCTCGTACGGGCGCGAGTGCGGTACGGCACCACGTCCCCACGTCGGAGGGCTTCTTGTCGGCCGTGACCGCCGGACTGGGGTGGGGCCTGATCCCCGAGTCCCAGGCGGAACCGCTCCTGAGGGACGGCCGCCTGGTGCAGCTCGCCCCCGAGCGCCCCGTCGACGTGCCGCTGTACTGGCAGCAGTGGAAGCTGCACTCGCCGGCGTTGGTCGCGGTGACGGACGCCGTGGCGGCGACGGCGGCCGAGGCGCTGCGCGGCTGAGCCGCATATCGACAGCGCCCTTCAGGGCGCTACCCGTGCAGCGCCTCCAGCTCGGCTGCGGCGCTGTCCAGCAGCATCTCCAGAGCCGTCGGATAGGCACTGTTCACCATCCGGGTCGCCAGCAGCGGCGCCGCCTCGGCGATCCGGGGATGGGTGGTGCGCGGTACACGCGCATAGGTCGATCGCCACATGTCCTCGTCCGCGCGCAGCGACTCGCTCGGCAGAGCCAGGGACGCGGCGTCGAGCGCGGCGAACGCCAGGGTCTGGTCGATGAAGGCGTGGTAGATGCGCACGGTGTCCGGCAGCGGGAATCCGGCCCTGCGCAGAATGTCCAACACCGCCTCGTCGGCGGCGAGTTCGTTGGCCCGCCCGGTGACCCGGCTCGTGGTCAGCACGGCGGCCTGCGGATGGGCGACGTACGCCTCGTGGATGCGCAGCCCGACGGCGCGCAGGTCGGCCCGCCACTGCCCCGTCGGCTCCCAGCCCCGCAGGGCTTCGCCGATGAGGGCGTCGCCGATGGCGAGGGTCAGGTCGTCCATGCCGCGGAAGTACCGGTACAGCGTGCTCGGGTCGGCGTCGAGGGCCAGACCGAGGCGGCGGGCGGTGAGGCCGGCGCTGCCGTGCTCGCGCAGCATGCGCAGCGCCGTTTCGACTATCAGCCGCTCCGACAGGACGGTGCCACTCTTCGTGGGCCGACGCCGACGCCGCTTTTCCTCCGGAACGACCGCTTTAGGCATGGCGCCCTCCAGCCCTCCATCCTTATGCCAACGCCATTGACCTTACGCGGGCGGGCGGCGTTGTATCTCCGGCGGGGCCCCACCACGTCGTAGACCTTCAGCCGAGGGAGTCTTGTCATGCGTGTACTGCTCGTGGGCGCCGGTGGTGTGGGTACCGCCGTCACCCGGATCGCGGCCCGGCGTCCGTTCTTCGAGGCGATGGTGGTCGCCGACTACGACCTCGCGCGGGCCGAGGCGGCCGTGGCGGCGCTCGGCGGCGACGCACGGTTCCGGGCCGAGCGCGTGGACGCGAGCGACGACGCGGCGGTGGCCGCACTGCTGGAGCGGCACGCGTGCGACGTGCTCCTCAACGCCACCGACCCGCGCTTCGTGATGCCGCTGTTCCAGGCCGCGCGCACGGCCGGGGCGACGTATGTCGACATGGCGATGTCGCTGTCGCGTCCGCATCCTGAGCGGCCGTACGAGGAGTGCGGGGTCAAGCTGGGCGACGCCCAGTTCGAGCAGGCGGCCGACTGGGAGAAGGCGGGTGCGCTGGCCCTGGTCGGTATGGGCGTGGAGCCGGGGTTGTCGGACGTGTTCGCCCGGCACGCGGCCGACGAGCTCTTCGACGAGATCGATGAGATCGGTGTCCGCGACGGCGCGAACCTCACCGTCGACGGCTACGACTTCGCGCCGTCCTTCAGCATCTGGACCACGATCGAGGAGTGCCTCAACCCTCCGGTGGTGTACGAGGCCGGCCGCGGCTGGTTCACCACCGCGCCGTTCAGTGAGCCCGAGGTGTTCGACTTTCCCGAGGGCATCGGGCCGGTCGAGTGCGTGAACGTGGAGCACGAGGAGGTGCTCCTGATGCCGCGCTGGGTCGACGCGCGCCGGGTGACCTTCAAGTACGGCCTGGGCGAGGAGTTCGTCAGCACCCTGAGGACGCTGCACCTGCTGGGCCTGGACAGCACCGAGCCGGTGACCGTGCCGAGCGCCGACGGGCCGGTGCGGGTCTCGCCCCGGGACGTCGTCGCCGCGTGTCTGCCGGACCCGGCGACGCTCGGCGAGCGGATGCACGGCAGGACCTGCGCGGGTACCTGGGTGCGGGGCGTCAAGGACGGCAAGCCGCGCGAGGTGTACCTGTACCACGTGGTCGACAACCAGTGGTCCATGGCGGAGTACGGCTGTCAGGCCGTGGTGTGGCAGACGGCGCTCAACCCGGTCGTCGCGCTCGAACTCCTCGCCACCGGCGCCTGGTCGGGCACGGGGGTACTGGGCCCGGAGGCCTTCCCGGCCCGCCCCTTCCTGGATCTGCTGACCGCATACGGCTCCCCGTGGGGCATGCGCGAGCAGTGACTTGAATCGCCGGTGTCCAACGGGGTTTCACCCATGCATCGACAGGCGACCCGAAAGCGAGTAAGGCATCCACCGAGGGCACGTACGACGATCGCAGGTGACTTTGATGGACGACTGGCGAGACCACGCCGCCTGCCGCCATGAGGACCCCGACCTCTTCTATCCGATCGGCACGTCCGGACCGACCCTGTTGCAGACCGAGCAGGCGAAGGCCGTCTGCCGGCGCTGCACGGTCCGTGAGCAGTGTCTGAGCTGGGCGCTGGACATGGACCAGTTCATCGGGATCTGGGGCGGCACGAGCGAGGCCGAGAGAAGGGCGTTGCGGCAGCGCGCCGGGTGACCGTCGGACCGGCGGGACACCCGTCGTGGCCGCTCGCTCAGTCAGGCGGCTCGGCGGCCGGCAACCGCAGCGTGAACACGGAACCGGCACCGGGCTCGCTCGCCGCCTCGACCGTCCCGCCGTGCGCCGCGACCAGGTGCCGGACGATCGGCAGGCCCAGTCCGCTGCCGCCGGTCCGCCGGCTGCGGGACTTCTCCGCACGCCAGAAGCGGTCGAAGACGTACGGCAGGTCCGCGATGTCGATACCGGTCCCCGTGTCGGTGACCTCAAGGACGACGTCGTCGCCGTCGCGCCGGGCGGCGAGCGTCACGGTGCCGTCGGCCGGTGTGTGGCGCAGGGCGTTGGAGACGAGGTTGCCGAGCGCCTGGCGCATGCGGACGGGGTCGGCGTCCAGCCAGGGCGTGCCGTCCGTGGTGGTGCGCAGGGTGACGCCGGCCGTGTCGGCGGCGACGCGGTGGGCGGCGGCGACCTGGTCGAGGAGTTCGTCGGCGCGGACGGGCTCGCGGTGCAGGCGCAGGGTGCCGGCGTCGGCGGCGGCGAGGTCCTGGAGGTCGTCGATGACGCGCTGGAGGACGAGGGCCTCCTCGTGCAGGGAGGCGAGCAGGGCGGGGTCGGGGTCGACGACGCCGTCGCGGGTGACTTCCAGCCAGCCCCGGATGTTGGTGAGCGGGCTGCGCAGTTCATGGGCGATGTCGCTGACCATGGCCTTGCGCTGCACCTCCAGGCGCTCGCGCCGCTCGGCGAGTTCGTTGAAGGCCGCGGCGAGGATGCCCGTCTCGTCCCGGGTGGTGACAGGAACCCGCGCATGCAGTTCGGGCGGCTGCTGGGCGGCCTCCGTCAGCGCTCGCAGCGGCCGGACGAGCCGGGTGGCGACCGCGGCGGTCACGGCCACGGTGACGGCCAGCACGAGTCCGGCGGCGCCGACGACCTTGGCCTTGTTCGCCGGGGACATGTCGAACCGCACCGCGGTCGGGTCGCCGCCGCCCAGGAACAGCTCTGCCACGGGGGCGACGTACGGGTCGAGTTGGGCGCGGCGCGCCGCAGCCACGCAACCCTCGGCCTCACGCACGGCCTCGCGGTCGGCGGGGCTCGCGATCTTGCCCATCGGGTAGCGGGTGCCGAGGCGCTGCTCGGTGACATCGACGGTGGCGAACATGGGCGTGGACGGGCCCACTCCGCGCCGGTCGAGACAGGCGCGAGCGCGCCCCGACAGGTCGGCCAGGGCCTTCTCCTCGGTCGGTGTGGGGGTGTTGAGCAGCCCGTCCGCGCACGCGTCGGGCACCTGCCCGCCCGCGACGGGCCCGTCGTGGTCGGTGACCACCGGGCGGCCGCTCGGCGTACGCACCACGGCGGTCTCGTAGCCGTTGCGGGCGAAGCACCGCTGCCGGATCAGCGCGAGCTTCTCCAGCCGGGCCCGCTCCGCGTCCGTCACCCGGTAGGGGCCCACCACACGGGGATCGATGCCGCCGCGCTGTGCTCCCCGCTCGGTGTAGGTGTCGATGTGCAGGGGGTCGATGGTGGCGGCGGCGCGTGGTGGCAGGGAGGTGCCCGGCGGTGCGGAGTCGGCGATGGTCCTGCGGTCCGTGGTGGTCAGGGCGATCCGGCGACCGGTCCGCGCGGACAGCTCACGGACGGTCCTCTCGATCCCCTTCCAGTCGGCATGGGTCGCGGCATGGCCGCTGAGCCGGGCGAGGACGTCCATGTCCTCCGCGAGGACCTGTCCTTGTTCCTCCCGCAGGGCCCGGGTGATGGTCTCGACCGCCAGCCAGGCGGTCGCGGCCACCGAGCAGACGGCGATCAGCACCGTGGCGATCAGCAGCCGGATCAGGAGGCGCTTGCGCAGCGGTATCCGCCGGGTCATCCGCGGCCGCCGCTGAGCTTGTAGCCGACGCCGAAGACGGTCAGCAGCCGCACGGGCCTGCGCGGGTCGGCCTCGATCTTCCTGCGCAGGTTCATGATGTGGACGTCGACGGCCCGCTCGGTGGAGGCCCGGTCGATGCCCCGGGTGCACTCCAGCAACTGCCGCCGGGAGAAGACCCGTTCGGGCTCGGCGGCCAGGGCGAGCAGGATCTCGAACTCGGCCGGTGTGCACTCCACCGCCGCCCCGTCGCACCGCACCTCGTGCCGTACGGGGTCGACGGCGATCCCGGCGGCGCGTACGACGGGATCCTCCCGCCGGCCGGCGGCGCGCCCGCTGCGCCGCAGCACCGTGCGTATACGGGCCATCAGCTCACGCGGGCTGTACGGCTTGGTCATGTAGTCGTCGGCGCCGAGTTCGAGGCCGAGCAGCACGTCGTCCTCCGCCGACCGGGCCGTCAGCATCAGCACCGGGATGTCGTCGTCCCGGCGCAGGACCCGGCACACCCCGAAGCCGTCGATCACCGGGAGCATGAGGTCCAGCACGACCAGGTCCGGCCGCTGCCGCCGGACCTGGTCGAGGGCGGCCGAGCCGTCGTGGACGACGGTCGCGGTGTGGCCCTCCGCCAGCAGGGAGCGGCGTATGAGTTCGGCCTGCATCTCGTCGTCCTCGGCGACCAGCACATGTGCGCACACGTGGCGGATCCTAAGCGTTTCGTGGGATTCTCAGCGGGCCAGCGACTTGGCGTCGCCCATGACGACGACGGGACGCAGGTGCGGGTCCAGCGCCAGGAGCAGCTCCCTCATGTGCTCCCGCGCGATGCTCACGCAGCCCTGCGTCGGCCCGTCGTGGTCGACGTGCAGCCATATGCCGCCGCCGCGACCGGCGCCCAGCGGGCGGGTCCAGTCGAGCGGTGACGTGCCGGGCTTGCGGTTGTAGTTGATGGCGATCACGTAGTCGAACGAGCCCGCGAGGGGCTCGCCCTCGAAGCCGGTGCCGGTGGCGGTGAACCCGGAGCCGTGGTCGTACGGCAGCTTCGTGCCGGGGTCACGGAGCAGGCCTCCGGCGTCGGTGAGTGTGAAGACCCCGACGGGTGAGCGCAGATCGCCGGCGCGGTGGTGGTCGGTCCACCCGCGCAGGGCGTTGTGGGCGGGCCAGCTGCCGCCGGCCTCCCAGCCGATGTCGCTGCGCTCGTACAGGACGACGGTGGACTGTGACGAGTTCCTGCCGCGCCCGGTCACGACGACGGCCTGACGCGCCTCGGAGGGCACCTTCGCCCAGGTCTCGGGCCCCAGACCGGGCAGCTGCTGCGGGGCCACCTCAAGGGCGACCTCCGGCAGCGGCGTGCTGGTCGTGGGCCGGGTGGCAGCGGGCTCGTGGTCCGGTGTCGCCACGGCACCGCCACCGCAGCCGGTGAGCAGCAGGGAGGCGGCGAGCAGGGCGACACGGGGCTTGTGCGTGATCATGCGTCGACCTTGGCCGAGACTTGTGAGGAACTCGTCAGGTCCACGAGAAAGGCCCGGCCATGAGCGTTCGCATCCGGCGCGTCTATGAAGCACCCGAACCCGAGGACGGCGTGCGTGTCTTGGTCGACCGGCTGTGGCCGCGCGGCCTGTCGAAGGACGCGGCGCACGTGAACGAGTGGCCCAAGGGGCTCACCCCGTCCACCGAACTGCGGCGCTGGTACCACGCGGGCGAGAGGTCGTACGAGGAGTTCGCCGACCGGTACGAGGCGGAGCTGGCCGCGCCCGAGGCGGCAGAACTCCTTGATCAGGTGAGGGAGTTGACGAGGAAGGGCGACGTGACGCTACTGACCGCGTCGAAGTCGCCGGAGCAGAGTCACGCCGCCGTGCTGGCCCGCCTCCTCCAGGCGTGAACCCCGATGCCGGCGTGAGGAGACGGGCCGCACGTCACCGTCAGCCCGTCTGCCGCGCCGCGGCCCGTCCCGCCGCCCGGCCCGAGAAGAGGCAGCCGCCGAGGAAGGTGCCCTCCAGGGCGTTGTAGCCGTGGACGCCGCCACCGCCGAACCCGGCGACCTCGCCGGCCGCGTACAGACCGTCGACGGGCGTCCCGTCGGCTGCCAGCGCTCGGGAGTCGAGGTCGGTCTGGATGCCGCCGAGGGTCTTGCGGGTCAGGACGTGCAGCTTGACGCCGATGAGAGGCCCGGCCGCCGGGTCCAGGACGCGGTGCGGGGTGGCGACGCGGCCGAGGCGGTCGCCGATGTAGCGGCGGGCGTTGCGGATGCCCTGGACCTGGGCGTCCTTGCTGTACGGGTTGGCGATCTGGAGGTCGCGGGCCTCGATCTGGCGCCGGATGTCCGCCGCGTCGAGGAGCGGCTTGTCGGTCAACTGGTTCATCTTCTCGACCAGTTGCTCCAGGTTCGGGGCGGTGACGAAGTCGGCGCCGTTGCGCAGGAACGCCGCCACCGGGCCCGGGGCGCCCTTGCCGAGCACCCGCTCCCTCAGGAATCCTGCGCGGTCCTTGGCGGTGATGTCGGGGTTCTGCTCGGAGCCCGAGAGTGCGAACTCCTTCTCGATGATCTTCTGGGTGAGGATGAACCAGGAGTGGTCGTACCCGGCGATGTCCTCGTCGGTGCGCAGGTACTTCAGGGTGCTCAGGGTGTCGTAGCCCGGCAGGCACGGGTCCGGCAGACGGCGGCCCAAGGCGTCGAACCACAGGGAGGACGGGCCGGGCAAGATGCGGATGCCGTGGCCGGGCCAGATCGGGTCCCAGTTCTGCAGGCCCTCGGTGTAGTGCCACATGCGGTCGCGGTTGACCAGGCGTACGCCCGCCTCCGCGCTGATGTCGAGCATGCGTCCGTCGACGTAGGCGGGGACGCCGGTGACCATCTCGGTGGGTGGGGTGCCGAGCCGCTCGGGCCAGTAGCGGCGGACGATGTCGTGGTTGGCGCCGATGCCGCCGGTCGTGACGATGACGGCCTGGGCGGTCAGCTCGAAATCGCCGACGCGGTCCCGGTTGGAGGCGACGCCCCGGGGCGAGTTGTCCTCGGTCAGGACCGTGCCGCGCACCCCGCGCGCTGAACCGTCCTCGAGGACCAGCTCGTCCACCTGGTGCCGGTGGTAGAAGGTGAGCAGCCCGTCGCGCGCGGCCTGCTTGGCGTACCGGACGAACGGCTCCACGACGCCCGTGCCGGTGCCCCAGGCGATGTGGAACCGGGGAACGGAGTTGCCGTGGCCGTGGGCGCGCAGGTCGCCGCGCTCGGCCCAGCCCACGGTGGGCAGGAACTTGATGCCGTGCGTGTCGAGCCAGGACCGCTTCTCGCCGGCCGCGAACTCGACGTACGCACGCGCCCAGCGCACCGCCCAGGAGTCCTCGTCGTCGACCCGGTCGAACTGGGCGCTGCCCTGCCAGTCGTTCCAGGCCAGGTCGAGGGAGTCCTTGATGCCCAGGCGCCGCTGCTCCGGGGAGTCGACGAGGAACAGTCCGCCGAAGGACCAGAACGCCTGCCCGCCGAGGTTGGCGGCGTTCTCCTGGTCCACCAGCGCGACCCTGCGGCCCCGGCTGGTCAGTTCGCTCGCGGCGACCAGGCCCGCGAGTCCCGCTCCGACGACGATGACGTCGGCATCCATGGCGACCGTCCCTTCCTCATACGGTGGTGTCGCTGCCGTCGGTGAGCAGCGCGGTGAGTATTTGTTTCAGCCAGGCGCGGGCGTGCTCGACGTCCTTGTCCAGCAGAAGTTGGGTGGTCACTCCGTCGTAGGCGGCGACCACGGCGTGGGCGGCACCGTCGATGTCGCCGAGCACGGCGGGCAGTGCGGTGTGTCCCCGCGCGCGGGCGAGCCGGTCGGCGATCGCGCCGCGCAGCCGGGCCCGGTGTTCCAGCAGGGTCTGGGCGACGGCTGGTTCTCGGGCGGCGTGCACCAGGAAGTCCGTCTTCACCAGCAGCCAGTCGCGGTCCAGGAGCAGCACGTCGGTCACCCGGTCCACGGCGGCGGGCACGTCCAGGTCCGGCCCGTCGAGGGCGAGCGCCCCGGACACCTGCTCCGCGATCAGGTCCGCGCGCTGCTGGTAGAGGGCGAAGAACAGCTCGTCCAGGCTGTCGAAGTTGGAGTAGAAGGCGCCCCTGCTGTAACCGGCGGCCTCGCAGACCTCCTCGATGGAGACGCGCCCGAAGCCCTTCGCGGCGAACACGGCGAACGCGGCGTCGAGAAGGTTGGCCCGCGTGCGGACGCGGCGCCTGGTGACGCGCTTGGTTGTGCTCTCGACCGCCATGCTTCGCCTCCATTCGATACATGAATGTATCCGATACAGCAATGTATCCAACAGGCCGGCCGAGCGGAAACCCAAATAGGAACAGACTTTCGATTCAGGGCTACGCTGGAACCATGGCCACGCACCTCCAGGGCTCCCTGTTCGACCAGACCGACGAGCTGCGGCTGGGCTCCCTCACCGGGGTCCGCCGCACGCGACTCACCCATGGCGCCTGGATCGACGTCCTGCCCGGCTGGCTCAGCGGGGCCGACGCCCTGTTCGAACAGCTGGCCGCGGAGGTGCCGTGGCGAGCCGAGCGGCGCACGATGTACGACCACGTCGTCGACGTACCGCGCCTGCTCGCCTTCTACGGCGCGGACGACGCACTTCCCCATCCCGTGCTCACCGACGCCCGCGACGCGCTGACCGCGCACTACGGCGAGGAGCTGGGCGAACCCTTCACGACGGCCGGGCTCTGCTACTACCGCGACGGCCGCGACAGCGTCGCCTGGCACGGCGACCGCATCGGGCGCGGCGCGCGGGAGGACACGATGGTGGCGATCCTCTCCGTGGGCGCGCCCCGGGATCTGCTGCTGCGCCCGATGCGGGGCGGCGGCGAGACGATACGGCGTCCGCTGGGGCACGGCGACCTGATCGTGATGGGCGGCTCGTGCCAGCGGACCTGGGAACACTCCGTGCCCAAGAGCACGCGCGCCACGGGACCGCGCATCAGCATCCAGTTCCGCCCGCACGGCGTGCAGTGAGGCGGAGAGGCGGCCGCTTCGGCTGCACGCGGGGGCTGCCTCCGGCGGACGGTGCCGGAGGCAGCCCTTCCTCTGGGCGAAGCCCTGTCCTGCCCCCACACTGGGGCGGGTGAGCGCGGAAACGCAGGCACCGGCCACCTCACCCCGACGCGGCGAACTGGACGCGCTGCGCGTCCTCGTGGTCCTCGGGCTGGTCTTCTTCCACTCCGGCCTCGTCTTCTCGCCGGACGACGACTTCTACGTCAAGAACGCGCAGACGACCGACGCCGTCACCGTGCTCGCCGGGTTCGCGGTGGTCTGGGCGATGCCCATCCTGTTCCTGGTCGCCGGGCTCGGCTCCCGGTACTCGATCCGCCGGCGCGGACCCGCCCGCTTCAGCCGTGAACGGCTGCTGCGCCTGGGCGTTCCGCTCATGTTCGCGACGCTCGTGCTGTGCCCACTCCCCCAGTGGCTGCGGCTGCGGGCCGCCGATCCCGGCTACGACGAGTCGTACTGGCGTTTCTGGCCCCGTTTCCTCACCGTCCACCCGGATCCGGCCGACTTCCCCTTCGTCCTCGACGGGGAGCACTTCGAGACCGGGCATCTGTGGTTCGTCGTGCTTCTGCTGGCCTTCAGCCTGCTCCTCGCCCCGGTCGCGGCACCGCTCGCGGCCTGGGCCGAGCGCGTGGGACGGACGGTGGAGCGGCGCCCGGCCCTGCTTCTCCTGCCCACCCTTCCGCTCGCCGCGATCAACGCGTTCCTGGGTATGGAGGAGGGCTTCGCGGGCTGGAACCGCTGGGCCTACCTGGTGTTCTTCCTCTTCGGCTACGCCCTCGCCGACGACGTACGCGTTCGCGCCGCGCTGCGCCGGCTCGCCGTGCCGGTGGGCGTGGCCGGACTGGTGCTGTTCGCGGGGACCGCGCCCGGGTTCCTCTCCCTGGACGACCCCTTCACCGAGTGGAACCCGTTCGCGCTGGTGACCCGGGCCGTGTTCGGGGCGGCGGGCTGGTGCTGGGTGGTGGCGATCCTCGGGCTGCTGGACCGGCCGCGCGAGGCCCGGCCGCCATCGCGCACGATGATGTATCTCGGGCTCGCCGCCCTGCCGTTGTACGTGCTGCACCAGCCGGTCGTGGTCGCCATCGCGTACGGCGTGGTGGGATGGCCGGCGCCGATCGTCGTCGAGTACGCGGTGATCGTGGCGGGTTCGCTCGCGGTGATCCTGGTGCTCTACGAGTGCGTGGTGCGCAGGACGCGGCTGACGCGATTCCTGTTCGGAATGCGTCCGGCCCCGCCGGACCCGCATTCATCCTGATCTGCTTTGCTGTCTCCGTCGGGCACGGACCTCACCACGCGGGACGATCATGCGGGCAGATGTGCAGCAAGTCGCGGACGGCACCCATCTGGTGCACGGCAGCAACACGAACTGGGTGATCCTCACCGAGGGCGACGCGGTCACGCTGATCGACACCGGCTATCCCGGGGACCGGCCCAGGCTCCTCGCCTCGCTCGCCGAGGTGGGGAGTTCGCCGGAGGCGGTCACGGCCGTACTGATCACCCACGCGCACACGGACCACCTGGGCAACGCCGAGTACCTGCGCGACACCTACGGCACGCCCATATACCTGCACGAAGTCGAAGTGCCGCACGCCCGCCGGGAGTTCCTGCACCAGGTCAGCGTCGGCACGGTCCTGAAGAACGGCTGGCGGCCGGGCGTCCTGCCCTGGGCCGTCCACGCCATCCGCTCCGGCGGCACCGAGCACGTCCCGGTCACCTCCCCCGAGCCGTTCCCCTCGCCCGGCCCGCTGGACCTGCCGGGCCGGCCCGTCCCGGTGCACACTCCCGGCCACACCGACGGCCACTGCGCCTACCACCTGCCCGACGCCGGGGTGGTGATCGCGGGCGACGCCCTGGTGAGCGGCCACCCCACCTCGCGGCTCGAGGGGCCGCAACTGCTGCCGGACATGTTCCACCGTGAGCGTGCCCAGGCCGTGGCCTCGCTGGCCGTACTCGAAGGCCTCAAGGGCGATGTGCTGCTTCCCGGGCACGGGCCGTCGCACCGCGGCTCGGTGCGGGAAGCCGCTCTTCAGGCCCGGGAGCGCGCACTTTAAGGTGAGGTGACGATCACCGCGAGGCGAGGACGAACGGCCCATGGCACTGCAGATCAGCGCGACGAACCCGGAGCACCCCGGGCTCCTGCTGGAGCTGCCCTGGCACCTGCCCCTGGAGGAGTGGCCGGAGGACGTCCTGGTCCCGCTGCCGCGCGGCATCTCACGCCACATCGTGCGCTACGCCCGGGCCGGCAACGAGGTGATCGCCGTCAAGGAGCTCGCCGAGCGCCCGGCGTTGCGCGAGTACGAGCTGCTGCGCGACCTGGACCGCCTCGGCATCCCGGCGGTCGACCCGCTGGCCGTCGTCACCGGCCGCACCGACGCGGCCGGCGGCCCGCTGGAGTCGGTGCTGGTCACCCGGCACCTTCGCGGCTCGCAGCCGTACCGCTCGATGTTCGAGACGACGATGCGCCCGGCGACCATGCACCGCCTGATGGACGCGCTGGCCGTGCTGCTGGTCCGCCTCCACCTCGCCGGGTTCGCCTGGGGCGACTGCTCGCTGTCCAACACGCTGTTCCGCCGTGACGCGGGCGCGTACGCCGCGTATCTGGTGGACGCCGAGACGGGCGATCTGCACTCGCAGCTCAGCACCGGCCAGCGCGACTACGACCTGGACCTCGCCCGCGTCAACATCAGCGGTGAGCTGCTGGACCTGGAGGCGTCCGGGGCGCTGCACCCCTCGGTGGACCCGATCGAGTTCGGCATGGAGATCTGCGCGCGCTACGGCGGCCTGTGGGAGGAACTGACCCGCACCTCGGTCTATCCGGCGGGCAAGTACCACTACATAGAGCGCCGGATACGCCGCCTGAACGACCTCGGCTTCGACGTCGCCGAGATGCAGATCGAGCACGCCACCAACGGCGACACCGTCACCTTCGTGCCGAAGGTCGTCGACGCCGGCCACCACCAGCGTCAACTGCTGCGCCTCACCGGCCTGGACACCGAGGAGAACCAGGCCCGGCGGCTGTTGAACGACCTGGAGAGCTGGATGGCCACCCAGGACGACTACGCCCCGGGCGACCCCCTCGGCGCCCGCCCGGAGGTCCTCGCCCACCGCTGGGTGCGCGACGTCTTCCGCCCCACCGTGCGGGCCGTGCCGCTGGAGCTGCGCGGCTCCATGGACCCGGCCGAGATCTACCACGAGTTGCTCGAGCACCGCTGGTACCTGTCCGAGCGGGCGCAGCACGACATCGGCCTCGACACGGTGGTCGAGGACTACATCAAGAACATCCTGCCCACGGCCCGGGAGACGCTCCAGCCCACCACCGACTGACTCAGGCCGGCGGTACCACCGCCACCGGGCAGTCCGCGTGATGCAGGACGCCGTGCGCCACCGAGCCGATGCGGGCGCCCACGGCCGTACGGCGGGCACGGCGCCCGACCACCATCAGCTGGGCCCGCCCGGCGACCGACAGCAGCACCTGCCCGGCGCTGCCCATCTCGACATGCTCGACGACCTGGACGTCCGGGAAGCGCTCCCGCCACGGCAGCAGGGCCTCACCCAAGGCCTTCTTCTCGTACGGCTCCAGGCCTCCGGCGTCGTCGAGGAGCTTCAGGGAGGCCGGGCTGTAGGCGAACAGCGGCGGCAGGGTCCAGGCCCGTACGGCGCGTACGGTCGCCCCGCGCGCGGCGGCCGTCTCGAAGGCGAACCGCAACGCGGCGGCGCTGTCGTCCGCGTCGCCGTGCTGACCGACGACGATCTCGCGCCCGGCAGCCTCGGCCGAGGCCTGGTCCCCGGCCCGTACGAGGACGACGGGCCGCGCGGACCCGGCGATCACCTGCTGTCCGACGGAGCCCAGCAGGAACCCGACGACCGCGGCGCGGCCCCGCGATCCCAGCACCAGCATCTCGGCCTCCGCCGCCGCGGCGACCAGCGTCTCGGCCGCCGGGCCGTCGAGGACATCGGTGGTGACGTCAAGGCCCTGGTGCCGCTCGGTGACGGAACGGGCGGCCTCGGTCAGTCCTTCGCGCACCCACCGTTCCTGGCTTTCCGGGTCCCCCGCGTCGATCGCCTCGTGCGGCTGGAACCGCCAGGCGTGCACCACCCGCAGGTCGAGCCCCCGGCGGACCGCCTCCCGGGCGGCCCAGGCCAGCCCGGCGAGACTCTCCTCCGATCCGTCCACCCCTACCGTGATCGGGCGCGTCATTCCGGCTGCCTCCTCAAGTCGCGATCTCGTCCGTGGGTCCCAGTCTTCACTACGCTGCGGCCATGGCTTTGGAGTGGGAGCAAGTGAACGTCGACGCGGCCGATCCCGTGGCCCTGGGGCGCTGGTGGGCCGAGGCGCTCGGCTGGGTCGTGGTGAACGACTCGGCCGAGGAGTACGAGATCCGGCCGGAGAAGGACCGTCTGCCCGGACTGCTCTTCGCGCCCGTTCCGGAGGGCAAGACCATCAAGAACCGTCTGCACCTCGACTTCCGCCCCGACGACCAGGACGCCGAGGTGAGCCGCCTGCTGGCACTCGGCGCGCGCCCCGCGGACATCGGCCAGGGCGATCAGCCCTGGGTGGTGCTCGTGGACCCGGAGGGCAACGAGTTCTGCGTGCTCGCCGCGCGTCACCGCTGACGGCGGCCGCTCCGGTCACTGCCAAAGATCTCCCCACCTCGCACGTACCTGAGCGAAGCGGGCGGATCGAACATACGATGGCCGGGAGTCGGCTCGGCGACCCGCGCCCTGAGGACGCTCGCCGCCGCGCCGAGACGCGACGCCCGGGGTGGGAGACGTATGGCACAGGCCGCCGAAACAGCGCGGACCGTCATCCTGACCGTGGACGACGACCCGGGAGTGTCCCGGGCGGTCGCCCGCGACCTGCGGCGGCGCTACGGCGAGTCGCACCGGATCGTGCGCGCGGAGTCCGGCGAGTCCGCCCTGCAGGCACTGCGCGAGCTCAAGCTGCGCGGCGATCTCGTCGCCGTGATCCTGGCCGACTACCGCATGCCGCAGATGAACGGCATCGAGTTCCTCGAACAGGCCCTGGACGTGTACCCGGGCGCGCGCCGGGTGCTGCTGACCGCGTACGCGGACACGAACGCGGCGATCGACGCGATCAACGTCGTAGATCTCGATCACTACTTGCTCAAGCCGTGGGACCCGCCGGAGGAGAAGCTGTACCCGGTCCTGGACGACCTGCTGGAGGCGTGGCGGCGCAGCGACTTCCGGCCGGTGCCCAGCACCAAGGTGGTCGGGCACCGCTGGTCGGCGCGATCGTCGGAGGTACGGGAGTTCCTGGCCCGCAACCAGGTGCCGTACCGCTGGTACTCGGCCGATGAGCCCGAGGGGCAGCGGCTGCTCGCCGCGGCCGAGCAGGACGGGCAGCGACTGCCGCTGGTGATCACGCCGGACGGCACGCCGCTCGTGGCGCCGGAGGCACCGGAACTCGCCGCGCAGGTGGGGCTGGCCACGACGCCGACGGCCGACTTCTACGACCTCGTCGTCATCGGCGGCGGCCCGGCCGGGCTCGGCGCCGCCGTGTACGGGGCGTCCGAGGGGCTGCGGACCGTGCTGGTGGAGCGGTCGGCGACCGGCGGGCAGGCCGGGCAGAGCTCCCGGATCGAGAACTACCTCGGCTTCCCGGACGGTGTGTCGGGGGCGCAGCTCACGGACCGGGCGCGGCGCCAGGCGACGAAGTTCGGCGCCGAGATCCTCACCGCCCGCGAGGTGACGGGACTGGAGGTCAGCGGCGCCGCGCGGATCGTCCGGTTCTCGGACGGCTCGGCGGTCGCCGCGCACAGCGTGATCCTGGCGACCGGCGTGTCCTACCGGCAACTGCGGGCGCCCGGCTGCGACGACCTGACCGGCTGCGGGGTGTACTACGGGTCGGCGCTCACCGAGGCGCCCGCCTGCCAGGGCCAGGACGTGTACATCGTCGGCGGCGCCAACTCGGCCGGACAGGCGGCGATGTATCTGTCGCGGGGCGCCAAGTCGGTGACACTGCTGGTGCGCGGCGAGTCGCTGTCGGCGTCCATGTCGCACTACCTGATCCAGCAGATCGACGAGGCGCCGAACATCTCGGTACGCGCCCGGACCGTCGTCGAGGCCGCGCACGGCTCCGGCCACCTGGAGCAGCTGACGCTGCGCGACCTGGACAGTGGGCGGACCGAACTCGTCGACGCCCAGTGGATGTTCGTGTTCATCGGCGCGGCCCCGCTCACCGACTGGCTGGGCGAGACGGTGCTGCGGGACGAGCGCGGCTTCATCCTGGCCGGGCCCGACCTGACGTCCGGCGGGCGGCCGCCGGCGGGCTGGGAGCTGGACCGGCCGCCGTACCACCTGGAGACCAACGTTCCCGGCGTGTTCGTGGCGGGCGACGCGCGCGCGGAGTCCGCGAAGCGGGTCGCGTCCGCCGTCGGGGAGGGAGCCATGGCCGTGATGCTCGTCCACCGTTATCTGGAGCAGTCATGAGCGGGCGGTTGATGCCGTGCAACCCCCAGGAGATCGGGTCGCTGTTCCTGTTCGAGAAGCTCACGCCCGAGCAGCTCGGCAGGCTGTGCAGCGAGGGACGGGTGGAGCAGTTCGAGCCCGGCCCCGTGTACACCGAGGGTGATCCCGCCACCTGCTTCTACGTGATGGTCGAGGGCACGGTCGTCCTGTCCAGGCGGGTCGGCGGCGACGACGTGGAGGTCAACCGGACCTCCCAGCGCGGGGTGTACTCCGGCGCCTGGCAGGCCTACCTCGGGGACCGGGTGCCGCAGGTCTACAACAGCTCGATGCGGGTCACGGAGCCGACGCGGTTCTTCGTCCTGCCCGCCGAGACCTTCGCGGCAGTGATCCGCGACTGGTTCCCGATGGCCCTGCATCTGCTGGAAGGCCTGTTCTTCGGCCAGAAGAGCACCCAGTTGGCGATCAACCAACGCGAACGGCTGCTGGCGCTGGGCTCGTTGTCCGCCGGTCTCACGCACGAGCTCAACAACCCCGCGGCGGCGGCCGTACGGGCGACGGCGACGCTGCGCGAGCGGGTCGGCAAGATGCGGCACAAGCTGGCCATCATCGCGCAGGGGTCGTACTCCCCCGAGGTCATGGCGAACCTCATCGACATCCAGGAACGCACCGCCGAGCGGGTCGCCAAGGCACCCACGCTCAGTCCGCTGGAGGCCGCCGACCGGGAGGACACGGTCACCGACTGGCTCGACGACCACGGCATCCCGCAGGGCTGGCGGATCGCGCCCACGTTCGTGCAGGCCGGTCTCGACGTGGACTGGCTGGACCAGGTCGCTGCGGCGGTCGACGAGGACATCCTGCCGAGTGCGATCGGGTGGCTCAACTACACCGTCGAGACCGAGCTGTTGATGGACGAGATCAACGACTCGACCGCCCGCATCTCGCAACTCGTCGACGCCGCCAAGCAGTACTCCCAGCTCGACCGCGCGCCCTTCCGGAACGCCGATGTGCACGAACTGCTCGACAGCACCCTGCTGATGCTGTCCGGCAAGATCGGCCGGCAGATCAAGGTCGTCAAGGAGTACGACCGTACGCTGCCGAAGATCCCCGCGTATCCGGCGGAGCTCAACCAGGTCTGGACGAACCTCATCGACAACGCGGTCTCCGCGATCAACAGCGCGGGCGGTGAAGGGACGTTGACCGTGCGGACGGCTCTGGATCACGACCGGCTGCTGGTGGAGTTCCGTGACACGGGGGTGGGCATCCCGGCGGAGATCCGGGGGCGGATCTTCGATCCCTTCTTCACCACGAAGCCCGTGGGTGAGGGCACCGGGCTCGGCCTCGACATCTCCTGGCGGATCGTGGTCAACAAGCATCACGGCCACATCCAGGTCGAGTCGGTGCCGGGTGACACGCGGTTCCAGGTGCTGCTGCCGCTTGCAGCGGTCGAGGAGGAGTCCGAATGACCAGCGACGACGGAATCGATCCGAGCGTGCCGCCCAGCGGGAGCGGGTGTGCCGAATGCGACGCGGTCGGGGGGTGGTGGTTCCATCTGCGGCGGTGTGCGCAGTGCGGGCACGTGGGCTGTTGTGACAGTTCACCCGCCAAGCACGCGACCGCGCACTTCCGGGACACCGGGCATCCGTTCGTGCAGAGCTTCGAGCCGGGTGAGGAGTGGTTCTGGAACTACGCCACGAACGAGATGTACGAGTCGGGGCCCGAGCTCGCGGCACCGGTGAGTCATCCCGCGGACCAGCCGTCGCCGGGGCCGGCGGGCCGGGTGCCGCAGGACTGGGCCAAGACGTTGCGCGCCTGAGGACTGCGGTGCCGGTCAGCCGGTGACGTCGCAGTCCAGGGCGCTCAGGTCGACCGCGTCGGCCATCGCCTGCATGCCCTTGTCGTTGGGGTGTATGTGGTCGCCGCCGTCGAGGGCGGGCAGCATCCTCGCCCGGTCGTAGGGGCTGCGCAGGATGCGGTCGAAGTCGGTGACCGCGTCGAACTCGCCGCTGGTGCGGATGAATTCGTTGACCTCCTGGCGTACGGCCTCGGCGGCCGGATCCCATTCGTGCCAGCCCTTGAAGGGGCCGATGGTCGCGCCGACGACGCACTTGCCGGCCGCGTGCGCCCGGTCGACGATCTCGCGGTAGCCCTCGATCAGGTCCTCGGCCGTGACGCCCGTGTGGGCCTTGATGTCGTTCACGCCCTGGAAGATGAACACGGTCCGCACGCCCGGCTGGGACAGCACGTCCCGCTCGAGCCGGTTCAGCGCGCTCAGGCCGGGCCCGTCCGCGAGGACCTTGTTCCCGGCGAGCCCCTCGTTGGCCACGCCCTTCACCGCCGTGTCGGCCCGTTGCAGGCGGCGGGCCAGGTAGTCGGGCCAGCGACGGTTGAGGTCGGAGGTGGACTGCCAGCCGTCGGTGATGGAGTCGCCGAGGGCCACCACCGCGCCGGTGTCCTTGGGGGCGCGTACGGAGACGGCGTCGAGGTAGAACCAGGAGCCGGTCGGGATCGTCCAGGCGGCGCCGCTCTCCTCGGCGGTGTGGTCGCCCTGCGTGGCGTACGACGTCTGCATGGCCATCCAGTGGCCGCTCGCCGGGCCGCCCGCGTCCGGGCTGTGCAGGCTGACGACCAGGTTGGTCGCGGCGGGCAGCCGGCCGGGCAGCGGGTCGCTCCACACGGTGCCGCCCGCCGGCACGGTGACCGTGCGCGCACCGCCGAACGTCAGGCGCCGGTTGCTGCCCGGCCGTAGCTCGGCGCCCTGCTTCTGGATGCCCGCGTAGACGCTGTCGAAGGTCAGCGGCCGGTCCCCGAAGGCGTTGGAGAGCCGGATCCGCAGATCGGTTCCGGCCGCGCTGGTGTGCACGACGAGGCGGTAGCCGCGGCCGGCGACACCGTCGCCCATGCGGTCGGCGCTCGCCGCCCAGGTGACGACACCGCTGCCGTCGGCGGTCGCCTCGACGCCGGGGGCGCTCTGGCAGGCGGCGACCGCCAGCAGGACGGCGGCCAGCGGGAGTGCGGGCCTCACCGGGCGAGGTCCTTCAGCGTGACGGAAGTGCCGGGCTGCAGGGTGACCGTGCGGGACACATCGCCGTAGACGACCGTCGTGGTCTCACTCAGGTTGTCCGGCGACATCCACTCCTCCAGCCACCCGGCGATCGTGTCCGCGTAGTCGGTGTCCCTCCGCAGCTCCGCTGCCGCGGTGCAGTAGTTCCCGAACAGTACCCACACCAGTTCCTGAGCATAGGTGATGCCCTGGGCGTCCTGCGGGCCGTGCTCAGGAGACCAGTCGCTGTCGTCGATGAGCACGAGGTAGCGGCCGAGCTGGAGGTAGGCGGCCTCCAGTTCGGGGTCGGGTTCCAGGTCGCGGGTGCGGGCGTGCAGGCGCTCCCAGGTGTCCAGTTCGCGTTGCGCGGACGTGGAGGTGCCGAGGGAGAGGCCGAGTCGTCCGTACAAGGCGCGGTAGTCGGCGACGTGGGTGCGGCGCAGGGCGCCGTAGCGCAGGCCGTTGGGGAGGGCCGCGCCGAAGGAGTCGGCGGCGGTGTGCTGTTCGCCGTGGGTGCCGGTCAGGGTGATGGTGCCGGTGTAGCGGCCGCCACCGCTCTGGGTGAAGTGCACGACGATGACGTCGTCGGGGGGACGTCGACGGTGAGCCAGGCGAGCAGCGTGAACGAGCCGAAGTCGGAGCGGCCGTAGGGGCACTGGCCGTCGTGGTCGAGGGTGCCGTTGAGGCCGCCGGTCCACATCGTGGCGTCGCTGATCAGCAGCAGTTCGCGGCCGGGGCCGTTGCTCGCGAGGGCTCCGATACGGCCGTTGCCGACGGGGAGGCGGGGTCGGTTCAGCGGCGCTGCCGCTGGTCGTCGGCTCTGATGAAGGACTGGATCGCGGTGGCCGCGGCCCCGCGCGCCCATCCCTCGAAGGGCAGCGGGCGGGTCTGTACGTCGCACTCGGCGGCGGAGCCGAACGCGGCCGCGGCGAACGCGTCGCGGATCTGTTCGGCGAACAGGTCGTGGGCGGCGAGACCCTCGCCGGAGATGATCACCCGCTCGGGGCCGAGCAGGTTGGCCACGGTGGCGATGCCACGGCCGATCGCCTCGCCGGCCCGGGCGTAGGCGTCCCGCGCCCCTGCGACGCCGCGGTGGGCGAGGGCAACGGCCTGCGCGGTGTCGGCGACCTCGGCGCCCGTCGTCTCGCGGATCCGCCGCAGGATCGCGGCATCCCCCGCGATGGCCTCCACGCAGCCGCGGTTGCCGCAGTGGCAGGGCGGGCCGGCCGGGTCGACTGTGACGTGGCCGATCTCCCCGGCCACGCCATGCGCGCCGGCGACCACCCGCCCGTGCACCACGAGGCCGCAGCCGATGCCCGCGCCGACCGTCACCACGGCGAAGTCGGACAGGCCCACGCCCGCGCCGAACCACTGCTCGGCGACGGTGAGGGCCCGTACGTCGTTGTCGACGATGACCGGCAACCCGGTGGTCGTGGCGGCGAGTTCGGCGAGGGGCACGTCCCGCCACGCCAGGAACGGCGAGTAGCGGACGACGCCCGCGCCCCGGTCGACGTCACCGGAGACCGCGATGCCGAGGCCGAGGACCGGGACCCCCAAGTCGCCCGCCTCCGCGAGCAGTTCGCCCGCCAGCTCGGCGACGGAGGCCAGTACGCCCTTCGGTTCCCGGTCCGGGAGCGGGGCGTGCCGGGCGACGCGGATACGGCAGCACAGGTCGGTGAGCACCGCGATGATCTCGTCGCCGGTCACCTTGACCCCGATGAACAGGGCCCGTCCCCCGTCGACCCGCACCGGGTTGGCGGGGCGGCCGAGCGCGGGGCGGGCCTGCTCGTCCGCGTCCTCCACCAGGTACCCGGCCTCGATGAGGGGCCGTACCGCCTTGGTGACGGCGGCCGGGGACAGTCCCGTGCGCCGGGCCACCTCGAGGCGGGTGAGGGGCCCATGGCTGAGGACCGTGGTGAAGATCTGCGAGACGGCCGGCGTGTTCGCCGGGAAGGTCTCGGCGCTGCGGATCGAGGACATGCCCGGGAACCCAGAGCCCTTATTTTCTGCCGTCAATAAAAGAAGCAGGATTCACCGACAGGACAGCCGAAGGACTCCTACCCGGTGATCCGGGACTGTCCAACTGTGCGTCGTCCGTGGCGATCTGACGTGGTGCGAGAAGGTTGCCCGGCGCGAGGCTGATCGTTCTCGTATCAGCGGCACATCGACAGAAACGGGAGAAGGCGCATGGTCTCAGCGACGACGGTGGTCAGGGGTACGGCGGTGGCGGCGGCCCTGGTGTCGCTCCTGGCGGTTCCGGCACACGCCGCATCACCGGTACCCGGCGCCACCAGGGTCGACGCCTCGGCGAGCGCCCTGCCCGAGCCCGATGTCACGGGGTTGTGGAACGTCCTGCGCACGGTGCGACGGCAGGGCGCTCCGGGCGCGATGGCACGGCTCGACGACCACGGCACGGTCCACTGGGCGGCCACGGGGGTCGCCGACCGCAGGACCGAACGGACCATCAGCAACGCCGACCGGTTCCGCATCGGCAGCGTCACCAAGATCTTCTCGGCCGTCGTCCTGCTGCAACTGGCCGACGAGAGGAAGCTGAAGCTCGACGCCCCGGTCAACCGCTATCTGCCGGGTCTGCTGCCCGACGACCGCATCACGGTGCGGCATGTGCTCAGCCACCGCAGCGGGCTGCACGACTACACCGACGAGATGTTCGCGCGGACGGTTCCCGGCTTCGAGGCGGTCCGCAGGAAAGTCTTCACCTACCGGCAACTGGTGAACCGGTCCCTGAGCAAGCCACGGACGACCGAACCCGGCGGCCGCTACTCCTACTCCAACACCAACTTCGTCGTCGCCGGAATGCTCATCGAGAAGCTGACCGGCCACTCCGTGCACACCGAGTACAAGAACCGCGTCATCGGCCCGCTGGACCTGCGCGACACCTTCTACGTGCACCCCGGCACGAAGATCCCCGGCCGCCACGCCCGTGGCTATCTCACCCCCGACGCGGCGGGCGCGGCGCTCGTCGACTCGACCGAGCAGACCGTGTCCTGGGCGCAGAGCGCGGGCGCCGTCATCTCCAGCACTAGCGACCTCAACACCTTTCTGTCCGCGCTGCTCGGCGGCCGGCTGACCTCCCGGGCACAGCTCGCCCAGATGCAGCGCTGGGTGCCGTCGGGGACGAACCAGGAGTACGGGCTCGGGTTGCGGCGACGCCAGCTGTCGTGCGGGATCCGGGTGTACGGTCACACGGGCGCCGTCCAGGGTTACTACACCTACGCGTTCGCGTCCGAGGACGGCAAGCGCAGCCTCACCGCACTCGCCAACACCTCCAACAACGGCACGGTGCTCAACTCCATGCTGGGCGCTGTGGAGTCCGCGTTCTGCGGCAAGCAGGCGAAGGCACGGCCGGCTGCCGCATCCGTCGAGCGGCGCGAGGGCACCGGCCCGGGGCGCACGCTGCGTCCGAACGCGGACTGAGCGCGCAGGTCGAGCGGGAACCCATGAGATCCGGCGGACGTTTTCCGGACGTCCCCTCCACCGGATCTCGAACCACCCACCTGGACGGCACGATGAGCGAGTTGGTTCCCGGGGGCAATCTGCCCCTCCCGGGCGGCAGCGTGACCGTCCGGGTGCCCGGCCCCTTCGACGTGTCCGCGCTCGTGACCGACGACAGCGGCAAGGTCCGGGGCGACGCCGACTTCGTGTTCTACAACCAGCCGTCCGCACCGGGCGCCCGCCTCCACGGCGACACCCTGACCGTCGACCCGACCCGACTGCGGCACGGGGCGACCCGGGTCACGGTGGTCGTCAGCCCCGCCGACCCCGGCACTCCCCTGGGCCGCCTGCCCGCACCCACGCTCCACGTCACCGGCCCCGGCGGCCGGGCCATCGCCCGGTTCGCCCCGCCGCGTCCGCGGCAGGAGACCGTACTGCTGCTCGCGGAGATCTACCGACGCGGCGACGGCTGGAAGCTGCGGGCCCTGGGGCAGGGGTACGCGGACGGGCTGGCGGGGATCGCGCGTGACTTCGGGGTGGACGTCGTCGAGGACGCGACACCGCCGCCCGCGCTGTCGACACCCACGCCGCCTGCAGTCGGCGCTCCGCCGACGCCCACCGCACGGCCCGCGATGCACACCCTGTCCGCCGTCGCCGCCCCGCCGGTCACCTCCGCCGACCCCGACGGCTTCCTCGGCCTGGTCAACTCCGCCCGCGCCAGGGCCGGTTCACCTACGGTCGCCCTCGACGCCCGCCTTGCCACCGCCGCTCAGGCCCACGCCGCCGCCATGGCCGCGGCAGGACGGCTCGGCGTCGAGGGCCGCGACGGCGTCTCGGTGTACCAGCGCGTCACCGCGACCGGGTACGCGTATCTCACCGTCGGCGAACACCTGGTCTCCGGCCCGCGCACACCCGCCGAGTTCGTCGCGTACTGCCTGCGCACCGAGCAGCCCAGTCGCACCCTGCGCGACCCGGCCTTCACCCACGCCGCCGTGGGGTACGTCAGGGGCGGCCCCTCGGGCGACACGTACTGGACCGCGCTGTGGGCCCGGCCGCTCACGCCGGAGGGCCTGTCCCGCACGGTGGCGGAGGTGGTCGGCCTCACCAACCGGGAGCGGGCCGGGGCCGGGCTGCCTCCCCTGGCCGTCGATCCCGCGCTCGGCACCGCCGCGCAGGCCTACAGCGCCGACATGGCGGCCCGCGCCTTCTACTCCCACACCTCGCCCGAGGGAAGCCGGCCCTGGGACCGGGCGGCCGCCGCGGGCTCCCGCATGCGCACGATCGGCGAGAACATCGCGTGCGGCCAGCGCTCCCCCGCCGAGGTCGTGGAGGGCTGGATGAACAGCCCGGGCCACCGGGCCAACATCCTCAAGCGGGACTTCACCTACATCGGGATCGGCTTCGCGGGCGGCGGCCCCGCGGGCACGTACTGGACACAGCTCTTCGGCGCGTGACCGGTTCGGGACGGACACACGATGCGAGCTGGCCGGAACGGCACCGTCCGGGACACGATGCCCCTATGAAGGGTGACCTCTTTTCCAGCGAGCACATGGTCCAGCCGGCCACGGCGCCGGGTATGACGATCGAGAACGCCAAGTGCATCAAGTACGCGGTGAACGGCGAGATGCACGCCCGCCAGGGCGCGATGGTGGCCTACCGCGGCAACCTCCAGTTCGAGCGCAAGGGCCAAGGCGTGGGCGGCATGCTCAAGCGGGCCGTGACCGGCGAGGGGCTGCCGCTGATGGCGGTGCGCGGACAGGGCGAGGCCTGGTTCGCGCACGAGGCGCAGAACTGCTTCGTCGTCGACGTCGACCCCGGAGACGAGTTCACGGTCAACGGCCGCAACGTCCTGTGTTTCGACTCCTCGTTGTCGTACCGGATAGCGACGGTGAAGGGATCGGGCATCGCCGGTGGCGGTCTGTTCAACAGCGTCTTCACGGGCCAGGGCAGGCTGGGGCTGGTCTGCGAGGGCAACCCCCTGGTGATCCCGGTCTCGCCCGAGTACCCGGTGTACGTCGACACGGACGCGGTGGTCGGCTGGACCGCCGGCCTGCAGACCTCGCTGCACCGCTCCCAGTCCCTCGGCTCGATGCTGCGCGGCGGCTCCGGGGAGGCCGTGCAGCTGATGCTGCAGGGCCAGGGTTACGTCGTCGTACGGCCGAGCGAGGCGACGCCGCCGAAGGCCCAGCAGCACTGACGGGCTCCGTGAGGTGATCTGCGCCTCACGAGCAACCCGGTCCGCCGAACCGGCGTCTTGATCGACAACAGGCGAACGACATCAGGTGATCGTCCGCAGATGACGCCCTGGCCCACTGGGCCAGGGCTGGTTTTCGACGCACTATACCGTCCGTCTATACACAATGCGTATAGATGGCGTGTATACCGGATCGAGAGGCATACATGTACGGCAAGGCATCCGCCCCGGAGTACCAGGGCGCCCTGACCACCCTGTCCGTCAACTCCTCGCTGACCGACGTACTGGCCGCCGGCACCGAGCAGTTGGCGGCGGCCGAGCGGGCCGGGCAGCACGGCGAGGCGGCGCGTTCGGGGCTCGCGGTCGCCGAGGCGCACCGCCGACTGGGGCAGATCGGGGACGCGGACCGGGCGTGGAAGGCCAGCTACCGTGCCGCCCGGGAGGCCGGCGACACGGGGGCGATGGCCTGGGCGCTGTGGAGCGGCGGCACCCTGGCCCGGCAGCGCGGTGCGTTCCGGCTGGCCCGGCGGCTGCTGCAGCTCGCGGCCGACCTCGGCGAGCGCGGCGGCGACATCGTCGTACGGGGCTACTCGCTGGCCGGTCTGGCGGAGACCGGGCGGATCCAGGGCGACTACGAGGCCGTCCACCGGCTGCACGAGCAGCTGCTGGCCGAGGCCCGGCGGCGCGGCGAGGCGCGGCACACGGTGTGGGCACTGGAGGGCATAGCCCAGATCCATCGCAACACCGGGTCGTACGACACCGCCTACGCCCTGTTCGAGGAGGCCGCCGAGATCGCCGCGCGCGCCGAGGACCGGCGGGGTCACGCCTGGGCGCTGCGCGGGCTCGCCGACATAGTCTCCGTCCGGGACGGGGACACGGAGCGGGCGCTGGGCCTGCTGTCCGAGGCCGAGGCCACCTGCCGTGCCATGAAGCTCTCCAGCGCGCTGGCCTACAACCACAAGATGCGCGGCAACGTCTTCTACCGCGCCGGGCGCTACGCCGAGGCCCGCGGCTTGTACGAGCTGGCGCTCACGGAGTTCCGTGCCATGAGTGAGCCGCGCGGGGAGGCGCTGTCCCGGCTCGGGCTGGTCAAGTCGCGGGCCCGGCTGGGGCGCGACCGTGCCGAGACCGCCGCCGAACTGGCCGAGCTGGCGGGGGTGTTGGAGCGGATCGGGCTGCGGCACGCGCGGGAGATGGTTGCCCGGGCGCAGGAGGAGTTCGGCGCCGGGGAGGGCGCCGCGAGCCAGGAGGACGTGGCGGCGATGGCCGGGGCGGGTGCCGGGGCGGTGACCGTACGGTGACGGCGTTCCCTTCGGCGGTGCGGACTCCGCTCGGCGCCCACCAGATCACCTCGTCGGCGCACGCTGCGGCCGACGCCCACCAAGTCCTCGATCGCTGCCGTGCCTTGGTGCGGCCCGCGTTGCGCGACGCTGTGGGACGGATGCATCCCTGGGTCGGTGAGATGGCCGCCTACTCCTTCGGCTGGTGCGAGGTGGGCGGTGCGTCGGCCGCCGCCTCCGGCGGGAAGGGCGTACGGCAGGCGCTGGCCGTGCTCGGGGCCGAGGCAGCCGGTGCTCCCGGGCATGTCGGGGTGCCCGGGGCGGTCGCGGTGGAGCTGGTGCACGCCTTCTCCCTGCTGCACGACGACGTCATGGACGGCGACACGACCCGGCGCCGCCGCCCCACCGTGTGGAAGGCGTACGGCACCGGACCCGCCGTCCTCGCGGGGGACGCCCTGTTCGCGCTGGCCGTCGAGACGCTCGCCGAGGCACCGATGGGTCCGCGGGCGGTGCGGCTGCTGTCCGTGGCGTTGCAGGACCTGGTGCGCGGGCAGGCGGACGACCTGCTGTTCGCCACGCGTCCGTGGACGGGGCCGGAGCGGGTACGGCCGGCCGAGTACCGGGCGATGGCCGAGCACAAGACGGGCTCCCTGCTGGGCTGCGCGGCGGCGCTGGGTGCTCTGCTGGGCGGAGCGCCGCCGGCTTCCGTCGCCGCCCTCGACCGTGCGGGACGGCATCTGGGCGTCGCCTTCCAGGTGGTCGACGATCTGCTGGGCATCTGGGGCGACCCCGCCGTCACCGGCAAGCCGGTGCACGGCGATCTGCGGGAGCGGAAGAAGACGTTCCCGGTGCTGGCCGCGCTCGGCTCCCCCGCTGCCGGTCGTCTCCCCGCCCTGCTGGAGTCGGCCACTGACCCCGCCGATGCGGCCGCGCTGATCGAGGAGTCGGGTGGCCGCTCGGCCGCGCTGGCCGAGGCTCGGCGTCATGTGATCGCCGCGGAGGCGGCGCTCGCCGATGTGCCGCTGGAGGCGGGGGCCGCCGGCGAGCTGAGGTCGCTGATCGACTTCCTCGTGCGGCGCGACCTGTGAAGGCTCGGTTCACAGCCGTGCGCCCGTGATCGGCACGTCACCGTGTCGCGCGCCGCGCAACCGAGTTGACCGGCGCGACCTCCCGCGTCAAGGTGCCAAGCGGTGCGGATCATCGCCGGCCGCACCGGAAGGGTCACTGCCTTGATCGGGATCTCGGACATCGAAGCCGCGGCCGACCTCATCGCCGGACACGTCGTACGCACACCGACCGTACCCAGCCCGGGCCTCACGGAACTGCTCGGCGTCCCGGTCGTGGCGAAGCTGGAACTGCGCGGCGTCGAGATCGCCCGGGACGCCGGAGCATCCGTGCATCTGACCGACGACATGGACAGCGCGTTCACGCTCGTCGGGCGGTGCGCGGTGTGCTCGACCTCGCCGGACACGCCAAGGTGTGGGCCGAGCCGGCCGCCGGCTGTCTGCTGCCCGCGGCCCGGCGCGTGCTGGAGCGGGTCGGGGAGGGCGCGCGGCTCGGGCTGGTCCTGTGCGGTGGCAACGCGACGACCTCGGACGTACTGCGCCGGGCGGCGGATTTCGGTCTCCGCTGCAGCACGCTCAATTCCCCCGGGCTTTTCCGTTGCTTACTCGCGCGTAAGAAACAAATGAAAAGAGAATCCCTTTAGTTGAGGATTTCGTTGAACGCTTCGCGCCACGTCTCTCGTACTTCCTGTGAGAAATGAGAGCCAGGGGTTCAGCGAGGGATGGCCATGGTCAAGGCGCGCGTCTCCACAGCCGAGTTGGTCGCCGGAAGGTATCGGCTCGTCGATGTCGTGCATCGCGAGACGAACCGCGTCAGTTACTACGGCGAGGACATCGAGACCGAACGCACGTGCCTCCTCACCCAGGTCGGGCTGCCCGACGACACCGGCCCGGACGACCGGCGCCGGGCGACCTCCCGGATCCTGCGGACGTCCGAGCGGATCGGCCTGCTGCGTCCTGGCCGGGTCGCCACCGTTCTTGCGGCCGTCGAGGAGTCAGGGAGCCTGTGGATCGTCACCGAGTGGATCGAGGGCACGCCCCTGGGTGAACTCCTCACCCAGCAGGGCACGTTCAACTACGTCCGGGCCGCCCGCATCGGCCTGGAACTGCTCGACGTGCTGGAGGCCGCGCACGTGGCGGGCATCACGCACGGCGAGCTGAGCCCGGGCCAGGTGTTCGTGCACGAGGACGGCTCCGTCGTCGTCACCGGCTTCGGGCTGGCCGGCGCGACCCTCGCACCCCGGGTCGCGGCGCCGTCGTACGCCTCGCCGGAGCAGGCCCGCGACGAGCGCATCGGCCCGGCGTCCGATCTGTGGGCGCTCGGCGCGCTCCTCTACACGATGGTCGAGGGGCGTCCGCCGTATCGCGAACGGGACCGGCCCGAGGCCACCTTGAAGGGGGTGGACCGGCTGCCGCTGCGCGCCCCGGTGCGTGCCGGGCCGCTCACCCAGGCCGTGCAGGGGCTGCTGCGCAAGGACTCCAGGGAGCGGCTGAGCAGACCGGTGGTCCGCGACGCGTTCGTGCGTGTCCTCAACGAGGACCCCGAGGCGGCCCTTCAGGAGATGCCGCGCCCCCGTGTGCGCGGTCGGTGCGCCGTCGGGCCGGCCTGGGGCCGACGCGCCATGGTCGCGGGTACGGCCCTGGCCGTGGTCAGCGTCGCGGCCGCCGTACTCGTGGTGACCAACGGCCGGCCGGACGACTCGGGCTCGTCGGCGGCCGGTGCCGCGCCCAGTCCGTCGACCTCCGCGGGGGCGCCGACCGGCTCCCCCGCCACCCCCACGGGCAGCCCGTCCCCCACACAGGAGGCGACGGAGGCAGGAACGCCCCCCGCTTCCCCCGCGGACCCGGCCCTGCCCGACGGCTACCGGACGTACACATCACCGGACGGCTTCTCCGTCGCCCTGCCCGAGGGCTGGAAGCCGCTGCGCACCCAGCGCGCATCGGACCTGGCGTACCGCGTCTTCTTCAGCGCCGACGGCGATCCGCGCAAGCTGGCGATCACCTACAGCGAGCGCCTGGGCCCGGACCCCGTCGCCGTGTGGCGCGACGACGTCGAGCCGGGACTGGAGGAGTGGAGCGGTTTCCAGCGGATCGGCGAGATCGAGGCGACCACGTACCAGGGATACAAGGCCGCCGACATGGAGTGGCTTTCGGAGAAGGACGGCACCCGGGTGCGCACCTTCGGCCGGGGGTTCCTCATCGCCGAGCACCGTGGCTACTCACTGCGCTGGACGACCCCGGCGGGCGACTGGGACGACCCCGGGAACCAGGAGGCCCTGGACGTCTTCCTGCGGACCTTCCGGGTGCCCGGGGACTGATCAGGCCGACGCGCGGGGCGCCCGCATCGCCCGCAGGGGCAGGCCGTGCAGCGGGTCCGTACGCCAACTCGCCCTGAACGTACGGGCCTTGAGGGAGCACGTCACGTCCAGGTGGTGCGGCGTCTCCAGGAAGGCCAGGTCCACGACGAGGGTGTCCGGACCGGTCCAGCCGCCGCTCACCGCGGTGGGTACCGGCTCCTCGGCGACGGTCCACCCGGTCTCCCCGAGCCGCACGCGCAGCGGGTGGCCGTCCTCGGTGAGCGTCAGCGTCCAGCCGTCCGTGTCCTGCGCGAGGTCGATGGCGGTCAGCTCGGGCACATGGCCGCACACCCCGCCGTCCGGGGTGAACGTGGCGGCGGACCAGGCCTCGGCCTGCTCGTGCGGTGCGGGCTTGCCGGCCGCGGGTGGCAGGGCGAGGCCCGCCAGCCGCTCGGCCAGGGCCTCGTCCCCGGTCTCGCCGCCGGTCACGGGTGCGGGCCGGAACGCGGGCAGCAGATGCTCCCAGACCAGGTTCAGCACGGTCTGCATGTCCCAGGTGTCCGCCGTCGTCGCGATCACGGCGTCCTGCTCGGGCAGCACGATGCAGAACTGGCCGAACGCGCCGTCACCGCGATAGCCGTGCCGGGACATCCAGAACTGGAAGCCGTACCCCTGCTGCCAGTCCTCCCCGGGCAGGACACCGGCGTTCGGGATCTGCGGGCGCGTGGCCTCGGTCACCCACCACTCGGGCAGCAGCCGCTCGCCCTCCCACACCCCTCCGCGCAGATACAGCTGGCCGAGCCGGGCGATGGCGTCGGTGGTGGCGTGCAGCCCGCTGAAGCCGAGCTCCCGGCCGCTGCGGTCCGACAGCCACGCCACGTCGCCGATGCCGAGCGGGTCCAGCAGGCGGGGCCGGAGATACTCGGTCAGCGACTGGCCGCCGGCGCGCCGCACGATGGCGGAGAGTGTGAAGGTGGCGGGCTGGTTGTAGGCGAAGACGGTGCCCGGGTCACGGGGCGGCGGTACCAGCAGGAACCCGCGCACCAGGTCCTCGCTGTCGAGGTCGCGCGCCTCGAAGAGGGTGTCGCTCTCGTGCCCGCTGGCCATGGACGCCACGTGCCGCACGAGCATCGCGCGGCTGCGCGGGTCGGTGATGTCGGCGTCGAGCTCGGGGAAGTACGAGATCACCGGGTCGTCGAGCCGTATCAGCCCCTCGGCGGCGGCGATCCCGGCGGCGGTCGCGGTGAAGCTCTTGCTGATCGAGTAGAGCAGATGCGGGCGTTCGGGCGTGTACGGCGCCCACCAGCCGGAGGCGACGAGGTGGCCGTGCCGCAGGATCATCAGGCTGTGCGGCTCGATGTCGGGGGCGGAGTCGAGGGCGTCGAGGAAGGCGTGAACACCGGAGGCGTCGACGCCCTGGGCGGCGGGGGTGCTCGAGGGCAGAGGGCGAGCAGGCATATGGGCATCCTCTCCCGGCACTCGTTCGGCGAGCGAGAGAGTTTCGCACCGCGAACTCCGGCAGCCCACCCCATCCGTCCCGTTTTCACCGCCGGTGTCCCGGGGACTCGGCCCGCATGGTGCAGATCGGATACACAATGATGACCGAGCAGGCCGGCCCCCGTGAGCTGGTGGACCACCTGGTCCGCGCCGAGGAGGCGGGCTTCGACTTCTCCGTGACCTCCGACCACTACTTTCCGTGGCTGGCATCGCAGGGTCACTCGCCGTACGCGTGGAGTGTGCTCGGTGCTGCCGCCCAGGCCACGTCCCGGATTCCGCTGATGACCTATGTGACGTGTCCGTCGTTCCGCTACCACCCGGCCGTGGTGGCGCAGAAGGCGGCCACGATGCAGTTGCTGTCCGAGGGCCGGTTCCGGCTGGGGCTCGGCTCGGGCGAGAACCTCAACGAGCATGTCGTCGGCGGCGGTTGGCCGTCCGTGGACGTGCGGCACGAGATGCTCGAGGAAGCGGTGGAGATCATCCGGGCGCTCTTCGAGGGCGGCCATGTGAACCGTCGCGGCACGCACTTCGACGTGGAGTCGGCCCGCCTGTGGGACCTGCCGGACCGGCCGACGCCCATCGGGATCGCCGTGTCCGGGGAGCAGTCCTGCGAGCTCGCGGGCAGGCTCGGCGACCTCGTGATCGCCACGGAGCCCAAGGCGGACCTGCTGGCGGCGTTCGACCGGCACGGCGGCGCGGGCAAGCCGCGCGTCGGGCAGCTGCCGGTCTGCTACGACCCCGACCGGGACACGGCGATCAAACGCGCCCACTCCATGTTCCGCTGGTTCGGCGGCGGCTGGAAGGTCAACTCGGAGCTGCCGCACCCGGATTCCTTCGACGCGGCGACGCAGTTCGTCACCCCTGACGATGTCGCCGAGTCGATCCCGTGCGGCAACGACCCGGACACCTTCGTCGAGGCCGTCCGCCCGTACGCGGAGGCCGGGTTCACCGAGATCGCCCTGGTACAGGTCGGGGGCGAGGAGCAGACGCCCTACATCGACTGGGCACGGACCACACTGCTGCCCGCGCTGCGGGACGCGCTCGGCTGACCGCTCGCGTACCGCACCGGGCGACGCGGGGACACCGCGGCGGCGTCGTCCACGGGTGCCATAAGCTGCCGGTCTGCACTTCTGCCGACCGAGCAGCCCTACAGGAGAGCCGCCCGTGACCCTTGCGTTCGTCCCGCCCGAGACATCCCCCGCGCCCGAGACCCCGCTGTCCGACCTCGTGGCGCGGGACGCGCGTGAGTTCGGGGTCTACGCGCGGACCGGAGGGTGGGCCTTCGGCCTGATGGTGGCCCGCAGTGTGCGGCCCGGCGGCCAGGGCGCGGACGAGACGCCGAAGGTGTCCGCGAAGGAGTTCGCCGAGCTCGCCGGTTGCTCCGCCGAGCGCGTCATGCGCTACTACAAGGCGTGGGACCGGGCCGCCGACGACGGCATCGTCCCGCACTTCGAGGCGCTCGCGCCGGGCCAGGAGGTGGAACTGCCGGACGCCGACGTGTGGCTGAGCTACTACATCTCCCGCAACAGCGCCACGTCCGAGCGCGGCACCGCCATCGCCGAGGCCGCCGAGGCCGAGGGCATCCGCCCGACGAAGGCTCTGGAGGTCGCCGAGAACCCCACCGCGCTGCGCGCCGCGATCCTCGCCGACCCCTCGACCGCCCGCGCGGCCCGCCAGGCACTCCTCGACCGGGTCCGCGAAGACCCGGAGCTGCAAGCCGAGTTGGCGCGGGACGTGGTCCGCACCGAGGAGCTGAAGAAGGCCGTGGCCGGCGAGAGCCGGGCGGCCGACCGGATCGACTACGTCCGCCAGATCGCCGAGTCCGGCCAGATCAAGACGCCCGCCGGGCAGACCGTCGACGCGCCGGTGGACCTGCGTCAGGAGGCCGAGCGGCACCTGTCGCTCATCGACGAGCTGGAGGACGACGAGGACCCCGGCGAGTGGGCCACCGAGGCCTACGGCACCATGAAGTCGCTCGTCGTCGAGGCCGTGGAGGCCGATCCCGAGCTGCGGGTGCAGGAGCGGCGGACGAAGTTCTACAGCAGCCTGCAGAAGGCGACGAAGGTCTTCGAGGAGCTGACCTTCGACGATGTCCAGGAGTTCGTCGAGGACGACATGGTCCAGCAGTTGGAGGAACTCCAGCAGGCCATCGCCACGTGCATCGCCGCACTGCGCGGGGCACCGGCAGCCTCGGCGCGACCGGAGTAGGCGTTCGTCCCGCCGACGCGCCGCCGCTCACTCCGTGTAGCGGCGGCGGGTCCACAGCGGCAGCACGAACCAGCACAGCAGGTACCAGACGACGACGCCCGTGACCAGCCAGGGCACATAGCCGTCGTGGGTGGCCACCCTCAGGATCAGCAGGAGCGAGGCCGCCATCACGGCGAGGAGCAGGATCAGGCCGACGAAGGTCAGACGGGAGGCCCAGGTCACCGCCTGCGGCTTTATGCGCCGCCCGGACACCAGACGGTGCAGGGACACGGGACCGATCAGGGCGCCGGTGGCGGCGGCACCCAGGACGACGGTCACGATGTAGATGGTCTGCTCCGTGCCGTCGAGCGTGTCGTACTTCGGCGTGAACACGACGGTGAGCAGGAAACCGAACAGGATCTGTACGCCCATCTGGGCCACGCGGACCTCCTGGAGGAGTTCACCCCACATCCGGTCGGCGCGCTCGTCCGCGGTCTCGTCGCGTCCCGTCCGTCTTTCCCTCTCGGTCATGCGAAACGGGTAACCCCGGCGCTGAGGCCTCAAACGACGGGGCTCCGGGAGCAGCGGGGTGCCGCTCCCGGGCCGTCCGCGACTACCAGCGGTTCTCGACCTGGTCCTTGATCCGCCGGTCGTAGAGGTCCTGGATGGCGGCGAGCGTCTCGTCGGACAGTTCCGGCAGCGCGGCGGCCGCCGCGTTGGCGTGGGCCTGCTCCGGCGAGCGGGCGCCCGGGATCACGGTGGTCACGCCCGGCTGCTGGATGATCCAGCGCAACGCGAGCTGGGCCGGGGTGAAGCCCTCGGGAGCGAGGGCGGAGAACTCGGCGGCCGCCTCCACTCCGGAGTCGTAGTCGACGCCGGAGAAGGTCTCGCCCTGGTCGAAGGACTCGCCGTGCCGGTTGTAGGTGCGGTGGTCGTTGGCGGGGAAGACGGTGTCCTTCGTGTACTTGCCCGACAGCAGGCCGGAGGCCAGCGGGACGCGGGCGATGATGCCGACGCCCGCCTCCTGGGCGGCGGGCAGCACCTCGCGCAGGGGCTTCATGCGGAACGCGTTCAGGATGATCTGCACGCTGGCCACGCCGGGCCGGGCGATCGCGGTCAGCGCCTCCTCGCAGGTCTCCACGCTGACGCCGTACGCCGCGATGCGCTCCTCCGCGACCAGGGTGTCCAGGGCGTCGAACACCTCGTCCGTCGAGTAGACGGGCGTCGGCGGGCAGTGCAGCTGGACCAGGTCGAGGCGGTCCACGCCGAGGTTGCGCCGGGAACGGTCGTTCCAGGCGCGGAAGTTGTCGAGAACGTAGTTCTCGGGGATCTGGTCGACGCGGCGGCCCATCTTGGTCGCCACGAAGATGTCCAGCTCGGGCCTGCCGCGCAGGAAGGCGGCGATGGTCTGCTCGCTGCGTCCGTCGCCGTACACGTCGGCCGTGTCGAAGAAGGTCACCCCGGACTGGACCGCCGCGTCCAGCACCGCAAGGGCTTGCTTGTCGTCGACGTCTCCCCAGTCCGCACCCAGTTGCCACGTACCGAGTCCGACGACGGATGCCCGACGGCCCAACCTACCGATTACACGCTCGTCCATGGCGTCAGTGTGTCATTGGTCCGGCACGTGCGCGGAACGGGCCCCTCCGGCCCGCTCGCTGTGAATCTGTCACCCACAAGAGTGAATCAGCCGGACGAGCAAGCGCTTGCCGTCGGACCGATCCTAGCTTGGGCCTGTGATCGACGAATTCAGCCGCCGGGGCTTCCTGCGCACCGCCGCCGCCCTGGCCGCCCTACCCGTTCTGATACCGGCCGATCCGGCCGTCGCGGCACAGGAGTTGCCGGACTTCCCGGCGGAAGTGGCCCTGTACCGCTCCGCGTACCGCAACTGGGTCGGCGAGATCACCGCGGACGGGCTGTGGGCGTGCGCACCGGCCACCCCGGACCAGGTGGTCGCCGCCGTCAACTGGGCCTGGCGACACGGCTGGAGAGTCCGCGCCCGGGGTGCCTCGCACGGCTGGTCACCGCTGACGATCCCCCGGGGGATGCCGTCGGACACGCCGGTCCTGCTCGTGGACACCGCCCCTCATCTCACCGGCCTGTCCCTGGAGTCGCCGGACTCCGTACGCGCCGGCACCGGCGTCACCCTGGAGGCGCTGCTCACCCACCTGGAGGAGCACGGCCTCGGCGTGACCGCCGCGCCGGCACCCGGCAACCTCACCCTGGGCGGGGCCCTGGCCATCGACGCGCACGGCACCGCGATACCGGCGCGGGGCGAACAGCGGCCGCCCGGGCACACGTACGGCTCGCTCAGCAATCTCGTACTGTCGCTGACGGCGGTCGTCTGGGACGAGGCGAGGGGCGCGTACGCGCTGCGCACCTACGACCGTGACGAGGCGGACTGCGCCGCGCTGCTCACTCATCTCGGCCGCTCGCTGGTGACCGAGGTGGTGCTGCGGGTGGGCGCGAACACCGACCTGCGGTGCGTGAGCCGTACGGACATCCCGGCCGCCGAGCTCTTCGCCGCGCCCGGCACCGAGGGACGTACCTTCGAGAGCTTCCTGGACCGGACCGGGCGGGTCGAGGCGATCTGGTTCGCCTTCACCGAGTTTCCCTGGCTGAAGGTGTGGAGCGTCTCCCCCACCCGGCCGCTGACCTCGCGGCATGTGAGGACGCCGTACAACTACCCGTTCTCCGACAACGTCCCGCGCCCGGTGGCGGACCTGGTCGGGCGCATGGTGTCGGACGGGGCCTGGTATCTGGCGCCGGTACTGGGCAACGCACAGTACGACCTGGCCGCGCTCGGGCTGGTGGCGACCGTGTCCGCGGACCTCTGGGGGCCGTCCAAGAACACGCTGCTGTACCTGCGGCCGACGACGCTGAGGATCGCAACGAACGGCTGCGCGGTGCTGACGAGCCGGTCCCGAGTGCAGCGCGTGGTCGCCGAGTTCACGGCCTTCTACCGGGAGCGGCTCACGGCGTACGCCGCGCGCGGGCGGTTCCCGGTCAACGGCTCGGTGGAGATCCGGGTGACCGGCCTCGACGATCCGGCGGACGTCGGTACGGACGGTGCGCGGACGCCGCTGCTGTCCGCCCTGCGGCCGCGCGAGGACCGTCCCGAGTGGGACACGGCCGTGTGGCTGAACATCCTGACGCTGCCAGGGACGCCGTACGCGGAGGCCTTTCTGCGCGAGATCGAGCAGTTCGTGCTGCGTACGTTCGACGGCGGGTACGCCATGCCCCGGGTCGAGTGGTCGAAGGGCTGGGCCTACACGGACGAGGCCGCCTGGAGCGACGACGAGGTGCTGGGCTCGGTCGTGCCCGGCAGCTTCGGGGAGACCGGCTGGCGCGAGGCGTCGGGAACCCTGGACCGGCTGGATCCCCACGGCGTGTTCGGCAACGCCTTCCTCGACCGGCTGTTCGGGTGAGGCTCGGCTACTTCCTGGACGCCCTGGCGTGCACGGTGCGCGCGATCCTCGGTCCCAGCCAGCGTTTGAGCCGGCGCAACGCCTCCAGTTGCCCGGCTGCCCTGTCGATCCGGTAGTACAGCTGGGGCGGCAGGTAGGGCAGCAGGGGTGAGTGACGCTGGCCGAGCAGGGCGAACATCCGGTGCGGGGGCAGATCGATGTAGCGGGGCAGGTTCTCGTACCACTGGGCGCTGTGGCGGGCCGCGCTCTGGACGGGCAACAGGGCCTGTCGGCGCTCCTGTTCGTAGCGGGCGAGAGCCTGTGGAAGAGCGGGCTGCTCGTGCAGTGCGCCGGCGAGGGCGATGGCGTCCTCCAGGGCGAGGGTGGTGCCGGCGCCGATGGAGTAGTGGGTGGTGTGGGCGGCGTCGCCGATCAGGACCAGGTTGTCGCGGTGCCAGGTGCGGTTGGTCACGGTGCGGAAGGTCCGCCACTGAGCGCCGCCGTCGGCGCCCGAGCGGCCGATGAGTGGATGGCCGTCGAGGACGTCGGCGAAGAGCTTCTCCAACAGGGCCAGTCCGTCGGCCTCGTTCGCGGTGTCGAGGCCGAGGCCGGTCCAGGTCTCGGCGGCGCATTCGACGACGCAGGTGCCGGCCTCGGGACCGAAGCCGTAGCCGTAGCACCAGATCCAGCCGTGCCCGGTCTCGACGAAGGCGAAGGTGAAGGCGTCGAAGACCCTGCTGGTGCCGAGCCAGGTGTAGCGGTTGCGGCCGGCTCTGATGCGGGTGCCGAAGTGGTCGGCGTGGCGGCCGCGCAGGGCGCTGTGGACTCCGTCGCCCGCCACGACCAGGTCGGCGTCGGGCAGGTTCTCCGGTGTGACCCGGTGCTCGAACTCGAGCCGGACGCCCAGCGAGCGCGCGCGGGTGGCGAGGATCTCCAGCAGCCGGTGGCGGCCGATGCCGCGCCCCTCGTCGCCGGGCCGACGGGTCGTCAGGTTCCGTACGTGGGCGACGCCCTCGCTCCAGCGGACCGAGCTCTCGTCGATGGCGCGGGCCGACTCGGGGTCGTGCTGGTGCAGTGTGTCGAGCAGTTCGCGCCAGTATGTGACGCCCCAGCCGTAGGTGGCACCCTCCGGGTCGCGCTCGTGAACGGTGATCTCGTGGGACGGGTCCCGCAGCTTCAGCAGGATCGAGAGATACAGGCCGGCGGGCCCGCCGCCGACGCAGGCGACCTTCACGCACACCCCTAGGAAGTACCCAAATCGGTCATTTCGGATCCGCAGGGTAGCAGGGCGAGCCTCGGGCGCCGCGACGTTCCGGATCGCGCCAGTTTCAGCGGGTGGGACAGACCACTGCGACCACGGCGACCCGCCAAGGACCACCGGCAACGCGATCTCCAGGAGAAGGAATTCCCCATTCCGGCCATTCGGGCGCCTTACGAGCAGCAAGATCATCTTTGTTCAATCTTGCATGACATGTAGGCACTTGTCCGGATCGTAGCCAACCACTACCGACCGATTTCTCCCTCTCTCGTCCCGCCCGATAGGCATGCGGAGTCATCAACCGAACGTATTCAGGAGCTCCGTATGCCACAACTCAGCCGTCGCCGTGCGCTCACCGCCGCTGCCGCCCTCGCCACCGCGGCAGGTGTCCAGACGGTCGCCGCCCCCGGCGCGTCCGCCGCCGGGCACGGCGACCACCACTCCCCGGGGTCCTTCGACGAGGTCTACAAGGGCCGCCGGATACAGGGCCGGCCGGCCTCGGGCGGCGGTCACCAGCATCACGGCGGCGGATACGCCGTGTTCGTCGACGGCGTGGAGCTGCATGTGATGCGCAATGCCGACGGCACTTGGATCAGCGTCGTCAGTCATTACGACCCGGTGCCCACGCCGCGCGCCGCCGCCCGAGCCGCCGTCGACGAACTGCGGGGCGCCGCACTTCTCCCCTTCCCCGCCAACTGACCGGCCGTACCCGCACTCTGGAGCACCGCACCATGACCGTCCGCAAGAACCAGGCCCTGCTGACCGCCGACGAGAAGCGACGGTTCGTCGCCGCCGTTCTGGAGCTGAAGCGCAGCGGCCGTTACGACGAGTTCGTCACGACGCACAACGCCTTCATCGTCGGCGACACCGACAACGGCGAGCGCACCGGCCACCGCTCGCCGTCCTTCCTGCCCTGGCACCGCAGATTCCTGCTCGACTTCGAGCGCGCGCTGCAGCAGGTGGACGCCTCGGTCGCGCTGCCGTACTGGGACTGGAGCACCGACCGTTCCATACGGTCGTCGCTGTGGGCGCCCGACTTCCTCGGCGGCACCGGGCGCAGCCGCGACGGGCAGGTGATGGACGGGCCGTTCGCCGCGTCGACCGGTAACTGGCCGATGAACGTGCGCGTCGACGGGCGTACGTTTCTGCGCCGCTCACTCGGCGCCGCCGTGCGTGAGCTGCCGACGCGGGCCGAGGTGGAGTCCGTGCTCGCCATGGCGACGTATGACATGGCGCCCTGGAACAGCGCGTCGGACGGCTTCCGCAACCACCTGGAGGGCTGGCGGGGCGTGAACCTGCACAACCGGGTCCATGTGTGGGTCGGCGGGCAGATGGCCACCGGTGCGTCGCCCAACGACCCGGTGTTCTGGCTGCACCACGCCTACATCGACAAGCTCTGGGCGGACTGGCAGCGGCGGCACCCCGGCTCCGGCTATCTGCCGGCCGCCGGGACGCCGAACGTGGTCGACCTGGGCGACACGATGAAGCCGTGGAACGACGTGCGTCCGGCCGATCTGCTGGACCACACCGCGCACTACACCTTCGACGCGGCCTGAGTCACCGCCCCCTGCCGCCCGGGTCAGGCCTCGGCGGTGCGGCACTCCGGGTGGCCCCAGCCCCGGGTGTTCTTGGCGATGGGCTCGCCCGCCGCATAGCTGCGTCCGCAGAGACAGCGGCCGGGGAACTTGGCCTTGATGGTGCGCGAGGAGCTGCCGTTCTTCCGGGACGCCGTGGCCTTGCGGCGCGGGGCCTTGGCCGGCGGGGTGTCCGGGGCGGCCGGCGGCTCCGGTGAGCCGAGGCCGCTGCCCGCGGGCTCCTGGACACTGGCCGCCTGGCTGGCGGCGCGGTCGGCGAAGTCGTTCAGCGGGTCGCCGTCGACCTGGTGGGCGGGGACGTAGCGGAACTCGACCGTGCGGCCGGCGAGCAGTTCGTCGATGCGCACGACCAGGTCCTGGTTGGCCACCGGCTTGCCGGCGGCCGTCTTCCAGCCGTTGCGCTTCCAGTTCGGCAGCCAGGTGGTGACGGCCTTCATGGCGTACTGCGAGTCCATCCGGATCTCCAGCGGCACGCCGGGGTCGGTCGCCGTGAGCAGGCGTTCCAGCGCGGTGAGTTCCGCGACGTTGTTGGTGGCCCGGCCGAGCGGGCCCGCCTCCCAACGGGTCGGAGTCTCCTTCTCGTCGGCGACGACCCAGGCCCAGCCCGCCGGTCCGGGGTTTCCCTTCGAAGCCCCGTCGCACGCGGCCACAACACGTTCACGCATGTGCCGATCATGCCATGGGCGGGCCGGGCGCCCGGCCGCGGAGCCGGTCAGGAGACGTCGCTGAGCTTGGGCATGTCGCCCTCGGTGGTACTGGTGTCGATCACCGAGAAGCTCGCGCCCTGCGGGTCGCTCAGCGCGGCGAATCGGCCGAAGGGGCTGCTCATCGGGCCGAAGCGGAGCACGCCGCCGAGCTTGGTGGCCTTCGCCACGGCGTCGTCGCAGTCGGGGACGTTGAAGTAGACGTTGATGTACGGCGGGACCTCGGGCGGGAACTCCTCGGTCATCGTCATCCGGCCCAGGGCCATGGTGTCCTTGCCGAGGGTGTAGAGGCGGAAGTCGATCGCGTCGTCCTCCATCTGCTGCTGCCCATAGCCGAAGACGGCGGGGAAGAAGGTGTCGGACTTCTCCGGTGTGCGGGTGAAGACCTCCGCCCAGCAGAAGCCACCCTGGTCGTCCATCGCCGTCTCGAAGCCCTCGTGGGTGCCGGCCTGCCACACACCGAAGACGACACCGCCCGGGTCGCGGGCCAGGCACATGCTGCCGAAGTCACCGACCGCCATCGGCTCCATCAGGATCTCGCCGCCGTTGTCGCGGATCTTCCCCGCGGTGGCGGCGACGTCGGGGGAGGCGAAGTACAGGCACCACTGCGACATGCCCTCCTGGCCCGGCATGGGCGGGACGACCGCGGCGGCGGCCTTGCCGCCCGCGTAGGCCTGGGTGTAGTTGCCGTACTCCGACGACTCCTCGCCGAACGTCCAGCCGAGGACATCGCCGTAGAAGCTCTTGGCCCCCTCGATGTCGCTGAACATCGCGTCGGCCCAGATGGGGGTTCCTTCAGGTTTCGCGGCCATGTCTGCGGCCCTCTCCCGGATCGATGAGTTGTCCGGTTTCTCACGCTAGCCACCCGGAGGTCCGGCCGCGCGCCGAATGGTTGGTTCCGTTCGAGACTGGGGTCAGACGGCGGCCGGGCGGCGAAGGGGCACGGGATGGCGTACGGGACGATGCGCGCGTGGTCGGTGTCCGAGCCGGGGCCGGTCGAGTCGGGGTCCCTGCGGCTGGTCGAGAAGCCGGTGCCGGTGCCGGGCGACGACGAGCTGCTGGTATGTGTGCGGGCGTGCGGGGTGTGCCGTACGGATCTGCATGTCACGGAAGGGGATCTGCCGGTGCACCGGCCGGGAGTCACACCCGGGCACGAGGTCGTCGGCGTGGTCGCCGGGTTCGGGGCGGCGGTGCGCGGCTTCGACGTCGGGGAGCGGGTGGGGGTGGCCTGGCTGCGGCGTACCGACGGCACGTGTGCGTACTGCGCGCGGGGCGCCGAGAACCTGTGCCCGGCCTCGCGGTACACGGGATGGGACGCCGACGGCGGTTACGCCCAGTACACGACCGTACCGGCCGCGTTCGCCTACCGGCTGCCCGGCGGCGTCGACGACGTGACGCTCGCGCCACTCCTGTGTGCCGGGATCATCGGCCGGCGCGCGCTGCGGCGGGCGGCGCTCCCTGCGGGCGGGCGGCTCGGGCTGTACGGCTTCGGTGGCAGTGCCCATCTGACCGCGCAGGTGGCGATGGCCGAGGGCGCCGTCGTGCATGTGCTGACGCGGGGCGCGGCCGCCCGCAGGCTCGCGCTGGACCTGGGGGCCGCCTCGGCGCGGGACGTGACCGAGATGCCGCCGGAGCCGCTGGACAGCGCCATCCTGTTCGCGCCGGTCGGCGACCTGGTCCCGGTGGCGCTGCGGGCGCTCGACCGGGGCGGCACACTGGCGATCGCGGGCATCCACCTCAGCGACGTCCCGGCGCTGCGCTACGAGACCGACCTCTTCTACGAGAAGCAGCTGCGCAGCGTCACCTCCAACACGCGCGAGGACGGCCGTGAGTTCCTGGCGCTCGCCGCCGAACACGGCGTACACGCCACCACGCACCCCTATCCGCTGTCACGGGCCGACCAGGCGCTGCGGGACCTGAAGGCGGGCCGGTTCGACGGGGCGGCGGTGCTGGTGGACGACCTGTCGTGAGCGCCACTGAACGGGCGTAACGACCTGTCGTGAGCGCCACCACACAGGCGTGGCGACCTGTACCTGGCGGCGCCACGCAGACGTGGACGACCTGAACCGAGCGGCGCCACGCAGGCGTGCGGGGGCACGGGAGGGGTGTGTGATCACCCACGGTGCGTCCGCAGCCCCATACGGCAGGTTTGCACCTCCAGGGCCTGAAGCCGCCCCATTCACGCCCTGATCCGGGTGCCTCTCCGGCTGTTTGGCTGGTGCACGCGCTCGGCCAGCCCGCTCACCTCCCGGGAGGGAATGTGTCCACACCGGACAGCGCCACCGGTCCCGCCATCGACGAACCCGATCCCGAACCGAACTCCGACGCTCCGCTCACCAGTCTCAGCACCCAGGCGGCCCGGCAGCTCGCCACCACCACCAAGTCCGAACCCCAGATGCAGGCCATCAGCTCGCGCTGGCTGCTGCGCATGCTGCCCTGGGTGGACGTCAAGGGCGGCACCTACCGGGTCAACCGGCGTCTGCAACTGCGCGTGGGCCGGGGCCGGGTGCAGTTCGACCAGAACGGCGCCGACGACATCAAGGTCATCCCCGAGACCCTCACCGAACTGCCGGTCCTGCGCGGCTACCCCGACATGGACGTGCTCAGGGAGGTCGCCACCCGGTTCCGGGTCCGGGAGGTCCGGGCCGGCCAGGTACTCGTCGAGGCCGGGCAGCCCGTCACGGAGGCCTACCTCGTCGTGCACGGCCGGTTCACCCGCTTCACGGAAGGCAAGTACGGCGAGGAGGAGATCCTCGGCGTCGTCACCGACGGCGACCAGCTCGGCGACGAGGCCATCGGCCAGGCCGACCCGCTGTGGCTGAGCTCGGTGCGCGCGGAGACCGCCGGCGTGCTGCTCATGCTCCCCTGGAGCGTGGTCGAGGAGTTCACCGACCGGGTGCCGTCCCTCGCGGCGCACCTTCAGGCCTACGCCGACCGGCAGAGCTTGCCCATGAACCGCAAGGGCGAGGCCGACGTACCGGTGCAGGCGGGCCATGTCGGCGAGCCGACCATCAGCGGCGGCTTCGTCAACTACGAACTCGCGCCGCGCGAGTACGAGTTGTCCCTGACGCAGACCGTGCTGCGCGTGCACACGCGGGTCGCCGACCTCTACAACAACCCGATGGACCAGACCGAACAGCAACTGAGGCTGACCATCGAGGAGATCCGCGAACGCCAGGAGTGGGAGCTGGTCAACAACCGGGAGTTCGGGCTGCTGCACAACGTCGACTACGGGCAGCGCATCAGCACGTTCACCGGGCCGCCGACGCCGGACGACATGGACGAGCTGCTGTCGATGCGCCGCAAGACGAAGCTGTTCATCGCCCATCCGAAGGCGATCGCGGCGTTCTTCCGGCAGTGCAACCGGCGCGGGCTGGTGCCCGGCACGGCGAGCGTCGAGGGGCACGAGATCCCCGCCTGGCGCGGGGTCCCGATCTTTCCCTGCAACAAGATCCCGGTCAGCCCGCAGCACACCAGCAGCATCATCGCGCTGCGCACCGGGGAGGGCGACCAGGGCGCCATCGGGCTGTACCAGACCGGGATCCCGGAGGAGTACCAGCCCGGTCTGAACGTGCGGTTCATGGGCATCGACGCCAACTCGATCATCCGCTACCTCGTCACCGCCTACTACTCACTGGCGATCCTCGTGCCCGACGCGGTCGGGATCCTCGAGAACGCCCAGATCGGCCGGACGGCCGAGTGACCGTGTGGAGCACGCCATGAGCACGTCGTCCCCCTTCTCGCTGCCGGGCCCGCCGAACATGGCGAGCCAACTGCGCGCCCGGCGCGGCGGGGCGATCCCGGGGCTGCGGTACCGGCAGGTCGAGCCCGCCGACCCCGCCAAGGCCGCGGAGGTCGACCGCAGGCTGGAGGCCTGGGCGCGGCGCCTCGATCTGTTCCCCGAGGCGTGGAACGGGGACTTCGCGGGGTTCCAGTTCGGGCGGGCCGTAGTGCTCCAGCATCCGGAGGCGGCCGATCTGGAGCGGCTGACGGTCGCCGGGGAGCTGCTGCTCGCCGAGAACGTCGTCGACTCCTGCTACTGCGAGGAGGACGAGGGCCGGGGCGGGGCGCGCCGGGGCCTCGGGGGCCGGCTGATCATGGCCCAGTCGGCGATCGACCCCTTCCACGGCGTTCCGGAACTCGAGGAGGAGTGGCGGCAGGGGGTGCGGGCCGACGGTCCGCTGCGCTCGTACCACTTCGCCCTGCGGGACTACGCCGCCCTCGCCACGCCCAGCCAGACCGACCGCTTCGTGCACGACATCGCCCGGCTGCACCTGGGCTACCTCGCCGAGGCCGCCTGGGCGGAGACCCGGTATGTGCCCCGGGTCTGGGAGTACCTGGTGATGCGGCAGTTCAACAACTTCCGTCCCTGTCTGTCGATCGTGGACGCCGTGGACGGCTACGAACTGCCCGAGGCGCTCTACGCACGGCCCGAGATCCAGCGGATCACCGCGCTCGCCTGCAACGCGACCACGATCGTCAACGACCTGTACTCCTTCACCAAGGAGCTGGCGAGCGACCCGACCCACCTCAACCTGCCGCAGGTCGTCGCCGCCAACGAGCGGTGCGGGCTCAAGGCCGCCTATCTGAAGTCCGTCGAGATCCACAACCGGATCATGGAGGCCTTCGACGAGGAGTCGGCCCTGCTGTCCGCCACCTCGCCTCTCGTCGAGCGCTACGCCCAGAGCCTGTCCGACTGGGTGGCCGGCAACCACGAGTGGCACGCCACCAACAGCCACCGCTACCACCTGCCCAACTACTGGTAAAGCGCGGCCGAATGACAGAACGTCACACGCACCAGCACGAGGAGTCACCGTTGACCATCGCCCCCGAAGCCGGCACCACCCGCCTCCCGGTGCCGTCCCAGTCCACGTACCAGACCCGCGTCGCGGACTACTGGAACGCCGAGGAGAACCCGGTCAACCTCGAACTCGGAAAGATCGACGACCTTTACCACCATCACTACGGCATCGGCGACGCCGACCGCTCCGTGCTCGACGAACCCGACCCCGTCCGGCGCCGGGAGCGCATCACCGCCGAACTGCACCGGCTGGAGCACGCCCAGGCGGAGCTGCTCGCCGAGCGGCTCGGCCCGCTGACGCCCGACGACCGGGTCTTCGACGCCGGCTGTGGACGCGGGGGCGGCAGTGTCGTGGCGCATCTGCGCCACGGCTGCGAGGCCGACGGCGTCACCCTCTCCGAGAAGCAGGCCGCGTTCGCCAACGAGCAGGCCCGCAAGCGGGGCATCGACGACCGGGTGCGCTACCACTGCCGCAACATGCTCGACACCGGGCTCCCGTCCGGGGCGTTCGCGGCCTCCTGGAACAACGAGTCCACCATGTACGTCGAGCTCGACCTGCTGTTCGCCGAGCACGCCCGGCTGCTGCGCCGCGGCGGCCGCTACGTCGTCATCACCGGCTGCTACAACGACACTTACGGACGCGCCTCACGCGAGGTGTCCCTCATCAACGCCCACTACATCTGCGACATCCACCCCCGCTCGGCGTACTTCCGCGCCATGGCCCGCAACCGGCTCGTCCCGGTCCATGTGCAGGACCTGACCGAGGCGACCATTCCCTACTGGGAGCTGCGCCGCGAGGCCGACCACCTGGTCACGGGCATCGAGGACACCTTCCTGACCGCCTACCGCAACGGCAGCTTCCAGTATCTGCTGATCGCGGCGGACCGCGTCTGAACGACCGTCGGACCCGTGTCGGCCGGGGCGCTCCCTGGCCGACACGGGTCTTCCCCCTCGGTCCCGGCTGTGCTTGCCTGGGGAGCCGTTTTCGGTGTCCGGGGCGGGAGTTGCCGTATGCGCAAGCCGTGGCTCGTCGGGGTGTTGCTCGCCGCCGTGCTGCTCGGCGCGTGCGGGGATCCGGCGTCGGAGCCGGGGGCCGGGACCCCGCCGGAGATGCCGGGTGCGTCGGCCACCACGCAGCAGCACGCGCCCGCCTCGCCGAGCGCTCCGGGGAAGACCGCGAGCGTCCCCGCGAAGGCACCGACCGTGCTGTATCTGGGCGACTCGCTTGCGATGGAGGCGCAGGAGGTGGTGGGGCGGGAGCTGCGCCGCGACGTGCGGGCTGCGTACAGCAGCGCTCCGTATTCGGGGACCACGCTGTGCGACTACCTCGAGGGCACGGGCGAGCGGTCGCTCGTGCCGGACAAGGACAAGGCGGCCGCCCTGGTGCGCAGGCTGCGGCCGGACTTCGTGGTGATGCAGTTCTGGGGCAATGCGTGGGACTACACGTGGTGCATGGACGGGATCACCCACGACGCCGCCCCTGAGACGTACTTCAAGCGGTACGCAGCCGACCTGAAGCGGCTCACCGACCAGATCGCCGCGGCCTCGGACGCCCGGATCGTCTGGGTGCTGCAAGGCCCGGACCCGATCACCCCCGACCGGGTCCGGCGCGTCAACGCCCTCTACGAGAAGCAGGCCGCCGCCTCCGGCGACCTGGTCGCCGACGCCGGCAAGGCGGTGAGCGCGGCCGGCGCCCGCTACTCCTGGGTCCAGTACCTGCCGTGCACGGGGTACGAGCGCGACCACGCCGAGTACTGCACCCAGCCGGGCCGGGACCGGACGGCCCTGCACCGCGACGACGACTACCTGCACTTCTGTCTGGCGCCCACGACCTCGACGCCGAAGCCGTGCCCGGTCCGCTCCCCCGGGATCCGGCGGATCGCCCTGGAGATCACCCGGGTGATCCGCGAGAACCTGTAGAGCGGAAGGCGAAGGGTGGGGCTCACTCCCCCGCGTAGGCCTTCTCCAGGGCTGCGATGTCGAGCTTGTGCATCGACAGCATCGCCTGGGTGGCACGTGTGGCCTTCGCCGGGTCCGGGTCGGTCATCATGGCGTCGAGCCGGTCCGGGATGACCTGCCAGGACACGCCGTACTTGTCCTTGAGCCAGCCGCAGGGGCCCGGCTCGCCGCCGTTCTCGGTGAGCTTGGTCCAGTAGTAGTCGATCTCCTCCTGGTTCTCGCAGAAGATCATGAAGGAGATCGCCTCGTTGAACTTGAACTCGGGACCGCCGTTCAGCGCCAGGAACTTGTGGCCGTTGGCCGTGAACTCGACGGTCAGCACGGTGCCGGCGGGGCGGGGGGCGCCCTCGGGGTAGCGGGCGACCTTGCCGATGCTGGAGTTCTTGAAGATCGAGACGTAGTGGTGGGCGGCTTCCTCGGCCTCGTTGTCGAACCACAGACACGTGGTGAAACCGTCGGTGGCCATGTGTACCTCCTGGGTGGTGGAAGCGGTCACCTGTGTCGACCGATCCTCGCCGCGAAACTCATCGGTCGCATGCCGACCGAATTCAGATGGCCGTTACACCGTTCGGAACTAGCATCCCGGCCATGACATCTTCGCCCGCCGACCACGGCATCCACCCCTTCCGTATCGACATTCCGCAGAGCGACCTCGACGACCTGCACGACCGCCTCGACCGGACCCGGTGGCCCGACGAGCTGCCCGGCGTGGGGTGGGCGTACGGCGTGCCGTCGGGCTATCTGCGCGAGCTGGTGCGCCACTGGCGGCACGCGTACGACTGGCGGGCGGCGGAGGCGCGGCTGAACGAGTGGCCGCAGTTCACGACCGAGATCGACGGCGCGCATGTGCACTTCGCGCACATCCGCTCCCCCGAACCGGACGCCACCCCGCTGATCATCACGCACGGCTGGCCGGGTTCGATCGTCGAGTTCCTGGACATCGTCGGTCCGCTCACGGACCCGGCCGCACACGGCGGCGACCCCGCCGACGCCTTCCACCTGGTGCTGCCGAGCATTCCGGGGTTCGCGTTCTCCGGGCCCACCCGGCAGACCGGCTGGGAGTCACGGCGGATCGCGGACGCGTGGGCCGAGCTCATGTGGCGCCTCGGCTACGAGCGGTTCGGCGCCCAGGGCGGCGACTGGGGTGCGGCCATCTCCCGCGAACTGGGCCGCGTCCACCCCGACCGGGTCATCGGCATCCACCTCAACCTGCTGCCCGGCGCACAGGCGGCCACCGAGCCGACCTCTGAGGAACTGGCGGCGCTGAGCCCAGAGGAGCGGGAGCGGACGCTCACCTCATGGCGCCGGTGGGCGGACTGGTTCCGGGACGGGACGGGCTACTTCCACCTGCAGTCCACCCGGCCGCAGACCCTGTCGTACGCGCTCACGGACTCGCCCGTAGGCCAACTCGCCTGGATCGTCGAGAAGTTCCAGGAGTGGACGGACTCCGAGCACCTGCCCGAGGAGGCCGTCGACCGGGACCTGATGCTCACGAACGTGATGGTGTACTGGCTGACGGGCACGGCGGGTTCGTCCGCCCGGGTCTACTACGAGCGCGCCCACGCCGCGGGCGACCGGGTCGCCGCCCCGCACGAGCCCTCGACCGCTCCGACCGCGGTGGCCTCCTTCGCCGGCGACCCGCAGATCCCGCTGCGCCACAAGGCGGAGCGGACGGAGAACATCGTGCGCTGGACGGAGTTCGACCGGGGCGGCCACTTCGCGGCGATGGAGGAGCCGGATCTGCTGGTGGGGGACGTACGGGCGTTCTTCCGGCAACTGCGCGAGAAGGTCTGAGCGAGCCGCTCTGCCCGTAGCGAATCTGCCGCGGGCAGAGAATCCGCATCCCGGCGTCGTGCGAAGTCAAGAGTGGAGTCGACGGCATCCCGCCACCACGAGGAGAACCGATGACTCCACTCACCGCACTCGCTCCACGCGCCGAGGAGGGCGACGCACCGCCGACGCGGTTCGACGACCATCTCGCCGCCCAACTGCTCGGCCAGCGCATCGTGTTCCTCGGCACCGAGGTCACCGAGGCCTCCGCCAACCGGGTCTGCGCCCAGCTGCTGGTTCTGTCGGCGGAGGATCCCCGTACCGACATCAGCCTGTACATCAACAGCCCGGGCGGCTCCGTGTACGCGGGCCTCGCCATCTACGACACGATGCGGCTCATCCCCAACGACGTGTCGACGCTCGCCATGGGCTTCGCGGCCAGCATGGGCCAGTTCCTGCTCTGCGCCGGCACACCCGGCAAGCGGTACGCGCTGCCGAACGCACGGATCATGATGCACCAGGGATCGGCGGGCATCGGCGGCACCACCGCCGACATCGAGATCCAGGCGGAGAACCTGGACCACAGCAAGCGGACCATGGAGCGGCTCCTCGCCGAGAACACCGGCCAGACGCCGGAGACGATCGCCCGGGACGGCGACCGCGACCGCTGGTTCACGGCCGAGGAGGCCAGGGAGTACGGCATGGTGGACCAGGTCGTGGCGTCGCTCGCCGACGTCCGCCCGGCCGCCTCGAAGCGACGGATGGGGCTGTGACATGGGGAACTACACGATTCCGTACGTCGTCGAGCGGACCGCGCACGGCGAGCGGTCCTCCGACGTGTTCAGCCGGCTGCTGTCGGAGCGGATCATCTTCCTCGGCACCGAGATCGACGACGGCGTCGCCAACGTCGTCATCGCGCAGCTCCTCCATCTGGAGTCGGCGGCGCCGGAGAACGAGATCGCGATCTACATCAACTCCCCCGGAGGCTCGTTCACCTCGCTCATGGCGATCTACGACACCATGACGTACGTGCAGGCGCCGATCTCCACGTTCTGCGTGGGCCAGGCGGCGTCGACGGCCGCCGTACTGCTGGCCGGTGGGGATCCGGGGCGGCGGTTCGTGCTGGAGCACGCGCGCGTGCTGCTCGGTCAGCCCGCCAGCGGAGGCAGCCGGGGCGCGATCTCCGACCTCACCCTCCAGGCGAAGGAGATGGTCCGGATCCGCTCGCAGGTCGAGGAGGTGCTGGCCCGGCACACCCACCACGACATCGCGACGCTGCGCGCGGACATGGACCGCGACAAGGTGTTCACCGCGCCGGAGGCCGTGGCGTACGGCCTGGCCGACGAGGTGGTGAGCCGGCGCCTCGTGGCGGTCTGAGACGCCGGCACGGCGTCAGGCGGCCAGGCACAGCCCGTCGTACGACGAACCCGCCCTGCCGCGCCCGCTGTCGGGTACTCGGCGGCCGGCGAGCCGGACCAACTCGCCCTGCGCCAGGGACAGCAGGTCGCCGAGGCCGAGCCCCAGGGCGTGGGCGGCGGCCGCGAGGACCTCCGAGGAGGCCTCCTTGCGGCCGCGCTCGACCTCCGAGAGGTACGGCATGGAGATCCGGGCCGCGTCGGCCACGTCCTTGAGCGTGCGCTCCTGGGCGAGCCGTTCACGGCGCAGGACGTCACCGATCAGGTCGCGCCACAGGGGCTCCTTGGGCGCGGGTGCGGAGGGCTGCGGTGTCCGGGGCACGGCGGAGGGGGTGGCGGCGGGCGCGGGTGCCGCGGTGGCAGGGCGTTCGGACGCGGGGCGGGTCGTTCCCCGGCGCAGGGGGATGACGCGGGCTTCGTTCGTCGCTGGTTTGCTCACCCGCCCAGCCTAGAAGCGTGGGAAACCTGGGCAAGGGATCAGCGTTCCGCCCTGGGGGAAATCACGCGTCGCTCAGCCGCAGCACCGCACGGACCCGCTTGCCGACCGGCACTCGTTCCACGGCGACCTCCGCCGCCAGCGCGTGCACTATCTCCAGACCGTGCCGACCGATGCGTTCCGGATCCCTGGGGAAGCGGCGCGGCAGGGCGGAGCTGCTGTCGTACACGCAGACCGCCACCGCGTCGTCGGTGCCCTCCAGATCCAGGATGTACGGGCCGTTGCTGTGCCGGTCGGCGTTGGTGACCAGCTCGCTGACCACCAGGAGCACTTTGTCCTCGGCGGACTCGCCGATCGTGGCGCACCACTCGGTCCTGAGCCGGCCGAGGAACAGCGCGGCGAAGGACCGCGCCTCGGCGATGCATCCGGGTTCACCGCTGTAGTGCGCCGCCCGCCGAAGCGGTTCCACGGGCACGTCGAAACCAGTCGGAATCACTGCCCCGTCCACGTGCTCGATCATGCGTATCTCTCTCGGAAGCCGGAACTGGCCGGACACTACTGCACCAGTCCTCGTACCCAGAGCGGGGCCGCACAGTCACCGCGCAGGTGGCGCCGTACGTCACAGCGACGGCGACTGCGGCGCACTCGTGGTGTACGCCGACTGCGACGTCATGGTCGTGCCCGGGCCCGACGGCGGCGGCGCGGAGGTGAACGTCTCGGGCGACTGCGGCTTCGTGGTCGTGGGCTCCATCGTCGTGGGCTCCGTCGTCGTCGGCTCCTTGGTCGTCGGCTCCTTCGTCGTCGGCTCCTCGGTCGTCGGCTCCTTCGTCGTCGGCTCCTCGGTCGTCGGCTCCTTCGTCGTCGGCTCCTTGGTCGTCGGCTCCTTCGTCGTCGGCTCCTTCGTCGTGGGTTCCTTCGTCGTCGTCTCGGAGCTGGGCGACGGCGAGGTGGGGGTGGTGGACGGGGAGCTGGGCGATGTCGGCGTCGACACGCTCACCGAGGGCGAGGGCCGCGGCGGCGGCTGGGTCTTCTTGTCCTTGTCGCCGTCGTCGCCGCGCGGGCGGGAGATCCACTCCTCGCGGTCGTGGTCGTAGATCACGAAGGCCTTGACCGTGGTCCTCGCGGGCGAGACCACCACGACGTCGGAGGATCGGTACGACGGCCAGTGGTCACCCGTCCGCCTGGGCGTGCCCTGCTGGGCGACCGGCGGAGTCAGCGGATTGCCGCAGGCGCAGCGCACCTGGGGCACCCCGCGGTCGTCGACGAGGACCGCCGTGCCGGCCTGGAGGACGGCCTGGTAGCTGGTGGCGGCACCGTCGCGGTAGCCGTGGTTGGTGACGCGGGTGTCCATGCGCAGTTGCACGGGGGTGAGCGAGCGCAGATAGGAGGGGACATCGGACGGCTCGACGCGGGCGACCGAGGCGAACGCCCGGTTCTTCTCCGGGGCCTGCTCCAGGTACCTGATCTGCTTCTCCACGTCGCAGGCCGCGACCTTGCGGGTGCCGCCGTACAGGCCGGGCGCGCCGCCGTCGACGCCTCGTACCGCGTTCGACGGCGCCGTCTCGGTCGCCGGGGACGGGCTGACGGGCGGGGCGGAGCTGTCCGTCGCCGTGGACTCGGTGAACGGGTCGGGGCCCGTGTTGCCCGCGGCCTGGAGGAAGACCTCGCCGCCCTGGGCGGTGCCGCCGCCTCCCCCGCCGCGCGACAGGACGACGGCGACGACCACCGCGGCCACCACGACCGCGGTGAGCGCCGCGATGCGGGGGACGGACTTCCACCACGGGTGGTGGGGTTCGGGGCCCGGTGCTCCCCCACCCGTGCCCGACGGGGGCTGTGCGGGCGGGCCGGAGGGCGGCTGGGAGGGTCCCGACAGGGGGCCCGAGGGCGGTCCTGTGGGGCGGCCGGACGACGGAGGTTCGACGCTCACGAGGCCTTCTTCCCGACGCTGGATTCCTGCGACAGTTAGTGGTTCTTCGCGGCTTTTGCCTCTTTAGCGGCTTTCCGCAGTATTCCCATTCTGTGCGTGCGCCCCACGCCGCTCGCAAGCCGACGCGGACGGACCTCCCCGACGGGCGCGCCCCAGGTGTGCTGCTTAGCGTGGGCAGGGTGAGCGTGCTGACCCCCTCTCGTCCGGTGCTGGCCCGGCACGGCTGGGTGCAGGCCGTGGCCGTGGTGCTGGCGGGGCTGGTGGCGATGGGCGTGCTCGCCGCGCTGGGGCTATGGGCGGCCGGGGCCGCCGACCTCCCGGACGGCGCCTTTCCACGGGTCGTCGCCGCGACCGTGGTCACGGCGGTCGGCGGCACGATCGAGCTCTCGGGCGACGCCGGGGGGCTGGCCGAGTCCGATGCGGGGCTGACCGTGATCCCGCTGTCGGTCACGCTCACCGGCGCCCTGGTCCTGGCCGCCGGTTTCCTGCGGCCGCTGCGGCACCGGGCGGTCGCGAGCATCCGGGAGCTGGCCGGGTGGGCCGCCAGGATCGCCGTGCTGTGGCTGGCCGCGCTCCTGGCGCTGTCCTTCGCCGCCCGCCAGACCTTCTCCCTCTCGCTCAGCGACCTCGGGGCGGACGAGCTCGGCGACCTCGGCGACCTCGGCGACCTGTTCGGCGTCTCCTTCGAGGTCGGCTTCACCACGGACGTCCCCGCGACGGTGTTCTTCGGCCTGCTGTGGCTGGCGGGTGTGCTGGTGCTGGCCCTCCTGGTCGCGCGCGGGGCTCCGCTGCCCGGCCGGCTGCTGCGCTTCCAGGAGTCGGTGCGGCCGGCCGCGTACGCCATGGTGGTGATGCTGCTGGCGTGGGTCGCCCTGGGGGCCGTCGTCGGTGTGGTCGTCGCGGCGACGCGCGGGCACGCGGCCGAGACCTTCGCGGTGATCCTGCTCGGCCTGCCGAACGTGGTGTGGCTCGCCCTGACGCTCGGGCTCGGCGCGACCTGGAACGGCCGGGTGGACGGGCCGTTCGGGCTGCCCATGCCGCATGTGCTGGACGAGGTGCTGCGGGGCGAGGAGGTCGCCGCACTCAATCTGCGCACGCTCGCCGAGCACGACGGCAGGGTGTGGTGGCTGGTCGCCGTCGACGCGCTCCTGCTGCTGGTCGCCGCGTTCGTGATGGCGAGGCGGTCGCCGGCCCGGATGCGCCCCTGGGAGCACCCGCTCCACCTGGCCACCGCGCTCGCGCTCACGGTGCTGATGATCTGCCTGGTGGGACGCGTCTCGGCAGAGTACGGCCTGTCGGTCCTGGGCATCGGCGACCTGGGCGGGGATCTGGGCGGCGAAGTGTTCCTGCGGCCCGAGTTGTGGGCCGCTGTCGGACTGGCGCTGGCGTGGGGGCTGGTCGCCGGGCTCGTCGCCAGTCTGCTGGCGCTCCGGGTGCGGCACAGGGGCGAGGTCACGACACACGCGGAGGGATGAGCGGGCCGGCGTTCACCGCCGGAAGACCGGCTCGGCCCAGCGCGGCGGCGGCCTCGGCGTGAATGCGAGGGACTCCTTCGGGCCTCCTGCGGCCCCGAGGTCCACCTGCGTCGACGTCCGTCCGGCCGTCGCACCACCGGAGACGGCGGCGCGCAGGTCGGCGACGAAGGCGCGGCAGGAGTCGTGGCGGTCGTCGGGGCTCTTGGCCAGCGCCATGGCGAACACGACGTCGACAGTCGGGGCGAGGTCGGGGCGCTCCTCGGTCAGGGGCGGGGGCTCGTCGTACTGGTGGGCCCACAGCAGGGCCATGTCCTCGTCCCGCTGGAACGGCGGGTGGGCCACCAGGCACTCGTAGACCACGCAGGCGAACCCGTAGACGTCGCAGCGCGCGTCGACCGGCTTGCCCGAGATCTGCTCGGGCGCCACGTAGTCGAGGGTGCCGACGAACTGGCCGACGGTCGTGAGGCCGGTCAGGGACAGTGACTTCTTCGTCAGGCCGAAGTCGGTGAGGTAGACGTGCTCGGGGTGGTCCCTGTCGGTGCCGCGCGCGACGAGGATGTTGCCCGGTTTCACGTCCCGGTGGACGAGCCCGTGCTCGTGCGCCGCGTCGAGGGCGGAGGCGACCTGGGCGGCGATGCGCAGGGCCGTCGGGGCCGGCAGGGGGCCCTGGCTGTCGAGGAGATGGCGCAGGTCGCTGCCGGAGACGTAGCGCATGGCGATGTACAGCACGCCGTCCGTTTCCCCCGCCTCGTAGACCGGCACGATGTGCGGGTGGTCGATGGCGGCGGCCGCCCGGGACTCATGGGTGAAGCGGCGGCGGAAGGTGTCGTTGCGGGCGAGCTCGGGGGCCAGGAGCTTGAGGGCGACGGTGCGGTCCAGGCGAAGGTCCGTCGCGCGGTAGACCACGGCCATGCCGCCCCGGCCGATCTCGTGCTCGATGCGGTAGCTCGCGACCTGCCGGCCGATCAGCTCGGAGGGCCGGCCCGAGAAGAAGCTCGTGTCATGGGCCATCGGGGCTCACTACCTGGGTCGGGCCGCGGCCGGGGTCCGCGGTGGCTCGGGGTCCGTCGTCCGCGGCGTAGGTGCTCAGCCGCGTGCCGTCCGCGTAGGCCCACCGCGCGTCCTCTGCGTCGTAGAGCCATATGGACTCGCCGTCGACGACCACGCCGATCCGCAGTTCGGAGGTGCGGGCGCGGAAGGTCTCGCCGTCCAGTCCGCCGGCCGCCAGCTCCTCGACCGCGGCCCGGTAGTCGGCCAGTGCCCGCTCGACCCGGCCGAGCAGCGGGCGCGGATCGGCGGCGCCGGTGAGCGGGCCGCCGTCGGCGGTGGGCGGGTCTTCGGGTACCGCGATCAGGAAGCGGCCGTCGACCCAGGCCGCCCAGCCGTTGGCGCACAGGATGTGAGCCCAGTCGCCGCGCCGTTCGACGAGCCGGACCGGCAGGAAGGCGTCGAGAGGCACGGTGGGCCGGGCGGGGTCCGGGGCCTCCCAGGCGGGCATGCCGTCGCGGGGAACGACGTGGGTGGGCCGGAAGGCGGGGGACGTCATGGACGCGCGCCTACTTCCGCATCACGACGGGTTCGTGCCGGCGCAGCAGCCGGGAGACGACGAAGCCGAAGGCCGCGGAGAGCATGATCAGCATGGCCACGTTGAGCAGCCACCAGCCGGCCGAGTGCTCGAACAGCGGATCGCCGGTCAGGTCGCCGGGCACGATCCGGGACAGCTCGACGGTGCCGGCCATCGCGGCGAACGCCCACCGCGAGGGCACCAGCCAGGACAGCTGTGCCAGAACGGGCAGGCCGTCAAGCTTCAGCAAGGCGCCGCAGAAGACGACCTGGACGATGGCGAGCAGCACCAGCAGCGGCATCGTCACCTCCTCCTTGCGCACCAGCGCGGAGACGACCAGGCCGAGCATCATCGCGGTGAAGCCCAGCAGAGCCACGATGACGGTGATTTCCACCAGGGGAGGCATCAACACACCTTGGCCGTCCGGGGCGTTGAGGTCCACGCCGAGCAGGGCGACCAGGGTCAGCACGACCGCCTGCAGCACCGTGATCGTCCCCAGGACCACCACCTTGGACATCAGATACGCCGATCTGGGCAGGCCGACCGCCCGTTCCCGCTGGTAGATCACACGCTCCTTCACCAACTCGCGCACCGCGTTCGCCGCGCCCGTCAGAACCGCGCCGACGCACAGGATCAGCAGCGCCGCCGGCGCCTTGTCCCGGGTCAGTTCGGTGCCCGTCAGCGCCCGTGTCAGGCCGCCCATCACGAACGGCAGGGCGATCATGACGGCGAGGAAGGTGCGGTCGGCGCTGAGCGCGGTGGTGTAGCGGCGGATCAGCGTGCCGAGCTGGGCACCCCGGCTGCGCGGCCGGGGCGGTCGGGCCACGGCCACCGGGCCCGGGTGGGGGTGGCGGGGCTGGCCGGTCGCGTCCGCGATGTACTGCCGTTGCAGGAGCGAGGCCCGGTAGTCCCCTGCCCAGTCCCGCTCCTGGTCGTGTTCGAACGCCTCGAAGGCCTCCGGCCAGTGCTCGAAGCCGAAGAAGAGCAGCGCTTCCTCGGGCGGGCCGTAGTAGGCGATCCGTCCGCCGGGCGCGAGCACGAGGAGCCGGTCGCAGACGTCCAGGCTCAGGACGCTGTGGGTGACGACGATGACGGTGCGGCCGTCGTCGGCCAGGCCGCGCAGCATGTGCATCACGGAGCGGTCCATGCCGGGGTCGAGCCCGGAGGTCGGCTCGTCGAGGAACAGCAGCGACGGCTTGGTCAGCAGTTCCATGGCGACGCTCACGCGCTTGCGCTGCCCGCCCGAGAGGCTGTGCACGGGCTGCCCGGCGCGCTGTTCCAGGCCCAGCTCGCGGATCACCTCGTCGACCCGGGCCTGGCGTTCGGCCTTGGCGGTGTCCTGCGGGAAGCGCAGTTCGGCGGCGTAGGACAGGGCGCTGCGGACGGTGAGTTGCGCGTGCAGGATGTCGTCCTGCGGGACCAGGCCGATGCGCTGGCGCAGTTCGGCGTAGTCGCGGTAGAGGTCGCGGCCGTCGTAGAGCACGGTGCCGTGGTCGGCGGGGCGCTGCCCGGTCAGGGCGTTGAGCAGTGTGGACTTTCCGGCGCCGCTGGGGCCGACGACGGCGAGCAGGCACTTCTCCCCCACCGGGAAGGAGACGTGGTCGAGCAGGGTCCGGCGGCCGCGGTCGACGGCGACCGCGAGGTCCTGCACCTCCAGGGAGATCTCCCCGGTGTCGACGTACTGCTGCAGCTGGTCCCCGACCAGGCAGAACGCGGAGTGGCCGATGCCGACGATGTCACCGGGGGCGATCGAGGCGGCGGTGACCGGGCTGCCGTTGAGGTAGGTGCCGTTGTGGCTGCCAAGATCGGCGATCTCGTACGTGCCGTCGGGCAGGGCGCGCAGTTCGGCGTGGTGGCGGGAGACGATCAGGTCGTCGATGACCAGGTCGTTGTCGGCGGCGCGGCCGATGCGGACGCTGCGGGAGGGCAGCGGCCGGACGGTGGTGGGCCGGCGGAACGTGCCGGTGAGACTGGGCATGGAGACCGACGAGGGGCGTTCCGCCGCGCCCGAAGGGGCGGGGCGGCGGTCGAGCAGGACCGCGCGGGGGCCGTCGGACGGGTTGCCGAAGCGGATGACGGTGCCGGGGCCGACATCCCGCTCGTGGACGCGGTGGCCTTCGGCGTAGGTGCCGTTGGTGCTGTTCTCGTCCTCGAGGGTCCAGTGGTCGGCCTCGGGGCGCAGCACCGCGTGGTGCCAGGAGACGCGGGCGTCGTCGATGACGATGTCGCTGAGCGGGTCGCGTCCGACGTGGTAGTCACGGCCGGGGGTCATCACGGTGGAACCCGACTCGGTCTCCAGGACCAGTACGGGCGCCGTCGGTGCGACCGGCCGCTCCGCCATGTCAGGATTCTATCGATCTATGCCCTTGTGCGCCGCTTGCACCGGGGCCGGTGATCACCCCGGGGCGGGGCTCAGGCGACGGGCACGACCAGTGCCGGGATGGTCCGCTGCATCCGCAGGGCGTCCACGGACTCGGCGAGCAGTTCGTACTCGGTGGTGTCATCGCTCACGGCGATCCGCACCAGCCGCCCGGCCGCCAACTCATCGGCGACCAGCTCCTGTTGGCCGACGTCACCGCACCAGGCGCGCAGCACGGCCGGTACGTCGAGCACGGTGTCGGCGACCGGGACGAGTGCGCTCGGCGGGAAGTGCTCGGCATCGGGCTGCGGGTCTAATCGCTCGGCGATCCAGGACGCCCGGTCGCGTAACCACCACAGGGCCAGGGCCAGGGTGGGCGCCCGGTACGTCCCCAGGGGTACACCGATGCGCCGACCTCCGCAGACTCCGTATGCGGTGACATGGCAAAGGAACTCGTCGTGCACGTAGCCTCCCCCGTGTTGCCGTTTTCGCCTGCCGGCGGGCCTCGCTTTCCATGCGGCTCGTGAGCGGTGTGTGAGGGGGCCGTCGCCCCATGTGAGGCTCCCTCGTAGTGAGTATGTTCACTACTGAAACACTGTCACCATGACTTTCCGGCCAGTCTCCTGGCATATTCACAGCCGGTATTGGCCGAAACACGACGAGTGCACGTCAACGCCGTTTCATTACCCCGGCGGTAATCGAGCTTCCCTACGAGTGCGGGCATCGTGGCGGTACCGGGTCACCGCGACCGGGACCCGCTTTCCGACAGGCAGTGACGACCTGATGGGAGGCTGATCCACCATGCCCGCGTCCACCGACCGATACCAGATCGCCGTCGCCCGCTACTTCGAGGCCTGGAACGCCCGCGAACCCGGGGCACTGGCCCGGGCGGTCGCCACCGCGTGGAATCCGCTGGGCGGCTACACCGACCCCCTGGCCGACGTCCACGGGCACGAGGGGATCGCGGCCGTCGTCGCGGCGGCGCAGGCGCGCTTCCCCGGCTTCACCTTCCGACTCACGGGCTCCGTCGACGGCCACCACGACACGGCACGCTTCTCCTGGGAGCTGGTGAGCGAGACCGGGGATACCTCCTCGACGGGACTACCGGCGCCCGTGGCCGGGACCGATGTGATCACGCTGGACCGCGAGGGACGGATCTTTTCCGTCCTCGGGTTCCTGGACCGGGTGCCCACCGAGGCCTGAGCGATGAGTTCCGTGCCGCGCGGCGGTCTTGACCAGTGAAGGCCGAGGAGACCGCCGCGAAGGAGCACACCATGACCACCAGCGGGAAACTGGACGCGGAGTTCACCGCCGTCCTGCGCAAGAGCCCGAGCGACGGCGGCTGGACCTATGTCGTCTGGCCGGAGTCCGTCGACTTCTTCGGTACCCGCGGACTGGTCAAGGTCCGCGGCACCGTCGACGGACATCCGTTCCAGAGCTCGTTCATGGCCCTCGGGGACGGCACCCACAAGCTCCCCGTCAAGGCCGAGGTGCGCAGGGCCATCGGGAAGCAGGAGGGCGACTCCGTCACCGTTCGTCTGACGGAACGGCTCAGCCCTTGATCACCGCGTCGATGTGGGCCAGTTCCTCCGCGTCGAAGTCCAGGTTGCCGGTCGCGGCGACACTGTCCTCGATCTGCCGCGCGCTGCTCGCGCCGACGAGCGCGGAGGTCACCCGGCCGCCGCGCAGCACCCAGGCCAGGGCCAGCTGGGCCAGGGTCTGCCCACGGCCCTTGGCGATGTCGTCCAGGGCGCGCAGCCTGCCGACCAGATCCTCGGTGACCGCGTCGGACTGCAGGAACGGGCTGTCGCTCGCGGCCCGTGAGTCCTCCGGGATGCCGTCGAGGTAGCGGCCGGTCAGCAGACCCTGCTCCAGCGGGGAGAAGACGATGGAACCGACCTGGAGCTCGTCCAGGGCGTCCAGGAGGCCCTCGTCCTCGGGGCGGCGGTCGAGCATCGAGTAGCGCGGCTGGTGGATCAGGAGCGGTGTGCCCAGGTCGCGCAGGATGCGGGCGGCCTCGCGGGTCTGCTCGGCCGAGTAGTTGGAGACGCCGACGTACAGCGCCTTGCCCTGCTGCACCGCCGAGTGCAGGGCGCCCATCGTCTCCTCCAGCGGAGTGTCCGGGTCGGGGCGGTGCGAGTAGAAGATGTCGACGTAGTCCAGGCCCATCCGCTTCAGGCTCTGGTCGAGCGAGGACAGCAGGTACTTGCGCGAGCCCCACTCGCCGTACGGGCCCGGCCACATCAGATAGCCGGCCTTGGTGGAGATGATCAGCTCGTCCCGGTACGGCGCGAAGTCCGCCTTCAGTGCCTCACCGAACGCGGACTCGGCGGACCCGGGCGGCGGCCCGTAGTTGTTGGCCAGGTCGAAGTGGGTGACGCCGAGGTCGAAGGCGCGGCGCAGAATGGCCCGCTGGTGCTCCACCGAGCGGTCCGCGGGCCCGAAGTTGTGCCACAGTCCGAGCGAGATCGCCGGAAGTCGGAGGCCGCTGCGTCCGGTGCGCCGGTAGGGCATGTCCGTGTAGCGGTCGGTGTGTGCGGTGTACAACGCGACTCCAGAGGGGTTGGCACACGAGGGACGGCTCCGAAGAGCCGTCCTGCAGTCGCCGTCCACTCTGTCGTGACCTGCGGGCAGTGGTCCAACAGGTAAATCAGATGGGATTCAGCGGCTAGGCTGCTCAATCATGGAACTGCGCCATCTCCAGCACTTCGTGGCGGTCGCCGAGGACCAGCACTTCACCCGGGCGGCCGAGCGCCTGATGGTCTCCCAGTCGGGCCTGTCGGCATCGATCCGGGCGCTGGAACGGGAGTTGCAGACCCCGCTGTTCGTGCGCACGACCCGCCGGGTGACGCTCACCCCGGCCGGCCGTGCCCTGCTGTGCGAGGCGGAGCGGATCCTGGCGCAGGTGCGGGCCGCCCATGAGGCGGTGGCCGCGGTGCAGGGCGTGCTGCGCGGGATGCTGGCGCTCGGGTCCGAGCAGTGCATCGCCGGGGTGCATGTGGCGGGGCTGCTCGCGGCTTTCCGGCGGCAGCATCCGGATGTGGAGATCTGTCTGCGGCAGGCGGGCTCGGGCGCGCTGGCGGAGGAGGTCGCGGCCGGGCGCCTGGACATGGCCTTCGCCGTACGGGCCGCTCAGGAGGACACCGACCAGCTGCGGGTGGTACCGCTGACCGGCGAACCGATGACCGTCCTGTGCCATCCGAGCCACCGGCTCGCGGCCGCCGGGGCCGCGGTCACCCCGGAGGATCTCGGTGGGGAGGTCTTCGTCGACTTCCACCCGGACTGGGGGCCGCGCCGCACCACCGACGCCGTGTTCGCCGCGGCGGGGGTGCGGCGGAGCGTCGCCCTGGAGGTCAACGACGTGCACAGCCTCCTGGACCTGGTGGACGAGAACCTCGGCGTCGCCGTCGTACCGCGCCACTTCCGGCACAAACGGCGGTCACTGACCGCGCTGCCCGTCAAAGGCGCCGGCGAGACCGTCTACGAGACGGTGGCCCTCCTTCCGCCGCCGCAGGCCACGAGCCCGGCCGCCCGGGCGCTCATGGCGCTGCTGGAGACGGAAGGCGCGTGACGGACGGTTGCGCGATGGTGGAGCCATGCATGCCAAGGACATCCTCATCGACGGTTACAACCGCATCCAGGAAGAAGTCCACGCCGCCGTCGACGGCCTCGACCTCGACGCCCTGCACGCCCGCCCCTCCCCCGACGCCAACTCCATCGCCTGGCTGGTCTGGCATCTCACCCGGGTCCAGGACGACCACATCGCCGACGCCTTCGACCTCGACCAGGTGTGGCTCACGCAGGACTTCCAGAAGACCTTCGGGCTCGACCTGCCGCGCCACGACACCGGTTACGGCCACACCGCCGCGAAGGTGGCCAAGGTGCGGGTCGACTCCGGCGACCTGCTGACGAGGTACTACGACGCCGTGCACACCCAGACCCTCGGGGCCCTGCGCGAGGTGGCCGCCAAGGATCTGGAGCGCATCGTGGACGAGCGCTGGGATCCTCCGGTCAGCCTGGGCGTACGGCTGGTCAGCGTCCTGTCCGACGATCTGCAGCACGTCGGACAGGCCGCCTTTGTGCGGGGGCTGCTCGCCTCCTAGCGCACCGGGAACACCGGGGCTGCCTCAGAGCTCGTAGCCGGGGAGGACGACGTCCTCGATGAGGGCCTTGCGCTCGTCGAACGGGATGAACGCACTCTTCACGGCGTTCACCGTGACCGTGCGCAGGTCCTCGACCGTCCAGCCGGCCTCGTCCACCAGCAGGGACATCTCCCGGGTCATCGTCGTCCCCGACACCAGGCGGTTGTCGGTGTTGAGGGTGACACGGAAGCCGAGGTCCTTCAGCGCGGTGATCGGGTGCTCGGCGATCGAGGTGGCGGCGCCGGTCTGGAGGTTGGACGTCGGGCACATCTCCAGGGCGATACGGCGGTCACGCACCCAGCCGGCGAGGCGGCCGAGCTTGCCGGCGGCCAGGTCGGGGATGTCGTCGGTGATGCGCACGCCATGACCGATGCGCTGGGCGCCGCAGATCTGGAGGGCCTGGTGGATGCTGGACAGGCCGTCGGCCTCGCCGGCGTGAATGGTGAAGGGCACGCTCTCGCGGCGCAGGTACTCGAAGGCGTCGAGATGGTCGGCGGCGGGGAAGCCGGCCTCCGCTCCGGCGATGTCGAAGCCGACGACACCGGCGTCCCGGAAGGCGACGGCCAGGTCGGCGGCCTCGCGCACCCGGTCGAACATCCGCATGCCGCACAGCAGCGTCCCGACGCGCACCGGAGTACCGGCGGCCGCGGCCTTCGCCATACCGGCGGCCAGGCCCTCCTGCACGGTCTCGACGACCTCGGCGAGGGTCAGTCCGCCGTTGGTGTTCAGCTCGGGGGCGTAGCGCACCTCGCCGTAGACGACCCCGTCGGCCGCCAGGTCGAGGACGTACTCCTCGGCGGTGCGCAGCAGGCCCTCACGGGTCTGCAGCACGGCGAGGGTGTGCTCGAAGGTGGCTATGTAGCGGACCAGGTCGCCGGAGTTCGCGGCCTCGAAGTACCAGGCGGCGAGCTCGTCCGGGTCGGTGGTGGGCAGGGTGTGGCCGACCTCGGCCGCGAGTTCCACGACAGTGGCGGGGCGCAGGCCACCGTCGAGGTGGTCGTGCAGGACGGCCTTGGGGAGGCGGCGGATCACTTCGGCGTCTACGCGCGTAGCAGTCATGGCGGGGTCTTTCGTCGAGCGGGGCGGTCCGAGGATGCGGGAGCGGGTCAGGCGGCGGGCTGGAGCAGGTCCCAGCGGTTGCCGTACAGGTCCTGGAAGACGGCGACCGAGCCGTACGGCTCGTGCCGCGGCTCCTCCAGGAAGGTCACGCCCGCGCCGAGCATCCGGGCGTGGTCGCGGGCGAAGTCGTCGGTGTGCAGGAAGAACCCGACGCGCCCGCCGGTCTGGTCACCGACCCGGGCGCGCTGCCCGTCACCCTTGGCCCGGGCCAGCAGCAGCGCGGAGCCCTGGTCGCCGGGCTGGACGACGACCCAGCGGGAGCCGTCCGGGCGGGGGGTGTCCTCGACGAGCCGGAAGCCGAGGGCTTCGGTGTAGAAGCGGATCGCCTCGTCGTAGTCGTCGACGACGAGGGTGACCAGGGCGATGCGTCTCATCGGGGCCTTCCAGAGGTGCGATTGACGGGAGAGGTTATACGTAAAACGTTCGCGGCGCCAGTCCTGATCGGGACCGCGGTCCTACGCCTGCGGCCCGAGGTGCGAGAGGCGTCCGGCGACTAGCGTTCCCGGGCATGACGATCATGGAAGAGCCACGCAGCCCCGAGCACCGCAAGCAGGACGTTCTGGACCGCCTGGAACGGGAGACGGACATCTGGGTGGCCTCGGCGGACGCCGACGGGGTGCCGTGTCTGGTCGCGTTGTGGTTCGTCTGGGACGGCGAAGCCCTCTGGATGGCCACGCGCCCGGGCAACCCCACGGGCCGCAACCTGCGGACCGGCGGCCGGACCCGGCTGGCCTTCGGGGACACGCGCGACGTCGTCCTCATCGACGGCGATGTGGAGGTCCACGGCATCGACGAGGTGCCGGCCGAGGCGGCCGAGGCGTTCCACGCGAAGACGGGCTGGGATCCGCGCGGCGACTCCGCGACGTACGCCTACTACCGGGTGCGTCCGCGTGCGGTGCAGGCATGGCACGAGGTACGTGAGCTGCCGCAACGCCATCTCATGCGAAACGGAACATGGCTTGTCTGAACAACTTCCGTGCGTACGTCCCTACGACATCCATTTCCCGCACAGGTGTTACCTAGGAGTAATCCCTGATGGTTTGATGTGCGGCGCCACTCAACCCCCTTCGACCACAGGGAGATCCAGTGACGCTCTCCGCACAACGCCGTGCACAGGGCTCGGCAGTGCTCGCGCTCTCGCTCGCCACCGCCGGTCTCGTGAGCGCGGCGCCCGCGGCCTCGGCCGCCGAACAGGCGCCGCCGCTCAAGGTGCTGTCGTACAACGTCTTTCTTTTCAGCAAGACGCTGTACCCGAACTGGGGCCAGGACCACCGTGCCGCGGAGATCGCCAAGGCGCCCTTCGTGCAGGGCAACGACGTCGTCGTCCTCCAGGAGGCGTTCGACAACTCCTCCTCGGACGCGCTGAAGAGCTCCCTCGCCGGCCAGTACCCGTACCAGACCCCGGTCGTCGGGCGCGCCAAGAGCGGCTGGGACGCGACCGGCGGCGCATACTCGGCGACCACGCCCGAGGACGGCGGGGTCACGATCCTCAGCAAGTGGCCGATACTGCGCCAGGAGCAGTGGGTGTACAAGGACGCGTGTGGGGCGGACTGGTGGTCCAACAAGGGCTTCGCGTATGTGGTGCTGAACGTGAACGGGACCAAGGTGCACGTCGTCGGCACCCACGCCCAGTCCACCGACCCGGGCTGTGACGCCGGTGAGGCGGCCGCGATGCGCAGCCGGCAGTTCAAGGCGATCGACGCGTTCCTGGACGCCAAGAACATCCCGGCGGGCGAGCAAGTGCTGGTCGCCGGTGACCTGAACGTCGACTCGCGCACGTCGGAGTACGCCTCGATGCTCGCCGACGGCGGGCTGGTGGGGGCCGACGCGCGCACCGGGCACCCGTACTCCTTCGACACGCAGGAGAACTCCATCGCCCGCGACCGCTACCCGGACGACCCGCGCGAGGACCTGGACCACGTCCTGCACCGCGCGGGTCACGCCCGGCCCACGGTCTGGAAGAACGACGTCGTCAAGGAGCAGAGCGCGCCCTGGACGGTGTCGAGCTGGGGCACCGACTACACGTACACCAATCTGTCCGACCACTACCCGGTGACCGGGTACGCGGGCTGATACCGGTCGCCCGGCTCAACCGGCCTGTCGGCGGGCCGTGTTGAGCCGGGTCAGCTCGTCGTCCGTGAGGCGGAGGGCGCCGGCGGCGACGTTCTCGGCCAGGTGATCCGGGTTGCCGGTGCCGGGGATGGCCAGGACGTGCGGGCCCTGGTGCAGCGTCCAGGCGATGCGCACCTGGGCGGGGCTCGCGCCATGCGTCCGCGCCACGGAGAGCACCTCGTCGTCGTGGGCGGCGCTCGCGCCTGTCTCCCCCGCCTCCCCCGCCACCGCGTAGAACGGCACGAAGGCGATGCCCTGCTCGCCGCACAGGCGCAGGAGTTCGTCGGCCTCAGGGTCGGGCCGGTCGAGCGCGTACCGGTTCTGCACGCACACCACGGGCGCGATGGCCTGCGCCTCGACGAGATGCCGTGGCTCGACGGCGGAGATGCCGAGGTGCCGGATGAGGCCCGCCTCGCGCAGTTCGGCCAGGGCGCCGAAGTGCTCGGCGATGGAGTCCTGCCGCATGCGCCTCAGGTAGACGAGGTCCAGGTGGTCGCGGCCGAGCTGACGGAGGTTCTCCTCGACGTGGCCGCGCAGTTGGTCGGGCCGGGCCGAGGTGCCCCAGTCGCCGTGGTAGTCGCGATAGGGGCCCACCTTCGTGGCGATGACCAGGTCGTCGGGGTACGGCGCGAGCGCGGTGTTGATGAGTTCGTTGGCCGAGCGGAGGGCCGAGAAGTAGAAGGCGGCCGTGTCGATGTGGTCGACGCCGAGCTCGACCGCCTTGCGCAGTACGGCGATCGAACGCTCCCGGTCGCTCGGCGTCCCGTGATGGAAGGCGGCGCTGCCCGTCAGCCGCATCGCGCCGAAGCCGACGCGGCTGACGGACAGATCGCCGAGTTTCCAGGTGCCCGCGGCGTCCGCGGTGATCGTTTCGGAGGTCATCGGCGGAGTGTCGCACAGGCCGTGGACACGGGGGGCGTCAGCAGTAGAGGTTGCCGCCCGGGGAGACGCCGAGGATCTGTGTGAACCGCTGGTAGGCGTTCACCCGGCTCTGTACCTGGGCCGGGTTCTTGCCGTCGCACTCCAGGGAGCCGTTGATGCTGCGGATGGTCTGGCCGAAGCCGGCCTGGTTGACCATGGCGTTGTGGGGGGTCATGGTGCCGGGGCCGGTCTGGGTGTTCCAGTACCACAGGCCGGTCTTCCAGGCGACGGCGGATTCGTTCTGCACCCGCCAGGGGTTGTTGAGCAGGTCGATGCCGAGCGCGTCGCCGGCGGCCTTGTAGTTGAAGTTCCAGCTGAGCTGGATGGGGCCGCGGCCGTAGTAGGCGTCCTGGCCCGCGGGACAGCCGTAGGGCTGGCTGCGGTCGCAGTAATGGGGGTAGTTGGCGGTGTTCTGCTCGACGATGTGGACCAGGCCGCCGGTCTCGTGGTTGACGTTGGCGAGGAAGGCGGCCGCCTCCTGCTTCTTCACCGTGTCGCTGCCCGTGTTCGCGAAGCCGGGGTATGCGCTGAGGGCGGCGGTGAGGCCGCTGTACGTGTAGAACGGATTCCGGTTCGGGAACATCTGGTTGAACTGCGACTCGCTGACGACGAAGCCGGCGGCGGACGCGCTCGGGGCCGGCTGGAGCACCAGCGCGGCGCCCGCCAGGGCGAGGGAGGACAGGACTGCTGCCGTACGGCGCCTCGACACAGGATCAACTCCTTTGCGGAGCACGGCCGCACCCGGACAAGGGCAGGGCGAAGCAGCACCTTGTGCGCACGCACCGACGGTGTCGGTCACGGCGTGGGGGCGGCCGTGGTGGGGGGTGTGGAGACACACTCAACCCCTTTGGTCTGTACCAGTCAAGGGTTTGGTCTGTACCAATTTCGGGTGCGGGCCGGTCAACCCGACCGATGAGTCCCGGAGTTGAGAAGGCGCCGGATCACCGCCCCGCCCGGCCCGCGTACGCGCGGACGTCGGCGTCGGGGTCGTCGACCGCGGCGGCGAGTGCCGTACGGGCGTCGTCGCGTGCGGTGTGGCGCAGCAGAGCAAGTACGGCGGCCTTGCGCACATCGGCGTTCGTGTCGCGCAGTGCCCCGCTGAGGGCGGGCACTCCCTGGTCCGGTGCCGCCCCGCCCAGTGCGGTCGCGGCTCCCGCGCGGACCTGCCAGGCCGGGTCGGTGAGCGCCGCCGTCACGGGGGCGAGGAGTCCGTCGGGGACGCCGAGGACGCCGCGGGCTTCCAACGCCGCCGCGCGTACCAGGACGTCGGGATCGCCGGTCAGACGGTGCAGGGCGGCCGAGGTGCCGGCGTCCCGGTCGATGTGCGGGGCCACGGCGGCGAACCCGCGCGCCACGGCGACCCGGACCTCGCGCGCCGCGTCGCCGGCCGCCCCGGACAGGGCCTCGACGGCGTCCACCGAGACCAGGGCGCGTACGGCGGCCAACCGCACCTCGATGTGCGCGTCGGCCAGGAGCCCGGCGAACAGTTCGGCGTCCCCGAGGCGCAGGGCGCGCAGCAGGTCCAGTGCCGCGGCGCGGGCCGTCGGATCCGCTGCCGCCAGCGCGGCGGCCACCAGCGGGGCGCGCAACTCGGGCTCCGCCGTGAGGACTTCGGCCAGCTCGCGCAGCGAGGCGGCGGCCGCGGCGCTCACCCGGCCGTCGCCGTCGGTCAGGGCGGTGGCCAGTGCGGGGCCCGCCCCGGGTGGGACCGTCTCGGTCAGTGCCTTGACGGCGGCGAGACGTACGGCGGCGTCCGCGTCCTTCAAGTAGGGCTCCAGGGCCGGGAGATCGGGTTCCTCCTCCGTGAGCGCGACGACTGCGAGGAGCCGTTCCCTGGTGGATTCCGGGGTTCCGTGCGTCGGGTCGGCGGGGTCGGCCGCGCCGCCCCTCTTCGGGGTGAGCGCTGCGGGCGGTGCCTCGCGGTGCCCCGCCGTGGCCGTCTCCAGCGGCCGTACCTCGCCCAGGTGGCGGGCGGGGCCGCCGGTGGGGGTGAACTCGTCGACGGGGACGAGGTAGGGCTCGACGGGACGCGCGGTGAACTCCATCGCTCCGGTCGGGCTCTTGCGCAGGTCGAGATGGTGCAGCCAGGCCGTGTCGTCCCGCTGGGGGTGGTCGATGCGCTTGTGGTAGAGGCCCCAGCGGGACTCGGTGCGGGCGAGGGAGGACCGGGCCGCCATCTCCGCGCAGTCGCGGATGAAGGAGACCTCGGCGCAGCGCATCAGCTCGTGCGGCGTCCGTGCCCCCATCTCGGCGATCTCGTCCCGCATCCGCTCGAAGTGCTCCAGCGCCAGGGAGAGCCGGGCGCCGCTCTTGGGCGGGGCGACGTAGTCGTTGACGAACCGGCGCAGCTTGTACTCGACCTGGGGCTGGGCCGGGCCGTCGGGGTTGCGCAGCGGCCGGTAGATCAACTCGTGGGCCTCGGCGAGCTGGTCCTGCGGCAACTCGCCCCGGTGCGCCGTGTACTGGGCGGCGTCCTCGCCCGCCAGGTCACCGAAGACGAACGCCCCGATCATGTAGTTGTGGGGCACGCAGGCCAGGTCGCCGGCCGCGTACAGACCCGGCACGGTGGTACGGGCGTGCTCGTCGACCCGCACGCCCGAGGCGGAGTGGCCGCCGCACAGGCCGATCTCGGAGATGTGCATCTCCACGTCATGGGTGCGGTAGTCGTGACCGCGTCCGGAGTGGAAGGTGCCGCGGGTGGGGCGTTCGGTGGAGTGCAGGATCGACTCCAGGGCCGAGATGGACTCCTCCGGCAGGTGGCTGAGCTTGAGGTAGACCGGCCCGCGGTCGGAGGCGACCTCGGCGGCGAACTCCGCCATCATCTGCCCGGACCAGTAGTCGGAGTCGACGAACCGCTGCCCGTGCCGGTTGACCTGGTAGCCGCCGAACGGGTTGGCGACATAGGCGCAGGCCGGGCCGTTGTAGTCCTTGATGAGCGGGTTGATCTGGAAGCACTCGATGCCGGTGAGCTCGGCGCCCGCGTGGTACGCCATCGCGTAGCCGTCGCCCGCGTTGGTCGGGTTCTCGTACGTGCCGTACAGATAGCCGCTCGCGGGCAGCCCGAGCCGGCCGCAGGCACCGGTCGCGAGGATCACGGCGCCCGCCCGTACGGTCGCGAAGGCACCGGTGCGGGCGTTGAAGGCGGCCGCGCCGACGGCCCTGCCGCCGGCGGTCAGGACCCGCACCGGCATCAGCCGGTTCTCGATGCGGATCCGCTCACGGTTCTCCCGCCTGCGCAGCTGCCGGTAGAGGACCTTCTTGACGTCCTTGCCCTCGGGCATCGGCAGCACGTACGAACCCGAGCGGTGCACCTGCCGGACCGCGTACTCGCCGTGCTCGTCCTTCTCGAACTTCACCCCGTACGACTCCAGGCGCCGCACCATCTCGAAGCCCCGGGTGGCCGTCTGACGGACCGTCGACTGGTCGACGATGCCGTCGTTGGCGCGGGTGATCTCGGCGACGTAGTCGTCGGGTTCGGCGCGGCCGGGGATGACGGCGTTGTTGACGCCGTCCATGCCCATGGCCAGCGCCCCGGAGTGCCGTACATGGGCCTTCTCCAGCAACAGCACGGAAGCACCGCGCCCGGCGGCGGTCAGCGCGGCCATCGTGCCGGCGGTGCCGCCGCCGATGACCAGGACGTCGCAGCTCAGCTCCTCGGCCGAGTCGAGGTCGGGGATCTCCGTCAGGGTCGGGGTGCTCATGGCGGGAGTGCCTTTCAGGACGTGCGGGGCGGCGGAGGGGCTCTCGGAACGCTCGAGGCCGAGGGAGGGTCGGGACGCTCGCGTGCGGAGGGACGCCCAGGACACGCGGCGGCCCAGTCGGCCTCAGGACGCTCGGGGGCCCAGGGATTCGAGGATGTCGTGGCGCAGTGCCACGGTCGCGGGGGTGTCGCGGGCGCCGCGGTCACGGGGGCTCGGCACTGGCCGGACCCCGGCGAGGCCGCCTGCGCCGAGCAGCGCGACACGGTCGCCGAGGAACAGCGCCTCGTCCACGTCGTGGGTGACGAAGACCACGGTGGCGCCGGTCCCCTGCAACACCTCCACCAGCAACTGCTGCATACTGGCCCGGGTCTGGGCGTCCAGGGCGCCGAACGGCTCGTCCATCAGGACGGCCCGCGGCTGCCCGGCGAGGGCGCGGGCGAGCTGCACGCGCTGTCGCTGTCCTCCGGAGAGCCGGTGCGGCAACTGCCGCTCCAGACCCGCCAGCCCGACCCGCTCCAGCCACTGCTCCGCCCTGGCCCGGCGCTCGGCTCGGCCCAATCCCCTGATCGCCAACGGGAGTTCGACGTTGGCCCGGGCGGTACGCCACGGCAGCAGTGCGTCCTCCTGGAAGACCAGCGCCCGGTCCGCGCCGGGGCCCGTGACGGGCCGCCCGTCCTGGACGACCTGTCCGGCGAGCGCGGGCAGCAGCCCGGCCAGCGTCCGCAACAGGGTGGACTTGCCGCACCCGGACGGGCCGACGACGGTGAGGATCTCGCCGGGGGCGGCTTCGAGATCCAGCCCGCGCAGCACCACGGCACCCGGTCGGCCGAGCTCGGCGCCGGTGACGCTGAGCCGTGCACCTGGGGCGGGCTGCTCGGTGCGCGGTGCGGTGACGGTCGTGTCGGTGTCCGTGCTCATGCTGTGGCCTTCCCCTCGCGCCGCGGCAGCCAGTGCGTCAGCCGGCGTCCCAGGAGCTCCACCACGGTGGAGGTCAGCCAGCCGAGCAGGCCGATGGTGACGATGCCGGTGAACACGCCCGGGTAGTCGATGACGGTGTAGTCCTGCCAGGTGCGGTAGCCGACCCCGTACTCGCCGGAGATCATCTCCGCGGAGATCACACAGATCCACGAGACGCCGATTCCGACCGACAGCCCGCCGAAGATCCCCGGCAGCGCGCCGGGCAGCACCACGGAGGCCAGCACCCGCCACCGTCCACCGCCCATGGTGAGCACCGCCTCCTCCCAGACCGGGGCGAGCGCGCGCACCGCGTGCCGGGTGGCGACCAGCACCGGGAAGAACGCGGCGGTGAAGGTGATGAAGACGATGCCCTGCTCGTTGCTGGGGAAGAGCAGGATCGCCACGGGTACCAACGCGATGGCCGGGACGGGCCGCAGCACCTCCAGCACCGTCCCGACGAGGTCCGCGGCCCAGCGGGACCGGCCGACGGCCACGCCCGCGGCGACGCCGAGCACCGCCGCGAGCAGGAAGCCGGTGACGATCCGGCGCAGGCTGTCGGTCACGTCCTGCCAGTAGGCGCCGTCGCCGATCCGCTCTCCGAACTCCCCGGCCACGTCGGTGACGGACGGGAACTGGTCGAAGCGCAGCCACAGTTGGACGTCGAGCGTGGTGAGCAGCTGCCACAGCCCGAGCGCCGCGAGCAGCGACAGGACGCGGACGACCGGCCGGAGGCGGGCCGTGCGCCGAGTGGGTGCCGGCCCCGCCGACGCCTTCTTCGGCGGGGCCGTCACCGCGGTCATGACGCCAGCTCCAGAGCGCTGGCGTAGGAGACGGTACGGGCACCGGAGTGGGCCTGGATGTACGCGTCGGCGGCGGAGGCGGTGACGAAGGGCTTCAACTCCTTGCCGTCCTGGACCCAGACCGCCTTGTCGGCGTACCAGCGGGTGCCGTTGGTGGCGTCCGGTACGTAGGCGGCACGCACCTCGCCCTCGTGCCCGGCGACGAACTTCAGCAGGGCGGCGGGCGAGTCGAACGGGCGGGTGCTGTCCTCGCCCTTGAGCCAGACCTCGCTGCGCGAGGCGCCGGGGGTGGCGGCGAGCCGCTCGGCGTACTCCTTGCCGTACACGCGCTTGATCGGGCCGTCGTCGACGAACGAGTCGACGTCCACGTCGCCGACGAGTTTCGCCGACTTCAGCACCGACACGTCCTTCTTCAGCGCGGAGACGAGCTGCGGCTTGACGGCCGGGTCGAAGGTGGCGATGCCGCCGCTGCCGTTGTAGAGGTAGACGACCTCCGGAGGCAGTCCGGTGGCCTCGGCGACCTTCTCGGCGGCCTGCACGGGGTGGTCGTTCAGGTAGTTCGTCGCCTCGGTCTGCGCGGTGAGAAAGGCATCGAGCACCTTCGGCCGCTGCTCGGCGAAGTCCTCGCGGACGGTGACCCCGTGGAAGGTGGGCAGATCGAGTTCCGCACCGTCGTACAGCGCCTTCGCCTTGTCCTGGAAGACCAGCAGCCCGGGCCAGGCCACGAACTGCGACAGGGCGTCGGCACTGCCCGCCTGGAGCGCGGAGGCACCCACCGCCGGCTGCTGGTTGAGCTTGCTGATGTCCTTCTCGGCGTCGAGCCCGGCCCGCTGGAGCGCCCGTACGAGGGTGCCGTCCGCCGCCGAGCCGACGCTCGTGGACACCTTCTTGCCCCGCAGGTCCTCGAGCGAGCCGAGCTTCGAGTCCGGCGCCGTCACCACGGTGTTGAGGGCGCCCTTCAGGTTGTATCCGGTGACCGACACGAGGTGGGTGGGGCGGTTCAGCTGCTTGCCGCGGGCGGCGTTGATGAGCAGCGGGAAGTCGCCCATCGACCCGATGTCGATCTTCCCCGCGGTCATCTGCGCGGTGATGGGCGCGCCCGTGGCGTAGTCCTGCCACTCCACCTTGTAGGAGATGCCGTCCCGTTCGCCCTGGGCGGCGAGTTCACGCTCGAAGTAGCCGAGGGAGCGCAGCAGGGTGCCGGCGGTGACGGTGTTGATGGTCTTGGACTGGTAGCCGACGGTGACGGTGATGTGCGTGTCGTCGCCGGCCGAGGCGTCGCCGCCGCAGCCGGTGGCGAGGATGCTGACAAGGGCGATCGCGAGCAGGGCGGCAGGAGTCGTGCGTTTCATCGGATGTGGGCCTTTCACCGCAGCAGATAGGGCATGTTGACCGTGACGGCCCCGGTGGGGCAGCGGGCGGCACAGGGGCCGCAGTACCAGCACTCGTCGACGTGCATGTACGCCTTGCCGCTGTCGGGGTTGATCGCCAGGGAGTCCAGCGGACACATGTCGACACAGAGCGTGCAGCCGTCGATGCACTTCGACTCGTCGACGGTCACGGGCACGTCGGCCCGCTGGGGCACCAAGGGCATGGCTGTCTCCAGTGAGGTACTGCGAGGGGTGAGAGAAACGCTGCGCGGATCGCGGGTGTTCAGTGGACCGCGGACATACGGAAGTACGGATATGCGGCGATTCAGACCGAGCGGCGCAGCAGCCCGCTCATCGTGATCCGGTCCCCGCGGAACCGGATGAACTCCAGGTCCACGGGCCTGCCGTCGCACAGGTGGGTGAGCCGCTCCAGCATCAGCACGGCGGTGCCGCGCGGCGCCTGGAGCACGGTGGCGGAGTGCGCGTCGGCGTTCACGGCCTCCAGGGTGATCTCCGCGTGCCCGAGCGGCTGCCCGGTGATCTGCTCCAGCAGCCGGAAGACATCGGTGTTCTCCAGGTCGGCGCCGATCAGCTCACTGCCGATGTCCAGGGGAAGATAGGTGAGATCGAGGGAGAGCGGCAGCCCGTTCAGCTTGCGCAGGCGCTCGATGTAGAGCACGTCGGTGCCGATGGGCAGGCGCAGACGCTCGGCCACGGGTGCGGGGGCGGCGACGGGCCCCATGGTGCGTACCTCGTTGGTGACCCGGCCGTGTTCCCGCAGGGTCTCCGCGAGTCCCATCAGCCGGTCGAGGCCGTGCGAGTACTTCTCGGCGACGACGACGGTGCCGACGCCGGGCATCCGCTCGACGAGCTGCTCGGCGCGCAGCAGGTCGAGGGCGTGCCGCACGGTGTTCCGTGACACCTGGTAGTCGGCGGCGAGGACGTCCTCGTGGGGAAGCGCTCCCCCGGGAAATCCCCCGGTCAGAACCAGATGCCGCAGCAGGTCCGCGAGCTGACGCGCCCGGTCCGCACGCAGCCGACGGCGGCGGGCGGCGGCGAGCGGCGCGGTGTGCTCGCGGGTTCGTTCAGGTGGCATGCGGCGACCATATCGATGGTTTCCGGCCAGTGGTGTTGCTGAATCATTGCGCCACCTGATTGCCCATCACCCGGCCGCTGACCTGCTGTTTCTTTGGAGATCGGCTTGGTTTCGCCACCAGTCCCGCAGTACGGACACGGTCAGCCGGCAGTCTCGGCCGCCGTCTGCTCCAGCGTGCCGACCAGTCGCTCCAGCAGACCACGCAGCAGGTCGTCGTCGCTCTCGCCGAGCACCGGCATGCCGGCCCGCACCTCGCGGCTGATCCGCCGCCGGTAGGCCTCGCCGCGCGGGGTGAGGTGGGCGAGTATGCGGCGTCGGTCGAGGGGGTCGACCCGGCGGTACACGAGGTTCTGGTCGACGAGGTGGTCGACCAGCTTGGTCAGGGTCGCCGGGGGCAGGAAGGCCGCTTCGGCCACCGCCGTCATGGCGTGGCCCTCGCCGTCGGAGAGCAGCGACAGCACCCGCCAGGCCTCGATCGAGCAGCCGCCCCCGTCGAGGACGCTCCGCAGCCGGCGCGCCGCCAGGCGTTCGGCGCGCGTCAACAGCTGCATCAGGTCCTGGGGCTGACGCGGAGGTGTGGGCATCCTGCTCCTCGGTCCCGGGGTGCCGTCATCGTACAAGTGCCGCTTCACCAAAGGATCGTCCACATGTCACGCAAGCACCGTCGACGTCCACCACTTCCCCACCGCCCAGCCCCCGAGACGGACTGGAGTTCACCGAACGGGACCGGAATCATGACCGCATGTGCCGGCTCGACCCCCATCCGCTCGACTGGTTCACCGTCGACGACTCCGTGCTCAGCGTCGCCCTCGTCTTCCCGATGCAGGGCGCCGCGGGCATCTTCGGGCCGACCTGCGAACTGTGCGCACAACTCGCCGTGGAGGAGGTCAACCACGCGGGCGGCGTGCTCGGCAGGGAGTTGCGGCTGCTGCCGGTGGACGGCGGCGCCGAGCCCCGTGAGATCGCCGACCGGGTCGAGGCGCTGGTGGACCTCGGCGTCGTGCAGGGCGTCACCGGCTGGCACATCTCCTCCGTGCGCCAGGAGCTCGCCCCGCGCATAGCGCACCGGGTGCCGTATGTGTACACCGCGCTGTACGAGGGCGGGGAGCACACCACCGGCGTCTATCTGACCAGCGAGACACCGGACGACCAACTGCGGCCCGCGATGCGGCTACTGGCGGCCGAGCGCAAGGTGCGCCGGTGGTTCGTCGTCGGCAACGACTACGTGTGGCCGCGGCGCACCGCGCGGGCCGCGTGCGGTTACGCGCGCGAGTCCGGCGGCGGGGTGTGCGGGCAGGTGTATCTGCCGCTCGGCACCCATGACTTCGACGGCGTGCTGCGGCGGATCGAGCGGTCGGACGCGGACGCCGTCGTGATGCTCCTGGTGGGCAACGACGCCGTCCGGTTCAACCGGGCGTTCGCCGCGGCCGGCCTCGACCAGCGCTGCCTGCGGCTGAGCACACTCATGGACGAGAACATGCTGCTGGCCAGCGGCCCCACGGCGACCGCCGGCCTCTACAGCACCGCCGGGTTCTTCGCCTCGCTCGCCAACCAGGACACCCTCGACTTCCACGGCCGGTATGCCGGGCGGTACGGCATCGAGGCACCGGCTCCCGGGAGTCTCGGCGAATCGTGTTACGAGGGCGTGCTGTTGCTCGCCGCACTCGTCGCCCGGGCCGGGACGCTGGACGTGAGGGCCATCGGCGCGACGGCCGAGTCGGTGTCGTACGAGGGGCCGCGCGGACTGCTGCGACTCAGGGGCAGCCATGTCAGGCAGCGCATCTACCTCGCCCAGGCGGACGGCGTGGACTTCGACGTGCTCACCCAGCTCGACCTGGACGCCGCCGCTCGGCCCTGACAGCTCAGCCTTGACATGCACCCACCCACCCCAGATACTTCCTGCAGGAAGTAACTAGAATGCCTCGGGCGAAGTGTGAATTCCGGTGCGGAATCTAACCCGGGGCTTTTTTGTTTCCCGTTTCTTTTCCTGCGGAGAGCCGGAAGATACAGCTGGGTAAGTGACCCGAAACACCATGGAAACAGGCCGACTTGAGGCTGTGCACCGCCCTTCAAGGAGGTTCACTTGTCCAGCCTTCCTCATATCCACCGGCGTCGTTTCCTGGCCGGTACCGCCTCGCTCGCGGCCGTCGTGGCCCTCTCGGCGTGCGGTGCGAAGACCGACGCGGCCGGCTCGTCCGACAAGGCGGCGAAGATCGACGTCAGCGGCGACACGGTCAAGGTCGGTCTGCTCAACTCGCTGTCCGGCACGATGGCGATCAGCGAGGTGACCGTACGCAACTCGCTGATGCTCGCCGTCGACGAGATCAACGCCTCCGGTGGCGTCCTCGGCAAGAAGATCAAGCCGATCAGCGAGGACGGCGCCTCCGACTGGCCGACCTTCGCCGAGAAGGCGACCAAGCTCATCAAGGAGGACGGCGTCGCGGCCACCTTCGGCTGCTGGACCTCCGCCAGCCGCAAAGCGGTCAAGCCGGTGTTCGAGAAGAACAGATCGCTGCTGTTCTACCCCGTGCAGTACGAGGGCCTGGAGGAGTCGCCGTACATCTTCTACACGGGCGCGACCACCAACCAGCAGATCGTCCCGGCCCTCGACTACCTCAAGAGCCAGGGACTGAAGAAGCTCTACCTGGTCGGCAGCGACTACGTCTTCCCGCGCACCGCCAACAAGGAGATCAGGGCGTACGCCAAGGCCAACGGCATGACGATCCTCGGCGAGGACTACGCGCCGCTGGGGTCCACGGAGTTCAGCACGATCGCCAACAAGGTGAAGGCGTCAAAGGCGGACGCGGTGTTCAACACCCTCAACGGCGACTCGAACGTGGCCTTCTTCAAGGAGTACAAGTCGGCGGGCCTCACCGCGAAGAGCATGCCGGTCGTCTCGGTGTCGATCGCCGAGGAGGAGGTCAAGTCGATCGGCACGCAGTACCTGGACGGACAGCTGACGGCCTGGAACTACTACCAGACCACCCCGGGCGCCGCGAACGAGAAGTTCGTGAAGGCCTACAAGGCGAAGTACGGCCAGGACAAGCCGACCAGTGACCCGATGGAGGCCGCGTACGTCTCGGTCTACCTGTGGAAGGCGATGGTCGAGAAGGCGAAGTCCTTCGACCCGGAGAAGGTGAAGGCCGCCTCGGACGGCATCACCTTCGACGCGCCCGAGGGCAAGGTCACCGTCGACGGCGCCTCGCAGCACATCTACAAGACCGCCCGGATCGGCAAGGTCGGCTCCGACGGACTGATCGAGCAGGTGTGGGACTCCGGCAAGCCCATCAAGCCGGACCCGTACCTCAAGGGCTACTCCTGGGCCTCCGGCCTGTCCTGACCGATCGCTTCTCGGGGGCCTCGCGTACGCCGAGGTCCCCGCGCCCCCCGCCTCCCCGGAGCCGCCGCATGACCGTGATCCTCGGTCAGACCTTCACCGGCATCAGCATCGGTGCCGTCCTGCTGCTCATCGCGCTCGGTCTCTCGCTCACGTTCGGCCAGATGAACGTCATCAACATGGCCCACGGCGAGTTCATCATGGCCGGCGCCTACACGACGTATGTCCTGCAGAAGTCCATTTCGAGCGCCGGAATTTCGCTGCTGGTCGCTCTGCCCGTCGCTTTTCTCGTCTCGGGCGCCCTCGGCGCACTTCTCGAATGGCTGCTGATACGACGGCTGTATCTGCGGCCACTTGACACACTTCTCGTCACCTGGGGCGTCTCCCTGATGCTCCAGCAACTCGCCCGGGACCTTTTCGGCGCGCCGAACGTGCAAACCCGCGCGCCCGACATCCTCACCGGGAACATCACTCTCATCGGCGGCGACGATCCGCTCACCGTCGCCAACAGCCGCCTGTTCATTCTCGGGTTGGCGGTCGCGGCGGTCGTCGCGCTGTCGCTGACGTTGCGGCTGACGCCGCTGGGCCGCCGGATCCGGGCCGTGGTGCAGAACCGCGACCTGGCTGAGGTGTCCGGCATCTCGACCTCGACCGTGGACCGTACGGCCTTCTTCATCGGCTCCGGGCTCGCGGGCGTGGCCGGAGTCGCGCTGACGCTGGTCGGTCCGATCGGGCCGACGATGGGCACCAACGTGATCATCGACGCCTTCCTGGTGATCGTGGTCGGCGGTATCGGACAGCTCAAGGGCACGGTCATCGTCGCCTTCGCGCTGGGGGTGCTCCAGTCGGTGCTGGAGTACTCCACCACCGTCAGCGTCGCCAAGGTGCTGGTGCTCGTCGGCATCGTCGCGTTCCTCCAGTGGCGGCCCCAGGGGCTGTACACGCTGCGGACGAGGAGTCTCGCATGAACCTGCTCAAGAGCCGGTCGGCCCGGGCGGCGGCCGGTTTCGTGGGGGCGGCCGTCGTGCTGTTCGCCGTCGCCCCGCTGGTCCTGTCCGACTTCCGGCTCGGGCTGCTCGCCAAGTACCTGTGCGTCGCGATGGTCGCGGTCGGCATCTGCCTGGCCTGGGGCCGGGGCGGGCTGCTGACGCTCGGGCAGGGCGTGTTCTTCGGGCTCGGCGGCTACGCCATGGCGATGCACCTCAAAATCGCCGACGCGGGGCCCGGCAACCTGCCCGACTTCATGCAGCTGTACGGCACCGCCACCGAACTCCCCTGGTGGTGGCAGCCGTTCGCGAACCCGGTGTTCGCGCTGGCCGCGACGTTCCTGCTGCCGATGGCGGTCGCGGCGCTGCTCGGCTCGTTCATCTTCCGGCGGCGGGTCAAGGGCGCGTACTTCGCGATCCTCAGCCAGGCGCTCGCCGCCGCCTTCGCCATCTGGCTGATCGGCCAGCAGGCCACGACCGGCGGCACCAACGGACTCACCGACATCCAGGGCTTCTTCGGCTACGCCCTGGACGACCCGGTCAACCAGCGGACGGTGTACTTCATCATCGCGGCCGTACTGCTGCTGCTCATCGCGCTCGCCCGCCAGCTCATCCAGAGCCGCTACGGCGAACTCCTCGTCGCCGTGCGGGACTCGGAGGAGCGGGTGCGCTTCCTCGGCTACGACCCGGCGAACGTCAAGCTGGTCGCCTACGTCGTCGCGGCCGGGATGGCCGGCCTCGCGGGTGCGCTGTTCGTGCCGGCGGTCGGCATCATCTCGCCCGCGCTCATCGGCATCGTGCCGTCGATCGAGTTCGTCATCGGCGCGGCGGTGGGAGGCCGGGCCAGCCTGGTCGGCGCGGTCCTCGGCGCGATCGCGGTGGCCTGGGCGAAGACGGCACTGTCGGAGGAGTTCCCAGCGGCCTGGACCTACTTCCAGGGGCTGCTGTTCATCGTCGCGCTCGCCTTCCTGCCCGGCGGTCTGGCCTCGCTGGCGACAGTCGTACGGCGACGCAGGGCGGCAGCGGCAGCGGAGAAGAAGGCGGCCGTCATCCCCGTAGGAGAAGCAGCATGACCGGCCTGGAAATACGCCAACTGCGGGTGTCCTTCGACGGGTTCACCGCGGTCGACGGAGTCGACCTCGACGTCCGCCCCGGCGATCTGCGGTTCCTCATCGGTCCCAATGGCGCGGGCAAGACGACCCTCGTCGACGCGGTCACCGGGCTGGTGAAAGCGGCGGGGTCCGTGCGGTTCGGCGGCGAAGAACTGCTCGGCCGGAGCGTGCACCGGATCGCCCGGGCGGGCATCGGCCGGACCTTCCAGACCGCCACGGTCTTCGAGGAGTTGACGGTCCTGCAGAACCTGGACATCGCGGCGGGCGCGGGGCGGAGCATGTGGACCATGCTGCGGCGCCGCAAGGGCGTCCCCGAACCGGTAGCCAAGGCGATGGAGACGGTCGGGCTCACCGACCTCGCCGACTCCCCCGCCGGGACGCTCGCGCACGGTCAGAAGCAGTGGCTGGAGATCGGCATGCTGCTGGTGCAGGACGTGCGGCTGCTGCTCCTCGACGAGCCGGTGGCCGGCATGAGCCACGATGAGCGCCAGGCGACCGGCAGTTTGCTGGAGCGGATCAGCGCGGAGCGGACCGTGGTCGTCATCGAGCACGACATGGACTTCATGCGGTCCTTCGCCCGCAGCGTCAGCGTGCTGCACGCGGGCAAGGTGCTCAGCGAGGGCACCGTGGCCGAGGTCCAGGCGGACCCGAAGGTGCAGGAGGTGTACCTCGGGCACACGGCCGCCGAGGCCACCGCCGACGTGGCCGTGCGGGAGGCATGATGCTCCAGATCGACGACGTGCGCGTCGGCTACCACCGCAGCAGCGTCCTGCACGGGGTGTCCGTCGAGGTGCCGAAGGACGGTGTCGCCGCGGTCCTCGGGCACAACGGCGCCGGCAAGAGCACACTGCTGCGGGCCGCAGTCGGCCTGCTCACCCCGACCGGCGGGACCATCCGGTTCGACGGCGAGGACATCACCCGCCGCAAGCCGCATGAACGGGTCGCGCGCGGGATGGCGTACGTCCCGCAGGGCCAGCAGGCGTTCCCGCATCTGACGACCGCCGAGAACCTGCAGTTGGTCGCGGACGGGCGCAAGCGTGGGAGGGAATCGGTCGCCGAGGCACTGGACCTGTTCCCGGCGCTGCGCGCGCTGTCGGGTCGCCGCGCAGGCCTGCTCTCCGGCGGGCAGCGGCAACAACTCGCCATCGCCCGTGCCCTGGTGACGGAGCCCCGGCTGCTGCTCCTCGACGAGCCGACCGAGGGCATCCAGCCGTCGGTGGTCACCGAGATCGAGGAGACGATCCTCGCCCTGGCCGCCCGGGGCGGGCTGTCGGTGCTGCTGGTCGAACAGCACGTCGGGTTCGCGATGCGGGCGGCGCAGCGGTACTACGTCCTGGAGGCCGGGCGGGTCACGTCGTCCGGCGAGGGCGGTGCGGAGGCCGAGGTGGCGGTGCGGGAGGCGCTCAGCGTGTGAGGGTGCGCCTACGGCGCTGGAGGAAGGCGCGCTCCGCCGGGCTCCGGGTGAGCCCGATGGCGGCCTCGTACGCCCGCACCGCTTCCGCGTCCCGCCCGAGCCGGCGCAGGAGGTCGGCGCGGACGGCATGGAAGACGTGGTAGCCGTCGAGGTCCAGCGCGTTCACCAGGGCGAGGGCCGTGGCCGGGTCCTCGGCCTCGGCGACGGCGACCGCCCGGTTCAGGGCCACGACCGGGCTGGGGGCGAGGGCCATCAGCTGGTCGTACAGCCGCAGGATCTGCCCCCAGTCCGTTGCCTCGGCGGTCGGCGCGTCGCTGTGCACGGCCTGGATGGCGGCCTGGATCTGGTACGGCCCCGGCCGGTTGCGGCGCAGGCAGCGCCGGACGAGCTCCTGTCCCTCGGCGATCAGTGCGCGGTCCCACCGGGCACGGTCCTGCTCGGGCAACGGCACGAGCTCGCCGTGTTCGTCCTGCCGGGCGTCCCGACGGGACTCGACGAGGAGCATCAGCGCGAGCAGCCCGGTGGCCTCGGGTTCGTCCGGCATGAGCTCGGTCAGCAGGCGTCCGAGGCGGACGGCCTCCTCGCACAGGCCCGCCTCCCCCTCGTACCCCTGGTTGAAGATCAGGTAGACGACGGCCAGCACTCCCGAGAGCCGGTCCGGCAGGTCGGCGTCGCGGGGCACGCGGTACGGGATCCCGGCGTTGCGGATCTTCGCCTTGGCCCGCACCAGGCGCTGGGCCATGGTCGGCTCGGGCACCAGGAAGGCACGGGCGATCTGGGCGGTGGTGAGCCCGCCGAGCAGGCGCAGGGTGAGGGCGACGCGTGCCTGCATGGCGAGGGCGGGGTGGCAGCAGGTGAAGAGGAGCCGGAGCCGTTCGTCGCGCACGGGGCCCTCCTCAGGCGATGCGTCGGGGGCGTGCAGCAGGGCGGCCTGGGCGTGGCGTTCGTCCCGGGTGGCCTCGCGGCGCAGCCGGTCGATGGCACGGTTGCGGGCGGTGGTGATGATCCACCCCGCGGGGCTCGGCGGCACTCCGGTCTCCGGCCAGCGCCGAACGGCCGTGGTGAAGGCCTCCTGGACCGCTTCCTCGGCGAGGTCGAGGTCGCCGAGGAAGCGGACCAGGACGGCGACCGCGCGGCCGTACTCCGCGCGGAAGACGTCCTCGACGCCCGGGATCGTCATCGGTCCTCGGCCTCGCCCATGAACGGCCGCACCTCGATCGGCAGGGTGGTCGCCAGCGCCAGCCTGCGGCCCCACTCGAGGGCGGCGTCCAGATCGGGGGCCTTGATCAGGCTGATGCCGCCGAGCATCTCCTTGCCCTCGGCGTACGGCCCGTCGATGACCAGGACGTCGCCGTCGCGGGGCCTGAGCACAGTGGAGGACTCCGGGCCGTGCAGGCCCCCGGCGAACACCCACGCGCCCGCCTCCCGCAGCTCCCGGTTGAGGGCGTCGAGGTTCTTCTCGATCTCGCCCAGGACCTCCGGGGCGGGCGGTTCCCCGACGGGCTGCATCACATTGAGCAGGTAGTACTTCATGACGGCCTCCTCGGACCTGCGTCGTGTTCTCTCCCCCCTTACACGAACGGCCCGCCCCCGGATCGACACCACCACCATGATCTCGAACAGCTCTACACATAAAGAAAAAATAAGCGCAGAATGACCGTAGGCGGCGCTTACCGCATACCGCACCAGACGCGGTCAGGCCTGCGAGTCAAAGGAGACGAGTCATGGCCAACGTGCAGCCCACCAGAGGTGACATATCCGCCCACCCTGATGTATCCGAAATGCGGGACCGCTACGACCGCATGCTCGGCGGTCGCGACGTGGCGCTCGTGGACGGACCGGTGTTCCTGCTCGGTCTGTACTGCGCGGTGTCCCCCTGGATACTCCACTACACGACCAGCCAGCCCGCGCTCGTGACCCACAACCTGATCGTGGGCATCGCGATCGGCCTGCTGGCCCTCGGGTTCACCCGGGCACCGGAGCGCATGTACGGCCTCAGCTGGGCCTTCTGTGCGATGGGCGCCTGGATGATCATCGCGCCGTGGATCGTCGGCGACAGCCCGGACGCGGGTGTCGTCGTCAACAACATCATCATCGGCGCGCTGGCCGTGATCCTGGGGATGCTGTGCGCCGGCACGGCTGCGAAGAGCACCCCCAGGCCGTAGCAGCACACCGCCGCGAGCCCACCCGGCGAGCACCCGGAGAGGAAGCCTTCCGGCCGGTCCGCACCCGCGGACCGGCCTCTTCGCGTCCTCACGGGCGCCCTGTTCAGCGGGTCGGCATCAGCCACGGCTCCTGGGGCAGGACGTGACCGGTCTCCAGGAGCGACTTGAGGTTGGACAGCACCGCCGGCCAGCCGGACGCCACGTCGGCGCGCGCACTCTCGTCCGGCAGGTCCTCGTGGGTCACGGTGAGCCGGACGATCTCGGCGTGCTGCTGGATGTCGAAGGTGACCCTGGAGTACTTGTCCTCCTGCCCCTCTTCGTCCGGCGCCACCCAGGTGGTGACCAGGCGGTTCGGGCGCTCGCTCTCGACGACGGCGCCGACCACGTCGGCGATGCCCGAGCCGTCCGTACGGACGTGTTCCCAGCGGGAGCCCCGCTGCCAGTCCGAGACGTTGCTGTGGCCCCAGTAGGCGGCGGTCAGGTCGGCGTCGGTGAGCGCGTCCCAGACCTTCTCCGGCGTGCTCTCGATGTAGGTGACGTACACGAATGTGGGCTTGTCCGTCATGGCTTCCTCGGCTCGTCGTTTCACGGCCCCCAGTACGCGCAGGCGCGGGTGCTCGAACTTGTCGATCCACCGCTCCTGGATCTCGTGCAGCGGGATCGGATTGAGGTAGTGCAGCTTCTCCCGCCCCCGCCGCACCGTGCTGACGAGGTTGGCGGCCTCCAGGACGGCCAGATGCTGGGTCACCGACTGGCGCGCCATGTCGATGCGCGTGCACAGCTCTCCCAGCGTCTGCCCGTTGTGCTCGTGCAGCCGGTCCAGCAGCCGTCTGCGCGTGTCGTCGGCCAGCGCCTTGAAGACCTTGTCCATTCCGGAGTCGCTTCCTGATCGCACACACAAAGTTATGCAGGTAAATGCCTGCATGTCAATCCAGCCCACGGACGAGTTGGGCGATCCGTACCAGCCTCGCGTCACCGCGGACCGGGTGGCGCGGCGCCCCCTGCCACCATCTCTCCGCGAACAGCACTGACAACTCCCGCACACACTGCGGCCGTTCGACCGTTCCACTCGCCCAGGACGCCCGCAGCCGGGCACTCTGCCCTTATGGATCACACGGAAGCACTCCTCATCGGGGGACGGGCCGGGGTCGGCAAGACCACGGTGGGCTGGGAGGTGTCGGCCCGGCTGCGGGCGGCACAGGTCGCGCACGCCGTGATCGACGGCGACTTCATGGGATACGTCCATCCGGCACCGGCCGGCGACGCGCACCGGGCCGGCATCACGGAGCGGAACCTGGCCGCCGTGTGGCGGAACTACGCCGAGCTCGGGTACCGGCGGCTCGTCTACACGAACACCGGCAGCGTGCTCGACGAGACCGCGCCCATGTTCCGCCGGGCCATGGGGGACGGCGTACGGCTCGTACGGGTTCTGCTCACCGCCACCGACGAGACGGCCGAACAGCGGCTGACCGCTCGCGAACTCGGCTCCGAGTTGGAGCACGAGGTGCGCAACAGCGCCCGCAAGGCCCTGCTCCTGGACGAGCGTGCGCCCGCGGACGTGCTTCGGGTGGTGACCGACGGCCGCTCGGTGATCGACATCGCCGCCGAAGTGGTGGCCGCCACGGGGTGGGGCGGGGGCGGGGCTTGAGTCGCGCGGGACCGGCGACGGTGGCCGGTTGAAGCGGAACCGACTGTCCCAGCGTCCGCGGGGAACTCGAACCCATGCGGGGACAGGAGGAAGAGGGACGAAATGGAGATCTCGGGCATCATCAGTGCCATTGTTATCGGCATCATCATCGGTGTGCTGGGGCGCCTCGTGATTCCGGGCCGTCAGCGCATCGGGGTCCTGTGGACGATCCTCGTCGGCATCGTGGCCGCGTTGCTCGGTTCGGCGATCGCGGCCGGCCTGGACGTGGCCGACACCGACGGCGTCGACTGGGTCGAGTGGCTCATCCAGATCGGCCTCGCCGCGCTGGGCGTGGCCGCGCTGGACAGGACGAAGGCGCGGCGCTGACGTCGTATGCGCGCAGCGACGCGGACACGGGGCGCGCATGGACGCCATGCGCGCCCCGCGGTACCACCTACCGTCTGCTGCCCGTCAGACGGCCCGGCCTCACTTCAGATGTCGGTCCAGGAACCGGCACCCGTCCTCCAGCTCGAACCACGGAGTGCCGGTGTGCCCGCCCGGATTGGCGTGCAGCGTCTTCTCCTTGCTGCCGAAGGCGTCGAACAGGTCCAGGGCCCGTTGCCGGGGGTTGCCTTCGTCGTCCCACTGCAGCAGGAACAGCAGCGGAATGGTGACCTTCCGGGCCTCCTCGCGCTGGGCACGGGGCACGTACCCCCCGGCGAAGAAGCCTGCGGCCGCGATGCGCGGCTCGACCACCGCCAGCCGAATGCCGAGGGCGGTCCACCCCCCGGAGTACCCGACCGGGCCGCCGATCCCGGGCAGCTCGAGGAGGGCGTCCAGAGTGGTCTGCCATTCCGGGACCGCGTTGTCGACCAGCGGGCCAATGAAGGACTCCAAGATCTCGTCGACCGGCTCGCCGGCCTGCATCGCCCGCCTGAGGTCGGCACGGGCCTGCTCGTCGGCGGCGGAACGCGGCCGGTCACCGCACCCGGCGGCGTCGATGGTGGCCACCGCGTAGCCGCGCGCCGCGGTGTACCGGGCCCGGGCCACCAGCCGGGGATCCGCCTTGGGCAGGCCGTTGTTGTGAGCCATCAGGATCAGCGGGGCCGGTGCGGACGGGGATGCGGATCCAGGCGTCCACAGGGTGCCGGGGATCTCGCCGAGGGTGAATTCGCGCTCGAGGACGCCGTCGTCGAGGCGCTGTTCAGAAGTGAAGTGCACGGTCGTGCCTTTCGGGAGTGCGCAGAGACGGCGCTCCCGGACGACCTATCGCCCGACCGCGACCCCGGAGGGGAGCACCCATGTCGATACTGCGTTCACGGGTACCACCTCCTCGTTCTCTCGCACGGCCTCCGGGAGATTAGCAACGGTCGCTGTGGTCCGCCAACGGGTTTTCTTGCTCACCAGCTGCGACCTCGGCCCGTGATCTCTCCCTACGGCACGTACACGTACGGCGTCGTGGTGGTCAGCGGTGCGAAGCCGAGGCGCTCCAGGATGGGGCGACTGGTGCTCATGGCGTCGACCTGGAGGTACCGGTAGCCGCGGTCCACGGCGGCACGGGCACGGTGGGCCACCAGGGCGCGGTAGATGCCGCGCCCGCGCCAAGCCTCGACGGTGCCGCCGCCCCACAGTCCGGCGAACCGGGTGCCGGGCACCAACTCCATGCGGGCCGCGCTCACGGGTGTGTCCCCGGCCAGCGCGACCACGGCGACCACGGTGTCCGGGTCGGTCGCGAGGCGGGCGAGCAGTTGGTGGCGCATGCGGGAACTGTCGGTGCCGAACGCCTTCTCGTGCACCTCGGCGACGAGGTCGACGCCCTTCGCGTCGGTCACCGGCAGGACGCGGATGCCCTGCGGCGGCTCGGCGTCCAGGGTGAGACCGGCGACCTCCCCGATCATCAGCGTCTCCTCGGGCTGGGCCGTGAACCCGGCGTCCCTGAGCCGCCGCCCCAGGTCCATCGGGAGGTCGTGCCCGTACACCTTCCACTCGAACTCGCGGCCGAGCGCGGCGAAATGGGCGATCTGCTCGGTGATCGCCGCGTCGGCGCTCGCCTCGTCCAGGTCGGACCACACGACGCCGTTCCAGCCGCGTGCCGAGGAGATCTGGCGGACCACGCGCCCGGCCCGCTCGACCCGGGCGTCGGGGCTGTCCGGCTGGGCGCCTTCGCGCATGTCCCGGTCGTACAGGGCGAGTATCGAGGCATGTTCCATGGACTCACTCCAGCATCGGGCGGGGCGCAGGGCAACAGCTTTACCGGTCAACGGCGCCTTGGCCGTGCTCCGGCCGCACGGCTGCCAGGTATGCGCTGAACCGGTCGCGGTTGCGTGCCGGACCGTCGACGCGGGCCTGGATGCGATCGAAGTGGCCGCCTCCCTGCAGGCCACGGTCAGCCACGCGGGCATCGCGGCACGCCTTTCCAGCCTCGAGTCGGCGATCACGGGCTGCACGGAGAGGAGCGATCATAAGGTGACCGGGAGGACCGCGCCGCGAGGAGGGCCGTACACGATGGTCGTCAAGGACGCCGAACTTCCGTATCTGCGCCGATGCGTCGAGCTCGCGACCGAGGCACTGGAGGCCGGGGACGAACCGTTCGGTTCGGTGCTGGTGGGGGCGGACGGCATCGTGCTCGCCGAGGACCACAACCGGGTGGCCTCGGGCGACCGCACCCGGCACCCCGAGTTCGAGCTGGCACGCTGGTCCGCCGCCCACATGTCGCCCGAGGAGCGGGCGGCCGCGACCGTCTACACCTCCGGCGAGCACTGCCCGATGTGCGCGGCCGCGCACGCGTGGGTCGGCCTGGGACGCATCGTGTACGTCGCCTCGTCGGAGCAACTGGGCGGATGGCTGGCCGAGTTGGGGGCGCCCGCCCCGCCGGTACGGACGCTGCCGGTCCAGGAGGTCGCCCCGGGTGTCGCGGTGGAGGGCCCGGTGCCCGAGTTGGCGGAGGACGTCCGCGCGCTGCACTTCCGGTTCCACCGGCGAACGGGCTGACGGGCGGTTTCGAGTGCCGTACGGCCCGGACGCCGGTGTTCCGGTCGGGTGCCGCTAACCGAGTTCCAGCGTGGTGACGCCGAAGACCCTCTCCTGCGCGTACGGCCGCACCGGGCCCGTGTACATGCGAGCCGTCTCGAAGGAGGGCGTGAAGCCCGCCCCCTCGGCGAGGGCGACCGCCGCCGCGTTGGTCTCGGGCACGTCGATGGCGACCTCGCGGCCGGCCACCTCCGCGGTCAGGGCGGCCAGGAGCGCCCGGGCGTCCTCGGCGGTGTCGGCGAAGAGCGGGCCGATGCGCGGGCAGTCGTGGCCGGGGCGGATCACGCCGTAGCCGGTGACGCGGTCACCGTCGCGGCGGACGACGGCGTGGTGTCCTGGCCCGGTGAGCCAGTGCTCGAGGAAGCGGGGGCGGTCGGCCGGCGTGCAGGTGCCGTCGTACGCCTTGATCTCCGCCAGGTCGGCGGGCCGTACGGCGTGGACGTCCGCCGGAGCCTCGACGGCGGGTGCCGTTCCGGTGAACCGGAAGGTGCGGTGGGCGAGCTCGAAGCCCGAGCGGCGGTAGTTGTCCTGCTGGGCGACGACGCCGTCGAGGCCCACCGTGCGGTTCTCCGCGTGCGCCAACGCCGTCTTCCACGTGGTGAGGCCGTAGCCACGGCCGCGTACGTCGGGGCGGACCAGATACCAGCCCAGGAAGGCGTAGTCGGAGCCGTAGTTGACGACGGAGATCGACGAGACGGGCTCGCCGTCGATCCGGCCGATGAAGAAGCCCTCCGGGTCCTGCGCGAAGAAGGCCGCGCTGTCCGCGACCCCCGGGTTCCACCCCTCGGCGACGGCCCACTCGCGCACGAGCGGCCAGTCGTCGAGGTCGGCCCGTGTCACGACGAGGTCTTCGGGGGCCGGAGAGGCCATGGGTGCGCTCCATTCCGTCGGGGGCTGCGTGCGCACGGTGATCGACCGTGCGCACGACATCCTTTCGGATGGTCAGCGGGGGCGTCACGGCATGATCAAGCCGTTGCCGCGCATGGGGGACCACCGGACGCGTGTCCGTACGCAGGGAATGAAGGCCCCACCGCTCGCCTGCCCGGTGGGGCCTTCCGTGCCACGGTCGCGAGGACGGGGTCAGCGCACCGCCTGGGGGCGGAACCGCCGGTACAGAATGGCCCCGCCCAGCACGAGAACCGTGCCGCCCACCGCGGCTGCGAGGGCCTGGTCCGCTCCCGTGTGGGCGAGGGAGCCCTCGGACCCCTGGGGGACGAACGCGGGCGGCACCGCCCTCGGCCGCGGCGGGTGCGTCCTCGGCTCGGACGGCTTGGGCGCCGGCCTGGTGGTGGGGGGAGGGCTGTCGTCGGGACCGTTCACCGACTCGTTGCCGGTCACCGCGTTGCCGACGCCGACCACGTTCACGCTGTTCCCGCTGACGTTCACCGGGAGGTGGACCGGGAGCTCCACGACATTGCCGGACGCGATCCCCGCCGAATCCTTTCCGCTTCCTTCGGCCGAAGCCCCGCCGCGCGACGCGGCGCCCGGCTTGCCGCCGCCGTCCTTGTTGGCGCAGCTGTTGCCCGCGGCGGGGTTGAGCAGCCCCACCACGTTCACGGTGTTCCCGCACACGTTCACCGGGACGTGCACCGGGAGCTGGACGGTGTTGCCGGCGAGCAGCCCGGGCGAGTCGGCCGCGGCACCGTCCGCCGCTGAGTCGGCGTACGCCGGCACCGCCATGGCCATCGCGCCCGAGGCGGCGACGGCGATCACACCGTTTCGGGTAACCCGTCTCATAGGTTCCCTGCCTTCCAGACATGGTCGCGGGCGTTCGCCCGCACCGGATAAAACGCGGGCGAACCATTCGGGTTATGGCTTATCTGCCTTTCACCCCATCGAGCGGCACGGTTGTCGAACTAGTGGCAAAAACGCCCGATAGGAACGCAAGGGGCGAAGGGTACGCCGACCCAGGCGGTCCCGCACGTCCGGAGGCGTGCGTTCCGGGCGCCGCTTATCGTGAGCGAGGACGCCGTTTCCCGGTCCGCGACGGGCGTCTTTGGAGGCATCGATGCTGGCCAAGCTGTCAACGCGGCCCATGCTGCGGCGCTGCGCGGTCACCGGCGCGGTCGGGATGGTCCTGCTCGGCACGGCTCTGCCGATGTCCACGGACGACCCCGGCCCCGACCTCAGCCGCTTCTATGGGCAGGAGGTCACCTGGGCGAAGTGCCCGGGTGAGGGACAGCCGAAGGACTTGCAGTGCGGCAAGGTCACCGTCCCCCTCGACTACGCCCGCCCGAAGGCGGGGACCCTGGAGCTGGCGCTCGCCCGCTACCGGGCCACGGGTGAGAAGCGGGGTTCGGTGCTGCTCAACTTCGGCGGGCCGGGCGTCGCCGGCGTCCCTGGATTCGCGGGGGGCGGCAAGGAGTTCATGGAGCTGACGGACAACTACGACATCGTGACCTTCGATCCGCGCGGCGTCGGCAGGTCCTCACCGGTCAGCTGCGGAGACGGCCAGGAGGACATCGCGGTGGACGACGACGGCTCGGAACTCGGCCGTGATCCGCAGCACGTGCTGGCGCAGTTCAAGAAGGCGGCCGACGTGTGCGCCAGGCATTCCGGACCGGTGCTTCCGCACATCGGGACGGTCAACGCCGCGCGCGACATGGACGTGATGCGCCAGGCCCTCGGCGACGACAAGCTCAACTACCTGGGCTTCTCCTACGGAACACGCCTCGGCGCCGTCTACGCCGCCCAGTTCCCCGAGAAGGTCGGCCGGTTGGTGCTCGACGGCGTGGACACGCTGACCGAACCGCTGACCGAACAGGGCCTGGTGGGCGCCCAGGGCCAGCAGAAGGCGCTGGAGGAGTTCATCAACTGGTGCGTGAAGGACATCGCCTGTCCGCTCGGGCAGGACCCGCGCGAGGCCAGGAAGGAGGTGCTGCGCCGCGTCGACTCGCTGGACGAGCGCCCTGTGCCGTCGGCGTTCGGTGAGCCCTTCAGCGGGCAGGACCTGGTCGGCGCCCTCGGACAGGCGCTCTACAGCGAGGACTTGTGGCCGTCCCTGGAGCGGGCCCTCGCCTCGCTGTTCTGGGACGGCGACACGCACGCCATCGAGGCGTTCGCGTCGGGCGGGGCCGCGCCGAGGCACCGCGAGGAGACCGACGAGCCGGACGGCGCTCTCGCCGACGCCGAGGACGTCCCCCTCGACAACCTCCCCGCGGCGATGATGGCGATCAACTGCGCGGACGACCCCGACCGCCCCACCGGCGAGGAGATCGTGGGGCGTCTCGACCGGCTGCGCGCCGAGTACGAGCAGGCTTCACCGGTCTTCGGCCCCTACCGGCTCACCGGGGTGCTGCTGTGCTACGGCCGCCCCCGGGGCACGGACTTCATCCGCGACGAGGTGAAAGACGTGCACACACCGAAGATGCTCCTCGTGGGCACGCGCGGCGACCCGGCGACGCCGTACCGCTGGACCGTGGAGACCGCGAAGCGGCTCGGCCCCTCGGCCGTGGTCCTGGACAACAAGGGCAGCGGCCACACCGGATACGCCTCCTCCAAGTGCGTGCACCGCAAGGTCGACGCCTTCCTGCTGTACGGCACGCTGCCCGCCGACGGCAGTTCCTGCGGCCCCGAGGACGACCGGGAATCCTGAGGGCGCCCCAGGGAGGCGGGCCGCGCCGAAGCGCCGGATCGCCCCTAATGCCCGATCCGCGAATCGGCCCTATCGTGCTGTTATGGAGCACGCACTCAGTCCCACGACCCTCATCGAGCTGCGGCGCCCGCGCCCCTATCCGGCCGTGTCCGTGCTGACGCCCACGCATCGCCGAGAGCCCTACCGGGCCCAGGATCACGTCCGGCTGCGCAATGTCGTGGCCGAGGCGAAGAAGCAGCTGGAGGCCGATCCCTCGGTCACTCGCGAGCGACGGGCGGATGTGGAGCGGCAGCTCGACCAGGCACTCGCCGAGATCGATCTGACGTACGCCGAGGACGGTTTGGTGATCTTCGCCGCCCCGGGTGAGCACCAGGTGTGGTCGCTCGCCCGCACGGTGCCCGAGCGCGTGGTGCTCTCGGACACCTTCCTGACCCGCAACCTCGTCTCCGCGGAGGCCGCCGAGCGGCCGTTCTGGGTGCTGTCGGTCTCGGCCGACCGCGTCACCCTGTGGAACGGCAGCCTGGACCGTGTCACCGAGGCCCGCATCGGCGGGTTCCCGCTGACCAAGCGCGTCGAGAACTTCGACGCCGAGCGCCGGGAGCGGATCGGCGACAACCCGAGCACGTTCCGCGACGAGGGCACCCGCCACTTCCTCAAGGACGCGGACTCCGCGATGAGCGCGATCCTGCGGGACAACCCGCGACCGCTGTACGTCACCGGCGAACAGGCGGCGCTTTCCCTGCTGGACGAGATCGGCGGCGTCGGCAAGGAGGCGGTGCACGTCCCGCACGGCGGGCTCGCGCACGGCTCGCACGACGCCGTGTGGCAGGCGATCCAGCCGGTGATCACCGCCGAGAACCGCAGGAACACCGACGCCGTGGCGCGCGAACTCGAATCGGCCATGGGCCGCAAGGCGTTCGCGGCGGGTGTCGACGAGGTCTGGCGCAGCGCCCGCGAGGGGCGGGTCCGGCTGCTGGCCGTCGAGGAGAACTACCGGGTGACGGTGCGCGGCGAGGACGGCGGCCACCTGATCCCGGCCGAGAGCGGCGACCTCGACGCCCGCGAGGACATCGTGGACGAGATCGTCGAGCAGTGCCTGGAGACCGGCGCCGACGTCCGCTTCGTACCGGACGGCACGCTGAGCGACGCCAGCGGGATCGCCGGGGTGCTGCGGTACTGACACCGGTTCGTCGAGGAGGCACAGCGGCGGTCCGGTCGCCTCCTCGACGGTTCACCTCCTCGCGCAGGCGGCCGTCCGGTCAGGCCTGCCGCCTCACACACCGCCGAAGAGCGTGCTCAGACCGCGCTCCACGACCGCCCCGAGGTCCTCCTCACCGGGCGGGACCACCGCGTACGTGCGCAGCAGGAAGCGGTTCAGGGCGGAGGTGTCGAACTGGAGCAGCGCCATGCCGTAGGGCGAGTGAAGCTCCACGACCGTGCGCTCGGGCCCGCACGGCCAGATGTGCACGTCCCCGTCGCCGGCCGGCCCGCGCAGCCCCGCCTCCAGCAGGCCGCGGGCGAAGATCCAGGTGGCGCCCTGCCCATCGAGGGAGACCTCGCCCGGGAAGTCGAGGTGCACCGCCAGCGGGTTGGTGGAGGTGTATCGCAGCTTGGCGGGCACGGGGAGTTCGCGCTCCTCGCCGGTGATCAGGCGGGCACGGGCGGGCTGCTCGAGGGCGATGTCCATGGGCGGTCTCCCCTGCGGGTCGGAGGTCGGACGGTTTTGCCGCTGTGCTTTTACGACTCCGCAGGTGCCCTTCGCATTACACCGAAGGCCACTCCATTTATGTGAGCTGCATCACTCTCGAACGATGCATCCCTCCGGCCGCCGCCGATCTCCGCGCCACCCCTGGAACACACGGCCGTCGAACACCCGATTGAGCACCGTACGATCGTCTCGCGAGACCGTCAAATCACGTACGCCGTCTACGACTTGACCCCTCTGGCGGCGTACGGCATCCGCACGGCTCAGGCCCTCCGTGAAGACTCTGGCATATGCCAGACGCACCACCGTATCGGGTGTTGCCAAATCCCTTACGGGGCGTCGCGGGCTGTGCCAGAGTCGTAACGGTCCTTCCGTCAGCCTTGGTCGTACCGTCCCCGCATCGGAGTGCGTCATGCCGCCCCATCTCTCTGCGGACCACCCCGCCGCCCAGCCGCCCGGGCGCGGCTCGGTCGACGCGCTGATATCGCAGACGCGGCGGCTCCGGGGCGACGTCGACGCCGTACGGCGGGACACTCCCAGTGACGCCGCCGGTCCGCAGGAGCGGTGGCAGCGGGCGCTGTACGACCTCGCCCTGCACCAGCTCAACGACCTCGACGAGCACCTGGCACAACTGCGGGACGGCCCGGCTCCCACTTCCCCCGGTCCTGCCGCCGCGCCCGCCGAACAGCCCGAACTCCCCACTCCCCGGCGCGACTCGCTGCTCAGCCGGGTCGGCAGCGCGGAGTGGAACCTGCTGACGGACGAGGCCAGTTGGTCCGGCGAGCTCTACCAGATCCTGGGGCGTGACCCCGCCGCTCCGCCGCTCACCCTCGACGAGCTGCCGTCCCTGGTACTCGACGAGGACCGGCCGACACTGACGGCGATGGTCACCCACTGCCTGGTGGACGCCAAGCCCATCGACGGGGAGTTGCGCATCGTGCGGCCGGACGGCGAGGTCCGGACGGTGCACATGATGGGCGAGCCCGTGCTCGACTCTGACGGCAGCGCCGCCTCGATGTGGGCCGTGCTGCGGGACGTCAGCGAACTGCGCCGATGCCGGCGCGCGGTGAGCGAGACCCGTGACTCGCTCCAGCGCCACCGGCACCACGCGCAGACCGAGTACCGGCTCGCGGTCGAGCTGCAGGAGGCCGTGCTGCCGCCGTGGCGCGGCTCCCTGCGGCTCCCGCACGGGGGCCCCCGGACACTGGACCTCGCGGCTCGCTATCTGCCGGCGTCGACGAGCACGCTGATCGGCGGCGACTGGTACGACGCCCTCGAACTCGCCGACGGCGCAACGCTGTTGAGTGTCGGCGACCTCACCGGGCACGGCGTCGCCGTGACGTCGGGCATGGCGACCCTGGTGGGCGCCGTCCGCGGCATGGCGATGGCGGGCACCCAGCCGGGGCAACTGATGTCCTGGCTCAACCAGTTGCTCGACGCCACCGTCCAGCCGGCCCTGGGCAGCGCCGTCTGCTGCCGGTACCGGCCCGAGACCCGCACCCTGACCTGGGCGCAGGCCGGACACCCCGCCCCGCTGCTGTTCCGCGACGGGACGGGGCGCAGGCTGAACCCGCCGGACGGCGTCCTGCTCGGCGCCATCTCGGGTGCCGTCTACGCGCAGGCCGAAGAGACCCTCGAGGTGGGCGACCTGCTCCTGCTGCACACGGACGGGCTGGTGTCCCGGCACAGCGGACACTCCCCGAACCGGCTCCTCGACCTGGCCCCCCGTCTCGGCGGGGCACGCGACGCACAGGACTGCGTACGGCTGGTCGTGGAGGAGTTCGGTGAGAGCGAGCGCGAGGACAACGCCTGTGTGCTCGTGGCCAGGGTGACATCCTAGAAGTCCGGTGCGACTTCCTGGATTTGGTGACGTCCTGGTACTGCCGGGAATCGATCAGCTGCACAGTCCCCCTATGCCTGTGCGCTGTGGCCGCCGCCCGGCTTCTTCGCCTTGGGCAGCGCCAACCGGATCTCCTCCCGCAGTTCGTGGATCTTCGGATAGCTGGAGTACTCGGCGGTGAGCCGGTACATCTGGCGCAGCCGGTCCCAGGTGCGTCCGGACGAGTTCGAGCCCATCGACATCAGGGCCAGCCGTGCGTACCGGTCCGCCTGTTCGGGGTCGTCCGCGATGAAGCAGGCGGACGCCATGGACAGATGGTCGAAGATCTTCGACCGCTCCCGGCCGTCGATGCGCAGGGCCAAGGCCTTCTCCGCGTAGTGCTGGGCGTGCGCGGCCGCGCCCGGCTCGAACTCGGCCAGCGTGCGGTAGGCCAGGGCCTGCATGCCGTACAGATCCTCGTCCTTGAAGGTCTGCATCCAGCTCGGCGGCGGCACATCGCCCCGGTCGGAGACGAAGAGGTCCTCCGCCTGTCCGAGGGTGCGGCGCATGGCCTGGCCCTTGCCCATCGACGCCTGCGCCCAGGCCTCGATGGTGTGGAACATGGCCCTGGTGCGCGGCAGCACCTGGTCGCCGGAGCCGGACTGGGCGAGTTTCATGAGGTCGAGTGCGTCGTCCGGCCGGCCCAGGTGCACCATCTGGCGAGCCGCTCGGGAGAGCGCCTCCCCGGCGCGGGGCCGGTCGCCGCCCTCTCGGGCCGCGTGGGCGGCGATGACGAAGTACTTCTGTGCCGTGGGTTCCAGGCCGACGTCGTGCGACATCCAGCCCGCGAGGACGGCGAGGTTGGCGGCGACGCCCCACAGGCGCCGCTGCAGATGTTCGGGGTGACGGTAGGCGAGCATGCCGCCCACCTCGTTGAGTTGTCCCACGACCGCCTTGCGCTGCAGCCCGCCGCCGCGGGCCGCGTCCCAGGCCCGGAACACCTCGACCGAGCGCTCCAGTTCCTCGATCTCCTGAGAACCGATCGGGGCCGCCTCGTACCGGTCGAAACCGGCGGGGTCGGCGTGCAGAGGGTCGTCGAATCGGGGGGCGTCGGCCTTGAGGGCCGGGTCGGTGTGCAGCCAGTCGTGCATGGCGCTGCTGAGTGCGGATCCCGCGGCGAGCGCGGCACCCGCGCCCACCAAGCCGCGTCGGTTGAGCATGAGGTCCATTCCCGTGAATTCGGTGAGGACCGCAGCCGTCCGCTCGGGCGCCCACGGCACACCGTCGGGATGCTCCGCACTCCCGCCGTCCTGCCGTTTCCCCGCACGCCCGTGCCGGACCAGACCGAGGTCCTCGATGGTCACGACACGGCCGAGACGCTCGGTGAACAGGGCTGCCAGCACCCGCGGCACCGGATCGCGCGGGATCTCTCCCATGTCGATCCACCGCCGCACCCGCGAGGTGTCGGTCGCCAGCTGGGGGTGGCCCATGGCCGCCGCCTGCCGGTTGACCAGCCTCGCGAGCTCGCCCTTGGACCAGCCGGCCAGGCCGAACAGGTCCGATAGGCGGGTGTTGGGTTCTCCGCTCACGTCAAGCCCCCAGGTTCTCGGCTGAGTTGACAGTAGCCGGGTGAGAGTTGCCCCGGGACTATTCGCCAGGGTTCGCCAGGGTGCGCCAGATGGTGTGCCACTGCGCATCGGGTGTCAGGTAGGAACGCGCCACCCCGACCCGGTCGCCCTTTGAGTACGTGGGTGCATTCCCCAGGGTGCACCCGGGCGGCCGGATCGGGCAGCGCTTTGTCGTCGCAGGCACACGAAGGGATCTGTCTCTCCCATGTACGCAGCATCGTCCTCCGTGTCCGCCCCGCCCCGGTCGCTGCGTGCCCGCCCGGCGGGCAGCGGCCCCTACCTCGACCCCGCGCGGCCGACGGCCGCCCCCGTGCTCGGCGCGGGCCGGGCGCGCCGCCCCGCGGGGCTCGGCACCCAACCGCTCAGCGGGAGACTCGACTTGTCCGGCCCCCAGGGCGCCCAGCTGCGTACGGCGATCGCGTCGGTGCACCGGATCTGCCCGGAGTTCGCTCCGGTGCAGGTGCTGCGCCGCAGCGGGCGGTCCGTGCTCCTGGTCGGCACGACCGGGCGCAGCACGGCCGTCGCCAAGTGTTTACTCGACCACTCGCCGGCGTGGGCCGAGCGGATCCGGCACGAGATAGCGGCATACCGCTCGTTCGTCCGGCACCGCCCTCCGGTGCGGGTGCCGAGACTGATCGCGGCGGATCCGGACAACTGCACACTCGTCATCGAGCGGATGCCGGGCCGGGTGGCGGCACTGCAGCGGCACCCGTTGGAGGCGCCGCCGCGTGCGGACATCAGGGCGGCGCTCGGAGCGATCTGCCGGCTCAACGCGTGGCGGCCGCCGGCGGGCACGTTCGACGCCCCGCTGGACTACGCGACGCGGATCTCCCGGTACCACGAGCTGGGCCTGCTCACCGACCGGGACATGGGCGATCTGCAGAAGCTGCTGCACGGCATCGCGGCGACCGCGGGCCGGCAGGGCATGGGCCAGTTCTGCCACGGCGACGCACTGCTCGCGAACATCCTGCTCTCACCGGCCGGTCCAGTGCTGGTGGACTGGGAGCACGCGGGCTGGTACCTGCCGGGCTACGACCTGGCGACGCTGTGGTCGGTGCTCGGGGACGCACCGGTGGCGCGGCGGCAGATCAGCCAGATCGCCCAGTCGGCGGGGCCGGCTTCCCGGGACGCGTTCCTGGTGAACCTGATGCTCGTGCTGACCCGGGAGATCCGTACCTATGAGACGGCCGTGCAGCGTTCGATGCACGACACGACCCCGGCGGCACCGGGAGTGGCCCACCCGGGTGCTGCGCCGTCCGGCGAGGAACAGCGGCTGCTGCTGAGGCGGCTGCACGACGACTGCCAGTTGGCCCGACGGGCCGTACGAGCGGCGGTCGGCACTCGCTGACGGGGACGGTGGTCCGCGGTGCGCAAGGGACAACGGCGCACCGCGGGCCTTCGTATGTCTGCCCGCGTACGCCCCATTGGCGTACGCCAGTGGCGCCCCTCAGGGCCGGGAGCCCCCGCCACGAAACTCCCGCGACGCTCGACCTCCAGGGCATTTCGCCGACCCGGCGGCATGATTGACGGATCGTCGGACAGCCGGTACCACAGACGCACGCCCGGCCCCGCACGGCTCATCGCGCCCGACCGTCCCAGGAGGCTGCAATGCGCGGATCCGTCATCGCCCCCGACCGAGCAGCCGGGCACGGACGCACCCGGGCCACCGCCGTCGCGTCGGCCGCGGTGGCGCTGTTGTTCCCGCTGCTGGGCGCGGCCCCGCCGGATGCCCCGGGTGCGGCGGACCGCCTGCAGTCGGCCTTCGCCTCCGCCGCCGCCGAGTACGACGTGCCGCAGAGCGTCCTGCTCGGCGTCTCCTATCTGCAGTCGCGCTGGGACGCGCACGACGGGGCCCCGAGCGTGACCGGCGGTTACGGCCCGATGCACCTCACCGACGCCCGCACCGCGCTCGCCGGGGCCACGCCGCACCACAGCGAGGGCACGGAGGACGCGCGCGGCGACAGCGCCCGCCCGCCCCTGCTCCCCACCGCGAAGCTGCCGCCGGCCTCGGAGATCCCGGCCCGGCTCAGCACGTTGCCGAGGGCGGCCGAGCTGACCGGGCTGAGCCCGCGGGCACTGCGTACGGATCCGGCCGCCAATGTGGCGGGCGGCGCCGCTCTGCTCGCCGCCGCGCAGAAGGAGCTCGGCGAGCCGTTGAGCTCCGATCCGGCGGACTGGTACGGCGCGGTGGCCCGCTTCTCCGGCGCCGACGACAGGGCGACGGCCACGGCGTACGCGAACGATGTGTACGACGTTCTGCGCACCGGTCAGGAGCGCCGCACGGACGCGGGCCAACTGGTCGCCCTCGCCGCCCAGCCGGGCCTGTCCCCCGACATCGCGCAGTTGCGGCGGGCCGGGCTGCGGACGGCGAACGCGGCCGGGACGGAGTGCCCGCCGACGGTGTCCTGCGAGTGGATCCCGGCGCCGTACGAGGAGTTCGGGGAAGACGACTACGGCAACCACGACCTCGGCAACCGTCCGGCCTCCCAGGACATCGACTACATCGTCATCCACGACACGGAGGGCGCCTGGGAGGGTGTCCTCCAGATGGTCCAGGACCCGACCTATGTGTCGTGGCAGTACTCGCTGCGCTCCACCGACGGCCATATCGCCCAGCATGTGAAGGCCAAGGACGTGGCCTGGCACGCGGGCAACTGGTACGTCAACGCCAAGTCGATCGGTCTGGAGCACGAGGGTTTCCTGGCGCAGCCGGACTCCTGGTACACCGAGGCGATGTACCGGTCCTCGGCGCGCCTGGTGACGTATCTCGCCCACAAGTACGGCATCCCGCTGGACCGGCAGCACATCCTCGGCCATGACAACGTGCCGGGCCCGACCGCGTCGACGATCGGCGGCATGCACACCGACCCCGGCCCGTACTGGGACTGGCGGCACTACTTCGAACTGCTCGGCCGCCCCTTCGTGCCCACCGCGGGCCCGAACGGCGGCATGGTCACGATCCGCCCCGACTACGCCACCAACCGGCCCGAGTACACGGGCTGCGTGTCCGCGGGCCGGCCCTGCGCGGCCCACGGTTCGAGCGCGGTGCGCCTGTACTCCGGGCCCGGCGAGTCGTATCCCCTCATCAAGGACATCGGTCTGGGCAGCACCCCGAGCACCGGTGTGAACGACCTGTCCTCCCGGGTCTCGACCGGCCAGCAGTACGCGGTGGCCGGACGCGACGGCGACTGGACGGCGATCTGGTACCTCGGCCAGAAGGCGTGGTTCAAGAACCCCGGGAAGAACCCGACCGCGGTGAACGCGACCGGTCTCGTGGTGACCCCCAAAGCCGGCGCCGCGAGCGTCCCGGTGTACGGGCGCGCCTACCCCGAGGCCTCCGCCTATCCCTCGGGCGTCCCCTCCCAGGCCGTGTCGCCACTGCCGTACACCCTGCCGGCGGGCCAGCGGTATGTGGTCGGTGACAAGGTGCCGGGCGAGTACTACTACGCCGTGACCTTCGACGCGGACTCGCACCGGGTCGTCGTCGGCAAGGACCTGTACTACGAGATCCAGTACGGTCACCGGGTCGCGTTCGTGCGGGCTGCGGATGTGCGGGTGGTGCCGTCGGCCGCCTGACGGCACCACCGGGGGAACGTCGGTCCGGCGAGGCGTCAGTCCTTCCTCTCCCAGGTGTACCGCCGCCCGGCGACCGCCCTGAAGGTCAGGTCCCCGTCCTTGAACAGGTCACTGCGTACAGTGATTTGACGGGTCCGGGACGCCTTCAGGGCGATACGGGTGGCCCGTCCGTCCGCCCACTCGATGTCGAGGGTGGCGCCGCCGCGGGCGCGCAGGCCGCGCACCGAGCCGGCCGGCCAGGCGGTGGGCAGGGCGGGCAGCACCTCGATGACGTCGTGCTGGCTCTGCAGGAGCATCTCCACGACCCCGGAGGTGGCGCCGAAGTTGCCGTCGATCTGGAACGGCGGGTGGGTGTCCCAGAGGTTGGGCAGGGTCGAGGACTTCAGCTGCTCGCCGAGCATCTTGTGGGCGTGGTCGCCGTCGCGCAGCCGGGCCCAGAAGTTGATCTTCCAGGCCTTGGACCAACCGGTGCCACCGTCCCCGCGTGCCGTCAGGGAGACCTTGGCGGCCTCCGCCCACGCGCTTCCGGGTTCGATCTGCCGCCCCGGGTGGAGGGCGAAGAGATGCGAGACGTGCCGGTGTGTGTCGGTGGGGTCGTCCAAGTCCTCCTTCCACTCCTGGAGTTGACCCCAGGAGCCGATCCGCAGTCCGGGGTCGAGCCGGGTCAGCGCCTCCTCCACGCGGCGGCGGAAGTCGGGCGTGTCGCCGAGGATCCGGGCCGCTTCGAGGGTGCTGGTGAACAGGTCGTGGACGATCTGCTGGGACATGGCCGCACCGGCGGTGAAGTCGCCGTGCTCGGGCGAGTAGCTGGGGGTGACGACGAGGGTGCCGTCGCGTGGATCGGTGCGCAGGTTGTCGAGCCAGAACTCGGTGGCCTCCTTCATCACCGGGTAGGCGGTGGTGCGGAGGTAGTCGGTGGAGCCGCTGAACCGGTAGTGCTCGTAGAGCTGTTGGGTGAGCCAGGCCGCCGCCTCGGGGAACCAGAACGCGGTCGCCCAGTCGTGCACACCGGTGAAGCCGTACGGGTTGGTCTCGTTGTGCACGACCCAGCCGCGCGAGCCGAACATCTCCTGTGCCGTACGACGTCCGGGAACGCGCAGGGCCTCGACGAAACGGTCGTACGGCTGCGTCGTCTCGGCGAGGTTCGCGGCCTCGGCGGGCCAGTAGTTCATCTGGATGTTGATGTTGGTGTGGTAGTCCGCCGACCACGGGGGCGTGGTGCTGTTGTTCCAGACGCCCTGGAGGTTGGCGGGCAGGGAGCCGGGGCGGGAGGAGGCGATGAGCAGGTAGCGGCCGTACTGGAAGTAGAGGGCCTCGAGGGCGCGGTCCGCCGCGCTCGTCCCGCCGGTGTAGGCGGCCAGGAGCGCGTCGGTGGGCACGTCCGCCGGGAGTGACTGGCCGATGTCGAGGCCGACCCGCCCGAAGAGCGCGCGGTGGTCGCGGACGTGGCGGGCGAGCAGCGCCTCGAAGCGGTCGCCCGCCTGCTCCAGGGCACGGGTGACGGCCGGATGCGGGTCGGGGCCGCGGTAGCCGGGGAACGTGTCGGCGTAGTCGGTGCCCGCCGCCAGGACGAACCAGGCGCTGTCGGCCCCGGTGACGGTCAGGGTGCCGTCGGCGCCGGACGTGACGGTGCCGCCCTGGCTGCGCACTCGGACCTGTGCCTCGAAGCGCAGTGCGTTGTCGGCGAGTGCGCCCCGCACGGTCAGGGTTCCGTCGGCCGCGGTGGCGGTGAAGTCGGCGCGGGGCGAGGTGTGGCGCAGGGTGAAGGTGACGTTGCCGGGCCGGTCGGCGGTGAGGCGGCCGACGATCACGCCATCGGGGTGGGAGGCGAAGAAGTCCCTTTGGTGACGGACGCCTTGATGGGTGTAGGTGACCGAGGCGACGGCGTTGTCGAGGTCGAGTTCGCGGCGGTAGTCCTCCGGGGTCGTCGGCGGCGCGCCGGGCAGGTCGAGGTGGAGGTCGCCGAAGGTCTGATGGGCGCCGTAGCCCAGCCGTGGCTGGCCGAGCCGGTCGGCCACGGACTCGGGGTCGAGGGTGGTCCGCGTGTCGAGGTCGTCCTGTACGGCGGAGACCGCGCCGGGGCGGGGGACGCGCCAGTTGCCGTGGTCGTAGCCCTGGGCGGAGCCGGGGCCACCGGTCCAGAGTGTCTTCTCGTTGAACTGCAGCCGTTCCGAGGCGAGGGTGCCGAACACCATGGCGCCGAGCGCGCCGTTGCCGACGGGCAGGGCCTCGCGCTCCCAGTCGGCGGCCGGGGTGGCGTACCAGAGCACGGACGCCTCCCTCGACACATCGGATGAATCAGCGGCGGCAGCTTCTGCGGATCCGACTCCCAGAGCCAGCCCTCCGGCACCTCCGGCCGCTGCTTTTAAGGTAGCTCTTCGGGTGATCCCATACGGCTCATATGACATGACCCTTGACGCTAGAGATCCGATGACTCTGCGGCAAGGGTCATGACAACACGAGAAGGGGTCAGCACTGGGCTGCCCGGGGCCGGACGGTGACGCGGTGGCGGGACGATTCAGCTCTGCTGGAACAGCTCAGCGGGCAGCGGCTTCAGGAGGGCGTACAGGTCGTCGGTGATGGGGCGGTCCCAGGCGGCGATGGTGACCAGGACGTTGTCGCTGCGGTCGAACTGTACGCAGGAGATCCGGCTCTCGGAGAGCTTCAGGCGCCGCACGATCAGGAGGTTGTCGCCCTGCATCACCGGCACGTCCTCGCTGCCGACGACGGTGACCTCCTCGTCGTTCTCCAAGGCGAGGAGCAGCTGCGCGACCTCGAACGGGATCTCGCCCTCGTCGACCTCGCGGGCCGGCGAGCCCTCGGGAAGGTTGCCGATGATCATCGCGGGGCCGCGGCCGCCGAAGAGGTCGTAACGCAGGAAGACGCCCTGGCAGCTGCCGTCCGGGGCGGGGAGCAGCCCCGCGCCCAGGTTGCCCGGCCAGTCGCCCGGGTCCATGGCCAGTACGTCGAAGTCGGGCCCGGCGGGCGTGGCGCTGCGGCGGCGGAGGAACGACATGTCGCCATGGTACGTGGCCGGACCTGCTCCGTGACGTGCGGGCGGGGGTTCGAGCGCTGCTTCCCGCGCATGGGCTCGGGCTCCAGCGGGCTCGGCCGCGCCGCCGGGCGTCACGAAAATACCTTGCCCTGCGACAGCGGCCACCCTACGTTCCCGATCATGCTTCCACCGGTGGAAACGGACGAGGAGTGGGACGCCGTCGTCCCCGACGAGACGATCATGCGGCCCGGAGCGGAGGACCTGTCCGCCCGCCTCGGCCTGGGCGGCGCCCCGCTGAGGCGGTTTCCGGACGGATCGCAGCCGGTCTACGCCGTGGGCGACGAGCACGTCCTCAAGCTCTTCCCCGGAGCAGCCGCCCAGGACGGCATCGCCGAGGGCCGGGTCCTGTCCCACATCCAGGGGCTTCTGCCCGTACCGACGCCTCGCGTGCACGACGCCGGCGCGTACGAGAACGGCTGGCGGTACGTGCTGATGTCCCGGCTGCGCGGCGAGAACCTGGCCGGCGTCTGGGACCGGGTTCCGCGTGCCGACCGTGAGCGCATCGTCGCCGAGATCGGCGAGGCCCTCGCCGTGCTGCACGCGCTCGATGCCGGGCCGCTCGCAGACGTCCTCGGTCCCGGGGAGTGGGGCGCGTTCGTGGACCGGCAGCGAGCCGGGGCGGTGGAGCGACAGCGTGGGCGTGGGTTGTCCGCCGACTGGCTGGAGCAGATCCCCGGGTTCCTCGCCTCGGTACCACTGCCCCGCACCCCCCAGCTCTCCTTGCTGCACACCGAGGTCATGCGGCAGCACTTCCTCGTCGATCCCGACGGCTGGCGACTGACCGGCCTCTACGACTTCGAGCCGGCCATGATCGGTGACCGGGCGTACGATTTCGTCGGCGTGGGCGTGTTCGTCACACGAGGCGACCCGCAGCTGCTGGGCCGCCTCGCCAAGTCGTACGGCACCGCCTTCGACCCGGCCGTGCTGCTCGCGTACACGCTGCTGCACGTGTACAGCAATCTCCCTTGGTATCTACGGGAGTTGGGCGCACCTGCCGACGGAACGCTGCCGTCCCTGGCCGAGGCCTGGTTCGGCACGGCGTGACCCGCCGCTCGGCCTCCTCACTCCGCCAACGGCTCTGGCGGCACCACCGCCACCGGGCTCGCGGCGTGCAGCAGGACCGCCTGGGCCACCGAGCCCATCATGCGGGCCGGGGCCAGCAGGCGGCGCCGGTGGCGGCCCACGACGACCAGGTCCGCGTCCCTCGATGCCGCGACGAGGAGACCGGCGGCGGCGCCGGGGGCCACGTACGGCTCGGCTCGGACCTCCGGACGGCGTTCGCGGTGCGGGGCGAGGAAGCCTTCCGCGAGGGTGCGGGTCTCGGCCTCGACGGCCTCTTGGTCCTCGGACGGCGGCACGATCTGGGCCGTGGCCGCCGTCCAGATGTGCAGCGGCCAGGTGTAGGCGGCGACGACCTGGAGCCGGGCGCCGCGCAGGGCCGCCTCGGCGAAGGCGAAGGACAGCGTGGCCTCGTCGGGGCTGTCGACCTGAAGGCCGACGACGACCCGTGGTCCCGGCTCGACGGGCATCCCGTCGTGCACCTGACGCCCGGGCTTGGGCACCACGACGACCGGGCACACGGCGTCACGCGCGGCGGCCATGCCGTTGGACCCGAGCAGCAGACCGGCGAAGCCGCCCCGGCCCCTGCTGCCCAGCACCAGTAGCTGGGCGGTGGAGCCGAGTTCGGGCAGCGCGGCACTCGGCGACCCGTCCAGCGCGACGTACTGCACGACGGGCTGCTCGACACGGCCCTGCAGATACCGGCGCACCCGGTCGAGCACCGGATCGTCGACCGGTTCCGGCTGGCCGGCGGGCAGGACCTCGGGCCCGGCCCAGGCGGCGTACTGCTGAACGTGGACCACCCGCAGTGGCGCCTCGCGCAGCAGGGCGGTCTCGAAGGCCCAGTCCAGCGCGACGAGACTGTCGTCCGAACCGTCGACCGCCGCGATGACCGGCAGGGTGCTCATGGGTTCCTCACCTCCGGAAGGCGACCTTCCCCTCCCGGGCCAGCCTCGCTCAGGCATGGCCCCCAGGGGGTTTCTCAGGGTCGCGTGTCCGGAGAAACGGGCGGAACACACCCGGATCGGCCCCGGGCGGCCGGCGCGCGGCACATCCGCCCGCCGGCTCACCCGGGCCCGTACGTCACGTCAGGTCGAACTCGCCCTCCCTCGCGCCCGACACGAAGGCACCCCACTCGGCGGGGGTGAAGATCAGGGAAGGGCTCTCCGGGCGGCCGCTGTTGCGCATCGCGATGAACCCCTCGACAAAGGCGATCTGGACATCCCCCAGGCCACGGCTGCTCGAGTGCCAGTCGGCGTTGCTGAGGTCGAGCTCCGGCTTGTCCCAGCCCGTGAGCGGCGGCTGCTGGATGGTGGTGCTCTCGGCCACGTCCGTGCTCCTCCCGATTCGCGTCGTCCGCGGGTCAGCCTAGCGATCGGTCACGAGTGTCGACAGGCCACGCGAGGGGGACCTTTCAGGAGGTCGGGGGTTCCGCTCCCACGAGCCACATGGAGAAGAACTGGGATCCGCCGCCGTAGGCGTGCCCGAGGACCCGCCTGGCCCGCTCCACCTGGTGTTCCCCGGCCTGCCCGCGCACCTGAAGAGCCGCCTCCGCGAAACGGATCATGCCCGATGCCCCGATGGGGTTGGTGGACAGCACCCCGCCCGACATGTTGACGGGCAGATCGCCGTCCAACTCGGTCACCCCGGACTCGGTGAGCTTCCAGCCCTCGCCCTCGGCGGCGAAGCCGAGGTTCTCCAGCCACATGGGCTCGTACCAGGAGAACGGCACGTACATCTCGACGGCGTCGATGTCCCGGCGCGGATCGGCGATGCCCGCCTGCCGGTAGACGTCGGCCGCGCAGTCCTTGCCGGCCTGCGGCGACACGGCGTCCTTGCCCGCGAACAGGGTGGGCTCGCTGCGCATGGCGCCGCCGAGCATCCAGGCGGGCGGGCGGGGCGCGCGGGCGGCTCCGGCCCGGTCGGTGAGGACCATCGCGCAGGCGCCGTCGGAGGACGGACAGGTCTCCGAGTAGCGGATCGGGTCCCAGAGCATGGGCGAGGCCTGGACCTTCTCCAGGGTGATGTCGTGCTCGTGCAGATGGGCGTAGGGGTTCTTCAGCGCGTTGCGCCGGTCCTTGTACGCCACCAGCGAGCCGACCGTGTCCGGCGCGCCGCTGCGCCGCATGTACGCGCGCACGTGCGGCGCGAAGAAGCCGCCCGCCCCGGCCAGCAGGGGCTGCTGGAAGGGGATCGGCAGGGACAGCCCCCACATGGCGTTGGACTCGGACTGCTTCTCGAACGCGAGCGTCAGCACGGTGCCGTGCACCCGGGCGGCGACCAGGTTGGCCGCCACGAGGGCGGTGGACCCGCCGACCGACCCGGCCGTGTGCACCCGGAGCATGGGCTTGCCCACGGCCCCCAGCGCGTCGGCGAGATACAGCTCCGGCATCATCACGCCCTCGAAGAAGTCGGGCGCCTTGCCGATGACGACGGCATCGATGTCTGCCCACGTCAACTCGGCGTCGTCCAGGGCCCTTCGCGCGGCCTCCCTGACCAGGCCGGCGATCGACACGTCCCGGCGCGCCGCGACGTGCTTGGTCTGACCGATGCCTATGACGGCCACGGGCTCCTTGCTCATCGCGGATCCCCTTCGAGTACGGCGACCAGGTTCTGTTGCAGACAGGGGCCGGAGGTGGCGTGGGCGAGCGCGCGGTCGGACTCGCCCCGGTGGACAAGGGCGGCGGCCTCGCCGATGCGGATGAGCCCGGCGGCCATGACGGGGTTGGCGGCGAGCGCCCCGCCGGACGGGTTGACGCGCACGCCGTCGTCGAGCCTCAGCGCCTTGCGCAGGACGACCTCCTGTGAGGTGAACGGCGCGTGCAACTCGGCGGTGTCGACGGGCCGTTCGAACGCGCCCGCCTTCTCGGCGGCGAGCCGCGCGGAGGGCGAGTCGGTCAGGTCACGCACGCCGAGGCCGTGCGCCTCGATGCGGTGATCGATGCCCCGGATCCAGGCGGGGCGTGCGCACAGCTCGCGGGCCCGCTCCCCCGCCGCGAGGATCACGGCGGCGGCCCCGTCGCCGATGGGCGGGCAGTCGCCGGTACGCAGCGGTCGTACGGCGTACTCGCCGTGCGGCACCGAACCCCTCAGCTGGGCATGGGGATTGGCCGTGGCGTCCTCGCGGCTGCGGGCGGCGACGGCAGCGAGCGCGGGCTCGTCGGTGTCGCCGGCGTCGATGAGGGCCTGGGCCTGGAGGGCGGCCAGGGCGACGGCGTCGGGCCAGAGGGGGGCGACGTAGTAGGGGTCGATCTGGCGGGTCAGGACGTCGCGCAGGGGGCCCGGTGAGGACTTGCCGTAGGAGTAGACGAGCGCGGTGTCGGCGTCCCCCGTGAGCAGCTTGGTCCAGGCCTCGTACAGCGCCCATGCGCCGTCCATCTCGACGTGCGACTCGGATATCGGCGGCCAGGCTCCGACGCCGTCCAGGGCGAGGGTGAAGGAGAAGGCGCGGCCGGCGAGGTAGTCGCTGGAGCCGGAGCAGGTGAAGCCGATGTCGGCGGTCTTCAGGCCGGTCTGCCCGAGCACCTCGTGCAGGACGGGCATGAGCATCTCCACTTCGGAGAACTCCTCGCTGGTGCGCCGGTGGTCGGTCTGCGCGAAGGCGACGACGGCGATCTCGCGGTTCACAGCAGCTCCCGGTAGGTGTCGTAGTCCGCGTCGGGCTCGCCCGTGGGCCGGTAGTGGTCGGGATACCGGGCCCCTTCCGTCCACACCGGCTCCACGCGCAGGCCCATGCGCACCTGGTCGTAGGGGATGCCGCCGATACGGCCGTGGAGGGCGAGGTCCGCGCCGTCGAGGGCGATGTGGGCGTAGACGTAGGGCACGTCGATGTCGAGGTTCTTCGCCTTGATGTTGACGATGCAGAAGGTGGTGACTGTGCCGTGCGGACCTACTTCGACCTGTTCGGATGTGGCCACCCCACATGTGGGGCAGGCACCCCTCGGCGGGACGTACACCTTGCGGCAGGACGGGCAGCGTTCGCCGACGTTGCGGCGTTCGGCCAGGGCGTTGATGTACGCGGTCTGGGCGCGGCCGGGTGAGTAGGTGTAGTCGAGGCGGGCGGGGGCGACGATGCCGGTGACCGGGTCCTCGAACTGGCCGGTGTGACCGGCTGGTTCGGCCGGGTCGCCGTCGTACGGCTCGAAGCAGGCGATGTCGGTGATGGTGCCGGTGCGCTCCTCGGCCCAGCGGACGCGGACGCGCATGCCCGTGTGCACGGCGTCGGGGCCGGGGGCGTCGAGGGCGTGCAGGAGGGCGGTGTCGGCGCCGTCGAGGCGGACCAGGGCCCAGGCGAAGGGGGTGTCGAGGGGCTGGCCGCGGCGGGGGGCGTGGTTCCAGGCCCAGGTGGTGACCGTGCCCGTCGGGGCGACCTCGACCAGGTCGCGGATCTCCTCGGCGGTGACCGGGTCGTATTCGACGGGCGGGACGAGCGTGCGGCCGTCCGTGGTCCGCACGCCGAGCACGACGCGTTCGCGCAGGCCGGTGAGGAAGGCGCTCTGGACGGGACTGAGCGAGCGGGTGAAGGGGAATTCGACGGTCAGCGGGGCCTTGAGGACTTCGGGCATCGGGGGACGGGCCTCCTTCAGAGGTCGGGTGCGCAGCGCTACGCGCGTTTGTAGACGGGCGGCCGCTTCTGCGCGAAGGCGCGGGCGCCTTCCTTGGCGTCCGTGGTGTCGAAGATGGGCCAGCCACGCTTGAGTTCGGCGGCGAGGCCGTCGGTCTCGGTCATCTCGGCGGTGTCGTAGACGGACGCCTTGACGGCCTCGACGGCCAGCGGGCCGCAGGCGTTGATCTGTTCGGCGATCTCCAGGGCCTTGTCCAGCGCCGTGCCGTCGGGCACGACGTGGCCGATCAGGCCGATGCCGGCGGCTTCCCGAGCGCCGTACGGGCGTCCGGTGAGCAGCATCTCCAGGGCGTGGGTGCGCGGGATCTGGCGTTGCAGGCGGACCGTGGAGCCGCCGATCGGGAACAGCCCGCGTTTCACCTCGAAGAGCCCGAAGGTGGCCGACTCGCCCGCGACCCTGATGTCGGTGCCCTGGAGTATCTCCGTGCCGCCGGCGACGCAGTACCCCTCGACCGCGGCGATCACCGGTTTGCGGGGGCGGTGGTGGCGGAGCATCGCCTTCCAGTGCAGGTCCGGGTCCGCCTTGAGCCGGTCCCGGTACCGCTCGCCCTCCATGCCTTTCCCGGCCAGCGCCTTGAGGTCCATCCCCGCGCAGAAGGCTCCGCCCGCTCCGGTGAGCACGATCGAGCGGATCGCCTCGTCCTCGTCGGCCTCGATCCAGCCGTCGTACAGGCCGACGAGCATGGACAACGAGAGCGCGTTCTTTGCCTGCGGCCTGTTGAGCGTGAGCACCAGTGTGGCGCCTTCGCGTCGCACGGTGAGGTGTTCCGTCCCACTCATCGCCCGTCTCCCCTCGATAAGAACGAGAACAGGTTGCAGTAGGCGGGGAGGCACTTCAAGGGTTTTCTGACAGGCAGTCAGATTTCTTGTGCGCGGACCCTTCACACTTGTGCCGCCCTTTGCTCTGATGACCGGCAGCCGGTGGTGAGCGAGGTCAGGAGGAGCGGTGGAGTACAACCTTGCCGACCTGTTCGAGTCGGTCGTCGACGCGGTTCCCGACCGCGAGGCGCTCGTGTACATCGACCATCCGGGCACGGGTGCGCAGCGCCGTCTGACGTACGCGGAGCTGGACGCGGCCGCCAACCGGATCGCCCACCATCTGATCGACAGCGGGGTTCGCGCCGGCGAGCACCTCGGGCTCCACCTCTACAACGGCGTCGAGTACCTGCAGACGGTGCTGGGCTGCCTGAAGGCGCGGATCGTGCCGGTCAATGTGAACTACCGCTACGTCGAAGAGGAGTTGGTGTATCTCTACCGGGACGCCGATCTGGTGGCCCTCGTCTTCGACGCCGAGTTCACGGAGCGGGTGGCGGCCGCGCTGCCTCAGGTGGCCGGGTTGCGGCATCTGGTGCGCGTGGGCGGCGTGTCCTGCGGTGCACCCGACGCGCCGGTCGTGCCCGCCGTGGCCTTCGCGGACGCCGAAGCCGCCGGGTCGCCCGAGCGCGGGTTCCCGGCGCGGTCCGGCGACGACCAGTTCATCATCTACACGGGCGGCACCACAGGGATGCCCAAAGGTGTGATGTGGCGCCAGGAGGACCTGTTCTTCTCGGGGCTGGGCGGCGGCGCGCCGACCGGTGAGCCGGTGAAGAAGCCGGAGGAGCTGGCCGAGCGCGTCGCCGCGGGCGGCGACGGGATCACCTTCTTCCCCACCGCCCCGCTGATGCACGGTACGTCCACGCTGACCGCCTTCATCGGCTTCAACTTCGGCCAACGCGTCGTCATCCACCGCAAGTTCGCGCCGGAGGAGGTTCTGCGGACGGTCGAGAAGGAGAAGGTCACCGCCATGTCGCTGGTCGGCGACGCGATGCTGCGGCCGCTGGTCGACGCTCTCAGCGGGCCCATGAAGGGCACGGACTGCTCGTCGATGTTCAGCGTGTCCTCGTCCGGGGCGATCATGTCCGACACGGTGCGCCGGCAGTTCCAGGCACTCGTCCCGAACGTGATGCTGCTGAACAACTTCGGCTCCTCGGAGTCCGGCTTCAACGGTACGGCGACCGAGGACTCCGGCCCCGAGCGCGGCTTCCGCATCCGCGTCAACTCCCGCACTCAGGTGGTCGATCCGGCCACGCACGAGCCGGTCGCGGTGGGTGAGGTGGGCCGGATCGCCCAGTGCGGTCACGTTCCGCTCGGCTACTACAACGACCCGGGGAAAACCGCCGAGACCTTCTTCGAGAAGGACGGCGAGCGGTGGGTGCTGCTCGGCGACATGGCCACGGTCGACGCGGAGGGCGTCGTCACCGTACTGGGGCGCGGCTCGCAGTGCATCAACACCGGCGGCGAGAAGGTGTACCCGGAAGAGGTCGAGCAGGCGCTGAAGTCACATCCGGATGTGTACGACGCGCTGGTGGCCGGGGTTCCGGACGCGAAGTGGGGGCACCACGTCGCGGCCGTGGTGCAGTTGCGGGCGGATGCGGTGCGGCCGTCGCTGGCGGACATCCAGGCGCACTGCCGCTCCCATCTCGCGGGGTACAAGATCCCACGCCAGCTGGTGATCACGGACTCGATCCGCCGCTCGCCGAGCGGGAAGGCGGACTACCGGTGGGCGCGAGAGGTGGCGGTGGCTGCGGACGGGTGAATTCCGGGCAGCTCCGATTGAACCTAAGGTGACGTGCGGACGTACTCGTGGTGGCAGGCCCGGTCATCGGGCGCTGTTCGCCATGCCATCGCAAGACCGCACGGGAGGACCTCCGGGTGTCGCAGGAGGCAACAGAGGAAGTAACGCAGGAGACGGAAGAAGCGGGGACGAAGGACGCGGGCGAGGCGGCCGACGCCGTGGAGGCGGCCGAGGCGGCCCGGACAGCCGACACGGTCGAGGCAGCGGCTGACGAAACGAAGTCGAGTCCCGCCGCCGAACCGTCCGGCTCCCCGGCCCCCGGCTGGTTCGGCTGGCGTCGCCGCTACCCCCGTACGGCACACGGCGTCACCGTGGGGACGACGGTCCTGGCCGGCGTACTCCTGCTCTTCGCGCTCCTCGTGCCGAACCGCCTGGAACGGCTCACCCCCGAGGCGTTCTTCCGCCTCCCGGCCGAGGGGATCCTGCTCGCGGGCCTGCTGCTGGCGCTGCCGCCCCGCTCCCGGCGGCTGATGACAGTGGTGTCGGGAGCGCTCCTCGGCCTGCTCACCGTCCTGAAGTTCGTCGACATGGGCTTCTACCAGGTGCTGGCCCGCCCCTTCGACCTGGTCCTCGACTGGATACTGCTCGACGACGCGGCGGAGTTCGTCCGGGAGTCCTTCGGGCGGACCGGTCAGGTGCTCGCGGTCGTCGGGGTGATCGTCCTGATCGTCGCCGTACTCGTCCTCATGACGCTGGCGATGGTGCGGGTGGCGGACCTGATGGTGCGTCACCGGCCCGTCGCCGCCCGCACCACGCTGATCCTCGGTACGGCGTGGATCACCTGTATGACGCTCGGCATCCAGGTCACCGGAGTCCCGCTGGCCACCAAGGGCAACGCCGAGTTCGTCAACAACCGCATCGAGCAGGTGCGTGCGGGCCTCGTGGACGGGCGGATCTTCCAGAAGCAGGCGGCGGTGGACGCCTTCGCGAAGACACCGCCGGACCAGTTGCTGACGGGGCTGCGCGGCAAGGACGTGCTGTTCACGTTCATCGAGAGCTACGGCCGGGTCGCGATCGACGACCCGGCGATGGCGCCGCACATCGACGCGGTGCTCAAGGAGGGGACGAGCTCGCTCAAGGCCGCCGGGTTCCAGTCGCGCAGCGCCTGGCTGAGGTCGCCGGTGACGGGAGCGGGCAGCTGGCTGGCGCACTCCACGTTCCTCTCCGGCCTCTGGATCAAGAACCAGCAGCGGTACCGGAGTCTGACGACCAGCGATCGCGCGACGCTGAACAGCTACTTCCGCAAGACGGGCGCCTGGCGCACGGTCGGCGTCGTGCCCGGCGTGCGGCGGGCCTGGCCGGAGGGCGAGTACTTCGCCCTCGACCACATCTACGACTCCGAGCACCTGGGCTACCACGGCCCGTACTTCAGCTGGACCCCCGTGCCCGACCAGTTCAGCCTGGAGGCCTTCCAGCGCCTCGAGCACGGCAGGAAGGACCGTGAGCCGATCATGGCGGAGATCATCCTGGCCTCCAGCCACAACCCCTGGTCCCCGATCGCCCGCATGATCGACTGGGACGACCTCGGCGACGGCTCGGTCTTCCACCGGATCAAGAAGGAGGGCACCGACCCCAAGGAGGTCTGGCAGGACCCCGAGCGCGTCCGCACCGAGTACCGCCGTGCCATCGAGTACTCGATCCGCAGCCTCACCGAATGGGTCGAGCGCTACGGCACCGACGACACCGTCCTGGTCTTCCTCGGCGACCACCAGCCCGTCCCGACGGTCACCGCCGGCAGTACGAGCAAGGACGTCCCCGTCACCATCGTGGCCCGGGACCAGAAAGTCCTGGACCGCATCGCCGACTGGCACTGGACGGACGGCCTCAAGCCCGCCGAGAACGCCCCGACCTGGGGCATGGACCGCTTCCGGGACCGGTTCATGACGGCGTACGGCCCCCGGGCGGACTGAGCGCCCGGCGTTGCGCCGTTCGGGCGTCGCCGATCGGCGGTGACTTCGTACGGCGTAGCAGGACGCGCCGGTGCGCGGGAGGCGTCCCTACGGTCGCAGTGACGGTCGTCGAGACCTCAGGACCGAAAGGGAACGTTCGTGAAGAAACGAATACCCGTGCTGTGCACGACCGCGCTCACCGTTCTCCTGGCCGCCGGCCCGGCGGCCCATGCCGCCCCCGCGCGGACCGACCTGGACTGCAACGACTTCACCTTCCAGGAAGACGCACAGGCGGAGTTCGACCGAGACCGGGGCCAGGGCCGGCACCACGGCATCGCCTGCGACAACCTGCCCCGCCGCGTCGTGACCGTGCCGTCGCCGGTCATCGTCACGCAGACGCCGCTCCCCACACGGGGAGTCAGAGGCGGCCTGGGCGGTGCCACGGGACCGGCCGACTTCGAGGTGGCTCTGGGAGCCGGCCTCGCCGTCGGCGCGCTGGGGCTCACCGCCGGTTTCGTCGTGTACCGGCGTCGGCTCAGCCGCTGAAGGCTCGGTTCGAGGTCGCCGAGTGGGCGAACCGGCGGGCCGGCGTGACGGCGCGCCTGCTGACCCTGTGGGTCGTCGTCGGCTACGTCCTGGCGCTGCCGGTCACCGTGCCCGACCAGATGGCTTACCAGGACCCCGCGCTGCGACTGTGCGGCTCCGGCCCGTGGTGGGTCCTCCTCGGCCGTGCGGCGCTCGTGCTCGTGCTCGGTCGGGCCGCCGTGGCCTGGGCCGCGGTCCGCTTCGACGCACCGGAGTGGAGCTCCCGAGCCCTGGCCCTGAGCGGAGCCGCCGGCCTCGCCGCGCTCCTGTGCTACCGGGCGCTGCGCTGGTGGGACGACGGCGGCCTCACGCGGGCCGGCGCCGTCCGGCCGCCGGCGAGATATGGCACGCCCAGGTGCCCTTCCGTGAGTCTGCCGGCGAACTCCCGCACTACTGCGTCGTCATGAGGCCCCGTCTGCGCCCGGCTTCACCCGGGCGCCCTCGCTCATGGCCGACCGAGCACGTCCCGGCTGTCCACCGCGTCGTGCGGTGCGTCCGCCGTCGGATGGGCGTCGGTCTCGTTCTCGCTCACGATGACTGCCGGGACCCTAGACGTGGACCGGCGCAGACGCTGCGTCAGACGTGTCGCCACCGGCTCTGTGTAACGGGCCGTGAGCGGGCCGAGGATCACCAGGATCAGCACGTACGCGGTGGCCAGCGGGCCGAGTGACGGCTCGATGCCGGCGGTCACGGCGAGCCCGGCGATGACGATGGAGAACTCACCGCGGGCGACCAGCGTGCCGCCCGCACGCCAGCGGCCCTTGGCCGAGATCCCGGCGCGGCCGGCGGCCCAGTAGCCGGTGGCGATCTTCGTGAGCGCGGTGACGACGGCCAGCGCGAGCGCGGGCAGCAGCACCGGCGGGATGCTCGCGGGGTCGGTGTGCAGCCCGAAGAAGACGAAGAACACCGCGGCGAACAGATCCCGCAACGGCGCCAGCAGGTTGTGCGCGCCCTCGGCCACCTCACCCGACAGCGCGATGCCGACCAGGAACGCCCCGACCGCGGCGGAGACCTGGAGCTGCTGGGCGAGCCCGGCGACGACCAGGGTGAGGCCCAGCACGACGAGCAGCAGCTTCTCCGGGTCGTCGCTGGACACGAAACGGGAGATGTGGCGGCCGTAGCGCACCGCGAGCAGGAGCACGAGTCCGGCGACGCCCAGCGCGATGGCGAGGGTGACGCTCCCCGCCGCGAGACCGGCACCGGCGAGCAGCGCGGTGACGATCGGCAGGTAGACGGCCATGGAGAGGTCTTCGAGGACCAGGATGCTCAGCACGACCGGTGTCTCGCGGTTGCCGAGCCGGCCGAGGTCGCCGAGGACCTTGGCGATGACGCCGGAGGACGAGATCCAGGTGACGCCGGCCAGTACGACGGCGGCGACCGGGCCCCAGCCGAGCAGCAGCGCCATGACGGCGCCCGGCAGCGCGTTGAGCGCGGCGTCGACGAGTCCCGCCGGGTACTGGGACTTGAGGTTGGAGACGAGGTCGCTGGCCGTGTACTCGAGGCCGAGCATCAGCAGCAGCAGGATCACGCCGATCTCGGCGCCGATGGCGACGAAGTCCTCGCTGGTGCCAAGCGGAAGGAGGCCGCCCTCGCCGAAGGCGAGCCCGGCCAGCAGGTACAGGGGTATGGGCGAGAACTGGAAGCGCGCGGCGAACCGGCCCAGCAGTCCGAGACCGAGGATGATCGCGCCGAACTCGATGAGGAAGACCGCGGACGAGTGCATCGCGGTTCACTCCCGCCCGAGTATCTCGGCGGCCGACTCCACGCCTTCGCGCGTGCCGATCACGATCAGGGTGTCGCCGCCGGCCAGCCGGAAGTCCGGCGACGGGGAGGGGATGGCCTCGGCCCGGCGCAGCACGGCCACGATGGACACACCGGTCTCGGTCCGCATCCGGGTCTCGCCCAGCACCCGTCCGTTCCAGTGGGAAGTGGCGGACAGCTCGATCCGTTCGGCGACGAGGCCCAGTTCGGTCGTGGACAGCAGGTTGGGACTGTGGTGCGCCGGCATCAGCGCGTCGATCAGGGTGGCCGCCTCGCCGGAGGTCAGCCGCACCGACAGCGCGCACGCGTCCGGATCGTCCTCGCGGTAGGCGCTCAGCGTCCGTGAGCCGTCCCGGTGGGCGACCACCGACAGGCGGCGCTGCTCGCGCGTGGTGAGGTCGTAGCGAACCCCGATGCCGGGCAAGGGCGTGCTGCTCAGGCGTGGTGTGCCCACGGTGTCCCCCCTGTCTCGTTCAGGTGTCTGTTGCAGCCTTCTTTTGCCGCAACCCTAACGACCGCCAGAACCCCTGGCGGATGTGGCCTGTTCGCGGGCACGGGGTTGATCCGGGTTCACTGCCCCGGTGCCGGGACCGGGCGGCCTCTCGTGAGCCACTCGGGCACGCGCCGCATCAGGCGTGTGGACACCGAGCCGTATGCCACGCCGGCGACCAGCGACGCGAGGAGCGCGAGCGTCGGCGAGTGGTCGCGGATGTACGGGTAGACGTGGAAATGGGTCAGGTAGATGTACAGCGAACTGCCCGCCAGCACCCCCGCAACCCGGTTGACCAGGTCGAGGCTCGGCAGCACCGGCACCCAGACCAGCAGCGCCAGGCCCGCCACGACGAGCGACGTGCGCAGCGGCTGGCCCCCGGGGAACAGCCCAGGCACGGTGGCCGACAGCACCACGGTCAGCAGCAGCCGCTGGGGCACCGTACGCGCCCGCGCCGCCGCCCAGCCCAGGGCGAACAGGAAGAACACCACGGTGGGGCTGAGGTGGAACCGGACATGGGCCAGCCCCAGTGGGTCGTACCGGCCGACCAGCCCCAGCCCGAGCAGGCCCAGCGCGAAACCGAACGGGCTGCGCCGCTCGGCCCGGTCCAGCAGCGGAAGGGCGAGGAGCGCGGTCAGCACGATGAGGATGTGGACCAGCGCCTCCACGAACCAGTACCGCCACTCAGGGTCCGAATTGTCCTGGGGGAAGAGGCTGTTGGCCAGCAGCACGTTGGCGAGGTCGTACTCACGGGTCAGTGCCAGTGCGAAGGCCAGCCACACCATGCTCGGCACGGCGATGCGCAGGATGCTGCGCCCGAGGTTGCGCACGCGCCGACGGCGCCCGGCGTCGGTGAGGTGGAAGCGTGCGAAGTTGAATCCCGCGACGCCGAGCAGGACGTGCGCGCCGCCCTGGACCAGGAAGACGGGTATGTGCGCACTGACGACGAGGACGATCCCGACGGCCCGCAGGGCGATACCGGTCTCCAGGGTGCGTCTGCGGCGTGCCGGTCGCGGGAGGGACGGCGGGCCGGGATGCCGCAACTCGCGGATGGGCGTGGTGTGCCAGTCGGCGGGCAGTGCGCCCAGGGCCTCTTCGAGCCGCAGCGACATCTCGACGTAGGACAGGGAGTCACCGCCCAGGCCTACGAAGCTGCTGTCCTCCGTGACGTCCTGCCGGTCGAGGATCTCGGCGTAGAGGCGGCACAGGTCCTCGGTCGTCGCCCGGCCGGTCCGGGTCCCTGAGGTGTCGTCACGGGGCGGTTCCTGCAGGGCGCGTGTCAGCCGTCGTACGGCCTCGTAGTCGGGCTTGCCCGTGGCGAGGCGGGGAAGGTCCGGCACCACTCGTGCGCGGACGGCGCGCACCGGGAGGCCGCACTCTTGCGCGACCAGGCGGCGCACCCATGCGGCATCCACGTCCGTGGCGTCGCCGCTCGCGACCACGACGGCCAGTGCGTCGTCGTCCCCTGCGCAGTACGCGCGCAGGCCGTGCCGCTCCAGCATCGCCTCCACCCGCTGCGGGTCGATGCGGAGCCCCAGGATCTTCGCGAACCGGCTGCGCCGCCCGACGATCTCGTACAGGCCGTCCGCCGCGCGCCGGGCGATGTCCCCGGTGTGCAGTTCCTCGACGGTCCGGCCCAGGGCCAGGTCCGCCGGGCTCTCGGCGTAACCGAGCATGACGTTGGGCCCCGAGTAGACGAGTTCGCCGGTGTCGGCCGCACCGGTCCCGTCCGGTTCGTCCAGCGGCTGGAGCCGGAAGGAGCCGCCGGGTATGGGCACCCCGACGGCCTGCGGACGGTCGGCCGCGAGCCGGGGCGGCAGATAGGCCATCCGGGCCGTGGCCTCCGTCTGCCCGTACATCACGAACAGCTCCCAGCCCGCGCGGCGTCCCGCCTCGGCGTACCGCACGACGCGCTCCGGCGCGAGCCGGCCGCCGGCCTGGGTGACGCGGCGCAGCTCCGGCAGTCGCATCCGGTCGAAACCGACGCGGTCGAGCAGGTCGAAGGTGTACGGCACCCCGGCCAGCGCCGTGCCCCGCGCGGTGCGGAACAGCTCCCAGAAGCCGGCGTCGGCCACCGAACGGCCGGTGACGATCAGCCCGGCGCCGCGCAGCAGATGGCTGTTGATGACCGACAGGCCGTAGCAGTAGTGCATGGGCAGGGTGGTGGCCGCCCGGTCGCTGTCCCGGATGTCCATGTACGTCGCTATGGACTCGGCGTTGGCCTGGAGGTTCTCGTGCGAGAGCCGGACCAGTTTGGGCGAGCCGGTCGAGCCGGAGGTGCTCAGCAGCAGGGCGAGGTCGGGGTGGAGGGTGTGGGCGGAGGTGGGGTGCCGCTCGTCGAGGGCCCAGGTCGTGGTGCCGTTCCCGGCTTCGCGCGCCGCGGCGATCACGTCCGGCTCGTAGGCCGCGGTCAGCGAGTCGATGGTGCTGGCGCTGTCGCCGGGGACCAGCAGGAGCGGATGACCGGCGGACAGGGCGGCGAGGTAGACGACGAGGGCGTCCACCCGGTTGGCCCCGGCCAGCAGTACCAGGCGGCGGCCGGGGCCGAGGCGGTCGGCCGTCTCGGCCACGCGGGCGGCGAGTTCGCGGTAGGTGAGCGTGCCGTCCTCGGTGATGAGTGCGATCCGGTCGCCGAATGCGGCGAGGTTGCGGGCGAACGGTACGGTCCGCGGTGCGGCGCCCCTGGGAGGGAGGGGGTCGACGGGGGCGGTCCGTCCGGCGAGCGGGTTGGCGAACAGGCCGGCGATCAGGTCCCTGGCGCGTCTGTTGGCGCCCGGACGCGCGGATTTGAGAGGTGGGAGCTGGGTCGGAAGCGGTCGGATGTCCGGGCGTGGGCCGGAGGGGATGGTCACGGGGCGCGCCCTTTCCGCTTCCATGGCGTCGTCCGCTGGTAGCACTGATCCCTTGACGGTGAGGTTAGCTTTACCTTATTCATAGCTTATTCACAAGGTCCCACAGCGGCACCGCTCAGCCGCTCGCCCTTCTGATGACGCGACGAGCGGCGCAGAGGCGAGCCACGCAGGAAGGCAGCACCATGCGACGCCCAACGGCCCGCCTCCTCACCGCGCTCACCGCGCTCGGCCTGCTCGTCCCCGCCCTCGCCGCCTGTGGCTCCGAGGACAAGGGCAGTTCGGCCGGCGACGACGGCGCCGCGCTGGTCATCTACTCCGGCCGCAACGAGAAGCTCGTCAAGCCGCTCCTGGACAAGATGGAGAAGGCCATCGGAGCCGAGGTCGACGTCCGCTACGGCGAGAGCGCCGAACTGGCCGCCCAGATCCTGGAGGAGGGCGACCGCACCAAGGCCGGGCTGTTCTTCTCCCAGGACGCCGGCGCCCTCGGCGCCCTGTCCAAGGAGGGCATGCTGGAGAAGCTCCCCCAGGCCTCCCTCGACAAGGTGGACGCCGCCTACCGGGGCGGCGAGGGCGACTGGGTCGGGCTGTCCGGACGCGTCCGCGTCATCGCGTACAACCCCGACAAGGTGAGCAAGGCCCCCGACAGCGTCCACGACGTGGTGAAGCCGGAGTGGAAGGGCAAGGTCGGCTTCGCGCCCACCAACGCCTCCTTCCAGACCTTCGTCACCGGCATGCGCGTGCTGGAGGGCGACGACGCGACCCGCACGTGGCTCAAGGGCCTGAAGGAGAACGGCAAGACCTACAGCAACAACCTCGCCACACTGGACGCCGTCGAGTCCGGCGAGGTCTCCCTCGGTCTGGTCAACCACTACTACTGGTACGAGCGGGTCGCGGAGAAGGGCGAGGACAAGGTCAGGACCAAGCTGCACTTCCTGCCCGGCGGCGACCCCGGTGCGCTGATCAACGTCGCCGGAGCGGGCATCCTCAAGGACGGCGGGCAGAGCGCGGTCGCCCAGAAGGCGGTCGACTACCTGCTGTCGAAGGAGGCGCAGACGTACTTCGCGGAGGAGACCAAGGAGTACCCGCTGTCCGCCGGCGTGACCAGCCCGGTGGAGGACCTGCCTCCGCTCGACTCGCTGGAGGCCCCGGACATCGACCTCGGGAAGCTGGAGTCGCTCCAGGAGACCCTGGCCATGCTCCAGGACGTCGGACTGGTCTGACCTGACGTGGGCACCTCCCCCCAGTCCGTACGGCGCCCGGCCGACCCGGATCCCGATGGCCACCCGGCCGCGGTGTCCGCCGCGGCCGGGCGCCGGCGCACCCTCAGAACCCTGGGACTGCTGCGCCCCGGCGCCGGAACCACCGCGCGCTCAGCGGGAAGCCGACCCCCCTGGGTACTCATCGTCCCCGCGTGCGTGGCGGCCCTGTTCGCGCTGCTGCCCCTGGGCTATCTCGCGGTCCGCGCCCTCGAGCGCGGCCCCGCCTATGCCTGGGACGTCGTCGCCGACGAACGCACCCTTCAACTCGTCGGCCGCAGCCTGGGCCTCGCCGTCGTCGTGGTGGTGGCCTGCCTGGTGCTGGGTGTCTCGCTGGCCTGGCTGACCGTGCGCACCGCGCTGCCCGGGGCCCGCGCCTGGTCGGTACTGGCCACCCTGCCGCTCGCCGTGCCCAGTTACGTCGCCGCCTTCACCTGGCTGTCCGCGGCACCGCGGACCGCCGGCTTCACCGGGGCGGCCCTGGCCCTGACCCTGGTCAGCTTTCCCTATGTGCACCTGCCGGTCGCCGCGGCGCTGCGTGGGATCGACCCCGCGCAGGAGGAGGCCGCGCGTTCCCTCGGGCACGGTCCGCTGCGCACCTTCCGGCGGGTCACGCTGCCGCAGTTGCGTCCGGCCGCGGCCGGCGGTGCGTTGCTGGTGGCGCTGTACGTGCTGTCCGACTTCGGCGCGGTGTCGCTGATGCGGTACGACACGTTCACCTGGGCCATCCACACTTCGTACCGTGCCTCCTTCGACCGCACCCCGGCCGCCGCGCTGAGCGTCGTGCTGGTGGTGATGACGGTGGCGCTGGTCGCCGCCGAGGGCCGCACCCGGGGCCGCGCGGGCCACGCGAGGACCGGTACGGGCAGCGCGCGTCCCGTCGTACCGGTGCCGCTCGGGCGCTGGCGGATCCCCGCCCTGGTGTGGTGCGCGGCGGTGACGGCCGTCGCGGTCGCCTTCCCGCTCGGCACCCTCGGCTACTGGCTGGCCGTCGGCACTTCCGCCACCTGGGACCTCGGCGGGCTCGGCGAGACCGCCTGGGCCACGCTGGGTGTCGCCGCGGCCGGAGCCGCCCTCACCACCCTGCTCGCGCTGCCGGTCGGTGTGATCGCCGCCCGCCACCGGGGGCGCGGTGCCCGGCTGTTGGAACAGGCGGCGTACGCCGGTCACGCGCTGCCCGGCATCACGGTCGCGCTCGCCCTGGTCTTCTTCGCCGTCCGCTACGCCTACCCGCTCTATCAGCAACTCCCGTTGCTGATCTGCGCCTACGCCGTGCTGTTCCTGCCCGTCGCCGTGGCCGCCACCCGGGCCGCCGTGCTTCAGGCGCCCCCGGTGCTGGAGGACGTCGCCCGCTCGCTCGGCCGGCGGCCGCTGCGGGTGCTGCGGGAGGTGACCGTGCCGCTGGCCGCCCCCGGCGTCGCCGCCGGCGCCGCGCTCACCTTCGTGGTCTGTATGAAGGAACTTCCCGCGACTCTGCTGTTGCGCCCCACCGGCATGGACACCCTCGCCACCCGGCTGTGGACCGAGACCGGCGCCGGATCCTTCGCCGCGGCCGCCCCTTACGCCGCCGCACTGATCCTGCTGGCCGCCGTCCCCTCGTACCTCCTGGGCAGGCACCGCACATGAACTCCCGAGGCAGGCACCTCCCATGACGAACGATCTCCACATCGAGCACCTGGCCAAGTCCTACGGCCCCGAGGCCCCCGTGCTGCGCGGGCTGGACCTCGACGTGCCGGGTGGCGCCCTGGCCGCCGTGCTCGGGCCCTCCGGCTGCGGCAAGACGACGTTGCTGCGCATCGTCGCCGGATTCCTGCACGCCGACGCCGGCTCGGTGACCGTCGGCGGCCGGACCCTGACCGGGCCCGGTGTCCAGTTGCCGCCGGAGCGGCGGCGCATCGGCATCGTGCCGCAGGAGGGCGCCCTCTTCCCGCATCTGAGCGTGGCCCGCAACGTGGCGTTCGGGTTGACCGCCCTGGACCGGGGCGAGCGCCGCCGCCGTACGGAGGAGATGCTGGAGCTGGTCGGGCTCGCGGGATACGGCGACCGGATGCCGCACGAGCTGTCCGGCGGCCAGCAGCAGCGCATCGCCCTGGCCAGGGCGCTGGCCCCGCGGCCCCAACTGGTGCTGCTGGACGAGCCGTTCAACGCCCTCGACAGCGCACTGCGCGCAGGGGTGCGGGCCGATGTGCGCGCCGCCCTGCGCACGACCGGAGCCACGGCGGTGCTGGTCACCCACGACCAGCAGGAGGCCCTGTCGACCGCCGACCTGGTCGCGGTCGTACGGCAGGGCAGGGTCGCCCAGTGCGACACCCCGCAGGGCCTCTACCGGCGCCCCGCCGACCCCTGGGTCGCCGGATTCGTCGGCGACGCGGTCCTGCTCCCCGGCACGGTCGACCGTGCGGGCCGGACGGCCACGACGGCCCTGGGCACCGTGGCCCTCGCCTCCCCGTCCGAGGGCTCCGGGTCGGGCACGGTGCTACTGCGGCCGGAACAGCTGCGGCTGACCGAGGCGGAGTCGGGCGGTGCGCGGGGCACGGTCACCGATGTGTGCTTCTACGGCCACGACGCCAAGGTGACCGTGGCCGTCGAGGGGGTCGACGCCCCGGTCGACGTCCGTGTCGCGGGCCCGGTGTCGGTGCGGCCCGGGGAGGAGACGGGCATCGGCCTCACCGGCGAGGCCACACTCCACCGTTAGTGGCCGGGGGCACTCCCCCACGCCCGTCCGTCCAGGAACGCGACGACACGCCGTACGAACCACTCCGCGTCGTCCAGCCACGGATAGTGCCCGGCGCCCGGCTGCACGGCGCACTCGGCGTTAGGGAAGACGTCGGCGGTGCGGCCGGCGAGTGCGGGGCAGGGGCCTCCGTCGAGTTCGCCCGCGAGGACCAGGGCCGGGGCGGTGAGCCGGGCGAGCGCGGAGCGGGTCGTGGGCGGGTCGTAGGCGCCGTCGGAGCCGTAGATGTCCGCGGCCTCGTCGTTGTACTCGTCGTCGCCGCGCACGTCGTGCTCCTTGGCCGCGTCGTCCCAGCGCCCGTAGAAGAAGGGCGCGAACCCCGGGTCGAAATCGCCCGTCCCCGCCAGCCAGGCCTCGTAGGCGGGGAACGCCTCCGCGAACCACGGCTCGCCCTCCCGCAGCCGGGCCGCGGCAAGCCGTTCCTCGGCGGTGGCGGGCATCCCCAGCGCCCACGGCGTCGCGGTCACTAGGGCCAGCCGCGACACCTGCTGCGGATACCGGGCGGCGTAGAGCATGGCGAGGCTCCCGCCCGCCGAGTGGGCGAGCACATCCATATGGGCCCGCCCCATATGGGCCCGCAACATCTCCACGTCGTCCACCAGGTGGTCGCAGCGGTACGTCGCCGGGTCCGCCGGTGCGGCCGAGTCCCCGGTGCCCCGCAGATCGAGCAACACCAGCTGCCGGTGGGCGGCGAGTCCGCCGAGGTCCCCCAGGTAGGCGGAGGCCCTCATAGGTCCGCCGGGCAGGACGACGAGGGGTTCGCCCTCACCTCGCAGGTGGTAGGCGATCTCGGTTCCGTCGGAGGCGGTGAAGAACGGCATGGCGCGCATCCTGCTCGCCCAGGCGCGCTCACCGCAACGGAGTTGTGGCCCGGGGCAGGCCACTCTCGATCGCGCTGCGCGGCTGTGCCACTCGCAGAAATCCCGGGCCGCCCTCTTGCCTGATCGATCACCGCCTGGATTACTGATCCAGAAGGCTCGGACCGAATGATCGGTCGCCCGGATTGACGCGGTTGGCGAGGGAGAACTCCCCATGGCGGATGCGACGGAGCTGCTGGACTCGGGGGAACGGCTCGACCCGGAGACGCTGCGGGCGCTGCAGCTGGAACGGCTGCGTAAGTCGCTGCGGCACGCGTACGACAACGTGCCGTTCTACCGGCACGCGTTCGACAAGGCCGGAGTGCGGCCCGACGACTGCCGTTCGCTCGCCGATCTGTCCCGTTTCCCGTTCACCACCAAGGCCGACCTGCGCGAGAACTACCCGTACGGGATGTTCGCCGTACCCCAGGACAGAATCCGCCGCATCCACGCCTCCAGCGGCACCACCGGGCGCCCCACCGTCGTCGGCTACACCGACGCCGATCTCTCCCTGTGGTCCGACATGGTGGCCCGGTCGATTCGCGCCGCGGGCGGGCGGCCCGGGGACAAGGTCCATGTGGCGTACGGCTATGGGCTGTTCACCGGTGGGCTCGGCGCACACTACGGGGCCGAACGGCTGGGCTGCACGGTCATTCCGGCGTCCGGCGGGATGACGGCACGTCAGGTCCAGCTGATCCAGGACCTCGAGCCCGAGATCATCATGGTGACGCCTTCGTACATGCTCACCATCCTCGACGAGTTCGAGCGGCAGGGTGTCGATCCGCGCGGTACCTCCCTGCGCGTCGGGATCTTCGGTGCCGAGCCCTGGACCGAGCAGATGCGCCGGGAGATCGAGGAGCGGTTCGCGATCGACGCCGTCGACATATACGGGCTGTCCGAGGTGATCGGGCCGGGTGTCGCGCAGGAGTGCGTGGAGGCCAAGGACGGGCTCCATGTGTGGGAGGACCACTTCTTTCCCGAGATCGTCGACCCGATCAGCGGGGAGGTACTGCCGGACGGCGCTGAGGGCGAACTGGTCTTCACCTCGCTCACCAAGGAGGCGATGCCGGTCGTCCGGTACCGGACGCGGGACCTGACGCGGCTGCTGCCGGGCACGGCGCGGGTGTTCCGGCGGATGGAGAAGGTGACCGGCCGCAGTGACGACATGGTGATCCTCCGCGGGGTGAACCTCTTCCCCACCCAGATCGAGGAGATCGTGCTGCGCACGCCGGGCGTCGCACCCCACTTCCAGCTGCGGCTCACCCGGGAGGGCCGGCTCGACGCCCTCACCGTGCGGGCGGAGGCTCGCCCCGACGCTTCGCCCGAGACCCGGGACGCCGCCGCGCGGGCCATCACGGCGGCCGTCAAGGACGGCATCGGAGTGTCGGTCGCCGTGGAGATCGTCGAACCGGAGTCGCTGGAGCGTTCCGTGGGCAAGATCCGGCGGATCGTGGACCTGCGGCCGAGCCAGGGCCGCAGGCCCTAATCGGCGGCAAGACGGTCCCGCAGCTCCCGCTTGAGGATCTTGCCGCTGGCGTTGCGCGGCAGTTCGTCCACGAACACCACCCGCTTCGGCGCCTTGAAGTGGGCGAGCTTTTCGCGCGCGTGGTCGATCAGCTCGGCCTCGGTCACCTCGCCGCGCGGCACGACGACCGCCGTGACGGCCTCGATCCACCGCTCGTCGGGCAGGGCGATCACGGCGGCCTCGGCGACGCCCTCGTGTGTGTACAGGGCGTCCTCGACCTCGCGTGAAGCGATCAGCACGCCACCGGAGTTGATGACGTCCTTGACCCTGTCGACGATCGTGAAGTAGCCGTGCGCGTCCCGCACCGCGAGGTCACCGGAGCGGAACCAGCCGTCCCGGAAGGCCTCGGCGGTCTCCTCCGGCTTGTCCCAGTAGCCCTCGCACAATTGCGGGGAGCGGTAGACGATCTCCCCGGGGGTGCCGTCGGGCACGTCCTCGCCGTCCTCGTCCACCACACGGGCGTCGACGAAGAGGACGGTACGGCCGCAGGAGTCCAGCCGGCCCTTGTGCTCGTCCGGGGCCAAAACCATGGCCAGCGGGCCGATCTCGCTCTGCCCGAAGCAGTTGTAGAAGGCCAGCTTCGGCCAGCGCTCCCGTAGCCGTTCCAGCACCGGCACCGGCATGATCGAGGCGCCGTAGTAGGCCTTGCGCAGTCCGTCGAGGTCACGGGTCGCGAAGTCGGGGCGGCCCGCGAGGCCGATCCACACCGTGGGCGGGGCGAACAGGCTGTCCACGCCGCCGGTTTCGATGAGGTCGAAGAGCCGGTCGCCGTCGGGGGCGTCGATGATCGTGTTCGTGGCGCCGACCGCGAGATACGGCAGCAGGAACACATGCATCTGCGCCGAGTGGTACAGCGGCAGTGCGTGGACGGGACGGTCGCCGGCGCTCAGGTCCAGGGCGGTGATCGCGCTCAGGTACTCGTGCACCAGGGCGCGGTGGGTCATCATCGCGCCCTTGGGCAGCGCCGTCGTACCCGAGGTGTAGAGCAGTTGCACCAGTTCCTCGCCGCGCGGCTCCGGGCCGTCGTGGGCGGGCGCCGTCGCCTGACGCGCCAGCAGCGAGTCGTCGGCGTCGCGCAGGGGCAGCGTACGGACGCCGTCCGGCAGCCGGGCAGCCAGGTCCGGGTCGGTGAGTACCAGTGAACTGCCGGACTGGCCGACGAGATACCCGAGGTCGTCGCCGGTCAGGTTCTGGTTCACCGGGACGTGGACGAGGCCCGCGCGGGCGCAGGCGAGGAAGGCGATCAGATAGGCGTCCGAGTTGTGGCCGTAGGCGCCGACCCGGTCGCCGGGGGCGAGGCCCTGGTCGAGCAGGACGCTCGCCGTGCGCGACACGGCCTCGTCGAGTTCCTCGTACGTCCAGGAGCGGTCGCGGTAGTCGACCGCGACGCGCGCGGGGGTGCGCCGGGCGCTGCGTCGCAGCACCCCGTCAACCGTGCTGCCGTTTCCAGGCGTCATGACACATGATCCTCGGCGCGCCGCACGGACAGGTCAAGCACGACGCGCAACACCGTGCCGGGGACACATACCCGTTGGTACGCTCAACGGCTCCGTCCCTCAACGACGTTGGGAGGCACGATGCGCACCCGCTTAAGACGGCTCGTCGTCGCGGCCGTCGTCCTGCTCACCGCCACGTCCGGGCTGCCCGCCGCCGCGGCCGATCGGCACGACCCGCGAGACCGGCACGAACAGCTCTCGCACGGCGGCCTGTCCGCCGTCGTCCGCTACACCGAGTACGGCATTCCGCACATCGTGGCCAAGGACTACAAGTCCCTTGGCTTCGGCACCGGTTGGGCGCAGACCGCCGACCAGGTGTGCACGCTCGCCGACGGTTTCGTGACCGTACGCGGCGAGCGTTCACGTGTCTTCGGTCCGGACGCGGCCACCGACTTCTCCCTCTCCTCCGCCACCAGCAACCTCGGCAGCGACCTGTACTTCCGTGGCGTACGGCAGGCGCGCACCGTGGAGAAGCTCCTCGCGCAGCCGGCACCGCGCGGCCCGAGCCGTCAGGTCAAGGACCTCATGACGGGCTTCGCGGCCGGGTACAACGCCTGGCTGAAGCAGAACCGGATCACCGACCCCGCGTGCCGGGGAGCCGCATGGGTCCGGCCGGTCACCGCACTCGACGTGGCCGCGCGCTTCTACGCGATCGCCGTGCTGGGCGGCCAGGGTGGCGCCGTGGACGACATCACGTCCGCCCAGCCGCCCACCGGATCCGCCGCGACCGGTGCGGACGCCGAGGCCCTGGTACGGGCCGTGCGGGAGCGGACCGCGGACGCGGGCATGGGGTCCAACGCGGTGGCCTTCCGCGGTGACACCACGGCGAACGGCCGGGGTCTGCTGCTGGGCAATCCGCACTACCCGTGGCACGGCGGACGCCGGTTCTGGCAGGCGCAGCAGACGATTCCCGGCGAGCTGAACGTCGCCGGCGCCTCGCTGCTCGGCTCGCCGACGATCTCCATCGGTTACAACGCCCATGTGGCGTGGAGCCACACGGTGTCGACCGGCGTCCCGTTCAATCTGCACCGGCTGACGCTGGATCCCGCCGACCCCACCGTGTATGTGGTGGACGGCGAGCGGCACCGGATGACCGAACGGACCGTCACCGTCGCGGTGAAGGACGGCGCACCGGTGACCCGCACGCAGTGGTGGACCCGCTACGGCCCGGTCGTCGCCTCCGCCGACGGCGAGCTCCCGCTGCCCTGGACCACCACGACGGCGTACGCGCTGGGCGACCCCAACGCCGCCAACATGCGCTTCGCCGACACCTCGCTCGGCTTCGGCAAGGCGCGCGGCACGGCGGATGTCCTCGCGTCCCTGGCCCGGCACCAGGGGCTCCCGTGGGTGAACACGATCGCCGCGGACTCCTCGGGGCACTCTCTCTACACCCAGTCGCAGGTGCTGCCCCGGATCACCGACGACCTCGCGAGCCGGTGCTCCACGGACCTGGGCAGGACCACCTATCCGGCCGCGGGTCTGGCGGTCCTCGACGGCTCCCGTGGCGACTGCGCGCTCGGCAGCGACGCCGACGCCGTCCAGTCCGGGATCTTCGGGCCCGCGCGCATGCCGACGCTGAAGGACGCGCCGTACGCGGAGAACTCCAACGACAGCGCGTGGCTGGCCAACGCCGACCGGCCGCTCACCGGGTACGAGCGGGTCTTCGGCAACGTCGGCACGCAGCGCTCGATGCGTACCCGTGGTGCGATCGAGGACGTGGCCGCGATGGCGGAGCGGGGCGGCCTGAGCATCAGGGACCTTCAGCGGCAGCAGTTCGCGAACCGGGTGCCCGCGGGTGACCTCGCCGCGGCCGACGTGGCGAGGGCGTGTGCCGCCCTGCCGGGCGGGACGGCAACCGGCAGTCACGGCAAGGCCGTTGACGTCACCGAGGCCTGCTCGGTGCTCGCGGACTGGGACCGCACGGCGGACACCGGGGGCCGGGGCGCCCTGCTCTTCGACCGGTTCTGGCGGAAGCTGGCGGCGAAGGTGCCGGCCGCCCAGCGGTGGAAGGTGCCGTTCTCGGCGGCGGACCCGGTGCGCACCCCGCACACCCTCAACACCGGGGCCCCCGGCTTCGCCACGGCCCTCGCGGACGCGGTCGCCGAACTCCGGGGCGCGGGCATCGCGCTCGGCTCCCGCCTCGGTGAGCACCAGTTCGTCGTACGGAACGGGCAGCGCATCCCCGTTCCGGGCGGTACCGAGTCGCTCGGCGTGTGGAACAAGATCGAGCCGGTGTGGAATCCGGCGGGCGGCGGCTACACGGAGGTGACGACCGGCTCCAGCTACATCCAGGCCGTGGGCTGGGACGGCAGCCGGTGCCCCGTGGCCCGTACGCTGCTGACGTACTCGCAGTCCTCGAATCCCGGCTCGTCTCATTACGGCGACCAGACGCGGCTGTTCTCCGGGGAGAAGTGGGTGACGTCCCGCTTCTGCGAGAAGGACATCCTGTCCTCGCCCGCGCTGAGGGCGTTCCGGGTGAGCGAGAGAAATTGATGCCAAGTGGTCCCGCGGTGGCCCGCGGGACCACTTCCCAGAACGCCTCGAATGCACCCTTCTGCTTCTTTGTGCTTCAGTGCGCCCCTGTGCAGAAAGGATCCGCGACAACAAACACCGGATCGGACTGGGCAGGACATTACCCAGGGGCCAAGTCAATGTAGCCCCCATCGATTTGCTGGCGTCGAATGAGGCAGGGGGTTTTCGATGAGCCGCACCACGCCTGAACGAGAACACGCTTGGCGGGTGGGTACTGCGCCGGGCATATTCCCATTCATCGGCCACGGTATCGCCTTGTACCGCCACCCGCTGGATTTTCTGAATTCGTTACCCGCCCATGGGGACCTGGTCGAGATACGACTGGGTCCCCAGCGCGCCTGGATGGTGTGCCATCCGGAACTGGTCCATCAGGTGCTCATGGACGCGCGCACCTTCGACAAGGGCGGTCCCCTCTACGACAGGCTGCGGCCACTGCTCGGCGACGGGGTCGGCACCTGCCCGCATCAGGCCCACCGGCGGCAGCGCAGGCTGCTGCAGCCCGACTTCCGTACGGCCCGCGTCGCCGACCACACGGCGCTGATGGGCGAGGAAGTGGAGGCGGTGTGCCGTGGGTGGCGGTCCGGCCGGCAGGTCGACGTCAGCGCGGCCATGCTGGCGCTGACGACGCGGGTGATCAGCCGTGTCCTGTTCTCCGACTCGCTCGACACCGCGACGGCCGCCGAGATGCGCCGCTGCCTCGCCACCATCGTCCGCGGCCTCTTCGTCCGGACGGTGGTGCCGGTCGACGCCCTGTTCCGTGTGCCCACGCCCGCGAACCGTCGCTACCGGCGTGCTGTCGAGCGTTTGCACGCGATCGTCGACGCGGCCATCGCCGAGCGCCGTCGGGACGCCCGAGGCGGCGAGCGGAACGACCTGCTGGGGACTCTGCTGGCGGCCACGCAGGACGCCGACGGAGCGGCGATCAGTGAACAGGAGGTCCACGACCAGCTCATCACGCTGTTGTTCGCCGGAGCCGAGACCACCGCCCTGTGCCTCGCCTCCGCCCTCGACCTGCTGGCGCGGCATCCGGAGGAGGAGCGCCGGCTGCACGCCGAGGTCGACGCCGTGCTCGCCGGAGGCCGGCCGCCCGGTCGCGACGAGCTGGCACGCCTGGTCCGCACCCGGTACGTCCTCACCGAGACACTGCGCCACCGCCCGCCGGGCTGGCTCTTCACCCGCGTCACCACCAAGGAGACGGATCTGGCCGGCCACCGTCTCGAGCCGGGCGCGACCGTTCTGTACAGCCCGTACCTCCTGCACCATGACCCGGCCTCGTTCCCCGATCCCGACCGCTTCCTCCCCGACCGCTGGCTGCCGGGGGAGGCCGTCGGCGTCCCGAACGGAGCGATGATTCCGTTCGCCGCGGGCAGCCGTAAATGCATCGGCGACTCTTTCGCCATGGCGGAGGCCACCATGGCCCTCGCGTTCGTCACCCGGAACTGGCGCCTGCGTCACTCGCCCGGACATGTCGAACGACTGCGTCCCGCGGTCACGTTGGGGCCGAGGTCGTTGGTGATGGTCTGCGAACCGCGAGAACAACGGCCGACAGCGCCCTGTGTCCATGACTCCCGAAGGGCAGGTGACCACGGTGTCGACGACGCATGAGGAATTCACGCTCGCCACGCGGAGCGGAATTCCGGCCTCCAATCTGTCAGAACTCATCGACGCCCACCTGCATATGCCCTTCGCGTTCCAGAGCAATCGCCACGCAACCGAAGCGGGGGCGGGCGTCGACGCGTGGTTACGCTCGTTCGGGCTGACCGACGACGTGGGGGTGGCGGCGATGATCGCCTTCACTCGGCCGGCGGAACTCGCGTCCTACAACAGCCCGACGACGGAGTTGGACCTCCTGCAGATCGTGGCCAATCAAATCGCCTATCAATTCGTCTTCGACGACCGGGCGGAGGAGCTCGGCCGGCAGTCGCCGGACCGACTGCTGCCCATGCTGTGCGAGAGCATCGCGATCCTGCGCGACGACGCCCCGCCCACCACTGCCCTGGGGGCGGCGCTGGCCGACCTCCACCGGCAGGTCCGGGAGCGGTGCACCCCTGCACAGGCCGCGCGCTGGGCATGGAAGAGCCGCGAATACGTACACGGCCTGCTCTACGAGGCGGTGGCCCAGGCCCAGCCCCTTCCTCCGCGCATGGGCCTGAGCACCGCGATACGTTCGCTCACCGCCGGCGTCGAGCCCTTTTACCCGTTGGCCGAAGCGGCGCAACCGTGCGAGCTGTCTCCCGAGGAGCTCCATCACCCCGTCGTGCAACGTCTGAGCCGATTGTCGGCCGACGCGGCCGTGTGGATACCCGACCTCTTCTCCGCGGTGAAGGAGCAGCGAGCGGGCGGAATGATCAATCTGGCCCTGGCTCACCAGCGCGCCCACGGGTGCTCCCTTCCGGCGGCCGTCACGCTGGCCATCCGGCAGATCAACGGCACGATCCGGGAGTTCGAGCGCCTCTACGCAGAAATCGAACCGGAGTTGAGCCCTGCCGGAATCGGCTACGTGGAAGGCATGACCGGCTGGATCCGCGGGTGCTACTACTGGTCCCGCGGCGTGCCGCGCTATGCGGACGCGGCGCTGACTCCCGCCCTCGTGTGAGCCGCCGTGTGCCCGCCGGGGCCGTTCGGCGGGCGCACGGTTCCACGGAACGGCCACTGCCGGTCGTCTCGACGCCCGCTCACCGAGAGGGCCTCATTCGACCCTCACTACCCGAAGAGCGGACAAGAGAACCACTTCGGCGCGAGGTTCATCCTTCTCTGTCAATCTCGTGCCCGAACACCTCAACCGGGCGCCCACCAGGGGCGTACGCTCTGCGCTGTCCTCCGAGGAAACGACAGGAAGCGGTAGGGCACATGGCGCATGGGTCGTGGCAACCGAACACCGAGCCCCGCCCATTGCTGGAACGGCAACGCCAACTCCACGCGCTCGACTCCGCGTTCTCGGACCTCCGCGACGCCGCCGACGGCATGCAGCGGTCGCGGCCCAGCGAGCTGCTCGCCTTCACAGGGCCGGCCGGGCTGGGCAAGACGGCGCTCCTGTCAAAGGCACGCGCACGCGCAACGGCCCACGGGTTCACGGTGCTCTCGGCGCGCGGTGGCGAGAAGGAACAGGAGCTGGCGTTCCGGCTGGTGCGCCAGCTCGTCCAGCCCGCCCTGGCCACGATGGACGAAGCCGAACGCCGTACGTTCCTGGGCAGTTGGTACGACATCGTCGCCGTGGCACTCGGCCTGGAGGCGACGGACACCGCCCCCGCACCGGATCCGGCCGGGGTGCGCGACGGCCTCGACTGGGTCATGACGCGCCTGGCCACGATGAAGGCGCCCCTCGTCCTGCTCCTGGACGACCTGCACTGGGCCGATCTCGAGTCCCTCGGCTGGCTCGCCTCCTTCACCCCGCGGGCCGCCGATCTCCCGCTCCTGCTCGTCCTCGCCTACCGGCCCGACGAACTGCCCTCCGAGGCAGCCGCCTTCCGCACGGTCGTCGAACGCCACGGGAACCGCCCCCACCCGCTGGCGCGGCTCAGCGCCGCCGGTGTGGCGCAGATCGTCAGGGACGAGCTGGGAGACGGAGCCGAGGACGGGTTCTGCGACGAGTGCTGGTCGGTCACCGGCGGGAGACCGTTCGAGGCCGTCGAACTCGCCATCAGGCTCGCCGACCGGAACCTGAAGGGCGCACAGGACGAGTTGCCCGAGATGCGGGACCTGGCCGCGGCGGTCAAGGGCCCCGGCCTGATCGAGAGCCTTCGCGGGCTCGGCACGACCACCCTCCGGTTCGCCCATGCCGCGGCCGTGCTGGGTCCACCGGTGTCACCGGAGCTCGCCGCCGCCCTCGCGGTGATCGGCAGCGAGGACGCCGCGGAGGCGACCGAGAAGCTGCGCGCCGCGCGGATCCTGTCCTACGGCCAGGCGCCCGGGGGCGGCCTCGAGTTCGTGCACCCGCTGATCGCCACGACGATCTACCGGTCCATCCCCTCGGGCCTGCGGGTCGGTCTGCACGACAGGGCCGCGGAGGCCGTCCGGGCGGCGGGGCTGGGTCCGACGGCCGCCGCCCGGCATCTGCTGGAGGTTCCCTGCGAGGGCAGGCCGGAGGTGGTCGCATGCCTGCGTGAGGCCGCCCGTGAGTCCCTTCGCGCCGGGGCTCCGGAGGCCGCCCGGCGCGTGCTGGCCCGGGCCCTGCAGGAACCGCCGCTTCCGGAGGACCGGGCCGCCCTTCTCCACGAGCTCGCGTGCTCGACCTTCCTGATCGACCCCACGGCCACGGTCAGCCATCTCCAGGAGGCACTGGCCGAACCCCACCTGGATCCCGACCTGCGGGCCTCCATCGTCTACCGGCTGACCCAGGCGCTGGCCCACACCGACCGGCTGGCCGAGGCGGCGACTGTGTCCGCCGACGAGGCACGGCTCGCCGCCCATCCGCGCGTCCGACTGCGCCTGCAGGCCGATCATTTCGTCTGGAGCGCCTTCCGCGCCGATGAGCCCGACTCGTTCGCCCGCTCGCGCAGGCTGGCGCAGCTGGCCGAGCGGCTCACCGGCCGGGGTCTGGAGGAGCGGTACATCCTCGGTTTGCGGGCGTGGGACGCCATGGTGCGCGGTGAGCCCCGGCAGACCGTCCTCGCCTGTGCGGAGGACTCCCTGCGGGGCGGACTGAGCTGGACGGACGAGAACCGGGGCTTCGAGGTGCCCGTCTCGGTCGCCCTGGTGTTCATGTACTGCGACCAGCCTCGGCGGGCCGAGGAACTGTTCACCAAAGGCATGGCCGAGTGCGAGCGCATGGGCTGGCGCGGCTCCCACCTCGCGCAGGGGCAGACCCTCTTCGGGTACATCCGCTACCGCCGCGGCTGCCTCCCCGAGGCGGAGGATTTCGTACGGGCCGGGCTGGACACCGCCAACCGTGTCGCGGGAGCGGTACCCGCCCAGTGGTTCGCCATCGGCATCCTCATCCAGATCCTGCTCGCCCGCGGCCGCACCGCCGAGGCGCGTCGCCTCGCCGACGCCTACCGCTACGGCGAGGTCGTCCCCAACGCGGTCATCTACCCCGACCCCCGTACGGTGTACGCCGAACTGCTCCTGGCCGAGGGGCGGCACTCCGAAGCGGCAGAACTGCTGTCCGCCGTCGGGGACTGGCTGGACGCACGTGGCTGGCACAACCCGGCCTGGTGCCCCTGGCAGTCGCACCTGGCGTCCGCCCTCGCCCCCACCGCACCCGGACGCGCGCTCTCCCTCGCCCGCGACGCCGTCAAGCGCGCCCGGGCCTTCGGCGCCGCCTCCACGATCGGCCAGGCGCTGCACGTCGAGGCCGAGGTGACCGGCGGACCGGCGGCGCTCAAGCTGCACGCGGAGGCCGTGGAGCACCTGGAGCAGTCCCCCGCCTCCTACGAACTCGCCCGCGCGCTGATCGGCCACGGCGCCGCCCTGTCCCGCGACGGGCACCTTCAGGAGGCCGCCGATCGCCTCTACCAGGGCCTGGAATGCGCCGTCCACTGCGGTGCGCAGGCGCTCGCCACCCGCGCGAGGGAGGAGCTCTCGGCGGCCGGGCTGCGCCCGCTGCCGTTGCGGTACGCGCAGGCCGACACGCTGACCGCCCGGGAGCGCCGTACGGCGGAACTGGCCCTCCAGGGACACCCGGTGCCGGTGATCGCGAAGGAACTGTGCCTCACCGAGCAGGGCGTGCGGCAGTTGCTGTCCTGTGTCTACCGCAAGGTCGGCACGGATGCCGCCGGTCTCGCCAGGGCCTGGGAGACGTTCTCCCGCACTCGCCCCTGACACCGCCGGCCAAGCCGCCGACGTGTCCCGCGTGCCGGGCCTCGGTCACACAGGTCGCGTCCGGCCCTCCCAGTACGGGTCCCGCAACCGCCGCTTGTACAGCTTGCCGTTGGGGTCGCGCGGCATCTCGGCGATGAAGTCGACGCTCTTGGGCCGCTTGTAGCCGGCGAGCCGGTCGGCGCAGTGGTCGAGGATCGCGGCGGCCAGGGCGGGGCCGGGCTCGTGCCCGGGGGCCGGTTCGACGACGGCCTTGACCTCCTCGCCCCAGTCGTCGTGCGGGATACCGAAGGCGGCCGCGTCGGCGACGGCGGGATGGGCGAGGAGTGCGGACTCGATCTCGGCCGGGTAGATGTTGACGCCGCCGGAGATGATCATGTCGATCTTGCGGTCGCGGAGGAAGAGGTAGCCGTCCTCGTCGAGGCAACCCAGGTCGCCGACGGTGAAGAAGTCGCCGATGCGGTTCTTCCGCGTCTTGGACTCGTCCTTGTGGTAGGCGAAGCCGCCGGTGTTCATCTTCAGGTAAACGGTGCCGAGTTCGCCGGGCGGGAGCCGGTTGCCGTCGTCGTCGAAGATCGCGAGTTCGCTGATGGGCCACGCCTTGCCGACCGTCCCCGGTTTCTTCAGCCAGTCCTCGGCGGTGGCGAAGGCGCCGCCGCCCTCGCTGGCCGCGTAGTACTCCTCCACGCACGGGCCCCACCAGTCGAGCATCGCCCGCTTCACATGGTCGGGGCAGGGGGCGGCGCCGTGGATGGCGTGCCGCATGGAGGAGACGTCGTAGCGGGCGCGCACCTCCTCGGGCAGGGCGAGGAGGCGGTGGAACTGGGTCGGGACCATGTGCGTGTGGGTGCACTTCTCCCGGTCGATCAGGCGGAGCATCTCCTCGGGCGTCCACTTGTCCATCAGGACCAGGCGGTGACCTATGTGCAGCGACGCGCCCGCGAACTGGAGCACGGCGGTGTGGTAGAGCGGCGAGCAGACGAGGTGCACGTTGTCGTCGAACGGGCGGATGCCGAAGATGCCGAGAAAGCCGCCCAGGTACGCCTCCTCGGGGAGCTTGCCGGGCAGCGGGCGCCGGATGCCGCGCGGTCGGCCGGTGGTGCCCGAGGTGTAGTTCATGACCCAGCCGAGGGTGCGGTCGTCGGGCGCCGACTCCGGTTGGCCGTCGAGGAGTTCGGCGTACGGCCTGAAGCCCTCGACCCGGCCGATCGCGTACCGGTGGGTGACGGGCAGGCCCGCCTCGTCCGCGGCGCTGCGCACGGCGGCCGCGAAGCGTTCGTGGGCGAGGAGCACCTTGGCACCGGAGTCCGCGACGATCCAGGCGATCTCCGGGCCGACGAAGTGGTGGTTGACCGGGACCAGGTAGAAGCCCGCCTGGCTGGCGGCCAGGTACGCGGCGAAGAACTCCGCGCTGTTGGGCAGGACGACCGCGAAGGCGTCGCCGCGCTCCATGCCCGCCGCGCGCAGACCGTGGACGAGGCGGTTGGCGGCGGCGTGCAGACGGCCGGCGGTCCACTCCTCGCCGTCGGGGGCGACGAGGACCGTGCGGTGCGGGTCGGCCGCGGCCTGCGCCCAGAAGCCTGCCGGGGGTGTGCTGGTGCTCGTCACTCGCCGCTCCTTCCGGCTATGCGGTTGATGCGATCGACGGCTCGCTCGAAGCCGCGGGTGAGGTCGTCGAAGACGGCCTGGACACTGCGTTCGCTGTTCATCCGGCCGACGATCTGACCGACGGGCGTGCCGAGCAGCGGCTCGACCTCGTACTTCTGGATACGCGAGACGGCCTCGGCGACCAGCAGGCCCTGCAGGGGCATGGGCAGGGTGCCGGGTCCCTGGGCGTCGTCCCAGGCGTCGGTCCACTCGGTGCGCAGCTGGCGTGCGGGCTTTCCGGTCAGGGCGCGCGAGCGCACCGTGTCGCCGGAGCCGGCTGCGAGCAGTTTGCGGGTCAGGGCGGGTGAGTGGAGGTCGGCCTCTGTGGTGGTCAGCCATATGGAGCCCAGCCACACGCCTTGGGCACCGAGGGTGAGTGCGGCAGCCACCTGTTGGCCGCTGCCGATGCCCCCGGCCGCCAGTACGGGCAGCGGATCGACGGCCTCCACGACCTCCGGCGTGAGCACCATGGAGGCGATCTCACCGGTGTGGCCGCCCGCCTCGTAGCCCTGGGCGACCACGATGTCGATGCCGCGCTCCTTGTGCTTGACGGCGTGCCGGGCGCTTCCCGCGAGCGCGGCGACCAGGACGCCCTGGTCATGGGCGCGTTCCACCACGTCCGCGGGGGGTGAGCCCAGGGCGTTGGCGAGCAGCTTGATCGGGTAGTCGAAGGCGACGTCGAGCTGGGTGCGGGCGACCTGCTCCATCCACCCGGTGATGCGCCAGCCGGACGCCTCCCCCTCGGCCAGTTCGGGCACGCCGTACTTGGCGAGGGTGTCCCTGACGAACTGCCGGTGCCCCTCCGGGATCATCGCCTCGACGTCGGCCTCGGTCAGTGTTTGATCTTTCGGCGCTTCCACCTTCTTCGCGGGCATCACGACATCGAGGCCATAGGGTCTGCCGTCGACATGGGTCTCGACCCAGTCGAGGTCGCGTTTGAGGTCGTCGGGGGCCGTGTAGCGGACCGCGCCGAGCACTCCGAAGCCGCCGGCCCGGCTGATGGCCGCGGCGACGGCGGGGAACGGCGTGAAGCCGAAGATGGCGTGCTCGACTCCCAGTTTCTTGCTCAGCTCCGTCTCCATGGGCGCAGGATGCCGGAGTCCTCCAGAGGACGGAAGGGGTTTTCTGATGCACCGTCAGTTTTCTGCTCGCCTCAGGAAAGCACACGCCTCATTGACACGCTCGGCACCCGCCAGGAGGGTTTCACGATGACCGATGAAGTGGCCCCCAGACTTACCCGCCGTCAGCTGGGCGGCTTGGCTTTGAGCGGTGCCCTGGCCCTCGCGCCCTTACCCGTCGCCCCGGCCGCAGCCGCCGCCCCCGCCTCCGCGCATCCCACTCTCCGCCACGGCTCCCCCGAACGGGCCGGCCTCCTCCCCGCCCACCTTCGCCAACTGGTCACCGACGCCGAGGCGTTCCTCGGCCCCTCCCCCAAGCACCCCTGGTACGCGGGCGCCGTCCTGCTCGCCGGGCGTGGCGGCACCGTGGCCCTGCACCAGCCGATCGGGATGGCGGTGCGCTACGGGGCGTACGACGAGAAGACCGACACCGGCGTCGAGTTACCCGCTGACCAGCAGATCCCCATGGCCGAGGACACCGTCTTCGATCTGGCCTCGGTGTCCAAGCTGTTCACGTCGATCCTGGCCGTGCAGCAGATCGAGCGGGGTGCGCTCGGACTGGAGGCGACCGTCGCCTCCTACCTGCCGGACTTCGGCAGAGCCGGCAAGCAGGAAATGACCATCCGTCAACTCCTCACCCACACCTCCGGGTTCCGCGCCTGGATCCCGCTGTACAACGCGCCTACGTACGAGGACAAGCTCCAGCTCATCTGGAACGAGGCACCGCTGAACCCACCGGGAACGAGGTACCTCTACTCGGACCTGAACCTGATATCCCTCCAACTGGTCCTGGAGAAGATCACCGGCCGGCCGCTCGACACCCTCCTGCGCGACGAGATCACCGGCCCGCTCGGCATGCATCGCACCCGCTACAACCCGCCCGCCGCCTGGAAACCGAGGATCGCGGCGACCGAGGACGCCCGCAAGCCCTGGTCCGGTCTGGACCGTGGGCTCGTCTGGGGTGAGGTGCACGACGAGAACGCCTTCAGCCTCGGCGGGGTCGCGGGCCACGCGGGCGTGTTCTCGACCGCCTGGGACCTGGCGGTCCTCGGCCGGACGCTGCTCAACGGCGGCCACTACGGCAGGTCCCGCATCCTGGAGCCGGAGTCGGTGGAGTTGATGTTCACCGACTTCAACACAGCGTTCCCCGGCGACGAGCACGGCCTCGGATTCGAGCTCTACCAGCACTGGTACATGGGCGCGATGGCCACCCCGCGCACCGCGGGGCACACCGGGTTCACCGGCACCTCGCTGGTCCTCGACCCGACGACCGAATCCTTCCTCGTCGTACTCGGCAACTCCGTGCATCCGGTGCGCAGTTGGCGCTCCGGTTCGGCGCCCAGGGTGGCCGCCGCCAACAACATGGCGCGGGCCGTCCCGGTACGGCCGCGGCACGGTCGTACCGCATGGTTCTCCGCAATGGCGACCGCAACGACCGCGACCCTCGCGCTCCCGCCGCTCGACACGTCCTCGGGCGACGCCCAACTGTGTTGTGCCTTGTGGTGGGACACCGAGCCGACTGCGGACACCCTCACCCTGGAGGCGACCACCGACGGGGGCGCCGCCTGGCAGCCGCTCCCCTTCACGACGACACGGCACGGCGAACGGCCGCGGGACCACGTGGACGGCACGGTCACCGGCTGGTCGGGGCGGGTCTGGCACCGGCTCGCGGCGCAACTCCCCGCGAGCCGGCAGTTGGTGATCCGCTGGCGGTACGCGACCGACCGGCTCTACGTGGGCCGTGGCGCGTACGTCGACGGCCTGCGCGTCGAGGCGCCCGATGGCGGCCTCTTCGACGAGGCACGGCCGGCGGACGCGGCGCGGATCACGGCGAGCGGCTGGAGCGCCTCGGCGAACTGACGCCTCATGTGGAGCGGGGTGGGGCGGTGCGCGCGCGACCAAAGAGGCTTTCGCTCGGAAACCGGGCCGGTCCGCCACGCCCGGAGGAGATCATCCAGGTGGCCGCCCGGCCCGGATCCGTGGCGCGCTACTCGTTGAAGACGGCCTTCTGGACGTCGTTCGGACCGTCGAAGCGGTCACGCTTCATGCCGTCCAGTCGGCTGACGATCTTCTCGTCGGCATGGTTCTTGCGGGCACGCTCCACCAGGTGCTGCCGGTCGGTCGGGTAGTCGGCACCGCGGAGGGCTTTCTGCAGGTCAGTGGGGCTGAGATCGGCCATGATGGCCTCCCCGTGACTAGTACGAATGGTCCGTTATGCGGAGTACCCCTCCTCGCCGCGGGCATGTGCGTCAGGCCTCGGCCGCCTCCAGGACTGCCATCGCCGCGTTGTGCCCGGGCACCCCGCTCACCCCTCCCCCGCGCACGGCACCCGCCCCGCACAGCAGCACATTCGCGTGCCGTGTCTCCACGCCCCAGCGGCCGGTGTCCTCCTGGGCGTACGGCCAGGCCAGCTCGCGGTGGAAGATGTTGCCGCCGGGGAGGCGGAGGTCGCGCTCCAGGTCCAGTGGAGTCTTGGCCTCGACACAGGGGCGTCCGTCGGCGTCGGTCGCCAGGCAGTCGGCGAGCGGCTCGGCGAGGTGGGCGTCCAGCTGGGCGAGCGTCGACTTCAGCAGTTCCTCGCGCACGGCGTCGTTGTCGCGTTCGAAGAGCCGGGCCGGGGTGTGCAGGCCGAAGAGGGTGAGGGTCTGGTAGCCCTGTGCGACGAGGTCGGGTCCGAGGATCGTCGGGTCCGTCAGTGAGTGGCAGTAGATCTCGGACGGCGGCGCGGCGGGGAGGTCCCCTGCGGCGGCCTGCGCGTGGGCGGTGGCCAGCTGCTCGTAGCCCTCGGCGATGTGGAAAGTGCCGGCGAACGCCTCGCGCGGGTCGACGGAGCTGTCGCGCAGCCGGGGCAGGCGCTTGAGCAGCATGTTCACCTTGAGCTGGGCACCCTCGGCGGGGGCCGGGGGCGTGTCGCCGGTGAGGGCGGCCAGGGCCTGCGGCGAGGCGTTGACCAGCACGTGCCGGGCGGCGGCGACACCCTCGCCGTCCGCCGTCCGATAGGTGATCTCCGCCGTACGGCCGTCCGTGTCGATCCGTTCCACCTCGTGGCCGGTGGCGATGACCGCGCCCGCGTCTCGGGCCGCCGTGGCCAGGGCGTCGGTGAGGGCGCCCATGCCGCCGACGGGAACGTCCCAGTCGCCGGTGCCGCCGCCGATCACGTGGTAGAGGAAACAGCGGTTCTGCTTCAGGGACGGGTCGTGGGCGTCGGCGAAGGTCCCGATGAGCGCGTCCGTCAGGACCACGCCCCGCACGAGGTCGTCCGCGAACCGGTCCTCGACGGCGACGCCGATCGGCTCCTCGAAGAGGGTCCGCCAGGCCTCCTCGTCGTCCACCCGGCGGCGCAGCTCCTCGCGGCTCGGGAGGGGCTCGGTGAGCGTCGGGAACACCCGCTTGGCGACCTCGCCGGTCATCCCGTAGAAGCGCCGCCAGGCCGCGTACTCGCGCTCCCCTCCCGTGAGCCGCGCGAACGCCTCCCGGGTGCGCCGCTCGCCGCCGCCCACGAGCAGTCCGGTGGGCCGTCCGTCGCGTTCCACGGGGGTATACGAGGAGACGTCGCGGGTGCGGACGCGGAAGTCGAGGCCGAGATCCCGCACGATCTTCTTCGGCAGCAGGCTGACCAGGTACGAGTAGCGCGACAGTCGCGCGTCGACCCCGGCGAACGGCCGGGTGGACACGGCGGCGCCCCCGGTGTGGTCCAGCCGCTCCAGCACCAGCACGGAACGGCCGGCCCGGGCCAGGTAGGCGGCGGCGACCAGCCCGTTGTGGCCTCCGCCGACGATGACGGCGTCGTACGTACGGTGTCCCGGGTGTCCCTCGTGTGCAGGCATGGTTCTTCGTAACACGTGATGATCTAGGTCGGCCAGACGTGCGGCCGTCCGGAGTCACCCGCCCCCTGAGACCCGCTGCTGCCGCAGCACCGCCACCCTCCGGTACAGCTCGACCGCCTCCGCGCCCCGCCCGAGCTGCTGAAGGCAGTGGGCCTCGTCGTTGCGGCTGGCGAGGGTGTCGGGGTGGTCGGCGCCGAGTACGCGCTCGCGGGCGTCGGCCACCGCGCGGTATTCGCTGAGCGCGTCCGGCCAGCGGCCCAGCCAGCCGAGGCTCACGGCGACCTCACGCCTGCTGACCAGGGTGTCCGGGTGGTCCGCGCCGAGGACACGCTCACGGATCGCGCACACGTCGCGGGACTCGGCGAGCGCCTCCTCCCAGCGGCCGAGGCGGCCCAGGTTGACGCCGAGGCCGTGACGGGCGCGCAGGGTCTCGGGGTGGGCGGGGCCGTGGACGCGGGTGCGGTCGTCGATCAGGTCGCGGTAGAGCCGGAGCGCCTCCGCGCTGCGGCCGAGGCGGCCGAGGCTGATGCCGACCTCGTAGCGGGCGGCGAGGCTGTCGGGATGGTCGGGGCCGAGCGCCTGGGCACGGGCCTCGGCGACCTCGCGGTAGGTCTGCAGGGCTTCCGCCCAGCGGCCCAACTGGCCCAGCGCGTAGGCGACTTCGTAGCGGGTGACCAGGGTGTCGGGGTGCTGCGGGCCGAGGACGCGGGCGCGGGCGGCGGCGACCTCGGCGGCCATACGGTAGGAGTCCTCCAGGCGGCCGAGCCTGCTGAGGTTGAAGGCTAGGTTGTGGCGGCAGCGCAGGGTGTCGGGGTGGTCGGCGCCCATGCTGCGCTCGCGGGCGGTCAGCACCGAGGTGTAGACCTGGTGCGCGTCGAAGTGGCGGCCCAACTGGCCGAGCACATACGCCATTTCCTGCCGGGCGGCCAGCGTGTCGGGGTGGTCCGGGCCGAGGGCGAGGCTGCGGGCGCGGGCGACGTGCTTGTACTCGCGCAGCGCGTCGGCGGCGCGGCCGGTGCGGCTGAGGGTGAAGGCGAGCTCGTAGCGGCTGGCGAGAGTGTCGGGGTGTTCGGGGCCGAGGAGGTGCTCGCGCTCCGCGGCGACGGCCCGGTGCACCTCGCCCGCCTCGGTCCAGCGGCCCAGCCGGCCGAGGCTCAGCCCGGCGTTGTGCCGTGCGCCCAGCGCGGTGAGCGTCGCCGCGGACGGGGCGGCCGGTTCTTCGGGTACGGCCGTCTCGTCGGGCCGGCCGGTGGCCGGGCGGGGGATCCACTCGCCGGTGAGGCCGGCCGCGGCGTCGGGGGGCGTGGTGCGCAGTCCGGCGCCGGTTGCCTTGTGGCCGGTGGTCATGCCCCGGGTCCAGGACGGCAGCCGGGGCTCGCGGGCCGCGGGCTCCGGGGGCCTGAGGACGGGCTGCGGGGTCACCACGGTCGGCACGTACGCCGGTGTCGTACGGCCCAGGCCGATCCGGCGGCCCAGCTCCCGTCCGTCGTGCGGGCGTTCCTCGGGGCGCTTGGCCAGCAGGTCGAGGATGATCCGCTCGAAGTACTCGGGCAGCTCGGCACGGTGGCTGCGCGGCGGCCGGGGCGGGGTGTCCCGGTGGCCGACGAGGATGGCCCAGGGGTCGTCGAGGTCGAACGGCGGCACCCCGGTGGTGATCTCGTACAGCACGCAGCCCAGCGAGTACAGGTCGCTGCGCTGGTCCACCTCCTCCCCGCCGATCTGCTCCGGCGACATGTAGTGGGGGGTGCCCATGGCGATGCCGGTGCCGGTCAGCCGGGAGGTGAAGCCGATGTCGTGGGCGAGGCGCGCGATGCCGAAGTCGCAGATCTTCACCGTGCCGTCGGGGAGCCGCATGATGTTCGCGGGCTTCAGGTCGCGGTGCACGATGCCCTGCTGGTGGGTGTAGGCGAGGGCGGCGGCGACCTGGTCGGCGATGTCGACGACGTCCGGGACGGGCAGTGGGTGCTGCTTGTTGTCCTCCAGGAGCTGGCTGAGGTTGCGGCCCTGGAGCAGCTCCATGACCAGGAACAGGATGCCGTCGGACTCGCCGAAGTCGTGGACGACGGTCACCCCGCGGTGCTGGAGCGCCGCGGCCACCCGGGCCTCGCGGCGAAACCTCTCCCGCAGGACACGGGTGAAGGAGTGGTCGTGGTGGGGCCCCAGCGGCTTGAGGCACTTCACGGCGACATGCCGGCCCAGCGACTCGTCGCGCGCCCGCCACACCTCGCCCATACCGCCGCGCCCGATCAGTTCGAGCAGCCGGTACCGGCCCTGGATCAGCCTGCTGTCCCCCATCTCCCGCGATCGCCCCCCGTCACGGTCCGCCCCACCCTCCCCCGGCTCGTCCAGTATGGCGAGCTATCGTCCGACTTTGTACGGTGCCGGGCGCGAGCCCGGGCCGAGCCGTGCCATCGCGCGCAGGATGTGTTTGGGCGGGAGTTGCCAGCGCAGACGTGCGGGAACACAGCGCAGCAGGGTGCCCGTGGCACGCAACTGGCGGGTGACGGTGGCGGGTTCGGGGGCCGGTCTGCCGTACAGCTCATGGGCGTACGGCGGCAGAGCGGCGTACGCCAATTGCGCCACGCGCCGCCACAGCACCTCGCGCGCCGGGACGAGCAGGGGATGCGTCGGTGGGCGGAGGAGGAAGTCGTCCACCGCGCGTGCCTCGGGTCCGCACGCCAGCTCGGGCCGCACCTTCTCGAAGTACGCCGCCATCTCCGCCTGGTTCGCCGGTACGGCGTCGGGGTCGAGGCCCACCAGGCGGGCGCTGACCCGCTGTTCGGCGACATAGCGGTCGGCCTGCGCGTCGGTGAGGTGGAACCCGGAGCGGCGGGCGACGTGGACGTAGGAGTCGATCTCGGCGCAGTGCACCCACAACAGCAGGTCGGGTTCGTCGACGCCGTAGCGCTCGCCCGTGTCCGGGTCGGTGGCGCTGAGCATGCTGTGGATCTTCCGGACCCGGGCGCCGGCCTTCTCGGCGGCCTCGGTCGTGCCGTAGGTGATGGTGCCGACGAAGTTCGCGGTGCGCAGCAGCCTGCCCCAGGCGTCCTGCCGGAAGTCGGAGTTCTGCATGACACCGCGCACCGCACGCGGGTGCAGGGCCTGGAGATACAGCGCGCGGACTCCGGCGACCCACATCATGGGGTCGCCGTGCATCTGCCAGGTGACCGAGTCCGGGGTGAACAGTCCGGGGTCACCTGTCCGAAGGGCGTCCATGTCCGTCAGTGTGACCAGGTCCTACGGCGCTCATCAAGCGGCCCGACGGGACGTCATTCGGCGACGGCGGCCTGCGTGCGGACGTAGGTCACGGTCGGGACAGCTATGTCGCGGGCGCTGAGCACCACGAGGTTGACGTTCGGCAGGGCAGCCGCGACCCCGCCGCGGGCCGTCCGGTAGGTGATCTTGCCGCGCAGGGTGAGGTCCCGGTCGCCGTGCTCGGCGGAGGCCCGGCTGTAACTGTGCAGCGTGCCGGCGACATAGGAGCCGTCGTGCAGGATGCAGCCGACGTGCACCGTGGCGTCCGGGTGCTCACGGAAGGCCAGCCACCAGGCGGACTGCTGGGCCTCGGCGAGCCGGGCGCCCCCACCGCCGAACCGGTGCGGCGGACGGGCCGCCAGAGCGTGGCCCAGCAGAGCGGCGAGGGCCACGAGGGTGGCCGACCAGAGCACCACGGCCAGGAAGTGATCGGCCGCGTAGCGGTTCGGCTCACACGCACCATCCCGACGCGCTCACGGACGCCGTCGACCTCCTCCTCGGCTGCCTCGACGAGGCGGGGCCGGACCATCCGATGCGGCCCGTGTTGCTCTGCGGCCTCGGCAACGCGCTGAGCCAGGCCGATCCGGAGGACGTCCAGGCCCGCCACAAGTCGGCGGATCGCTTCCGTGAGGCGCTCGGGCTGCTGCCACCGGGCAAGCCGGTGGTGCCGCTCGTGCACTCCGGCCTCGTCGCGACCCTGCTGCCGACCGAGATCCCGCCGGACGGGATGCCCGCAGACGTGGTCGCCGAGGCCGTGCGGCACGCCGAGGAGGCCGTCCGTCTGACGACAGCGGCCGACCCGGACCACGGCCACCGGCTCAATCACCTTTTCCAGGTCAGGACTTGCGCAGAACCGCGCAGCCACCGGGCTGGACTTCGTGTGCGACGGCCCCGGTGAGCAGGTCGTGCGCGGGCTCCGGCAGGTGCAGCATGGCGGTGCGGTGGTTGATCAGGACGTGCCAGCGGCGGCCGTCGGGCGCGTGCCGTGTGACGACTTCAACACCAGGCGACAGACCTGGCAGTTCGGGCTCGACGCCGGCCTCCTTCAGCAGCTGGCGGACCAGAGCGCCGTAGTCGGTCTCTTCCAGGCGGGTCGAGAGGTACCAGCCCTGTCCGGTGCCGAAGCGATGCCGGGTGAGCGCGGGACTCTCCGTGAGCATGCCGTGGGTGTACGTGGCGAGCGTTTCCGCGCCCTCGGCTCGCACAGACTCGCTCCAGACGGTGCCGTACGACCCGTCCGACAGGGCGATCCGCTCGGCCCGCCGCAGCGGCCGGTACTCCTCGACGCGGATGCCCAGCGCCTCGCGCAGTGGCCTGGCGGGGTAGCCGCCCAGCCGGGCGTGCAGTCGCTCGTCGACGAATCCGCTCGCGTGCTGGACGAGGAGCGTCCCACCACCCTCGACGTAACGGCGCAGGTTCTCGGCGCCCGCGTCGGACATCAGGAACAGGGCCGGCGCGATGACCAGCGGATAGCGGCCCAGCTCGTGTTCGGGGTGGGCGAAGTCGACCGTGACACCGGCGTCCCACAGAGCTCGGTGTGCTCGGCCCAGTTCCGCGTGGTAGTCGAGGTCGGGGGAGGGCAGGCCGTCCGAGCTCAGCGCCCACCAGGCGTCCGAGTCGTGGAGGACGGCCACCGGGGCGGTGACCGTCGATCCCGCCAGCTCCCCGAGCCGGGCGACCGCCTCGCCGACCTGCGTGACCTCGCGGAAGATACGGCTGTCGGGCCCCGCGTGCGGGACCATCGCCGAGTGCCACATCTCGGCGCCGGCCCGGGACTGCCGCCACTGGAAGAACAGGGCGCCCTCCGAACCGCGCGCGATGTGGCCGAGGGTGTGGCGCACGATGTCCCCGGGCTCCTTGGCGAGGGTCCGGCCGCGGTCGTAGACGGTATTGGTGCCCTGCTCCATCAGCAGCCAGGGGCTGCCGCCGGCCAGGGAGCGGGTGCGGTCGGCGTGGAAGGCGACGTCGGCGGCGGCGTCCAGACCGGGTGAGCTGGGGTACTGGTCGGAGCTGACCACGTCGAGTTCGCGGGCGAGGGCCCACAGGTCGATGTTCTGGTAGGCGGGGAGCATCAGGTTGGTTGTCACCGGCCGGTCGCTGTGCGCGCGGATCGCGTCGCGCTGCTCGCGGTAGGCGGCGATGATCTCGTCCGACCAGAAGCGGCGGAAGTCCAGTGCTTGGCCGGGGTTCTTGTGCCACTGCGTCGCGCGCGGCGGCAGCACCTGCTCCCAGGAGGTGTAGCGCTGGCTCCAGAAGGCCGTCCCCCACGCGTCGTTGAGGGCCTCCAGCGAGCCGTGGCGAGCGCGCAGCCACACCCTGAAGGCTGCGCCAGTGTGGTCGCAGTAACAGATCGTGCCGTACTCGTTGTGCACGTGCCACAGCGCGACGGCGGGGTGGTCGCCGTACCGCTCGGCCAGGGCGGAAGCGATCCGGCGGGCCGCACTGCGGTAGGCGGGCGCGGTGAGGCAGTACGTGTCGCGGCTGCCGTGGGTGAGGCGGGTGCCTTCGGGAGTGACCGGAAGCGCGTCGGGATGGGCCAGGCTGAACCAGGGCGGCGGGGAGGCCGTCGGGGTGGCGAGGTCGACCGCCACGCCGCCTGCGTGCAGGCGGTCGATGTGGGCGTCCAGCCAGGCGAAGTCGTAGCGCCGTTCCTCCGGTTCCAGCAGGGCCCAGGAGAAGACACCGATGGTGGCCAGGTTGACCCTGGCCCGGCGCATGAGCTCGTCGTCCTCCTTCCAGGTCGGCTCGTCCCACTGCTCGGGGTTGTAGTCCCCGCCGAAGGCGAGTCCGCCCAGGCGGTCAGTGATGCTGCGTGTGGTCATGACGGTGCCTCCCTGCGGAGAGTCGGGCGCTGATTCTGGGCCACTCGACCCTCCGTACGGAGAGTCGGGTGCTGCTTCCGGGCAGAGGGCGGCCGGTCACCGGTCCGCCCTTCTGCTTGTGGCGGCGTCAGAAGCCCACGGCGCCCCAGGAGTGGGCGGTGTAGTCACCCGGCCCGAATTCCCAGCCGGCCATGACGCTGTTGAGGTAGTGGTCGTTGGTGTAGAGGCCCTTGTTCAGGCCGTAGTTGAAGAACGGGGTGAGGCTGCCGGACCACCAGCCGGACCTGCTCCTGTCCAGGAAGCTGAGGGTGTGGTCGCCGTTCGGCCAGTTGTAGTCGTAGATGTCCCAGCTGCGGCCGCCCAGGCTGACATTGGTCACGGTCGGGATCGCGTTGCCGTTCCCGTCGTAGCGGTCGGCCAGCGGCTGGGTGTTGGACCAGTTGAGCCAGATCATCAGCTCGGTCTTGGAGTTGCGGTTGTTCGGCTCGGGGTAGGGGTCGATGAAGATGTCGTACGTGGCGTTGTAGCGCGAGCCGGACTTCGGCCACGCCGACTGGCTGAACCACGAGTTGTTGTTGGGGCTGACGGCGCCGATCTTCTTGGGGAGTGTGGTCACCGGGGACGACCAGCCCCAGTCCTTGCCGTTGACCATGGCGACGAAGCCGGTGCCGGTCGGGGAGTTCACACCCCAGGAGTTGTCGTTGGCGTACCACGTCGAGGCGTTGCCGCCGGTCGAGTAGTGCTTGAACCAGTACGTCTGTGACGCTGCCACTGCCGAGTTCGGCAGGGTGAGGACGAGAGCCAGAGCCGCGAGAAGCGCGGCCCAGCCGGTACGGAATGTCATCAGCCCTCCGGAATGTGTGCTGAGTGGGGGGATCACACAGGAGAGGAGAAGTCGGTCGTCCTGCCCTGGCGGCAGGGCTACGTCGGTCTCCCCTTCGGGACGGCAGGTGCGGAGCGAGGCGGCCGGGAGCCGAACCTCACTTGGGGTCGCCGTAGATGACTCCTCGTCCGTTCGTCCCGAAGTAGACGCGACCGTAGATCCGCGGGTCTCCGGTCATGGTGTTGCCGGTCCAGGCGTACTGGTGGCGGTCGTCATTGATGCGGGTCCAGGTCCGGCCCGCGTCGTCGGAACGGAAGATGCCGCGCACGCCGTGGATCTTGGAGCTGGTGTAGACCGCGGGGTACGTGGCACCGGGTGCGGCCTTGCCGAATCCGACGACGTCGCCCTCGTCCACCGCCTCGAGCCTGGTGAAGGACGTCCCGGAGTCGGTCGACCGCCACAGCCCGTACGGTGTGGGGGTGGTGGGCTTGCTGGTGCCGCCGGCCAGCCAGATGTCGCCCTCGTGGCCCGGTACCGCCTTGAACCGGACGTTCCCCGCGGTGGGCAGACCGGTCGCCGCCGTGGCCTCGAAGCTCTTGCCGCCGTCCGTGCTGAGGTAGAAGACGCCGGCTTGGCAGGCGTAGAACTTCGCCGGGTTCACCCGGTCGGAGCGCACCGGGGCTCCGGCCGGCAGCCCCTTCGACGCCGTCCAGGTTGCTCCGTGGTCGTCGGACCAGCTGACCGGCGCACCGGCAGGTGACCAGACGATCCGCCTGCCGTCGGCGCTGATGGCGACGGCCTGGTCCTCGACTCCGGGCCCGGTGACGCCGGACGGCTCACTGCCCGACGGCTGCCAGGTGTCGCCGCTGTCGGTGGAGATGGCGAAGTGCTGGGTCCAGCCGCTGGTGGGGTGGCCGACCCGCACGATGGTGTGGGGCGCCAGCTCCGCGTAGTCGAGGGCCGGGGTGCCGCCGAAGGTCGGGCTGTCGTACATCTTCGTCGCCTTGTGGAAGTCCGTGTGCCGAAAGCCGCCGACGTCGCCGACACCGGAGAAGAGGTGCGCCGCGCCGACGGGCGGGCTGATCACACACATGACGGCGGTTTCCTCCAGCCCCTGGGCCCGTACGGACAGGTGCACCGTGCCGCCGTTGTCCCAGTCGGTCAGGTTGTCCGCGCCGTAGATCGTCGCTCCGGTTCCGTACATGAAGTGGTCGGAGTCGAAGGGGTCGATCTGGACGGACTCCATCATCCAGCCCAGCTTGGGGGCGATCTCGGGCAGCGGCGGCGAGGCGTTCCAGGTCAGCCAGGGGGCGTTGGAGATGTCGATGTCGTAGCGCAGGGTGCGCTCGGAGTTCGGGCCCAGGTCCCACGCGCGGGTCCAGCTCGCGCCGCCGTCGGTGGAGCGGAAGAGGATGCAGTCGGGGGACCACTTGATCTGGGTGGACACCATCAGGGTGTCCGGGTTCTGCCGGTCGATGGTCAGGCCGCTGTAACCCCACTGGTTGTCGTCGCTGGTGGATGGAACCGGGCTGATGCGGGTCCAGGTGTCGGTGGCGGTGTCCAGCTTCCACACGTCGCCCTTGTCGCCGTCGTAGGGGCCGGCGGTGTTGCTGGTCGCCAGGTACAGGTAGCCGCCGACGTGGTCGAGGACCGCGTGGTGCGGGATGAAGCCGGTGGGCTGCCCTGGCACGCGTTCCCAGCTCGCTCCCGCGTCGGTGGACCGGTACAGGATGTTGTCCTTGTCGGCGACGGTGACGTAGAGGGTCCGGGTGGCCCTGCCCGCTCTGCCGGTGCGCTTGTCGAAGACGACTTGCAGCACGCCCAGGTTGTCGCCGTTGTAGCCGTCGGGGTCGGTGGGGTCGGGGACGAAGTTTCCCGGGTTGGGGAAGCCGGTTACCTTCGCGAACGTCTTGCCGTAGTCGGTGCTGCGCCACAGCCCGTGGCCCCCGCGCACTCCCAGGTACAGGATCCTGTTGCGGTTGGGGTCGATCACCAGCCGTTCGCCGATGCCCCGGCCGGGCATGTTTCCGCCGAGCCTGAACGGCAGCGGGGTGGTCTTCCAGGTGCGGCCGCGGTCGGTCGAGCGCAGGATCGCCGCCATGCTCGGGTCCCATTCGGGCATGGTGTAGGTGCCCGCCGCCAGGTAGACGCGGTTGGGGTCGACCTCGTCGCTGGCGATACTGATGATGCCGGTGTGCCCGTACTCGTCCCAGCCGATCCAGTCGGTGAGGGGAATCCACCGCCGGGACGTCGTGTCGAGGCGGTAGGCGCCGCCAATGTCGGTACGGGCGTACACCAGTCCGGGTTCGCTCTGGTTGAAGATGATGCCGGTGACGAAACCGCCGCCGACTATCTCCGCGTTACGGAAGGTGTAGGGCGTGCGTCGGACCTTGCCTGTCGCGTCGGCGGATGCGGCGGAGGCAGCGGACGGGGCGAGCACAGGGAGCGCGGCCGCGGCCGCCCCGGCGGCCAGCAGTCCTCGGCGGGAGAGGTGCGGGACATGGGTCATGACGGGTCCTTGCCTTTCGAGTGCGCGGGAAAAGTGAGGTAACCCGCCTCGGTGACCGCTCTGTTGGGGAGTTCGACGGACGCGATGTCCTGCTTGCCGAGCGTGCTGGGCACATGGACGGGCAGCGCGGCGGCCAGGCCCTTCTTGCTGCTGGTGCCGTCCTTGCCGGCGCCGGAGGCGTTGCCGCCGGAGGCGGCCGGCAGCGGTGAGAGGGAGGCGGCGCCCGCTGCGGCTGTTCGCAGGACGGCTCGACGGTTGGTCTCCATGCTCATGTCGTTGCAGCCCTTCGTTTTCGTGGATCCGACCGGCGGGCGGCCGACGCTGAGTCGTCCGGTGGCCTGATGCAGGGAGGGCAGGAGATATCCGAGTCGATGCGCTTCGATATTGCGGTGACACTAAGACTGTGTTTCCGGGGACGACAACGGGCCGTCCAGGTCACTTTCCGGTAACAGACACGGTCGAGGGTGGCGGTGCGCCCCGCGCTCAATGCGACTTTGACCCAGGTGAGCTGCTCTTCTGGGCGACCGCTCAGAGAGGTACGCCCGCGCTGGAAAGACGACTTGCGACGGCTGGGCGACCCGTGATTGACACGCGACTCAGCGTCATGTCAACGTCGAAGCGCTTCGATTGCGCGACAGTGCAATCGAGGAAAGCCGTACGTCGGCCGGGCGCGCAGTCGCCACGCTTCCCGCCTTCTCCTTCGACCTCCTGCAAGGGACATCTCAGGTGAGTACCGCCGCCACACCCCCCGAGCCGCCCACCACCGACCTGCCGTTCCGCAACCCCGCGATACCCCTCGCACAGCGAGTCGACGACCTCATCTCCCGGCTGACGCTCGACGAGCGCATCGAGCTGCTCTACCAGTACTCACCAGGGGTCCCACGCCTCGGGCTGGCCCCCTTCAAGACCGGCACCGAAGGCCTGCACGGCGTGTCCTGGCTGGGGCCGGCCACCGTGTTCCCGCAGGCCGTAGGCCTGGGCGCCACCTGGGACGAGGAACTGCTGCACGAGGTCGCCACGGCCGTCGGCACCGAGGCCCGCGCCTTCCACCGGCGCCCTTCCGACGACGGCTACCCGCACAGTCTCCAGATCTGGGCCCCCGTGGTGAACCTGCTGCGCGACCCCCGATGGGGCCGCAACGAAGAGGGGTACGCGGAGGATCCGCTGCTCACCGGCCGGCTCTCCGTCAGCTACTGCCGTGGGCTGGCCGGGGACCACCCGGTCTACCTGCGGACGGCACCCCTCCTCAAGCACTTCCTCGCCTACAACAACGAGGACGAGCGCGACCTCACCTCCTCCGTGGTGCCGCCCAGGGTGCTGCACGAATACGACCTCGCCGCCTTCCGCCCGGCCATCGAGTCCGGCGCCGCCACCGGCGTCATGCCGGCCTACAACCTCATCAACGGCCGCCCCTGCCATGTCAGTCCGCTGATCGAGACCGAGGTACGACGCTGGGCCGAGCCCACCGGCCACGAACTGTTCGTCTGCAGCGACGCCGGAGCCGTGACCAACCTCGCCGAATCGGAGCACTACTTCGACGACCACCCCACCTCCCACGCGGCGGCGGTACGCGCCGGCGTCGACAGCATCACCGAACAGCGCGAGGACGGCAGCATCACCCTCGGCAGACTCCGCACGGCGGTCGACCGCGGGCTGCTCACCGAGGCCGACATCGACCGCGCCGCGCGACGCCACCTGTCGATCCGCTTCCGTCTCGGCGAGTTCGATCCGGACCTCGACCCCTACGCCGGTATCCGCGACGACGTCGTGGACAGCCCCGCACACCGTGCGCTCGCGCTGCGCGCCGCCACCGAGTCGGTGGTGCTGCTGAAGAACGACGGGGCACTGCCGCTGTCACCGGCCCCCGGCCGGCGCGTGGCGCTCGTCGGCCCGCTGGCGGACACCCTCTTCGAGGACTGGTACAGCGGCACCATGCCATACCGGATCACGGTCGCCACCGGCCTGGAGACGGGGCTCAAGGAGGGCGGCGCGGAACTGGTCTGTGCGGAGGGAGTGGACCGGATCACGCTGCGAGCCGACTCCACCGGAGGCCTCCTGCGCGTCCCGGTGTTCGACCCCGGCGGGCCGATGGTGGCCGGCGCCTCCACCGACGAGCAGGAGTCCGGCGACAGCGCCTGCCACGACCTGTTCGACTGGGGCGAAGGCGTGCTGACCCTCCGCAACGCGCGCACGGAGCGCTACGTCACCCTTAAGGACAGCGACCGCACTCTCGCCGCCGACCAGACGCAGCCGAACGGCTGGTTCGTCCACGAGACCTTCCGGTTGGAACCCCAGCCGGACGGCACGAAACTGCTGCGCAACATCAGCAACGGCCGATACGCCGCCGTGGACCCCGCCACCGGCCGGGTCACTCTCTCTGCCGAAGCCCCCGAGAAGGCGGAACGCTGGACCCGAACGGTCGTCAGGGACGGAATCGCCGAAGCCGTCGCGGCCGCCGCCTCGGCGGACGTCGCCGTGGTCGTCCTCGGAAACGACCCGCACATCAACGGCCGCGAGACCGAGGACCGTGCCGGCATCTCGCTGCCGCCTGCGCAGGAAGCCCTGCTGCGCGCCGTCGCCACCGAGCGCCCCGAGTCGGTGCTGGTCGTGATGAGCAGCTACCCGTACGCCGTCGACTGGGCCGACAAGCACCTGCCCGCCGTGGTGTGGACCTCCCACGGCGGGCAGGAGACGGGTCGGGCACTCGCCGCGATCCTGCTCGGCGAGGCCGAACCCTCGGGACGGCTCCCGCAGACCTGGTACCGCGGCGACGACCCGCTGCCCGGCCGCCTCGACTACGACATCATCACCGCAGGCTGGACGTACCAGTACCACGAGGCCGCACCCCTGTACCCCTTCGGGCACGGCCTGTCCTACACCAGCTTCGCCTGTTCCGATCTGCAACTGTCCGCCCGGGAAGCGGCACAGGACGACACCCTGACCGTGAGCGTCGAGCTCACCAACACCGGAACGCGCCCGGGCACCGAGACCGTGCAGCTCTACACCCGCGCGCTCGCCGCCTGTCACCGCGCGCCCAGGCGCGGTCTGACGGACTTCCGCAAAGTCTCCCTCGCCCCCGGTGAACGGCGGCGGCTGGAGTTCGGTATGCCCGTCGCGGCCTTGGCCCATTGGTCCGTCTCGGCCGGCGCCTTCGCCGTGGACCCGGGACAGTACGAGATCCTGATCGGGCACTCGGCCGAAGCCATCACCCTGACAGCGCCCTTCACCGTGACGGGGCCGACCCTCCCCGTCCGCGGCCTCATCGGCGGACGACTGGAGGCCGTCGACTTCGACGAGTGCGTGGGCGGCACGCTTGTCGACGCCACCCGGGAGAAGGGGGAGGCGGTCACGCCGGCAGCCGGTGACATCCACTGCCAACTGCGCTACCGCTCGGTCGACCTGGGCGGCCCGGCAGACAGACCGCGCGTCATCACGGCCGAGGTGTCCCGCGCGACGGAGGAGGCCGCCACCGTCGAGATCTACGCCGACGGCGGTCCCGGTACCGGCACCTTGCTCGCCGGCCTACACGTCCCCGCCGGCACGGACGGCCGGTACGACTGGCACGTGGTCAGCGCACCGATGCCGGCGGAGGTGACCGGGGTGCACGATCTGCATCTCGTTCTGCGGGGCGGTGTCCAATTGGCCGCGATCGTCGGCGGAACGCGGTAACGACCGGTGGGACGCGGTGGGAAGACGGTCCGCCGCCGCGTTCCACATCTCCCGAGCCTTGACGTACGTGTTCCGACCATTGACGCACGTGGCCCGCGCGGATCTATCCTCTGCCTGAAGATGGGGCGCCCGCGCTCCGGCCGCGTCGTCGTAACGCCGCACGGCGAGGAGGATCGGGGCCTCCACGTACCGGAGGAGGGCCGGGGCGGGTATGCGACAGATCGCACGCCATGACGTCGTCTTCGTCGCCGGCACCGCCGGAGAGCATGAACTGACCTGGTCGCAGAAGGCCCATGAACGCGAGGGATGCCACCCTCATCTCCACGGCCCCCGCAACAGGAACGTACGGATGGGGCGGGCACTCGACGGCACGCCGGACATGGCCGCGGTGCTGCATGCCTTCGCCGCGGTCATGGCCCACTTCGAGGCGCTGCGCACCCTGTATCCACGTGACGCGGACGGGCACCCGCGCGCGGTCGTCGTGGCTTCCGGGGTGCTCCAGGTCGACGAGTACGCCTCCGACGCCCCGCCGACCTACGACGAACTGAGCGCCTTCACCCTCCGGCTGGCCGAGCCCGGATTCGCCCCGGACGACCTGCCGTTGCGGGCCGCCGTCATCACCGCGGACGGCAGGCCCATCCACATCGCGCTGTCATTGCACCACTTCTCGGCGGACACGACGGCCGCCCGGATAGTGGCCGAACACATAGCCCGACTGGCCGCCGATCCGGGCGCCGACCTCGGTTCGGGGTGGCAGCCGCGGCAGATCGCGAGCTTCGAAACCAGCCCCTCGGGGCTGCGGCACGCCCATCGTGTCGACACCCATGACCGGGCCATGCTCCGTCAGTCCGCCATGCCCGAACTCCAGACGCCCACGAGCCACAGGGACGCCGTCTACAACTTCGTATGCCTCGACTCGGCGGCGGTCGCGCTCGCGGCAGCCGGTCTGGCGAAGCAGTACCGGACATCCGTGGCCGCTGTCCTGCAGGCCGCATACGCATGCGCGCTCGCCGAGCACCTCGGCATCGGCAACTGCGTGTTCAACACCGTGATGGCCAACCGGCAGACCGCCTTCGCCCGCGAGGCGGTGGCCCATATCGCCGGCAGGGCCCTCGTCCCGGTCGACACGTCCCTGGGCAGCGACCGGTTCCCGGCGCTGTGCCGGGCCGTCGACGCGGCACTCGTCAGATCCTCCTCCGTCAGCCTGCGAGAGCCCGACCGCTACGCCAGGTCCCTGGCCGAGGTCTCCGCCGAACTGGGCCGCTCCGCACACAACCCGTACGTGGTCAACGTCCGCCCCATAGCGCCCCGCACGCTGATCCGGGCTCGCGCGGACAGGGCACAGCAGGACCTGGAGCGAGCCATGGCATCCAGCCGTTACCGACGATTCCCCAAACCCGTCGACACGAACTCCGGAAAGCTCTGCTTCGATGTGTGGGGTATGTCCGAGACGGCCGGAATCAGTCTCGGGACGGATGCGACGTCATTCGACGCGACGGATCTCGAACGGATACTCCTGTCTTTCGAGAGGCGGCTGGTCGGAGCCGCGATCGGCGGTCACGCCCGACGGAGCGGCTCCTTCGCCGGCTCGTAGAGACGCGGCGGGGCGCGGATGGTGGACGTCGAGATCCGGCTCCGCCTGGAGGAACCGGGTCGGTCGGGGCCGGTGCTCTGCCGGTCGATCAACGCGACGGCTCGGGTCGGGGGTGACGTCCAACTCGGCGGCCATCTCATTGAAGGCCCACGGCATGTGGGCGGGACTGTCCCGGCCTGAGGTGCAGCTGTCTTCCGGCACCCTTACGCTCCTGGGCGGTCCGGCCCGGCAGGGGCAGCTGCACGTATGTCGCGCGGGCTCGCGCCCAGTTCACGGCGGCAGGCCTTGTTGAAGGCCTGGAGATCGGCGATGCCCACTGCCGCGGCGATTGCGGTGATGGACAGGGTGGAGGACAACAGGAGGTGCCGGGCGCGTTGAAGGCGTCGGTGCCGGATGTACGACACGACCGTGAGGCCGGTCTCGGCACGGAACACGCGCGTCAGGTGTGTGTGGGAGATTCCGACGGCGCCAGCGACGTCCGGTACGGACAGCGGGCCGGCCAGGCGTTCCTCGACGTAGGCCTGGGCGGCGGCCACGAAGGGGTGGCGGCGCCCGGCTCCGTCGCCCCTCGGCAACTCGGCGATGCGCCACAGAGCGGTCCAGACCTCGGCCGTGGCTCGCGGGGGAGAAGTCGGCATGGCCGTCACGGCGTGTCGGAGCAGATCGGCCAGGCGTGTGCTCTCGGCGGCGGCGTCCTGCATCACCGGCAACACCCGCGCGGTTCCGCCGTCGTGCAGCCGCAGATGGACGTAGAAGTGCTCCGACCTGCCCCGGTAGTGGAAGTGCACCTCCGTGTCCGGCGGCACCAGGCTGACGTGGCCGGGGCGTATGGGGTGGACCGACTGTCCGAGGGACAGAGCACCCTCGTAGTTGTAGAGGTGCAGCTGCCACAGGTCGGGCAGCCGGAAGACGTCGTGGGTGGTGGAGACGCCGTGTACCCCGATGCCGGCGTTGACCACGGTGGGCGCCTCGTCGAGCCGTAGTGTCGCGTGTTTCACGAGGATGGAAAATTACCAGCACTGGACGATTTCAGCCCACGACCGAGCCGGACAGGGCACGTACGTTCGTCGCATGTCAACCAGCAAGCAACTCCTGACATCGGTTCAGGTGGCGCGCTTCGTCGCGCAGGGGTTCCTGCGCCTGGACGGGGTGGTGCCGCAGGAGATCAATGAACGGGCCATCGAGGCCTTGACCGAGGGCCTGCCGGACGTGGCCTACGGCACTCCGCTGGGCGGGGCATTCGCGCCGGACACCTTCGTCCACGAGCTGCTCGACCTGCCGGTTGTCGCCGGCGCTGTCGAGAGCCTGGTCGGCCCCGAGCCGACCGTCGACCACCATGCGGTTCATGTGCGCGAGCCGCACGAGGGACAGGCGCAGCCGCTCCACGGCGACGCGATCATCGACGTGCGGCCAGATGCGTTCGACATCCAGCTCATGTACTACCCGCACGAGGTGACCGCTGAGATGGGCGGCACGCTCAGTGTGCCCGGAAGCCATCTGCGCAGGATCAACGAGACGGACGTCGGCCGCGTCCAGAACCTCAGGGGGCAGACCCGTCTGACCTGCCCGGCAGGCACGGTCGTTCTCGTGCACCACGGCATCTGGCACGGTGGCCGCCGCAACGACACCGCGCACCGTCGCTTCATGTACAAGATCCGCCTCAACCCGACCGTGCCGCAGGTGCGTCTGTGGGACGTCTCGGACCTGCACGACCCGGCGGTGACCGCGGAACTCAATACGTACTTCCCCTGGTACGAGTGGGCCACGGGCCGACTGGAGATCTACAACCGGGTCCTGCTGTGGCGGGCCCTGACCGGTGACGACTCGTTCGATGTCGAGTACTGGGCCACGCGCGTCAGCAACCGGCCGACCCTGAGGAGTCACGCATGAGGCAGCAGGTTCTGGTTCTCTATCTCGCGACGTCGGCGCTGGACTCCGACGTCGTGGGCTGGTCCCGCTACGACGGAACCGGCCGGACGCGTCCGACGACCGGTGACAGCGACGAACCGCCCTATCCCACAGGGCTTGCCGCGCTGCAGGACGGGTGGCGCCTGTTCCAGGCCTCCCAACTGCTGCCTCCGCAGCCCGGTCACGAGTACGACGTCTCCTTCCTCAAACACGAGTTCTTCTTCGAGAAGGTGGAGGACGGCTCTCGTCCCTGACCGGCGCTGGAACCGCTGCTCCCGTCCGGTGGGTGGCGTCGCCGTAGCAGGCGTTGAGTTCCTGTTGAGGGCGTTTCCGCAGGCGGGGCTCTCCGCCGTGGTGAAGTGGTCGGGGACGCTGAGCGAGGAACCGTGGGGCCGGCGTGAGAACGACCGGGACTACGACGCCGGCAGGTCCCGGTGCTGGCGGGAGCGACGAGGTCACGCAGCCTTGCCCACCGACAACCGTCAGCAGCGGGAGCCCATGTCTGCCCCTCCCCGTGGACCTGTCCGGCCAGGAGTTGCGTGACCTCGTCGCTCGTACCGCCCGGGACCTGCTGCTGCCGTACCGCCTCCGTCAGGTCACTCAGGCTGACGGGGGCCCGCAGCCGAGTGGCGCCTTCGGCCGGGGAAGGTGGACCGCAACTCACCGTTGAGCGTGCGGCGAACAGCATGGCGAGGGAGAGCCGCATCGGTTCGGCGACCGGCAACTTCGGTTCGGTGCGTGAGTGATCGCCTGGGGGCAGGGCGGCCCGGCGTCCGCGTCGGCTCACGCCACACCTCCGAAGGCGTCGAGGCGGTATTCGAAGTCCTGGATGCCCTCGGACTCCCGTGCGATGCGCGCGAAGACCCCATCCAGCTCCTGCAGGAGGGAAGCAGAGGTGGTACGTGGAGTCGCGGGTACCTGCGAACGGGACGAGAGTGACGGGCTCACCCGGTCGCGTGCCCGCGTGGTTCAGGACGAACGCCAGTCGGTTCGGGGCGAGTTGATGCGCGCGGGCCACGGCGAAGAGCTCGACCAGGTTGTTGTCGGTCGCCCTCGGCCACGAGGACAGTGGGCCCGCAGCGGAACGACACCCATGGTGGCCGTCGGGGAGCAGCTCGGACGGGACCTGCGTCTCGAACTGCCCCGAGACGTCCCGCTCAACACCGCCTTCGCCGTCGAGGTCCGCCCAGCGGTAGCGCCTGGCAGAGCCTCGACGCCTACCTGGTCAAGCGCGCCCAGATCGACTCTGCGCACAGCCGTACGATGCTTGTCCTCGCTGTCCTGCCACGTATGAGCCGACCACAGTGCGTGCCGTCGCGGCCAGCCCGGAAAGGGTTCAGATCCCGGGAGCGGGGTCATCCGGCGAGGCGGTCGAAGGCGGCGCGGATCGGCACCTTGGCGGCGGTGCCGGTGGGCTGGTAGCCCATCGCCCGAAGTGTCGAAGCGCTTCACTTGACGGCTCAAGTTAATGAGAACTCTCTGGCGAAACAAGAGGCATGACGGCAACGCAGCCTTGCTTCCGATTAGGGATTGACACCACATCCAGAGCGATGGGGAGCGTCGAAGCGCTTCACCACCCCACCTGGTGTCGCCTCCTCCCCCACCGTGCCTTCCACTCAGGTTCGCCGGGCCGACCGGGAGCATCGCCCCGGCCGCGCCGGATTCCAGAAAGGACAGCGTCATGTCCCGGAAGTCCAAGAAGAGACGCGTCAGAGATGTACTGGTAGCCCTGCTGATGGGGATTGCGCCGCTGATCGCGGCGCTCGGACTGACCGGCATCTCGGCCACGACCGCGTCGGCCGCGTCACTGACCGAAGTGACCAACTTCGGCCGCAACCCCGGCAACCTGCGGATGTACGTCTACAAGCCCGACAGCGCTCCGGCACGCCCGGCGGTGGTGGTGGCAGTGCACTACTGCACCGGCACGGGGCCTGCCTTCTACTCCAACACGGAGTTCGCCCGCCTGGCCGACCAGTACGGGTTCATCGTCGTCTACCCGGACGCGAACGTCAGCGGGCAGTGCTTCGACGTCTCCTCGCCCCAGGCGCTCAAGCATGACGGGGGCAGTGACCCCACGAGCATCGCCTCGATGGTCCGATACACCCTGCAGAACATGAACGCCGACCCCGGCCGGGTCTACGTCACCGGCGCCTCGTCCGGCGCGATGACGACCAACGTCATGCTCGGCGCATACCCGGACCTGTTCAAGGCCGGTGCGGCGTTCATGGGTGTGCCGTTCGGCTGCTTCGCCACCACCGACGGCTCCGGCTGGAACAGCGACTGCGCCACCGGCAAGATCACCAAGACCCCGCAGGAGTGGGGCGACCTCGTCCGGAACGCCTACCCGGGGTACACCGGCCCCCGGCCGCGGATGCAGCTGTGGCACGGCACCGAGGACGAAGCGCTGTACTACGCGAACTTCGGTGAAGAGATCAAGCAGTGGACCAATGTGCTCGGGGTGAGCCAGACCCCGGTCTTCACCGACTCCCCGCAGTCCAACTGGACCCGCACCCGCTACGGCTCCACCGGCTCGCAAGCACCGGTCGAGGCGAACAGCTTCCAGGGTGTCGGGCACAGCCTGCCCGAGAGCGGTATGGCGGCCCGGGCCATCACCTTCTTCGGACTCGACGGCTCAGGCGGGACCACCACAGGTCCGATCCACGCCATCGGTTCGGGCAAGTGCCTGGACGTGCCCGGCTTTTCGCAGATGAATGGCACCCAAACGCAGATCTGGGACTGCAACGGCCAGACGAACCAGACCTGGACCAGCACGTCGACCAAGCAGCTCACCGTCTACGGCGGTGCGAAGTGCCTCGACGCGGCCGGCACCGCGGCCGGTGCCAAAGTCGTGCTGTGGGACTGCAACGGCGGCACCAACCAGCAGTGGGACATCGACTCCAACGGCACCATCACCGGCGTCCAGTCGGGCCTGTGCCTGGATGTGACCGGTGCCTCCACCGCCAGCGGCGCAACGGTCGGGCTGTGGGACTGCAACGGCGGCAGCAACCAGCAGTGGCGCCTCGGCTGACACCACGGCCCAGGACTGGGAGGGCTTCTCGAAACCCCACTCGGTTTTGAGAAGCCCTCCAAGCTCACACCCCCAGATACAGACCTCCCCCGCCCGCGCCCCGCGGGCAGACGAGCGCCCCGTACCCAGACCGTGACAGCCCACCCCGGCACACCATCTGCCCCTGCGCCACTTCGCGAACCGAATCCCCCCGGCCGGTCGTCATCACCTCCCGCAAACCCCCGGACAGCACGAAACCCCCCGCCCCTGCGGGGCCGACACCAGGGCTTCAACGCAAGGAGTCTGCGGTGCTCAACGAACCGGCCCTGGCGGCTGGCGCTCATGACGCCCGCCCGGCGCGTCGGGTGAGGAACGCGGCGAGGCCGGCGGCCTCTGAGGCGGCGGCAGGAGCCGTCTCGCGAACGCCAGATGGTCGACGCCGGCGCCGGGCCGCAGGCGGGCCCTGACGTCGAAATGGTCCTCGAACCAGACCGTGCCGGCGCGAGCAGCAGGGCGACGCCGTTCAACGTGCCGCACACCACGACCCACAGCGGCCTGCAGTGCCGTACGGCGATGAAGAGCAGGGACAGCTGGATCGCGATCTCGCCCGGGCCGAACAGGGCCTGTGGCCCGGCGAGCAGCGTGCCCACGTAGAGCAGGGAGCACAACGCCGGTACGGCGATGCTCAGTTGGGGGGTGAGCCAGGCGGGGTGCCGCTCGGCCTGCCAGGACGGCGACGAGTCCGACCAGGAGCAGTACGACCGTCGTCCGTACGTTCTCGTCGGCGTTGGCCACGTTCGCGACGTCGACTACCGCCGCCTGACACAGATGGGCGGCGAGGGCGCCCAGTGGATCGGGCTGGCGCCGTTCAACATCCGGGACGCCGGCGACCTCAGTATCGGCCGCCGCCTCAGCCTCGCACGGCCCAGTTGCGCCGGCCCTGAGGAATTAGCAGGTCAGCGGGCCCAGGACGCCAACAAGCCAAGCCCATCGCGCGTCAGGCCGAGCGCTCCGCTCAGTGCCAACTGTCCCGCTTCTACGCCAACTAGAAAGCCTCGTCACACCTCCGGTGTGACCGGGCTCGCTAGTTGCCACCAGGCCACGTTCACGACCTGCACTGATACCAAGTAGCTTCGGCAGCCGGAGCCGTAGAGTCAGCGAAATAGTTGGCACTTTGGTACAGCGCAGGTCATGAGGCGTGCGTCGCCGTAGCGGGGCCAGAAACCGGAACTCATGCTTCGAGACAATTCTCCTGGAAGGAGTGAAATGGGGCAATCTCGGCGGGGTAGGCGGATGGGGTCAGTGGGCGGGTGTGCGGCCCGTCAGTGGTGCGGGGCGGCGATGGCGGCGAGATGCGTGCCGGGGCGGACGGAGAGTCCGTTCATGTTGTAGATGATCTTTCCGGTGGCGTTGGCGGTGATCTTGCGCTCGGCGCCGTCGACCGGGTCGATGAGGCGGCCGATGGTCTGTCCCTCGGTGACCTCGTCGCCGGTGACCGCGCCCGGGTACCAGAGGCCTGCGACGGGAGACTCGACGTCGCCCGTCCAGATCCAGTCGCGTGGCTGCACGGTCGGCTGCTTGATGTGCTCCGGCGCCTCGATGGCGCCGAGGTGGTGCAGGATCCGGTACAGGGCGTCGAGCAGCCTGCGCACGGTGGCGGGGTCGCGGTCGCCGAGTTGGCCGGTCTCGACGAGGATCGCGGGGATGCCCTGCCGGTTCGCCGCGGCGTGGCTGTTTCCGCCGTCGGCGCTGGTGCCGAAGATGACCAGCTCGTATCCGACCGCGTGGGCCATCGCGAGATGTTGAGCCTGCCGCCGTAGACGGCCGGCGGATTGGCCACCGGGCAGATCACCACCTGGCCGGCCACCTCTTCCGGTTCCAGCAGCCCGGCCAGGTGGGTGGTGGCGTCGACGGGGATGAACTCGCCGCCGTGGACGCCACCGGTGATCACGACCCTCGGGCCGGGACGGGAGCCGTTGACGAGGATCAGGGGGACGTCCACCGTCGTGGTGCCCAGGTCGGCGGGCAGGGTCCCGCGGGTCTTCCGGCCGGGCTCGGCGCTCCGGGGCGAGGTCCGCGGCGATGCCGCCCATGCCGGGCGAGACCTTGAAGTCCTGGCCGGAGAAGCCGGCCCGCGGGGCACTTCTCGCATTCGCGGGCCACTCTCGTTCCCTGCCTCAGTAGACGGTTGCCCGTCTCAGGACTGAACGGCCGAGCGCAGTTCGGGGAGGGACAGGACCTCGTCCAGCGCGTCGACGTAGAGATCCACGTGCTCGCGGCGGAAGGTCATGGGCGGTTTGATCTTCAGTACGTTGTCGTGCACGCCATTGGGGAAGACGATGACGCCTCGCTCCTTCATGAGCTCGGTGACCATGAAGGCCTGCTCCGTGGCCGGCGTTTTGGCGGTGCGGCTGCGGACCAGTTCGACGCCGAGGTAGAGCCCTTCCGCCCGCACGTCACCGATGAGCGGTTGGCGCTGCTGGAGCTCGCGCAGCGACTGGGCGAAGTACCCGCCCACGCTCACGGCGTTCTCCCTCAGCCCATCCTGCTCGACGATGTCGAGCACGGCCTCGCCGATCGCGCAGGAGACCGGGTTGCCGCCGAAGGTGTTGAAGTACTTCATGCCCGTGTCGAACGCGTCGGCGATCTCCCGAGTCGTGACCACCGCCGCGAGGGGGTGCCCGTTCCCGAGCGGCTTGCCCATCGTGACGATGTCCGGGACCACCCCCTGGAGCTCGAACCCCCACCAGGGCCCGAGTCGTCCGACGCCGACCTGGACCTCGTCGGAGATGCACAGGGCGCCCGCTCGCCTGACAGCGGTGAACACGCCGTCGAGGTAGCCGTCGGGGAACACGATGTTCCCACCCGATCCCATCAGGGACTCGGCGATGAAGGCGGCCGGGGGTCGGCCGTCGGCCGTGATCCGCTCGATGACAGCCGCGGCGTCGCGCGCGTACTTGACTCCGGCGTCCGCGTCGTCGTACCCGTAGGTACTGCGGTAGCGGTCCGGGATGACGACCTCGTGGGTGGTCGCGGGTGCACCGGCGCCGCCGGGGCCCTTGTAACGGTTGGGGCTGATCCCGGTCACCACGCCGGTGTTTCCGTGGTACGCGCCGTCGATGTTGACGATGTGCTGACGACCTGTCACCTGGCGGGCGATCCGCAGCGCCAGGTCGTTTGCCTCGCTGCCCGTGCACACGAGGAAGACGACCTCGAGCGGGTCGGGCAGGGTGGCTACCAGCTTCTGTACGTAACTGGCGATCTGCGGGTAGACGAAACGGCTGTTGGTGTTGAGCTTGCGCATCTGCCGGGTGGCGGCGGCCGTCACGCGTGGCTCGGCATGGCCGACGTGGGTGACGTTGTTCAGCGAGTCCAGATAGGCCAGGCCGTCCTCGTCGTGGAACCACACGTCCCGCCCACGCACAAGGTTCATCGGGGTGCGGTAGTAGTTGCGCTGAGAGCGAGCGATGTGGCGACGGCGCACTGAGACGACGTCGTCGATGGTGGGGACCGCGGCGGGGGATCCGGTGAACCCGAGGAGCCGGGCGGGGTCGGGTGACAGGTGGCTCCACACCTGCCGTGCGGAAGGCGGCACGACACGAGGCGGCGGCCACGTGGCCATCCGCGCGGTGCGGTGGACCTGTACCTGGACGCAGGACCCGAGCGGGTCCTTCTCCTCGCTCGTGCCGGCGCGTCCCAACGGCGCCCCGGCCGGGACTGTCGCCGCGACGGGCGGCGTGTCGTCGAGTCCCCACCAGCACGTCCAGAACTCCAGCCCCTCGACCGCATGTCGCAGTACCAACGGCATCCCGGCGCCACCGGGGGCTTCGACGACGCCGGACAGCGGGCTGGCAACCTCCTCGGCGTCTGCCACGATCAGCGAGCCGCCGAGCTGAACCGTCGCGGGCTCGTCGGCTCCCGGGCGGCGCCGGTCCCCCAGGAGCAGCGATGCGCTGAGGTGGGGCACGTAGCCCCGTCGCCGTCGTCCGTCGAGGACGTCGTCGATGCTCGCGCGCACCGACCTCGCGTCGTGCCAGTCGACTTCGTCGTAGAGATCACTTGCGGGTCGCAAGTCGAGCAGTCGCGGGGCCGGTGTGTGCGGGGCACCGTCTCGGGCCGCCTTTGCCAAGACCTCTTCCAAACCCCGCTGCTCCCGCGTCGGTGGGAGCCCGCACGCGACCCGGAACGTCGCCTCGGCGACGTCGGGGCAGACCTCGGCGACCTGCCTGATCGCGGGCCAGGTGTGTTGCATGCGGGTCCGCCCGTACGGCGTGTCGCTCTCGGCGACCCGGCGCGTCCACGTCACGGCGTTCATGCACAGCCGGGCGGCCGCCAACGGATAGACAGCCGCCAGTTCCTCAGCCGTGAGGGGGAGCACCGAGTGGAAGCCGGCCACGACTTCGGCCGCCGCAGCGAGCGGGTCGGCCTTGCGGACCATGGCGTAGCCCGCCGCGATCGCCACCTCCGCCGCGCGCACACTGTAGAGCGAGTCGCCCAGGTCGACGATGCCCGAGATCCGCAGCACCCCGTCCTCGTCGGCGTCGGCCAGGACGTTGGCGTCATTGAGGTCCTGGTGTACGACGCTCCGCGGCAGTCGGTCCCAGGCCGGCAGGAGATCGTCGTACCAGCCCATGATCGTGCGCACCGACTCCCGCCGGTCCGCGTCCTGTACAGCGTGCAGCGACGCCTCGACGATCTCAGCGGCCCGGCGCATGTCCCAGTCGTGCGGTTCCAAGCCCACCGGTGGCTCCACACTGGAGAGTCCGAGGCTCAGCCGCCCAGCGGCTTCTCCCAGCTGACGCAGAAGCGCCGCGGGGTGGTCGTCGAGATCCGCCAGGACCCGGCCCTCGAGCCAGCTCATCACGCGGACCACGTGCGTTCGGCCCTCGTGGACGACGGCGGCAAGGAACTTCCCCTCGCGTGTCGGAATCAGCCGTGGAACCGGAAGGTCGGGAACGGTGGAGGCCAGATGCTGGAGGAGCGAGTTCTGCCAGAGAACGTCGGCCGAGTCCGGCTCCGCGCGGGTGACCCGTACGAAGTAGCGCATGCCGTCGTCGCCGGTGATCCGGACGTTCTGGTCGACCTCCCCTCCCAGGGGGTGCTGGACATATCCCTCGAGTCCGAAGGACTGCCGCAGCACGTGATCGAGGAGCGAGCCCGGCAGTGGGCCGGTGTGACCGGGGCTGGTCGTTCCGTCCTGGCCGGTGGTGGTCGCTGAGGTCATCGGTGCGTTCTCTCTCTCGTCGTCAGGTCGCTCATCACTCACCGTGGGCGTGCGTCACGACGCTCAGGTCATGGCCGAGTCCCCACCGCCACCCGTGTCGGGCCTTTGCCCGACGCTGTCAGTCGGCTCGCAGACGGTCCGATCGATTGCGGTTCCCGGGGGCGGCGGGCAGGGCTGCCGCGGCTGTGTCTCGATCGCTTCACGGGCTGCGCAGACCTGGCCAAGTCGACGACCAACAGGTCCGGGGCGGACTCCCCCGTTTGGCACTTCTCCTCGACGCCCCACTCCGACGGCCGCAGGGGCCCGGGCCAGGGCGCGCTTCAACACCTAGGGCCAGTCGGCGATCAGGTCTGAGGTGTCTGAGGCTGGCCGTCCGTCAAAGGCGGGGCGCTCGGCGTGGTCTCTGCGGGAGTCCTGGGTGACCTCGATCCCGCTCTGCCTGGCGAACCGCTGACACCGACCCGAGGAACGCGGCGCCTTCAGCAGCGCCTGCTCAAGGTGACGGACTGAGGATCAGGTGCCTACGGAAGTGCCATAGCTGCTCCAAGTGCGTGGTCATGTCACGAGCTCTCTCCAGCCCGAGGTGATGCGTCAGATGAAACCCCGCGGAGAATCCGGCAACAAGGGACACGAGGCCGCGACATCGACCCCGTATTTTGTGCCTGTGCACAATTACTGCCAGGGGGCCCCAGCGGCATGTCAGCGGCATTACTCGGAGACGGCCCCGGATCCGTCCGGTGACGGCTGTCGTCGGGAAAGGCGGTCCTCATGAGCGGCCCGGGACGCCGTCAGGGCGGGGCCCGCCACGACGCCGTGCAGGCGATCGCGCGCCGGCTCCTCGAGGAACGACTCGACGAGCTGACCTCTCGTGCTCTCGAACGACTGGAAGCCGAGGAGCCCGCCTACGCGTCGGCGGGCTGGGACCCGGTCCAGAAACGGGAGGGGATGCGACGAACCCTCGAACTCGCCCTGACCCGGCTGGCCGGCGGTCCCGTGCCCCGGACGGTCTCGCGCGCCACCGAGGACGTGGGACGCGAGCGAGCGGAGCAGGCGTTTCCCCTGACCGCTCTGATGCATTCCTTCCAGCTGGACCTCAGGACCCTGTGGGAGGCCGTGCTCGCAGAGGGGCGAGCACGTGGCATCAGCGCCGATCCCGACTTCCTCGACGGGTTGATCCGCGTCTGGGAGGCGACGGACGCCAACAGCGTCGAGGTCGTCGACGCCTACCGCCGCACCGAGCGCGACCTGGCGAGCCATCGTACGGAGGTGCGCAACCGCGCCTTCACCCGCCTGGTCCTGGAAGGGGAGCAGGATCCCTCCATCGTCGCCGAGGCCTCCACGTTGCTGGGCTTCTCCGAGAACGTCGCCCTGACCGTGATCGTGGTCGAATCCGTTCCTACCGGGGACCCGGCTGTCTCCCAGGTCGACGACGCGCTGCGTCGGGGCGGCCTGCTGCGTCACTTCGGATGGATGGGCGACGAGCTCCTCGGCATCATCGGTCACGGACGGCGCGATGAAGAGGCCGTGCTTGCCATGCTCCGGCCGTTCGCCCCGTGGCGCTGCGGCGTCGCGGAAGTCCCCGGGCTGGCGCTGACGGCGCGGGGCATCCGGTTCGCACGTGCCGCGATCCGCAGCTCCGCGCAGCCCGGAGTGCGGCACGTGGAGGGCCACTGGATCGGGGCGATCATGTCGGCGCAGGAGGAGCTCACCGGTGCGATGGCCACCGGGGTGCTGCGCCCACTGCTCGAGCTGCGCGACCGCGACAGCATCGTCGAGACCCTGCGCTGGTACTTCGACCTGGGCTCGGTCGCCGAGGTGGCCGCACGCACCTACCGCCACCGGAACACGGTGGGCAATCGCCTGCAGGCTGCGGAAGAGGCGACCGGGCTGAAGCTGTCCCGACCGAACGACGCCGCCCGGCTGGTCCTCGCCCTGGCTTGGCTGGAGACGGACGCGGGCGCCCGCTTCCGGGCGACGATGTCCTGATCCACCGATCGCTGGGCGGTTCGAGGCAACCGGCCGGGGCCGCGACCGGGAGAGCTGGAGCCAAAGCGTGTCGGTCAGAGGCCGCATGCCCTTCATGTGGACGGCAGCCTTGGCGGCCGACAGCCCCGTCACGCCGCCGGGCAGCAGCGCCGAGCGGCCGCAGTTCACGCCGGAGCCACTCGTGGTGCTTCTCAGAAATTGTGCACAGGCACAAAATACGCGGTCGATCTCGCGGCCTCACGTCCCTTGTTGCCGGATTCTCCACGGTGCTTCACTGACGCATCACCTCGAGCCGGAGAGAGGCTCATCGCATCGGCGCAGTAACGATGCTGCCGCCGACTACCTGATCAGCATTCGTCGTCCTCGGCCCTGCCCGGGGGCTCGTCCTCCAGCGGCGGCCCCTCGGGCACCCCTCAGCCCCCATCCCACTGAACAGGTCGCTGCCCCAACGCCTCGGCGGCCTCCTGAACCCGGTGTCCCATATGCCAGGAAAGAGGTTGCACACCATGCGCCAGATCGTCACCTTCGATGCCTACGGCACCCTGGTCGACTTCCAGCTCGGCCCCACCACCCTGAAGGTCCTGGCCGACCGGCTGGACCTGGACCGTCTGAACGTCGACGAGTTCCTCGACGACTTCCGCATCATGCGGTTCCACGCCGTCCTGGAGGCATACCGCCCCTTCCGCGAGCTGCTGCCCGCCAGCCTGGAGACAGCGATGCGTCTGCACGGCCTCGAGTACCGACAGTCCGACGGCGAGGCCCTGGTCGCGGCCGTGCCCACCTTCGGCCCCCACCCCGAGGTCCCGGCCGCCCTGGAGGCGCTGAAGTCCCGGTACGAGATCGCCATCATCTCCAACACGGACGACGACCTCATCGCCCAGAACCTGGCCAACATGGGCGTCGAGTTCGACCATGTCATCACCGCCCAGCAGGCCAAGGCGTACAAGCCGTCCCGGCAGAGCTTCGAGTACGCCTTCCAGGCCATGGACATCGACCCCGCCCAGGTCATCCACGTCGCCCAGGGCTGGGAGTACGACCTCATCCCCACCCGCGACCTCGGCCTCGCTCGCCGCGTGTGGATCAACCGCTACGGCCACAACGGCTCCATCGGCGCCCGCGGCAGCGCCGACTACCAGCCCTTCGACGAGCTGCCCGACCTGTCCGGCCTGCCGGCCCTGCTCGGCTGCTGAAGCCGGGACCCGGACAACACCCCCCTGGACTACCGGAAGACCCGAGGACGTACGTCAGGAAGCACATCCCCTACTGGCTCGACACGGCTCCTGCCTTCCCCGACCGGACCGGCAAGCCCCTGCCCGAGCAGGCGGGCCGAGGCGCGCAAGCGCTACGGGCAGCCGCGGGCCCGGGAACTGTACGACGCCTTCCGCCAGGCGGTGGATTTGGTGGAGGAGCTGACGGTCACGCGCTCACCTCCCCCAAGGCGTTCAAGGCGCGAGTCGCCGAGTGGAGGATCGTCCCTCACCAGATCCCGCCCCGGCCTCCACGGCGCAACAGAGTCCATGAACGGATTCAACGCACCGTACTGCGCGAGTTCTACCGGATCCGTTTCCACCGCCTCGCGGTCAACGTTGCGGGCCCCTACACGACCCTCGTGGCCACGGCACGAGCGGAAGCCGGCGCGCAGATGAGCCTCGCCCGGCAGCAACCACCGGTCACCACCGACAGCGGCATGAACCTCGGAATCCCGTAACCCGGGACCGATCGAACGCGGCCCGATCCACATGCATCAAGGTGATGCGCCGGCACCTCTGACAACACCTGTGATCTTGGTGCCAGCCATCCCTCTTTTGTGCCGACGAAAAATCCTCGTCACACGCAGGCTAACGCCGTACCCGCGGCATCCCCAGACCGATCCAGGAGATGATCTCCCGCTGGATCTCGTTGTTGCCGCCGCCGAAGGTGAAGATCACGGCCGACCGGTAGCCGCGCTCCAGCTCACCGTGCAGCACCGCTCCCGCCGAGCCCTCCTTGAGTGCTCCCGGCGCGGCGACGATCTCCATCAGCCAGGCGTAGGCGTCCCGGCGCGCCTCGGAGCCGTAGACCTTGACCGCGGAGGCGTCCTGCGGGGTGAGCGTGCCGTCCTGCACGGCGCTCACCATCTGCCAGTTCAGGAGCTTGAGGGCGTCCAGCCTGGTGTGGGTCCGGGCGAGGCGGCGGCGCACCCAGGGCAGGTCGATCACCCGGCGGCCGTCGGCGAGCTTGGTCTCCATGGCCCAGCGCTGGACGTCGTGCAGGGCGCGGATGGCCATCGTGCCGTGGGCGGCGAGGGTGACGCGCTCGTGGTTGAGCTGGTTGGTGATCAGGCGCCAGCCCTGGTTCTCGGCGCCGACGCGGCGGGAGACGGGGACGCGGATGTTCTCGTAGTAGCTGGCCGTGGTGTCGTGCGAGGCGAGGGTGTTGATGAGGGTGCAGGAGTAGCCGGGGTCGGTGGTCGGGACGAGGAGCATGGTGATGCCCTTGTGGGGCGGGGCGTCCGGGTCGGTGCGGGTGGCCAGCCACACCCAGTCCGCCGTGTCGCCGTTGGTCGTCCAGATCTTCTGACCGTTGACGACGTACTCGTCACCCTCCCGTACCGCGCGCGTCCTGAGCGAGGCCAGATCCGTGCCCGCGTCGGGCTCGCTGTAGCCGATCGCGAAGTCGATCTCGCCGGAGAGGATCCTCGGCAGGAAGTACGCCTTCTGCTCGTCCGTGCCGTACTGCATGATCGTCGGGCCGACGGTGTTGAGCGCCATCAGTGGCAGCGGCACGCCCGCCTGGGCCGCCTCGTCGAAGAAGATGAACTGTTCCATCGCGGTCAGCCCGCGTCCGCCGTACTCCTTCGGCCAGCCCACGCCGAGCCAGCCGTCAGCGCCGAGCCGCCGGACGGTCTTGCGGTAGTGGCGCTTCTGGGCGGCCGGATCGGTGAACCGGGTATGGGCGAGGTCCGGCGCCAACTGTGCGAAGTAGTCGCGCAGTTCGCTGCGCAGCCGCTGCTGCTCGGGCGTGTATTCGAGGTGCACGGCGCCTCCAGGCTCCCAAGGCCGGTCCTGACGGCGCACACCGTAGAACGTGTTCCAGAAATTGGGAATGGCGAGGCGGGGAATGGCCTGGAGCGGCGGGGTCCGAGGGTCAAGTCATCCGGCGGGTTCAGCCGAGCGTGGCCATGAACTCCGTACAGGCGCGTGCGCAGTCGCGGCACGCCTGAGCGGCGTCCTCGGCGTCCGGGTACCGGTCGAAGGCATGCGCGCCCTCCAGACACACCGTCCGGGCCCACTCCAACTGGACGCGCAGGGCGGTCTCGTCCAACTGGTTCTGCTCGGCCAGCACCCGGCAGGTCGCGTCACACACCTCGGCGCACATGATGCCCTTGCGCCGCAGAAGTTCCTGCTCCTCGGTCCCGTCCGGATCCACCAGACTCGCGCGCACGGCGCAGGCCCGGGCGCACTCGGTGCAGGCCTGCGCGCACGCGAAGCGGTCCTCCAGGAACTGGACGAGCTGCTGCTGGGATGTCGTCTGTGTCACATCGGTCGGGTAGCCGGTCCAGGGGTGCCCAAACCCGGTGCTCGCAAGGGTCCCGACCGGTTACGGGCACTCCGTGCCGGGCACCCGGTCCGTGCAACGACGACGGACGGAGGTGTCCCCGATGCCCGGACGACAGGAGCTCCCGTCGACCCTGGAGCGCTCCTCGAAGGACGCCCAGCACACCTGGATCAAGGCGCACGACTCGGCCGTCGAGCAGTACGGCGAGGGCGAGCGGGCCCACCGGGTGGCGTACGGCGCCCTGAAGCACATGTACGAGAAGGTCGGTGACCACTGGCAGCGCAAGGAGGGCGGCCGCAAGGGGCCCTCGGACCCGCAGTCGGCGCGGCCCCGGTACATCGGCGGCCGCAGCGGCGAGGGCGTCGACGAGAAGGCCTCGAAGCAGCACCTCTACGACATCGCACGTGAGCTCGACATCGAGGGCCGCTCCCGTATGTCCAAGGGCGAGCTGCTCGGCGCGATCCGCAAGGCGAACCGGTCGAAGACCCGCGCAGCACGGTCGGGGTGATCGGGTTCACGCGGGGTGCCCGGGGTACTCGCGGGCCATGAACATCGCATGGACGGACATCGCCGCGGAAGGCGCGCTCGGCATCGGACTGATCGTCGTCGGCCTGGCCGTCGTGGCGCTGCTCATCGGCGCCTTCGTGCTGGGCGCACGGATCAGGCGCCGGGAACCGCCGCCGCCACGCCCCGAGGAACAGCCACAGGTGCCGGAGGACGGCCCGGTCCGTGAGGTCCAGGAGAACCGGGAGCCCGCCGACGTTCCCAGAAGCGACCGTCGGCTGACCCCGCACGAACTGCCCGCCCACGGCAACGTGCCCTCCCGCTCCAGCCCGTCGAAGCGGCGGCGCCGCTGGGCCGAGGGCGGCAGCGGGTCGTTCGGCAGCGGGGGCTCGGGCCGCACCTGACGCCCATCCGCGAAACAGGCGGCCGGCCGTCGCGCCGCACCGTCCGGCCGTCCGAGGCCGCCGTACACAGGGAAGTGAGAACCATGGCCGACCCCGCGCGCAACGCCCTGCCACTGCCCGATTACGACCACCTGCCGATCCGCGGCCTGGAGAGCCGCGTACGATCGCTGACCGCCGGAGAGGTGGAGGAACTGCTGGCCTACGAGCGCTCGCACGCCGACCGGCTCACGGTGACCGAGCTGCTGGGCACCCGTCTGGAGCAGCTCGAGGCCGGCGCCGAGCCGACGTCCGGCGATCCCGGCGCCCTGCGCCCCGAGAGCGGCGCTCACCGGTCGGGCTCCCCGGTGTCCCCCGCTACCTCGCCGGAGCCCCACGGCCCGCCGCCGCACGGCACCCCGGACCAGCGGGGCAAGCCGAAGAGTGATCGTACGTAACTGTCCGTTTCCCGGCACGGGGGCGAGGGCACTCGTGATCCGTGCTGTGGAGGAGGAGAAGGGCCCGGGCCGGCGCACGGGCCCGACGTGCGACCGAACACACCGCGGACTACATCGACGGGCGGCTGCCGCTCTACGAGGGCGGCGGCCTCCTGCGCAAGGCGTTCCCCGACCACTGGTCCTTCCTGCTCGGTGAGATCGCCCTCTACAGTTTCGTCGTCCTGCTGCTGACCGGCGTCTGGCTGACGCTGTTCTTCCACCCGTCCATGACGGAGGTCGTGTACCACGGCTCGTACACGCCGCTCGACGGGACGCGTATGTCGGCGGCATACGAGTCGACGCTGGACATCAGTTTCGACGTGCGCGGCGGCCTGCTGATCCGTCAACTGCACCACTGGGCGGCGCTGGTGTTCCTCGCCGCGATCGGGCTGCACCTGCTGCGGATCTTCTTCACGGGCGCGTTCCGCCGGCCCCGCGAGGTCAACTGGCTGATCGGCGTGACCCTGTTCATGCTGGCGCTGGCCGAAGGCTTCGCGGGCTACTCGCTGCCGGACGACCTGCTGTCGGGGACGGGCCTGAGGATCGCCCAGGGCATCATGCTGTCGATCCCCGTCGTCGGCACGTACGTCAGCTTCTTCGCCTTCGGTGGCGAGTTCCCCGGCGAGGAGCTGATCCCGCGGCTGTACAGCCTGCACATCCTGCTGATCCCCGGACTCCTGCTCGCGCTGATCGCCGTACACCTGATCCTGGTCTTCCACCTGAAGCACACGCAGTGGGCGGGCCGCGGCCGCACGAACCGCAACGCGGTGGGCAAGCCCATGTTCCCGCAGTTCACGGCCACGTCGGGCGGCCTGTTCTTCATGGTGTTCGGAGTGCTGACCCTGCTGTCGGGGGTGGCACAGATCAACCCGGTCTGGGCGTACGGCCCCTACCGCGCGGACATCGTGTCGACGGGTTCGCAGCCGGACTGGTACGTCGGCTTCCTGGAGGGCTCGCTGCGCCTGGTGCCGCCCTGGGAGACGGCGGTCGCGGGGCATACAGTGATGTGGAACGTGCTGCTGCCCGCGGTCGTACTGCCGGGGATCCTGTTCCTGGTTCTGTACGCGTACCCGTTCGTCGAGCGCCGGGTGACCGGCGACCGGGCGGAGCACCATCTGTGCGACCGGCCCCGCGACAACCCGGTGCGTACGGGGCTCGGTGTCGCCGCGATCGGCTGCTACGCGGTCCTGCTGGCCGCGGGCGGCAACGACATCCTCGCCGACACCTTCAAGATCTCCGTGAACGCGCTGACCTGGGTATTCCGGATCGCCTTCGTGGTGCTGCCGGTGCTCGCGTTCATGGTCACCAGGCGGGTCTGTGTGGCGTTGCAGGAGGCCGACCAGGAGCGGCTGACGCAGGGCGAGGAGACCGGCGAGGTGCGGCAGACCCTCGCGGGCGGGTACGAGGAGAGCCACGAGCCGCTCGACGAGGAGCGGCGCCACGTGCTGGAGAGCTACGGCTACCGCGTCGAGGAGGAACCGGAGCCGTCCGCGGGTGAGTTGGAGCGCTGAACGTCCCGCCCCGCGTGACCGCCCCGCCCCGCGTGACCGCCCCGTCCCGCGTGCTGGAAGACCATCCCGAACACCCCGTGGCCGAGTACACCGAGGCCCAGCAGGAAGAGCCACAGACCGTAGACCACGCCGAGCGCCGCCAGGACGGAACCCACGGCGGTCGTGATCGGCCAGGGGCTGTGCGGCGAGAAGAAGTCCAGCGGGCCCGCTGTGTCGGCGATCTCGGCATCCCGGCGGTCCTGGGCGCGCAGGCCGCGCCTGCGGTACTGCATGTGCAGGAAGAACGCGACGAGCGCGGCCATCAGGAAGGCGACGATCAGTACGGCGGTGCCCGCGGGTTCCCTGGAGCGCCAGCCGTAGCCGACGGCCGTGACGAGGAAGAACGCCGCGACGCCGATGAACAGACGGGATTCGGTCCGCATCAGCCCTCCTTGACGATGTCCGGGTGGTGCAGCTCGAACGCCGGGGACTCGGAGCGGATCCGGGGCATCGCCGTGAAGTTGTGGCGTGGGGGCGGGCACGTGGTGGCCCACTCGAGGGAGCGGCCGTAGCCCCAGGGGTCGCTTCGGTCCACCCGCCGGCCGTGGTGGGCGGTGCGCCAGACGTTGTAGAGGAACGGCAGGGTGGACAGGCCGAGCAGGAACGCGCCGATGGAGCTGATGGTGTTCAGGGCCGTGAAACCGTCGACGGCCAGGTAGTCGGCGTAGCGGCGTGGCATGCCCTGCTCGCCGAGCCAGTGCTGGACCAGGAACGTGGTCTGGAAGCCGACGAAGAGCGTCCAGAAGTGGATCTTGCCGAGGCGTTCGTCGAGCAGCTTGCCGGTGAGCTTCGGCCACCAGAAGTAGAAGCCGCCGAACATCGAGAACACGACGGTGCCGAAGAGTACGTAGTGCAGATGGGCGACGATGAAGTACGTGTCCGTGAGGTGGAAGTCCAGCGGCGGTGAGGCGATGAGCACGCCGCTCATGCCGCCCAGCAGGAACGTCACGAGAAACCCCATCGCCCAGAGCATCGGCGTCTCGAAGGACAGTGAGCCCTTCCACATGGTGCCGATCCAGGCGAAGAACTTGATGCCGGTCGGCACGGCGATGAGGAACGACATCAGGGAGAAGAAGGGCAGCAGCACGGCACCGGTCGCGAACATGTGGTGGGCCCACACCACGGCGGACAGCATGGTGATGACGATGGTGGCGCCGATGAGGCCGAGGTAGCTGAAGAGCGGTTTGCGGCTGAACACCGGGATGATCTCGGAGATGATCCCGAAGAACGGCAGCGCCACGATGTACACCTCGGGATGCCCGAAGAACCAGAACAGGTGCTGCCACAGCAGCGCGCCGCCGCTCGCCGAGTCGTAGATGTGCGCCCCGAACTTGCGGTCCGCCTCCAGGGCCAGCAGGGCGGCGGTGAGGACGGGGAACGCGGGCAGGATGAGGATCGAGGTGAACAGCACGTTCCAGGTGAACAACGGCATCCGGAACATGGTCATGCCGGGGGCGCGCAGGCACAGGATCGTGGTGATGAAGTTGACCGCGCCGAGCGTGGTGGACACACCGGTCAACACCAGTCCCATGGTCCACAGATCGCCACCCGAGCCGGGGCTGCGCACGGCACTGTTGAGGGGCGCGTAGGCGAACCAGCCGAAACTCGCGGCTCCGCCGGGCACGAGGAAGCCGGACACGACCATCAGACCGCCGCCCAGGTACAGCCAGTACGACAGCGCGTTCAGCCGCGGGAACGCCACGTCCGGGGCGCCGATCTGGAGTGGCATGACGGCGTTGGCGAACCCGGCGAACAGCGGGGTCGCGAACAGCAGCATCATGATCGTGCCGTGCACGGTGAACAGCTGGTTGTACTGGTCGTTGCTGAACAACTGCAGGCCGGGGCGGGCGAGTTCGGCGCGCATCAGCAGCGCCAGGACACCGCCGAGGAGGAAGAAGCCGAAGCTGGTCGTCAGGTAGAGGTTGCCGATCACCTTGTGGTCGGTAGTCGTCGCCCACCGCACCAACGCCCGGCCGAGGCCCGCGCGCGACCGGTGCGGTGCCGCCTGCTGCCGCCCGGCCCTGCTCTCCACCGCCATGCGGCGCTGGGTACCCCGGCTGTGGTGGCGTCAGTCCTGGGCGCCGGGGCATTCACCCGTGCGCCTCAGCCGCCTTCGCCGAACCTCCGCGCGAGCTCCCGGTGGTGCTCCGCGACCCGGCCCGCCTCCGCCGAGGTGACGACGGCGCCCGGCATGGCACCCAGCCGTTCGATCTGCTCGGCCAGGCGGAGGTGCTGGGCGTGGCCGTGCTCGCGGCAGGTCAGGCAGGTGACGCTCTCGGGCCGCGGCGAGGTCATCGCATACGGCACCCGCAGCCCGCAGCCGGTGGCGACGTCCTCCGGCAGATCGCCGACCAGGCCGAACGTGCCGGCCAGGAGGTCGCGAACGCGGGCGTCGTGACGGGGCGCGCTCAGCTCGACGTGAATGTGTGGATCGGCATCGTCCATGAACCCATCATGGGGTGCGCCGCTCAGCGCGGGTCAGTACCGTGCTGTTCATGGCCGGCGACAAGGCGGAGAAGCTGCCGCGCAAGACGTACGAGAAGGAACTGCTGCGCCTGCAGACGGAATTGGTGAAGTTGCAGGAGTGGGTGCGGACGGAGGGCGCCCGGCTGGTCGTGATCTTCGAGGGGCGGGACGCGGCGGGCAAGGGCGGCACCATCAAGCGGGTCACGGAGCACCTCAATCCGCGGGTGGCGCGGATCGCGGCGCTGCCCAAGCCGACCGAGCGCGAGCGCACCCAGTGGTACTTCCAGCGCTACATCGGGCATCTGCCGGCCGCCGGGGAGATCGTGCTGTTCGACCGCAGCTGGTACAACCGGGCCGGTGTCGAGCACGTCATGGGTTTTTGCAGCAAGGAGGAGTACCAGCTCTTCCTGCGTCAGTGCCCCATCTTCGAGCGGATGCTGGTGGAGGCGGGGATCCTGCTGCGCAAGTACTGGTTCTCGGTGAGCGACGAGGAGCAGCAGGACCGCTTCCGGCGCCGCCTGGAGGACCCGCTGCGGCGCTGGAAGCTGTCGCCGATGGACCTGGAGTCGATCACCCGCTGGGAGGAGTACTCCCGGGCCAAGGACGAGATGATGGTGCACACAGACATCTCCGAGGCGCCGTGGTACGTCGTCGAGAGCGACGACAAGCGCCGGGCCCGGCTGAACATGATCGCCCATCTGCTGGACTCCGTGCCGTACAAGGACGTGCTCCCCCCGGTCCTGGACCTGCCCGAGCGGCCGGAGTCGACCGGCTACCAGCGACCGCCGCGCGATCTGCAGAACTACGTTCCGGACCACGCGGCCGACCTCTGAGCCCGGCGCAGGGGCGGCTCACCGCGCTCACTCCTCCCCGGACCGGACGACGGCGACCGGGCAGTGCGCGTGGTGCAGCAGGGCCTGGCTGACCGAGCCCAGGAGCAGCCCGGCGAACCCGCCCCGGCCGCGCGCCCCGGCCACCACGAGCCCGGCGTCGGCGCTGGCCTCAATGAGGGTGTGGCGGATCCGGCCGCGCACCAGCCTGCGGTCCACGGCGACCTCGGGGTAGCGCTCGCGCAGCCCGCCCAGCGCCTCGGCGAGCACCCGCTCCTCCTCGTCGCGCAGCCGCTCCTCGTCGTAGGTCACGAAGGGCGGGTCGGCCGGGGCGTCGTAGGCCCGCTCGGTCCGGGTGCTCCAGGCATGCAGCGCCACCAGATGCGTGCCATGCGTGGCCGCCTGGGCGAAGGCGAACTCGACGGCGCCCCGGGCCGCGGGCGAGCCGTCGACGGCGAGCAGGACCGGCCCGCCCGGATTCGGCCTGCCGCGCACCACCAGCACCGGACAGGCGGCGTGCGCGGCCAGATGACCGGCGGTGGAGCCGAGCAGCAGCGCGCCGAACCGGCTCAGGCCCCGGCTGCCGACCACGACCAGGGACGCGGTCCGCGACTCGATCTCCAGCACGGTCACCGGCTCGCCGACGACGATCTCGCGCATGACCTCGACGCCGGGCGCCGTCTCGTGGACGCTCCGCTCGGCCTTGGCGAGCGTGCCGTCGATCAACTCGCGCACCCCGCCGCCGCCCGGTTCCCACAGCCGCCCGCCGTGCGGGATGTGCGCGGCCGGCCAGCCGAAGGCGTGCACCAGCCGCAGCCCCACGCCCCGCAGCCCGGCCTCGCGCGCCGCGACCTCCACAGCCGCCAGACTCGACGGCGAACCGTCCACCCCCACGACAACCGGGCCGTTCATCGCGCTCCCCTTTCCGTACCGGATCCGCGGGCCGTACGACACCTCCGCGCCGGAGCCGAGGCCGCTCCACGCGTCTACCGGACCGTCGGCTGTTGTCTCCCAGCCTCTCTCCGGCGACCGCCTCCCGCACAGGCCCGGTTCACTCGGGCAGGACCAGCCGCCCCGTCTCGCCCGGCTGAATGGCCACCTCGCGGCCCGGCAGCCGTACGTGGATCGGTGTGACGTCGTGCGACGGCACCGCGATCTCCAGCAGTCCGCGTTCCAGACGCAGCCGTACGCCCCAGTTGCCCTGGTAGCGCAGGGCGAACCCGTAGGAGGACAGCTCGGGCAGCGGCACGGGGTCGAGCCACAGGGCGCCGCGCCGGGTCTCCAGGCCGGTCAGCCCGCGCTGGACGAGGTCGAGGGTGCCGGCCATGGCACCCAGATGGATGCCCTCGCCGGTGGTGCCGCCCTGCACGTCGGCGATGTCGCCCTGGAGCGCCTCCTGGCAGAACTTCCACGCCTCCTCGCGCCGGCACCGGGCCAGCACCCAGCCGTGGACCAGGCCGCTGAGGGTGGAGCCGTGGCTGGTGCGGTGCATGTAGTAGTCCACGGTGCGCCGCCACATGTCCTCGTCCAGCCGGACCCCCAGCCTGCGGAACAGGCCCCCCAGTTCGGCCGGTGCGAAGAGGTAGCCCAGCATCAGGACGTCGGCCTGTTTGGAGGCCTGGTAGCGGTTGACGGTGTCGCCCTCCGCCTCCAGGATCCGGTCGAGGCGCCGGATGTCGCCGTACCGTTCGCGGTAGCCGTGCCAGTCGAGTTCGGCGAGGTCGCCGTAGCCGGCGAACTGGCTGATGACGTCGTCGTGGAGCGGGACGTGGACCGTGCGCGAGACGTCGTCCCACCGTTCGAGTTCGCCCCCGTCCAGGCCGGTGCGTTCGACGAGTTCGCGGCGGCGGGGCTCGGGGAGGATGTCGAGCAGTTCCAGAGTGCGGGCGAGCACCCAGGCGGCGGTGACGTTCGTGTACGCGTTGTCGTCGAGGCCGGGCGCGTCGGCGTCCGGATAGGACTCGTGGTACTCGTCGGGGCCGACGACGCCCCTGATGCGGTAGCGGCCCAGACTGTCGTCGTAGACGGCCTTGTCCGCCCAGAAGCGGGCGATGTGCAACAGCATCTCGGCGCCCTTGGTGTGCAGGAACTCCGTGTCGCCGCTCGCCTCGCAGTACTGCCACACGTTGTAGGCGATCGCCGAGCCGACGTGGTGCTGGAGCCGGGAGTGGTCGGGCAGCCAGCGCCCCGAGCGCGGGTTGAGATGCAGTTGCTGGGTCTCCTCACGCCCGTCGCTGCCGCTCTGCCAGGGGTACATCGCGCCCCGGCGGCCCACCGCCTCGGCGCTGGTGCGGGCCTGTTCGAGGCGGCGGTGGCGGTAGCGGAGCAGGGCGCGGGAGACCTCCGGGAAGTGCAGGTTGAGGAAGGGCAGGACGAACAGTTCGTCCCAGAAGACGTGCCCGCGGTAGGCCTCGCCGTGCAGTCCCCGGGCGGGCACGCCGACGTCGAGGTCGGCGGTGTGCGGGGAGAGGGTCTGCAGGACATGGAAGAGGTGCAGCCGCAGGATGCGGCCCGACTCACCCGGCACGTCGAGTTCGGCACGGCGCCAGAGCTGGCCCCAGGCGGTGCGATGCGACCGGGCCAGCGATTCGAAGCCGGGGGCCCGGCCCACCCGGTCGACGGCGGCGTGCAGCGGGTCGCTGATGGCCGGGTCGCGGGAAGTGTGCAGGGCCACTGTCTTGTCGACGGTGACGGTGTGGCCGGAGACCATGTCGAGCGTCAAGCGCTGGAGGGCGTACGGCCGTTCGTGGCGGGTCGTGACCGACGCCTCGACGCTCAGCCGGGCCGCGATGCCGATCCGGGTGTCGGAGGTGCGGGTACGGCAGCGCAGCCAGACGGTGTCCGGCGTGGCGGTACCGGTGTGGACGTGGGTCAGATGGCGGCCGTCGAGGTCCCGGTAGCGCTGCACGCCGGAGTTGGTGACCGAGCCGTCCAGGGCCGCCTCGACCTCGAGCGGACCGGAGAACCCCTCGGCCGTGAACTCGGTGCGCAGGGCCGCCAGATGAGGGTCGGCCATGTGCACCAGCCGCAGTTGACGAACCGTCAAGGCCTGGCCTGAGCCGAGGTCGTAGCGCGTCAGGCGTTCCAGCAGCCCGTCGGACAGACGCAGCAGCTGCCGGTGTTCGAGCACGGGCGTGGTGTCGGGGACGATCCAGTTCCCGTCGGGGATGCGGAAGCGCAGGGGCAGCCAGTTGGGGACGTTGACCATGTCCTCGTTCTCCACCTGGCGTCCGGCCACCTCGGAGGTGAGCCGGTTGTAGATGCCGGCCACATAGGTTCCCGGGTAGTGGACGTCGTCCGCGGCGCACTCGGGCAGCGCGCCCCGGGTGGCGAAGTAGCCGTTGCCGAGCGTGCACAGCGACTCCCGGAGGCGTTCGTCGGCGGGCACATAGCCCTCGTACTCCCAGCTCCAGCCCGTCGCTTCGGCCCGCGGGCTCCGGTCGTCGGTCACTTCGGCGCTCCTCCCGCGCAGAGTTCTCCGAGGTCGTGTACGACGATGTCGGCGCCGTGCCGCAGCAGCCGCGCCCCGGTGTCCGCGCCGGCGGCCCGGTCCACGCCGACCACCAGGGCGAAGCCGCCGCGCCGGCCCGCCTCGACGCCGGCCAGGGCGTCCTCGACGACGGCGGCCCGGTCGGCGGGGACGCCGAGCCGGCGGACCGCCTCCAGGAACAGGTCGGGTTCCGGCTTGCCCGCCAGGCCCAGCCGGGCGGCCTCGCCGCCGTCCACCAGGGCGTCGAACAGGTCGCGTACCCCTGCCCGGTCCAGCAGCTCGCCGGCGTGCCGGGAGGCGGAGGCGGCGGCCCGGGGCACTCCCGCGGCGCGCAGCGCCTTCACCAGCCGCACCGTCCCCGGGTAGGCGTCGACGCCCTGCTCGTGCAGCCGCCGCGTGAACAGGCGCTCCTTGTCCGCGGCGACGGCCCGTACCGTGTCCGCCGACGTCTCGATGCCGCGCGCGGCGAGGAAGGCCGCCGCTCCGTCGAGGCGGGACTTGCCGTCGACGTGGCGCAGATAGTCGTCCCGCTCGTCGAAGGGGCGGCGAAGCGCGGGGTCCTCGGGCGGGTGGGCGCGCAGGAAGGCGTCGAAGGCCTCCTTCCAGGCGGCGGCGTGCACCCTGGCCGAGTCGGTGATCACGCCGTCGGTGTCGAAGACGACGGCGTGTACGGCGCGCAGGACGGGGGCGAGCGCGTCGCGGGACGTGTCGGGACTGCGGGGCGGGGGCATCGGTCACCCCGACCGCGGCAGGACGGCGACCGGGCCGGGCGCGGGGCGGCACCGTGCGCGTACGGCATCCAGGGGATGCCCGCGTGCGCCGAAGTCACGGAAGGCGAACCGCACGGCCTCCTCACCTCCGCTCGACGGCTCTCCCGCGCCGGGCGGGATCCGCTCATGGGTACCCGCCAGACCCGCCTTGTCACCTCCGGGCGCCCCACTTCTGCCGCAAGGGCGCCGACCGGCCCTGGCGCATCCGCCGCGCCCGTGGTGTGCTGGAGGTGACGGGAAGGACCCGGAACGACGCGGAGAAGCGGCTCACGGCCGTGCACCGCGCAATCAGGATCCGCGAGAAGCGGATGGGGCCCTTCCCGCCCCGTGTCGTCGCCCGTCGTTTCCCGGGGCGCCTCGCCACACGCACCCCTGGCTCACCCCACACCTCTCATGACACGCCACCGCAGGCCCGTGCGCATCCCCGGGGGCGGGGGCGTCAGTCTCCGCGGTACAGCGCGGTGAGCAGCTCGATCGCCGCCTGCGCGGCGGGATGCGGGTCGTCGCGCCACCAGGCCAGCCGGACGGCGACGGGTTCGGCGTCCCGCACCGGCCGGTAGACGACACCGGGGCGCGGGTACTGGTGGGCCGTGGCCTCGGCGGTCATGCCGACGCAGCGGCCGGTGGCGATCACCGTGAGCCAGTCGTCGACGTCGTGGATCTCCTCGGTCGCCGGGCGCGAGTCGGGCGGCCACAGTTCGGTGGTCGTGGTCCCGGTGCGGCGGTCGACCAGGAGGGTGCGGCCGCTGAGGTCGGCCAGCCGGACCGCGCGGCGCCGGGCCAGCGGGTCGTCGGCGGCCACCGCGCACAGCCGCCGCTCCAGCCCGACGATGGCCGAGTCGAACCGCCGGTCGTCGACCGGCCGGCGCACGACGGACAGGTCGCTGGCGGCCTCGGCGAGCCCCGCGGTGGCCGAGTTGACGCGGACGAGCTGCAGATCGGTCGCCGGGTGCGCGGCGGCCCAGCGACGCTGGAAGGCCGGGGTGTGCCGGCCGAGCGCCGCCCAGGCGTAGCCCATCCGCAGCCGGTCGTGCCCGGAGGCGGCCTCCCGGACCAGGTCGTCCACCTCGCCGAGTACGCGCCGGGCGTGCGCCAGGACCCGCAGTCCGGTGCCGGTCGGCGTCACCTCGCGGGAGGTCCGCCGCAACAGCCGTACGCCCAGGGCGCGTTCGAGGGAGGCGAGGGAACGGGAGACGGCCGCCTGGGAGACGCCGAGGGCGATCGCGGCGTCGGTGAAGGTGCCCTCGTCGACGATCGCGACGAGGCAGCGCAACTGCCTCAGCTCCACATCCATGACTGGAGCGTATAGCTGAGGACGTCAACGCATTTCTCGCAAGGGTGGAGGGGTCTCCACGATGGGCGCATGCGCACCCGCCCCGCATCGGCGCCCGCTCCGGCGCCCGCCTCCGCAGCCTCTTCCGCGCGCCCCGAGCCGGCCGGCGGACGTCTCGCCGGTCTGGCCACCATGGTCGGCAGCGGTCTGTCCAACCAGACGGGCGCCGCGATCGGCTCCCTCGCCTTCCCCGTCCTCGGTCCCCTCGGCGTCGTCGCCGTGCGCCAGTACGTCGCCGCCCTGGTGCTGGTGGCCGTCGGCAGGCCTAGGACGCGTACGTTCACGTGGGGCCAGTGGTGGCCGGTCGTCCTGCTGTCGCTCGTGTTCGGCACCATGAACCTGTCGCTGTACTCCGCGATCGAGCGCGTCGGCCTGGGCCTGGCGGTGACGCTGGAGTTCCTCGGCCCGCTCACCATCGCGCTGGCGACCTCCCGCCGCCGCGTGGACGTCTGCTGCGCGGCGATCGCGGCGGCGGGAGTCGTCACCCTGATGCGCCCTCAGCCCTCGACCGACTACCTGGGAATGGCGCTGGGCCTGCTGGCCGCCGTCTGCTGGGCCTCGTACATCCTGCTCAACCGCACGGTCGGCCGTCGCATCCCCGGAGCGCAGGGCGCGGCGGCCGCGTCCTGCCTGTCCGCGCTGATGTTCCTGCCGGTCGGCGTGATCGTCGTCCTCCGGCATCCGCCGACGACCGGCGCCGTCGCCTGCGCGGTCGCCGCCGGTGTGCTGTCCTCGGCCGTGCCGTACGTCGCGGACCTGTTCACCCTGCGCCACGTCCCGGCCCGGGCCTTCGGACTGTTCATGAGCGTCAACCCCGTCCTCGCGGCCCTGGTCGGCCTGATCGGTCTGGGCCAGGAACTGGGGGCGCCGGAGTGGGCGGGCATCGGCGCCGTCGTGGCCGCCAACGCGCTCAGCATTCTGACGTCACGGAACTGACGCGGAGACACTTCTCACAGGGCCGCTCACCGGACCGGCTCCGCGACCTTGGTGGTCTTGCCGAGGAGCCACTCCAGCGGTCCCCGGCGGATGAACCGGGACCACAGCACGGCGAACACGGTGACAGTGACGACGAAGCCGACCAGAACGTGCGGCTGCGAGCCGCCAGTTCCTCGATGCCGAGGAAGTGATGGCCACCACGTGGTCGCACCATGGCCTTGTCGGCCTCGGGGAACGGGCCGAACTCCTCGACGGCACCTTCGAGTCCGGCCCGACAGCCGAGGGCGGCTACCAGGTACGGCTCCGGCTCCCGGCCCACACCGACTGACAGCCGCGGTGAGCCACACCCCCTGATCGGGGGGATGTTGTCAGACCCAGGGATGAACTCCCGTCCCCTCAGTGAACGCACCGCGCGCGTTCCTCCTCTTGCACGGCGAAACACCCCCCACCGGAAAGGGATGTGCCGTGCGCACACGTACGCGTATACGTACGACCTCTGCCAGACAGGTGATCCTCGCCGTCACCGCGGCGGGCTCCGTGCTCGCCAGCCCGCTCTCCCCCGCCTTCGCGGCACCGTCGACCGCGACCGCCGACCTCCGCGCGGACGTCGACCGCGACGGCCGTGTCGACGTCACCGGCGACACCGACACGGCCGGCGAGGACAGTTGGTCCGTCGGCCGGGGAGCGGTCTACCTGCCCAACCTCGACGACGACACCAAGCGCTGCCCGGTCAGGGGCCCGGGTGGCCGGCCGCTGTCCGACGCCAAGCTGGCCGCCTGCAACGACGCCTCGGACAAGAAGGTCAACGGGCGTGCAGACGCCGCCGATCTCGCCCGGGTCCGCTCGGTGCCGATGCCGGGCCTGGCGTCCGGGGCGAAGGGCAGCGTGCAGGTGACGGCCGGGGCCAAGTACACCCGGGTCTTCCTCAACCGCTCCGGTGCCTGGGTGCCGGTCACGGGTGAAACCCGGCTGTCGGCGGCCGAGTTGCGCTCCGGCGTGGAGTTCGGCGTCGAGGCCACCGACATCATCCGGGACACCGCGAAGTGGGACGGCCGGGCGGTGATCCGGCTGAGCGTGACGTCCGCGGGCGCGACCACGTCCGACACGGTCACCCTGCGCGTCGCCCCGCTCCTGACCCACCACCACCTGCAGAACACGCAAGCGGTCATGGTCACCAAGCTGCCCGGCAACAGCCCCGCCGACCAGCCCTACCGGCAGTTCGTCAAGAACCTGGAGACGGAGGTGCGGCGGGCCGGGATCACCAAGCCGCTCGTGACCTTCGACAAGTACGGCGACATCTGGGCGCAGGACTTCGTCGAGCCGGCCTACGTCAGCATGACCGGCCCCGGCGGGCGGCGGCAGGCGATGCGCGTGATGCTGCGCTCCGCCCAGCCCGACCGTGAGGCGGGCCGGGAGCTGTTCGAGAAGCTGCGCGGCCGCGACGTCGGGGTGGTGCAGGTCTCCGGCGTGCGCGACTCGGAGGAGCACACGCTCAACTCCACGGGGAACCTGGAGACCATTCCGCCCTACACGCACGGCGGACGGTCCTTCCCGGCCGGCCGCGTCATCATGGGCCAGCGCAAGGACACGGGTTCCAAGCCGGCGCAGGCGATGCGCACCCTGCTGAAGTCCCAGGGTCTGCAGGACCCGTTGCTGCTGGACACCTCGTGGCTGGGCGTCGGGCACGTCGACGAGTTCGTGCAGTTCCTGCCCGCCGACACCCCGCGCGGCTGGCGGATCGGCGTCGCCGACCCGCGGGCCGGGCTGAAGCTCCTGCAGGACGCGCAGCGTGACGGCCACGGCCGCACCAGGATGTTCTCCGTCCCGGGCCTCGGGGGCGAGCCGGCGCCGAAGGAGACCATCGACCAGGCTCTCGCCTCCCGGCACTTCGTGGCCGACAACACCATGGCGGCCCAGCGCATCGAGGCCAACCTCGACATCCTCAAGCGCGAGACCGGCGTCACCGACGCGGAGATCGTGCGCGTGCCGGCCCTGTACACCCGGGAGGCGGAGATGTCGGCGGCCGACGGGCAGGACGTGCCCGTGCCGCGGCTGACGCGCATGGGCGGCGACCCGGCGCTCGTGAAGAGCCTGGACAAGTACGGCCAGCAGAAGTGGCTCGACCAGGGCCGCGGTGCCCCCGGCGCCCGGGCCGCCGTCCGGACGAGCGCCTATGTCCCCGGCGCCGTCAACGGTGTCCTGCTCGCCCGCGACCGCTATCTCGCCCCGCGCCAGTGGGGACCCGTCATCGGCGGCAAGGACATCTTCACGCAGGCCGTCACCGCCGTGTACACGCGAGCCGGTCTGAAGGTGTCGTACATCGACGACTGGTACACCTACCACCTGGGCATGGGCGAGGTGCACTGCGGCACCAACACGCTGCGGGACGCCTCCGCGGCCTGGTGGAAGTCGAACTGACGGCCGTGCGGTCAGCCTGACCACCGTGTCGTCAGCCTGACCGTCGGGTGGTCCGCGTCTGCCCGTGCGGGCGCGGACCACACCCCTCCGGTGGCGGCTACACCTCGATGTGCGAGCCCATGATGACCGTACGGTCGCGAGGGAGGCCGAAGTACTCGGCGGCATCCGCCGTGATGTAGGAGGTGGCGATGAACAGCCGCTTGCGCCAGGGGGCCATGGTGGGTGCCGTGCCGCGCCGGAGCTCCATCTTCGACAGGAAGTAGGACGTCTCGTCGAGCCGCAGCGGCCCCTCGGTCGCGGACGGGTCGAGCAGCGCCAGGGTGCCGGGCACGTCCGGGGTCTCCATGTAGCCGAACCGGGCGGTGACGTGGATGATCCCGTCGTCGGCGTAGCCGAGGTCGTCCACGACGACCCGCCGGTCGGCCGGGACACGGGGCACCGGCTCGGTCTTCAGGGCGAGGATCACGACGTGTTCATGTCGGACGTGGTTGTGCTCGACGTTGGCCCGCATGGCCAGCGGTGCGGTCTCCTTGCCCCGGTTGAGGAAGACGGCCGTGCCGGGGATCTGGCGCGTCGAGGCCCTGCCGCTGCGGAGGTCGTCGATGAACTCGGGCAACGGCCCTTCGGCGCGCGCCCGTGCCGCGGTGACCAGCTCGCGGCCGCGCTGCCAGGTCGTCATGACGGTGAACGTGACGAGGCCGATCAGCAGCGGCAGCCACGCGCCGTGCACGAGCTTGGTCATGTTGGCCGCCACGAACAGCAGATCCACGAAGAGCAGCACGCCCCCGCCGATCGCCAGCACCCACACCGGGGTACCCCACTTGGCGCGGGCGACATAGAAGAACAGCAGGGTCGTGATGGTGCCGGTGACCGCCATGCAGAACGCGTAGGCCAGCGCCGCGGAGCTGCGGAACGCGAAGACCAGGGTGAGGACCGAGAACATGAGCAGCCAGTTGATCCAGGGGACGTAGATCTGGCCGATGGTCGACTCGGAGGTGTGGGCGATGCGCAGCCTCGGCAGATAGCCGAGCTTGGCCGCCTGGGAGGCGACCGAGTACGCGCCGGTGATCACCGCCTGGTAGGCGATCACGGTCGCCGCCGTCGCCAGCAGGACCATCGGCCAGCGTCCCCAGTCGGGCACGAGCAGGAAGAAGGGGCTGCTGATGTGGTCCGGATCGTCGAGGATCAGCGCGCCCTGGCCCAGGTAGCTGAGGACGCAGGCGGGCAGGACGAGGAACAGCCAGCCCCGGGTGATCGCCCGGCGGCCGAAGTGCCCCATGTCCGCGTACAGCGCCTCGGCGCCGGTGACCGCGAGGACGATCGCGGCCAGGGCGAAGAAGGCCGTACCGAAGTGGCCGATCAGGAAGTCCAGCGCGTACGTCGGCGACAGCGCCTTGAGGATGTCCGGATGATCGGTGATGCCGACGACGCCGCACGCGCCGATGGCGGCGAACCAGGCGATCATGACCGGCCCGAAGATCCTGCCCACCGCCGCGGTTCCCCGGCGCTGCACCAGGAACAGCAGCACGATGATCACCGCGGTGATGGGCACGACGGCGTCCTCCAGCGACGGCTCGACGACCTTGAGCCCCTCTACCGCGGACAGCACCGAGATGGCCGGGTGATCATGCTGTCACCGAAGAACAGTGACGCGCCGAAGATGCCGAGCGCGGCCAGGACGACGGCGGCTCTGCGGCCGCGCTGTGCGTTCCACCGCCGCAGCAGGGTGATGAGCGCCATGATGCCGCCCTCGCCGTCGTTGTCGGCGCGCATCGCGAGCAGCACATAGGTGACCGTCACGATGATCATCACCGACCAGAACACCAGCGACACCACTCCGTACACGTTCTCCGTGCTGACCGGGACGGGGTGCGGGTCGTCGGGGTTGAACACGGTCTGGATGGTGTAGATCGGGCTGGTCCCGATGTCGCCGAAGACCACGCCGAGGGCGCCGACGACCACCGCGAGACGCACCGTGTCCGGCGCGCTCACCCCGTGCGCCTGCGGCGGCCGCGCCTCGGATCCGCCGCCCGACTCGGCGCCCTGCCGGTGCTCGGCCATGGTGGTCCTCCTCCTCGCGGGCTGCCGTGGCTGCGCCGATCCTCGCGTCCCGACGCCCTTCCGGCCATCCGGTGGGCCGCCCCCGCGACCGCGTCCCGCCGATCCTCGCCCGCGCCCGGCCCTTCCCGGCTGTGCGTCCGTCACGGCGATGACGCCGTGTTGTGGCCGGGGCCGCCGCTGCGGCACGAAGGTGGGGCAGGTGCGCCCGGAGGCGGCCGGAAGGGTGGGCGTCGTCGAGCACAGCCGCCCTCCGTCGTGCGGCGAGCCGGCGTCCGAGGCCCACCCCGGACCCCCCGCGCACGTGACCTTCGCTGCCGCAAGGTCGATACTGCCCACAGACACCTCATGCACTGTCCTCGAGGAAACAGCGGTAATTCAGCATCCGGACCCGATCAGCGACGACACTGACCAGAGGCCCATCCGCCAGTCTCACCGGAGGTACCCATGAAGATGTTGATCAACGTCGCGGAGACCGTGGTCGCGGACGCCCTGCGCGGGATGGCGGCCGCTCATCCCGAACTGGTCGTCGACGTCGACAACCGGGTGATCGTGCGGCGGGACGCCCCCGTGGAGGGGAAGGTCGCCCTCATCTCCGGCGGCGGGTCGGGACACGAGCCGCTGCACGGTGGATTCGTGGGTCCGGGGATGCTGTCGGCGGCGTGCCCCGGCGAGGTTTTCACGTCCCCGGTTCCGGACCAGATGGCCCGGGCCGCAGCCGCGGTGGACAGCGGTGCGGGCGTGCTGTTCATCGTGAAGAACTACACGGGGGACGTCCTCAACTTCGACATGGCCGCCGAGCTCGCCGAGGACGAGGGCATCCAGGTCGCGAAGGTACTCGTCAACGACGACGTGGCGGTCACCGACAGCCTCTACACCGCCGGGCGGCGCGGCACGGGCGCGACACTGTTCGTGGAGAAGATCGCCGGTGCCGCCGCGGACGAGGGGCAGCCGCTGGAGCGGGTGGAGTCGGTCGGGCGTCAGGTCAATGAGAACTCCCGCAGCTTCGGTGTCGCCCTCAGCGCCTGCACCACGCCCGCCAAGGGCAGCCCCACCTTCGATCTGCCACCCGGTGAGCTGGAGTTGGGCATCGGCATCCACGGCGAGCCCGGCCGGGAGCGGCGGGCGATGATGACGTCGGGCGAGATCGCCGAGTTCGCCGTGGGCGCCATCCTGGACGACATGACCCCCCGCAATCCGGTCCTGGTCCTGGTCAACGGCATGGGCGGGACACCGCTGTTGGAGCTGTACGGCTTCAACGCCGAGGTCCAGCGGGTGCTCACCGAACGCGGCGTCGCCGTCGCCCACACCCTCGTCGGCAACTACGTCACCTCGCTCGACATGGCCGGCGCCTCGGTCACCCTGTGCCAGGTGGACGAGGAACTGCTGCGGCTCTGGAACGCGCCGGTGAGGACTCCCGGGCTGCGGTGGGGAATGTGATCCGGCGGAGTCACACGATCGCAAGGCAACTGTCACGCTAGGAGATCCAGTGCTCGACGCCGATTTCTTCCGCCGTTGGATGACGGCGACCGCCACTGCCGTCGACCGCGAGGCGGAACGGCTCACCGCCCTCGATTCGCCGATCGGGGACGCCGACCACGGCAGCAACCTGCAACGCGGGTTCACTGCCGTCACCGCCGCGCTGGAGAAGGAGGCCCCGGCGACACCCGGCGCGATCCTGACGCTCGCCGGGCGGCAGCTCATCTCGACGGTCGGCGGGGCGTCGGGGCCGCTGTACGGGACGCTGCTGCGCCGGACCGGCAAGACGCTCGGGGACGCGGGAGAGGTGAGCGAGGAGCAACTCACCCAGGCGCTGCGTGCCGGCGTGGACGCGGTCATGGCGCTCGGTGGCGCGGCGCCCGGTGACAAGACCATGATCGACGCGCTGGTGCCGGCCGTGGACGCGCTCGGCGACGGCTTCGCCGCGGCACGGGCCGCCGCCGAGGAGGGCGCCCTGGCGACGACGCCCTTGCAGGCCCGCAAGGGGCGGGCGAGCTATCTCGGGGAGCGCAGCATCGGGCACCAGGATCCCGGGGCCACGTCGTCGGCGCTGCTGATCGCGGGGTTGGCGGAGGCGAACGGTGAGTGACGAGGCGGTGGGTGACAAGGCAGTGCGTGACGAGGGGAAGGGCGAGCGGCTCGTCGGCCTCGTGCTGGTCTCGCACAGCGCGCAGGTGGCCGCCTCGGTGGCCGAGCTGGCGCAGGGGCTCGCGGGCGGCGGCACGGCCGTGCCTGTAGCCCCGGCGGGCGGCACCGAGGGCGGCGGCCTCGGCACCAGCGCCGAGCTGATCGCCGCGGCGGCCGCCTCCGTGGACCGCGGCGCCGGGGTCGCCGTGCTGACCGACCTGGGCAGCGCGGTCCTCACCGTGAAGGCCCTGCTCGCGGAGGGCGACGAACTCCCCGCCGGCACACGCCTGGTGGACGCCCCCTTCGTCGAGGGCGCGGTGGCCGCGGTCGTCACCGCGTCCACCGGCGCCGACCTCGCGGCGGTGGAGGCGGCGGCCGCGGAGGCGTACGCGTACCGAAAGGTGTAGGCCAGGCAGAACAGCCGCGCCCGGCAACACGCACGCCAGCAGGCGCCGTGCCACGGGCCCCTCGGCCGCGCCACCGGTTCTCCGGTCGGCGGGCCGAGGGGCCTACGGCCGTTGCCCGCAGGCCGGGCGGCCGAGCCCGGCGGCATCTCCTACGCCTACGCCACCCCTTGCGCCACGACCTCCATCGCCGAACGCAGCGTCGCCATCAACTCGGCCTGTGTCGCCTCCGGGGCCGGCCCGGCGTCGGTGGTGTGCCAGGCGTGGTACTCGACCGCCGCGCGCAGCGCCGCGTTGAACATCGCCGCCTGGATCGCCGGGCGCAGGTCGTCGGCGGGCAGACCGGCGCGTTCGGCGAGGGCGCGGGCGAACGCCGGTTCGGCCTCGTCGTAGGTCTGGAGCCAGATCGCGCGCAGCCCGGGTTCGGTACGGGTCAGCCGTACCAGCGCCCCCACGGTCGAACGGTCGGGTACGGCGGCGAGGTTCCCCTCGACCGCGAACTCCCGGCCGATGACCCGGTCCAGAGGCTCCCCGGGACGCCACTGCCGCAGGCAATCGGCGATCACGTCGATACCGGCCGAGAACAGCGGCCGTACGCAGCTCTCCTTGGTCGGGAAGTAGCGCCACACCGTCCGCGCGGAGACACCGACCGCCGCTCCGATCTGCTCGCCCGTGGTCGCCGCCACGCCCTGGGTGACGAACAGGTCGACCGCCGCCCGCGCGATCTCCAGCCGGATCTCGGCCTTGCGCTCCTCCGTGAGGGGCGGTCGTCCCGTAGGTCGTCTCGTGCCTTCGCGGGCTGCGGTCATGGTCTCCTCCGGCCGGCGCTGATCGCTCTCCCGGAATTCTCCCCGAAGACTTTATGTCACTCAGAGACATTAAGTCGTAGGGTGAGGCCGCAGGCGCATTCGACGGGTCGCCCCCGCGGGATCGAGCGTCGAGCATCGGACAAGAGATGGAGCACTTCATGAGCGGCGGACTGGACGGACGCAGCGTCATCGTCACCGGAGCGGGATCGGGCATCGGGCGCGCGACCGCGCTGGCCTTCGCCGAGCAGGGCGCCCGGGTCGTGGCCGCGGATCTGAACGCCGAGGGCGCTCAGGCCGTCGTCAAGGAGATCGAGCAGGCGGGCGGCGCCGCGGTCGCCGTCGTCGGCGACCTGAGCGAGCAGGCCGTCGTCGACCAGGTGGTCGAGACCGCCGTCGAGCGTTTCGGCGGTGTGGACGTGCTGGTGAACAACGCCGGGATCATGGACCGGATGTCGGCCCTGGCGGACGTCACCGACGCCGAGTGGGAGCGGGTCATCCGGGTCAACCTCACCGCCCCGTTCCTGCTCACCCGGGCGGCGCTGCCGCACATGCTCGAGGCCGGCAGAGGCGCGATCGTGAACACGGCGTCCGAGGCAGGTCTGCGGGGCAGCGCCGCGGGCGCCGCGTACACGGCGTCGAAGCACGGTGTGGTGGGGCTGACGAAGTCGCTCGCGGTGATGTACCGAAAGCAGGGGATACGCGCCAACGCCATCGCCCCGGGCGGCACTCAGACCGGCATCGTCGTGGACGCCGCGCAGGACGCCCACGGACCGGCGGCTCTCGGCCCGCACTTCGTGAACCTGGGCAGGCTGGCCCAGCCGGAGGAGCAGGCCGCCGCGATAGTGTTCCTCGCCTCGGACGCGGCCGGCAACATCAACGGCGTGATCCTGCCGGTCGACGACGGCTGGTCGGCGGTCTGACGCGCCCTCAATGACCCTGCGGAGCCGGGCCGTTGGGCACCGACTGCTCACCGTGCACGAACTCCCTCGCCAGCCGCTCGCCGGCCGTCACGACGGCCGCGCGGTCCTCGATGGGCGTCACCGACTCGTCCGTGAAGACGATGTAGGTGACCCCGGAGGCCGTGCCACCGCTGTGCGGGTCGGCCGGGATGCCGAGCGCCTCGGCGGTGGCGTACGACGCCTCACCGATCATGTCCTGCGGGCCGACGTCGCCGACCACCGCGTACAGCACCCGGCCCCGGTACACGACAGCCGCGACCGAACCGCCGCCGACGCCTTGGTCACGGTGGTTCCAGATGCCGCTCGGGGCGGGCACGACGATGTACGGAAGGCGTTCGGCGCTCGGGTAGCGGCCGTCGGACTGCTGGAAGGCCGTCGCCGCGGAGAAGTAGGGATCCGTACGGCGGTTGCAGCGGCCGGTGGGCTGCCCGTCGCAGTCGATGTCCATGTCCGCCTTCCAGAACACCGCACCCGGCACCCCGCAGACCGGGATCGTCGCGGGCGTGTTGCTGTCGGTGCGGTAGCTCCCGCGGGAAACGGACGTGCAGCCACGCACCTTTGACAGCAGGTCAGCGGCGCTGACATCGGCGTCGCGCCGCGCCATGGGCCCAAGCGGCGGGCCGGGCGGCGGGGTGGGCAACGACGTCGGAGCGAGCAGGGCGGCACTTGCCGCCGCCAGCGTCAGCGACCGGACACGCACAAAAGGACACCTCTCCTCAGGAAAACTGACGAGCGCTCAGCCCGAAGCATTATCAACAGGGCACTCAGCTAATCTGATGCCGTTCAGATCATGCTGCCACCAGTGGGGCCCTACGCCGCACACCCCGGCGACACGACGCAAACCCCCAGGAACTTCCGGCAGTGGCCGGGGGCCTGACTCCGCGTTGGAACCCGGCCCCCCGGCCACCCGCATCCGGCGCGGGAACAGCGACGACAGCGACCCGTGCCGAGGGCATGAACTTCCGCATCCTCAGGGAGAGTTCAGCCGCGAGGAGCTTCAGCATACGAAACTCCCGAAGCGGTTCACCAAGTGACCGCCCTCTTGATGTGATCGCGTCAGCCGCGCCATATTGGTCCGTACCATTGCCACGAGATCGCCCCCGGGAGGCAGTGTCGTGCGACGTACCCTCGTTCCCTTTTCGAGCCTCTGTGCGATCGTGCTGCTCTCCTCCTGCGCCTGGAGCGGGGCGGACGAGGAGGGCGGCCGGCTGCCCGGGGCGCCCACGGGTGTCACGGCCGCCGCCGGCAGCGCGACCAGCGTGCACGTCATGTGGAACGCCGTCTCCGCGGACCGCGGCGTCCGTGTCTACGAGGTGTATCGGGGTCCTACGAAGGTCAAGGAAGTGCCGGGTTCCGCACACATGGTGGACGTCACCATGCTCAAACCGTCCACCATGTACGCCTTCACGGTGCGGGCACGTGACACCGACGGGCGGCTCGGTCCACCGAGCAAGGAGGTCCGGGCAAGGACTCCCGAGGCCGTGGCCGCCGACCGCTCCGCCCCGACGCGTCCGGGGCGGGCCCATGGCCGGGCGGTCGGCAGCCGGGCGGTTCAGCTGTCGTGGTCGCACGCGACGGACGACCGGGACGTGGTGTCGTACGACATCCATCAGGGCGGCGTGAAGATCCACAGTGTGGGCGGGAACCAGACGGCGACCGTGGTCACCGGCCTTCGGCCCGGCACGCGCTACTCCTTCACCGTCCTGGCCCGGGACGCGGCCGACAACGTCTCGCCCGCCTCGACGGCCGTCCGCATCACCACACCGGGCACCGACGACGGGCGCGGCACCGCGCCGACGGCCTTCCGGGCGACGACCCATCGTGAGGACGGGGCGTACCACCTCGACCTGAGCTGGGTGCCGCCGCGTACGGACGGTGTGGTCGTGGAGTACCAGGTACAGCTCGACGGCCGTACGGTCACCTCTCTGGTGTACGGCGGGAACGCGCCGCGCGAGCGGGCCGCGTACAGCTTCTACCTGGGGACGGAGAAGGGGGCCGGCCACCGGGTACGGATCCGGGGCAGGCTACCGGACGGCACCTGGGGCGGCTTCTCGGCGGAGCGGACGGTGACGACGGGCGCGCGAGGCTGAGGTCCGGGTCCGGCATCCCCCGTATGCAGCAGTCCGTCACCTGTCCGGTGGAGGCCCGCATGCGGGCGGGGCCCAGGGCGCGTTGGCTGCCACTGAGGCAGCACGGGCGTTCCCGATCCTCGGCGGCGCCAGGGATGTTCCGCCGACCGTGCCGCCGGAGGGCATTCATGCGCAACTCATCGCTATTCCTCCGCTCGGGCCTGACCGTGGCAGCCGCCTCCGTTCTTCCCCTCATCGCGGTGGCCGGTCCGGCCACCGCGGGACCGGGGATCTCCGTGAGCACCACCGGGTCCACGGTCTCCGTCACGACCAGGGCGTGCACCAACGTCAACGGCAGCTGGGGCACCGCCTCGCTGCTGAACAGCAGGCAGTCGAACTTCGCCCAGGGACGGCAGGTCTCCCTGTCGGGGACCGAGGCGCTGCAGTCGGCGGCCTGGTCGGCCGTGAGCGCGGGCACCTACACCGTCATCGTCGTGTGCTCCAACGGCGTCACGGCGGGCACCCAGTCGGTCATCGTCTCGGGCCCCACCCCGACCCGCACGATCTCCGCCACGGCCTCCCCGTCGCGCGGCGTCATGGGCGGCATGGGCGGCTCCTCGACGGACTACGGCACCCTGACGCTGGTCGGCGGCGGGATCCTGGTGGGCGCGGGTGGCCTGGCCACGGCCTGGTTCCTGCGCCGCAAGTCGAAGCCGTACCGGCTCTGAGGCCCCGGCCCGCAGCCGTACCGGCTCTGACGCCGCGGGTCCAAACCCTGCCCGGCCCTGAGGTCGCGAGCGGAAGCCCGACCTCCTCCGCGCGCCCGCTTCACGCCCCCTCATGACCCGGCAGTTCCGCGAACTCCTCCAGAGCGCGCGTGAGCCACTGCGTCCAGAAGGTCTCCAGATCGATCCCGGCGCGCAGCACCAGGTGCCGCAACCGGTCCTGGGAACTGTCCCTGCCGGGCGGGAAGTCCCGCTTCTGGATCTCCTCGTACTCGGCCAACTGCCGCCGGTGCAGATCGAGATGGCGCCGGAGGTCGGCCTCGATGCCCTCGGTGCCCACGACGGCCGCGGCACGCATCCGCAGCAGCAGGGTGTCGCGGTGCGGCCGGGGGTCCTGGGACGCGGCGGTCCAGCGGGCCAGTTCGGCGCGGCCCGCGGGCAGGACCTCGTAGCTCTTCTTCTGCCCACGGGCCGGCTGCTCGCTCGGCAGCGTGCGGATGAAGCCCTCCGTCTCCAGTTTTCCCAGCTCGCGATAGATCTGCTGATGCGTCGCCGACCAGAAGTAGCCGATCGACTTGTCGAAGCGACGGGTCAGCTCCAGCCCCGAGGACGGCTTTTCGAGCAGGGCGGTGAGGATCGCGTGCGGGAGTGACATGGGCTCATCCTAGGGACGCGAGGTGGTCGTCCAACGAACGTGATCACCCGCCGCTACAGGCTCGCCGCCAGCTCCGTGCCCTGCTTGATGGCGCGCTTGGCATCAAGTTCGGCGGCCACGTCGGCACCGCCGATGAGGTGCGCGCTGCGGCCCGCGGCGAGCAGCGCCTCGTACAGGTCGCGGCGGGGTTCCTGCCCGGTGCACAGCACGATGGTGTCGACCGGGAGGACGGTGCTCTCCTCGCCGACGGTGACATGCAGTCCGGCGTCGTCGATACGGTCGTAGCGCACGCCCGGCACCATGGTGACGCCCCGGTGCTTGAGCTCGGTGCGGTGGATCCAGCCGGTGGTCTTGCCGAGACCGGCGCCGACCTTGCTGGTCTTGCGCTGCAGCAGGTGGACGGTGCGCGGCGGGGCGGGCCGCTCGGGGGCGGCGAGGCCGCCGGGGCCCGTGTAGTCCATGTCGACGCCCCACTGGCGGAAGTACGTCGCCGGGTCCTCGCTCGCCTTGTCGCCGCCGTCGGTGAGGAACTCCGCGACGTCGAAGCCGATGCCGCCGGCGCCGAGGACGGCGACGCGCTCGCCGACGGGGGCACCGTCCCGCAGGACGTCGAGGTAGCCGACGACGCTCGGGTGGTCGACGCCGGGGATGTCCGGGGTGCGTGGGGTGACGCCGGTGGCGACCACGACCTCGTCGTAGGCAGCGAGATCGTCGGCCGACACCCAGGTGTTCAGCCGTACGTCGACGCCCTGCCAGTCGAGCTGGTGGCGGAAGTAGCGCAGCGTCTCGTCGAACTCCTGCTTGCCGGGGACCTTGCGGGCGACGTTCAGCTGTCCGCCGATCTCGCTCGCGGCGTCGAACAGCACGACGTCGTGGCCGCGTTCGGCCGCGCTCACCGCACAGGCCAGTCCGGCGGGCCCCGCGCCGACGACCGCGACGCGCTTGCGCAGCCTGGTCGGGGACAGGGTCAGCTCGGTCTCGTGGCAGGCGCGCGGGTTGACGAGGCAGGAGGTGATCTTGCCGCTGAAGGTGTGGTCGAGGCACGCCTGGTTGCAGCCGATGCAGGTGTTGATGGCCTCGGGCTTCCCGGCGGCGGCCTTGGCGACGAAGTCGGGGTCGGCGAGCATCGGGCGGGCCATGGACACCATGTCCGCGCAGCCGTCGGCCAGCAACTCCTCGGCCAGCTCGGGGGTGTTGATGCGGTTGGTGGTGACGAGCGGGACCGACACCTCGCCCATCAGGCGCTTGGTGACCCAGGTGTAGGCGCCGCGCGGCACCGAGGTGGCGATGGTCGGGATGCGCGCCTCGTGCCAGCCGATGCCGGTGTTGATGATGGTCGCCCCGGCGGCCTCGATGGCCTTCGCGAGCGTGATCACCTCGTCGAGCGTGGAGCCGCCCGGGACCAGGTCCAGCATGGACAGCCGGTAGACGATGATGAAGTCCTCGCCGACGGCCTCGCGCACGCGCCGGACGATCTCCACCGGGAAGCGCATGCGGTTCTCGTACGAGCCGCCCCACCGGTCGGTGCGCTTGTTGGTCTGCGTGGCGATGAACTCGTTGATGAGGTAGCCCTCGGAGCCCATGATCTCCACGCCGTCGTAGCTGGCCTGCCGAGCGAGGCGGGCGGCGCGGGCGTAGTCGTCGATGGTCCGCTCGACGTCGGCGTCGGTGAGCTCGCGGGGCGGGAAGGGGCTGATCGGCGCCTGCAGCGGGCTCGGTGCGACGAGGTCCTGGTGGTAGGCGTACCGGCCGAAGTGCAGGATCTGCATGGCGATCCGGCCGCCCTCGCGGTGCACGGCCTCGGTGATGACCCGGTGCTGCTCGGCCTCCGCCTCGGTGGTGAGCTTGGCGCCCCCAGCGTACGGGCGCCCCTCGTCGTTGGGTGCGATGCCGCCGGTGACGATCAGACCCACTCCCCCGCGCGCACGCTCCGCGTAGAAGGCAGCCATGCGTTCGAAGCCGCGCTCGGCCTCTTCCAGGCCCACGTGCATGGAGCCCATGAGGACGCGGTTGGGCAGCGTGGTGAAGCCCAGGTCCAGCGGGCTCAGCAGGTGCGGGTAACGGCTCATCGGGGCCCTCCGTGCGCGGTGTCGTGCCTGACGTAGTTGTAGAGGACCCGAGAGCCTTTATGCAACTAGTTGCACAACCAGGGAAGGGTGACACTGACCACTGACACCGGCCACTCCCACCGCCCGCCGGCGCCGGTCGCCCTTCGGGCACAGTTGCCCCCATGACCGCACACGCCGACGTGATCGACCTCGCCCAGCGGCTGATCCGCTGCCCCAGCCGCGCCGGGGTCGACGACTACGAGCCCGTTCTGGGCGTCCTGGAGGACTGGCTCGCCGGGCGCGGACTGCCGTATCGCCGGCTGCACGGCGACAAGGACGCCGCCGTCGGTCTGCTGATCGAGGTCGCCGGCGGCCGGCCCGGCCCCTGGTGGGCCCTCGACGCCTGCGTCGACACCGCCCCGTACGGCGACGAGGCCGCCTGGTCGTTCGCGCCCGACTCCGGCGAGGTCGTCGAAGGCTGGCTGCGCGGCAGGGGCGCGGCGGACTCCAAGCTCGCCGCGGCGATGTTCTGCGGTATCGCGGCCGAGCTGCAGGGCCGGGCCGACGCCCTGCACGGCGGGCTCGCGGTACTTCTCGACGTCGACGAGCACACCGGCGGCTTCGGGGGTGCCCGCGCCTACCTCGCTGATCCGGAAGCAGTGCGTCCGGCCGGGGTGCTGATCGGCTACCCCGGGCTCGACGAGGTCGTGGTCGGCGGGCGGGGCCTGTGGCGGGCCACGATCGCTGTCCACGCGGCCTCGGGCCACTCCGGGTCCCGCTCTACGACGTCGGGCGCCGTCTCCCGCGCGGCGCGTCTCGTGCGTCTCCTGGAGGAGGCGGAACTCCCGGGTGCGGACGGGGAGTTCCCGTTGCCGCCGAGGCTGACGGTGACCTCCTGCCACGGCGGTCAGGGCTTCTCCGTCGTGCCCGACCTGTGCGAGCTGGGCGTCGACATCCGCACGACTCCGGGCTTCGACGCACGCGCCGCCGAGGGTCTGGTCCGTGAAGCGGTGGGTGAGCTGGACGTGCGGTTGCCCTCCCCGAGACCGACCACGGTCACCCGGGTGGCCGCCTGGCCGCCGTACCGGCTGACCGAGGACCAGCAGCCCGCGGCGGCACTGCTGGAAGCCGCTCGCAGTCAGGGCCTCACGGTCCGGCCGAAGACCGCCGGCCCCTCGAACATCGGCAATCTGCTCGCCGGCGAGGGCATCCCGGCCACGGCGGGCTTCGGCGTGCGGTACGAGGGGCTGCACGGCGTGGACGAGCGGGCCTGTCTCGCGGATCTGCCCGCCGTCCACGCTGTCTACCGGCGTACCGTGCTCGGCCTCCTGGGTTCGTCCTGACCGGGTTCGCCCTCACCGGCCTCGGCCGTCAGGGGCCCGGGCGGCTCTTCAGCACCACATGCAGCTCCCGCTCCTGGTCGCCCGAGGCCGAGGTGAGGTCGTGCACCGTGAACAGGGAGTCCAGCGTGGTGCGGAGCCGTTCGATGGCCCAGTAGCCGCCCTGCGCGTCGGCCTCGACGGTCGACGAGAGCCGCGCGGGCGGCGGGCACTCGTGCGCGTCCGTGACCTCGAACGTCCCGAGCCACACCATGGGGCGCGTCTCGTGGAGCTGCTGCGGCACGTCGTCGGGGCCCCGGTCGGACTCGAAGCAGGCACACAGCGTGTCGAACACGATCCGGGCGTCCTCCTTGCTGCATCCGCTGATCTCGACGGAGACGGGTTCCTCGTGCAGTCGTTCACGGTCCATCGTGATCGCTCCTCTCGTGGCCGCCGCGGTGCCACGGGTAGCCCGCGGAACCGGACCCCAACCCCAAGAAAAGCACCACGGACGACGGAGCGCCTAGGGCCAGTCCGGCGGATCAGGCCGGCTGCACGCAACGGCACCTCATCAGCGCAGGTGAGCGGGGTCTGGTGCGTCCAGCCGCAAGGCGGAGGAGGGCACCGACGCGATGGGTCTACTCCCGCGCAAGGTTGTTCGAGCGTGGGGAGTCGGCAACCGACGACAACGCCCCTGGGGGTACCCCCAGCCTCCGCGTCGCCTCGGTCCTACGGCGGCTGGCCTCAGCCGCGCGTGAACCGGTACGTCTTGCTGTCGGTCAGCACGCAGAAGCCCGGCGAGAGGACGATCACACGCAGAGTGCCGGTACGGCGGTCGTAGTCGATGCCCTCCGTCTCGAACTCGCCCGAGCAGGAGCTGCGCAGCGGGAGCCGGCGCAGGGCCGTGACGTGGCCGGTCACGTCGGAGGTGCCGGGCTCGGCGGAGAGGTCGATCCGGAGCAGCGGCTTGGTCATGCCGAAGAGGGTGCCCGCGGGGTCGTCGGACGAGCAGAGCAGGGTCGTGGCGTTCTGGAAGTCGCAGCCCTGGATGTCGCGCACGGCGTGGTCCAGCCGGATGCTGGACACCCACGGGAGGTTCGCCGAGGGGGACGTGCCGGGGTTCACGCCGGGGGTCGGGTGGACCAGCAGGCGGGTCATGGTGCCCCACTCGCCCGAGACCATCCACTGACCGCCGGGCGTGATGGCGACGAAGGAGTTGTTGAGCGCCTCCCCGGAGCCCAGCGTGTGGACGTACTCCGCCCAGGTCCCGTCCGGCGCCTGGACCCGGAACATCTTCGCGCTGCCCGAGTCCGCCTGGTACGGCTCGACGTAGTAGCCGTCGTAGGAGGCGTCGGGGTCGCCGACATGGTTCCAGCCGCGGCTGCTCACCGAGGTGGGGATGGTGCCGATGCCGGTGTAACGGTTGGGGCTGTTCGCCGGGACCTCGACGGAGGTCAGGCCCTGGCTCTCGGTCAGCGGGTCGGCGCGGTCGGAGCCCACCTCCGTCCAGGTGTCGGCGGCCTGCGCGGGCGTCGCGGTGGACAGCACGGCGGCGCAGGCGAGGGCGACGAGGCCGGTGAGAGCGGCATGACAACGTTGCCGGGCGCGCAGGGCCATGGGAGCGACTCCTTGGGGGGTGGGAGCGTGTCGGCGCACAGTCTGGCGGTGTGATGTGGTCATGTACAGACCAAGAAAGCGAACGTGCGCTGTCTGATCGGCCACAGTCACGTGCGCCCGTGACCGCTTCGGCGGACGTTCCCCGCCGTGTTGAGGGATGGTGGAGGTGAACGACCAAGGGGGCCCGGATCCGGTTGAACGCGGTAGAACAAGGGGAGTCGGCACGGGGGAACGGCGTGCCGCGAGGATGGGCGAAGGCGGTGCGTGGGATGTCTGCAGCCGAACGTCCCGTGCCCCAGGGCGAGGAGCCCGTGCGCGGGCCGCTGGGGCCGAGCGGACTGCTCGACGTGCTGGGCGTGGCCTCGGTCGTGCTCGACGTCGAGGGGCGCATCGTGCTGTGGAGCCCCCAGGCCGAGGAGCTGTTCGGCTATTCGGCGCGCGAGGCGCTGGGCCAGTACGCCGCCCGGATCATGGTCCACGAACAGCACCTGGACCTGGTCGTCAAGCTGTTCTCCGACGTCATGGAGACCGGTCAGGGCTGGGCCGGGGCCTTCCCGATCCGGCGCAAGGACGGCAGCACCCGGCTGGTGGAGTTCCGCAACATGCGGCTGCTCGACGACGAGGGGGACATCTACGCGCTGGGCCTGTGCGCCGATCAGACGACCGTACGGCGCCTGGAGCGGGACGTGGCGCTGTCGACGCGGACGATCGCGCAGGCCCCGGTCGGCCTGGCCGTCTTCGACACCGACCTGCGGTACGTCTCGGTCAACGAGGCCTTGGCACAGCTCAACGGCATCCCCGCCGAGGACCACATCGGCCACACGCCGCGCGAACTGCTGCCGGACATCGACGCCGACGCCATCGAGGCGGCGCTGCGCCAGGTGCTGCGAACCGGTGACCCGATCATCAACCAGCGCATCGTGGGCCGGACGCCGGCCGATCCGGACCGGGAGCACTTCTGGTCCGTCTCGCTCTACCGGCTCGAGGACACGGCCGGGACCGTGCTCGGCGTCGCCGGCATGGCCGTGGACATCACCGAGCAGCACCAGGCCGCCGTGGAGGCCGAGACGGCACGTCGGCGCCTGGCTCTCATCGCCGACGCCTCCGCGCGGATCGGTACCACGCTGGAGCTGGAGATCACGGCGCACGAGCTGGCCGACGTCGCCGTGCCGGAGCTCGCCGACGTCGCGGCCGTCGACCTGCTCGAAGCCGTGGTGGAGGGCAGACGCAGCACCCTCGGCCCCTCCGAGTCGGCGGTGATCCGCGCCCTGGCCGTCCAGTCCGACCATGTCACGGTGGCCCTCGCCGCCGCCGACCAGCCCGGCGAGGTGGCCCGCTACGGCCCGGACCGCCTGGTCACCGAGTGCGTGCGCACGGGCAGCCCCGTGATGGTCGCCCGGGTCGAGGAGAAGGACCTGCTGCGGATCGCCCGCTCCCCCGAGGCCGCCGTCCAACTGGCTCGCGCGGGCGTGCACTCCTATCTCGCGGTGCCGCTGATCGCGCGCGGCGAGGTGCTCGGCGCCCTCGACCTCAAGCGCACCCGCAATCCGCTGCCGTTCAGCGAGGACGATCTGCTGCTTGCCCGGGAACTGGCCGCCCGCGCGGCCGTGCAGATCGACAACGCCCGCTGGTACCAGAACGCCCGCGACACCGCCCTCACCCTGCAGCGCAGCCTGTTGCCCAGCCATCCGCCGGTGACCGGCGGCCTGGAGGTCGCCTCCCGCTACCAGCCCGCGGGCGCCAGCGCCGAGGTCGGCGGCGACTGGTTCGACGTGATCCCGCTGGAGGACGGCAAGACCGCGCTCGTTGTCGGCGACGTGATGGGCAGCGGCATCGACGCCGCCACGACCATGGGCCGGCTGCGCACGGCTACGCATACGCTGGCCTCCCTCGACCTCGAACCGACCCGGCTCCTGGAGCACCTCGACAAGATCACCGAGGGCCTCGACCACTCCATCGCGACCTGCGTCTACGCCGTCCACGACCCGCGGCTGCGGCAGTGCCGGATCGCCAACGCGGGGCATCTGCCACCGGTCCGCGTCCGCCACGGCCACGACCCGGAACTCCTCGAACTGCCCACCGGAGCACCGCTCGGCGTGGGCGGCGTCGCCTTCTCGACCACGACCGTCGACCTGGAGCCCGGCGACCAGCTGGTGTTCTACACGGACGGCCTGGTCGAGACCCGTCAGCACCCCCTCGACGAACGCCTCGACGCGCTCCTGGAGCTCCTCGACGACCCCGACCGCCCCCTGGAGGAGTGCTGCGACCTCCTCCTGCGCACCCTGCACCAGCCCGACAACTCCGACGACGTGGCGCTGCTCATCGCCCGTGTGCTGCCGCCCGGTTGACAGGTACGGCGCCGGGGAGCGCCTTTACGGGACGCGCGCCGCGGCCCTCGGCGCCCGCGCGCCGCTTTCGCACAGGAACTGAGCCGGACGGCACGCAATTCGAGGTCCTCACGGGACCGGGCGGTCCGGAACGGGAGCCCACCCGTGGTGCGGCGCTGCGCGGCCTGTGGCAGCGGCCGTCCGTCCGGGCCCGGGCGCTGACCACCGCGGCCACGGTCGCCGCGCTGACACTCGTCGGCACGGTCGCGTACGCCGCGACGTCCTCGGGCTCCGGCGAGGCCGACACGCCCCGCGAACGGCACGGGCACGGCCCGTGGTCCGGCTTCGGCGGTGGCGGCTTTCACGGTGAGGCCACCGTCAAGGACCCCCGACACTGACGAGTGGGTGAAGGACCGGGGGCCGGGCGACTGGCGGGACGGGTTCCCCGGACCCCGCCACTGGGACTGGCGGGCCCCCGACCCCTCGGAGAGTCCTTCGAAGAGCGGCGCGTCAGCCTGATCAGGCCTCGTTCAGACCGATCACGACATTGGCGTACAGCTCCTCCGAGACGACCAGACGCGCCGACAGTCCGCTGCGGCTGAAGGCTTCCAGGGCCGTCGGCGCCTGGCGTTCGCTCGTCTCGATCAGCAGGCAGCCGCCCGGCGCGAGCCATCGAGGCGCCTCGTCGGCGACCCGGCGCAAGACGTCCAGCCCGTCCGGACCCCCGTCCAGCGCGACCCGCGGCTCGTGGTCGCGTGCCTCGGCGGGCAGGAGGCCGACCTCGCCGGTGGGGACGTACGGCACGTTGGCCGCGAGGATGCCGACGCGGCCCCGCAGGCCGGCGGGCAGTGCCTCGAACAGATCGCCCGCGTGGACCTGCCCACCGAAGGGGGCCACGTTACGGCGGGCGCAGCGCACCGCCGCCAGGTCGATGTCGGCGGCGTGCAGCTCGACCCGGCCGAGTGCGGCGGCCAGCGCCGCGCCGACCGCGCCCGAGCCGCAGCACAGGTCCACGACGACGCAGGCGTCGGGTGCGTGGGCGAGGGCCTGTTCGACCAGGAACTCCGTACGGCGGCGGGGCACGAAGACGCCGGGTGCCACGGCGATGCGCAGTCCGTGGAACTCGGCCCAGCCGACGACGAGTTCGAGGGGCAGGCCGGTGACACGGCGGTCCACCATCGCCGCCAGTTCGTCCGGGGTCCGGGCGGCGGCCAGGATCAACCGGGCCTCGTCCTCGGCGAAGACACAGCCGGCGGCCCGGAGCGCGGCGATGACGGCGTCGCGGGACAGCGGCGAGGGGGACGACGTTGGCGAGGAAGAAGACAGAGGGGGCATGGATGCCGAGAGCCTTTCGGAAGCCGAAGGGCGCTCTCGCGGACGCCTACTGGCGGTGATCCGCGCCGAATCGAGGTGAGAGCACCCGAGCTGACACAGCGGTAATGGGGCTCACCTCCCGCGCTCGCACACCGGGACCCTCCCGGCCGGACGGCCACCCTACCCCAACGATCACTCAGCACTCCCGGCCTTTCCCCCACGTACGGTTGAACGAACGCTTCACCCGTACGGTTGAATGGACACGTACTGATCACGCTCGATCCGCGGGCCGTCGTCCACGGCGGCCTGGAGGCACCACCCGCATGAACGTCACCCGAGGCTTCACCGGACGCCCACGCGCCGAGAACGCCGGCCTGCCACCCGGCCAGTACGACGCGGGCGACGACTGGCCCGTCCTGTCCGCCGAGGTCACGCCCGAGCTGACGCCCGCCGAGTGGTCGTTCCGCGTCGACGGTCTCGTCGCGGAGCCGCGTACCTGGACCTGGGAGGAAGCGCACCGGCTGCCGGCGTCGGCGTACGAGGGCGACATCCACTGCGTGACGAGCTGGTCGAAGTTCGGCGTGCGGTTCGGGGGCGTGTCGCTGGACGCCTTCCTCAGTGTGGTCCGGCCCCATGTGTCCGCCACACATGCCGTCGCCTATTCGCACACCGGGTACACCACGAACCTTCCGCTGGCCGACCTCACCGGCGGGCGGGCCTGGATCGCCTGGGAGTACGACGGGGAGCCGCTCGCCGCCGAGCACGGGGGGCCGGCCCGCCTGCTGGTGCCGCACCTGTATTTCTGGAAGAGCGCCAAGTGGATCGCGGGCCTGCGGATCCTCGACCACGACGAGCCGGGGTTCTGGGAGCAGAACGGCTACCACGCCCGCGGCAACCCCTGGGAGGAGCAGCGGTACTCCGGTGACTGAGGCACTTGGAAGGACCCCGGCGAGCGAGGCGTTCACTCCCCCGACCCGGTTCGCCGTGCCGGGCCGTATCCCCGTCAGTGATCGGGTCGCCTCCGTGTGGCAGACCGCGACCATCACCGAGATCCGCCGGGAGACCCCGCACGCTGCCACTTTCCGCCTTGCGGTGCCCGCGTGGGCGGGGCATCTGCCCGGCCAGCACCTGATGCTGCGGCTGACCGCCGAGGACGGCTATGTGGCCCAGCGCCACTACTCGATCGCATCGGCGCCGGACGATTCCGGCCACATCGAACTGACCCTCGACCACGTCGAGGGCGGTGAGGTGTCCGGCTGGTTCCACACGACGGCCCAGCCCGGCGACACGGTCGAGGTGCGCGGCCCGCTCAGCGGCTTCTTCGCCTGGCCCGGGGACCGCCCCGCGCTGCTGATCGGCGCCGGCTCCGGTGTCGTGCCGCTGATGTCGATGGTGCGGCACCACCGGGCACGGGGCCTGGACGTGCCGTTGCGGCTGCTGGTGTCGGCACGCACCCCCGAGGAGCTGATCTACGCGCGGGAGTACGGCGCGGAGACGACGCCCGTGTTCACACGGAGCGCGCCGGAGGGTGTGCCGGTGGGACGTATGGCCGCAGCACATGTGGCGCCACTCCTGGCCCAGCGACCTCCCGGTGGGTGGGAGGCCTATGTGTGCGGCTCCAACGGATTCGCGGAACACGCCTCCCGGCTGCTCGTGGCCGCAGGTCAGCCCGTGGACCGTATCCGGATCGAGCGCTTCGGCTGATCAGCGGCCGGTCCTGGGGACGCGTGTCCGTCCGGGATCGTCAGGAACGATGTCCGGTGCACGGGGTACCCGCACGCCATGCGAAGCCGGGTGCGTGGCCGGCGCCGGCGGCCGAATCCGCTGCGGCGCCGGTCGGATGTCGTGGCGGCGTGGGCCCTGCGGGCCGTGGCCGTCCTGCTGGTCGTCGTCGCGCCGCTGGTCGGGGTGGCGGTGGGCTGTTGGGCCCATGACGACGCCCGGGCCACGGCCCGGGAGCATCGCGCCGGTCACCGTCACGTCCGGGCCGAGGCGGTCGGCGGAACCGCGGACGCGTTTCCCCCCGCGCAGGGCGGCCGGCAGCCGTCCGCCGAGATGCGGGTCCGCTGGACGGAGCCCGGGGACAGACCGCGTACGGCCACCGCTCGCGTTCCGGCCGACACCCGGACCGGTGAGACCGTCGACGTGTGGCTGGACGACCGGGGCAGGAGCGTGGCCCCGCCGCCGGACGGCACGGCGATCTGGCAGCACACCATCATCATCGGCGTCTGCGTGACCGGCGGCGCGGTCGCCGTGATCCTCCTGGGCCACTGCGCCGTACGGCATGCGGCGATGCGTCGTCGCCTGGCCGAGTGGGAGCGGGAGTGGGCCCGCACAGGGCCGGAGTGGACGGGCCGTCGGGCGTGAACCCTGTGTGCCGCGCGTCTGCTTCCGGTACCCGCCGCGCACTCCTGTGGGTCTACTCGCAGGGCCGCCTGCTCCGTCCGCCTTCTGCTACGCCCCGCTCAGCATCCGGCGTGCGATTGCGATGTGCGACCGCAGGCGTCCGCCAGCCCGGTCAGCCGGGGCTCGCCGCGGTCGACCAGGATCCGGCCCGCGACCACCGTGGTCCAGGCCCGGGCGGGCCCGCAACGCAGCCATGCCTCGACGGGATCGCCCAGCGCACCGGCGAGCGCGACCTCGTGCAGGGCCCGGACGACGAGGTCGGCGCAGGCCCCGGGCAGGGGTCGTCACGGGCGGTCATCGCGCCCGGTCCGCCGCGGCAGCGGCCCAGCAGCAGCGCCGCCCGGGTCTCCCTCCAGAGGGAGGCGTGGTCCGTGGAGGCGGAGCCGTCGCAGCCGATGCCGACGGGCAGGCCCTGCGCGACCCAGCTCGATGCAGCCGCCCGTCAGAGGCTCGGCCATGCCTACGAAGGCCGAGTGCGGGCCTCGGGCTCACTCCCGGCGGGATCGATGCCGGTGACCCGACCACCGCTGACCGCCGGCCAGCCGCCAGGGATCTCCCGCCCTGCCTCGACAACGAGCAGCTCGGTTCCCTGACCAGCAGTTCCGCGGCCGGGGCCAGGGCATCGACGGCAGACGTCATGACGCCATCGTAGGGCTCCGCGCGGCATAGATCTGGCGAGTCGTCCGATCACCCACGTACGGTGTGATCATCCGTAGTCACCCTTCGCAAAGGCGGTCCTCCATGGCCCTGTTCGACCTTCCGCTCGACGAACTGCGCGAATACCACAGCGAGTCCGTCGAGCCCGAGGACTTCGACTCGTTCTGGTCCAAGACCCTCGAGGAAGCGCGCGGGCACGATCTGGACGCCCGTTTCGAGCCGGTCGACACAGGGCTTTCCACGGTGCAGGTGTACGACGTGACGTTCGCCGGGTACGGCGGTCACCCGGTGAAGGGCTGGCTGCGGCTGCCCGCCGGGGCGACGGAGCCGCTGCCGCTGGTAGTGGAGTTCATCGGCTACGGCGGCGGGCGCGGTCTGCCGCACGAGAACCTGCTGTGGGCCTCCACGGGCCGCGCGCACTTCATGATGGACACGCGCGGCCAGGGCAGCGCGTGGGGCGCCGGTGGCGGGACCCCCGACCCGGTGGGCGCCGCGCCGGCCTACCCCGGCTTCATGACCCGTGGCATCGACGCGCCCGAGAACTACTACTACCGCCGGGTGTTCACGGACGCGGTCCGTGCCGTGGAGGCCGCCCGCTCCCACCCCCTCACTGACGCCTCGCGCACGATCGCGCTGGGCTCCAGCCAGGGCGGCGGCATCACGATCGCGGTCGGCGGTCTGGTTCCGGACCTGTCGGCGATCGCGCCGGACGTGCCGTTCCTGTGCGACTACCCGCGCGCGACGACCCTCACGGACCGTCACCCGTACCGGGAGATCGCTCTCTACCTCAAGACGCACCGGGGCCGCACCGAGGACGTCCTGCGTACCCTGTCCTACTTCGACGGCGTGCACTTCGCGGCCCGCGGCCGGGCGCCCGCGCTCTTCTCGGCGGCCCTGGAGGACCAGACCTGCCCGCCCTCGACCGTCTTCGCGGCCTTCAACGCCTGGGCCCACGACGAGAAGGCCATCGAGGTCTACGACTTCAACGACCACGAGGGCGGCGGCCCCTTCCACGAGGCGGCCAAGCTGAAGTGGCTGCGCTCGCACGCCTGAGACCGTCCGACACCTTCCACCCAGTCCGACCAGTCGGTACGTTCAGGGAGCCGGGTCGCCCCGCTGCGGCCCGGCTTTCCGGCGGACGACGAGGGGTGGGCTCATGGCGGAGCACGAGGCGCGCGTGCAAGGGCACTGCGATCCGCGGTTCGCGGCGGTGCGGACGGCGTTCGAGGCGAACTTCCGGGAGCGCGGGGAGCTGGGCGCCGCCGTCGCCGTCACGGTGGACGGGCGGAGCGTCGTGGATCTGTGGGGCGGGTGGGCCGACGCGCCGCGCAGCCGCCCTTGGGAGCGCGACACGTTGGTCAACGTGTGGTCCACGTCCAAGGGACCCACGGCCCTGTGCGCGCACATCCTCGCCGACCGGGGGTTGCTCGACCTCGACGCCCCGGTGGCCGCGTACTGGCCGGAGTTCGCCGCCGCGGGCAAGGACCAGATCCTCGTACGGCATCTGCTATCGCACCGCGCCGGCCTGTCCGGCCTGCGGGAGCCGCACTCACTTCAGCAGCTCTGCGACTGGGAGTTGACGACTCAGCGGCTCGCGGCGATGGAGCCGTGGTGGACGCCGGGGGCGGGGTCGGGGTACCACGCGCTCACCTACGGCTTCCTGGTCGGGGAGGTCGTACGGCGGGTGTCGGGTCTGCTCCCCGGGGCCTTTCTGCAGCGGGAGGTGACCGGTCCGCTCGGCATCGACTTCGCGATCGGATTGCCGGAGAAGGACTTGGGGCGAGTGGCCGAGCTGGTGCAGCCGCCCGTCGCGGCGACCAGCGAACAAGCCGCGATCTTCAGCCAGTTGGCGCCCGCCGCCCTCGCCGCATTGGCCAATCCCGCCGTGGGGGCGGCGCAGGCCAACTCGCCCGAGTGGCGGGCCGCCGAGATCCCCGCCGCGAACGGCCATGGCACGGCGCGGGCGGTCGCCTCGCTGTACGGGATACTCGCGGGCCGCGGGTCGTACGACGGCCACCGTGTCCTCTCCCCCGCGGCGGCCGAGCGGGTGCGCGAGGGGCAGGGCAGCTGCCGCGATCTGGTGCTCGGGGCCGGGTTCGAGAGCGAAACCGAGGTCGGCCTCGGCCTGTGGCTCAGCGGGCCGAACGGCTCGTACGGGCCCAACCCGCGGGCCTTCGGACACGACGGCTTCGGAGGCTCCTGCGGACTGGCGGATCCGGAGGCGGGGATGTCGCTGGGCTATGTGATGAACTCCATGGGCCCTCATATCGCCGATGACCCGCGGAAGATGGCGCTTGTGGACGCCGTGTACAGCGCCCTGTGACGAACGGCGGGCGCGGACCGCCCCGGCCTCGGGGTGTGTCCAGCCGGGCCCGCCTACGAGTTGACGTCGCCGATGGCAGGCTGACCGCGCACGACCCGCGACTGCCGAGCCAGCGCGAGCAGCCTGCCGTCCGCCGACCAGACCGCACTGTCGTCGACCGCCCAGCCGCTGCCCGCGTGTTCGGTACGGATCCGGACGAGGGCCCAGCCCTGGTGGGTGCCGTCGTTGAGGGCGTCGGTGAGGTGGACGGTGAGTTCCGCGGTGGGCACCGGGCGTGGGGTGCGCCAGCGGGCGTACAGCGCGGGCGGGAGGACGTCGGTGAGGGTGACGGCGATCGGGGCGTCGAGGGCCCGGCCGTCGAGGAAGCGGATCCACGCCGTGAGCTCGGCCTTGTCGCCACCGGCGAGCGGGAGGTCCTCGGTGGCCGGCCGGATCTCCAACTGCCGGGCGAACGGGGACAGTTCGTCTGGGAGCTCCAACGGGCGACAGTCCTGGGGCCCGGGCACGTCCGGGGCCGGGTGCCCGTCGTACGACGGCCCACGGCGCCCCGCACCGAACAGCGCGGAGCCGACGAGGACCGGTACACCGTTCTGGTGGCCGGTGAAGACGCAGGTCGACGTGCGACGGCCGACTGCGGCGGGAGCCGTGCCGGAGAAGTGCAGCGGGCTGTCGTCGACCGGGGCCAGATGGTGCGTGGTCAGCGTGCGGACCGGGTGGGCGCCGCCGGTGAACCGGTCGCGCACGGCGGTCAGGGCGAGGGCGGCCACATGGCCACCATGGGCTCCCTCCCAGGACCACCACCGTGGGTCGATACGGATCTCGGAGTCGGTCGTCAAGGTCACGGACCCACCACAACCGGATGAGTTTGAAAAACAAACCCTCTTCGGGGATCGAGTGGGAAATTCCAACCCACCTAGTCGGCGCGGCGTCGCGCCACCACCATCCGCACGCGTGGACTTCCGTCCCGCCGCCGCCCGAACTCCGGCAGGGCCTGCAGTTCCACCTGGAATCCGGCGCGCGCCAGCTCGCTCCGCACCTCGCCGAGCCGGAAGGCCCGGTAGTACATGACGAACGGCGGCCGCCACACGGCGTTGCGCACCCGCATCACCGCGTCGAAGCCCAGCAGCATCCAGTAGACCGGGGACATGGGGCCCGGCGGGGCCACCACCGGGAAGGCGAAGCACCCGCCGGGCCGCAGGACGGAGTGGACCTGGGCGAACAGACCCGGCAGCTCACGGGGCAGGAAGTGACCGAACGCGCCGAAGCTCACCACGAGGTCGAAGGCGGGGGTGAACGGCAGGGCGCGGGCGTCCGCGCGGATCCAGGCGACACGTGGCTCGTCCACCCGCACGCGGCGCCGGGCGACGTCGAGCATGCCGGCACTGAAGTCGACGCCGGTGACACCGCGTCGGCACACGTCGGCCAGCACCTCCACACCCGCGCCCGTACCGCAGCACAGGTCGAGTCCGTCGTCGTACGGACCCGTACGCGCGAGCGCCGTCGTGACGGCGGAGAGCACCGAGTCCGGCGTACGGAACGGCGTGTGGTCGAACTTCGGGGCGAGCAGGTCGTATCCGCGCTCGACGGACGACAGCGCCTGGACGGCGAGTTCGCGCAGGGAGGGGCCTTCGGGGCCGAACATCCGGGTCACCCCCGCCCGACGCGGTGTTTCAGAACGGCGAGGACGCGCTCGCACCAGCGCAGGTTCTCCTCCTCGAAGGAGATTCCGCGCAGCAGCGTCAGATACGGCCCGACACGGTCGGACTCACGCAGGAACTCGTCCTCGGTCCGCCCGTCGAGGAGACGGTCGCGGACGCGTTCGTAGCGGTCGAGCTTGCCGCGCGCCCAGGTCATGCGCTCCTCGATCAGGGCGTGGGCGGCCTCGGGGTCCTCCATGGCCTGCAGCTTGATCAGGAGTTCGTCGCGGACGGCGGAGGGGCGCCGGGGCGGCTCGACGGCGAAGGCGCGCAGGTCCTCCCGTCCGGCCGGGGTGAGCGTGAACATCCGCTTGTTCGGCCGCCGTTCCTGCTGCACGAACCGGGCCTCGACGAGGCCGTCCTGCGCGAGGCGTTCCAGCTCCCGGTAGAGCTGCTGCGGGGTCGCGGGCCAGAAGTTGGCGAACGAGACGTCGAAGGCCTTGGACAGCTCGTAGCCCGAGGCCTCGCCCTCGAGCAGGGCGGCGAGGACGGCGTACTTCAAGGACATGTGGACACGTTAACAGCAGGTGATTATTCTCATCGGCACCTACTCAACTAATTGACTATGAGGTGATCCGATGCGCGCGTTCCGCGAGGCGGTGGAGGCGGGCGACGCCGACGCCATGGAGGCCCTGCTGGCGGAGGACGTCGTCTTCGCCAGCCCGGCGGTGTACAAGCCCTACGCCGGCAAGGCGATCACGGCGGCGATCCTGCGCGGTGTCATGCGGGTGTTCGAGGACTTCCGCTATGTGCGCGAGATCAACGACCCGGGCGGCCGCGACCACGCGCTGGTCTTCACCACGCGCGTGGGCGACCGGGAGATCACCGGCTGCGACTTCCTCCGGGTGAACGAGGACGGCCTGATCGACGACTTCATGGTGATGGTCCGTCCGCTGTCGGGCGCCCAGGCTCTGGCCGAGGCCATGGGGGCGCAGTTCGAGCAGATCGCGAAGGAGGCGGAGGCGCGGTCGGTGTGACGGCCGCCCCGTCGTGGGCACGCCTCGGCTCACCCTCGCGTGCGTGGCCATCGGGGCCTCCAAGGCCGTAAGGGGCGCTTCCACCTCACCGACGAAGGGCTCCTACGCGGATCGACACTCCGCCAGCCGCCTCTCGAGGAACCTCCGCTCCGCGTCGTTCTCCACCAGTTCCAGGGCCCGCCGGTACGCCTCGGCCGCCTCCTGAGTACGGCCGCCGCGGCGCAGGAGATCGGCGCGGGTGGCCGGGAGCAGGTGGTACCCGGCCAGCTCTCCCTGGTCCTCCAGCTCCGCGACCAGGGCGAGGCCCGCCTGCGTGCCCTCGGCCATGCCGACGGCCACCGCGCGGTTGAGGCGGACGACGGCGGAGGGCACGAAGCGGGCCAACTCGCCGTACAGGGCGGCGATATCGGCCCAGTCGGTCTCCTCGGCGGTGGGCGCGGTGGTGTGGCAGGCGGAGATGGCGGCCTGGATCTGATACGGCCCTGGCCGGCCGCGTCGCAGCGCGGTCTCCAGCAGGGCGGCGCCCTCGTCGGCCTCGGCCCGGTCCCAGGCCGTGCGGTCCTGGTCCTCCAGGGTGACCAGGTCGCCGGCGGCGTCCTCGCGCGTGTGCCGGCGTGCGTCGTGCAGCAGCAGGAGCGCGAGCAGGCCGAGCACCTCGGGCTCGTCCGGCATGAGGCGGGCCAGGACACGGGCCAGGCGGATCGCCTCCGCGCAGAGGTTCGTGCGGACGAGGTCGGCGCCGGCGGTGGCCGTGTACCCCTCGTTGAACAGCAGGTAGATGACGCCGAGCACGCCCGTCGTGCGCTCGGGCAGGAGGTGCGCGGGCGGTACGCGGTACGGGATTGCGGCATGGCGGATCTTCCGCTTGGCGCGCACCAGGCGCTGCGCCATGGTCGCCTCGGGGACGAGGAAGGCGCGGGCGATCTCCGGCGTGGTCAGGCCCGCGAGCGTGCGCAGGGTCAGCGCGACCCTGGCCTCGATGGGCAACGCGGGATGGCAGCAGGTGAAGATCAGCCGCAGCCGGTCGTCCTGGACGCCGCTGTCGTCACCGCTGTCGGGTCCGTACGACGGTTCGTCGCGGGACAGCACCGCCACCTCCCGGAGTCTCGCCGCGCCCACCGCCTCCCGGCGCAGTACGTCCAGGGCGCGGTTGCGGGCGGTCGTGGTCAGCCAGGCGCCGGGGCGGCGCGGCACTCCGTCGCGCCGCCACCGGTCGAGGGCCTGGGCGAAGGCGTCCTGCGCGCACTCCTCGGCGAGGTCCCAGTCGCCGGTCACCCGGATCAGGGTGGCGACGACCTGGCCCCATTCCTCACGGAAGGCCGCGGCGACGGCCTCCTCGACGCCGTTCGTCCCGTTCATTCCCAGACCGGCCGCACTTCGACCGAGCCGCCGCCGAGGGCCGCGGGGTGCCGGGACGCCAGGGCGATGGCCTCGTCCAGGTCGGGGACCTCGACGATGTCGAATCCGGCGACGTACTCCTTCGACTCCACGAAAGGCCCGTCGCCGATCAGCACCTCGTCGCCCTGGACGCGCACCGTGGTGGCGTCGGTGTGCGGCCGCAGGCGGGCCCCGCCCTTGACGATGTCGCGTCCGCGGACCTCGTCGATGTACGCGGTGAAGCGCGGATCCTCGGCGATCTCCTTGGGGCCGAGTTCCTCGGCGCCGACCGGTGTGCAGATGAACAGGACGTACTTCATGACCGCTCCTCGGCGGCGAGGGAGACGTGCTCGTGCGCGATCAGCCAGCGCGGACCGGCGTTGCGGTAGCCGGTGGTGACGCGCGTCAGGTCGTCGAGTCGCGTGCCGTCCGTGCGGGTGGCGCGCAGGCGGACGAGGGCGTGACCGAAGGCGACGCTCTCGTCGACGTGGACTCGGAAGTCCAGCACCTCGCGGGTGACGGGGCCGCTGACGCCGGCGAGCAGCTCCTCCATCGACTTGCGCAGGGCATCGACACCACGGTGCTCCCGGCCGTCGGCGAACGCCGCCGCCTCCGGGGCGTAGCAGGCCGTCATTCGGTCGACATCCCGTTCTCGTACCGCCTCGGTCAGCTCGGCGTCGAGCGCGCGGATCTGCGCCTCGTCGTCCTCGTCCTCCCAGAAGGGCCGCACCTCCATGGCCCCGATGGTGGCCACCGGATGCCGCGCGGCGGCCTCGATCGCCTCCTCCATGCTGTCGCACTCGAGGATGTCGAAGCCGGCGACGTACTCCTTCGTCTCCGCGAACGGGCCGTCGACGCGCAGCACTTCACCGTCGCGCACCCGGACGGTGACGGCCCGGTCCGGGAGCGCCAGACGGTGACCGTGCAGGCGTACCCGGCGCTCGCCGAGGTCCTCCACCCAGGGCTCGACGGGGTTCATGCCCGAGGCGTCGGCGGTGTCGTCGCCGCAGACGAGCAGCATGTACTTCATGGATCCTCCCGGTCCTCATGAGCTTCCTACACCCCACCGACGAACGGGACCGGCCCGAATCGACAGCCCGGCCATGAACTGGGCCACCCGTGGTACCGTCAAGTCAGCACATGTGTACGCCCGATCGTGGCGCCGGTGCGAGTTCTCCTTCAGTTCCGTTCGCCGGTCGGCATACCGGCTTCGTCTCACCACCTCGTGACCAGCGGTTCCGCCGTGTTCGAAGGTGCTGTTTCCCGCCGCCCGGAGGCGCTCTGTCCGCCCTCCCGATGCCCGCGGCTCACCCCTTCCCTCCGCATGTCCCATGCCTTCCGTCCGTGAAAGGACCGACCACCATGACCACCACACTCGAAACTCCTCCCGTCCAGCAGCAGCCCCCGGCACGAGCCGTCACCGGCGTCCTCGACGTCGACGCGAACGGGAAGGGCCACCTGCGCGCCGAGAACCTGCTGCCCTCTCCCTCCGACCCTCAGGTCTCCCCCGCGCTGATCCGCCGGTACGGCCTGCGCAAGGGCGACCTCGTCGAGGGCGCACTGGGCGACCGGCGTGCCCTCACCGAGGTCACCCGCGTGGACGGGCACACACCCGACAAGAACCGGCGCCACTTCGGTGAGCTGACGCCGCTTCACCCACGTGAGCGGATCCGCCTCGAACACCCGGCTGCCGGTCTGACCGGACGGGTCGCCGATCTGATCGCGCCGGTCGGCAAGGGTCAGCGAGGGCTGATCGTGGCCCCGCCCAAGACCGGCAAGACGGTCCTGCTCCAGCAGCTCGCGGCGGCCGTCGCCGGCAACCACCCGGAGTGCCGGCTGATGGTGGTGCTCCTAGACGAACGCCCCGAGGAAGTCACCGACATGCGGCGATCCGTGCGGGGCGAGGTATACGCCTCCACCTTCGACCGGGCGCCCAAGCAGCACATCGCGCTGGCCGAGCTCGTGATCGAGCGGGCCAAGCGGCTCGTCGAGGCGGGCGAGGACGTCGTCGTCCTGTTCGACTCGCTGACCCGGCTGTGCCGGGCCCACAACAACGCGGCCGCCTCCGGTGGCCGCACCCTGAGCGGCGGCGTCGACGCGGCCGCCCTGCACGGGCCGAAGCGGTCCTTCGGCGCCGCGCGGCTCGCCGAGGAGGGCGGCTCGCTCACCATCCTCGCCACCGCGCTGGTGGAGACCGGCTCCCGGGCCGACGACTTCTTCTTCGAGGAGCTCAAGAGCACCGGCAACATGGAGCTGCGCCTGAGCCGGGACCTCGCCTCCCGCCGGATCTACCCCGCCGTCGACATCAACCCGTCCGGCACCCGCCGCGAGGAACTCCTCCTGGCCCCGGCCGAGTTGACCGCCGTACGCGGCCTGCGCCGAGCCCTGCAGAACCGGGACGGCCAGGCCAACCTGGAGACGCTCCTGGAACGCATGCGGGAGACACCCGACAACGCGACGTTCCTGCGGCGGATCCAGCCGACGCTGCCCGGCGACTGACCCGCCCGCGGGCATCGCCCGTCCGGGTGCCGGCGCGGCCCGCCCGGCCCGGGCAGCGCGGTGGACGGCGGCCGCGTTCCTAGGTTGACGGTATGAAGATCGGATTTACCTCCCGAACCCTCGCGACCACCTGCGCGCTGTGCACGGCAGGCCTGCTGGCGCTGGCGCCCACCGCCGCGGTCGCCCGCACCGGGCACGATCCCGATCCACCCGGCGGGCCACGCGCGGCGACACCGCGGCCGGCGCTGCTGTACCGGCCCGGCACCCATGTGCGGCCGCACGCCGGCGCACCCCGGCTGCCGCGGGTCTCCGCCCTGTCGTGGCTGGTGGCCGACGCCGAAACTGGAGAGGTGCTCGCCGCGCACGACGCGCACCGGGAACTGCCGCCCGCCAGCACCTTGAAGACGCTGTTCGCCCTCACCCTGCTGCCGGCCCTGCCCGCCGGCGTCCCGCACACGGTGAGCGAGGAGGAGTTGGCCGGGATCGGGCCCGGCAGCAGTCTGGTCGGGGTCGCCGAGGGACGGACGTACCGGATCGCCGATCTGTGGCGCGGGGTGTTCCTCAGCTCCGGCAACGACGCCGTGCGGGTGCTGGCCTCGCTCAACGGCGGCTGGCGTGCCACCGCCGCCCGCATGCAGGACAAGGCCCGTGCGCTGGGCGCCCTCGACACGCGGGTGCTGTCGCCGGACGGCTACGACACGCCCGGCCAGGTCTCGTCGGCGTACGACCTCGCGGTGTTCGGCCGGGCGGGACTGCGCAACGCGGACTTCGCCCGGTACTGCGGCACCGCCGAAGCCTCGTTCCCGGGCAGGGGCGGCTGGTCGTACGAGATCCGCAACACCAATCGGCTGCTGACCGGGGCGGCCGGCGTGGAACCGTATCCGGGGCTGATCGGCATCAAGAACGGCTATACCAGCAGGGCGGGCAACACACTGATCGCAGCCGCCCGCCGGGGCGAGCGCACCCTCGTGGTGACGGTGCTGAACCCTCGCGCGGGCGGCGGGTTCGCCGTCTACGAGGAGGCCGGCGAGCTGCTCGACTGGGGGTTCGACGCGGCCGGGCGGGTCGAACCGGTGGGCTCGCTCGACGCCTTGCGGGCGAAGCCCAGGCCGGGGCCCGCGACGCTGCCCGTGGTGGCCGACGTGGCACCGGAGGGCGGGCCGGCCGGGCTCGGCTGGGCGGAGGCATGGGCAATCGCCGGCGCCGCCGGGGTGGGGGCCGGTGCCATCTCACTGGTGCTGCGCGCCAGGTGCTTCGAACGGGTGGACCCGGACTGACCGACCGGCAGCCACAGCAGCAGGCCGAGCGTGATCCAGGCGTAGGTGTTGCTGCCGAGGAAGCCGTCGACGCCGGACGCGTCGTCGAACCACAGCCACACCACGCTGGTGCACAGCACCGCGTACAGGGCGCCCGCGATCCGGGTGTGCCCGGCGCGGACGAGGACGGCGAAGGACGGCAGCAGCCACACCAGGTGGTGGACCCAGGTGATCGGGCTGACCAGACAGGCGGTCAGCCCGGTGAGGGCGAACGCCGCCGTCCACTCCCCCGCCGCGACCGCCCGTCGGGTACGCGCCACCCAGACGCCCAGGACCAGCAGGACCACCACCGCCCACACGGCGCGGTCCGACACGCCGAGCCGGGCCAGGATGCCCTGCAGCGACTGGTTGGAGACGTAGTCGAGGCGGCCCACCCGGGTGGTGTCCCACATGGCGTGCGTCCAGTAGAAGCGGGAGGCGTCGGGGGCCACCCAGGCGGCCAGTGCCGTGGCCGCGGCCGCGACGGCCGTAGCCACGGCCGCGGTCCGCCAGCGCCGGGCCACCAGCAGCAGGCCGATGAACGCGGCGGGCGTCAGCTTGATCGCGGCCGCCAGGCCGATGCCCACGCCCGCCCAGCGCTCCCGCCCGGTGGACAACAGCCAGCAGTCGAGGAGCACCAGCGCCAGCAGCAGGATGTTCACCTGGCCGAAGCTGAAGGTGTCCCGCAGCGGTTCGAACAGGGCGAGGGCGCAGGCGGCGAGCGCGCAGCCGTACCAGCCGTAGCGCCGCCAGGACCGCCCGGCCAGCACACGCAGCGAGAAGGCGAGTGCCGCCAGGTTGAGCAGCAGCGCCAGGGCGATCGCCGCGTGCAGACCGGCCAGCGCCATGGGCGACATGACCACGGCGGCGAAGGGCGGGTACGTGAAGCCGTACATGGTGCCGGGCACCCGGTAGTCGTAGATACGGCCGCCGTGGTGGAGCCAGCTGTCGACGGTGCCGTAGTAGACGCGCAGGTCGAACCAGTCGCGCAGCAGCGGCACGGTCGCGGTGAACACGGTCACGGCGGCGGCGAGCACGAGCACGAGGGCGAGCCGGCCGCGGTCGGTGCGCGGAAGTCTCATGCGGGGCGCTCCAACGCCGGGGCCTGCGCGGCCAGATGCGCCTGCCAGAGGACGACCACGGCGAGCGCGCCACCGGAGACGGCCAGCACCAACTGGCCGACGTCCGCGGGGCCGCCGCTGGGCAGGACGGCGAGGGCGAGCACGCCGGTCAGGGCCGCGACCCGGTGCCGTACCGAAGTGCTGGGCGCGGCGGCCGCGATGAGGAACAGTCCCCACAGGGCGTACCAGGGACGGATCGCCGGTCCGAAGGCGGCCACGGCGGCCAGGCTCAGGCCGAGGGCATACACGGGGCGCGGACGCCAGCGCCACCAAATGAGGACCACGAGGACCGCCGTGAGCACCATCCCGAAGACATGCCAGACCGGGACGGCAAGCGGCGCCAGGTCGCTGCCGATCCGGTCCAGGAGCGAGGCGGTGGCCCGGCCGAGCAGGCTGGTGAGCGCCCAGTTCTGTGAGGAGACCGGGGTGTCCAGGGCACCTATCCAGCCGTATCCCGTGCCCGCGACGGCCGTTGCGGCGACCGTGGTGGCGGCGGCCGCGGCCACGGTGGTGAGCAGGGCCTTGGCCACGTGGTGACCGGCCCGCATCATCAACAGCACCACCGCGGCGAGGCCCAGCGCTGCGGGTGCTTTGACCAGGGCGGCGAGCGTGACGAGTACGGCGCCCAGGATGGGCCACCGGCCGAGGGCCGCGACCAGACCGGCGCCGAGCAGGCCGAGCATGATGGCGTCGTTGTGGGCGCCCGCGACCAGGTGCAGCAGCACGAGCGGGTTCAGGGCGCCCAGCCACAGGGCGGCGGCCGGGTCGGCCCCGCTGTGCCGGGCGAGGCGCGGCAGCGCGGCCGCCATCAGCGCCACGCCGAGCAGCGCTATCAGGCGCATGCCGAGGAGCCCGGCGGGGAGTTCGCCGCGGGTCACGCCGGACAGGGCGGAGGCGACGCCTAGGAACACCGGGCCGTACGGGGCACCCGTGTGCTGCCACAGCGGGGCTACCTCGTCCGCGAGCGGGCCCCCGAGGTGCGCGGGGCCGTAGGCGTACACGTCGATGTGCGCGTCGACCATGGCGCCTTGGGCCAGGTAGCTGTACACGTCCCGGCTGAACAGCGGTGGCGCGATCAGCAACGGGGTGGCCCAGACCGCCAGCACCAGCAGCAGGGCGCGCGGGGTGGGTGGGTCGGCGCTGTGCACGAGGCGGCCGAGCAGCAGCCACGCCGCTATCAGCAGGACGACGCCGAAGTACACGCCGACCAGGCCCAGGGCCGCGTGGACCGAGGACGGGGCCAGGAGTTCCCGGACCGGCAGCGCACCGGCCGTCTCACCGCCCAGGGCGAGGAAGGCGGTGCCGGCCAGACCGAGTATCTGGCAGCGGCGGAGATCGACGGGGAAAGCCATGGCCAACACTCGCTCAGCGTGTCAACGCGGGGTGGCCGGGAGTTGACGGGGTTCCCTCCGGGGGGAAGCCGGGGTGTGACGGGCCGGTGATCGATTGTGGCCGTTTGTTGAAGGCTGCGACGCGTCTGCCTGGTGCGGATGGTGTGCAGGCTGCGGGTTGTGGGGGTTGATCGCGCCCACGCGGCGGAGCCGCTTTTTGATGCAGCCCCGCGCCCCTGAAGGGGCGCTTCACGCACCCCCGTCTAGAACACGGACAATCCCGTCAGCGTGGTAAATCTGTCCAGGGCCGCCACCCCTGCCACCGAATTGCCCCGTTCGTCCAGTCCCGGGCTCCACACGCACAGCGTGCACCGGCCCGGTACGACGGCGATGATGCCGCCGCCCACGCCGCTCTTGCCGGGCAGGCCCACCCGGTACGCGAAGTCGCCCGCCGCGTCGTACGTGCCGCAGGTCAACATCACCGCGTTGACCTGTTTGGCCTGGCTTCGGGTGAGGAGGCGGGTGCCGTCGGCGCGGATGCCGTGGCGGGCGAGGAAGGTGGTGGCCAGGGCGAGGTCGGCGCAGGACGCCTTGACGGAGCACTGGCGGAAGTACTGGTCGAGCAGGGCCGGCACCGGGTTGTCGATGTTGCCGTAGGACGCCATGAAATGGGCGAGCGCGGCGTTTCGGTCGCCGTGCGCCGTCTCTGAGGCGGCGACGTCCTTGTCGAAGTCCAGGGCGGGGTTGCCGCTCTCGGTGCGGAGGAAGGCGAGGAGTTCGCCGGCCGCGTCACCGGTACGGGTCTGGAGGCGGTCGGTGACGACGAGGGCGCCCGCGTTGATGAACGGGTTGCGCGGGATGCCGTTCTCGTACTCCAGCTGGATCAGGGAGTTGAAGGGGTTGCCGGAGGGCTCGCGGCCCACGTGCTCCCAGAGTTCGTCGCCCTCGCGGGCCAGGTCGAGTGCGAGGGTGAAGACCTTGGTGATGGACTGCGTGGAGAACGGCTCGCGCCAGTCCCCCACGCCGTACACCGAGCCGTCGAGTTCCGCGACGGCCATGCCGAAGCGACGCGGGTCGCAGGCCGCGAGCGCCGGGATGTAGTCGGCGGGCCGGCCGCGGCCGGGGGTCCGCTCGATCTCCTCCGCGATGCGCTCCAGGATCGGCTGGAAGGTCAGTGACGACATCGACGCTGCCATGATCACCATTGTGCCTCCCGGCCGGTCCCGGCGCGCATCCGCGGTTCGGTTCGTGCTGGTCAGGCCAGGGCCTGCCCACTGCCCGCGACGACCTCAGGGCGGAGCAGGTCGGCGAGGGTCTCGGCGGGCAACAGGCCCTTCTCCAGGACGAGTTCGGCCACACCCCGCCCGCTCGCGAGGGCCTCCTTGGCGATGTCGGTGGCCGCCGTGTACCCGATGTGCGGGTTCAGGGCGGTGACCAGACCGATGGAGTTCTCCACACTCCGGCGCAGCGCCTCGGTGTTCGCGGTGATGCCATCCACGCAGCGCTCGGCGAGCGTCACGCACGCGTTGCGCAGGTGCGTGATGCTCTCCGACAGCGAGTGCAGGATGATCGGCTCGAACGCGTTGAGCTGGAGCTGTCCGGCCTCGGCGGCCATGGTGATGGCGACGTCGTTGCCGATCACCTCGAAGGCGACCTGGTTGACGACCTCGGGAATGACCGGGTTGACCTTGCCCGGCATGATCGACGAACCCGCCTGCACCGGCGGCAGGTTGATCTCACCGAGGCCCGCGCGCGGGCCCGACGACAGCAGACGCAGGTCGTTGCAGCTCTTGCTGAGCTTGACGGCGATGCGCTTCAGCACACCGGACATCTGGACGAACGCACCGCAGTCCTGGGTGGCCTCCACCAGGTTGGCGGCGGTGACCAGCGGCAGCCCGGTGATCTCGGAGAGGTGGCGGCGCGCCGACTCGGCGTACCCGGCGGGTGCGTTGAGCCCGGTGCCGATGGCCGTCGCACCCAGGTTGATCTCATGGATCAGCTCGACCGCCTCGGCCAGACGGGACCGGTCCTCGTCAATCATGACGGCGTACGCGGAGAACTCCTGCCCGAGCGTCATCGGCACCGCGTCCTGCAACTGTGTACGGCCCATCTTGAGCACGTCACGGAACTCGACGGCCTTACGGGCGAACGCGTCCTGGAGCACGGACATCGCCTTGAGCAGCCCGCGCACCGCGAACACCGTCGCGATCTTCACGGCGGTCGGGTAGACGTCGTTGGTCGACTGACCGAGGTTGACGTCCTCGTTGGGGTGCAGGTAGTGGTACTGCCCCTTCTCGAACCCCAGCAGCTCCAACGCCCGGTTCGCCACGACCTCGTTGGCGTTCATGTTCGTCGAGGTGCCGGCGCCGCCCTGGATGACGTCGACGACGAACTGGTCGTGCAGCTCACCGGCCCGGATCTCCCGGCAGGCGGCGACGATGGCGGCGGCCTTCTTCGGCTCCAGCAGCCCGAGTTCCTCGTTGGCGAGGGCGGCGGCCTCCTTCACGGCAGCGAGGGCGTCGATGAGGTGCGGGTAGGCGGAGATGGGCGTACCGGTGATCGCAAAGTTCTCGGTGGCCCGCAGGGTGTGAACACCCCAGTAGGCATCGGCGGGGACGTCACGGTCACCGAGCAGGTCGTGTTCGCTACGGGTGGCGGCGGTCATGAGGGTGAGGGTTCGCTTTCTGAGATACGGAGGTGACAGCGCCCCTTCAGGGGCGCGGGGCGTTATCGATATGCGGCTACCGCCGCGTGGGCGCGACCAGCCACAACCGGCCGTCAGCCGCCAAACAAGAATCCGGCACACCCTTAGGCGCAGGCCGAAACAGCGACCGGCTCCAGCGAGCGAACGGGCCGCACACACCCGACTTCCCGCCCGCCACCCAACAGCGCCTCACCCTGGAACTCGGTGAGCAGCCCCGGATCGACGCCGGCAAAGGCGAGCGCCGCCGCGGCAACCGGCACCCGCGCCCGATTCGCCCCGTCCGCGATCTTCACGGCAACAGCCCGGCCATCCGGCAGAGCAGCAACCTGAACGCCCTCGAACCCGTCCTTGGCCAGCAGCCCCGGCACGGCCCGCATCAACGCCGCCACGTCCCGCCCCGAGCCGGAGGCCATCTCGGCGTGGTCCCGCATCGCATCCGCGACCCGCGCCTCGGGCGTACCCGGCGCCGCAGTGGTGATACGAGCCGCGGCGCGGGCAAGCCCGTGCAGCGAGACGGAGAACAGCGGCGCCCCACACCCGTCGACGGTCACGCGAGCGATCCGCTGCCCGGTGAGGTCCTCGACGATCTCGGCGATGGCCTGCTGGAGCGGGTGCGCAGGGTCGAGATAGTCGTCCAGGGACCAGCCGTTCAGGGCACAGGTGTACAACATCGCGGCATGCTTGCCGGAGCAGTTCTGGGCGAGCCGGGAGGGCGCGCGGCCCTCCCGGACCCAGGTGTCCCGCACGACCGGGTCGTACGGCATGTCCGGGACGTTGCGCAGGTGGTCCTCGGTGAGTCCGGCGAGTTCGAGGATGCGCCGGGTTCCGGCGAGGTGGTGTTCCTCGCCGGAGTGGCTCGCCGCTGTGAGCGACAGCAGGTCGCCGTCGAGCGGGAGCCCGGCCCGCACCATGGCGACGGCCTGGACGGGCTTGAGTGCCGAGCGCGGGTAGAAGGCGGCCTCGATGTCACCGAGCTGGAAACGGACTTCGCCGTCGGTACCGAGGACGACGACGGAGCCGTAGTGGATGCCTTCGGTCATTCCGCCGCGTATGAGGTGGGCGACGGGTGCGTGCAGGGGTTCGCGGACAAGGGGTGCGTCCGCTATGGAACTGCTGTACATCACTGCCTGGTTGTCGTGGGTCGCTGAGGAGTCGTCGACCGACACGGGTTTCACGCGTCGGCCTTGGTGGAGGCGCGCCCGGTGCGGCCGCGGATGGCGTACCAGCCCGCGATCAGCGCTGCGACGATCAGCGGCAGGCACAGCACGGTGGTGCGGCCGGCGCCTCCGTCGGCGTACATGAGGACCAGGACGGAGGCGAGGAAGGCCAGCGTCACCACTTCGGTCCAGGGAGAGCCCGGCAGCCGGTAGCCGGGGCGGGTGAGTTCGCCCTTCTGGGTCTTCTGCCAGAAGAGCAGGTGACAGATCATGATCATGCCCCAGGTGGCGAGGATGCCGATCGCCGCGAAGTTCAGCACGATCTCGAACGCCTCGGCGGGGACGACGAAGTTGAGTCCGACGCCGAGGACACAGATACCGCTGGTCAGCAGGATGCCGCCGTACGGGACCTGGCTGCGGCTCATCACCGAGGTGAACTTCGGGGCGGAGCCGGACATCGCCATGGAGCGCAGGATGCGGCCGGTGGAGTACAGGCCGGAGTTGAGCGAGGACATGGCCGCGGTCAGCACGACGAGGTTCATGACGCCGCCGGCGGCCGGGACGCCGATGTTGGACAGCACGGTGACGAAGGGGCTCTCGCCCGCCTTGTACGACGACCAGGGCAGCAGCATCGCGAGCAGGACGACCGAGCCGACGTAGAACAGGCCGACCCGCCACATGATCGAGTTGATCGCCTTCGGCATGATCTTCTCGGGGTTCTCGGTCTCACCGGCGGCGACGCCGACCAGCTCGACGGAGGCGTAGGCGAAGACGACGCCCTGAACGATCAGCAGCATCGGGAGCAGTCCGTTGGGGAAGACGCCGCCGTTGTCGGTGATCAGGGACGGGCCGGGGGTGTGGCCGTCCACGGGCTGCTGGGTCACCAGCAGGAAGATGCCGATCAGCATGAAGACGACGAGCGCGCCGACCTTGATGATGGCGAACCAGAACTCCAGTTCGCCGAAGATCTTCACGGAGATCAGGTTCACGGTGAGGACGACCGCGAGGGCTATGAGTGCGATCACCCACTGCGGGATGTCGGAGAACATGCCCCAGTAGTGGGTGTAGGTGGCCACCGCGGTGATGTCGGCGATGCCGGTGGTCGCCCAGTTCAGGAAGTACATCCAGCCCGCCGTGTACGCGCCCTTCTCACCCATGAACTCGCGGGCGTACGACACGAAGGCACCGGAGGAGGGCCGGTACAGGACGAGTTCGCCGAGGGCGCGGACGACCAGGAAGGCGAAGACGCCGCAGACCGCGTAGGCGATGAACAGGGACGGACCGGCGTCGGCGAGTCGGCCGCCGGCGCCGAGGAACAGGCCGGTGCCGATGGCACCGCCGATGGCGATCATGTTGACGTGCCGGGCCTTCAGCGACTTGCTGTAGCCGTGGTCTCCGGCGTCCACGTGACCGGACGAGGGGCGCGTCTCTTCTTTGAGGTGCTGTTCGCTCACGCCTCGGGTCCGCCTTCCGGGGTGCTGTTCGTGCGCTCGGGGCGCACGATGTCGGTGAGGGTGGTCTCGACGCGGTCCAGGTGGTGTGCCATGGCATCCGTCGCGTCGAGTTCGGAACCGTCGATCAGCGCCTCGACGATGGCCCGGTGCTCGCGGTTGGACTGCTCGCGGCGGCCGCCCAGTTCGTTGAGGAAGGCCGACTGACGCGCCAGTGCGTCGCGGATCTCCTCGATGACCCGGCGGAACACCGGGTTCTGGGCGGCCTCGGCCACGGCCAGGTGGAAGAGGGTGTCCATCGCGACCCACGCGGTGGTGTCCGTCTCCCGTTCCATGCGGTCGAGCAGGTGAGCCAGGTGGTCGAGGTTCTCCGGGGTGCGGCGCAGGGCCGCGTACCCGGCGACCGGGATCTCGACGTGCCGACGCACCTCCAGCAGGTCGCTGGCCGAGTAGTCGCCGAAGGTGGGGTCCTCGACGGTGTTCGCGACGACGAAGGTGCCCTTGCCGGTCTTGGAGACGGTCAGGCCCATGGTCTGCAGGGCCCTGAGGGCCTCCCGCAGAACGGGGCGGCTGATCTCCAGGCTGCGGCAGAGCTCCGCCTCGGAGGGGAGCTTGTCGCCGACGGCGTACTCGCCGCGCTCGATGGCACTGCGGAGGTGTGCCAGGACCGCTTCCATGGCGCTGATGCGTCGCGGCGGCTGTCCGGCTGTCCGGCTGTCTGACAGGTTCACGGGAGAGATACTCCGGGTGAGCCGAGGGTGGTGTCAAGGGGAGCCGGAAGGAACCCGCGTCAACTGTTGATCACACCCGCGCCCAGCAGCCCGAACAGCAGCACCCCCACGACGATTCGGTAGATGACGAAGGCGTTGAACGAGTGCTTGGCGACGAACTTGAGCAGCCAGGCGATGGAGGCGTAGGCGACGACGAACGAGACGACGGTACCGACGGCCAACGGCAGGGCGCCCGTGCCCGTCGTGCCGAGGGCGTCCTTGAGTTCGTAGATGCCGGCGCCGGTCAGGGCGGGAATGCCGAGGAAGAAGGACAGCCGCGTGGCGGCGACCCGGTCCAGGTCGAGCATCAGCGCCGTGGACATCGTGGCGCCGGAGCGCGAGAAGCCCGGGAAGAGCAGGGCGAGGATCTGGGAGCTGCCGACGAGCATCGCGTCCTTGAAGGAGGTGTCGTCCTCCCCTCGCTTGTGCCGGCCCATCTGATCGGCCGCCCACATCACGCCGCTGCCGACGATCAGCGAACCCGCGACGACCCACAGCGAGGCGAGCGGGCCTTTGATGAGCGGCTTCGCGGCCAGGCCCACGACGATGATCGGGATCGTCGCGTAGATCACCCACCACGCGAACTTGTAGTCGTGGTGGTACCGCTCCTCCTCGTCCCGCAGCCCACGCAGCCACGCGGAGACGATCCGCACGATGTCCTTGAAGAAGTACACGAGCACGGCGGCGATCGCGCCGACCTGGATGACGGCCGAGAACCCGACGACCGCGTCGTCGTCGACGGGGATCCCCATGAGCCCCTCGGCGATCTTCAGATGGCCGGTCGAGGAGACGGGCAGGAACTCGGTCACCCCCTCGACGGCTCCGAGGACGACGGCCTGACCGACGCTGATGGCACTCATGGGATCCAGTTCCGGGGGTTCGGCGGGACAGTGGCGCGCACTGTCCTACCAGGTGCGGGTATGGATCCGTGGCATACGACGACGTGGTCCGGTCGCCTACGACCACACCGCCTCGGCGATCGAGACCCCCAAGAACGCCGCGCCGAGGCCCGCGGTCACGCTCCCCACGATGTTGACGACGGCATAGAGCCCCGCCCCCGTCTCCGTCAGCCGCAGGGTCTCGTAGGAGAAGGTCGAGTACGTGGTCAGCGCCCCGCACAGGCCCGTGCCCAGCAGCAACTGGAGGGGGGAATCCGCGGCGCCCGCGGCTGCCGCCCCGGTGAGCAGGCCGAGGATCAGACAGCCGGTGACGTTGACCGCGAAGGTGCCCCAGGGGAACACCGAGTCGTGCCGGGACTGCACCGCACGGTCGGTGAGGTAGCGCAGGGGCGCGCCGACCACGGCACCCGCGATCACCAGGAGCCAGTTCACGGCGACTTCTTACCTTCCGTGTCCGAGGTGCGGGGGTTTTCGTCACGGCCGACGTAGCTGATGACCTCGCAGTCGTCGAGGGTCATGAGTCCTTCGGTGACGAGTTCGTCGAGCTGGGGCAGGAAGGCCCGTACGCGCTCCTCGCTGTCGACGATCACGATGGCGACCGGCAGGTCCTCGCTCAGGGACAGCAACCGCGAGGTGTGGATCAGGGACGAGGCGCCGAAGCCCTCGATGCCGCGGAAGACGCTGGCGCCCGCGAGACCGGCCGCGTGGGCGCGGTGGACGATCTCCGAGTAGAGGGGCTTGTGGTGCCAGGTGTCGTGCTCGCCGACGAAGACGGTCAGGCGCAGGGCTCTGCCGGTCGGTCTCGTCATCGCTGCCTCCACTTCAGGGCACGGCGGGTCGCCGCCGCCGCGAGCCAGACGGCCGTGAGCGCCGCGATCAGGGTGGCGGCCAGGTAGGCCAGGCCGGTGCGGGGGTGGCCGCTGTCGACCAGCTTCTGGATGTCGACGGCGTAGGTGGAGAAGGTGGTGAAGCCGCCGAGCACTCCGGTGCCGAAGAAGGGACGGACGAGGCGGTGGGCGGCCCACACATCGGTGATGACCACCATGAACACGCCGATCACGGCGCAGCCGACGACGTTGGTCCAGAAGGTCGCCCAGGGGAAACCGCCGGGTTGGGCCGGCCACCAGAGCGAGGCGGAGTACCGGGCCGTGGCGCCGATGGCCCCGCCGACTGCGACCACCGCGACGATGGGCGCCTGAGTACGCCAGGCGCGCTGGGGTGGGGCGGGCGCCGGGGTGCGCAGGCTCTCGGTCTCCGGGGCTGTCATGGTCGTACGTCTGTCTCCTGCCTGGCCCTCGTCACCGCACCTGGCGTGGGGATCGCGGCCGGTCAACAGCGTACGCCGGGCTCATTTCGGGACTGGCGCCTCGCACACCGCGATGCCCCGCTCCCACAGGCTGCCCAGGATCAGCCGGCCGCCGGTCTCGCACACGCTGGTGACCATGCGAAACCCGGAGTGCCGCCGCGCCAGGTGGTGGACGACCGTCCCGGTGTCGTCGAACGCGAGCACGCCGATCGTGCCCGTGGGGCGGAAGGGGGCGCGCACGGCCACGCGTGCGGCGGTACGGCGGACGGCCGGCGCCGCGCGGTGGAGCAGGTCCAGCGGGGGTACGCGCGGGCCGGCCAGCGCCACCCAGATCGGGCCGTCCGGTGCGCCGCGCCAGAGGTTGTCCGGCATGCCCGGCAGGTCCTCGGCGAAGGGCTCGCTCTGTCCGGCGCGCGGCCCGGTGAGCCAGTAGCGGGTGAGGCGGTACGCGCTCGTCTCGGCCACGACCAGGAACGAACCGTCGGCGCTCGCGGCGAGGCCGTTGGCGAACTGGAGGCCGTCGAGCAGGACCTCGGGAGTGCCACTGCCGGGGGCGAGGCGCAGGAGCCGGCCCGTCGCCGTGTGTTCGACCAGGTCGCCGATCCAGTATTCCAGGGGGTGGCGGCGGCTGCTGACGGTGAAGCAGACGCTGCCGTCGGGCAGCGCGACTGCGTTGCTGCAGAACCGCAGCTTCTCCCCCGCCGCCGAGTCGGCGAGGACGCGTACGGTTCCGTCGGCGAGGTCGACGCGGAGCAGTCCGCGTCGCGCGTCGCACACCAACAAGGCGTTGTCCGGGAGAAGCTCGAGGCCGAGAGGCCGCCCACGCGTCTCGGCGAGCACCTCGACGCGGGCTTCTCCCGAGTCCGCCAGGCCGTCGACGCGCAGGATGCGGCCGTCCTCGACGCCGGTCAGCACCCGGCCCCGGGCATCGGCGACCACGTCCTCCGGGCCCAGGCCGCCGATCGCCACGTACCGGCGCGGGACGAGCTCGGTGGGACGGTCCATGGAAGTCTCCCCTTCGGTGTCGCCTTCGGTGGCGGGACGGTCCGCCCGGGCAGGCACGCACCGTGGTGCGGACGTCACGACGACGCGCGCCCGGGTACCCGCACCGCGCCGTGTCATCCGCCCCGGTCCGCGAGCTGTATGTAACGGTTTACGAGGTACATCCCCTGGCCACTCGGTCAGGCGCGCACAACAGGCGGAGAGAGGGTGGTCGTATGTCACGTCCGCCCCGGTGGCGCGCGCATCGCCGCCCCGGTAGAGGGGCCCGTGACCCATGGCGGTCGCGTTGAACGTCCGGCGCTCCTGGCTGCGCACGGCATGGCACCGGCTGGAGCTCACGGAGCTCTACCGGCGTGGCAAGGAACTGGAGTTGCTGCACCGCGCCATGGGCTTCGCCGCGCTCGCCCTGGTCACGCTGGCTCCGCTGCTGATCGTGGTGGCGGCCGTGGATCCCCTGGCCAGCGGAGGGTTCGCCCTGTGGCTGGTGGACGGCATGGACCTGTCCGGCCGGTCGGCCCACGCCCTCTCGCAGGTCTTCACCCCGCCTCGCAAGGTGGTCAGCACGACCAGCGCGCTGAGCGTGGCGCTGCTCGCCGTGTTCGGTGTGTCCTTCGCCGCCAGCGTCCAGAACGGCTACGAGCGGATCTGGAGGCTGCCCGCGGGGCCCTGGCACCGGGTGTGGCGGCAGACCGTCTGGCTGATCATGCTCATGGCGTACGTGTACGCGCAGGTGCAGACCCGCACCCTCCTGGAGGGCACGCCCCGCATCCTGCTGAGCATGGCGGTCGGCGTGCTGTTCTTCTGGTGGGGGCCGCACTTCCTGCTCAGCAGTGAGGTGCGCTGGCGCGACCTGCTGCCCGGTGCGCTCGCCACCATGGCGGGGCTGGTCGGGTTGCGCTTGTTCTCGTACCTGGTGTTCACCCCGCTGCTCGTCACCAACGCGATCAGCTACGGCCCGGTCGGGACCGTCCTGGTGGTGGAGTCCTGGCTGGTCGGTGTGGGGTTCGTGGTCTACGGCGGCGCGCTGGTGGGCCGGCTGCTGTGCGAGCGGTTCGAGGACTTCGACGAGCCGACCCGCACGGCCCCGAAGCGGCGGCGCCGCCGACGCGGGTCGGCGGCCGACCGTTCCGCGGACCATGCGCAGCCCGGTGTGCCCGAGTAGACGTACGGCTCGGTCGGGCAGGACGGGAACCCGGGCCGGTCCGGCGCGTGCGGCACCCGGCAGCACTACCAGCCCTTCTCGAACATGCGCGCCACCTCAGCGATCCGCACCTCGTCGCGCCGGTAGTAGGTGCGCCGCCGGAACCGCTTCGTGCCCAGCAGGCCGAGGTCCACGAGGAGCCCGAGGTGGGTCTCGGCGACCTTGCGCGGCACGCCGAGCTTCTCGGCCACGGCGTCCGCGGTGACACCGTCCTCGACCGGGTCGCCGTGCCGCTGGTTCGGGAAGTGCGCGGCCGGGTTCTTCAGCCATTCCAGGATGTCCAGGCGCCTTACGCTGACGGGAGTCCTCAGCATCTCGTCCCTCCCTCCGTCGGGCCGCGTGGTCACGCGTCTTCCCACTGTCCCGCAGCCGAAGCCGCCGTGTCCGGGACTCCTGGACCCTTGTCCGGTACCGAACGGCCGTACGACACAAGGCGGTTCGGCCCGGACGCGGCGGGGCCCGGCCGCATGGGCGCGGCCGGGCCCTTCTGTCACGGAATCAACGAACTCAGCGGTGGCTGAACCACGCCATCGACGACAGCGCCGCGTCGTCGTAGCCGAACAAGGCCTGGTTCTCCCAGCCGTTGCCCGAGGAGGCGTCCGTCGGGTCCCAGCCGTTGCCGGAGACGGCGGTCCAGGTCGCCTCCCAGTAGAAGACGCCGAGGCCACGGCCGTTCGGGACGGCCTCCACGATGCTCGCGATGTCGTTCATCCACCGGCGCTGCCCGGCCGTGTTCGCCGGGTAGCCGGAGACCAGCTCGCCGGTGGTGTCGATGATGTTCTCGTGCGAGTCCTCGCTGTCCAGCCGGAAGGGGTAGGCCGTCTCGGCGACGAAGACCGGCTTGCCGTAGCGGGAGGCCGCGTCGTCCAGGGTCGTCTGGAAGTCGTAGAGCGAGCCGTGCCAGTAGCCGTAGTACGACAGGCCGATCGCGTCGAACTTCACACCGTTCGCGACCGCGCTGTCGAACCACCAGCGGATGCCGGAGAGGTCACCGCCCTTGGCGAGGTGCAGTGCGACCGTGGTGGACGAGTTGACCGCCTTGACCGCGTCGTAGCCGGAGTTGAGCAGTCCGGCGAGCTGCGACCAGTTGTTCGTGGAGCCCTCGTTCCACAGCATGCCGCCGTTGATCTCGTTGCCGACCTGGACCATGTCGGCGGTGGTGCCCTGCGCCTTCAGCGCGTTCAGCACGTCGTACGTGTGGTTGTACACGTCGGTCTTCAGTTGGCTGTACGAGTGCCCCGCCCAGGCGGCCGGCTTGCTCTGGGCGCCCGGGTCGGCCCAGGTGTCCGAGTAGTGGAAGTCGACCAGCAGCTTCATGCCGGCGGCCTTGACGCGCTTGGCCGTGGCGAGGACGCGCGTCTTGTTGTTGTAGCCGTCGGCCGGGTTGACCCAGACCTTCAGGCGCGCGTAGTTCATGCCGGCGTTCTTCAGGATGGTGATCGGGTCGCCGGTCGCGCCGGAACTCGTCCGGTAGACGCCGCCCTTGGCCTCGCTCTTGGCGAGGGAGGAGATGTCGGCGCCGTGGATGGACGTGCCGCCCGTGCCGGACGCGAAGGTCAGGTCGTCGACGTTGATCCAGTTGCCGGCGTTGGCGTCACTGTTGATGCTGATGGTGCACTGGTTGTTGGTCACGTTGACCGGCACGACGATACGGAGCCAGCCGCTCGCCGAGACCGGAAGGTCGGTGCGCTGCTCGGCGCCGCCGCAGTTCTTCAGCGCGAGGTACGCCGAGTTCTGGCCACCGCCGGAGCGGACCCAGGCGGTGAGCTTGTAGTTCCCGTTGGTCAGCCCGGACAGGTACTGGTACGTCTCCACCTTGTACGCGGAGGACGCCCAGTGGGTCAGGCGGTAACTCCCGCCGTGGCCACCGGCTTCGGTGAAGGAGGCCGAGTTCTGGCCGGCCACCGAGTACGTGGACCAGCCGGCCGGGGTCGCGGTGCCGGTGCCGTCGGACTCGAAGCCGCCGTTGGTGAGCGTGCTCGCCGCCGAGGCGGTCTGCGCGGGCAGGCCGGTGAGGGCGAGTCCGGCGGCGAGCGGTATCAGCAGGACTCGGAGGGTGCGTCTGGGATGGAACATCTTCGTCCGTCGTCCCTTCGACGTATGGGGATGGGGGTGTCCCCGCCGGGAAGGCCGGCGGGGGCCTCGCCACCGCGATGGGGAACCACTGCGGTGAGGAGCCCCTCCGCCCGCGGCTCGCGGCACGCGCGGGCGGAGGGGAGTCGGTTCAGCCGTCGAGTCGTACGACCCGGACGGCTCCGGCGGGCACCTCGAGGCGGCCCGCGGCGCGTTCACCGGTCAGCAGCTCGGTAGCGGGCGCCTCCAGCGGCACCTTGGCGTCCGACGCGGTGTGGTTGACGGCGAACAGGTAGGTGCCCGACTCGCCGGAGCGGCGCACCACCTCGACGTCCCGGGGCAGGTCGACACGCGGTGCGACCTGCGCGTCCTCGATCGCACAGGCCAGCAGCGCGTCGAGTCCCCCGGCGCCCAGGCGGGTGGAGACGTACCAGGCGGTGCCCTCGCCGAGTCGGTGCCGGGTGACGGCCGGGTGGCTGGCTACGAGGCCGTCCTCGTACGTCCACACGGTCTCGGCGCCGCGCGGGACGACGAACTCCGTCCACACGTCGCCGCTCAGCTCGGAGCCGTCGGGACCGGTGATGCGCACCAACTGGTCCTGGAGCAGCGGCGAGAACTCCTCGATGGTCAGGCCCAGGACATCCCGCAGCGGCCCGGGGTACGCGCCCTCGTGCACGGCGTCGTGCTCGTCGACGATGCCGGAGAAGTACGACACGACGAGGGTGCCGCCGCCCTCGACATACCGGCGCAGATTGCGGCCGGCCGCCTCCGTCATCAGGTACAGCGCCGGCACGACGACAAGCCGATAGGCCGACAAGTCGGCTTCCGGGTGGGCGAAGTCGACCGTGAGGTGGCGGTCGTAGAGCACCTCGTAGAAGGCGTCGGCCCGCTCGCGCGCGTCATGGTCCTCGCTGGGGCGCCAGTCGAGGGTCTGCGCCCACCAGGAGTGCCAGTCCCACAGCATCGCCACGTCGGCCTGCGTGCGCGTGCCGCGCACGCCGCTCAACGAGTCGAGTGCGGCGCCGAGTTCCACCACCTCACGCCACACGCGCGTGCCGGTGCCGCCGTGCGGGAGCATCGCCGAGTGGAACTTCTCGGCGCCGCGCCGGGACTGCCGCCACTGGAAGTACATGGCGCCCTCGGAGCCGCGCGCCACGTGCGTGAGGGAGTTGCGGGCCATCTGGCCGGGGGCCTTTGCGGGGTTGCGGGGCTGCCAGTTGACGCCCGAGGTGGAGTGCTCCAGCAGGAGCCAGGGCGCTCCCTGAGCCACCGAGCGTGTGATGTCGGCGGCCATCGCGAGGTTGACGTGGGTGCGGCGGCCGTCGGTGATCAGGTAGTGGTCGTTGGTGACGATGTCGACCTCACGGCCCCAGGCCCAGTAGTCGACGGAGTCGCACTGGCTGAGCGCCGTCATGAAGTTGGTGGTGACCGGGACGCCGGGCGAGAGGCGGTGCAGGATGTCCCGCTCCATACGGAAGTTCTCGCGCATGGTGGCGTCGGCGAAGCGCTTGTAGTCCAGCGCCTGGGCCGGGTTGACGGCCGTCGGCGTCAGGCGCGGCGGGTTGATCTGGGCGAAGTCGGTGTAGCGCTGGCCCCAGAAGGCGGTGCCCCAGGCCTCGTTGACGGCGTCGACCGTCCCGTACGCCGACTCCAGCCAGCGGCGGAAGTGTGCGGCGCAGGAGTCGCAGTAGCAGGCCGAGACGGGGACGCCGTACTCGTTGTGCACGTGCCACATCGCCAGGGCCGGGTGGTCTCCGTAGCGTTCGGCGAGCTTGGTGGTGATGGTCGCGGCGGCCGCTCGGTAGTCCACGTTGCTGTGACAGATCGCGGCTCGGGAGCCGAACTCGTGGCGCACGCCCTCCGGCGTCACGGGCAGCGCCTCCGGGTGGGCGCGGTAGAACCACACCGGCGGGCACACGGTGGGCGTGCCCAGGTCGACGCGTATGCCGTTCTCGTGCAGCAGGGCGAGCAGGCGGTCCATCCAGCCGAAGTCGTACACCCCGGGCGAGGGCTCCAGCAGGGCCCAGGAGAAGATCCCGACGCTCACCATCGTGACGCCGGCCTCCCGCATCAGCCGTACGTCCTCCTGCCAGACGCTTTCCGGCCACTGCTCGGGGTTGTAGTCCCCACCGAAGGCGAGCCTGGTGAGGCCCCTGGGGGTGGTCTCCGGCATGGATCTCTCCCGTTTAATCGATCATTTGGGAACGTGCACACACGAGATCAGCGGTGCGAGCCCAACATAACCGCACAGCAACAACCATTGACAAGTGTCCGGGATGTTTCTCTACTGTGAACGCTCACAGAAGCATGGCAGGTCTTCGCAGCGGGCGGAGACCCCAGGTCAGGGGAGAGATCCATGCCCATCACCAACCGTCGGCGGCTCTTTTTCAGAAGTGCGGCTGTCTGCGTCTCCGCCGCCCTCGGCGCCACGGCCCTCGCCGCTTGCGGTTCCGAGGACGACAGCGAGGCCGAGTCCGGTCCCGTCTCGCTGACGTACTGGACCTGGACACCCGGCATGGACAAGGTCGTCGACCTGTGGAACAAGGGCCAGGGCGAGAAGGACCAGATCACGGTCACGGTGAAGAAGCAGGCGTCCGGCGACACGCTGGTCACCAAGATCCTCACCGCGCACAAGGCCGGCAAGGCCCCGGACCTGGTCCAGGCCGAGTACCAGGCGCTGCCGACGCTGGTCAGCAATGACGCGGTCGCGGACATAGCCGGTGAGGTGGGCGACGCGAAGAGCAAGTTCGCCGACGGGGTGTGGCAGCAGACCACGCTCGGCACGGACGCGGTCTACGCCGTCCCGCAGGACATCGGGCCGATGATGTTCTACTACCGCGAGGACCTCTTCAAGCAGTACGGCCTGACGGTCCCCACCACCTGGGAGCAGTTCGCCGAGACCGCCCGCGCGCTGAAGAAGAAGGCCCCGGACAAGGACCTGACCACCTTCTCCGCCAGCGACTCCGGCCTCTTCGCGGGGCTCGCCCAGCAGGCCGGCGCCAAGTGGTGGACGACCTCCGGCGACAAGTGGAAGGTCGGCATCAACGACGCCGCCTCGCAGAAGGTCGCCAAGTTCTGGGGCGACCTCGTCAAGGAGGGCGCCATCGACAACCAGCCGATGTACACGCCGGCCTGGAACAAGGCGCTCAACACGGGCAAGCAGATCGCCTGGGTCAGCGCCGTGTGGGCCCCGGGCACGCTGACCACGGCCGCACCCGACACCAAGGGCAAGTGGGCCATGGCCCCGCTCCCCCAGTGGTCGCAGTCGCAGAACGTCAGCGGCAGCTGGGGCGGCTCCTCCACCGCCGTCACCACCGACTCCGAGCACAAGGCCGCCGCCGCGAAGTTCGCCGCCTGGCTCAACACGGACGACGCCGCCCTCCAGGCGCTGGCCAAGGAGAGCGGCATCTACCCGGCCGCCACGAACGCCCAGACCAGCGGGGCCTTCGCCACCCCGCCGGACTATTTCTCGAACCAGTCGGACTTCTACACCAAGGCCGCGGAGATCGCGAAGACCACCGCCCCGTCCGCCTGGGGCCCGAACGTGAACGTCGCGTACACGACCTTCAAGGACGCGTTCGGCAAGGCCGCCAAGGACAAGTCGGACTTCGTCGCCGCGCTGACGACCATGCAGGACGACACGGTCGCCGACCTCGAGAAGCAGGGCTTCGAGGTCTCCGAGTGACCAGCACAAGCCGGAAGGCGTACGGGGTGAAGGGGACCCCGTACGCCTTCCTCCTCCCCGCAACGATCCTCTTCGCCCTGTTCTTCGCCCTCCCCATCGGCTACGCGATCTATCTCAGCTTCCGCAAGGTGAAGGTCTCCGGGCTCGGCCTCGGGTCCGGCGCCCGCAAGGAGGTCTGGGCCGGACTGGAGAACTACACGGACGCCCTCGCCGACAGCGAACTCGTCGCCGGCGCCCTGCGCGTGCTCGGTTACGGCTGCATCGTCGTCCCGGTGATGCTGGGCCTCGCCCTGCTGTTCGCGCTGATGCTGGACTCCGAGAAGGTGCGGCTCGCGCCCTTCACCCGGCTCGCGATCTTCCTGCCGTACGCCATCCCCGGCGTCGTGGCCGCGCTGCTGTGGGGCTTCCTGTACCTGCCGGACGTCAGCCCCTTCTACTTCGTGCTCGAGAGGCTGGGCCTGCCCCAGCCGGACCTGCTGGACGGTGGCCCGCTGTACCTCGCCCTGTCGAACATCGCGGTCTGGGGCGGCACCGGCTTCAACATGATCGTCATCTACACCTCTCTCCAGGCCATCCCGGCCGAGGTGTACGAGGCGGCCAGGCTGGACGGTGCCACACCGCTCCAGATCGCACTGAAGATCAAGATCCCGATGGTGGCGCCGTCGCTGGTGCTGACCTTCTTCTTCTCGATCATCGCGACGCTCCAGGTGTTCAGCGAGCCGACCACCCTCAAGCCGCTCACCAACTCCGTGTCGACGACCTGGAGTCCGCTGATGAAGGTGTACCAGGACGCCTTCGGCAAGGGCGACATCTACGCGGCGGCCGCGCAGGCCACGATCATCGCCCTGGTCACGCTGCTGCTGTCCTTCGGCTTCCTGCGGGCCGCCAACCGTCGTAACAAGCAGGAGGCAGCGCGATGAGTTCTCTTGCCGTCGGTAAGGCCGATTCGGCCGCGGGCACCACGCCCAGCATCATCCAGAACCGCCCGCCGCTGCGCCGCCGGATCGCGCTGATCCCGACGGTCACCCTGTTCCTGGGCGCGATCTACTGCCTGCTGCCCGTCGCCTGGGTGGTGATCGCGGCGACGAAGTCCGGCAGTGAACTCTTCTCCACGTTCACCTTCCTGCCGGGCACGGGATTCGCCGACAACTTCTCGGATCTGAGCGCCTACCGGGACGGCGTGTACTGGCAGTGGATGGGCAACTCCGCCCTGTACGCCGGTCTCGGCGCCCTGCTGTCGACGTGTGTGTCGGCGTTCAGCGGCTATGCGTTGGCGATCTACCGCTTCCGCGGCCGCGAGGCGATCTTCAACGTCCTGCTGGCGGGTGTGCTGATGCCGCCGGTGATCCTGGCCATCCCGCAGTACCTGCTCCTGGCGAAGGCCGACCTGACGGACTCGTACCTGTCCGTGCTGCTGCCGCAGATCCTCTCGCCGTACGGCGTCTACCTCTCACGGATCTACGCTGCGGCGGCCGTCCCCACCGACGTGGTCGAGGCCGGGCGGATGGACGGGGCGAGCGAGTGGCGGATCTTCACGCGGGTCGCGCTGCCGATGATGGTGCCGGGCATGGTGACGGTGTTCCTGTTCCAGTTCGTGGCGATCTGGAACAACTTCCTGCTGCCGTACATCATGCTCAGCGACGACGAGAGGTTCCCGATCACGCTGGGTCTGTACACGCTCCTCGAGCAGGGCGCCAACACGCCCGCGCTGTACACCCTGGTGATCACCGGCGCGTTCCTCGCGGTTCTTCCGCTGGTGGCGCTCTTCCTGGTCGTCCAGCGGTTCTGGAGCCTCGATCTGCTCTCCGGAGCCGTAAAGTCATGACCATGAGCAACACGGGGGGCCGACGCAGACCGCCGACGATCCACGACGTGGCGCGCGAGGCCGGAGTCTCACGGGGCACGGTCTCGCGCGTGCTCAACGGCGGGCACTACGTCAGCCCGGCCGCGCAGGAGGCGGTCAACGCGGCGATCCGCAAGACGGGTTACGTCGTCAACCGGCATGCCCGTTCGCTGATCACCGGGCGTTCGGACTCGATCGGCTTCCTGCTGACCGAGCCGCAGGAGAAGTTCTTCGAGGACCCCAACTTCAACGTCCTGCTACGTGGTTGCACCCAGGCGCTGGCCGCGCACGACATCCCGCTGCTGCTGATGCTGGCGGGCACGAAGGACGAACGGCGGCGCATAACGCGGTACATCACCGCCGGGCACGTGGACGGGGTGCTGCTGGTGTCCAGCCACTCCGGTGATCCGGTGGCCGAGGAGCTGCGTGAGGCTGGTGTGCCGCTGGTGGCATGCGGCAAGCCGATCGGGCTCGGTTCCAAGGTCAGTTACGTGGCGGCGGACGACCGGGACGGCGCCCGGGACATGGTGCGCCATCTGCTGTCCGTCGGCCGTCGTCGCATCGGCGTGGTCACCGGTCCGCTGGACACCCCGGGCGGTGTGGAGCGGCTGGCCGGCTACAAGGAGGTGCTCACCGAGGCGGGCATCGAGATCGACGATCGGCTCATCGTGTCCGGCGACTACAGCCGGGCCAGCGGTGAGGCGGGCGCCGAGCGGTTGCTGGCGCAGGCGCCGGACGTGGACGCGGTGTTCGTCGCGTCCGACCTGATGGCGCAGGGCGTGCTGACGGCCTTGGAGCGGAGCGGGCGCCGGGTACCGCAGGACGTCGCGGTCGGCGGCTTCGACGACTCCCCCGCCGCGCTGTCCGCCCGCCCCGAGCTCACCACGATCCGGCAGCCCTGGGATCGGATCAGCGCGGAGATGGTGCGGGTGCTGCTGGCGCAGATCGGCGGTGAGGACCCGGCGGCGGTGATCCTGCCTACGGAGCTGGTGAGGCGGGAGTCGGCGTAAGGGCGTGAGCGGACCGCTTGGGGCACGCCGCACGGCGATCCGGCCGGGGGCGGGCCCTGGGGCCGCGATCGGCCGGTTGCACCGAGGAGTGCGCCAAGGACGCCGGCGGCAATCTCGTCTGGATCCTGCAGGATGCGGCTGCCTGAGCCCGTCCTGTCGGCGACTCGGGGCTCGGTCGCGGGTCTGCGCTTGCACATGCACTAGTTGCACACTCAATGAATGGCCGAATCGGTGCTACCGTGCCGGTATGGCAGCGAAGACGGCCGACGCGGGGCTCGAAGAACGGTGGCGGGACATCCTGTCGGTGCACGCACGCACCATGAACGAGATCGACCGCGTGCTGCACCCGCACGGGCTGGGCGCGAGCGACTTCGAGGTGCTCGACATCCTCGCGTCCGCCACGCCCCAGGAGGGCGATCAGTGCCGGGTGCAGAACCTCGTGGGGCGGGTCCACCTCAGCCAGAGCGCCCTGTCCCGGCTCATCGGCCGGCTGGAGAAGGACGGCCTGGTGGAGCGTTCCATCTGTGCGGAGGACCGGCGCGGGGTGTACGTCACGCTCACCCGCAAGGGCCGTGACCTGCACGCCGAGGTCCTGCCGCTGCAGCGCGACGCGCTGGCCCGGACGCTGGGCGCCTGACGCGGTGAGCGGGAGGCCGGGCGGTTGGCGGCTGACGGCTAGCGGCTAGCGGCTAGCGCGGCTAGAGCACGAACTCCGCCCCGTCCGGGAGGACTTCGACGCCCGCCTCCGACACCTGTGCGCGAGCCGCCGAGCCGGGGTCGAGCAGAGGATTCGTGTCGGCCAGGTGGGTGTAGATCCGGCGGGCGTGCGGATGGCGGGTCAGGGCGGTGAGGCTGCCTGCGGACCCCGAGACGGGCAGGTGCCGCCCCGCCCGCGCCGCTTCGTCCGCCGCGAAGTGGGTGCCGTCCAGTACGACGCAGTCCGCCTCCGCGACGAGGTCGTCCAGCATCGGGGTCCAGGTCCGCACGCGGGGTGCGTACACCAGGACGCCCCCAGTGGCCAGGTCCTCGATCCGGTAGGCAGTCACCAAGCGGCCGTCCCTCGCCCGGCCCGGCACGTATGCCGGCGGCTCCCCCATGACGGGGTGCGCCGTGACGACCAAGCCGCCGGCCAGCACGAAACCGCCCTCGGTCAGGCTGTCCGCCCACTCCCACGGGGCGTGCCGGTCGAGGGCCACCTGTGCCGGGCCCAGGGCGCCGAGCGCCTCGGGGGCGGCGTACGTCTTCAGGCCCGCGGCCTCGCGCAGCACGGCCAGGCCGGCCAGATGATCGGCTTCGCCGTCGGTCAGCAGGACGCCGCGCACCGGAGTGTGCCGGGCGCCGGGCCACAGGGCGGAGGCGGCGGTGAGCTGGGCGCGGATGTCCGGCGAGGTGTTCAGCAGCCACCAGTCCCGGGAGTTGCCGGTGACGGCCGCGCACTCCGGGGTGCGGGCGGGCAGCTTGCCGTCACGGGCGGCGGCGCACCGCGGGCAGGCGCAGTTCCACCGTGGGAAACCGCCTCTGTCGGCGGTACCGAGCAGGACGACCCTCAAGACGCCCCCCCACCCCTTCACGTCGGCCCTCCCGGTGGGATCTTCCCTCTCCATACGTCCGAACCACCCTGCGGCGGGGAGCACTTCCGGCCGACCTTCACCGAGCCGGGTCGGCGGCGGTCAACGGGCGCGTTCGATCCGCGGGGATCCTCAATTCCGGAAAGGCGCTGTGAGCGGGGGACGCGTCCCGGGGCGCTACGGCCGTGCCAGCAGGGTCCGTACGCCCTCCGAGGTCAGCGTGAGGGGGTGCGGCGAGCCGGCGTCTATGGTGAGGGCCAGGTCCTCGGACGGCCACTGCGAGGCGAGTGCGCCCAGTGGGACCAGGCGGTACTGGGAGACGAAGGGCAGTAGTGCGGCCATCGCGGGCTCGGAGGTGAACACCGGGACGGTCGGGTCGCCGCCCGGCTGCTCCATGACCGGCAGCGCCACGGTCGCGGGGTCGGTGGAGTCCTCCTCGCGGGCGTCGTCGGGCACGGGAACAAGGACCTCGCTGCTCGCGAGCTTGTCCATCGCCGCGCTGTCCTCCGTGTTCTCCGCCAGCGCGTCCAGCGCCCGGCGAGCCGGAGTGGCGGAGTAGTCGTTCGCGGGTGTGTGCATGGCGGATCCCCTGGTAGCGGCGGTCGTACGGCCCTGCTCGCGTACCCCATCCGGACCGGAGCATTCCTGTTGCTGTCCAGAGGATCGGCCGGGTGGTCGGAAGATCGTTCTCAAGTGATCGGGGATCGGGGGATCGGGGGATCCGGGGATCAGGGGATCAGGGGATCAGGGGATCAGGGGATCAACGGAATGTTGTCGGACGGCAGGCCCAGGCGGTCGCAGCCGACCCGGCGGGCGAGGGGCTCGGCCATGCTGGGGCCCACATGGGTCCAGTACGTGGCCGCGTCCCGGAAGTAGCGCTGCATCCGCTCGCCGTCGCGCGCGTGCCGGGAGCCGGCCGTGCGGAAGAGGATGTTCTGCAGGACGTCCCAGGTCATACGGCCCGCGTTCAGGAACATGAGGGCGAGTCGGTTGTCCTCGGCGATGGTGAACGGGGCCTCGCCGGTGGCGTTGCGGCGGCAGGTCTCCATCCACTCCTCCGCGGTGTGCCGCAGCGCCGCCTCGGCCGTGTGGATCACGCCGAGGGCCTCGCCGAGGTGTCGCTGGTAGTCGTGGAGTTCGGCGCGGGTGCGGTCGGGTTCGAGGACGAGGGGGCGGTCTGCGACGGCACGGGCGTACTCGTCGGCGGCGGCGTGAGCGGTGCCGATCATGATGGCGGCCAGCTCGCCGTGGAAGAAGCTCGGCGCGCGACCGGCGTACATCGGGTTGCCGTGCAGCTCGGAGCCGACGCTGCCGCCCTCGACGGGCAGATCGAGCAGGCTCGCCTCGCAGGTGAGGTAGGCGGGGATACGGGCCTGTTCCATATGGATGCTGTTGGAGCCGCTGCCGCGCAGGCCGAGAACGCCGTGCCAGTCGTCGAGCACCGTCCACACCGAGCGCGGGGCGACGAAGAGGACCGGCGGCCCCGGCGGGCCTCCGGGACGGTCGGGGGCGCGCAGCGTCTGGCCGACGTAGTGGGTGGAGTACGGGGCGCCGGAGGAGTACGGCCAGGTGCCGTCGAGCACGACATGGCCGTCGCCGTCGGGCTGCGCGACGCCGATGGGCGCGACCGTGGACGCGGCCCGGAAGTCGCCGTCGGTGCCGAAGATCTCGTCCTGTGCCCGCTCCTCGAAGAGTGTGGCGACCTGGAGGACGTGGGCGGCGGTGAGAGACAGGGCCCAGCCGGTGGAGGGGCAGCCGCGGGCGATCTCGGTGACCACGCGGTAGAAGGTGGGCAGTCCGAACTCGTAGCCGCCGTACCGGCGCGGCTGGAGGATCCGGTAGAAGCCGGCCCGCAGGAAGTCGTCGTGGGTGTCCTTGGGGTAGTGCGTCAGCCGTTCGGTCTCCGGCTGGCGTTCGAGCAGTACGGGCCGCAGGTTCACGGCGCGTTCGATGATGTCGCGTTCGGTGAGACCGGGCTCGGGAGCGGCGATCACGATGCCTCCTGACGTGTGGGCCGTCCGTTCGTGCCGTGATGCGTGACGCGATACGAGTGATTGAACACGGCAACTGCCGCCGGGTACCGACGGGATATCGCCAAGTGCCGGGCGCGCGGGGGCGAGACCGTGATCGGCGGTGCCCTCCGGGCGCGGTGCGCACAAGGCGTCGGCCGGGGGCGAACAGTCGTAGCCTGAAGAGGACGGGACAGGCTCCCGCCCTGGTGGGCGCGGGAGGCGGTGTATGCGTTACGACGACCGCAGGGCGGCCGGGCGGCTGCTGGCCGAGGGGCTGGAGGAGCTGCGCGGTCAGGATGTCGTCGTGCTGGGGCTGCCTCGGGGCGGCGTGCCCGTGGCGGCCGAGGTGGCCCGGAGTCTCGGTGCCCCGCTGGATGTGCTGGTGGTGCGCAAGCTGGGCGTGCCCGGGCAGCCGGAGTGGGGCTTCGGGGCGATCGGCGAGCACGGGGTGCGGGTCCTCAACCAGGACGTGATCGACACGGCCGGACTGCGGGCCCGTGAGCGCGATGCCGTGGAGGAGACCGAGCGGGGCGAGCTGGAACGGCGTGTGCGCAGGTACCGAGGGGAGCGGTCCGCGCTGCCGGTGGCCGGGCGCACGGCGCTCGTCGTGGACGACGGACTCGCCACCGGGGCCACGGCCGAGGCGGCCTGCCGGGTCGTACGAGGTCAGGGCGCGGCCCGGATCGTCCTCGCGGTGCCGGTCGGGGCGGCCCACAGCGTCGCCCGGCTGCGGCGCGTGGCCGACGATGTGGTGTGCCCGCACGCGCACCGGGTCCTCGGCTCGGTGGGTGCGTGGTACCGGGACTTCGGCCAGGTCACGGACGCCGAGGTCACCGCCGTGCTCGCGCAGGCGGCCCAAGCCGTGCCGCGCCCGCCCACGGCGCCGCCCTCACCAGCCGCGTCGCCGTCAGACCGCGAGGTGCTGGTCCCGGCCGCGGGCGCGCGGGTCGGCGCTCGTCTGGTGGTGCCGGAGGGGGCGCCGGCGGCCGTGGCGTTCGCGCACGGCAGCGGCAGCAGCCGGCACAGCCCGCGCAACCAGTACGTCGCCACCGCCCTCAACCGCGCGGGCCTGGCCACCCTGCTGCTCGACCTCCTCACCGACGACGAGGCGCACGACCGGCACAACGTCTTCGACATCCTGCTGCTGGCCCGGCGCCTGCACGCCGCGTCCGTGTGGCTGCACGAGCAAACCGGCCTGCCCGTCGCCTACTTCGGCGCCAGCACCGGAGCCGCCGCCGCGCTGGAGGCCGCCGCCCTGTCCGGCTCCGGCATCCGCTCGGTCGTCTCCCGCGGTGGCCGACCCGATCTGGCGACCCCGGCCGCGCTGACCCGCCTGCGGGCGCCGACCCTGCTCATCGTCGGCAGCCGCGACACCCAGGTACTCAGCCTCAACCGCCTGGCCGCCGACCGGATGCACTGCGAGCACCGGATCGCGGTCGTCCCGGGCGCCACCCACCTCTTCGAGGAACCCGGCACCCTCACCACCGTCGCCGAACTGGCCCGGGACTGGTTCACCGCCCACCTCGACCGGCCCGGCACGGGGACGCCGCGCCGCTCCGCGTAGCCCGGGCGGCTCGTTCCGGCCCCGTCTGCCCCGAGTGCGGCACGCCCCGGGCAACGGACGGGACACCGGCCTGCTCCTGCGGCCGACTCGCGTCCGACGCCCGTCGCGAGACGCGCACGGCGGAGGCGGCTGCCGCGGAGGACTTCGATCCGAGAGCGCCGTACGCACCTACCAGCTCACCCGCGTCGTCCTCACGGACGAGTCGGGCGTCTACGGCACGGCGACCCGGTCGTCGCTGGAGTCCGAGACGTCGGAGCCGTGACTACGGCCTCTCCACCAGCAACTCGGCGACCGTCGTCACCCGGATCAACGGCCGGTACAGGTCCATCACCTGCAGCGCCTTCGTGTGCGTGTCGTCGTCCGCGCCCGCGCAGGCGTCGGCGACGACCAGCACCTCGACGCCCGCGTCGGCGGCCGCCAGGGCGGTCGACAGGACACAGCAGTCGGTGCTGACGCCGGCCAGGACCAGGCGGCCTTCCGAGGTGGCGCGTCGGGCCAGTTCCGGGGTCCATTTGCCGAAGGTGGTGGTGTCCAGCACGTGCCGCGCGTGGGAGGCGAACTCGTCCGTCAGCTGCCAGAGTCGGGCGTCCGGAGGCTGCAGGGCGAAGGGCCACTGCTCGTAGTACGCCCGCCAGGCGCCTTCGGGTTCCTCGGGGGCCACGAAACGGGTGAACGTCACCCGGTCGCCGAAGGCCGGCAGCAGACGCCGTATGCCCGCCGCCGCCTCGGCGTATCGAGGGGCGGCCCATGGGCTGTCGGGGTCGGCGAAGACGCGCTGCATGTCGACGACGGCGAGCAGCCCGGAGGTCATGCGGTCACCTTTTCGTCCACCGTCGGGCCCGGTGCCTGCGTCTCCTGGGCACGGACGCGTCCGCGGCGCAGCACCAGCGTGCCGAGGAAGCCGAGCGCGAGGGCCGCGAGGACGCCGAGGTTGGCGTACGCCCAGGCACCGGACCTGCCGCCCAGGCCCAGTGGGCCGAGCAGATAGCCCTGCCACTCCAGCCAGGTCGCCGTCGAGTTGGTGACCAGGCCCCAGCCGAGGGCGGTGGCGGTGAGGGTGAGGAGCAGCGGGGTGAGCGGTACGTCGCCGTAGCGGCCGGCCGGGCGGTAGAGGTCGGCCTCGTCGTAGTCGCGGCGGCGCAGCGCCAGGTCGGCGAGCATGATGCCGCACCAGGCGGCGATGGGGACGCCGAGCGTGGTGAGGAACCCCATGAACGGGCCGAGGAAGTCGTCGGCGACGAACACGATGTAGATCGAGCCCGCGATCATCAGTACCCCGTCGAACAGGGCTGCCACGTGACGCGGCACGCGCAGGCCCGCCGAGAGCAGGGCCAGGCCGGACGAGTAGATGTCGAGGACCGCGCCGCCGACCAGGCCGAGGACGGCGACTACGGCGAACGGGACCAGGAACCAGGTCGGCAGGATCGTCGTCAGCGCGCCGATCGGGTCGGCGGCGACGGCCTCGTTGAGCGTGCTGGCGGAGCCGGCCAGCAGCAGTCCGAAGACCAGCAGGAGCAGCGGCGCCAGCGACGCGCCGAAGGCGGTCCAGCCGACCACGCCCCGGCTCGAGGCGGTGCGCGGCAGATAGCGGGAGTAGTCGGCGGCCGCGTTGACCCAGCCGAGGCCGAAGCCGGTCATCATGAAGACGAGCGCGCCGATGAACTCCTGTGCGGAGCCCGCCGGTACGGCACTGACGGCGGACCAGTGGATGTGGTCGGCGACGAGGACGACGTAGACGACGGTCAGTACGCCCGTGACCACGGTGATCACGGTCTGCAGCCGCATGATCAGGTCGAAGCCCATGACACCGACGACGACGGTCAACGCCCCGACCAGGACGAGGGCGACCACCTTGGTCTCGGTGCCGCCGCCCCAGCCGAGGCGGCCGAAGACGGTCGCGGTGGCCATGGTGGCCAGGGCGCAGAGCACGGTCTCCCAACCGACCGTGAGGACCCAGGAGATCAGTGACGGCAGGCGGTTGCCGCGCACGCCGTACGCGGCGCGGCCGAGCACCATCGTCGGCGCGGAGCCGCGTTTTCCGGCCACGGCGACGAACCCGCACAGCAGGAACGAGAAGACGATGCCGACGACTCCCGCGACCAGTGCCTGCCAGAAGGAGATCCCGAAGCCGAGGGCGAAGGCGCCGTAGCTCAGGCCCAGGATGGACACGTTGGCGCCGAACCAGGGCCAGAACAGGGTGCGGGGGGTGCCTTTGCGTTCGGTGTCGGCGATCACGTCGAGCCCGTGGGTCTCCACCTGGAGCTTTCGGGTCGGGGATCTGCCGTCGAGTGGGTCCGGGGATGTGATCACCCCGGCATGGTCGCACCCGTTCACCCCGCCGGGGAAGGCGGCGGCCGATCAGCGGCAGGGCCTCGAAACGGAAGCGCGGTCCCCGAGCCGGTCGCCGAACGGGGCGCCCCGCAGCAGGTTGCAGCTGGGCCAGTTCGTCGTCGACGCGCAGGAAAGCCCCGTCGTCCGGTTCCCTCGGCAGGTCCGCACGCCGGTCGAGTCAGTACTTCCTCGCTCCCGCCACGATCGCCTCCCGGATGCGGTGGTACGTCCCGCAGCGGCAGACGTTGCGGATCTCGTCGAGGTCGGCCTCGGTGATGTCGCGGCCCTCTTCGCGGGCCTGGCGGACCTTGGCGACGGCGGTCATGATCTGGCCGGGCTGGCAGTAGCCGCACTGGGCGACGTCGTACTCCAGCCAGGCCTCCTGCATGGGGTGGAGTTCCCTGCCGACCGTGGCGGGCAGGCCCTCGATGGTGGTGACCTCGTCCGTGGGGCGCAGGTCCTTCACGGGGACCGAACAGGGGTTGAACGCCTTGCCGTTGATGTGACTCGTGCAGGCCTGGCACACGCCGAGGCCGCAGCCGTACTTCGGTCCGGTGACGCCCAGGACGTCCCGGAGCACCCACAGCAGCCGTACGTCGTCCTCGATGTCCACGGTCACGGACTCGCCGTTGAGGATGAAGGTGTGTTCGGGCACAGGGGCTCCTAGAAGGCGCGGCTGAGGCCGTCGGTGGGGGACGCGGGGATCGGCGGGCTGGTGGGCAGCGGCTCGAAGCCGAGCGGTTCGCCGTGGTTGAGGGGGAACGTCGTCGGCATGGTGCCGGTCGCGCGTCCGTAGGCGCAGGCCACGGCCGCCATCGCGCCCGCGACCGCCAACTCGCCCGCACCGCCGGGGGTTTCGGTGGTCGGCGGCATGACGACGATCTCCAGTTCCGGTGGGGTGTTCCACTGGCGGGTGTAGAAGTAGTTGTCCCAACTGCCTTCCAGGAAATGCCCGTCGGTGAGGTGCAGTCCGGAGCTCAGGGTGATCGCGATGCCGTCCATGATGCCGCCCATCATCTGGGCCTGAAGGCCGCGGGGGTTCACCGCCAGGCCTACGTCCACGGCACAGACGACCTTGGTCACGCGCGGGCCCGTGTACGCGTCGGGGATCTCGCGTCCGGTGGTCTCCGGGCGGCAGTCGATCTCGGCGAGGACGGCGACGTACGCGTGGTATTCGGGGTGGACCGCGATGCCCTGTGCCGTCCCCGCCGGCATGCCGCGCCCCCACTCCGCCAACTCGGCGACCTTGTCGAGAACGGCCCGCGCCCGCTCCTCCTTCAGGCAGGCGCGGCGGAACCGGTAGGGGTCCTTGCCCATGCGCTTGGCCAGCTCGTCCACCACCAGTTCCTGCGCGCAGCGCACGTTGGGCGAGTAGATGTTGCGCATGGAGCCGGTGTTGAAGCGCTTGTCGGTCTCGCTGAGGAGCTGGGTGACGACGCCGAAGTCGTACGGGGTCTGCTGGGTGAGCGTGAAGACCGTCTCGGAAAAGGTGAGGTCGCCGACAGGCAGGCGGGCGGCCTCGGCGGTGATGATCTCGCCGACGCCGTGGCCGAAGTCGGTGGCCACGGAGGTGTGACGCTGGTCGTAGGTGAGCACCTGGCCGAGCGCATAGGTGGCGCGCACCCGTGAGGTGGACATGGGATGGGTACGGCCCTGGCGGAAGTCGTCGGTGCGGTGCCACATCAGCTTCACCGGCTTGCCCATCGCCTTCGAGATCTCGGCGGCCTCGGCTGCGGCGTCGTAGAAGAGTTTCCGCCCGAAGGAGCCCCCGCCCTCGGTGACATGGACCTTGACCGCGCCGACCGGCAGCCCGAGCTTGGTCGCGATGTCCTCCTGGGCGGTGATCGGCGACTTCAGGCTCGCCCAGATCTCGGCCGAGTCCTCGCGTACGTCGGCGATGGCGCAGTTGGTCTCCAGGGCGCTGTTGCTGGCGAAGTGGAAGGTGAAGCGGGCGTCGACGGACTTGGTCAGCAGGTCGAGGGCGGGGAGGGGGAGTTCGGCCTTGCGGAGTTCGGCGCGGACGGTGTCGTCGGAGGCGTCCTCCGCGGTTCCGGGTCCCCAGGTGGCCTTGAGGGCGCGGACCGCGTCGATGCACTGGCCGAACGTACGGCCGCGCACGGCGACGCCGGTGGAGATGCGCACCGCGTCGGTGATGCCGGGCATGGCCCGCACCTCGTCCAGGTTCTCGACCGAGCGGACGGTGCCGTTGATCGTCGGCGGGCGGCACACCATCGTCGGCAGCGCGCCCGGCACGTGCACGTCCATGGCGAACTTCTTGCGGCCGGTGACCGCCTCCAGCGCGTCGATCCGCCCCCGCGCGGTGCCGATGACCTTGAAGTCGGCGGGCTCCTTGAGGGTGACGGAGACCTGTCCGGTGGCCACCGAGGCCGCCTTCTCGGCGAGTTCGCCGTAGGTGAGGCTCTTGCCGGTCACGGCCGAGGTGATGACCCCGGCCTTCGCGGTCAGGGCGTCGAGGGCCTCCCCCAGTTCCAGCGCGGCGGCCCTCAGCAGGCGGCCACGGGCCACGGCGGCCGCGACGCGGATCGGAGTGTAGGTGGAGATGGTGGTGTTCGAGCCGCCGGTGAGCTGGTTGAACAGCAGCTCCGGCCGGGCGTCGGCCAGCGTGACGCGGATCTTCTCCAGCGGCAGGTCCAGTTCCTCGGCGATGAGCATGGCGCTGGAGGTGGTGATGCCCTGGCCGACCTCGGCCCTGGGCAGGGCGAAGGAGGCCGTGCCGTCGCTGTCGAGGCGGATGGTGATCAGGTTCGCCGTGGGCAGCGCGGCGTGGGTGAGCATGTCGTTGAGGTCGTAGATCTCGGACGGGCCGGGCACTGATGGGACCGCCGCGGCCGCTTCTGTGGGGGCGAGGAGCGTCTCGCCGAGCGGGGCGGCCACGGTCAGGGTCGAGGCTGCCACGACGTAGCCCAGGAATGTCCGGCGGCCGATGCCGCCCGAAGGGACGGATGTGGTGTCCGGCCGCTCCGGGCGGTGCTGCTCTCCCATCGACTGACCTCCCGGTGAAGTGGCATGCGCCCGTGCGGGGCGGATCCTGACTGTGCACGGCCCGCGTGCGTTCCGGAAGATCCCTGGAGCACTTCGACACGCAACACCCACATCGCGCCTCACTCGTGAAGCCGGTGGCCGTCCGGCGGCGGCTCCCGGCTCAGAAGCCGCCCTTGCGGTACTCGGTTGCCCCGGCGGTGGAGGTGGCGGTGACGTTGTAGCGGTCGCCGCCGGCGTCACGATTGCCGTGGTTGTGGTCGTACTGGAACCTGAAGACGTAGGTGCCGGGTCCGATGGTGATTCCCGGCTTCAGCGTCACCACGTAGTCCAGCTCGCCACTGCTCGACGCGGAGGCCACCGACACCTTGTCCCCGAGGTTGGTCCAGGTGCCGGTGCTGGCGACGCCGCCCGTCTGCGTCCCCCACGGCACAGGAGCTCGCCGCCGCCCTGGGCAGCGGCAGCGAGCCCCGCGTGGTGCTCGTCGACGACGCCGATCTGCTGATCCTGCCGGAGATCGACCAGGACCTGCGCGCCCTGGTCGAGTCCGGCCGGGACCGCGGCATCGGCGTGGCGGCCGGTGTCACCGGGGAGACGATGGCGGGCGCCATGGGCTGGCTCAGTGCCCTGAAGCGGCATCGCCGGGGCGTGCTCCTCGACCCTCAGAGCGTGATGGAGGGCGACATCCTGGGCGTCCGCCTGACCCAGGCCCATCTGCCCAACCGCAGGCCGGGCCGGGGTCTGACCGTCGACCCGCGCTCCGGAGATCTGATCAACGTGCAGATCCCCGAGACGACTCTCGACTGACGGCCGGCGTCGCCGCGCAGGCGCCGGCGGCGCACTCCGTCAGCCACTGGTCGAAGTCGGCGTCGTAGCGGGTGCCGATGTCGGTGGCGTAGACGGCGTAGCCGCCGGCGTAGTCGCCCACGCGGAAGCGGGCGAGCATGCGCTGGATGTCGGCCGGGTGCTTCTCGAACATGTACCGGACCGCGAGGTAGCCCCACGGGTAGGTGCGGGTCACGTCGCTGTTGGCGTACGTGTTCTGGAACAGCGTGCTCAGCCGGTACGTGTGCTTGCCCGCCTCCGTGACGGCCTGGTCGTAGGTGATGCGACGGTAGCCGTAGGAGACGTACTCGGCCACGCCCTCGATCCACCACACGTCCGGCACCGACGTCTGCTGCCCGAAGTCGCCCTTCATGTTGTAAACGGCGTCGAGGTAGTGCATGTACTCGTGGTTGAGGTTCCAGATCCGGGCGGCGTGTCCGGTGTCCTGGCTCTTCTGGTACATGACCGCGAAGGGCTTGTTGGCGGGGTCCGTCGGGTCGTCGATCACGGTCATGCCGCCGTTGTCCGTGCTGATGCCGAAGATCGCTCCGGCGTACGTCCGGTAGTCCTGGGCGCTGGCGAAGACGGCGAGGTCGAGGGTCGACAGGTACTGGCCCGGGATGGGTCCGTCGTCCTTGACGAGGTCGTGGACGTAGGCGTCCTGGCCCAGCACGCTGGCGCACGCCGCGGCGAGCTCGGCCGAGGTGAGCGACTGGGCCCGGATGGTGCGGGTGGCGTCGCAGGCGTGGGTGATCGGCAGGGCCGCGCGCGTGAGCTGGCCGGTCAGGTCACAGACGCCGTAGTAGGCGCAGTTGGCGCCGTCGTAGGAGTCGGCCTGGGTCGCCACGGCCACCCAGAGTCCGGCCGTGGGTCCGGTGATGCGGGACGAGTCCAGGAGGTGCTTGACCTGCGGGCGGACCGTGGGCCGCAGCGCCTGGTGTTCGACGTAACGGGCCAGGTTCATCCCGGCGTTGGAGGTCAGGTAGGCGCGGTCGGTGCCGAGCAGGTCCAGGTGGGCCAGCGCGAAGGTGTGGAGGGTCCGGGCGATGGACGGGTCGGCGGTGACCGCTTTGACGTAGTCGGGGTTCCAGTTGCCGCGCCAGAGCGGGGTGTAGACGGAGTTGACGGCCGCCAGCATGCTGCGGATGCCGTCGTAGGAGCTGTTGTAGTCCTGCAAGGTCCGCTGGTAGACCCGGAGATAGCGGGCCTGCTGGTCGGCGCTGTCGGTCAGGATGAAGACCTCGCCCAGCACGTCGCCGTTCGCGGCGGTGACGTCCCTGGAGCGCGGGCGGGCGAAGAAGGTGTCGAGGCCGCCTGTGGTGTTGCGGGCCAGGGACGCACCGTACGGGCCCACGTCGTCCGGGTTGTTGAACTGTACGTAGTAGCCGGCCCGCAGGAACAGCACGAGTTGCAGGATCCGGGACGAGTTGTCGCCCGCGTAGCTCCGGGCCGTGCTCGTGAACGCCTTCGCGACGGTGACCATCTGCGACTCGCGGAAGACGGCGCGGGCGTCCGAACCCGTCACGGCGAACAGGGTGTTGACGCATTCGGTGGTCGACGCCTTGACGAACGCGACGAGTGCGGCGCCGGTCCGTCCGCCGAAGTCACCCGGGGTGCACGACTTCGGCTTGGTGGCGCCCCTCGTGGGCGCCGGGTCCTGGGCGTGCGTCGGTGTGAGGGGCGGGAGTTGGGCCGGGTTCAGAGCCTGCTTCTGTACGGCGGTCCGGGCGGCGGCAGCGGTGACTGAGGCGGCCGGCGGTGGGGGCGTCCTGTGGGGTGAGGTCGCGGAGGGCGTGACGTCCCGGTCGGCCGGGGGTGCGGCGAACACGGGTGGCGACAGGAGGCCGGAGAACGTGGCGCAGACGGCGAGTGCGCCTAGCATGCGTCTGGGCAGCACTGAGCGGTAGCGCATCGGGATTCCTCCAGGGAGTTGATGCGCCTCGACAGGGGGTAGCTGAGGCGTGTGAGGCACTGTCTCAGCGCCCGATCACGTCAACAATGGCGTGTGACATAGCACATTGCACCGACGAGCCATAACGCCCTGAGCGGGCGGTCGCCTACGCCCCGGCGACACTCCATGTGCGCGCCGCCCATGCCTTCAAGTGCGGTGACCGGGCGGCGAGTTCACGGTGCGCGTCGGCCGCCGACTGGAACAGCGCCTCCACCGTCCCGACCGGGACCTCCTCCCGCCGCCAGGCCAGGACGTAACGGCACCACAGCGGGGTACCGATCAGCGGCTTGATCACGACATCCGGGATCGGGCGCAGTGTCGGTTGCACGGCGGACACACCGAGCCCGTCGGCGATCATGCCCTGCAACTGCAGCTGGTCGCCGAGGAATTCGTGCACGGCGACGGGTGTGAAGCCGGCCGCCGAACACGCCGTGTAGAAGACGCCGGGCCAGCCCGCCCCGTCGTCCGGCGTGACGAACCACGCCTCCTCGGCCAGATCGGCGAGGGCGATCTGAGGGCGGTGCCGGAGCGGATGGCCGGACGGCAGGGCCACGAACGTCGGCTCGGTAACGATCCCGCGATGGGCCACCGCGTCCGAGTGCTCCAGCTCCCTGCCGGGGTAGTCCGCGGCGATGGCGGCGTCCACCGTGCCCGCCTCCAGCAGTTCCACGATCCGCGAGGAGGCGTACACGCTGCTCACCGCGAGCGAGACCTCCGGCAGCCTGGCCCGGAGTCCGGCGACCATACCCGCCAGCATCGGCGAATTGGTCGCCGCCACGCGCAGCGTCCGCCCTGCCGGTTCGGCGGCCGGCCGGCGACCGATCGCGGCCGCGCGGGCCAGGACGTCGCGTGCCTGGGCCACCACCTCGACGCCGTACCGGGTCGGCCGTACGCCCGTGGGTCCGCGCACGAACAGCGGCTCACCGAAGTGCCGCTCGATCCGACGGAGTTGGGTGCTCACCGCGGGCTGCGTGTACCCCAGCTCCACCGCGGCCCGGCCCACGCTCCCGGCGTCCGCGATCGCGCACAGCACCCGCAGATGCCGAAGCTCCAGCTCCATCCACCCCTCCAGTCGGGCAAATCACCTCAACACGGGATATACGCACACCCCAACGACCCCTGCTTGAACGATCGTCGCACCCTACGGTTAGCATATGAGCGCCTCCTAGCTCGAAAGATAGGCCCGTGACTGTCAACGACGACTCGTTCACCAACTGGAAGAACCGCGAGGAGATCGCGGAGTCGATGATCCCGCTCATCGGGAAGCTGCACCGGGAGCGGGACGTCACCGTCCTTCTCCACAGCCGCTCCCTGGTGAACAAGTCGGTGGTCAGCATCCTCAAGACCCACCGGTTCGCCCGGCAGATCGGCGGTGAGGAGCTCTCGGTCACCGAGACCCTGCCGTTCCTGCAGGCCCTCACCGCGCTCGACCTCGGCCCGTCGCAGATCGACCTCGGCATGCTGGCCGCGGAGTACAAGGCCGACGACCGCGGTCTGTCCGTGGAGGCGTTCACCGCCGAGGCCGTCGCCGGTGCCACCGGCGCCAACAAGATCGAGCGCGGCGAGGGGCGCGACGTCGTCCTCTACGGCTTCGGCCGCATCGGCCGCCTCGTGGCCCGCCTGCTGATCGAGAAGTCCGGCTCGGGCAACGGCCTGCGGCTGCGGGCCATCGTGGTGCGCGGCGGCGGCGAGCAGGACATCGTCAAGCGCGCCTCGCTGCTGCGCCGTGACTCCATCCACGGCCAGTTCCAGGGCACGATCACCGTCGACGAGGCGACCAGCACGATCTTCGCCAACGGCAACGCGATCAAGGTGATCTACGCGAACGACCCCTCCGAGGTCGACTACACGGCGTACGGCATCAAGAACGCCATCCTCATCGACAACACCGGCAAGTGGCGCGACCGCGAGGGCCTGTCCCAGCACCTGCGCCCCGGCATCGACAAGGTCGTGCTGACCGCGCCGGGCAAGGGCGACGTCCCCAACATCGTGCACGGCGTCAACCACGACACGGTCAAGCCGGACGAGCAGGTCCTGTCCTGCGCCTCCTGCACGACCAACGCCATAGTCCCGCCGCTGAAGGCGATGGACGACGAGTTCGGTGTGCTGCGCGGCCATGTGGAGACCGTCCACTCGTTCACCAACGACCAGAACCTGCTGGACAACTACCACAAGTCCGAGCGCCGCGGCCGCTCCGCGCCGCTGAACATGGTCATCACCGAGACCGGTGCCGCCTCCGCCGTCGCGAAGGCGCTGCCCGACCTCAAGGCGAAGATCTCCGGCAGCTCGATCCGCGTGCCCGTGCCGGACGTCTCGATCGCCATCCTCAACCTCCAGCTGGGGCGCGAGACCACCCGCGAGGAGGTCCTCGACTACCTGCGCGACGTCTCGCTGACCTCGCCGCTGCGTCGCCAGATCGACTTCATCACGGCCCCCGACGCGGTCTCCAGCGACTTCATCGGCTCGCGGCACGCCTCGATCGTCGACGCCGGCGCGCTGAAGGTGGAGGGCGACAACGCGATCCTCTACCTCTGGTACGACAACGAGTTCGGCTACTCCTGCCAGGTCATCCGAGTCGTCCAGCACGTCTCCGGGGTGGAGTACCCGACCTTCCCGGCACCGGCGGTCTGATCCGCCCAGCCATTCGCCGACCCGTCTGCCGGCAATGCGGTGCCGACAGGCGGGTCGACGCTTCCCGTGCTCAGTGCCCGCGGAACGCCTCCTCCAGCCACCATGACCCGTGATCGGCGACCACCTTGGCGTCGATGAGCAACGGCGCGGACCGCGGCCCGGCCACCCAGTCCGCCACGGCCTTCAGATCGGCCCGAGTCCGGACGGTCACCGCCTCGAAGCCGTAGCCCCGCCCCACGGCGGCGATGTCCGTCGGCGGGAAGCGGACGGTGTCCAGCGGGTGCCCCTCGGGTCCAAAGTGGTGCACCTCGGCGCCGTACGCCTCGTCGTCGTACACGACGACCACCATCGGCAGCCCGAGCCGCCGCACCGTGTCGAGCTCGACGGCGCCCATCAACGCGCCGCCGTCCCCGAGCGCGGCCACCGGGATCCGTTCCGGCTGTGCCAGTGCCGCCCCGATCGTGGTCGCCAGGCCCAGGCCTATCGACTGGAACGCCTGTGTGAAGCAGAAGCCCCGCTCGTCCGGCACCGACAGGTACGCGCTCGGATAGCCCATGAAGTTCCCCGAGTCCACGCCGAGCACCCGCTCGGCGGGCAGGATGTCGTCGAGCGCGATGCTCAACGTCCGCGGGTCGATCCGCTCACGCGTGCTCGTGTCGTCGTACGGCACGTCGCGCAGACGCACCCGTTCCGCGAGGGCCGCACCGGTCTCCGGGCTCCGGTAGCCCTGCCGCAGCTCACCGGCCGCCTCAAGGACCTGGTGCGCGGTGAGCCGCACATCGCCGGTGACACCGAGGTCCACCGGACGGTGGGCGCCGAGTGCGGACGGTTCGTCGTCGACCTGTACCACGGTGGCGTCGGCGCCGATGAGGCTGCCGTGCCGCATCGTCCACATATTGAGGGCGCAGCCCCAGCCGACGATCAGGTCCGCGCCCCGGATCAGTTCGCAGGCCAGGGGCGAGGCGAAGCCACCGGAGACATCCAGCGACCAGGGGTTGCCGTGGAAGAGCCCGCGTGCGACGGCCGAGGTGGCGAGCAGCGCGCCGTGGCGCTCGGCGAGGGCCTCCAGTGCCGCCCGCCCGCCGGGGCCGCGCGCTCCCCGGCCGGCCACGAACACCGGCCGCCGGGACCTGCCGAGCAGTTCCGCCAGGGCCCGTACGCCATCCGCGTCCGGCTCGACCGCGGCCCGCCGAGGCGGTGGCGCCGCCTGTGCCAGGGCGCCGTCCGGCACGTCCAACGCCTGCACCGGCAGGGGGAGGTTGAGCAGGACGGTACGCCGCTCCCGCACCGCCAGCCCTACCGCCCCGCACGCCTGCTCGACCGCGGCCTGCGCCGACGTGACCCGAACCGTGGTCGCGCCCACCGCGTGCGCCAACGCCTCTTGGTCGACGTAGAAGTTGGAGCGGGGCTCGGTCACCTCGGCGGCGAGCACGACGAGCGGCGTACGGCTCTTGGCCGCTTCCGCGATCCCGGTCATCGCGTTCGTCAGGCCGGGCCCCTGGTGCACGCTCACCACCGCGACCTCGCCGCTCGTCCGGGCGTACGCGTCGGCCATCGTCGCAGCGCCGCCCTCGTGGCGAGCGGCGACGAATCGCGCCCCCGCCGCGACCATGGCGTTCGTGACGTGGAAGTTGCCCGATCCGACCACTCCGAAGACCTGCCCGACCCCGGCTGCGCACAGCGCCCGGCCGACCGCTTCCGCGACCTTCATGAGCGCTCCACCAGGGCGAGCACGCGCGCGGGAGCACCGGAGCCGGTGACGATCGGCAGCGGTCCCGCGATGACGACGGCGCCGGTCGGTGGCAGTGCGGCGAGGTTCCGCAACTGCGTCAGACCGTACTTGTCACTGCCCATGAGGTAGGAGTGGCAGGGAAAGGCGGGGTCGAAGGAGTACGCGCCTCCGGCGTCCGTGCCCACCGTCTCGACGCCGAGGCCGATCACCGGCGACTCCTCGGCGACCCAGCGGGCGCACTCCGCCGACAGGCCCGGGGTGTGCGGGCCGTTCTCGTCGGCGTTGAGGAACGCCTCCTGGGAGTGCGAGCGGGCGTCCCAGCCGGTGCGCAGCAGCAGCCAACCCCCTTCGGGCAAGGGGCCGTTCTCCGCCTCCCATGCCTTCACGTGGTCGACCTCGACCAGGAAGTCCGGGTTCTTGGCGACCTCGGCGGTGAAGTCCAGCACGGCTGCCGGTGCGATCAGTCTGCCGGCCGGCACCGAGGCCACGTCCATGAGGTCCTGGCCGGTGACCCAGTGGTTCGGGGCGTCGAAGTGGGTGCCGGTGTGCTCGCCGCTGCGGAAGTTGTTCCAGTACCAGGCCGGTCCCCGGTCGTCGTACCGGCTGATCTCCTCCAGCTCGAAGACGGCGGTCTGCCCGAACTGGGGCGGCAGTTGAATCACGGGTGTCGACGACGACAAGGGTGAGGTGAGGTCGACGACTTCGATCGATCCACCTCGCAGAGCGGACACCAGCGCGGCTAGGACGGACGGCTCGGTCATGGGCGCCTCCTCGGTCGGGGTGCTCTGAACTGACAGCATCGCAGCCGCACTTCCCAGCTCTTGACGCGTCAATGACAACAATGGCTTCATGTCTTTATGGGAGCGCTCCCACCTACCCGGGGAAGGGAACACCATGCGCGACACCCCCCGCTCACGCTTACCGCTCCTCCCGCTCTTCGGCCTATTGGCCACCGTCCTCCTGCCTCTCGGAGTGACGCTCGCACCGCCGGCCGCCGCCGCTCAGGCGGCGGAGCCCGTGCGCATCATGCCCCTGGGCGACTGCATCACCGGCTCGCCTGGCTGCTGGCGGGCGGTGCTGTGGAACCGGCTGCAGAGCGCCGGATACAAGGACATCGACTTCGTCGGCACCCTCGGTCCGCAGGGCTGCGGACAGCCGCATGACGGTGACAACGAGGGCCACGGCGGCGAGTTGGTCACCAACGTCGCCGCCCAGAACCTGCTGCCGGCCCGGCTGGCGGCCACGCTGCCGGACATCGTTGTCATGCACTTCGGCACGAACGACGTGTGGAGCGCCATCGCCCCCGACCGCATCCTCGCCGCCTACACGAAGCTCGTGGAGCAGATGCGGGCCTCCAATCCGGACACGCGGATCCTGGTCGCGCAGATCATCCCGATGAACCCGAGCAGTTGCCCGGGCTGCGCGCAACACGTCGTCGACTTCAACCCGCGGATCCCCGAGCGGGCCCGGGCGACGAGCACCAGCCGCTCCCCCGTAGCCATGGTCGACCAGTGGACAGGTTTCGACACGGCCACCGAAACCCATGACGGCGTGCACCCCACCGCCTCGGGGGACGAGAAGATCGCCGCCCGGTGGTACCCGCCGCTGACCGGGCTGCTCGACGCGGGCCCCGGTGATCCCGGAGATCCGGGCGATCCCGGTGATCCGGGTTCCCCTGGCGACCCGCCCGCCTGCACCGCGTCCTTCCGCGCCGTCTCCGCCCGACAGGGCGGCTACCAGGGCGAGGTGACGGTGACCAACGCGTCCGCTGCCTCCGTAGCGGGCTGGACCACGGCGGTCGTACCCGCGGACGGCGCCCGCCTCACCCAGGTCTGGAACGGCACCCTCGGCACGGCATCCGACGGCACGGCCCTCGTCAGCAACGCGGACTGGAACGGCACCCTCGCGCCCGGCGCGAGCACCACCTCCGGCTTCATCGCCAGCACCCCGGCAACGGCCGGCACTCCGACGGCGACTGTCACTTGCACGGCGCGCACCGCGTCATCCTGACGCATCGTCACCCCATCTCACCCTGGGAGCCGCCATGAGATCCCGCACCCGCACCGCCCCACGAGTGGCCGCCGTCGTGGCCGCCCTCCTGGGCCTGCTCGTCCCCTTACTCTCCTTCGCCGCGCCTGCCCAGGCGGCGGCGACCGGCATCCACATCCGGGACGGCCGGCTGCTGGAGGCGAGCGGCAACCATTTCGTGATGCGTGGTGTCAACCACGCCCACACCTGGTATCCGGGCGAGACGCAGTCGCTCGCCGACGTCAAGGCGCTGGGTTCCAACACCGTCCGCGTCGTCCTCTCCGACGGCCACCGCTGGACCAGGAACAGCGCTGAGGACGTCGCAGGCGTCATCGCCCAGTGCAAGGCCAACCGGCTCATCTGCGTGCTGGAGGTGCACGACACCACCGGCTACGGGGAGGAGGCCGCGGCCGGGACCCTCGACCACGCGGCCGACTACTGGATCGGCCTGAAGGGCGTACTCACCGGCGAAGAGAACTACGTCATCATCAACATCGGCAACGAGCCCTGGGGCAACACCAATCCCGCCGGCTGGACCGCGCCCACGATCGCGGCCGTCAAGAAGCTGCGCGACGCCGGATTCGCGCACACGATCATGGTGGACGCGCCCAACTGGGGCCAGGACTGGCAGGGCGTCATGCGCGCCAACGCCCGGTCCGTCTACGACGCCGACCCCACCGGCAACCTGATCTTCTCGATCCACATGTACAGCGTGTACGACACCGCGCAGGAGATCACGGAGTACCTCAACGCCTTCGTCAGCGCCGGACTCCCCATCCTCATCGGCGAGTTCGGTGGTCCGCCCGACCAGTACGGCGACCCGGACGAGGACACCATGATGGCCGCCGCCCAGCAGCTCCGGCTCGGCTACCTGGCCTGGTCCTGGAGCGGCAACACCGACCCGATCCTCGACCTGGCCATCGGCTTCGACCCCGCGCGGCTCAGCGACTGGGGCAGGCGCGTCTTCAACGGCGCCAACGGCATCGCCGCCACCTCGAAGGAAGCCACCGTCTACGCCTCGGGCGGCGGCGACACCACTCCTCCGACCGCTCCCGGGACACCGACCGCCTCGGGAGTGACCTCGTCGTCGGTGACGCTGGCCTGGTCCGCCGCGAGCGACGGAACCGGCGTCACGGGCTACGACGTGGTCCGCGTCAGCGGCGCCGGCGAGACCGCCGCCATCTCGACGACCGCAACCTCCGCCACCGTCACCGGCCTCGCTCCGGAGACCTCGTACACCTTCGCCGTCTACGCCCGCGACGCCGCCGGGAACCGTTCGCAGCGCTCCGGCACGGTGACGGTCACGACGTCCTCCGGCGGCTCGTCCGCGACGTGCGGTGTCGCCTACCGGGTGACGAACGAGTGGCCCGGCGGCTTCCAGGGCGAGATCGTCCTGCGCAACACCGGCAGCGCCGCGATCAACGGCTGGACGCTGCGCTGGACGTTCCCGGACGGTCAGCGCGTCAGCAACCTGTGGGGCGGCACCGCGACGCAGAGCGGCGCCGAGGTGAGCGTCGCCTCCGTGTCGTACACGGCGACGATCGCCCCGGCGGGTTCGGTCACCCTCGGCTTCACCGCCACGAAGGGCAACACGAACCCCAGCCCCACGGCCTTCACGCTCAACGACACCGCCTGCTCGCCGAGTTGACCCGACCCGTGCCGGCCTCCTTGACGTCCTGTCGACGCAGGGCGTCAAGGAAGCGCACGCGGACACCACGGGACCGTGACAGGAGCCACACAGACTCGCTTGTAGGGCACACGAAAGATCCGGATAAGGTGAGGCTGGCCTAATAGCCGCCCCCCATGTACATCAAAGGGAGCCTTGCCATGCTTCACCGGCGCCGCGGTACCGCCGCCGTCGCTCTTGCCGTCGCCGCCGCCCTGTCCCTCGCGGCCTGCGGCGGTTCCAACGACAGCGCGGACAAGAAGCCCGCGGCCGGAGCCGGGGACAAGAAGGCCGTGGCTCAGGGCGGAGACGAATTCGCGGACGCCGCGAAGAAGACCGCCGAGATGGGCACCGATGCCAAGCCGGGCGAATGGCCCCGCACCATCGAGCACGCAATGGGTGAGACCGAGATCAAGGCCCAGCCCAAGCGTGTCGTGGTCCTGGACGTCGGCGAGCTCGACAACGTCGTGTCGCTCGGCATCAAGCCGGTCGGCCTCGCCCCCACCGAGGGCTCCCCGGAGCTGCCTTCGTACCTGAAGAAGGACGCCGGCAACCCGAAGAACGTCGGCACCATCAACAACCTCAACCTGGAGGCGATCGCCGGCCTCAAGCCGGACCTGATCCTCGGCAGCCAGCTGCGCGCCGCGGACAAGTACGACGAGCTGTCCCAGATCGCGCCCACCGTCTTCTCCCTGCGCCCCGGCTTCACGTGGAAGGAGAACTACCTCCTCAACGCCGCGGCCCTGGACAAGACCGCCGAGGCCAAGGCGCAGCTCGCCGCGTACGACAAGAAGGTCGAGGAGCTCGACGCGAAGCTCGGCGCGGACAAGCCGACGGTGTCGATGGTCCGTTACCTGCCCGACGGTGTCATCCGCCTCTACGCCAACGCCTCGTTCATCGGCACCATCCTCAAGGACGCCGGCATCCCGCGCCCGAAGAACCAGGACATCGACGACCTGGCCGCCGAAGTCAGCGCCGAGAACATCGACCAGGCCGACGGTGACTTCATCTTCACCGGCGTGTACGGCGACGCGAAGGCCACCGACAAGTCCCGCGCGCAGAGCAACCCGCTGTGGAAGAACCTGAAGGCGGTCAAGGAGGGCCACGCGTACGACGTGCCCGACGAGACCTGGTACCTGGGCCTGGGCGTCACCGCGGCCGACGAGGTCCTCGCGGACCTGGAGAAGTACCTGACCAAGTAGGGCCGTTCGGCAACAGCGACAAGAGGAACAGCAAGAGGAAAAACGCATGTCCCATGCCACCCGGCGGCGCATCGGCTGGACGGTCGCCGGCACCCTCTTGCTGTTCCTCGCCGTCCTGCTCAGCCTCGCCCTCGGCAGCCGCCAGATCCCCCCAAGCGAGGTGTTCGACGCCCTGCTGCACGGCGGCAGCGGTGACAACGCGCAGGTCGTTCGCGCGCTGCGGGTCCCGCGCACGGTCATCGGCGTGATGGTCGGGCTGGCCCTCGCGGTCGCCGGAGTCGTCATGCAGGGCATCACCCGCAATCCGATCGCCGAGCCCGGCGTCCTCGGCGTCAGCCAGGGCGCCTCGCTGGGCGTCGTCTGCGCGATCGCGTTCCTCGGGGTGCACACGCCCGCCGGCTACGTCTGGTTCGCGTTCGCCGGTGCGGGGCTCGCCGCGGTGGCCGCGTACGCCGTGGCGGGCAGCGGACGCGGCGGCGCCTCGCCGGTCAAGCTGGCGCTGGCGGGCGCCGCGATGAACGCGTTCATCGCCTCGGTTGTCTCCGCCATCGTCACGACCGACGCCCGGGCCCTCGACGAGTTCCGCTTCTGGGACGTCGGCTCGATCGGCGGGCGGGACGGTGAGGTCGTCGCGCAGACCTGGCCGTTCCTGCTGGTGGGGCTGGTGCTGGTCGCCGCCCTGGCCCGGGGCCTTGACGCCCTCGCCCTCGGTGACGACGTGGCCCGGGGGCTCGGTCACCGGGTGGCCCTGGTGCGGGCCCTGGGCGCGCTCGCGGCGACCGTGCTGACCGGGGTCGCCGTCGCGGTCGCCGGTCCGATCGCGTTCACCGGGCTCGCCGTCCCGCACATCGCGCGGGCTCTGGTGGGCGCCGACCACCGGTGGGTGCTCGCCCTGTCCGCGCTGCTGGGTCCCGCGGTGATCCTCGTGTCGGACGTGCTCGGCCGTGTCGTCTTCGCGCCCTCGGAAGTGCCGGTGGCCGTGATGACCGCGTTGCTCGGCGTGCCGTTCCTGGTCGCGCTGGTTCGGAGGAAGGCGACGGTGCCGGCGTGACCCAGTCTCTCGAGCGAACGAGCCCCGCGCCACGGCGGCTGCGCCCCGCCGGCTACACCGTCGTCCGCGTCGGGGACGGCAGCTTCCTGCTGCACCGCCGGGCCAGTGCGGTGGCGGTCCTGCTGGCCGTCGTACTGGCGGCGACGGCCGTCGTGTCCCTGTGCGTCGGCGAGTCGTACGTCTCCCCCACAGAGGTCGTCCGCGTGCTGCTCGGACAGCCGAGTCCCGACGAACTGGTCGTCGGCACGCTGCGTCTCCCCCGCCTGGTGACGGGTCTGCTGGTCGGTGCGGCCTTCGGCGTCTCCGGCGCGCTGATCCAGTCCGTCGCGCGCAACTCTTTGGCCAGTCCGGACGTCATCGGCGTCACGCACGGTGCGGGCGCGGCCACGGTGGCCGCGATGACCTTCGGGATCACGTCGTACGCCGCACTGCCGTACGTCTCGGTCGTCGGCGGGCTCTCGGCCGCCGCGCTCGTGTACGTCTTCGCCTGGCGGGGCGGCCTGCACGCCACACGCTTCGTCCTGGTCGGCATCGGTGTGTCGATCGCGCTGGGTTCGGTGACCCGGCTGTTCCTCACCAAGGGCGACTATCTCGTGGCGCAGCAGGCCAAGGTGTGGCTGACCGGTTCGCTCAACGGCCGGGGTTACGACCAGGCCGCACCGCTGGCGTGGGTCCTTCTCGCGCTGGTCCCGGCCCTGCTGTGGGCGGCGCACGCCCAGCGCATGGTGTCCCTGGACGACAGCACGGCGACCGCGCTGGGCGTACGGCTCGGTCCGGTCCGGCTGGGGCTCACCGCGCTCGGGGTGGTGCTGGCGTCGGTGGCGACGGGTGCCGCGGGCCCGGTCGACTTCGTGGCGCTGCTGGCGCCACAGATCGCCCACCGGCTGACCCGTACCGCCCAGATCCCGCTGCTGTCCTCCGCCCTCACCGGCGCCACGATCGTCCTCGTCGCGGACGTACTGGCCCGCCGCCTGTTCTCCCCGGTCGAGCTGCCGGTGGGCGTGCTCACGGCGGCGGTCGGGGCGCCGTATCTGATGTGGCTGATCGCCCGGACCCGGGCTCGCTCGGCCAGGGGCGCCTGACCGGACGCGAGGCCTGCGCCGAGGCGGCCCGCGGAGGCAACCTGGAGGGGTGCGCGGACGTCTTCGTGTGGGAACGGGGTGGGCCGGCCGCCTGCCGGTATCAGGAGCGAGGGTGTCACGATGAGCGACAAGGCCCGAAAGCTGTTCGAGGCGCTCGACCTCGACGAGAACGGGACCCTGACCCGCGCAGAGGTGATCATCGCCCTGCGCACGAAGGGCCCCTCCCTGGCCGCGTCGGGCGACCTGCCGTTGTGGGCCGTGGGAGACGAGAACGCCTCCTCCGCGCTGTTCGACGCCGCCGACCAGAACGGGGACCAGGTACTGACCCTGGAGGAGTTCGCCGCGGTGGTGGACCGTCGGTTCGGCTGGAGCTGACGGGCCGGTTCGGACGGTCCCGGGTCCTCGTGCCCGATCTGCGGGGGCACGGGCGCTCGGAGGTGCCGCCGACGGGCAACACGCCCCTGGAGATGGCCGACGATCTCGCCGCGTTGCTGGACTCCCTGGGTGCCGGTCCGGTGATCGCCGTAGGGCACTCCATGGGCGGACAGGTGGTCAATCTGCTCGCTGTGCGGCATGCGAAAGCCGGCCGGCAGGTCTGCGTACGGCACACGTCCGCACGATGCTCGGCACGCCGGACCACGTCGTTGCCCAGGCCTACGCCGGCATGTACACCGAGCCCGGCGCGGTCGGTGTCCGCCCGCACAGCGAGGCGTATCTGCGCCGCCGTACGCAGCCCGCGCTCACCGTCGTCCGAGTCCGGGCCACTGCGGCCACGCCGGATCGGCGGTCCTTGAAATGCCCAAGTGGAAGGGCCTGTTCAGGTGGTGCGGATGATCTTCGTGTGCCTAGGGTCGACCGACCGACACCGGGCAACCGGCCCGCGCGCCGCCGATTCCGGCGATGCCGCCGCGGCCAGAGAGTGAGCCGACAGATGCAACCGACCTTCGTCCTGGTTCACGGGGCGTTCGCGAACTCCTTCTCCTTCGCACCCCTCCAGGCCGAACTCGGCCTCCTGGGCCACCGTTCGGTCGCGGTCGACCTGCCCGGTCACGGATTCGCGGCGACCTACCCGCGGGCCTATCAGGCACCGCAGGATCCCGAAGGGCTCGCGACCGCGCCCGGCTCGATCAAGGGCGTGACGCTCGCCGACAACGCTGCGTACCTGATCGGGATCCTGGAGCGAGCCAAGCGGAACGGACCCGTGATCCTCGTCTCGCACAGCCGCGGCGGCGTCACGGCCACCGCCGCGGCCAACGCGCGACCCGACCTCATCGACCGCATCGTCTACGTCTCCGCCTGGTGCCCGGTCGATCTGAACGTCGGCGACTACTACGCCGAGCCGGAGATGGCCACGGTCGACCCTGCGTCCCTGGCTCTGGCGATGGCCGGTAACCCGGCCGAACTCGGCCTGCTCCGCGTCAACTTCCGCACGGCGGACCCCAAAGCTCTCGCGGCGTTCAAGGCGGCGTTCCTCGCCGACGGCACCGACGACGAGTTCCTGACCTTCCTCAACACCTTCCAGCCCGACGAGAACCTGGACGTCGGCACCTCCACCGACCGGGCGCAGGCCGAGACCTGGGGCCGTATCCCCAAGACGTATGTGCGACTGGCCGACGACACGAGCCTGCCGCTCGCCCTGCAGGACCGGCTGATCCGCGAGGGCGACGCGCTCACCCCGGACAACCCGTACGACGTCCGCACGCTCCAGGGCAGCCACCTGAAATGGCTGACCGACCCGGCACCGGCGGCCCGGGTCCTGGGCGAGATCGCCGGGTTCCTGACGGCAGTGGAATGACGCTCCTCGCGGGGCGCTTCGCGGGAGCTGCGGGCCCTGTCCGCACCTGATCCGTCGGGGCTCCGAAGGGCGAAGAGGCCGAGGTCACAGCCACGGAGAGGGCAAGGTCACAGTCGTGCCCTCTGCTGCTCCTTTGGGCCTCTGGCCTAGCATCCGAGCATGACGGTCCTGCCTGACGACGGGCTTGAGCTGGCCGCCGAGTTCTCTGACGTGTCCCACGAGCAGTGGCAGCGCCTCGTTGCGGGTGTGCTGCGCAAGTCGGGCAAGGACGTCGAGGGTGCTCAGGCCGAGGAAGCCCTGTCCACCGCGCTGGAGGACGGGCTGCGCACCCGGCCTCTGTACACCGCGCACGACGCCGCGCCCGACTCCGGCCTGCCCGGGTTCGCTCCCTTCGTGCGCGGCAGCCGCGCAGAGGGGAACACGGTCGGCGGCTGGGACGTACGCCAGCGGCACACGACGGCCGACGGCGCCACGGTCCTGGCGGACCTGGAGAACGGCGTCACCTCGCTGTGGCTGGTCGTCGGCGAGGGCGGCATCCCGGTGTCGTCGCTCGGTGGCGCCCTGGACGGCGTCTACCTCGACCTGGCCCCCGTCGTCCTCGACGCCGGACGCGAAGTGGAGCCCGCCGCCCGTGAGTTGCTGCGGCTGTACGAGGAGCGGGGCGTCGCCAAGGACGTGGCGCGCGGCAACCTGGGCGCCGATCCGCTCGGCCACGAGGCCCGTACGGGGCAGTCGTACGACTTCCGGGCGGTGGCCGGTCTAGCGCGGCTGTGCGCCGAGGACTACCCGGGGCTGCGTGCGCTGACCGTGGATGCGCTGCCGTACCACGAGGCCGGTGGCTCGGCCGCGCAGGAGCTGGGCTGTTCGCTGGCGACCGGCGTCGCGTATCTGCGCGAGCTGACCGAGGCCGGGCTGAGCGTCGAAGAGGCCTGTGCGCAGCTGGAGTTCCGGTACTCCGCTACCGCAGACCAGTTCCTGACCATCGCCAAGCTGCGGGCCGCGCGCCGGCTGTGGGCGCGGGTCGCCGAGGTCTGCGGGGCCCCGCGGGCGGGGGCGCAGCTCCAGCACGCCGTGACCTCGCCGGTGATGATGACGCGCCGCGACCCGTGGGTGAACATGCTGCGCACGACCATCGCGACGCTGGCCGCCGGGGCGGGCGGCGCCGACTCCGTCACCGTGCTGCCCTTCGACCACGCCCTCGGACTGCCGGACGCGTTCGCGCGGCGCATCGCCCGCAACACCTCGACGATCCTCATCGAGGAGTCGCACCTGGCCCGGGTCATCGACCCGGCGGGCGGCTCCTGGTATGTGGAGCGCCTCACCGACGAACTCGCGCACGCCGGCTGGGAGTTCTTCCAGCGCATCGAGGGCAACGGTGGTCTCGCCGCCGTCCTTCGCTCCGGGCAGCTCGGGCGGGACCTCGCCGACACCTGGCAGGCCCGCAGCGGCAAGCTGGCCAAGCGGCGCGAACCCGTCACCGGTGTCAGCGAGTTCCCGCACCTGGCGGAGAAGCCCGTGGAGCGCCGGCCCGCGCCCGAGCCGCCGTCCGGCGGGCTGCCGCGCGTGCGGCGCGACGAGGCGTACGAGGAGCTGCGCGCCCGCTCCGACGCCCACCTCGCCGCGACCGGCTCCCGCCCGCGGATCTTCCTGGCCGCCCTGGGTCCGGCGGCCGCCCACACCGCCCGCCTCACCTTCGCCTCGAACCTGTTCCAGGCGGGCGGCATCGAGCCCGTCACCGAGGGGACGTTCGAGGACAGCGGCGCCACGGAGGTCTGCCTGTGCTCCAGTGACGCCCTGTACGAGGAGCAGGCGGCGACCGTGGCCGCCGGGCTCAAGGCCGCCGGTGCCTCGCACGTGTTCCTGGCGGGCCGCCCCGGGCAGTACCCCGGTGTCGACGCGTACGTCTTCGCGGGCTGCGACGCCGTCGCCGTCCTGTCCGCCACCCTTGACCGCATGGGAGTGTCCTGATGACCGCCCGCTCTGGCCCTTCCATCCCCGACTTCTCCGGGATCGAGCTGGGGACGCCTACTGCCGACGGAGGCGCCGACGAGTGGCGTACGGCCGTCAAGAAGGCGGCCGGCGGGGACGACCTGCTGTGGGAGACTCCGGAGGGCATCCCGGTCAAGCCGCTGTACACCGGGCAGGACCTGGATGGCCTGGACTTCCTGGGCACCTACCCGGGCGCCGCCCCGTATCTGCGCGGCCCGTACCCCACCATGTACGTCAACCAGCCCTGGACGATCCGCCAGTACGCCGGTTTCTCCACGGCCGAGGAGTCCAACGCCTTCTACCGGCGCAACCTCGCCGCCGGCCAGAAGGGCCTGTCGGTCGCCTTCGACCTGCCCACGCACCGCGGCTACGACAGCGACCACCCGCGCGTGACCGGTGACGTCGGCATGGCGGGCGTGGCGATCGACTCGATCTACGACATGCGGCAGCTCTTCGACGGCATCCCGCTGGACAAGATGACCGTGTCGATGACGATGAACGGCGCCGTGCTGCCGGTGCTCGCGCTGTACATCGTCGCCGCCGAGGAACAGGGCGTATCGCCCGAGAAGCTGGCCGGGACCATCCAGAACGACATCCTCAAGGAGTTCATGGTCCGCAACACGTACATCTATCCGCCGAAGCCGTCGATGCGGATCATCTCCGACATCTTCGCCTTCACCTCGCAGCGGATGCCCCGCTACAACTCCATCTCCATCTCCGGCTACCACATCCAGGAGGCCGGTGCGACGGCCGACCTGGAGCTGGCGTACACGCTCGCGGACGGCGTGGAGTACATCCGGGCGGGCCGCGAGGCGGGCCTGGACGTGGACGCGTTCGCGCCCCGGCTGTCGTTCTTCTGGGCGATCGGCATGAACTTCTTCATGGAGGTCGCCAAGCTGCGGGCGGCGCGCCTGCTGTGGGCGAAGCTGGTGAAGCAGTTCGACCCGAAGAACTCCAAGTCCCTTTCCCTGCGCACGCATTCGCAGACCTCGGGCTGGTCGCTGACCGCGCAGGACGTGTTCAACAACGTGACGCGCACGTGCGTCGAGGCGATGGCCGCCACCCAGGGCCACACCCAGTCGCTGCACACCAACGCCCTCGACGAGGCGCTCGCGCTGCCCACCGACTTCTCCGCGCGCATCGCCCGTAACACCCAGCTGCTGATCCAGCAGGAGTCCGGCACCACCCGGGTCATCGACCCGTGGGGCGGCAGCGCCTACGTCGAGAAGCTGACGTACGACCTCGCGCGCCGGGCCTGGCAGCACATCCAGGAGGTGGAGGCGGCGGGCGGCATGGCCAAGGCGATCGACGCCGGTATCCCCAAGCTGCGCATCGAGGAAGCCGCGGCCCGCACCCAGGCCCGAATCGACTCCGGACGCCAGCCGGTCATCGGCGTGAACAAGTACCGGGTGGACAGCGACGAGGAGATCGAGGTCCTCAAGGTCGACAACTCCTCCGTGCGCGCCCAGCAGATCGAGAAGCTGCGGCGGCTGCGCGCGGAGCGGGACGAGCAGGCGTGCCAGGACTCGCTGGACGCGCTGACCCGGGCCGCCGGCGGCGAGGGCAACCTGCTGGAGCTGGCGGTGAATGCGGCCCGCGCGAAGGCGACCGTCGGCGAGATCTCCGACGCCCTGGAGAAGGTGTACGGCCGGCACGCGAGCCAGATCCGTACGATCTCCGGCGTGTACCGCAACGAAGCAGGCGAGTCCCCGAACGTGGACCGCACCCGCGCCCTGGTGTCCGACTTCGAGGAGGCCGAGGGCCGCCGCCCGCGCATCCTGGTCGCCAAGATGGGCCAGGACGGCCACGACCGCGGCCAGAAGGTGATCGCCACCGCCTTCGCCGACCTCGGCTTCGACGTCGACGTCGGCCCGCTGTTCCAGACGCCGGGCGAGGTGGCCCGCCAGGCCGTCGAGGCGGACGTGCACATCGTCGGGGTGTCCTCGCTGGCCGCCGGTCACCTCACCCTCGTACCGGCGCTCAAGGAGGCGCTGGCCGAGGAGGGGCGGGAGGACATCATGATCGTGGTCGGCGGGGTGATCCCGCCGCAGGACGTGCCGACGCTCCTCGAGATGGGCGCGGCGGCCGTCTTCCCGCCCGGCACGGTGATCCCGGACGCCGCGTACGACCTCGTCAAGCGGCTGGCGGCCGACCTCGGGCACGACCTGTGATCGATGTCGACGCGTATGTGAAGGGGGTACTCGACGGGAAGCGGGCGATCATCGCCCGTGCCATCACGCTCGTCGAGTCCACCCGCCCCCAACACCGGGCGCTGGCACAGGAGTTGCTCACCGAGCTGCTCCCGCACAGCGGCCGGGCCCGGCGCATCGGCGTCAGCGGGGTGCCGGGCGTGGGCAAGTCGACGTTCATCGACGCGTTCGGCACGATGCTGACGGGGCTCGGGCACCGGGTTGCCGTGCTCGCCGTGGACCCCTCCTCCAGCCGCACCGGCGGCTCGATCCTCGGCGACAAGACCCGCATGGAACGGCTGGCCGTGGACCCGGCGGCCTTCGTCCGCCCCTCCCCCACCGCGGGCACCCTGGGCGGGGTCGCCAAGGCCACGCGCGAGTCGATCGTGGTGATGGAGGCGGCCGGCTACGACGTGATCCTGGTGGAGACCGTCGGCGTCGGCCAGTCCGAGACCGCGGTCGCCAACATGGTCGACTCCTTCCTGCTGCTCACGCTCGCCCGCACCGGCGACCAGTTGCAGGGCATCAAGAAGGGCGTCCTGGAACTGGCCGACGTGCTCGCCGTCAACAAGGCGGACGGCCCGCACGAGCGCGACGCCCGTGCCGCGGCACGCGAACTGGCGGGCGCGCTGCGGCTGATGCACGGCAAGGACGCCGTCTGGACACCGCCCGTGCTCAGTTGCAGTGCCCGCGAGTCGACCGGGCTTGACGCCGTCTGGGAGCGCCTCGAACAGCACCGCACCCTGCTGGACTCGACCGGGCGCCTCGCCGCCAAGCGCCGTGACCAGCAGGTCGACTGGACGTGGAGCATGGTCCGCGACGAACTCCTCGGCCGCCTGCACGCCGATCCGGCGGTGCGGGCCCTCGCACCGGTGCTCGAACAGCAGGTCAGGGACGGGGCGTTGACGCCGACGTTGGCGGCCGAGCGGATTCTGGGGGCGTTGGGGAGTTCGGGGCCGGCCTGAGCGCGAGGTGACTCGACCGGTGCCGGGTCTGCCGGCGTTTGATCCGGCCGCCGCATTCGTTGACATGTTCAAAACATGTCATTAGCATCCGGGCACACTTGGAAAGCGCTTTCCCTCCGTCCGGCGCCGCACCACCGTCACCCCACGCGACGGCCACCCCCCCCCCAGGAGGAGCCCCGATGAGTTCACGCCGAATCGCGATGCCTACTGCACGCACGCCCATACCCTGGCGCAAGAAGGCGGTCGTGGCCGCCCTGGCAGCCACCCTGTTGGCAGGCCCGGGCATCGCGCAGGCCACCCCGCAGACCACACAGACACACGCATCGGCGTCGCGGGATCAGGTGACGGCCGCCGCCACCATCACCTGGACCCTCGAACGGGCCGCCAACCCCACCCAGGACCAACTCACGGCCTACGACCTCATCACCAGGGCCATGAACGCCGCGGTGGCCCGCTACAACAACCTCAGCGACCTGGGCAAGACCCTCACCGTCCGCTATGACCCGGGCGTGCCCACCGCCGACGGCAACATCAACGGCACCATCCGCTTCGGCAACCGCGGTTACATGACCGAGCGGACCGCGTTGCACGAGATCGCCCACACCATCGGCGTGGGGACGAGTTCGGGCTGGTCCCGCCTCGCCGGCAGCGGCACCTGGACGGGTGCGCAGGCCACGGCGCTGGTCCGGCAGTTCGACGGTTCCAGCGCCAAGATCTCCACCGGCGGCGGCCACTTCTGGCCGTACGGCCTGAACTACGACAACGAGTTCTCGAACACGGCGGCCGACCGCCATGTCCAGATCGTCGCCTCGATGGTGCGCGACGGGCTGTGAGCCGAGGGGCCGGCGCCGGGGGCCGCCGCAGCGGCCCCGGGCGCCGGCCCGCGCCTTACCGGGGTATACGAGCGCCCGTGCCGCTGACCCGGACCTTCGGGTCACCTGCGTGCAGGGTCACGGTGAGTTCTCCCGGCCTGCCCATGTCCTCACCCTGATGCAGGGTGAGCTCCGACTCCGGGGGCACCAGGGCGAGTTCACGGGCGTAGGCGCCGAAGGCGGCGGCCGCGGCCCCGGTGGCCGGGTCCTCCACGACGCCGCCGACCGGGAAGGGGTCGCGGACGTGGAAGACGGTGTCCGCGGCGCGCCACACCAACTGCACGGTCGTCAGATCCAGCTTTCGCATCAGGGCGGCGAGCCGCTCGAAGTCGTACGAGAGGTCCGCCAGCCGTTCCCGGCTGCCGGCGCCCAGCACCAGATGGCGGTTGCCGGCGAAGGCGATGCGGGGCGGCAGCCGCGGGTCGAGGTCGGCCGACGGCCAACCCAACGCCGCAAGGGCCTCGGCCAGTTCCTCCGGGGCGATCTCCTCGATCCGGGGTTCCACGCTCGTCAGCGTCGCCCGGAGCGTGCCGTCGGCGCCGCTGGTGACGGTCACCGGGACCGTGCCCGCGCGGGTGGCGAAGACCAGATCCCCCGGCCCGATCCGCTCGGCCAGGGCCACGGCGGTGGCGATGGTGGCGTGGCCGCAGAAGGGCACCTCGGCGCGAGGACTGAAGTACCGAATGGTGAACGCCCGACCGGGTTCCCCGGCCAACTCCTCGGGCTGCCCGGTCAGGAACGCGGACTCGCTGTAACCCAGCCGGGCGGCGATCGCCAGCATCGCGGCGTCGTCGAGCCCGGAGGCGTCCAGGACCACGCCCGCCGGATTGCCGCCGTCCGGGTGGGACGAGAACGCGGTGTAGTGCAGGACATCGGTGATCTGTTCATCGGTCTTCATGCCGTAGGACAACCGGCGTGCCGGGGCGTGGATTCCCGCCCGCGCGCCGTCCTTTGCGAAATTTCCGCTCGTGGTCGGGCACGTGGTTGCCGGTGCGCCAGAACATGGCCGAAGCCGGTGTGGCGCACCGGCAACCGTTTCGAGGCGCCCCCACTCCGGCGTGCCGAGCGCCCGGAGCCGAGAATCCGGAGTACTTCTACGCCTCCATCAACATCAGCGGCGCCACCATCGAGACCGACGGACAGGTCATCGACTTCACGTTGTGACCACTTGGGCGCAGCACGCTCGCGTCGGTCAACGCCACCGGCGTTGACTCGTGGGATGCAAGGGGTCTCGCAGAGCTGCGACTTCGGGCCGGAACTGGACGATCAGGTCCTCCCGGCGGAGTCTCGAACGACCGCCGCAGCTCGCGGGACCTCTCGCCGAGCGGCTGTCCAGGTTGGGCGCACAGCCTCAGAATCTCGACCCGGCGGGTCGCCAGGGAAGCGACGAACGCACCCAACAGGGCCGCACCGGCACCGACTACGGCCGCCATCACCGAAGGGTCCATGCCGCTCCCCCCTCACAGCCCCGCTGCCCGATCAGCCCGCTGCTCGATCGCAGCCGGCCGGTGCCGCCCCCGGACTGCTCATACCCCGTGCTGCGAGAATACCGACGGTCTCGTACGCGCGGCCTGCGAGACGGCCATGGGGATACGAGCCGTCCGGGGACCCCGGACGACTAGCGAGCCACCGCGTCGGCCCCCGCCTGCGCGAACTTCTCGTCCAGCGCGCCCGACGGAGCGCCCGCGACGCCGATGCCGGCGATCGGGGCGTTGCCGGCGGTGACGGGGACGCCGCCCGCGAGGAACAGGGTGCCGGGGATGTCCTTCAGGTTCGGGGCCTGCTGCAGGCGCTCGACCAGCTGGGAGGTGGGGGCGTTCCAGGAGACGGCGGTGAACGCCTTGCGTTCGGCGGACTCGTAGGACTGCGGGCCGGCGCCGTCGCCGCGCAGCGTGACGATGGTGTTGCCGTTGCGGTCGACGACGGCGACCGTGACGCGCTGGTTCTCCTTCTCGGCGGCGTCGAGCGCGGCCTGCGCGGCCTTGGTGGCGGCGTCGATCGTGAGGTGGGTGGAGGTGGTGGTGGCCCGCGCGGAGGCGGCCGCGGCGGTGGCAGGGTTCGCGGCGGGGGCCGAGGCGCTCGCGGACACCGCACCGAAGCCCGCCAGGGCGACGACGGCGAGCACGGCACCGCCGGTGGCGACGCGAGCACGGCGGGAGAACTTCTTGCGCACGGGGTTCATGGGTCGGTCGACTCCTTCGGTGGGCGGGCGGCCCGGTTGCCGCCCCGCTTCGTCCGCTGTCCACCCTCGGCCCGGAGCAGGGCCCGGACGGTCGACGTTCCGGCTCGCCCGGCGACGCCCGACGGACGACACCGGGGTCATCCGATCGGTTGACCCGCCCGGCCCTCGCACCGGGTCACAATGGAGGTGTTTGCCCAGTTCAGCGCCTGCGAGCGGGAGGGAGGCGGCCCCGGATGGGGAACCGGTCGTACGAACCGGGCACCGTGGACACGCGGTGGCTCGGCGTCGTGATGCACACGGCGTTCTTCCTGCTGCTCGGCGGCGCGCTCGCCCGATTCGTGCTGCGTCATCCCGGCGAACCCCGCACTCCGTGGATCATCGCGCTGTGCGTCGTGCTCGCCGTGCTGCAGTTGCTGGGGCCCAGGACCGGCGACGCGGGCTCCCGGCCCACCCGGCGGCACTCGGCCTGGCTGGCGCTGGTCGTCGTGGTGTGGATGGTCCTGGTCGTGCTCGCGCCCAGCTTCGCCTGGTGCGCGGTGCCTCTCTTCTACACCGGCCTGCGCACGCTGCCGGCCCGCGCGGCCCTCGTTCTCGTGGTGGTCCTGACCGCGTTCGTCGTCGCCGCGCAGTTGGAGCTCGCGGGCCGCTTCGACCCGAACCTGGTCCTCGCGCCGCCTGCCGTCGCCGCCCTCGCCACCGCCGTCTTCCTGCAGATGGAACGGCACACCGCGCGCCAGCGCGTCCTGATCGACGACCTGATCCGCACCCGCCACGAACTCGCCGCCTCGGAACGCCGCGAGGGCACTCTCGCCGAACGCCAGCGGCTCTCCATGGAGATCCACGACACGCTCGCCCAGGGCCTGTCCAGTCAGCAGATGCTGCTGCAGGCGGCCGACCGGGTCTGGGACTCCGAGCCGGACAAGGCCCGCGCCCATGTCCGCACCGCCGCGTCCGTCGCCGCGCACAACCTCGCCGAGGCCCGGCGCTTCGTGCACGACCTGGCCCCCGCCGACCTCGCCCGGGGCGGCGGCCTCGATCAGGCGCTGCGTGCCCTGGCCGCGCGGGAGTCCGGCGCGGAGTTCACCGTACGCGTCCACATCGACGACGACGGCCGCCTCCCCCAGTTGCCCGACCGAGTCCAGTCCGCCCTGCTGCGCATCGCCCAGGGCGCCCTGGCCAACGTCCGCGAGCACGCGGCCGCCACCCATGCCGCCGTGACGCTCACCCTCCTCGACGACGAGGTCGTCCTGGACGCCACCGACGACGGCCACGGCTTCGACCCCGCCGGCCTGCCCGACTCCCCCGGCGCGGAACGCGGTCACGGGCTGCCCGCCATGCGGGCCCGGCTGCGCGCGCTCGGCGGGAGCCTGACCGTCGACTCCGCACCCGGCGAGGGCACCGTCCTGTCCGCCGCCGTCCCCCTGGAGGCGCCACGATGACCCCCGACCGCGCTCCCGTGCGCATCCTGGTCTGCGACGACCACGCCGTCGTACGGGCCGGGCTGCTGGCCCTGCTCGACAGCGCCCCGGACATCGAGGTCGTCGGCGAGGCCGGCACCGGCGAGGAGGCGCTCGCGCTGGCCGCGAAACTCACCCCCGACGTGGTGCTGATGGATCTGCAACTGGGCGAGGGCATCGACGGCGTGGAGGCCACCCGCCGCCTCACCTCCCTCCCCGGCGCCTGCGCCCACGTCCTGGTCCTGACCACGTACGACACGGACGCCGACATCACCCGCGCCATCGAGGCCGGCGCGACCGGCTATCTGCTCAAGGCCGAGCGCCCCGACGAGCTCTTCGCCGCGATCCACGCCGCCGCCCAGGGACGTCCCGCCCTGTCCGCGCCCGTCGCCGGCCGCGTCATGGCCAACCTGCGCCGGCCCCGCCCCACCCTCACCGACCGCGAGCGCGACATCCTCACCCAGCTCGCGCGTGGCATCGGCAACCGCGACATCGCCCGCGCCCTGTACATCAGCGAGGCCACGGTCAAGACCCATCTGCGCCGCATCTACGACAAACTCGGCGTCGACACCCGCGCGGGCGCGGTGGCGGTCGCGAAGGAGCAACGCCTGCTGCCGTGAGGGCGTCCCGCCTTACGGCGTTGTGAACGACAGCGGGTGAGGTGTCTTGACCGAGGCCGGACTTCCATGGCCGTGCAGGGATTTGGGTCAGGGGATCGGTCGCGGTGCGCCGAGATCCGGTGGCTAATCTCGTCTCTCCATCGATCTTGATAGCAGGGAGCAGACCGTGCGCAACGCCGCTGTGACACCCGAGGGTGACCAGATCCGCTGGGTTGAGCTGCCGGGGCAGGAGCCGCCCCGTGTGTACGTGCACGGGTTGGGTGCCACTTCGCCTGCCTACTTCGCGGAGGTTGCGGTCCATCCCCTGCTGGCCGGCCGCCGGTCACTGCTGATCGATCTGCTGGGTCACGGCATCAGCGACCGGCCGACGGGCTTCGACTACACGCTGGAATCACACGCCGACGCGCTCGCCGCGGCCCTGGCTCGCGCGGATGTCGTCGGCGCCGAACTGGTCGCGCACAGCATGGGCGGCTCGGTCGCCATCGTCCTGGCCGCCCGGCACCCTCACCTGGTCTCCCGCCTGGTCCTGGTCGACGCCAACCTCGACCCGGTCGAGCGCACGCCCGCCGCGGCAGGCAGCAGCGGCATCGCTGCCTATTCCGAGCAGGAGTTCCTGGCGGGCGGGTGGGAAGAGGTCCGCGACCGGGTTGGCGCCCACTGGTGGTCCACGATGCGCCTGGCTGGCCGGGAGGCGCTGCATCGCAGCGCGGTCCACCTCACCCGCGGCACGGTCCCCACCATGCGTGAGCTGCTGCTGGATCTGAAAATCCCCCGCACCTACCTGCTGCCCGAGGCCGACTGCCCGCTCCCGGGCACCGACGCACTCACCGAAGCCGGAGTGTCAGTGGTCGCGATCCCGGACTGCGGACACAACATCATGCTGGACAACCCGGAAGCGTTCGCCCGCGCCACCGCGGCGGCGCTCACGGACTGAGACCGGGCTCAACCAGGCGGAAAGCGCAAGCAGCAGGGAGCGGGACCACAACCGGTCCGGTCTGCGACCGCGCCGGCCGCCGGGCCACCCGCCCACGGACAAGCACTTTGTCAGTGCGCCGCGGTCAGGTAGTCGGGAGCGGCCCACGCGACGTCGTCGACCGCGAGCCATGGCGCGGCCGAGACCGCCGTGGGCGTCACCCCGGCGAAGGCCCTGACATCCCGATGGAGGTGGGACTGGTCGGCGTAGCCCAACTCCGCCGCCACCACGGGGGGACTGTGCCCTGCGGCGAGACGGTGTGCCGCGTGGTCGAAGCGGACGAGCCGCGCCGCCCGCTTGGGGTTCAGGCCGATCTGGGACCGGAAGCGGGACCACAGTCGCTTACGGCTCCACCCGACCTCGGCCGCCAGCCGCTCGACGCGAACCCCACCGCGGTTCCCGACCATGCACCGCCAGACGAAGGCGACTTCCGGGTCGATCGCCGGGCCTGCTTCGTGGCGTCGGGCGAGCGCGGCCTCCGCGATGGCGAATCGGTCGTCCCATGACCGGGCAGCGCGCAGTCGTTCCTGGGTTCGCTCGGCATCGCGGCCCCAGAGGTCGTCGAGGGAGACCACTGTGCCGCCCAACTCCGAAGAAGCGCCCAGTAGCGCGTGCGCGACGATCGGTGACAGCCGCACCTGCAGACACTCGATGTCACGGCCGTGGCCTCGCAGGCCGCTGGGCGCCAGCCCGACGACGACACCGCCGTTGTGCGGTCGGCCGCTGCCGTCCTCGACGACGAGCGGCCCCTCGCCGACGTTGACGGCCACCGTGACCGCCGAGAACGGGACCACGCTCAGGTCGACGAGTTCCGTGGTACGGGCGCGGAATCCGGCCATGCTGACTCCCGGCAGCCGGCCGGGCCGCGCCGGGGTGGCGATGTCCCAGACCGTCGCGGCGTCATGAGCCGGCCCGGCGGATCCCATGGCGCCAGGCTACGCGACATTCATCCAAGACGGGGCGACGGCGACAGAACGAGGCTGGTGGCGTCCGCAAGTACCGGACCGGAAAGGAACATCAGTGATGTGCTCGCCGATCGACCCGTTCACGCCCGCCCTCGAACTCGCCGCGGCCATACGCCGAAAGGAGGTGAGCCCGGTCGAGGTGGCCGACCGCTGTCTCGAGCGTATGGACGAGCTCGACCCCCGGCTGAACGCCTTCTGCCACCGGGCCGACGACGACGTACGCAAAGCCGCGTCCGCCGCGGCCGACGCGGTGGTGCGGGCCGCGTCGCCCGACGACCTCCCGCCCTTCCACGGCGTCCCGCTGCCGGTCAAGGATCTCGTCGACGTGGCGGGGTGGCCCACGACGTACGGGTCCGCCGGTGCCGGGCAGGCGCCGGCCGTTGCGTCGGACCCGGTCGTACAGCGGTTGGTCGACGCGGGGTTCGTCCTGCTCGGCAAGACCACCACCTCCGAGTTCGGCACCCTGCCCTTCACCGAGAGCGAGGCCCTGGGCATCTCGCGCAACCCGTGGGACCCGGAGCGCACGCCGGGCGGGTCGTCGAGCGGAGCGGGTGTCGCCGTCGCCGCCGGGATGGCGCCCATCGCCCACGCCGAGGACGGCGGCGGCTCCATCCGCGTCCCCGCGTCGTGCAACGGTCTTGTCGGCCTCAAGCCCACCCGCGGCCTGGTCACCAACGCGACGGTCGAGGTGGAGGGCCTCGCCACCAGCGGCGTGCTCACCCGCTCGGTGGCGGACTCCGCGGCCGCGCTCGATGTGCTCGCGCGCCATGATCCGGGTGCGTGGTGGTCGCCTCCGACCCGGCACGGGTCCTTTGCCACCGCCCTGGAATCGGACCCACCGGCGGGGCTGCGGATCGGTGCGCTCACCGACTCACCGATCGACGGCATAGCCGTGGACCCGGCGTGCGCGGCCGCCGTGGACGTCGCCCTTCGGGCGCTCGAGTCGGCCGGCCATCACATCGTCGACACGCGCCTTCCGCTGCCCCCGGCCGAGGAGTTGGTCGCGGCGTTCACGACCATCTGGAACATCGGCGGTGCCGGAATCGAGCTCGCGGACCCGGACGGCGTCGAGCCCCACAATCGTGCCCTGCGCGAGGCGGCACGATCGATCGACTCGTGGGCCTACGCGGAAGGCGTGCGCAAGACCCAGCACTTGTCGCGGCGCATTGTCGAGGCCTTCGTCGCGAACTTCGACCTCTTGATCACACCCACCATGGCCTGCCTCCCGCCACCGGTCGGCGCCTGGCGGGCGGGCACCGAGAACAATCCCCTGATGGCACTGCTGAACAGCTACCCGATGGCGGTGTTCACGTCGGTGTTCAACGTGACCGGCCAGCCGGCGATCTCCCTCCCCCTCCACCACGACGACGCCACCGGCCTGCCCGTCGGCGTCCAGATCGTCGCCGCACCGTGGCGCGAAGACCTGCTGCTGCAGGTCTCCCGCACCCTGGAGCTCGCACACCCTTGGGTGGATCGCCGCCCGCCTGTCGGCTGACGCCGCCTGCCGAGGCGCCCCTCGGACGCACATCGCCGCCGTCCGGGGCCGTCGCCCTCACCCTTGAGCGCACATTTTGGGACCATGGCCCTGTGGACGGAGATCCGCTCTTCGGCGGGGCCGAGCCGGTGGACGCGCTCGATGTGGCGCCGACGCCGCGGACGGCGGTGGCGTGGCTGCCTCCGCGCGAGCTCTGGCCGCCCATTCAGGACATCCGCTGGGAGCACGATCCGCAGGTACGACGGTGGCCGCCGCATGTGAATCTGCTGTTCGGCTTCGTGCCGGAGGAGGAGTTCGAGCGGGCCGTACCGCTCCTCTCCGCCGGGGCGGCGCGGAGCAGGGCGTTCACGGCCCGCCTGAGCGGTGTACGGCACTTCAGGCACCGGCACTACGCGACGGTGTGGCTCGATCCGGCCGCCGCGGACCCGGCGCCATGGGTCCGTCTGCACCGGGAGCTGCTGCTGCGGTTCCCGCTGTGCCACGGGCGCGGCGGCCGCTTCACGCCGCATCTGTCCCTCGGCCGCACCCGGGACCCCGGACACCTGGCCGCCGAGTGTGCCGTCCGGCTCGGCACACTGTCGGCGGCGGTCGAGGAGGTCGTCCTGCTCTCCCGTCGCGGCGACGAGCCCATGCGGCCCCTGGTGGCGGTCGCACTGGGCACGGGAGAGGTCCGACCGCCCCCGGAGTGACTGGTCGTCAGCAGGTGCGGCCCACGTAGTAGGCGCCCTGGATCTTGTCAGCGGAGCCCAGCCAGGTCTTTCCGGGTGGGACGCACCGCTCGTAGTCGGGCGCCAGGGCGACCTCCACCTTGATGACCACCCTTGAGCCGTCGGACGTGCAGTGGTTGTAGTAGGCGTCGGAGCCGGTCTCGTAGAAGCCGCACGGGTCGGCCGCCGCCGGGGTCGCCTGGGCGGTCAGCGTGCCGAGGGACGTCAGCACGAGGGCGGCGGAACCGAGAACGCCGGTCACCATACGACGAACGCGCAAGAGAACTCCTTGGGCAGTGGCGGGCGATGCCTGGAAAGGCCTTTGTCCGCCGGTCGGTTGGATACCGGGACCAGAATCGCCGCGCCTGTCGGCCAGGTTGATCGACTGTCGCGTCGTTCACCTGACGGATCGTTTGTTCTCTCCTTCGATGTGGTGATCTTGCAGGGTTCTCAAGTCCGGCCCGGACAAACCTGCAGAAGCATCGCCTCCCGGCACACGCCGGCCCGTTCGCGCGCGTCAGCCGTTGAAGCGGCGCCGTGATTCCTCGATGTGGCCCAGGTATGCGTGGGTCCAGTCGCACATGCCGTCGATCGTCACCCGCAGGGCCCGACCCGGCTCGGTGAGGGTGTACTCGACCTTGGCCGGCACCGTCGGGTACACCGTGCGGTCGACGAGGCCGTTGCGCTCCAGCATGCGCAGGTTCTGGGTGAGCATCTTGTGGCTGATGCCCTCGATAGCGTCCCGCAGCTCGCTGAAGCGCAGGGTGCGGTCTGCGATGCACTCGATGATCAGCAGCGCCCATTTGTTGGCGATGTCCGAGAAGATCTCCCGCGCCAGGGAGTCCGCGCGTGTCACGTCCGCGTCGTGCACCGAGCCCTTGAACTGCTTGGTTCCCATCTGGTTCCCCAGTCACCGAAAAGTGCGTTCTTCCACGTCAGCGCAGACTCTCCTACGGTTCCCGGGTAACCACAAGTGACCAGGAGAGCGCCTGGTCCGGAGCCAGGAGCGTCCTGGTTCGAGGAAGGAGGCAGGCAGCATGGCCATCACCCTGGTGAACCCCACCGGACTGCCGGAGATCGACGCCTATCGGCAGGTGTCGGTCGCGTCCGGCTCGCGGATCGTCTTCATGGCCGGACAGGTCGCCTGGGACGCCGACGGCGTCACCGTCGGCGAAGGCGACCTCGCCGCCCAGGTCGAGCAGTGCTACGTGAACGTCGCCACCGCCCTGGCCGGGGCCGGCGCCTCCCTCGACGACGTGGCGAAGCTGACCGTCTACGTCGTCGACTGGTCTCCCGACAAGATGCCCCGGCTCATGGACGGCATCACCCGTGCGGCCCAGCGGCTGGGCGTCACCGCGGCGCCGCCCGCCACACTGATCGGCGTCGCGGCGCTGGACGTACCGGAGCATCTGGTCGAGATGGAGGCCACGGCGGTCCTGGACTGACACGGGCGGCGGGGTCGGCGTGCTCGGGGGCGCAGGTCACAGCGGACCGTCCCACCTGGGCTACAACTCCCGCTCGGCGACCAGCCGCAAGGAGTTGGGCGGGCGGCCGGTCACGCGTCGGACGGTACCCGTGGTGCGGTCCTGGGCCCCCTCGGCGACGGCGTGGCCCACGGGCTGCTGGCGGCCACCCGGGCGGACCTCGTCGAATGCCTGACCGGCGAGAAGGGCGTGCCGCGCGAGGATCTGCGCGACGGCGGTTCGCCCATGTCCGGCCACCTCTGCTGGGCCTGCGGGGCGACGCTCGCCAGGGCGAAGGCGAGTGCACGGCGGACGGTCGGACGGTCCCCCGCGCCGCCCGACCGGCCATCGGCTGTACAGCGGGGACGCTATCGTCCGGCGGATGGTGCGGTCTTGGACGAATTTGCACTCGCCGAGAGAGCCACAGCCCCTTCCACCCGGCGGGAGGCCACCATCTGACCGGGTGTGGTGCCGGCGATGGACCGGAACTCGCGGTTCAGGTGCGACTGGTCGTAGAAGCCGCAGGCCGTCGAGATGTCGGTCAGGCTCGCGGACCCACGGCCGAGCAGCGCCACGGCGTGCCGGAAGCGCAGCACGCGGGCGGACCCCTTGGGCGTCAGCCCGATCTGCTGGGTGAACCGCCGGATCAAGTACCCCTGGCTCCAGCCCACTTCGGCGGCGATCCGGGCGATCGGCATCGCCCCCGCGCTGCCGGAGAGCAGCCGCCAGGCGTGGCCGACCTCGGGTGCGGGCTCCGGGCCGTGCCCGAGCCGGGCGAGCAACGCCGCGTCCAGCAGGTCGAACCTGGCCGCCCAGTCCCGGGTCGACGCCAGCCGCTCCACCAGCGTCCCGGCCTCCGGCCCCAGCACGTCCCGGATCTCGACGGCGAGGTTCGTCAACTCGCTCATCGGCATGCCGAACAGCCGGTAGGCGCCGAGCGGCGTGAACTCGACCCGGATCGCCTCCTGGCCGCCGGGATGCACACAGATCGCGGGCCGGTCCTCCACCCCCACCACCAGCGAGCCGATCCTCCCGCTGCCCCCGCCCGGCACGCCCAACCGCCGCACCTGGGAAAATGGCTCCGCCAGGCTGATCAGCAACGTGGCACACCCACTGGGCACCAACCGCGCCTCGTACGGCGAGGTCACCGCTTCCCAGTAGCCGACATAGCTGCGCAGAAACGGCCGCAATCCCGGATGCCAGGGTCGTGTGACCCGCCACAGACCACCGATCCGCCTGACCTCGACCGCACCCGCACCTGCCGGGGCGCCCAACGCGCCATGAACCACCACAAGGCTCACCTCACCCCCAAGGGACCACCTGAGCAACCACCTGGCAGCTCGGCCGTGCCCTCGTCGACTGTCCGCCCTGACAGCCGGTCACCACACGTGTCTCCCAGTATCCATGGCGCCGCATCCAACTCGCAGGCGAAGGAGGTGGAGTTGGCGTGCGGACCGGTGCAGATCCGTGACCCTTGCCGGTTCTACCCGGGCAACGGCAAGGGCGGCTTCGGCAGCCGGGGAGAGCTGGGCACGGGGTGGCAGACGTACGCCCCGCGCAAAATGCCTGCCCTGCGCGGGGCTCTACGGCAGTCGGCTCAGGCGAGTTCGACCAGCAGATCGCCGCCCTCGACCTGCTGGACGCGGTTGATGGCCAGGCGCGCCACCTTGCCGGACTTCGCCGCGGTGATCGAGGCCTCCATCTTCATCGCCTCGATGGTGGCGACCGTGGCACCGGCCTCCACCTCGTCCCCCTCGGCGACCGTGAGGGTCACCACGCCGGCGAACGGCGCCGCGACGTGGCCGGGGTTGGCGCGGTCGGCCTTCTCCGTCACCGGGACGTCCGAGGCCGCCGCCCGGTCGCGGACCTGGATCGGCCTCAACTGGCCGTTCAGAGTGGACATCACGGTGCGCATGCCGCGCTCGTCCGCGTCACCGACGGCCTGCAACTCGATCAGCAGCCGCACTCCGCGCTCGAGGTCGACGGCGTACTCCTTGGCCGGGCGCAGCCCGTAGAAGAAGTCCTTGCTGTCCAGCACGCTGGTGTCGCCGTAGGTGTCACGGTGCGTCTCGAACTCCCGCGTCGGTCCCGGGAACAGCAGCCGGTTGAGGGTCGCCCGCCGGTCCTTGGCCAGCCCTTCACGGTCGTCGGCGCTCAGTTCCCGCACCGGCTTGGCCTCGGCGCGGCCCTGCAGCGCCTTGCTGCGGAACGGCTCGGGCCAGCCGCCGGGCGGCGTGCCCAGCTCGCCGCGCAGGAAGCCGATGACGGAGTCGGGGATGTCGAAGCGGTCCGGGGTCGACTCGAAGTCCTCGGGGGACACTCCGGCGCCCACCAGGTGCAGCGCCAGGTCACCGACCACCTTCGAGGAGGGGGTGACCTTCACCAGGCGGCCGAGCATGCGGTCGGCGGCGGCGTACATCGCCTCGATCTCCTCGAACCGGTCGCCGAGGCCGAGTGCGACCGCCTGGGTGCGCAGGTTGGACAGCTGCCCGCCGGGGATCTCGTGGTGGTAGACGCGGCCGGTCGGTGAGGCCAGGCCCGCCTCGAAGGGGGCGTAGACCTTGCGGACGCTCTCCCAGTACGGCTCCAGGTCGCCGACGGCCTGGAGGTCCAGGCCCGTCGGCCGCTCGGAGTGGTCGGTCGCGGCGACGATCGCGGACAGCGACGGCTGCGAGGTCGTACCGGCCATGGAGGCCACCGCCCCGTCCACCGCGTCCGCGCCGGCCTGGATCGCGGCGAGGTAGGTGGCGAGCTGGCCGCCCGCGGTGTCGTGGGTGTGGATGTGGACCGGCAGGTCGAACTCCCGGCGCAGGGCCGTCACCAGCTTCGCCGCGGCCGGTGCCCGCAGCAGGCCGGCCATGTCCTTGACGGCCAGGACGTGGGCGCCCGCGTTCACGATCTGCTCGGCCAGGCGCAGGTAGTAGTCGAGGGTGTACAGGCGCTCGGACGGGTCGGACAGGTCGGAGGTGTAGCACAGGGCCACCTCGGCGACGGCCGTTCCGGTCTCCCGTACGGCCTCGATGGCGGGCCGCATCTGGCCGACGTCGTTCAGCGCGTCGAAGATGCGGAAGATGTCGATGCCGGTGGCCGCCGCCTCCTGCACGAACGCGTCGGTCACCTCGGTGGGGTACGGCGTGTACCCGACGGTGTTGCGGCCGCGCAGCAGCATCTGCAGGCAGATGTTCGGGGCGGCCTCGCGCAGCGCCGCCAGGCGCTCCCACGGGTCCTCGGCGAGGAACCGCAGGGCGACGTCGTAGGTCGCGCCGCCCCAGCATTCCAGGGACAGCAGCTGGGGCAGGGTGCGTGCCACCACCGGGGCGATGGCGAGCATGTCCTTGGTACGCACGCGCGTGGCGAGCAGCGACTGGTGGGCGTCGCGGAACGTGGTGTCGGTGACGCCGATGGTCGGGGAGGCGCGCAGCCAGCGCGCGAAGCCCTCGGGGCCGAGCTCGGCGAGCTTCTGCCGCGACCCGGCCGGCGGCTCACCGGCGGGCAGCGCGGGCAGCTTGGTCAACGGGTCGAGCAGGTCGGGCCGTTCGCCGTGCGGCTTGTTGACGGTCACGTCGGCGAGGTAGGTGAGCAGCTTGGTGCCGCGGTCGGCGGAGTGGCGCGCGGTGAGCAGGTGCGGGCGCCGCTCGATGAACGACGTGGTGACCCGCCCGGCCTGGAAGTCCGGGTCGTCGAGCACCGCCTGCAGGAAGGGGATGTTGGTGGCCACGCCGCGGATGCGGAACTCGGCCACGGCACGCCGGGCACGGCCCACGGCGGCGCTGAAGTCCCGGCCCCGGCAGGTGAGTTTCACCAGCATGGAGTCGAAGTGGGCGCTGATCTCCGTACCGGCGTGGGTGGTTCCGCCGTCGAGACGGATGCCCGAGCCGCCCGGCGAGCGGTAGGCGCTGATGCGGCCGGTGTCCGGGCGGAAGCCGTTGGCGGGGTCCTCGGTGGTGATACGGCACTGGAGTGCGGCGCCCCGCAGGGTGACGGTCTCCTGGGCGAGGCCCAGGTCGGCCAGCGTCTCGCCGGCGGCGATGCGCAGCTGTGCCTGCACCAGGTCCACGTCGGTGACCTCTTCGGTCACCGTGTGCTCGACCTGGATGCGCGGGTTCATCTCGATGAAGACGTGGTTGCCGTCGCGGTCGAGCAGGAACTCCACGGTGCCGGCGTTGCGGTAGCCGATCTGCCGGGCGAACCGCACGGCGTCGGCGCAGATGCGGTCGCGCAGCTCCGGGTCGAGGTTCGGCGCGGGCGCCAGCTCGATCACCTTCTGGTGGCGGCGCTGCAGCGAACAGTCCCGCTCGAACAGGTGGATGACGTTGCCCTGCCCGTCGGCGAGGATCTGCACCTCGATGTGGCGCGGCTCGACGACGGCCTTCTCCAGGAAGACCGTGGGATCACCGAACGCGGACGCCGCCTCTCGCGAGGCCGCCTCGATGGCCTCCCGCAGCTGGGCGGGATCCTCGACGCGCCGCATGCCGCGCCCGCCACCGCCCGCGACCGCCTTGACGAACACGGGGAAGCCGATGTCCTCGGCGGCGCTCACGAGTGCGTCCACGTTGGTGGACGGCGCCGAGGAACCCAGCACCGGCACGTCGGCCGCGCGGGCCGCCGCCACCGCCCGTGCCTTGTTCCCGGTCAGCTCCAGGATCTCCGCGCTCGGCCCGACGAACGTGATGCCCGCCTCTTCGCACGCCCGGGCCAGGTCGGGGTTCTCGGACAGGAAGCCGTAACCCGGGTAGACGGCGTCCGCCCCGGCCCGCTGCGCGGCACGGACGATCTCCTCCACGGACAGATAGGCCCGCACCGGATGTCCCGGCTGGCCGATCTCGTAGGCCTCGTCGGCCTTCAGCCGGTGCAGGGAGTTGCGGTCCTCGTGCGGGAAGACGGCGACGGTGCGCGCGCCCAGCTCATAACCTGCGCGGAACGCACGAATCGCGATCTCGCCGCGGTTGGCGACCAGCACCTTGCGGAACATTCTTGATCCCTTCAGCCTGCCGGTGACGGAGAGCACCCATGGTGTCGGCGGCACCCCTCTTACGCCATGTGAGCCGGGCCACTCGCGGCCTAGGCTGTCCTTGAGCCTCCTGTGGTCAAGGGCGACGTCGGTCCGTCTCGGGCGTTCGGCCGCGGCGGGGCGAGCGCCGGGTAAGGGAGGTGCCCCATGACCAGCGCGAGTCACCGCGGTGCACGTGCCCACGACGCGGTCCGTGAAACGCCGGACCGGCACACGTCCGCGGTGGGACACGCCGGGGTCTTCCAGGACCTGCTCCCGCTGGCCCTCTGGGTGGCCGATGCCGAGGGGCGCCTGGTGCAGTGGTCGCTCGCCGCGCAGGACCTGCTCGGTCACACGCCGGAGCAGGTGGTGGGCCAGGACGCCGAGCAGGTCCTCGTACCGGAGGAGAACCGGGAGCTGGCCGACCGGCTCACCCGGACGGTGCGGTCGGGTGCGGCGGTCGTGGCACGGCTGCCGGTCCGGCATCGCGACGGGACCCTGGTCGAGATGGAGATGTGGATCTGTCCGATCGCGGATGTGCGGGGGCGGACGGGTGTGCTGGCCATCGCGGCGGAGACGTCCGCCGTGGAGCGGATGCGGGATGCGCTGGCCGCGCTGGAGGGACTCTTCACGCAGTCCCCCATCGGCCTGGCCATGCTCGGTCCCGACCTGCGTTTCCTCCGGGTCAACGAGGCGCTGGCCCGGATGGACGGCGTCCCGGTCGCCGAGCACGTCGGCAGGCGCGTGACCGAGGTCGCCCCCGGCGCGGGCGCGCTGGAGTCGGTGATGCGGGAGGTCCTCGACCGAGGTGAGGCGGTGGTGGACTTCCGTCATACGTCCGGCTCGACCCCGGAACGGCAGCGGACGTGGTCCTGCTCCTACGCCCCCCTGCTCGGCGGTGCCGGCCAGCGGGTGGGAGTGATCGCTTCGCTCATTGACGTCACGGAGGGGCAGCGGGCCCACCTGGATGCGGAACGGGCACGGCAGAGCCTCGCGCTGCTGGCGGAGGCCGGTACGCAGATGGGCTCCACCCTGGATCTGACGCAGACGGCGCAGGAGGTGGTCCGCGTCCTGGTGCCCCGGCTCGCGGACTCGGCCGATGTCCAGCTGCTGGAGGAGGCGATGGCCCCGGACGAGACCGCCGCCTCGGCGCACGGCGTGGTCCGGCGTGTCGCGGCGACCTTCACGGATCCGGCCGCGCCTGCCGACTACCTCGCGGTCGGCATGACCCTTCAGGTCCCGCCCGGCTCGATGTACGAGCGGCTCATGAGTGCCGGGCGTCCCATGAATCTCTACCTGAGCGACATCGGCCCGCTGGTCAGGGTCCCGGGCGCCGACCGGCTGCGTGAGTACCTGCGCGACCGTGTGGGCTCGGCGCGCCTGATCCCGCTGGTGGCCCGGGGCACGGTGCTCGGCGCGGTCGCGGTCACCCGGACCCGCGATCGAGAGCCGTTCGACGACCAGGACACCCTGTTGATCGACGAGCTGGTCGCACGCGCGGCGCTGAACATCGACAACGCGCGCATGTACAGCCGGCAGCGCGACGCGGCGCTCACCCTCCAGCGCAGCCTCATGAACCCCTCCCTGCCCGAGGTCAACGGGCTGGAACTCACCGGGCGCTACCTGCCGGCCGGCGATCACGAGGTCGGCGGCGACTGGTTCGACGCCATCGCCCTGTCGGGCGGCCGGACCGCGCTGGTGATCGGGGACGTGATGGGACACGGCATCCACGCCGCGGCGGTCATGGGGCAACTGCGCACCGCCGTACGGACCCTGGCCTGCCGGGACACCCCGCCCGACGAGCTGCTGCGCGCCCTGGACGCCACCGTGGCGGAACTGGGCGACAACGAGATGGCCACCTGCCTGTACGCCGTTCACGATCCGGTCACCGGGCACTGCCTGATCGCCAGGGCGGGCCACCCGCCCCCCGTGGTCGCCGACGAGCGGGGGACGGTCGTCTTCCTGGACGGCCCGGCGGGCCCGCCCCTGGGCGTGGGCGGGCAGGGCTGTGAGGTCCAGCAGATGATCCTCCCGCCCCGCAGCCTCCTGGTGATCTACACCGACGGCCTGATCGAGACCCGCGGCACGGACCTCGACGAGGGCATGCGCCGGCTGGCACAGGCGCTACGGCATCCCGGGCGCCCCCTGGAAGAGGTCTGCGACGACCTCCTGGCCCACGTCATGCCCGAGGTGGCGGACGACGACGTGGCGGTGCTCCTCGCCCGGGCACTGCCCCGGTGAGCCCGGACGACGGACGGGAGCCGTCACCGACCGTCGCTCGCACGACCGTGGGCGCAACGACCAAGCACGAGATGCCCGCACAGCCGATACTGGGAGTCAGCCACTGCAAAGCCAGTCACGCGGAAAGGCAGGAGCGCCCGGGGCGCCGCACCACTGGCCCCGTGAACGGCGCGAGATGGGTGGGCGATGCACAACACATCCCCGACGTGGCTCAGTGAGAGCCCGGACGATCCGTTCTCGGTCCACCGGTCCGCGTGGGCCGTTGTGGACGGTCGCGGACGTGTCGTCGGGTGGAGCGAACAGGCCACCGCGCTTCTCGGGTACCAGGCCGACGAGGTGCTGGGCCGTGCGGCGCGCGAGGTCCTGATCGCCGACGGGGACGAGGCGGTGATCGCCGAGGCGACCGCCGCGTGTCTGCGGGCGCGCGGCTGGTTCGGGCTGCTGCCGGTCCGCGACCGTGCGGGCCACCGCGTGTTCGTGGGGTTCAGGGCCCGGAAGGTGCGGCGCTGGGACTCCACCGACGAGTGGCTCCTCGTCGGGTCGCTCGCCGAGGACATCGTCCAGTGGGACATCGACCGGGCCGTGCTGGACGGCTTCTTCCGCCGGTCCCCCGTGGGCGTCGCGGTGCTCGGTCCGGACCTGCGCATCCTGCGGGTGAACCGGGCGATCGCACGGTTCGGCGGTCTGCGGACGGAGGCGTACCGCGGGCTTCGCACCGCCGACTTCCTGCTCGGGCCCGACACGGAGCTGATCGAGGAACGGCTCCGCGGGGTTCTGCAGACGGGCCGGCCCCTGATCTTCGCCGAGCAGCGCTGCCGGTTGCTGCGGGACCCCCAGAAGGAACTGATCGTCTCCGTGTCCGCCTTCCGGATGGAGGACCCCTCCGGCAAGGTGCTGGGCGTCACCGAGATCGTCGAGGACGTCACCGACCGGCACCGGGCCCGCCGGCGGCTCGCCCTGCTCAACGAGGCGGGCGCCAGGATCGGCAGCACCCTGGATGTGGCCAGGACGGCGCGTGAACTGGCCGAGGCGGCGGTTCCGGCGCTCGCCGACGCCCTCTCGGTGGATCTGCTGGAACCCGTGCCCCGGGGCGAGGAGCCGGCCCCCGACGCCATGGGCCCGCTGCGCAGGATGGCGGCGCACAGCGTCCTGCCCGACGCCCTGCGGTTGATGCATCCCACCGGCCATCTGTTCTCCTTCCCCGAGGACACGGCGCCGTCCCGCTGTCTGGCCGAACGGCGTCCCGTCCTCGAGCCCTTCCTGGAGGGCAGTGGCGGGTGGATCGCCGCCGAGCCGGCACGGGCCGCGAAGGCGCTCGAGATGGGAGTCCACTCGCTGATGGTGGTGCCGCTGGCCGCGCGCGGCGTGGTCCTCGGCCTGGTGTCTCTGTGGCGCGCGCAGCGGCCGGAGCCGTTCGAGGAGGACGACCTCACGCTGGCGGAGGAGTTCGCCGCCAGGGCCGCGGTCTGCATCGACAACGCCCGCCGCTACACCCAGCAGCACAACGCCGCCGAGGCCCTTCAGCGCAGCCTGCTGCCGAGCGAGGTGCCCGAGCACCCCGCGGTCGAGACAGCGCACCGCTACCTGCCCGCGCATGCCTCCGCCGGTGTCGGCGGCGACTGGTTCGACGTCATCCCCTTGTCGGGACTGCGCGTCGCACTGGTCGTCGGCGACGTCGTCGGGCACGGCATGCACGCCTCGGCGACCATGGGCCGGCTGCGCGCCGCCGTGCACACCCTGGCCCACCTCGACCTGGCCCCGGACGAGGTCCTCGCCCGGCTCGACGACCTGGTGGACCACCTGGCCACCGAACAGCGGGCGGCCGATGGCACCACCCCTCCGATCGTGGGCGCGACGTGCCTGTACGCGATCTACGATCCCGTCTCCCGGCACTGCACCATGGCTCGCGCGGGGCACCCGCCGCCGACCGTGCTGGGTCCGGACGGCAAGGTGCGCCCGATCGACCTCGCGGCCGGACCACCGCTCGGCGTGGGCGGGCTGCCGTTCGATGCGGCCGAGGTCGAACTGGAGGAGGGCAGCCTGATCGCCCTGTACAGCGACGGCCTCCTGCTGGCCGACCGTCGCGACATCGATCAGGGCTTGGCCCTGCTGCGCTCCGCGTTGGCCGGTCCGTCCCACTCACTGGAGCAGACCTGCAAGGCGGTGGAGGACGTGATGCTGCGCGACCGGCCCACCGATGACGTCACGCTGCTGCTGGGTCGGACCCGGGTGCTGGCGGCGCAGAACGTGGTCACCTGGAAACTGTCGGCCGAGCCCACCGCGGCCGGCCGGGCCCGGACGCTGGTGAGCGACCGGCTGGCCGAGTGGGGGCTGGAGGAGTTGGCCTTCACCACGGAACTGATCGTGAGCGAACTCGTCACGAACGCCTACCGGTACGCCGGCGGCCCGATACTGCTGCGACTGATCCGCGACGGCCACCTCATCTGCGAGGTCTCCGACACCAGCAGCACCTCCCCCCACCTGCGCCAGGCCAGCAGCACCGACGAGGGCGGACGCGGCCTGTTCCTGGTGGCCCAGCTGTCCGAACGGTGGGGCACGCGCTACGGCCGCAACCGCAAGACCATCTGGGCCGAACAGCCGCTGACGGCGCATCAGGGGCAGTAACGCGCATGCCGCAGACCGCCCGTCGCGGAGACGGGGCCTAGGAGGAGATCGGGGGCAGCGCGGCTCGTTCGGTGTCGGCCAGGAGGACGCAGAACTCGTTGCCCTCCGGGTCGGCGAGTACGACCCACCCCCAGCCGTCGGGCCGTCGGTGGTCGGCGACCAGGGAGGCGCCCAGGGTCAGCAGCCGCTCGACCTCCGCGTCCCGCGAGGTGTCGGGACGCAGACACAGATGGAGCCGGTTCTTGCCCGCCTTCGGCTCGGGGACTTGTCGGGAAGACGTAACCAGGCGCACGCTGGGGTTATGACTCGATACGTCGCTCTGTACTGCCGACTGTCCCCCCGCCCGGACGGCAGCTATGAAGGTGTCGACCTTCAGGAAGGGTGGGGCCGCTCCTACTCCGCGAGCATGTGGCCGGGGCTGCCCGTGAAGGTGTTCGCCGATGCCGGTATCTCTGCCGCGAACGGCGACCACCGCCCCCGTTACGAGGACTTCCGCGCGGCTCTCGGCCGTGGGGAGGTCGCCCACGTGTGGGCTGTGGAACAGTCCCGGTTGGAGCGGCGTGAGGTCGAGTGGTTCACTCTCGCCGCGGAGCTGGACGCTGCCGGTATCAGTGAGCTGCACACGAACAGGGATGGGGTTGTCCGCGTACATGACGAGGTCGCCGGTATCCGCGCGGTACTCAACGCTGGGGAGGTGCGCAAGATGAAGAAGCGGGTCAATGATCGTCTTGCCGAGAATGCCGCCCAGGGGCGCGCGGCGGGGTCCAAGCCGTTCGGGTACGGCCACGGTGTCGATGAATCCGGTAACAAGACGTACGTCATCATCCCGGAGCAGGCGGAGGCGATCCGGTGGGCCGCTGAGAAGGTGCTGGACGGCTGGTCACTCGCGAACATCGCCGCTGAGCTGCGGGCACGCGGTCTGGTCGGCGCGCACAGGGTGAAGGTCAAGGACGCCAACGGCGGGATCGTCACCGACGCGGCGGGGAACCCCGTCACACGGCCGTCCACCCTCACGGCAAGCTCGGTGCGGTCCATGGTCACCAAGCCGACCATTGCCGGGTTCCGGGTGCATCAGGGCGTGATCGTGGGCCGTGGCAACTGGGCGCCCATCCTGGACGAGGCGACGTGGCAGGCGTGCCGGGCGAAGCTGTCGGCACCGCGCACGGTGCGCACGTCGGACGGCTTCAGCTACCCGATCACCGACGCGCACAAGGGGAACCCTGCCGGGCGCAAGTACACGCTGACCGGTGGTCTGGCCGTGTGTGGCGTGTGCAAGGCGCCCATGGTCGGCTCGGTGAAGAAGCTCAAGAACGGCAAGCGGACGCCGTACCTGTTGTGCCACCCGAACCGGGGCGGTAAGGGCTGCACGGGCGTCATGCTGGAGGCGACCGAACAGCACGTCGCCGACGAACTGTTCGCTGAGCTGGACAAGCCGGAATTCCTCGATGCGCTCACCTCTGACGACCATGCCGCCCGCCGGGACGAACTGACGGCTGAACTCACGGCAGTGGACGCGGAGCGCAACGAAATCGCCGCAGAGCGGGGGCGCGGTGAACTGACGCTGGCTGAGTGGAAGAACATGCGGTTGGGTCTGAACGAGCGGGAGCAGCGTCTACGGGCCGAACTTGCCGCCGTGCCGCCGCCCGCGATGAAGATGGACATTGCCGCCGCGCGGGCGACGTGGGATGACGGGATGACACTGGACGAAAAGCGTGCGTTCCTGCGCATGTTCATCGACAGCGTGACGATCAAGCGTGCCAAGCCGGGAACCAAGGGGTTCGACTCGAACCGTGTCGCGATCAAGTGGCGGGAGGCGTGAGCTAAGTCACGTGGTGCACGCATCGGCGCGACCGATGCACTGAACAACGGCCCTCTATCCGGGGGCCGTTGTTGTTTGCCGAATGCGCTCCACTGATGTGAGGCCGGTCCTCACCCCCTTTCGGGGGCCACCATTCTGTGCTTAGGGTGATTGGCATCCGGGCCGCAATGGTGAGCGGCCCCGTGTCCCGACGGGACATATCCGGGAACGCCTCATGGCTATCAGCCCCGAAGCCGCGCGCATTCGCGCGAAGATCGCCGCAATCCGACGTCACCGCCCGGAAGCGGACACCACGGCCCTCGAACGCGAGTTGAAGGCCGCCACCCTTGCCGCGCATGTCGAGCGCGCCGTAGATGACCCTGTGCAGCTTGCCCAGGCCGCCCGCATTGTGCGCGCGGCCCTCGACCGCAGGCGCCTCGCTCTGACGCTAACACCGCCTCCGGCGCACCACACGGACGGCGGTTCTCTCGATGCCGCATAGGCAGATATCGCGCATTCGCGCTCTCCTCCGCCCTGGGCGGTAATTTTCCCTGCCCAACAACCTCACAGCATGGCCCGGTTGGAAGAACCGCCCAGGCGCGTCTATGCCTACGGCCAGATTGTCACCGGTAGTTCCGCTAGGACATGGCGCCGAAAGGTGGGCACAGGTAGCGGGACAGACATTGAACGAACCATTTCTAGGAGGTCTCAATGCCCGGAAACAAGAAACCCAGAAAGTCCCGGCCGGCGCCTAGCGGGCCACCCAAGGTGATCAAGGAATTTGCTCGCAATTATGAATGCGGTCACTGTCGATCGCACGTGACAGACATCTTCCGGGACGTATCCGGGATTTACCACGTGATGGTTGGGCACGATGACGGTTGTCCGGTCCTTAGCGGTGTCCTTACGGACGTACCCGATGCGCTGAGAGCGGCAATGGCGACGGGACGCGCTTCGAGGGTCGTAGGCGACCCAAACGGCGGGGTGCTGGGTGAATGAGGAACTGCCACAGTCAGAGATAAATGTGCAGCACGCCTTGTTGTGGCTACTCAATCCGCAGGCTGCACCACTGGAGTCATATAACGAGGAAGTGCAGCGATACGTTACCGCCCTGAGTGCCCAACTCCCCACGCTAGGCATTGGCGACAGAACTGAGGTGCTGATAGAGGCGCACAGGCGCGAGGCAGCCGAGATAAAGGCTGCCAAGGAAATCCGAAGCTATAACCGCGCGAAAGAACGTGCGGCCAAGATAGACGAGGATGAGTTTTCCTCCGCCCTCGAATCAGAGGAAGGCAGGGCCTCACTTGCCGCGTGCTTTGCGGCAGATGCGCTAAGCACTGACACTCTTGATAGCATCCCGGATCACGAGCCATTGATTGCTGACTTTATCAATCGAGACACTCTGTCCCGCATATTCGGCCCGCCAAAGAGCCTCAAGTCATTCATAGCTCTGTCCATGGCTGCCGCTATAGGGACCGGTGAACGATGGTTCGGATACGCGACGAATCAAACTCCTGTCCTCTATGTGGTTGCGGAGGGGGCGCGAGGTATACGGCCACGCGTACGAGCCTGGGAGGAAATGAACGGCCGGAAGATGACGGGAGTCACTTTCTATCCAAGAGCCGTGCAGATCGGTGAAGATGACCAAATGCGCCAACTCATCGCATACGCGAGGCAGGGCGGATACGGCTTTGTCATCTTCGACACGCAGGCGCGATGCACTGTTGGCCATGAGGAGAACAGCAACAGCGAAATGGGGAAGATCGTTGCCCGGCTGGACAAGCTGAGAGAGCACACGCAGGCAGGCGCCATGCTCGTACACCACTCAGGTAATGAGGGAGGGCGCGCGAGGGGAGCTACGGCCATCCTCGCGGCTATTGACTCAGAGTTTGAGGTGAAGCGGGACAAGGGCACAGCCAGAGTCACCGTTAAAAGCGTCGCCCAGAAAGATATGGCGGAAGCGCCGGATCTTGCTGTAGAGGCTGTAAAGACTGGCGACTCATTGGCGCTCCGAGCGGCAGGCGCCTTTACCGCCGAACCAATCAGCGTGAAAATCATCGTGACAGGCAAGCAAGCACAGACCCTTTGCGGCATCGCTGAATTCGGAGAGATAGGCGCATCACCTACGGGAGTCGCCGAACGTCTAGGGAGGAAAGAGGAACGCTCCACCATAGGCACCCACATGGGCGCACTCAAAAGGAAGGGCCTGATTGTAAAGGTCCCGAATACGGGGCGCTATCAGGTGACGTACGAGGGGCAGCAACAGGCGGACGCAATAGCGGCCCAGGCTGCCGCATTGGCGAGGGAGGTAGCCGCCGCCCAGTTGGCCGTGGGGGAACCTTGATCCCGTAGTGCCCAGGCAGCGACGAACCAAGATCATGTAGTGAGTTCGTCGCTATCCCTCGTCGCTATCGTCGCTAGTCCGTCGTGCTTTCGTCGCTACCTCTGACCAGGCACGTAGTGAATTCGTCGCTATCACTTGATCTCAAACCTTGATCGTGTCGCTATTGCTGCGGGGGTGTACGTAGTACCCCCGCATAGCGACGCAAGGCGACAGCCAGCAAAAGAAGCCACCTGGGCGAGGCTCGCATGCCACCTGGGCGCCCCTCGCAGCACGCAACGCCGCAGGCCACAGGGGCAGGCCGGCTGAGCGCTCACCACAAAACCGCAGGTCAGAGCGCTGCGTTTTTAGGAATCCGGTCTTATCCCAGCCCCGGCCCAAACTCTCAAAAAACTCCCCGATGGCCAGTGCCACCCCAGTGATCTTGAAGGAGCACTATGGACAGGACCCTTGAGCCTGCAACCGTCCCGGCTCTACTCCGTGCCTGCCTCGCCGGAGACGAGACCGGTGCAGCGGTGATTGTGGGCAACTCTGACCCGCTCACGCTGATATTCGCTTTGGCGGCATGGGCGAATGAGTACGGGATCTCCACAAAGAACGGGTCAGTGGAGAGTTGGGACGAATCACTCGCGGAAGTTCAGCGACAAATGCAGGGTCGCTGATTTACAATTCACACGGTTCCTGGCAAGAGGCAGCCACTCCCCTGGCAGATATCCCGGGGGAGGGCAACCAAGCCGGAATCCCAGTGCCACGGGCACCCCTCGCCGGAACGGATGACTTTCGGGTGGGCGGTGAGTCCGGGCCGAGTCGGGCGGATGTCCCCGGCTGGTCGACCCCTTTGCAGCGCGGCACGCGTCATTTCTCCGCGCATTTATCAAGGGGTGGATCATGCCCACACTCGCAGACCAGATACGCAAGCTTGAAGGCGTCCGCGACGACGCACGCCACCGTAAGGAAACCGTCCAGGAACAGCTACAGCGCATCCTGGACGCTGCCCAGCAAGCTGGGCGCACGCACCTTTCCGCCGAGGAAGACAGGGCCGTACAGGAACTCACGGAGGCCCGTGACGCTGCGGTTATCGAAACGCGCAATGCCGCGCGTGATCTGGAACGCCTGCGCGCCGTGCAGCTCGAAGAAATCGAGTACGGCAAGAGGTCGAGCCAGATAACGCCCACGAACGTGCGCAGGGCCGCTTATGACCGGGTGGCGCGTATCGGAACGGAAGAGCGTACCTACCGGCCCGATCAGGACCCGAACGGCCGGAACTTCCTGACCGATGTTTCCCGTCAGTTCCTGTTCGGTGACCCTGGGGCCCAAGAACGCCTTGCCCGCCACATGCGGGAAGAGCAGACGGAGCGAGGCGAATACCTGTCGCGTGCGGTCGGTACCGGCGCATTCACGGGCCTCACCGTGCCGCAGTACCTCACCGAACAGTTCGCCCCCGCTACGGCCTCACTGCGGCCGTTCGCGGATGCCGCGTGCAACCGTCACCCGCTTCCCGCGCAGGGCATGTCCATCGAGTTGTCCCGTATCACCACCTCGTCCAGTGCGGGAATTCAGGCGACGCAGAACACGGCGGTTGCCGAACAGAACATGGATGACACGGTGCTTTCAATTCCCGTGCAGACTGCCGCCGGTCAGCAGACCGTTTCCCGGCAGGCGATTGAGCGGGGCTCGGGAATCGACGACGTTACAATGCAGGACCTTTTCAACCGGGTCGCCACTACGCTGGATTCCACGCTGCTTAACCAGGCCACCACAGGTCTGACGAATGCGGCTTCCTCCGTGGCTTATACCGACGCATCGCCTACGGCTGCGGAACTGTGGCCGAAGATTCAGAGTGCCGCTTCCACTGTCGAAAGCACGCTCCTGAATATGGGGTATGCCACTCACGCGGTGATGCATTCGCGTCGCTGGAACTGGCTTGCCTCGCAGGTCGGCTCATCCTGGCCGTTCGTGTCGACAGGTGGAATGCCCGTAAATGCGGGTGGTCTGACGCTCACGAACGAGTACGGCCCCGCGGTGCGTGCCAAACTGTCTTCCGGTCTGCTCGTAATCGTCGACAACAACATAGCCACGAACTTGGGCGGTGGCACAAACGAGGATGAGATTTACGTTGTGCCGCGGAATGAATGCCACCTGTGGGAGGACCCTAACGCCCCGATGTTCATTCGAGCTGAACAGCCGCAGGCGGCATCCCTGGGCGTCCTGCTCGTGGCTTACGCCTACTTTGGCTATACCTTCCAACGCTACGCGTCCGGCGCTATGGCGAAGGTAGCGGGGACAGGGCTGGTCACTCCTGTGTTCTAGGTCTGTGGTCATGAAAAGGCCCCCTCTCGTCTCGCGCTGAGCGGACGGAGGGGGCCATTTCTGCGTTTCTAGGCCCCGATAGCCTTTAAACCCTCGTATGCCTCGCGCAAGTCGGGCGCCTCCGGTAGCTGTTTAGCTTCAACCGCCTTGACGACTTCCAATGCTCGCCAGTGATTCGACGGCACTACGCGCCCACTCAATATGGCTTTCTGGGCGGAGGCGCAAGCCTCATCTAGGCGATTGTCCGTGAGTAGAACTAGCGCCAAATCGATGTTCGCTGAAGCCACGCGGCGCGGCCATTTGGTGACGTCGTTGGACGGACTGAGACGCGTGATAACCTCGCGCGCGTACGGTTCGGCGGCAGCGTCACCCAGCCATGCGAGCGTTGTTGCTGTGTAGGCGAGCGCCTTTGCGGGATCGTATTGGTAGTGGTGCTCTTTAGGACGCTCCGGGATTCCCAGGGCGGCAGCCATGGCCTGTACCCGCTCGATAGCCGCATAGGTCTCTTTGCCCTGCCCGAGCCTCGCGCGTGCGCGCCCTTCCTGGGCGGTGGCTTGGATGAGGGCGGAGGTGCCTTTAGGAGCAATGCTCTGAGCCGCTAGAGACAGTTCCAGGGCGCGCACATAGTCCCCGTCCGTGAGGACCCGCCACGCGTCCGTTTCAAAGCACCATGCTTCGATCTCTGGGGCCTCCGCCTGTCGTGCGAGGGTTGCCGCGGTTTGCAGCCTGGCCGTTGCCGCATGCTCCTGTTTCAAGTCGATATGCAGCGTTGCCCCGAGCAGAGACAACCAACCGCCAACGACCAGCAAACGCCGATGTTCGGAGAGCGTCATGCGGGCGTCTAGTAGCCGCACCACATACGCGGAGTGCTGCCGTACACGGTCCAAGAGTTCGCCCGGAGGTGTGACCGGATAGGCCGTTGCCAATTCATCAAACGCGGACTCTAGGCGCATGAGTGTTTCCGACCCGACGTCACTTGCTTGGACGCGTCGAGACAACTCCCAAGCCGCCATCTCATCATCGTTGGCCGGCTGCGCGGGGGTTATCCAATTCGACTCTGCAGCGACCGGCAGAACATCAGCCGCTAGCAATTCGTCGAGTTCTCTCGACGTCAGTTCCAAGAGCCTTTGGAGCCTAGGCCGTTGATGCGGTTGGGGGTCGACCTCCCCCCGCTCCCAGCGCTGCACCGTGGTGCGGTCGACGCCTAGGGCGTCTGCAAGTTGTTCCTGCGTGTAGCCGCGCGACTTCCGGCGCTGCGCTAGGCGCTGCCGCTTTGCTGCCATGCCCGTACTCCGTCCGGGATGTGTCTGCCCTGGTCAGGGTAGCGCGTGCAGCCTTCCTGCCGCCTAGATGCAGCTTCTCTGCCGTGGTGCAGCCTGCGCGCAGCGTGAAGCGTGGTCAGACACAAAGACCCCCGCGACCGTGCGACCGGCCCGGGGGCGTGGACCACCTGAGAGAGCAGGCAGCCAATGGACTACCTATCACAGCTACTCGTGTGGATGAGAGCGGCCCTGTTCGGGCGGCGCACCCCCGCCAAGCACAGGCGACAGGCAGCGCCCCAGGCGCCCCAGGCAGCGCCCCAGGCGCCCAGGGAACCCCGCTACCGGCCGTCCCCCTACGTGGTCGGCGCAAGGCTCGTAGACGTGCCCAGGCTCCGCAGGCAGCGGCAGGTCAGGGCAGAGGAAGCCTGGGAGCTCACGGGCTCCATGGTCAGGCCGTACGTGTTGGCCCATGAGGAAGAGCGGCGAGCGGCCCGCACAGGCGAGGCACCCCCATGGGCAGGGCCCTGGGTGAGCCCCTGGGAGACGGCCCGATGAGCATCCCGCAGACGCCCACGACCCGCACCTACCGCGAGTGGTTCGAGCACGCCCGGAAGTGTGAGGAATGCAAGTGCGTGACCAAGGCCAACGACGGGTGTGAAAAGGGCCGGGAATTGTGGGGCATCTACCGCCTCGCGTGCGTCGGAACGAACGCGGGCGGGGGTAAGTGATCCCATGCCGATGACCATTGAGGTGTACCGGATCAATCCAGCTACCGGCGTCCGTACCTGCGTCCGGAAAAGGCGCGCAGTGAAACCCGTCAAGGTGCCCACGTTGGGCCAGGAATACCCGCCGTGCATCTGCCCGCGTTGCTCGGGCAGGGTCGCCAACCTGTCGCCGGAGGGTGCGCAGTGATCGATGAACAGGGAATCGCGCACGGCATGCCCGGACACAGCAAATGCGTGGTGGTCGACCCTGCCGCCTGGGCGCCCGGACAGCCGCTCTGCAATCCGCAGCACCTGCGCCCGCTACCGCCCAGGCACGAGGAAACACCCCGTTCAGAAATGCGTCCGGTCGCTGCGCCCATCCTGTAACGCGCCTCGCAAGAGGTAGGCCACCCTGGAGCCTGGGCAATCGCGCCCAGGTGGCCGAAGGCAGAGAGACACCCCAGGGGAACGGGAAGCACCATGACCCCCGCCCCGGCCCCCTCCCCCTCCCGGGGCGGGTCGCAACGCCCCCAACTGCGCGAGCAAGGCGCGCAGTTGGGGGCCTCTTGCTGTGCGGGTAGGCCCACGTGCGCATGCCCGATTGGTTACGTCTTCGCTACGACTACCCTCCGGTACCTCGTTGAAGTGCAGGGCCGGACCGCCCGGCAGCATGATCTCCGTCTCGTCGTCGCCCGGCTCGTCCTCGCGATCGAGTGGTTGTCCTGTCACCTCGCTCCAGAACCGGGCCAGTTGATACGCGTTCGCACAGTCCACCGAGACGTTCGCCACTGTCGCAACCATGCGGTGATCCTCTCCGAGCGAAGGTGCGGACGCCACTGGAATTACCGATGCCGCGCGCCGCCCCGAGACTGCGATTAATTACGGATTTCGACAATTGCGGCTTCAGTAAAAAGCGGCTCGAAGACAGGTCGCATAAGCGCGCCTTTAAGAAACTAAAAGTCCTGATACGGGGCCACATCAAGCCGTCCGCAGGGAATTGACGGTACGTCGGGCCGCTCGTCGTAGCCATGTCCGGGACTTCGTCGACCCGCCCCTCGCCCTTGGTGGCGCCGCCTTCCGACACGCGCGACGTGGCGTGCCCACCCCACCCCACGTCGCGCGTTTTCGGCCCGCGCCCACCCGAGCCGCGTCCCGCGCGTCTTGTGAGGCGTTGCCACCGCCTGCACGATCGGGCTCGCTCGTACGGAAGTTCGCTCCCGGACCGATCCACTCGAGGAGGCCCTTGTGACGACCGGCCGCACCACCCTCAGCCCCGAGGCCGCCCGGCAACTCGCGACGACCACGAAAACGGCACCGCAGATGCGCGGCATCACCCCGCGCTATCTCGTGCGCGCCCTCCCATGGGTCGATGTCGAATCAGGCGTCTACCGCGTCAACCGGCGCCGCACGTACGTCCTCGGCGACGACCGCATCGGCACCCACACCGACGAGGGAAGCCCGCGCGTCGTCCCGGGCGACTTACGCGAGATCCCGTACCTGCGCGAGACCGACGACGCGCTCCTCGGCCAACTGGCCGACGCCTTCACCGAGATCGGCTTCGAGGCCGGTCAGGTGCTCGTCCAGGAGGGCGACACCGCCGAGCACCTGTGGGTGATCGTGCACGGCCGGGCCGAGAAGCGCGCCGCCGGGCGGTACGGCGACGAGGCGCTGATCCAGGTCATCGGCGACGGGCAGTACTTCGACCTGGAGGCGTGGACCAAGGACGAGCCCATGCCGTACGCCGTCAAGGCCGTCACTCCCGGCGTCGCCCTGCGCGTCGGGCGTTCCGCCCTCGCCGGGCTCATGGACCGCGAGGAGGCGCTGCGCGGCGCGGTGGAGTCGTACGCGACGGGCGGCATGCCCGCACCCGGCACCGAGGCGCCCATCGACCTGAGCAGCGGTCATGTCGGTGAGGTCGAACTGCCGAGCACCTACGTCGACTACGAGGACCTGCCGCGCGAGTACCACATGACGCTCGCCCAGACCCGGATGATGGTGCACTCCCGGGTCGCCGACCTCTACAACGGGCCGATGGACCAGACGCGGACCCAGGCGAACCTGACCATCCAGGCCCTGCGTGAGCGGCAGGAGCACCTGATGCTCAACCACCCCGATTCCGGTCTCTTCCACAACGTCCCGGCCGGTCAGCGCGTGCAGGCCCGCACCGGCGCTCCCACCCCCGACGACCTGGACGAGCTCCTGGCGAGGGTGTGGAAGCAGCCGGCCTACTTCATCGCGCATCCGAGGGCCATCGCCGCGTTCGGGCGGGAGTGCACCCGCCGGGGAGTGCCCCCGGTGACGGACAGCCGGTTCGGCAGTCCGCTGCTGACCTGGCGGGGCGTACCGCTGCTGCCCTCCGACAAGGTGCCCTGCCCGGGCGGCTCCGGCAGTGCGGCCGGCACCACCGAGATCCTGCTGATCCGGATCGGGGAGGCCGAGCAGGGCGTGGTGGGCCTGCGCCCCGCGGCCGTACCGGACGAGGTCGAACCCGGCCTGTCCATGCGGAACATGGGCATGGACCGGAAGGGCATCACGTCGTACCTGATGACGGCCTACTTCAACACCGCCGTGCTGGTGGACGACGCCATCGCCGTACTCCAGAACGTCGAGGTGTCCAAGTACCATGACTACGCCTGACGTCACGGCGTCCCTGACGCCGACAGCGGCGGAGCCCCAACCGGGTGGCTTCACCGCCGAGCTGGTGCGGCAGGACTTCCCCGTCCTGCACCGGACCGTCAACGGCCGTCCACTGATCTGGCTCGACAACGCGGCCACCACCCAGAAGCCACGGCAGGTCATCGAGGCGCTCACCGCCTACTACGGCACCGCCAACTCCAACATCCACCGCGGGGCCCACACCATGGCGCGGGAGGCCACCGAGGCGTACGAAGCGGGCCGGGCGGCCGTCGCCGACTTCCTCGGCGCACCGAGCCCGGACGACATCGTCTTCGTGCGGGGCACCACGGAGGCCATCAACCTCGTCGCGCAGACCTGGGGCCGGGCCAACCTCGGGCCGGGGGACGACATTCTCGTCCCGGTCCTCGAGCACCACGCGGACATCGTGCCGTGGCAGCTGATCGCCAAGGAGACCCGGGCCCGGGTCGTCCCGGTACCGCTCACTCCATACGGGGAGATCGACCAGGACGCGTACGCCGATCTGCTGTCCTCGCGGACGCAACTCGTGGCGATCAGCCACGCGTCGAACGTCCTCGGCACCGTCCCGCCCGTCAAGGAGATGACGGCCCTCGCCCACCGCTACGGCGCCAAGGTCCTGGTGGACGGGGCGCAAGCCGTCGCTCATTTCCCCGTCGACGTCCAGGACTTGAACGCCGACTTCTACGCGTTCTCCGGCCACAAGCTGTTCGCGCCGACCGGCATCGGCGCCCTGTACACGAGGCCGGAGATCCTCGCCGGCATGGCACCGTGGCAGGCCGGCGGCAACATGATCGAGTCCGTGGACTTCGGGAAGACCACGTTCGCGGCCGCCCCGCACAGGATGGAGGCCGGCACCGGGCACATCTCCGGGGTCATCGGGCTGCTCGCCGCCGTGAACTGGCTGACGTCCCTCGACCGCGCGGCCGTCGCGGCGTACGAGGAAGCGCTCATGTCGTATGCGCTCCAGGCCCTTGCCACGGTGCCCGGACTCGAGCTGATCGGTTCGGCGCCGGACCGGATCGCGGTGCTCACCTTCACGCTCGCGGGGCAGGACCCGGCCACCGTCGCCGACTGGCTCGACCGCGACGGAATCGCCGTCCGCGCCGGCCACCACTGCGCCCAGCCGGCCCTCGCCCACTACGGGCTGGAGTCGGCGGCGCGGGCGTCCCTCGCGCTCTACAACACCTCCGATGAGGTGGACCGGCTCGTGGCGTCACTGCGCGGACTGCAGGAGAGCGTCTGACGAAAGGAGTGGGAGCTCAGCAGGGTCCGGCCGGCCGGTGACGGCCGGCCGGACCCGCGGCGGATCGTGCCCGCCGACCAGCTCCGCCGTCGGCCAACCGTGTTCGTTCGCTCATTTCGTGCCGACCGTGCGGAGCACCGTGAGCACGAGTGCGCGGGCGACCTGGACGATCTCCGGGACGGCCACCTGTTCCTGCGCGCTGTGGGCGAGGCGGATGTCGCCGGGTCCGAACTGCAGGGTCGGGATGCCCGCGGCCGCGTAGAGCCGCAGATCGCTGCCGTACGAGGCGCCGCGTTCGGCGGGCACGGCGCCCCGGTTCGCGGCGACGTGCGCTTCGCGTACGACGTCCCGCAGCGGATGACCGGCGGGCAGGCGGCCACTGGCGAACTGGCCGCCCGGCCAGGTCACCGTCGCGGGGTGGTCGCGCAGCCAGGCGTCGGCCGCGCACGCCTCGGCCACGCGCCGTTCGAAGGCAGCTCGAGCCGTCGCGGGCGCCTCGTCCAGCCGGACGCCGAACCGTCCCTCAGCGACCAGCAGGTCGGGCACGCTGCTGGCCCAGTCGCCCGAGCGAAGCGTGCCGACCGACAGGGCGTACGGGATCGGGTACTCCGCCATCAGCGGGTCGGGGTCGGCGTTCCGCTCGGCTTCCAGTCCGCCAGGGCCCGCTGGATGGGCATGTACGCGTCGATGGCACTCACGCCCTGCTCCCGGGAGCTGGCGTGGGCGGCCAGCCCGGGGACGGCGATACGGAAGGTCAGCGCTCCGGCATTGGCGGTGATCAGGGTGCCGCTGGTCGGCTCGGTGATGACGCAGGCGTCACCCGTGTGGCCGCGCTGGAGCGTGCCGAATGCCCCCAGGCCGCCGTCCTCCTCGCCGACCACGAAGTGCACCGCCACCCGGCCGCGCAGCCGCACGCCGCTCGCCCGGATCGCCGCCAGCGCCGCGAGGTGGGCGACGAGCCCGGCCTTCATGTCGCAGGCCCCCCGGCCGTGGACGGTGTCTCCGACCACCCTCGGTACGTACGGGTCCCCGTCCCACCGCTCGAGGTCGCCGGGTGGCACGACATCGACGTGGCCCTGGAGGATGAGGGTCGGCCCGTCACCGCCGTTCTCCGTGACACCCACGAGCCCCCACGCCTCGTCCCGCGGTGCCTCCGAGCCCGGGAAGTCCGGGTGCGCCAGCAGCGCGGACAGGTCCATGGACCACAGGTCCACGTCCAGTCCGAGCCGGTCGAGCCGCCCGGCCAGGTGGTGCTGGATCTCGGACTCAGCCGGGCTGCCGGTCACACTCGGGATCGCGATCAGCTCGAGCAGGCTCCGGGCTATGGCCGCCTCGTCGATCGCTGCCAGCGCGGCAGCCTCCTGCGCACTCGACTCGACACTCAACCCGGCGGTGGTCATGGGCGGTTGCTCCTGTCGCGGGTTCAGCGCGTCACTGCTGTGGGCATCGTGCCGGACTGTTCCGGATCCTGGAGCTCGGCAATGGGATGCTCAATCTCCGTTACCGCGACAACCGACGACCGGCCTTCGGCGCCACGTGAGCCCCGCATGCGCACATCCGGCGCAGGCCGCACCCTGGTTCCATGACCGGCGTACAGCCCATCACCGTCTACCCGCCCGCCGCCGACGGCGGCCGACGCGTCCGCGTGAACGATCAGTTCGTGGGGATGGCGTACGGGCTGCTCGACATCGTCGAGTTCCTGCGTCTCGCGGGCCTGGAAGATGTTGAGGACGACTGGGTACGGCAGTCCGCGCTGATCGAGTGGCGGGGCGGTGGACCGGACAGCTGGGAGCCCTGAGCCCTGCCCGCGACGCGACGTCAACGGCCCGGCCGCGCAGAAGCTGCGGCCGGGCCGATGACGTCGTAGGCGAGGACTCGTGACGAATCGCTGCCGGGCTGAGGCGTTACCCGGCCTGTGAGGCGTCGTCGTCCGAGGCGACGTCGGGCGTCACGTCGGTCACCTTCCAGCGTTGGTTGGCACCGGAGTTGGGCTGCCAGAGGCCGACGCGGGCGCCCTCACTCGTGGACTGGCCGGCGACGTCCGGGAGCTGGCCGGTGGCGGCGTTGACGAGAGTCCAGGTGCCGTCGCCGGTCGTCGACATGATCCACTGGGCGGCGTCGTCGCGGACACCCTCGTCGGGCTCGGCCACCAGGGCGCCGTCACGGACGGCCAGACGCTTGCCCTCCGTCACCTCGGCGAAGACGTACCGCTTCCGGTTGTCGGTGCCGCGGATCTGCTCCAGCCGCCACTGCTGACCGCTCGGGTCGGCGGCGTCGGCGCTCCGGATGACGAGGCCGGTGCCGTCGTCGGCGATCGTGAGGTCCTTGCCGCTCTGGACGCCGGTCAACCGGTAGGTGTGGCCCTTCTGGAGCTCGGCCGCGTCCCTGGCGACGCCGGACACGCCCTTGACGAGGAAGGACGTCACGGACTGGGCGGGCACGGTGATCGTGGCCTGCTTGCCGTTGACCCGGACCGGCCGCTGCCGCTCCAGCTTGCCGTCGGCGCTGGTCACCACCGGGGTGACGGTGGCGCGGGACGAGACCCGCCCGAACTTCGAGAGGTCGAGCGTGACCTCGCGGGCCTCGGTGGTGCTGTTGACGTGCACGACGGTCGCGGCGTCGCCCTTGCGGGAGAGCGCGGCCGTGCTGGAGGTGTTGTTCGTCTTGATCAGCCGGTCGCCGGGCTTGATGTAGTGGGTGAAGTTGCGGGCGGTGTCGAACTTGGTGTTGGTGTAGATCGGGCAGGTCTCGAGGGTGTCCTTCGAGGTGCAGCTGAAGGAGAGCTGGATCTCGCCCCAGTTGCCGCCCTTCGCGGACTCGCCGCCGGGCTTCATGTTGTCGTAGTCCTCGACGGGCTGCCAGAACACCCAGGCGCGGGGCTCCAGTTCACGCAGGTCGTCGACGATGCGCTGGGCGAGGCCGAGGCCCGGCCGCATGTCGGTGAAGCTCTGGCCGTCGCCCCAGTCGCCCTCGACCTCGCTCATCCACAGCGGCTTGTCCGCGGCCTTGGCCAGGTCGCGCACGGTGGTGCGCTGGCCGGTGCCGTAGGTGTGGACGTTCATCTGACCGACGAGGTCGCGGACCTCCTGCGGGTAGGAGTTCCAGTTGGTCGCGAAGGTGCCCGGGTTGGTCTCGTCCATCGCGGAGATCTCCGCGTTCGTCCGGGACTTCTCCAGCGTGGGGGCCAGCGCGCGGAGCACCTTCTGCTGGAGTTCGGGGCCCATGTGGGCGCCTTCCTGCCGGCCGCCGACGGGCTCACCGTCCGGGCCGAGCCTGGTGCCCCAGTAGTCGGTGTTCGGCTCGTTGAACGGGTCCAGGGTGTCGACCTTGATGCCGTGCGCCTTCTCCAGCCGCTCGGTCGCACCCACCAGGTACTTGGCGAAGTCGTCGACGGACTCCGTCTTGAGCTGGTCCTTGCCCGCGTCGAAGTTGCCGGAGACGTAGCCGCTCTCGGTCATGAACCACGGCGGCGAGTTGCTGAACGTCTCCCAGTGGGTGATGTCCTTCTTGATGCGGTCCACCCACCAGCGCTGCGTCTTGTCGGCCTTGTTGTTCCAGTCGGCCGGGTCCTCGGCGTCCCACCAGTCGACGTCCTCGCGGGTGGTGCCCGCCGGGGCCTTCCACCAGCCCTCGACCGCGCCGCCGGCCCGCAGGTAGTCCTTGACGTCCGGGGCGTTGCCGCCGCCGATGTTGTAGCGGGCGATGTTCAGGGCGAGGCCGTCGTCCCCGAAGAGGAGCCGCGCCAGCTTCTCGCGTATCGCGGGCGGGTAGTCGCCGGTGGCGTTGGCGAACCAGACCAGGCTGGTGCCCCAGCCCTCGAACCGCTCCTGCTGGTAGGAGGGGTCGGGCCGGACGGTGACCGCGGCGGCGGCCGCGGTCGTGTCGGCGTGCGCGAGGGGCAGCGTGGTGGTGGCCAGGACGGTTCCGGTCGCCAGGGCGGTGACGCCGATGGCCCCGAGGAGCCTTCTCTTACGGGTGCGGTGTGCCATCTCGAGTACTCCAGCTCTTCGGGACCGCAGGGGCGCGGTTCGGTGCGATTCGGTGCGTTCTCGTATGGTTTTTGCTCGCAATGTTTACGTAAACATGCCCTGGCGGGATGTCTACACTGTCCGAATCTCGGTGGTCAAGGAGTCGTTCCGAGCCGAAAGTTGCGCAGGTCCGGAGAGCGAGGGAACAAGGTGGGCACAGCGGACGGTGACAGCACACCGGTGGGCACCAGAAAACGCGCCGCCCGCCCCCGCCAGGGCGCCTCCATGGCTGACGTCGCCCGCCTCGCCGGCGTCTCCTCGCAGACGGTCTCCCGTGTCTCCAACGGCTTCCCGGGCGTGACCGAGGAGACCCGGCAGCAGGTCATGGCCGCGATGCGGGAGCTGGGCTACCGGCCCAACAGCGCCGCGCGGGCCCTCAAACGCGGCGAGTTCCGCACCCTCGGCGTGATCACCTTCTCCCTCTCCACCATGGGGAACATCCGCACCCTGGAGGCGATCGCCACCTCCGCCGCCCAGCAGGGCTACGCCGTCACGCTCCTTCCCGTCGCCGTGCCCACCCAGGACGAGGTGAACGGGGCCTTCTCCCGCCTGGGCGAACTCGCCGTGGACGCGGTCATCGTCATCATGGAGATTCATCTGCTCGACGCGGCGACCGTCTCGCTGCCGCCCGGCGTCCAGGTCGTGGTGGCCGACTCGGACGCCGGCGACCGCTACACCGTCGTCGACACCGACCAGGTGGGCGGCGCCCGTGACGCCGTACGGCATCTGCTGGCCCTCGGGCACGACACGGTGTGGCACCTGGCCGGCCCCGAGGACTCGTTCGCCGCCCAGCGCCGTGCCCACGCCTGGCGCACCACCCTCACCGAGGCGGGCCGCAACCCACCGCCACTGGTGCGCGGCGACTGGTCGGCCGAATCCGGTTACCGGGCCGGTCTCCGGCTCGCCGACGAGCAGGACTGTACGGCCGTGTTCGCCGCCAACGACCAGATGGCGCTCGGTCTGCTGCGCGCTCTGCACGAGCGTGGCCGGAAAGTGCCCGACGACGTGAGCGTGGTCGGCTTCGACGACATCGCCGAGGCCGCGTCCTTCCTGCCGCCCCTCACCACCATCCACCAGGACTTCGCCGAAGTGGGACGGCTCTGCGTCGAAGGGGTCCTCAGCAAGATCCGCCGTCCCGAACATGATGCGCCGACGGGACAGGGCACCACCCTCGTCCCGACGCGGCTTGTACTGCGCGACAGCACGGCACCGCCGCCGTCGCATCGGTGACCAGCGTCCACTCCCCCTGAGCGCCGCCCAGACGCCGAACAAGACTTCCGCCCATCCGGATGACCCCTGAGCTGTCCTTTGCCCGAGCCCCGCCGCGATGAGTTCCGGCCGGTTCACGGGTCTGTTCTGGTGGCCGTCACAGGACGTCGTACGACGCTGCCCGGCACCAGACACAACGGAGGACACCATGACGACCCCACCGAACGACCCCACCACCGCGCCGCACGGCCGCCCGCCCGTCGTCGACCTGGCCACCTGGCAGCGCGCCCGCGACGAGCTCCTGGTCCGCGAGAAGGCCCACACCCGCGAGGGAGACGCCCTCGCCGCGGCCCGCCGCCGGCTGCCGATGGTGGAGTTCGACGGGACGGTCGAGGTCGTCGGACCAGACGGCCCGGTACCGTTCCTGGACCTGTTCCAGGGCCGTGACGAGCTCGTGGTCTACCAGCACATGTGGTACGACGGCGCGCCGTACCAGGGGCAGTGCGAGGGCTGCACCACCACGGCCTGGCACGTGAAGGACGCCGTCTACCTCAACGCCCGCGACGTCTCCTTCGCCATCCTGACCACCGGCCGTTGGGAGGAGGTGGCCTCCTACGTCGAGTTCATGGGCTACACCCAGCCCTGGTACTCGGTGCGCGGCGTGGACGCGCCGGTCGGCGGGGAGATGGGTTACCTCACCTGCTTCCTGCGCGACGGCGACCGCGTGTTCCTCACCTACTCCACGACGGGCCGTGGCAACGAGCGGGTCAATGGGTCCATGGGCCTGCTCGACATGACGCCCTACGGCCGCGGCGAGGCATGGGAGGACAACCCCGAGGGCTGGCCGGAGGGCGGCAGCCCGTGCTGGTCCTGGCGCTCGGACGCCGACGGGAACGCCACCTGGGGCCCGACCAGCCGTCCCGTGCCGCAGTGGACCCGCCCCGGCGCGACCCCCGTGGAAACTCTCGGCCGGCAGGGCCACCACCACTGACGCAACATCAGGCCCCACAGGGAGTGAGTGACCGCACGCTCCGGCGGTTTCTGCGCTGCTCGACAAGCGCGTCACGCACTTCCTGTGGCGTGTCACTGCCATCAAATACTACCAATAATGCATAAATTGGACGCGCGATGTTCAGATAAAGGGCAATGTGAAGGGCTTTCCATGCCGTCGAGGCTTCGCGCACGTCTGAGAGCCGGACTCGCCACAGGCGTCGTCACGGCCACCGCGGCGGCCCTCGCGGCTCCCGCCCACGCCCAACCCGCCAGGGCCGTGCCGCTGTTCGAACAGCAGATCATCTTCAAGGCGTCCCAGGATCCGGGAGGCTACGCCTGCTTCCGGATCCCGGCGGTCGTGCGGACCACCCAGAGCACGCTCCTCGCGTTCGCCGAGGGCCGTCGAAGCACCTGCGGGGACGCGGGGGACATCGACATCGTGCTGAAACGCTCTACCGACGGCGGCCGCACGTGGGGTCCGCTTCAGGTCGTCAGCGACGGCACCGGCGACACCCACGGCAACCCGGCCCCGGTCGTGGACCGGACAACCGGCCGCATCCTGCTCCCGCAGACACACAACCCGGCGAGTGCGGACGGCTCGAGTTGTGACGTCCCCTGCGACCGCAGCCCTCATCTGCAGTACAGCGACGACGACGGCCGCACATGGTCCCCGCCGCGCGACCTGAGCGCTCAGATCATGCCCGCGAGCTGGAACTCCTGGTACGCGACCGGTCCCGTCCACGGGATCCAGCTCACCCGTGGCAGCCGCCCCGGTCGGCTGGTCTTCGGCGTCAACGCCGAGACCTGGAACGGCAGCCGGGTCACCACCAATCACGCGGCCCTCATCGTCAGCGACGACGGCGGCAACACCTGGCGAAGGGGCGCCACCGACTCCTGGCCCATCGCAACCGACGGCACCTTCCGCCAGAAGCCGTCCGAACTCACCCTCACCGAACGCACCGACGGTGCCGTCCTGGTCAGCGGGCGCGAACAGGACGGCACCGATCTGGGTCACCGCACCCAGACCTTCAGCCTGGACGGCGGCGACAGCTTCGCCGCCCGGTTCCGATCCGTCCCCGACCTCTACACGCCGCAGGTCCAGGGATCGACACTGCAACTGGGCGGCCGCCTCCTGCTGTCCTGCCCCGGCGATCCGGACCGCCGCCGGACCATGATGATCCGCTCCTCCTACGACGGCGGCGCCACCTGGGAGAGCGTGGACCGGGGCACCGTCGTGACCCAGGACTGGTCGGGCTACTCCGACATGGTGGACACCGGCGGCGGCGTGGTGGGACTGATGTACGAGGGCGGAACCGTCGACGCCCGAGACGAGATCCGCTTCGCCCGTTTCAACGAGGAATGGCTCAAACCGCGCCGCGGCCCGGACCCGACCACCGCCGATCGGGGCCCGTCCGCCCAGCCGGCGAGCGTACTCGGCGGGGCCTCGCCCACAGCCGGCGTGTTCGGTGGCGCCCTGGCCTTCGACGGCGCCGACGACGCGGTGCGTCTGCCGATCCGGTCCCAACTCCAGCTCGGCAACCTGAACTTCACCGCGTCCCTGTGGTTCCGCTACACCAGTCGAACGGGAGAGCAGCCAATGCTCTGGATGGGCGGCATCGGCGGCAGCCAACCCCAGTTCTGGCTGCGGGGCGAACCGGCGAGCAACCGGGTGCGCGCTCTGATGACGGTGCGCAGCGGCGCGACGACCGTGCGGTCGGCGTCCGTCAGCACCACCGGCGCGCACAACGACGGCCGGTGGCACCACCTCGCCCTGCGCCGCGGCGGCGGGCGGCTCACCCTGTTCATCGACGGCAGCCAGATCAGCACGGCTGACGTGTCCGGATCAGTCAGCCGCAACTCGCCGTTCGGCGTGCACATCGGCCAGCGCATGGACAGCCGGGCCTTCTTCACCGGCGCCATCGACGAGGTCCGCGTCTGGAACCGGGCCTTGACCGACACCGAGCTCACCCGCGTACGCCAGTCGAACATCGGCCCGTCGACGAACACCACACTGTGGCTGCCGATGGACCAGGTGACCGCGGGCGGCTGACATGACCGTCGGCCTCGCTCAGGTCCCCGGCTGCTCCGGGGCCGTCGGCGGCTCGGTGGGCGTCGGCGCGGGCGGGCGGAAGAGAACGGACCTGGCCACGGGCGGGGCGAACAGGGCGGTGACGGGCGCGGAGAGGCTCAGTACGGAGCGGAAGGCGCGCCCCACGGCGGGGTCACCGGAGTAGCACTCCTGCACGCGCCGCAGGTACCAGTCGGCAACGCGGTCCCCGGGCCCGCCACCGACCGCGTTGCCGACCGCGCCCGGCATCTTGCGGTCCGCTCCGGCGGAGATGTCCCACGCCTGCCGGGACGCCGCGAGGAGTGCCCGCTGCACGCGCCGCGTCGTGGGGGTCCGGCGTGGATCGGCCAGTGCGTCGCGCAGGGCGACCGCACTCAGGGCGGCGACAGCCATGCCCTGCCCGTAGATCGGGTTGAAGGTGCACAGGGCGTCGCCGGTGGCGAGGAAGCCGGCCGGGCGGTGGCCTGGGAGGTCGTAGCGGCGCCGGACATTGGCGGTGCGCCGGTAGCCGAACGCCGGGGAGAGCGGTTCGGCCTCGTCCAGCCACCGATGCAGGAGCGGATGCGGCAGCCTCTTGGCATACGTCACGAACTCGTCGTCACCGGTGGGCGGTTCGTCACCGCGCAGTCCGGAGACGATGACCAGATGACTGCCGTCCTCCAGGGGCAGCGCACCTCCGGCATGGACCTGGTCGGGGCTCGGGTAGACGTAGTAGCCGGCGGTGTCACCGCCGAGGACGCCGCTCCTGCCGCGGTAGACGCGCGAGGCGTACGCGAGCCCCGTGTCGATGGTCTCCTCGTGCGGTGCCTCGGCGCCGATCGCCGTAAGCCACTGCGGGGCCTTCGTGCCACTGCCGGAGGCGTCGACGACCAGGTCGGCCGCGAGGTCCCGGTGCTCTGCGCGGGCGTCGCCGGAGCGGTCCCGCAGCAGCACGCCCCGCAGGCGCGAGGCGTCACCGAAGAGCCCGACGACATCGGTCCCCTCCACCGTGCTGATCACCGGATTGGCCAGGACCCGCCGCCGCACCAGCTCCTCGAGCTGCGCACGGGAACCGGTGTAGATGTGCGTCGTCGCGGGCAACCGGCGGTGCCAGCGGCCGCTTTGCCACAGCACCAAGTCCGACGGCATGCCCACCCGCGGCGCCCCCGCCGCCCGCAACTCCGCCAGGAAGCCCGGCAGCAGCGACTCCAGCGCCGACTGCCCTCCCTCCAGCAGCACATGCGGATGCCGGCCCTGCGGTACGCCGGGCCGCGGAGTCGTCCCGTCCGGGAACCGATCGCGCTCCACGACGGTCACCCGGTCGGCGTACCCGGCGAGAACGTGCGCCGCGAGCAGCCCCGCGAGGCTCCCGCCCACAACGACCGCGTGTCGCCCGCCCGAGCCGTCGACCTCGCCCCAACGACCCACCCCGTCAGCCGAGTTCATTGATTCGCTCCCCTGATCGCAGCGTCCCGAGAAGGCACCAGTATCGTGCTCCGCAGGACGCCTTGATCGCGTTCCGACCCTTTTGCGCCTCGTGAGATCAGAGGGCGTGCGGGCTCAACCGATGAGTTCTTGCGGGCTGTCGAGTCAGTACGGGCATGACTGATGTGAACAAGCCGCCGGTCGTCCCCCGCCGGGAGTGGCTGGCCGCCATCGACACCCTGCGCGTCCGGGAGAAGGCGCACACCCGGGAGCGCGACGCGATCGCCGCCGCCCGGCGACGGCTGCCGATGACCGAGGTGGACCCGTCGGCCCCGCTCGTCGGAGGCGACGGACCCGTTCCCCTGATCGACGTCTTCGAGGGCCGCACCCAGCTGTTCGTGTCGTATCACATGTGGCACGCCAGCCGTTCCGCCGCCGACCAGTGCGAGGGCTGCACCTTTTTCACCGGCCAGGTCCGCGAACTGTCCTATCTGCACCAGCGTGACGTCACCTTCGCCGTCTTCTGCCAGGGCCCCTACGAGGAGTCCGACCGCTACCGCCGCTTCATGGGCTGGGAGATGCCCTGGTACTCCGTACCCGCGGAATCCCACGAACGGCTCGTCGCCGGCCGCCACTTCGGAATGAAGGCGTGCTACCTCCGTGACGGGAACCGTGTCTTCGAGACCTACTGGACCACCGGCCGCGGCGTCGAACCCATGGCGCCTTCCTATGGCATCCTCGACATGACGGTCCACGGACGGCAGGAGACCTGGGAGGACTCCCCGCCCGGCCGGCCGCAGCCGTACGAGGCGAGCGGCCGGCAGTTCCGCGAGAACGGACGGCCGACGGCGCAATGGGCACGGATCGCCGCCGGCCACGACGACGACCTCCACAACGCACAACCCCCTACCGGAGGATCAGGCTGCTGCCCGTGAACCCCGGGCCGGGCGCCGCGCAGGGTTCTGCCCGGCTCGTCACGACCATCGGCTCAGGCTCGGCTCCCGGCCCTGTGTGCGTCGCGCAGCAGGCCGGGCGCCAGTTGGCGGTGCTTCTTGGCCAGCGGTAGCCAGATGCGTGGTGCAACCGGGCGGTCGTAGCGGATGAATGTGGCGAGCGAGACGTGTTCGTCATCGGCCTGGACGACGAGGTGGCCGGTCAGGAACCAGGAGCGGGCCTCGAGCCGGATCCAGTCGGCGCCGCGGCCGGCGATCTGCCATCCGGCCACCCGGTCCCGCGATGCCGTGAGCCGTAGGCCCAGGAGAACCCGCCAGACGAACTGCCCGGCGCGGCCCGCCGCGTCTTCGAACAAGGCCCTCGCCCACTGCTCCGGTGACCTGTCCGGGATGCCGCCGGTCATGGTGAAGAGGTCGACGTAGCCGGGATCGGTGATGGTGCTCAGCGCGCGGATCCGCTCGGGAACCGGCTGCTGTCGGCGGATTGCCGGAACCGCAGTCGCCGCCTCGTCCTGCGAGTCACCGAGGTGTGCGTCGCGGCCTGTTCCTGGTTCGGCGTCCATACGTCATGCCCTCCCTGTGCGGTCGGTCTGCGTGGCGGAACCGGGTCGATGGTAACTTACATACATGCATGTATGTAGGTCGCGGTGAAGATGGCGGGAAAGCAGGAGGGCGTTCGCCGTGCGCAGGCGGACCGGCGGGCGCGAACCAGGAGTGCTCTGCTGGAGGCCGCGGCACGGGGGCTGTCCAGGTACGGGTACGCCAATCTGGTGCTGGAGCGGGTGGCCGCCGAGGCGGGCTATACGCGCGGCGCCCTGTATCACCTGTTCGCCAACAAGGAGGATCTGGCGCTGGCGGTGGTGAAGTGGGTCGAGGAGACCTGGGACGCCGAGGTGGGTCACCTCGTAGCGGAGCAGACCGACCCCGTCGATGCGCTGCTGGCGCTGGCTCGAGGCCATGCCGTCTACTGCCGCCGCGACGTGGCCGACGTCATGATGACTCTGAGAGTTGAATTCGCCGGCCAGGACCACCCGGTCGGTCGGGCGATCACGGACATCGTCGACCGGCTCGAAGCCGACTGCGCCCGTCTCATCGCTGCCGGACGCGGCAGCGGGGCCATCCCGCCGGGGCCACCGCCCACCGTCATGGCATCGGCCTACCTCGGCGTCGTCGAGGCGGTCGGCATCCAGCTCGCCGGACACGCTCCGCACGATGTCGAACTCGCCGACAGAGCCGTCCGAGGCGTGCTCGGCCTTCCTCCGGTCACGGCCGGCACGTTCCCGCCACCGTGAGTGACCTCCCTAGTACGGGGTACTCGAGAGCGCTGTGGAATCCCTACTCCCCCCGGTCAACTCACACAATGAGTGGGACCCCCTCGAGGAGATCGTCGTCGGCCGTCTCGACGGGGCGAGCATCCCCTCCCGCCATCCGGTCGTGACCTGCAACGTCCCGCCATGGGCCGCGCGCTTGCTGGGACTCGCGAGCGGCTTCAGGTACCCGCGGATTATGATCGAGCGGGCGCAGCGCGAACTCGAGGAGTTCGTCTCTCTGTTGCGGTCCCTCGACATCACGGTCAGGCGCCCGGACCCGGTCGACCACAAGCGGCGCTTCGGAACCCCTCACTGGTCGTCGCGCGGCTTCTGCAACACCTGTCCGCGGGACAGCCTGCTGGTCATCGGCGACGAGATCATCGAGACGCCGATGGCCTGGCCCTGCCGGTACTTCGAGACCCACTCCTATCGCCCGATCCTCAAGGACTACTTCCGGCGTGGCGCACGCTGGACATCGGCCCCGAAACCGCAGCTCACCCAAGAGCTGTTCGTTCCGGGGTTCCGTGCGCCGAAGCCCGGCGAACCCGTCCGCCATATCCTCACCGAGTTCGAGCCGGTCTTCGACGCCGCCGATTTCGTACGGGCCGGTCGCGATCTCTTCGTGACCCGCAGCAACGTCACCAACCGCACGGGCATCGAATGGCTGCGCCGCCACCTCGGACCTGACTATCGGATCCACGAGATCGAGAGCCGCTGCCCTACGCCCATGCACATCGACACCACGTTCGTCCTGCTCGCGCCCGGCAAGGCCCTGGTGAATCCCGAGTACATCGACGTGGACCACCTGCCCGAGGTCCTGGACTCCTGGGACATCCTCGTCGCGCCCGAACCCGACCCGATCGAGGACCGCCTGCTCAAGATCACCTCGATGTGCGGGAAGTGGCTCAGCATGAACGTGCTCATGCTCGACGAGAAACGGGTGATCGCCGAACGCCACCACACCGGAATGCTGCGCGCTCTCGAGCAGTGGGGCTTCGAGCCCATACCGAGCGATCTGCTGCATTACGCGCCGTTCGGCGGATCGTTCCACTGCGCGACGCTCGACATCCGGCGCCGCGGCACGCTCGAGTCCTACTTCGACTGACCGGCACACCAGCCCTGGCCTGGTTCTTCCTCCCTCCACCTCCAGCCGGCGGTGAGCCATTCGGCATCCGAGGGAACACCGAGCCGACATCCACGATGCCTCCCTCGAGGCCCGTCTGCTGCCTCACGCTCCCCGGGGTGTGGTGAAGTGGGGATCATGACGACGAGTGACGCGATCGTGGTGCCCGAGCTGTACTCCGGCTACCCCGGCGTGGCCTTCGGCGGCTATGTCGCCGGGGTGCTGGCGGAGAGGTCCGGGGCTCAGACGGTGCGGGTGGACTTCCGTGGGCCGGTGCCCGTCGAGGTCCCCGTGCGGATCGCCGAAACGGCGGGCGGGGGCGTGGAGTTGGGCGAGGCCGAGCGGCCCCTTGCCGCGGCGCGCCCCGCCGAGTTGCCGCTCGACGCGCCTGCCGCGCCCTCCTGGGACGAGGCGGCCGCCGCGGCCGAGAGGTTCCGGGCGGCGCCGCCGTCGGGTGTCGTCGACTGCTTCGGCTGCGGCCTGCGCGCCGCCGACCGGGGTCTGCGTGTGTACGGCACCCCGGTGCCCGATCTCGACCTGGTGGCCTCCGCCTGGATCCCGTCCCCCGCTTTCGCCGACCCGGACGGCCTGCTCCCGACCCGCCTGGTCTGGGGCGCGCTGGACTGCCCGGGCCACTGGGCGGGCCGCTTCCTCGGCACCCAGCGCCCGGGAGCGGTCACCGCGGCGCTCACCGGCACGGTTCTGCGGCCGGTGACCGCGGGCCAGCCGTACGTCTCGTACGCCTGGCTGCTGGCGGAATCCGGCCGAAAGCACACGATGGGCGTGGCGCTCGCCACGGCCGAGGGCGAACTGTGCGCCGTCTCAGAGGCGCTGTGGATTGACCCCAGACCAGCCTCCTGAAGCCGCCGCTGGTCCTCTCGCCGCGTCCGGTCGGCTGCCTCGCCCGGCACGTCGTTACTCACGGCACGCCCGACCACGGCCTACTCCCCGTCCCGCGCGCGTTCAGGGGCGCCGCCAGCCATCGTCTCGGAGATGCGAACCTGCCTGCGGTCCCATCCGTACCATCCCCCCATCCACCACCCATGAGGCACCGGTGACATAGGACGCGTCCGGACCGGCGAGGAAGGCGATCACGGCTGCTACCTCGCGGGCGTCGCCCGGGCGCCCCAAAGGCACGCCGGGCCGCCGTTCGGTGCTGACGTCGGTGTCCGTCTGACCCGTCATCGGTGTGGCGATCTCCCCGGGAGCGACGGCGTTGACGGTGATCCCGTGCTCGGCCAGTTCCAGCGCCATGACCTGGGTGAGCAGCCCGAGCCCGCCCTTGGCGGCGCAGTACGGCGCCGCACCCACGCGTGGCTGGTGCTCGTGGACACTGGTGACGTTGATGATCCGGCCACCCTCTCCCTGATCGATCATGCGGTGGGCAGCGCGCTGTCCGCACAGGAACGGCCCCACCAGATCGACGTCGATGACCTGGCGGACGGTGTTCAGGTCGAGCTCCAGGAACGGGGTCATGGTGCCGGTGCCGGCGTTGTTCACCAGCACGTCGATCCTGCCGAGTTCATCGGCCAGCCGGTCGATGACCCCGGCGGCCTCCGGGAGCCGGGTGAGGTCCAGTTGCTCGATCGTGGCGCGGCGCCCGGTGGCCCGTACCTCCTCCGCCGTCCGCTGGGCCCCCTCGTGATCGCGGTGCCAGGTGATGCCGATGTCCATGCCGGCCTCCGCCAGCCGGACCGCGGTGGCACGGCCGATACCCGAGTCCGATCCGGTGATCAGGGCCACGGGGGCGGTTCGGGAGCCGGGGGTGTCGTGATGCGGTTCCATGAAGGCTCCAGTGTCATGTCTGATGCAGCGGGAGGCGTACGGCCGGAGACACCCGACCCGCCATGGTGTGGACGGCCACGCTTCCGGCCACGCGGCGTCATTCACCCTCCGCATACCTGCTGTTCCGTTGCCCGAGCACCGGCACTGCGTACCCCTCGGGGATCCCACGACACTGGGCTCGACCGGCCAGATCCCCGGCACCCCGCGTTTCCCGACCAGGTCGGCGGGCACCCGGCGACCATGAATCGGAGTCGCGGCCCGCACTTCGACAGCTCACTCGCCCTTCTCGCCAAGGGGTACGCCTGGCTCCGGTGGCGGGTTGACGCAGGGCGGCCTGGCCCAGCGAGCGAAGGGACACGCCATGGACAAGCGAACCCGCTCCGACACGCCTCGCCGGGGGCAGACCAGGGCTACCAGCTCGGCTCTGCTCGGCATCTATCTCAACGACCATCTGGCAGGCGCCACCGCCGGGGTCGATCGTGCACGTCACAGCAGGCGCCACCGCCGGGGTCGATCGTGCACGTCACATGGCACGGTCGTACGGCGGTTCGTCGCTTGCCACGGCGATGGCGCCGCTCGCCGGCGAGATCGCCGAGGACCGGGCGAGCCTGCTCGAGATCATGAGGCGGCTCGACATCCCGGTGCGGCACTACAAGGTCTACGCGGGCCAGGTGGCCGAGCGGGTGGCGCGGTTGAAGAGCAACGGCCGCCTCGTACGCCGTTCTCCGCTCAGCCCGCTACTGGAGTTGGAGGCGCTGCGCCTGGGGGTCGAGGGAAAGACCGCCGGATGGCAGGCGCTGCGCGAGCTCGCCGACCGTGAGGAGCGCCTCGACGCTCACCTGCTCGACGACCTTCTCGAACGGGCCCGGCGACAGCAGAGCACGCTGGAGGAGCTGCGCCGCCGACAGGTCACGGCAGCACTCCAGGAGACGTGACACGGCGTGATGCGGGGCGGCGAGGTCAGGCCTCGGGGTGCGTCGCGCGGAACCTCGCCACCGTGGCGACCTGCGTCAAGGCGCCCGTCAAGGCGCCTCTCGGCCGTGACCTGTGTCTTCGGTGGCCTCGACGCCCTCCAGTGGTTTGCCCGCCGTCGTACCGCGCTCGGGCTGGTATCCCTCTGTGGCACTCGCCGTACCCGGCACCCTTCGCTTCTGTGCCTGCCTCTCGGCGCCGGAGTGCGCTCCGGGTTCTTCGGCGCTGCGCGCGCGGTCGTAACGGTCCCCGCGGTCCTTCTTCTTCCTGGTCATGCCCGCCCTCCCATCAGGGTCGGATCGTGCAGTCTTGCTGGGTTCCCCGGTACGGGCACCGGAAACGGCGATGCGTGACCAGGTGGACGGCCGGGCATCGGCAGGTCAGCGACCGACGGTCCTCGTTCGCCGCGGGTCTCGGCGATCAGCATGTCGACACAGGCCTGCAGACCCTCCCGTCGCGCCGCACGGCGCATGCGCTGAGCGGCGCTTCCGTCCGCGAGGGCCGCTTCGGTCAGTTCGCGGACGATGTGCCAGTCTCCGTGTGCCTCCAGCGCGGGGCGCAGCCGGAGGAGCAGCTTCCGGACGACCTGGCGGGCCGGTGCTTCCTGGTGTGTCTCGGGGTCCACCAGCATGCCTTCGAGCCCGGATCGGGCGGCACGCCATGACGCGCCCCGCAGCCACTCGTGCCGGCCCCCGCACCCAGGGGCGCCGCGTGTGCGCAGCCGTGCGCGGGCCTCGGTCACCAGAGCGCGGAACAGCCCGGCGATGAGCACGACGGTTTCCGCGCGGGGGCAGGCGTCACATGTGCGCAGCTCCAGCGTCGGCAGATGGGCCGAGGGACGGACGTCGTAGTAGATCATCCCCGGGTCGCTGATGATTCCGGACCGCACGAAGTCGTCCACCGCCGCGTCGTACTCGGCGGCGCCGGAGAAGCAGCCGACCGGCCCCGCAGTGGGCCAGCGCTGCCACAGCAGAGTGCGCCAGCTCGCGTACCCAGTGTCGGCACCCTGCCAGAACGGCGAACTCGCGGAGACGGCCAGAAGTACGGGCAGCCAGGGTGAGACCTCGCACATGGCCCGTACGGCGGTGTCGCGGTCGGGCACGTCCACATGGACCTGGGCACCACAGATGAGCTGCTCGTCGGCGACCTTGCGGTACTCCTCCGCCATGTGGCGGTAGCGAGCGTCGGCGGTGGGGCTCGCCGAGGCCGCGGGTGCCAGCGGAGCGGTACCCGCGGCCACCACGGCCAGCCCCAGTGAGGAGGCGGCCGTGTCGAGCTGCCGTCTCATGCTGGTGAGGTCGGCGTGCAGGTCGTACAGGGATGTGTGTACCGCGCTGTTGGACTCCACCGTGCACTGATGCAGTTCGGTGGTGAAGGTCCGCCGGGGAAGCTGTCGCAGCACCGCGTCGGCACGCGGCACGAGCAGCCCGCTCTCCGCCTCCAGGACGTGGAACTCCTCCTCCACTCCGATGCGGATGGTCACGGTCACTCCTAGGAATCCGAGCGCCTGCCGGCAGGGGAGGTGACGACCCGGCCCTGGGCGGATGGGGCGGCTGGTGGTGTGCTCTGAGTTCCCAGCTCCCGGCTGGATAAGCTCCACCGTGCGCATTTGATGCGCCAACTACTCAGATGAGCAGTCGCCAGGGGCGCGTACCGCGTGACGAACGGGGTGGAGGGGTACTCGCCGGGCGAAGATGCCAGGCGCCTGCCGAGGAGAAGCCGATATGACTGTGCGTGATTCCGTGGTCGTGATCACCGGAGCCTCCAGCGGCATAGGACGGGCCACCGCCGTCGCCTTCGCGCGCAAGGGATGCTCGGTCGTCCTCGCCGCGCGACGGACGGAGGCCCTGGGGGCGGTCCGGCGGAAATGTGAACGCCACCGCGGCGCGCAGGCGCTCGTCGTGCCGACCGACGTCACGGACGCCGGTGCGGTCGAGGAGCTCGCCCGCCGAGCGGTGGAGCGGTTCGGCCGCATCGACGTATGGGTCAATGCGGCGGCCGTGACCGCGTTCGGCCCCTTCCAGGAGACTCCGCTGGAAGACGTCCGCAAGGTCCTGGACGTCAACATCATGGGATACGTCCACGGTTGCCGCGCCGCCCTGCGGGTGATGCGGGAGCAGGAGCGCGGCACGCTGGTGAACGTCTCCTCCGTCGCCGGCGTGGTGAGCCAGCCGTACACCCACGCCTACGGCATGTCCAAGTACGCCGTGCGGGCCCTCGGCGCCAGCCTGCGGCAGGAACTGGGGCTGGAGAAGGCGAACGACATCCACGTGTGCACCGTGCTGCCCGCCACGATCGACACACCACTGTTCGAGCATGCCGCGAACTACACCGGCCGCAAGCCTGTGGCCATGCCGCCGGTCTACAGTCCCGAGCGCGTCGCCCGTGTCATCGTGGACCTGGCGCGGGCGCCCCGGCGGGAAGTCGTGGTCGGGCCCATGGGGCGCTCCATGGTGCTGGAGTCCAGGGTGGCGCCCGGCATGACGGAGCGGATGATGGCGCGGCAGGCGGACAAGACCCATCTGTCACGGAAGGAATCCGCTCCGGCCGGCCATGGAAACCTGCACGTACCGGCTCCCGGACAGGGGGCCACCCACGGCGGGTGGGGCGGACGGCGCCGCACGATGATGCGCCGACTGGCCGTCGCCACGGTGACGGCGGGGGCGGTGGCGGGCGTGGCACGAGGGGTCAGGCCCCGCTGACCAGGTAGTCCACGCACGAGTCGACCACCACGGCCGGCACCCGCGTCCGTGCTGCCGCTCTAGGCCCCAGGCATGCTCAGCCCTGTACGTCGGCGGCCCCCCGATCCTGCGCGGAGGAGCACCTCAGCGCGAGGGCCGCGATGTCGTCGTCGAGCCGTCCGCCGCTGTGCTGGAGCAGATCCCGGTGCAGTTGGTCGAGCAGTTCGCGGGGCTGCAGCGTGCCCTGACGCCGCATCCAGTCCGGCAGCGGGAAGAACTCGCCGCTGTGGTCCCGCGTCTCCGATACACCGTCCGTGTACAGCAGCAACTGGTCACCCGGGCCGAAGGCGACGATCTCGACCCAGTAGCGGTCGCCGATGAGCGCCGCGAGGTTGAGGGGCGGGGAGGCGATGGCGGGCTCCAGGACCCGGACCTTCCCGCAATGCGCGATCAACGGCGGAGGATGCCCGCAGTTGAGAAGTCGCAAGTGGCCGCCGCCGTGCGGGATCTCGGCGAGGAGAGCGGTGGCGAAGTGCTCGGGCTGGTCCTGGGCGGGAAACGCGGCGCTGTGGCGCGTGACGGTGGTCTCCAGGCGATGGATGATGCCCTGCAGGTCGGGCTCGTCGTACGCGGCCTCCCTGAAGCAACCGATCACCGCCGAGGCCGCCCCCACTGCGGACAGACCCTTGCCCCGTACGTCGCCTATGAGCAGCCGGACCCCGTACGGAGTACCGATCGCCTCGTAGAAGTCGCCGCCGATCCGGGCCTGTTCCTGGGCCGCCAGATACAGCGACTCGATCTCGACGCCCTCGATGCGCCGCGGCAGCGGGCGCAGCAACACCTTCTGGGCCGCGTCGGCGACGAGCCGGACATGGAAGAGCATGTCCTCCCGCTGACGTCGCACATGACTGCCGTAGGCGGCCGCCAAGGTGACCGCGATGATCGCGGCCGATGTGTACTGCGTCCCCAGATCGGTGTGGAAGAAGCTGAGGACGATCATGACCAGCAGACAGAACGCCCCGAGGAGGATCGTGGGGAGCACGGGCCACATCGCGGCGGCAAGGGCGGGTGCGGCGGGCAGGAGTCGGCTGACGGCTATCTCCCTGGGCGTGGAGAACGCCAGGGCGGCGATGAGGACGGTCAGGACCACGGGTGACAGCCGGGCAGCGTCCCATCGGCCACTGTAGGCGGGGCGGCGGCGCCACAGCCGTGCAGACATGATCACAAAATGCATCATATCGGCCTAAGCGGACATCGAGCGCGGAACGATCATGCGCCGTCGGCGGGAATTCGCGGCGGGCGACCATGCGCGCGGGAGCCGAGGTGACGCAACGCATGACCGCATGGACGCCCGAGGTCAGCCGAACAAGGGTTGCGCGAGCCCTGGCCACCGGGGATCACCGATGTTAGAAAGGTCGCATGGCGAGCCGTTTCGCCCGTTTTCGACACCTATCGGTTAAGCGCCTGATCAGCAGGAGCACGCGGAGCGTGGCCGGCCAGGTGTTGGTTTTCCAAGTGGCTCTGGTGGTGCTGCTCGTCACCTGCGGCGTCTTCGCCCTCATCCTGCAGTCGGAGCGGGACACCAGCGCCGAGGCCAGGCGCCGCTCCACGGCCGTGGCGCAGACCTTCGCGCACTCACCAGGCGTCCTGGAGGCATTGCAGACCCCGGATCCCAGCAAGATTCTCCAGCCGCTCACCGAGGCGGCACGCCGGGCCGCCGGCGTCGACTTCATCGTGGTCATGAACACCGAGGGCATCCGGTACACGCACCCCTTGCCGGACCGCATCGGAAAGCGGTTCGTGGGCGAGATCGGGCCGTCGCTGGCGGGCAAGGTCTACGTGGAGAACGTCAACGGCCCGCTCGGTCGCGAGGTGCAGGCCACGGTCCCGATCGACAACGACGACGGCGAGGTGGTGGCCCTCGTCTCGGCCGGGATGAAGGTCAAGAGCGTCGAGAGTCAGCTGGCCCGGCAACTGCCGATCATCCTGGGCGCCGGGGCTGGCGCGCTCGTGTTGTCCACCGGCGTGACGGCGCTGGTGGGCAGGCGGCTGCGGCGGCAGACACACAGCCTGGCCCCGGACGAGATGACCCTGATGTACGAGCACCACGACACGGTGCTCCACTCCGTTCGGGAAGGCGTGCTGATCGTGGCCGCCGACGGGCGCGTGATGCTGGCGAACGACGAGGCCAGACGACTGCTGGAGCTGCCCCCGGACGTCGAGGGGCGGCTCGTCTCGCAACTGCCGGGCCTCGATCCCGAGACGAAGGCGCTGCTCGCCTCCGGGCGCGAGGCCACCGACGAGGTGCACCTCGCGGGAGAGCGGCTGCTCGCGGTCAACCAACGGCCCACGGATCGTGAGGGAGGCCCCAAGGGAACGGTGGTGACGCTACGCGACTCCACCGAGCTGCAGGCGGTGACCGGCAGGGCGGAGGTGGCACGGGAGCGGCTCAGGCTGCTGTACGACGCCGGACTGCGTATCGGTACCACCCTGGACGTGCTGCGCACCGCCGACGATCTGGCGCGGGTCCCCATTCCTCGCTTCGCGGACTTCGTCACCGTGGACCTGGCCGACGCGGTCCTGCACGGCGAGGAGCCGGCTCCCACGGCGACGGACATGCGACGCGCGGCCGTGTGCGGCATCCGGGACGACCATCCGCTCTCCGAACAGGGCCGGCTCTTCGACTACCTTCCCGCCACGCCCCAGGCGCGCGGCTACGGCAGCGGCCGCTCCCAGTTGGTGAGCGATCTGCCGACCGCCATGGACTGGCGCGTGCAGGACCCCGAGCGTGCCAAGGCGATCATCGACTACGGCATCCATTCCCTGATCACCGCCCCCATCCAGGCCCGTGGCGTCGTGCTGGGCATGGCCAACTTCTGGCGCGCGCAGCAGCACGAGCCCTTCGACGAGGAGGACCTGTCACTGGCGGAGGAGCTGGTGGCCCGCGCCGCGACCAGCATCGACAATGCCCGCCGATACACCCGCGAGCACACCCTGGCCGTCACCCTCCAGCGCAGCCTGCTGCCGCAGGCCATGCCCGAGCAGAACGCCCTCGACATCGCCTACCGCTACCTTCCCGCCCAGTCGGGTGTGGGCGGTGACTGGTTCGACGTGATTCCCCTGCCGGGGAGCCGGGTGGCGCTGGCCGTCGGCGATGTGGTCGGCCACGGCCTGCACGCCGCCGCCACGATGGGACGGCTGCGGACCGCGGTACACAACTTCTCCACCCTCGATCTGCCTCCCGACGAGCTGCTGAGCCACCTGGACGACCTGGTCGGGGGCATCGACCAGAACGAGGCGGCGGAGAGTGCGGCGGGCGTCGTGGGCGCCACCTGCCTGTACGGGATCTACGACCCCGTGACGCGCCGCTACGTCATGGCGCGCGCGGGGCATCTGGCGCCCGCGCTGGTCCAGCCCGACGGGACCGTCACCTTCCCGGACGTGCCCGCCGGTCCGCCCCTGGGCCTCGGCGGCATGCCGTTCCAGACCGCGGAGCTGTGCCTCGCGGAGGGAAGCCAGCTCGTCCTGTACACCGACGGTCTCATCGAGGACCGCAGGCGCGACCTGGACGTCGGAATGGAACTGCTGCGCGATGCGCTCACGGGCCACCCCGGCCGCCCGCCCGAGGAGACCTGCCAGGCCGTCCTGGACAGCCTGCTCCCCGGGCGTCCCAAGGACGACGTCGCCCTGCTCGTCGCCCGCACCCGGGAACTGCCGCGCGACCGGATCGCCGACTGGGATGTACCCCGGGACCCGGCCGCCGTCGCCGGTATGCGCGACGCTGTCTCGCAGAGGCTCGAAGCGTGGGGCTTGGCGGAGTTCGGCTTCACCATGGAACTCATCCTCAGCGAGCTGATCACCAACGCCATTCGCTACGGCGCCGGGCCGATCCATGTACGGCTGATCCGCGACCGTACGCTGATCTGCGAGGTGGCCGACGGCAGCAGTACCTCACCGCATCTGCGGTACGCCGCGACGACGGACGAGGGAGGCCGGGGCCTGTTCCTGGTGTCGCAGATGGCTGAGCGCTGGGGCACCCGGTACACCCCACAGGGCAAGGTGATCTGGGCCGAACAGGCGCTGCCCGAGGTCACCCAGCGGCCCGCCCCGACACCGGCCGACGCACACACGCCCCCGGGCGACGAGGCAGCCGACTGAGGGCGAGGACCGGAAAGCCGGCGGCGGACACGACGAGGGCGGAGCTCAAGCCCCCGGTGGCGCCGGCGATGGCGACGGAGACGTCGACCATGCCCTGGGTCCTGGCATGAGTGGCCGGCGGCACGGCGTCCGTTGAGGTCGAACGCGCCGGCCCACTCGGTGTCGTCGACATCGAGGAACCCGACCGTCGCCCCGTCCCCGCCTCCCACGTTGTTCACCAGCAGGTCGATGCCGCCCAGCTCGGCGAGCGCGCTGTCGATGAGGGCGGAGACTCCCTCCGCGGTGCTCAGATCGGCCGCCACCGCGTGCGCGCCGGTTTCCTTCAGCTCGGGCGTGATGGTGCGGGCGGCGCCCACGACGCGGACACCCGCCGGGCGATCGACGCGTGCGGCACACCCGCGCGGCGCTGCAGCGCGCGCTGACCGACCTCGTCGAGGAGCGGGATATTTCCCAGATCAGCGTCGCCGACGTCGTCGACCGGTCCGAGGAGAACCGCTCCTCGGACCGACGGGAAGCGCCCGCGTCATCGAACACGTACGCCTGCGCACCATGGCGGCCGCCCACGCCTCCGGGCAGCTTCCCACCCCGCACGACTCCGCATCGCCGGACACCGCGGACCCCTCCGGCATCCCGCACGACGTCCCCGCGGCGTTCGTCGCCGGCGCACTCATCGGCGTGGCCACCGACTGGCTGCGGCGCGGATGCCCGGGCACACCGACCGAGATCGCGAGTCGCTCACCTGTACCGGCCACGACACCGTGCTCCATCCAGCGTTAGAGTGCCGTCGCTCCCCACGCCCCACTGAAGGCCATAGGAAGGCAGCGCGTCCCGTGAACCACACCTACGAGTCCACCGGCTCCGTCGGCGAGCGCCGCCTGCAACACCTTCTCGGCACGGCCGAGCAGGCCGCCACCTTCTACGACCGCCAGGTGCAGACCCGTCTGACCCCGCAGATGGCGGACTTCATAGGGCGGCAGACCATGGCGTTCCTGTCCACGTCGGACGCCGGCGGCGCCTGTGACGTCACATTCCGTGCCGGTCCCCCCGGCTTCGTCACCGTGCTGGACGACGGCACCCTCACCTACCCCGAGTACCGTGGGAACGGGGTCCTCGCCAGTGCCGGGAACATCACCGAGAACCCGCATATCGGCCTGCTCTTCGTCGACTTCACCCATGACCACATCGGCCTCCACGTCAATGGCGCGGCTCGGCTCCACCGGGACGAGGAACAGCGCCGGGCCTACCCCCACCTTCCGGTGGACACCGCTCCAGGACGCAGGCCCGAATTCTGGGTGCACATCACGGTGGAGGAGGCGTATGTGCACTGCTCCAAGCACATACCTCATCTCGAGCCGGCACCGCGTCCACGCCCGGGCGCCCAGCGGCCGAAGGATGCCGACTACTTCGCGCCCCGCGCCGAGCACCAGTCCCCGACGTACGAGGGCGAGCAGACGGCGGGAACTCACACCCGAGCGCTGCCGGGCAGGGATTGACCCGGCACCACGTACACCGTGGCCTCCGCGCGGCAGGTCGCGCGGAGGCCACGGCATGGGCGTCACTGCTCCCAGGGACCATGACCCTCACGTGTCGACGAGGCCCCGGGCGCGCTGTCAGGGCGCCATCTCGTACGCCCCGGACAGTGCCTCCACCCGCTCCCAGACGCGCTGCGAACGTGCTTCGTCGATGACGGGGCGCCGAACCGCACCCAGTGCCCAGCTCTGCTGATCCGCAGTGGCGGAGTCCTTGCCGTAGAGCTCGACGGCGAAGGCGGAGAAGTCGCGGACGAGGACGGAGAACAGCTCGTCGAGCACGTCCTCGTCGAGGTCCGTCAGGCGGGCCTGCTCCAGGATCAGCTGGCCGTGCACGACCAGCGCGAACAGTTGGCCGACGGCGAGGAGAAGGTCGAGGTCGCGGCTCTGCTCCTCGCCGGGGGCCGCGGTGGTGACGAACTCGCACAGGGCGTCGGCCTGCTCCCGGAAGCGGGCGACGTTCGGCACGCCGGCGTATGCGTCGTAGGCGGGACGCCAGTCGTGGAAGCGCACGGAGCCGAGGCCACGGGCCGGTCCCTGCTCGAAGAGGAACGTGTCGTCGGCCGCGTCGAGGCGGGTCGGCACGGGCGCGAACTCGGCCGGGTGCAGGAGGTGGTTGCGCATGAACTTGAGGATCAGCGCGAGGTTGACGTGCACCGTGCCTTCGAGCTTGGGCAGCCCTCGGATCTCGACGGCGGCCTCGGCGAAGTAGGTGTCCTTCTCGAAGCCCTTGGCGGCGATGACGTCCCACATCAGGTCGATGACCTTCTCGCCCTCCGTGGTCACCTTCATCTTCGTCATCGGGTTGAAGAGCAGGTAGCGGCGGTCGTCCGGCGAGGCGGCGCGGAAGTAGTCGACGGCGCGGTCGCTGAACAGCTTCATGCCGACGAGGCGGACGTAGGCGTCGGCCAACTCGCGGCGCACGTGCGGGAAGGCGGTGACGGGGCGGCCGTACAGGATGCGATTGTGCGCGTGGGTGACCGCCTCGTACATCGCGTGCTCGCAGATGCCGATCGAGGCGGTGCAGAGATTGAACTTGCCGACGTTGACGGTGTTGAGGGCGGCGTCGAAGGCGGCGCGGCCCGTGTGCAGGACGTCGTCCGGGCCGACCGGGTAGTCGGCGAGGCGGAACTCGCTGACGTACTTCGAGGAGTCGACGACGTTCTTCACGAGGTCATAGGCCGGGTGGCGGCTGTCGGCGGCGAAGAAGACGTAGCCGTCCGGGCCCTCGATGTCGGTGCGTCGGCCGAAGACCGAGACGAGCCCGGCGGCGTTGCCGTTGCCGATGTAGTACTTGGAACCCGTCGCCCTGAAGCCGCCGTTGCCGTCCGGCGTCAGCAGCATGTCGGTGGAGTAGATGTCGGCGCCATGGGTCTTCTCGGAGAGGCCGAAGGCGAACACCTCACCCTGGGCGAGGAGTTCCGTCGCGCGGGTGCGGGCCGCGGTGTTGTCGCTCTGCCAGACCGGTCCGAGACCGAGGATGGTCACCTGCCATGCGTACCAGTAGTCGAGACCGTAGAAACCGAAGATCTCGTTGAGCGCGGCGATCCGGGCCGTGTCCCAGCGCTGGTCCTTGTGGGCGGCGGCGGACGCCGGGGTGAGGAAGGTGGCGAACAGGCCTTCCTTGGCGGCGAACGCGAGGAAATCGGCCAGCCAGGCGCGGGAACGGTAGTCCTCGATGAGCCTGCGCTTGCCGCGGTCCTCGAACCAGTCGACGGTGGCCCGCAGCAACCTGCGGGTCTCGGGGTCGAACTGCGCCGGGTCGTACGTGCGCGGGTTGAACAGGAGGGAGTCGGCCATGGAGGTCCGCCTTCCGAGGGTTGAGGGTGATGAGGGTGAAGGCTGCGGAATGCCGGCAGCGGCAGCCGACAGTTCAGCTGTCCGGGTGTGGCGTGCCGAGCCGGCGGAGGGTTTCGAGTACGTCGTCGAGCCAGGCGATCGTCATCCGCTCGAACGCGATGCCGCCGCGCAGCACGACATGCTGCAGCTCCTGACCGGCGTCGAGCGGGGTGAGGGCCGTCGGGCCGGTGAAGTCGCGCAGTTCCCCGGCGAGATAGTGCGCTAGCCGGTCGCTGTGCACCTGGCGGTGCCGTTCGACCTCACGGATCAGCACGGACGGGTCGTCGAAGGCCGCACCCCGGATCTTCACGGCGAGCTCGTGCCGGATGCTCTCGGGTTCGATCGGTTCGTGCAGCCACTGGGAGAGGGCGGCGCGGCCGGGGCCCACGACGGAGTACTCCTTCTTGTCCGGCCGACTCTGCTGCGGCAACGCGCGCACGGCGAGCAGACCGTCGCTCTCCATGCGCTTGAGAACGCGGTAGATCTGCTGGTGCGTGGCGGTCCAGAAGTATCCGATGGACCGTTCGAACCGCCGGGCCAGCTCATAGCCGGAGCCCGGCTTCTCCAGCAGGGAGACGAGGATCGCGTGCTCGAGCGCCATCCCTCGATCCTGCTATGCAACTCGTTGCATAGCCAAGGGGTGCCGGCCGGGTGAGACAGGGCTCACGCGGTGCGGTGGCGGACGGCTCGCCCACCGCACCCGCGTGGCCGGTGCCAAGCCGCCCGCCGCACGGCCGTCATCCCGAGCGGACCCAGGCCGACTCCGGCACATGCAGACGCTCACCCCCGAACCGTGTACGCAACGCGCGATCATGCGTGACGAGGACGACAGCGCCCGCGTACTGGGCCAGCGCGGCCTGCAGTTCTTCGACCAGCGCTGGGGAGACGTGGTTGGTCGGTTCGTCGAGCAGCAGGAGATCGGCGGGCTCGGACACCAGCCGTGCGAGGTCCACGCGGCGGCGCTGGCCGTATGACAACTCGCCGATGCGCAGTCGGAGCTCTGCCGGGCGGAAGAGCCCGAGGGCCAGCAGGGCGTGCGCGTGCTCGTCGGCGGAGCCCACCCGGCCCAGCGCGAACGCCTCCACCACCGTCAGGTCCGGCGGCCAAGGCGTCTCCTCCTGACGTAGATGACCCACCCGCCCCGGCACCCGCACCGAGCCCTCATCGGGCCGCAACTCCCCTGCGAGCAGCTTCAGCAGCGTGGTCTTGCCGGCGCCGTTGGGACCGGTGACCAGCAGCCGGCCGGAGCGGCCGAGGGTGAGGGAGTCCAGGTGCAGGCGGTCTCCTACGCGTACGCCCGACAGCTGTACGGAGGGGAGCTGCGCCGCTGACTCATCTGCGCCGGCCCCCGCCGTCTCGATGCGCGCGGTGAAGGTCAGCGGCTGCGGTGGCGGCACGACCGGGTTCGCCGTCAGCCGGTCGACCCGCTCGCGGGCATTGCGGATACGGGCCATCGCGCCGTGCGCCCGGCCGCGCGCCCTGAAGCCGCCGTGGCCGAAGTTGGCCAGCGGGGCCTTGCGCGGAATGCCGTCGAGGCGAACCGCGTGGCCGGCGGCCAGCCGTTCATTGCGGGCCAGCTCGGCACGCCACTCCTGGTACTCCTGAAGTCGGCTGCGGCGTTCCGCGGCCTTGGCGGTGCGGTAGCCGGCGTAGCCGTCTCCGTACCGGGTGACCTTTCCCGCCTCGGCCTCCAGGACCGTGGAGGTGAGGCGCTCCAGGAAGACACGGTCGTGGGTGACCGCGAGCACCGTGCCGCAGTGCGCCCGCAGTTGCGCCTCCAGCCACTGAACGGCCTGGTCGTCCAGGTCGTTGGTCGGCTCGTCCAGGAGCAGCAGCTCCGGGCGGCCGGCGAGGACCGCGGCCAGGGCCAGCCTTGAGCGTTCGCCACCGGAGAGGGTGCCGAGCCGGCGGTCGCGGCGGAGGGCGGGCAGGCCGAGATGGTGCAGGGCGAGGTCGACGCGGTGGTCGGCGTCGTAGCCCTCGCGCGCCTCGTAGCGCTGGAGAATGTCGGCGTACGCGGCGAGCGCCATCGGGTCCGCGCCGTCGCCGAGTGCCTGCTCGGCCCGGCGCAGCTCCGCCTCCAGTGCACGCAGGTCCGCGAGAGCCAGGTCGACGGCATCCTGGACGGTGGCGGTCAGGGGCAGGGGGATGGTCTGCGGCAGGTAGCCGATGCCGCCGACGGCGGTGACGGTCAACTCGCCGCTGTCCGGGCGTTCCTGGCCCGCGATGAGCCGCAGAAGGGTGGACTTGCCGGAACCGTTCTCACCGATGAGCCCGGCCTTGTCGCCCGGCTTCAGAGTGAAGGACACCTGGTCGAGGACGGTCCGGCCGGGATAGCGCTTGGTGACGTGGTGAAGGGTGAGTTGTGAGCTGCGCATGAACGGGTCCCTCCTTGCCGCGGGCTTCGGTGGCCCGGGCCGGATCGGGTGGATGAGAGGGCACGGTGGGGCGCGGCGATGGCGGAGCGGTGCTCTACGCCATCGGCGCCGGCTATCTCACAGGGAACCCATGCGGAGGACGGTACGGCAAGACGGAGGGATTGGCAAGACGATACGTCTCGTATCAACGACCGGTCGTGCGACGCTCCAGCAGGGTTGCCTCCATCTGGCGCTGTCCGCGGCGCACTTGGTGCCGGCGGTCACCCCCAGTGGCACCGGCTCCCGCCCCGGGGAACCTCCCGCCCAGCCCTGGGATCAGCACCGCCGCCACCGCAATGTGCATCAGAGCGAGGGAGACCCGAGTGCCGCCGTCCATGCCGTCGCCGATGAACGGCAGGAAGGACACGGCCGGTACGGCGCCGGCCACCCCGGGTCGTCGACTCGTCGCGGCCCGCGCCGCGCACCGTGCCGGGGTGCTTGCCGCCGCCATACCCCAGCGAGCCGAGGATCGCGCCCATCCTGGACATGTGCGCCTGCAGCGCCTCGGCCATGCAGGCTGCAGCAACTCGTCCTTGTCGGCGAAAAGGAGCGGCGGACGAGCCGGCTAGCGCGCCACGCGGTAGCGGAGGTAGACGACTTTCGAGCCAAAGGTGCGCGTCTCGACGAGTTCGAGATCCACCCGGCGCTCGCGCTGGGGAAAGAACGGAATGCCACCACCGACCAACACCGGGTGGACCCTGACCCGGTACTCGTCGATCAGACCCAACGCGGCCGCCTCGGCGGCGAGAGTCGCGCCGCCGATCGCGATGTCACCCTCCCCCGGCTCGGCTCGCAACCGCTCGATCTCCTCCGCCAGGTCGCCGGAGGCCAGACGGGCATTGCCCTGCACCGCCGACAGCGTGGTCGAGAACACCACCTTTGGGAGCGGCTTCCAGAGCGCGGCCCACTCGAGCCTTGAGTCGTCGAGTGACGGATCCTGGTCGGCGGTCTCCCAGTACAGCATCGTCTCGTACAGCCGTCGCCCCAACAGGTGGACGCCGACCAGTCGAATCTCGTCGATCCAGGAGCGAAAAGTCTCCTCGTCGGGCTCCGTCCAGTTGAAGTCGTCGTCCGGCCCGACGATGAAGCCGTCAAGTGAGACGTTCATCGAATAGGTCACGCTGCGCATCAGCAGTCCTCCTCGGTAACGGGTTCGACAGTACGACCCCGGACGCCGCTGACGGCACGCTCGACGCGCTCGCCGAACTGGAGCGCCGGATGGTCGAGGGGCCTCACCTTCGCGGCATCGGCTTGGCGGGCGCCCGTAGGCAGCCGTAGCCGACTCACCGTGCGGGCGGCCACCACTCGAACAGCAGCATCGTCGCGTCGTCCCGAAGGCTGCCGGGCTGAGCGTCCAGGATCGAGTGGATCAGCCGCCGAAGGGTTTCCGGCGCCAACTCGCCCGCGGCGGTGGCCCGGATGATGTAGTTGGTGAACTGCTCCAGACCGAACAGGTCACCATCCCGAGTACGGGACTCGGTGACTCCGTCGGTGTAGAGCAGCACCCGGTCGCCGGGCTGCAGGGCGATCTCATGCGTGTGCCGCGGGCGCTCGGCGAACAGGGACGGCAGCCCCATCGGCGGATCGGCATCCCGTTCCATGGCATCGACGAGCAGGCGCTGGTCACGGATGAGCAGCGGCGCGGGGTGTCCGCAGTTGATCCAGCGCAGCACGCCGCTCGCCAGGTCCAGTTGGGTGAGGACGCCGGTGCAGAACTGGTCGGGGAGCCACCGCGACAGGGCGTCGTCCACGCTCTGCACCAGTTCCGGCAGGTCGGCCCCGGTGCGCCGGGCGTTACGGCAGGCGGCCAGTGACACCGCGGTGGTCAGTCCCGAGGCCAGGTTGTGGCCCATGGCGTCGAGGACGGCGGCGTGCAGTGTGGTCTCGGTCAGGGAGTGGTCGAATGCGTCGCCACCGAGTTCGTAGGCGGGTTCCAGTACGGCCGTGGACACGACGTGCGCCGTGCCGATCGTTCGGGGCGGCAGGAAGGCGCGCAGCATCTCGGCGGGAAGCTGCATCGGTTCGGTGCGGGTCCGCCGTACGAAGGAATCCTTGTACGCCCGCTTGGACGTGATCATCATGGCGAGCAGCGTGGAGAGCGTGCGGCTGCGGCGCAGCGAGAGCGGTGTCAGGGTCGGGGAGTGCACCGCCAGTACGCCGAGCCGCTCGGCGCCGTCCACCAGTGGGAGCCAGGTCGTGATGCCGCCGGCCTCGGACTCCTCCAGGCGCAGGGACTGGGTTCGATACGCCCAGCCGGCAAGCGAGTCGTCGATCGGCAGCGCGGAGGCCACATCGGTCAACGGGACCAGCTGGCGCTGCTGCAGGTCGGCGAGGTAGACCACCGCCTGTTGCAGCCCCAGGGCCTTGGCACAGCGGACCACCGCGGTGGACAGGTCCAGCGCCGAGTTCTTCGGCTCAGCGAGGAAATCCTCCAGGAGACCGTCACCGGGCTCTGCCGTCACCACCTCGTCTCCTCTCGTCGGGCCGCTGCACGCGCGCGTGGTTCGGTCGCGTCGTTCAGCAGTCTCACATCGAGGCCGGTGGCCCGCGCGGCGACTGGATCAGACGGAGATCAGGAAGTCTTCGGCTCTGCAGGTCACGGCGCGGGGCGGGCGGCGCGGTCCCGGCCATGTGCCGACAACGCCGCACAGATGTGCAACCCGTGAGTTGCCGAAGGACTCACTGCCTGCACCGCCCTGCCTGGTCGGCCTTTCTGAGGAGAGTCAGCGCGAATCGATCGCAGCTTCAGCCGCTGCCTTGATCCGTGCGCCGAAGCTGTCGGCATCCTTGCGTGCGGCAGCGAGCGCCAGGCCGACGAGGAGCTTGCCAAGGCCATGGCCTTCCAGAACGTTGAAGATGCGGACCCGAGTCCTACCGTCCGGCAGCGGCTCCAAGTCGTAGCCGCCTTCCCGGGCCGTAACGCTGTTCTTGGACACCTCGGCCCATCGGATCCTCACCGGGGCTTCGAGGTCGGTGATGCGGAACTCCCTGGCCGTCTTCATCCCGGCGTCCTTGACCGTGCTGCGGAAGACCGTACCCACGGCGGTCGGGGTTTCGGGAACCCGCTCGATCCTGAGCACGCGGGGGCTGAACTGCGGATCGTTGCGTCCGTCGGCGAGGTAGGCGAACACGGCTTCGACAGGTCGATCGACCTCGACCGTCGCTTCGAACTGACCTGACATGAGCACTCCTCACTCGCTGGAGTCGCAGCGTGTCCGCGACTCTATGGGGCCACTGGGCCTGTCGCGAGGCGAACGGCGCGACACCGAGGACGCGGGGTTCTGGGGAACGCAGCTCGTCACGCGGCGCTCCGGCGGCGGCAACCTGCGGACTACGGCCGGCGGCCGGCCTGCTGTGGCCTGACGGCTCCCGAGCACCTCCCGCAGCTCCGTGAACTCCATCCGGCCGACCAGCAGTCGACGACATGACGGCCGCCCAGATCCGGTGGGCGGCCATCGGCACGAAGACCGCAGGTACCGGTTCCGTTTCCCCCTTCCAGGCTCAACTCCCGCATGACCGAACGGACGTGTGGCACCCCCACTACACATGCATGAATTGCCATATGTTAATGTCCACATCTGTAGCCCGCGGAGCAACACGGGCAACCAGGAGCACAGAGCAAGGAGCCCCCATGACCACCGCCACCGATCACCGCACGCACGACGCCCACACACACATCCACGGCGAGGGCTGCGGTCACGTCGCCATCCCCCACGGCGACCACACCGACTACGCGCACGACGGCCACATCCACCGGGTGCATGACGACCACGTCGACGAGTGCGCCGCCGGCGGTCACGCCGTCCACGAGGGTCACGACCACCAGCACGGCGAAGGCTGCGGTCACGTCGCCATCCCGCACGAGGACCACACCGACTACGTGCACGACGGCCACCGTCACGCCGCCCATGACGGACACTGGGACGACCACTGACATCCCGGCCCGGCCGGCGGCGCGTCAGCCGGTGACCCGAGAACCAGAACTGGAAATCGTTGCCATATGCTAATGTCTGCATATGGCAACGGTTCCCCCTTCCCCGACGGACGACCCGGCCCGGGACTTGCAGGCCGCCACTGATCTGCTGCGCGCCCTGGCCTCACCGGTACGGCTGGGCATCGTGCGAGAACTGTCCGGCGGCGCGAAGTACGTCCACGAACTGGTGGCCGCCCTGAATGTGAGCCAGCCGCTGGTCTCCCAGCATCTGAGGGTGCTGCGCACCTCCCGGATCGTCACCGCCCAGCGCCAGGCACGCGAGATCCAGTACAGCCTCACGGACGACCACGTGGCGCACATCGTGCTGGACGCCATCCGGCATGCACAGGAGTAGCGATCGCGCCGCGCACGGCTCCGCCTCGACGGCCGCCCAGCATCCCGCTGGGCGGCCGTCACCGTTGGGCGAGCCGTTCACCGGCGTGGACGTGCCAACCCAGCAACTGCTCAACGACCTCTTCGGCCGCCTCGCGGCCGACAGCAAAGACCTTCCGAACGGACATGGATATCATTTCCATTAAGCTGGAGAGTGTCGATCCGGCGAGTGCCAGGAGGTGATCTGCCATGAGCGGCCGGACAACCCGGCAGCGAATGGCTGTCATGCGTGCACTCGCGGGCCGCCAGGACTTCGTGTCCGCCCAGGATCTGCACGCCCTGCTCGTCGCGGACGGCGTCCGCATCGGTCTGACCACGGTCTATCGCGCCCTGCGCGATCTGGAGGCGTCGGGCGGCGCGGACGTCGTACGCGACGACGCCGGCGAACGGCTCTACCGCACTCGCCCCGCCGACGGCCACCGCCACTACCTGCTGTGCCGCGCCTGCGGCCGCAGCCGCCCCGTGGACTCGGACGTCGTGGAGGAGTGGGCCGGACGCATCGCCGCCGACACCGGCTACGCCGCGGTCGAGCACACCGTCGAACTCACCGGCATCTGCGCCGACTGCCAGCCGTCCGGGGACGAAGGAGACCCGCCATGCCACTGGGAGCACGCCCCGGACACCCCGGTCCGAGCCCGCAGCTGCGCAAACTGAAGGAGACGGTGCGCACCTTGCTCGGCCTCGACGGCTGCACCGGCCCGCCGACCGGATCACCGAAGACGACCTGCGGACCGCCTTCCTCAGCACCGAACACCAACAGCGCCCCCAAGAGCGTGGCACCGGCCGCACGCGCCCCCGCAACGTTGCCGGGCCGCACGTCAGAGGGCTAGCCGAGCTCGGGCGCGGTTCTTGCGGCTCCCCACTGTCGGGTCCGGTAGGCGCCCACCAGCCTGCACACGAGGTAGATCGAGAACGAGATCGTCGTGACGTATGGGCTGATGGGGATACTGCTGCCCAGCGCCAGCAGGATTCCGCCCTCGATGGAGACCACCGCGAAGAGCACGCTCAGCACGGGCAGCAGCACCGGGGACGCCGTGACCCTGGCCGCGGCGGCCGCGGGCGTGACCACGAGCGTGAGGACCAGCAGCGCGCCGACGATCTGCACGGACAGCGCGACGGCGAGGCCCAGCACGAGCATGAAGGCGAACGACAGCGCCCGCACGGGGACGCCCCGCGCCTCGGCCACCTCCGGGTCCGCGCTGGCGAACGCCAACGGCCGCCACATCACCGCCAGCGCCACCAGCACCACGGCCGACGTACCGAGCAGCCAGGACATCTGCGGAGTGTCGACCGCGACGATCTGCCCCGTCAGGATGCCGAACTTGTTCGCCGCCCGGCCCTTGTACAGGGCGAGGAAGAGCACACCGAGGCCGAGGCCGAACGGCATGAGGGTGCCGATCACCGAGTTGCGGTCCCGGGCACGGGAGCCGAGCAGACCGATCGCCCCGGCCGCGATCAGCGAGCCGACGATCGAGCCGCCCACGATGTTCACGCCCAGCAGCAGCGCGGCCGAGGCGCCGGCGAAGGACAGTTCGCTGATTCCGTGCACGGCGAACGGCAGGTCCCGCATGATGACGAAGACCCCCACCAGGCCGCCGACCAGACCGAGCGCGGCGCCGGCGATCAGGGAGTTGCGGACCAGGGCGAGCAGTTCGCCGTAGTTGTCGAAGTTGAAGATCTGCTGCCAGATCCCCTCGGCGATCGTCATGGCCTTACCTCATGCGGCAGTTCAGCGTGATGCGGGGGCTCCGCCACCTCGTCGGGCACGCCCACCACCGTGATGCGGCCGCGGACGCGGATGACGTCGACCTGCGTGCCGTACAGCCGCGACAGCGACTCGGAGTTCAGCACCTCGTCCGGGGTGCCGACCCGGAAGCCGCCGCGGGCCAGGTACAGCACACGGTCCACCAGCCCCAGCACGGGGTTGATCTCGTGGGTCACGAACACCACCGCCGTGGCGTGGGAGCGGCGCCGGGCGTCCACGAGTTCCGTGACGGCCCGCTGGTGGTGCAGGTCGAGGGAGAGCAGCGGCTCGTCGCACAGCAGGATCCGCGGGTCGGTCGCCAGTGCCTGCCCGACACGCACCCGCTGCCGCTCGCCGCCGGAGAGCAGGCCGACGGGGACGTCCGCGTACGCGGTGGCCCCCACCGCTTCCAGGACCTCGTCGACGCGGCGGTGTACGGCACGCAGGCGCAGCCGGGGTCCGAAGCCGTGCCCGTCGATGCCGAAGCGGACCAGGTCCCTTGCGCGCAGCATCGCTTGCGCGGACAGGGTCGCCTGCTGCGGGACATAGCCGATGTGCCGACTGCCCTTGCGAGGCGGACTGCCCAGCACCGTCAACGTCCCGGCGGACAATCGCCGTTGACCGAGCAAGGCGCGCACGAAGCTGGTCTTGCCGGACCCGTTCGGTCCGAGCACGGCCAGGAACTCCCCTGCCTGGATGTCGAGATCGAGGTCCTGCCACAGCACGCGCTCGCCGTAGGACAGGGCCGCACCGCGCAGGCTGATCACCGCGGCGCGCGCATCTCGGTCCTCGGTCCTGTTCTCACGGGCACGCGGTACGGCGGACATGTCGGGACGCCTCACTTGGCCAGCGCGTTCGCGAGTGCGTCGACGTTGGCGGTCATCCAGCCGACGTAGTCCTTGCCCTCGGGCAGGGTCTCGGTCACGGGGACGACGGGAATCCCGGCCGCCTTGGCCGCCTGCTCTGCCTTCTCGGTCTGCGGGCCGGAGGTCTGCTCGTTGTAGACCAGCGCCTTGACCTTCTTGTCAGTGAACAGCGCCAGCGTTTCCTGCAGTGTTCTCGGGGAGACGTCGTCGCCTTCCTCGATGGCTTCGCTGAACGCCTCGGGCGTCGCGTTCCTGAGCCCGCTCGCCTCGATCATGTACAGCGGCACGGGCTCGGTGATGGCCACGTCCTCGCCGCCGTGGTCGGTCTTGATCTGGGCTTCCTTCGCCTCCAGCGGCGTCAGCTTCTCCTTGAAGGCCTTCGCCTTCTCGGTGAAGGTGGCGGCGTCGTCCGGGTCGGCCTTGGCCAGGGCGGCGGCGATGCGGTCGGCGAGCTTGGCGACCGTGGGGAAGTCGTACCAGACGTGCTCGTTGAGCTCCCCGCCCGCCGGTGCGGTCTTGCCGGAGACCTTGACCGCGTTGATCACCTCGGCGGCCGAGTTGTCGCTGCTCTTGAGCATGCGGTCGATGAAGTCGTCGTAACCGCCGCCGTTTTCGATGACGACCTTCGCCTTGGACAGCGCCAACTGGTTCTGGGTGTTGGCCTCGTAGGAGTGCGGGTCCTGGTCGGGATCGCTGATGATCGAGGTGACCACCACCTTCCCGTCACCCATCTGCTCCACGATGTCCCCGTAGACGTTCGTCGAGGCCACCACCGGGATGGCAGACGAACCGGCGGGACTCTGCGCGGCACCGGTGTCGCTTCCGGTATCCGACGAACTGCCGCAACCAGCCAGGAAGGCCATGGAGACGACGGGTATCAACGGGGCGAGGCGCCGGGACGAGAACGCGCGCATGGAGGATCCCTCCGCAACAGGGTGAGTTGTCCGCCGAGCTCGGCTCGTCCCGGCTTCAGCACCACGCTAGGTGGAAACGGATGTCAAGACCGTCTTCCAGCCATTTCATATGACAATCATTGCCGAGAAATTAACCCTCCGCCGCTCGAGCTTCGGCGGGCGACCGATGCGCAATACCCGCCCCGGGACGAGAATGGACTTACCGCGTCGAAGACGGAGGAAATCCGCTCCGCGGAAGGAGATCACGATGCATCCCGCCGCTTTCGCCGGTGCGGCCGTGGGCCGCATCACGCACTACGCCCTGTCCGGAACCGCCGGCGTACTGGTCCTGCGGGGAGCCGCCAAGGCCGCCCCCCGCGTGAAACCCGCGGCCCGCCGCCTTCTGGTCAGCGGCATCGCCGGCGGCATCACGACGGGGCGGCGACTCGGAGAGGCAGCCGAGGAGGCCCGGCTCAAGGCAGGAGACCTGCTGGCGGAGGCCAGGGAGCAGCTGGGTGAGGAGGCTCCGCCCCCGTCGGCGGTCGGTGTCGAGGGGCACGACCACGACCACGAGCACTGAGAGGCCATCGCCATGTCCGGCACGCCCGCACCCGGCGACCTTCCCCTGCCCGACCCCGGCTCCCCCACCGTCCCCGTCCCCGAACCTGGCTCCGGCTCCGGGGTGGTGGTGCGGTCCGCCGCCGCGGGACGCGTACGGCTGTTGGTCCCCTGGCTGCGGGCGCGGCCCGGCTGCGCCGGAATCGTCGACGAGCGGTTCACCGATCTCCCGGGCTTCCGGGCGCTGCGTATCTTTCCCCGCACCGGCGCCGTGATCGTCTGGGTGCAGCCCGACCTGGTCGACGTCGGCCGACTGGTGGCCGCCCTCGACGAGGCGCCACCGCCGGGAGTGCCGGCCCGGGCCAGCCGCTCCGTGCCCGACTCCTCCACCGGCGAGGTCGCACGGCTGGTGGTCGGCGGTGCGGTGCTCGCCCTGGTGGGCCTGCGACGCCTGCTCGGCCGGCCCCCCTGGACCCCCGGTGGCTCGGCCGGCTTCCTCGGCGCGGTCACCGTCTTCACCGGGCTGCCCTTCTTCCGCGGCGCCGCACGCACCCTCGGCGGCAGACGCCACGCGGGCACCGATCTGCTGGTGACGACAGCGACCGTGATCTCACTCGTCCTGCGCGAGAACGTCGTGGCGCTGATGGTGCTGTGGCTGCTCAACATCGGCGAGTTCCTGCAGGCCATCACCCTGCGGCGAACCCGGCGCGCCATCGAGGAACTGCTCTCCATCGGCGAGGAGCGGGTCTGGCTGGTCCGCGACGGCGTGGAGGTGGAGGTCGATCTGACGGAGGTCAGGACCGGGGACGTCGTCGCGGTCTACGAGCACCATCGCATCCCCGTCGACGGCACCGCCGAGTCCGGCGAGGCGCTCGTGGACCAGGCGGCGATCACCGGCGAGGCGCTCCCGGTGTACGTCCAGCCCGGCACCGAGGTCTACGCGGGCACCCTCATCTCCAACGGCTCCCTGACCGTACGGGCCACCTCGGTCGGACAGGACACCGTCGTCGGGCGGATCATCACCCGGGTCGAGGAGGCACAGGCCGACCGGGCCCCGATCCAGACCGTCGCCACCGCCTTCACCCGCCGCTTCGTCCCGGTCTCGTTCGCCCTCGCCGGGATCACGTACATCCTCACCCGGGACGCCCGGCGGGCGATGACCATGCTGCTGATCGCCTGCCCCTGCGCCGCGGGCCTGGCCACCCCCACCGCGATCAGCGCGGCCATCGGCAACGGCGCCCGCAGGGGCACCCTCATCAAGGGCGGCACCCACCTGGAAGGCATCGGCCGCGTCACCGCCGTGGTCTTCGACAAGACCGGCACCCTCACCCTCGGCCGCCCCCTGGTCACCAGCGTGGTCACGCTCGACGAGACGGTCACCGCCGACGAGGTACTGAGCCTCGCGGCCTCCGGCGAACTGCACGCACGACACCCGCTCGCCGAAGCCATCGTCCGGCGCACCGAGGAACAGCACCTGCACATCCCGATCCATCAGGCCTGCGAGGTCGTCCTCGGCATGGGGGTACGCGCCGAACTCGACGGCAGCCGCCTGCTCGTGGGCAGCCCCGCCCTGCTGCGCCGCCACGGCCTCGAACTCACCGACGTGGCCCAGGAATGGACGAGCCGACTGCGCGCCGCCGGCGAGACCGTCATCTGCCTCGCCCACGACGACAGGCTCATCGGCATGCTCGGCCTGTCCGACGCGGTACGCGGCGGAGCCGACACCGTCGTCCGCCAGCTCACCGACCTCGGCGTCACCCGTATCGTGCTGCTCACCGGCGACGCCCCCGAGACCGCCCAGTCCGTCGCCGACACCCTCGGCATCACCGAGGTCCACGCCCACGCCCTGCCCGAGGCCAAACTCCAGCTGATCCGCGACCTCCAGTCCGAGGGCCACAGCGTGGCGATGGTCGGCGACGGCACCAACGACGCCCCCGCACTCGCCCTCGCCGACGTCGGCATCGTCATGGGCGCCCACTCCTCCCACGTCGCCCTGGAAACCGCCGACATCGCCCTGGCCGGCAACGACCTGCGTAATGTCGCCGCCGTCGTGGAACTCAGCCGCCACACCCTGCGCGTCGTACGCCAGAACTACACCCTGGCCATCGGTGTGAACCTCGCCGGCCTCATCGCAGGCGCCGGGGGCTCCATCAACCCCGTGCTGGCCGCTCTGCTGCACAACACCAGCAGCATCGCCGTGGTCGCCAACTCCGCCCGGCTGGTGCGCCACACGCCCCATCTGCCGAAGGACGCCACCGCACGTCTGCGGGCCGCACCGCTGGAGGAGCGGCGGGTGCGCTGACCCAGCGGGCTCGGCCACCGCGGCGGTCCCTCAGTTGAGGCGGGCGACCTGTCGCGGTGCAGGTGCCGCGCGCAGCCTGTCGGGCAGCGTGCCGTCGTCCGGCATTCCGGCCCGCAGCCACGCCCCGACCGCCGCGGCATCGGCCTCGGTGCGCAGCGGGCCGAGGCGGACGACGGCTCCCGTGGGCCTGCGGTCCGCCGCGCACGGCTGCACGGCCGCGTGAACACCCCGCTGCCGACGGCAGTGCAGGAACCACTCCAGACAGCCGGTGGAGACCATGATCCCGTGGCGGCAGCTCCGCACCGCTCGGCGCAAGCCGTCCATCACCTCCTCGTCGGCGTCATCGCAGCCGGCGCAGACGACGAGGGTGAAGGGCCGGTCTCGATGGCCTCCTGCGGCGTCACTCATGCGCAGGCTCCTTCCCGGCCTGCGGGCTCCGCTTCTCGACGAGCGTGCGCAGACTGAACAGCAGGTCTTTCGCGGTGAGTTGACGTCCGTCGCTGAAGGTGACGCCCTTTCTGATCCGTACGGTCCACTGGGTGGCGTCGGAGTTTGGGCTCGACGCTCTCCGCCAGCCGCCACACCGGCTTTCCGCCGTCCAGCTCCCCGAGGGTGTCCCAGACGACGCGGGCGCGCACGTAGTCGATACCGACGCCCGCGGCGGGTGTCGGGTCGGCGGACTCCGCGCTCCCCCCGATGAACGCCGCCCGCAGTTTCCCGCCCTTGCGCCCGGGCAGCCGGACAGCCGGACAGCCGGATGCGCGGGGTATACGACGCACACACCACACTGGTAGCGAAAATGGTTTTCAATAAGCGTCGACAGGTCATGGCGGGGAAGGCGGCCCGCTCAGGGCACCGGCGATGCCAGCAACTCGCCTACGTCCAGCCCGAGTTCGCGCCAACTGCAGTCATACACGATCGGCCAGGCGGCGCGGCTGCTCGGCGTGAGCCCGGACACCGCGCGACGCTGGGCGGACGCCGGGGGTGGGCACCCAGCGCGACCAGGCCGGTAAGCGACTCATCCGGGGCTGCGTGGCTGTCACGGGTCCGGGCCGCGGCCGCCTTTCCGGTCAGTTCCTTGACGGCTTGCTACCGGGAGATCCCGGTACACAGATTCGGATTCTGCCGGAATCAACTTGGGAGCAGAAAAGCGAACTCTTCTCGCACTTTGTTGTGCGGTGCGCTCTGCGTGTTTCGTAGCAGAGCCGTCTGCGGTGCGCGACCATACGGACGCCCCCATCAACATCATCGGCCTTGTGCGTGGAAACACCGAGACAGAAAGAAGGACGAACGTGTCAGGCAGTGAAAGCGAGAACCCGGCAATCCCCTCCCCGACCCCCACGCCGACTCGGCCCAAGACAAACCGGGACTGGTGGCCGAATCAGCTGGACCTGCAGATTCTCCACCAGCACTCGTCCCGCTCCAATCCGATGGACGAGGACTTCGACTACGCGAGAGAGTTCGCGACCCTCGACCTCGACGCGCTGAAGCAGGACGTCTTCGAGGTGATGACGACGTCGCAGGACTGGTGGCCTGCCGACTACGGCCACTACGGCCCGCTCTTCATCCGGATGAGTTGGCACGCCGCGGGCACGTACCGGGTCGCCGACGGCCGGGGCGGAGGCGGCACCGGCGCTCAGCGCTTCGCTCCCCTCAACAGCTGGCCGGACAACGCGAGCCTCGACAAGGCGCGCCGTTTGCTCTGGCCGGTCAAGCAGAAGTACGGCCAGAAAATCTCCTGGGCCGACCTCCTGGTCTTCGCCGGTAACTGTGCCATGGAATCGATGGGGTTCAAGACGTTCGGGTTCGGATTCGGGCGAGAGGACATCTGGGAGCCGGAGGAAATCTTCTGGGGACCCGAGGACACTTGGCTCGGAGATGAGCGCTACAGCGGCGACAGGGAACTCGCCCCACCCTTCGGTGCCGTGCAGATGGGACTGATCTACGTCAATCCGGAGGGACCCAACGGAAACCCGGATCCGATGGCCGCCGCCAGGGATATTCGCGAGACATTCGGGCGCATGGCGATGAACGACGAGGAGACGGTCGCGCTCATCGTCGGCGGTCACACCTTCGGCAAGTGTCATGGCGCCGTCGATCCCGCGTACATCGGTCCGGAACCCGAGGCCGGCCCCATCGAGCAGCAGGGCCTCGGCTGGCGGAACACGTACGGCAGCGGCAAGGGCGCCGACACGCTCACCAGTGGGCTGGAGGGCGCATGGACTCCCGAGCCGACCAGGTGGGACAACGGGTACCTGGACACTTTGTTCCGGTACGACTGGGAGCTGACGACGAGCCCCGCCGGCGCCAAGCAGTGGACTCCCACAGATCCTTCGGCCAAGGACACGGTGCCCGACGCCCATGATCCGTCGAAGAGGCACGCTCCCATGATGCTGACGACGGACCTCGCGCTGAAGCTGGATCCGGTCTACGGCCCGATCGCGAAGCGCTTCCACGAGAACCCGGACCACCTCGCGGAAGCGTTCGCCAAGGCCTGGTACAAGCTGTTGCACCGCGACATGGGACCCGTCACGCGCTACCTCGGCCCGTGGGTTCCCGAGCCGCAGCTGTGGCAGGATCCCGTTCCTGCGGTCGATCACGAACTCGTCTCGGAAGAGGACATCACTGCCCTCAAGGGCAGGATCGTCGCGTCGGGACTGACCATCTCCCAGCTGGTCACCACCGCCTGGGCAGCGGCGGCGAGCTTCCGCGGCACCGACAAGCGTGGCGGGGCCAACGGGGCACGGATCCGGCTCGCGCCACAAAGGGACTGGGAGGTCAACAACCTGCCCGAGGTGACCGAGGTGTTGCAGAAGCTGGAGCAGATCCAGCAGGACTTCAACCTCTCGCATGCCGGCGGAACGAAGGTCTCGCTCGCCGACCTGATCGTCCTCGGCGGGTGCGCGGCCGTCGAGCAAGCCGCGAAGAACGCCGGGTACGACATCACGGTCCCGTTCGCACCTGGTCGCACGGACGCCTCACAGGAACAGACCGACGTGGAGTCGTTCGCCGTGCTCGAACCCAGGGCCGACGGGTTCCGCAACTACCTCCGGGCGGGAGAGAAGTTGTCGCCGGAGACGCTCCTGCTGGACCGCGCCAACCTGTTGACGCTGACCGCTCCCGAGATGACCGTGCTGATCGGCGGCATGCGGGTCCTGAACACCGGCTTCAAGCGATCACCACACGGCGCCTTCACCCACCGGCCGGAGACACTGACCAACGACTTCTTCGTCAACCTGCTGGCCATGGGGACGGAGTGGAAGGCGTCGGCTTCGGAGGAGAACGTATTCGAAGGCCGGGATCGGGCCACGGGCGAGGTCAAGTGGACCGCCACCGCGGTCGACCTCATCTTCGGCTCGCACTCCCAGCTCCGAGCCGTCTCGGAGGTCTACGCGTCCCAGGACGCGGGAGACAAGTTCGTGCGTGACTTCGTGGCCGCGTGGGACAAGGTGATGAACCTCGATCGGTTCGACCTCTCCTGAACCCGATGTCCCGGTCGGGATGGTGACGCGGATCGCTCAGAGTCCGCGACGCCAGGTCGAACGCGGCGCCGCCGGTTGTCGCGCGGGCACCACCCCTTGCCACGACGCGGCCCGGCGGTGCCGCTGCGCACGCGCTGGCGGCACCGCCGGGCCCGGTGTCCTGGGTGGATCTACTCGGTCACCTTCAGCAGTTTGTTGGGCGTTCCGCTGCTCGGGTTGGTGATCTTGTCGCCGGTTGCCGCGCCGGTGAGCGCGGTGGCGACCTCATCGGGAGTGGCGTCCGGGTGACCGGCCAGGTAGACGGCGGCGGCTCCAGTGACGTGGGGGGCGGCCATGGAGGTGCCGGAGATCGTCTTGGTTCCCTGGTCGCTGTCGTTCCAGTCGGAGGTGATGTCCGAGCCCGGCGCGTACACGTCCACGATCGAGCCGAAGTTGGAGAAGTCCGACTGGGCGTCGTCCTTGGTGCTGGACGCGACCGTGATGGCCTCGGGGACCCGGGCCGGTGAACTCTGCCCCGCGTCCGCCGACTCGTTGCCGGCGGCGACCGCGAAGGTGACACCCGAGGCGATGGCCTTCTTGACGGCCTCGTCGAGAGCCGGGTCCGCGCCGCCGCCGAGGCTCATGTTGGCCACCGAGGGGCCCTGGTGGTTCTTGGTCACCCAGTCGATGCCGGCGACGACCTGCTCGGTGGTGCCCGAGCCGTTGTCGTCGAGCACACGGACCGCGACGATCTTGGCCTTCTTGGCCACCCCGTGGGAGGCGCCGGCGATGGTTCCGGCCACGTGGGTGCCGTGGCCGTTGCCGTCGTCGGCCGTGTCGTCGTTGTCGATGGCGTCGAACCCGGAGGTGGCGCGGCCCTCGAAGTCCTTGTGGCTGATGCGTACGCCGGTGTCGATGACGTACGCGGTCACTCCCTCCCCGGCCTTGTCCGGGTAGGCGTACTTGCTGTCGCCGGCCGTGTCCTGCTGGTCTATGCGGTCCAGGCCCCAGGACGGCGGATTGTCCTGCGTGGCATTGATGTGGAACTTCTTGTTCTGGACCACCTTGGACACCGCGGGGTCGGCCGCGAGGCGCTTGGCCTCCGTCTCGGTCAGGCTGCCGGCGGAGAAGCCGTTGACCGCCGAGCCGTAGGTCCGGCTGATCTTGCCACCGTACTCGGCGGCCAGATCCTGCTTCTCGGCCGTGGACGCCTTCTGGTCCAGGAGGACGATGTAGCTGCCGGCCACGGCTCCTTCGGCATTGAGACCGTAGACCGTGCCCTGCGCGGGCTGTCCCGCCTGAGCAAGGGGGGACAGGTAAAGGCCGGTGCCGACGACGGTTGCGACGGCCGCGATCGCGGTGACGATCTTGGCCTTGCCTGAGCGTTTGTGATGCGCCGTCAAGAGGGGTCTCCTCGTGAAGTGGGGGGATTTGCGTTCGAACGCAGCGCTGCGCGTGCTCAGGAGAGTGCCGACTTGTCGCGAGCAGATCAATCTCTTGATGTGTCCCCGACATCCGACGGATGGTCGACCTCCACGGGATTCACGCACATTCGAAGCAACCCGAGCGCAAATGTGCAGCACTGGACGCTGGTTGAATCACCAAGGAACGGTCCAGGATTATCTGTGCCGATTTTTTCACCGTCTCATCACATGCGGTGGGGTTGAGCGTCATGTGGGTCACGGCCAAGGCGTAGCTGACGCCGTCCTCTTCCGGTGCCACAGCGTGTCGGCCTCCACGGCTCTACAGCTGCGGGAGCACCTCACCGGCGATGAGTTCCAGGTGGTCGAGGTCATCGAAGTCGGTCAGTCGCAGATGGATCCGGCTTGCGCCGATCGTCGAGAACTCGCCGAGCCGCTCCACGAGCTGGGCCGGGGATCCGACCACCGGATCCTCCGGCGGCAGCGCACTCTTGACGTGCAGCGGGGCGGCCCGCCGTTGCGCCTCCGCGTCGGTACGGCCGATGGCGACCACGACCCCGGCCGAGAGCACCAGCGGTGGCTGACCGGCGTCGGCCCGTCCGGTCCGGTCGCACGCCTCGGCAACCCGCTGGAATGCCCGGGCAGTCTCCGCCACCGACTTGAAGGGCATGTTGAATTCGTCGGCATACCGAGCGGCCAGCTCCGGGGTGCGCTTGAGGCCGCGGCCCCCCACGATGATCGGCGGCGCCGGCACCTGCACGGGCTTCGGCAGGGCAGGCGCGTCGAGCAGCTGGTAGTGCTCGCCGCGATAGCTGAAGCTCTCGTCGACCGGTGTCCGCCACAGGCCGGTGATCACCGCCAGCTGTTCCTCGAGCCGGTCGAAGCGCTCCGGGGCGGGTGGGAACGGGATGCCGTACGAGGTGTGTTCCCGTTCGTACCATCCTGCGCCGAGGCCCAGCTCGACCCGGCCCCCGCTCATCCGGTCGACCTGCGCCACCATCACGGCAAGCGGGCCCGGCAGCCTGAAGGTGGCCGAGGTGACCAGGGTGCCCAGCCGGATCCGGGAGGTCTCCCGGGCGAGCGCGCCCAGTGTGAGCCACGCGTCGGTAGGGCCTGGCAGCCCGGGATCGGCGCCCATCGCCTGGAAGTGATCGGCTCGGAAGAAGCCGTCGAAACCGCAGGCTTCGACGAGTCGGGCGAAGCGCAGCTGATCCTCGTAGTCGGCGCCGCGGTGCGGCTCGGTGAAGACGCAGATCCGCAGGTTCATCGCCCCTCCGTTTCGGCCGACGGGGATATGTCCCGTTCCATCAGCAGCTCGTGCAGATCGGCGCTGCACCGGGCCACTTCGGCCAGGTGCGCGGTTCGGCCCAGCGTCCTCGGCCGGGGAATGGCGACGTCGACGATCTTGCGGATCCGGCCCGGCCGCGGGCTGAGCACCACCACCCGGTCGGCGAGCAGCACGGCCTCGTCTATCGAGTGGGTGACGAAGACGACTGTGGACGAGCTTTCGATGTGGATGCGCTGCAGCTCCACCGCGAGGTCCGCGCGGGTCAGCGCGTCGAGTGCGGAGAACGGTTCGTCCATGAGCAGCACCCGGGGCTCCCCCATCAGCGACCGGCACAGTGCGACGCGTTGCTGCATACCGCCGGAGAGCTCGTGCGGCCGATGCTTCTCGAAGCCGCTCAGTCCGGCCGTCTCCAGCAACCGCTTCGCCCGGTCGCGGTACCCGGACTTGTTCCAGCCGAAGATCTCCACGGGCAGCAGGACATTGTCGAGGACGGACCGCCAGGGCAGCAGTGCCGGCCGCTGGAACAGCATGGCGACATCCCGCCGGGCTCCGGTGACTCGCTCGCCGCCGACGGTGATCTCGCCCTCGGTGACCGGCAGGAGCCCGGCGATCAGCCGGAGCAGTGTGGACTTGCCGCACCCGGACCGGCCCACCACCGCCACGAACTCACCCTCGGCGATGTGAAGGCCGATGTCCTGGAGCGCCATCGTCGAACCGGACCGGCTGGTGAAGCTCCGGGACACACCGGTGAGTCTGATCATCCGGCGGTCTCCCCATCCACTGGCGATCGCCATGCCGGCCGGTTCGCAACGCCCGGTCAGGCTACCCGGGACAGGCCGCTCGGCGGTACCTGTCGTTCTGCCGCTGAATGGCGCAGGCCTGGTTCCACAACTCCCAGGCTCTCGTACGCTGTTGCCCGCACGAAGTGTCATGCCCTCCGGCGGTCGGAAAGGACCTCACTGTGCGCATGAACAGCTTCGCCCGTACGACCGCTGCGTTGGCCCTGGCCACGGTGCTGGCACTGGTGTCGGGGTGCGGCGGGTCGGACTCCGACGACGGTGACGACGCGGACGCCAAGGCACCTCAGAAGGTCACCTACCTGACCTCGTTCGGCAACTTCGGCCGCGACGCGTACGCCTGGGTCGCGAAGGACAAGGGCTTCTTCGAAGAGGCCGGCTTCGACGTGGAGATCAAGCCGGGCCAGGGCACCGGCGGCGTGATTCCGGCCGTCGTGAGTGGCCAGGCGCAGTTCGGCCCGATCGACCTGACGGGAGGTCTGCTGCATATGGGCAGCGGTCAGGCGAAGGACTTCGTCGCGGTGGCCGCCATCCAGCAGCGCACCATGGCCGCGATCGCCACCACCGAGGGCAACGGCATCGCCACTCCGAAGGACCTCGAGGGCAAACGGCTCGCCGACACGCCAGGCTCTGTCGTACGCAACCTCTTCCCGACGTACGCCCGACTGGCCGGCGTGGACGCCGACAAGGTGACCTGGGTCAACGGCGAGGCACAGACCCTGATGGGCACGCTCGCCGGCGGCTCGGTGGACGGCATCGGCCAGTTCGTGGTGGGTAAGCCGACCATCGAGGCGGTGACGAAGAAGAAGGCCGTCCTGCTGCCGTACAGCGACGTGATCAACGACCTCTACGGAAACGTGCTGATCACGTCCAAGAAGATCGCCGAGCAGGATCCGGAGATGGTGAAACGGTTCACCAATGCGCTGCTCAAGGGCTTGGAGTACAGCCTCGCCAACAGGAAGGAGGCCGCCGAGATCCTCGAGCGGAACGTGGACGCCACGAACCCGACCGCTGCGGCCGCCGAGTTGGAGTTGATGGCCGAGTACGTCACGCCGGGCGGTTCCGGCACGGCACTCGGGACGCTGGACGCCGCGCGTGTCGCGAGGAGCATCGCGATCCTGGAGCGAGCGGGCGCGCTGCGGCAGGGAATGACCCCTGAGCAGATCATCGACTTCGACCTGGTGCCGAAAGCCTGATTGCGCCGCGCTGGAGAAGGGCCTCGCTGGGAGAAGGATGGGATGACCGAATCCTCGAAGCCGCAGCAGGCCTCGGCAGCGGGCCCGGAGCCGGTTCCGGTTCCTGTCCCGCGAGTCGGTACACGGCGCGGGACAGGCCTCGGCGTCGTACTGCTGCCCTTGGCCGGGCTGCTGGTCGCGCTCGGCGTGTGGTGGCTCCTCACCTCGGTGCTGGGGGTGATCCACCCGGCTGTGCTGCCTCCGCCAGGTGCCGTGCTCTCGGCGTTCGCCGCAGCCCCGGTCCGGTTCCTGGAACACACCGGCGACACCACGGTGGAGACGGTTGTCGGGTTCGTTCTCTCCAGCGCCTGCGGTGTTCTGATCGGACTGTCACTGGCGGGCTCGCGGGTACTGGAGCGCATGTTCACGCCGCTGCTGGTCGCCGTCAACGCGGTTCCGAAGATCGCGCTCGGGCCGCTGTTGGTGGGGGCGCTCGGCTGGGGCCAGAAGCCGGTCCTGACCATGGTCTTCCTGCTCTGCTTCTTCCCGATCGTGCTGTCCACCGCGGCCGGCCTCACGTCGACGCCGGCAGACCTGGCCGAGTTGGCGCGCTCGCTGGACGCCTCGCGCTGGCAGGCGTTCCGGAAGGTACGGTTGCCCGCCGCGCTGCCGCAGATCTTCGTCGGGCTGAAGGTGGCCATGCCGCTCGCCGCGATCGGCGCGGTCATCGGGGAGTTCCAGGCCGGTGAGACCGGGCTGGGCTATCTGATCGTGCAGGCGGGTGGGGTCGGCGACACCGCCACCGCCTGGGCCGCGATCATCCTGATCGGACTGATGAGCATCCTGCTCTACTTCGCTCTGGTGTTGTTGGAACGGTTGGCGCTGCCCTGGGTCAGGGACACCACCTCGCGCGGCTGAACCGGCTGGGCTCGTAGCTGACCGGATCACCGTGGAGCGGGTCCGGCGAGCGGATCGCTCGGCTGACGCAGCAGATCGCCCCGCAAGTCATGCCCCGTGTGAACCGACCCCCGGCTTTGGCGCCGCCCCGTGCCGCCGGTGACCGCACGGGGCGAACCTCTGTTCATTGATTTCAGAGCATGATGAGCAGACGTGTATTCGGCTTGAGCTTCCTGTTCACCGATCGACTCTGTACGTATACCTCCAGCTTGGGGTTGTTCCCCGCTTTCACGGAGACGGTCCCTTGGACGTCCGTACCGAAAAGAAGGCTGCGTGCCGCGTCGCCCGTATAGGCTCGGTCGGTGTCCTTTTCGACCACGATAACTTCCTTGTTCTGCTGAACCTGAGCCCGGGCGCCCAGTTGGTAGTAGCACGAACCACGTTCGTACGTCACGCCTGGATGCGAGTTGACGAAGGGGCGTATCTCGACCTCCTTGTCGACTTTCAGGAGCCGGTACTTGTCGGCCGGAATCGGTTCGAGGTTCGCCCGCACCTCGTCAACCGATATGTCCTGGCCGACGGCGAACAGGTTCTTCGTCCCGCGCACCCCCTGCTCGCGCCCGCGCAGGAAGCTGGTGGCGGCAGCGCGCACGGTGCCGATCGCCTCCTCGACGCCCTTCTGGGAATCCGCATCCCAGATGGCGATGTTCCCGGCCGGGAAACCGTAGTTCTGGGCGGTCCGCTTGGCCAGGGAGTTCGGAACGAGGATCGCGGAGGTCCAATGGCCCGGAAGCCCGCCCATCTTCGCCGTGATCCTGTCGAGCCAGGGGCCAAGGATGGCCATGTCGCCGTCGTGCCGCCGGTCGCCGCCGGAGGCGTTCTCCTCGCCGTCCGTCACAACGATCTGGAGGAAGCTGTGCTCGCCGTATTCCTCCCAGATATGGCCCAGGTCGTCCAGGGACTTCAGAGAAGCCTCAATGAGGGCCGTAGCGCCATTGTTGACCTGGTACAGCCCGCGCATGGACGGCAGATGCTTCACGTCCATGTCCCAGACGAGATTCTCCACCCTGTGGTCAAAGGAATAGAGGCTGATCCGGGTCTCGTGGCCGAGGCTGTCCGACTCGGCCTTCAGCCCTGCCACGAACTCGTCCACGACTCGAATGAGTTGACTCTGGTGCGGACGCATTGAACCCGAACAGTCCACCACCAGCGCGACGTGATTCACCTTGTGCTGGATCTTGTTTGCGGGCATGTTTGTGCTCCCCCTTCGAGGCTCCCCGAGTGATGTCCTCACTCTATGGGGAGCCACTGACAACGGCCTTTGACGCTCAATCACCTGCCTGCATCCGGCGCTGTTCCCGGCACCCGGGAGAGGCCCGGCGATCGCTCATGGCAGCGCCGAGGGGACGAGTAGCCGGCCGGAGGGGAGCTCCTGGAACATCTCGACGATCCGGTCGAGTCGCTGATCGTCGTCGCGCGGGGCGGGCAGCGGCCGCCGCGCCGGATGTTCTGCTCCTGGTCCGAGAGCGGCGTGCCCACACGGGCCCAGTGGCCGTTCAGTTGCTCGGAGTCTCGCTCCCTCGGACGTGCTGATGGGCGCACACCGCATGGCCCGCCCGAGCTCCACCGGCACACCACGTGACGACTTCCTGCGTCGGCCCGTGGACTACAGCGCCCGCACCCGACTGGTGATCGCCAAGCAGCCGAACTCCGGCGACAGAGACGCCGTTCCCGACCCGGACACCGTCCTCCTGGGCCAAGATCTGGCTCTTCATCTCCTTGCCGGTTGGAAGATTCTGGGCGAGACGGTACGCAACCACATCGCCCACGCGGCACTGACCACCGGCTCGTTGCCCCTCAAGCCAGACGACGGCTTGCTCCTGTGCGACCCACCTGGCTCGCCGAGCGGACTGGCGACCACCGGCTGGATGAGCCACGGCGAAGGTGACACCACCGAACCTCCGGGCATTGCTGTTTGAAGAACTCGTAAGCCACGCTTCGCAGCAGTCGGGCCCGCGCAGCCTCACATCAGGGATCTCAGCACGTCGACCTCACAGCCCGGCTCGAAGGGGTCGAAGCCCTGCTTGATCAGCGAGCGAACTGCCAGCAGGCTTCGCAACGACCACCACGCGTGGATCACGTCGAGGTCGATGTCGGTGCCATAGCCGGCGATGACGTCGTCGAGGTGCTCCTCGTGTCCGAGCGTGAAGGTGGCGAGGTCGTACAGGGCATCACCCTGGCCCGCCTCGGACCAGTCGATGATGCCCGTGACCTCGTCGCCGTCGACGAAGACGTGCGCGATCTGCAGGTCGCCGTGCGTGAACGCCGGAGTCCACGGCCGGAGCGCGGCCTCGGCGACCTGACGGTTGCGGGTGACCAGGTCGGCGGGCAGCACGCCGTTCGTCACGAGCGACTCGCACTCGTCGTCGAGTTCCGCCGCCAGCGCGACGATGCTCCGGCCTGCCCGGCCGGGCCGGGGTGGCAGCGGCGCGTCGTGCAGCTTCCGGATGGCGGCGCCCGCCGCGGCCCACGCCTCCGGCGACCCGGTCGACGGCCCGCCGAGGCGCCCGAGCGTCGTCCCCGGGAGTGCGGCGGTCGCGAGCACGGGCGGCTTGTGCCACAGGACCTCCGGGGTCGGGACCGGTGCGAGGGACATCGCCTCGACCTCGACGTCGATGCGCGCCTGATCGGCGTCCACCTTCAGGAACACGTCGCCGACGCGCAGAGTCGCGCGCTCGGAATGGGCGACGACGACTTTGACCTCATCCATGGGTGACCAGTATCCCGGGGGTGATCGCCGACGTCGCCGGGTTTATCGCGTGCGATTACGCGGCTGACCGCGTCCCGCCAGGTGCGTGCAGCGTTGCTGAAGGCGCGAGCACACCCGTGCCGAGCCCGGAGTTCTGGAGCCTGACCACCGTACGGCCCGACAGCGGTGGAGCGTCGCTGCTGGCCGATGTCGTCCAGATCGCACCGGACCGGCGCGTCCTGGCGCGCTGTTCGGGCATACGGCTGCGGCGCCTCGCGGGGTCGGCAGGTACGGGCACGCCGTCGGCGTCGATACCCGCGCTCGTGTCGGCGCTCACCGATGCGTGCGCGGCGCCGCTCACCAGCGTCCTGAGGAAGGTCGTCGAGCCGCTCGGGGCCGGCCTTCTCCCCACCCTGCTGCGTCCTGCCCTGCCGCCTGCCGCAGACCGGGAACCCGCATCGGCGCCGGCACGAACCGCCTGCCACGAGACACCCCCGGCGCACTCATGGCATCGACATCGCAGCCGGGCGGCTGCTGGGCTCGGAGAGCCTGGCCGCACAAGCACCGGTCAAACTTGCACTGTGGTATAAAAAAATCGGGTGGCCGGACCGACAGTGCCACAGGCATACACGAGCTCTACTCCCCGGCAAGACCGACCCTGCTCGGGCACCCCCAGGCGTCGGATCGCCCCCTTCGCGCTGGACGAGCCCAGCACAAACAGCAGGAGGGACGGAATGGACTCGCGCGCAACGAGGCCGCCGGTCGGCCGCCGGGAACGCAACAAGCAGCGGGTCAGGGAACGCCTCTACACCGCGGCAGTTGAGCTCTTCGTGGAGAAGGGATACGACCACACCTCCATCGACGAGATCGCGGAGCGGGCGGACGTGGCACGCGGAACCTTCTTCAACTACTTCCAGCGCAAGGAAGACATCATCAGCGCGTGGGGAGAAAGGAGGCGCGCATCGCTCGTGACGGGTCTCAACGCATCCGACGCGCTCACCGCCAGTTCGGTCGCACAACTGCAGCAGTGCATGGCGATCCTCGTCCGCATCAACCAGGAGGAACCGCAGCTCACCGCCGCAATGCTCACCGCCTGGGTGAAGGCGGGCCGACCGATACTGGAGGAACCGTACGTCGCCGAAGTGTTCGCCAAGATCGTCGACGGTGGGGTCCACCAGGGAGAGCTGCGCCCGGAGATGTCGCCGATCGGCGTCGGCAACGTTCTGCGGGACGTCTACCTCGGGGCCCTCTACCGCTGGGCCAACCAGCCATCCGACGCGAACCGGCCGTCACTGGCCGAGGAACTCCAGCAAATCCTGCGGCTGCTTCTCGAGGGCATGACTCCCACAGCAACTTCTTAGACAGCGGCACTGCGACGCCCACGGCGCCTCGGGCGCGAGCGCCGGTGCGGCAATATTCGAACATCCTGGTGAAGCCCGCTTGGGGGCACGGCCTTGCAGCTGGCTGAGCGAGAGCCGTCTCCCCCTGCCTGGGCGGCATCGGGAGACAACCCCTCTACTGTGTCCGCAGCGAGCAACGCCCGGTCACAAGGAACGCCATGCCCGACAGCCCCGCCCCGGCGAAGCCGCCGGGAACCAGCCGCAGTACTTCGGCGACCATCCCACCGAACATCCTGCGCTGTCTCACCCCGGTCACCGACGGGTACGGAATCGACCTCCGGCCCGAGCTGAGCCGGGTCGGGCTGGACGAGGCGATGATGTGCTCGGCGGCGCTGCGGGTCTCCTACCGCCAGGGCAGTGCCGTCATCCGGCGTGCGCTGGAGCTCACCGGCGACGCCCACCTGGGCCTGCAGGTGGGTGCCGCGCAGCACCTGACCTCCTGGGGTCTCCTGGGGTTCGCCCAGATGGCCGCCGAGACGCTGCGGGAGGCCATCGAGACGGGCGTGCGCTTCCAGAACCTGTCCGGGGCGATGGTGGTCTGGTCGGCGGGGCAGGAGGAAGCCGGCTACGTGCTGCGGGCCGAACTGCCCGATCCCGCCCTCGATCCGGCGGTCGCGGTCTTCCTGGCCGAGGAGGCGTTCGCCAGCGTCATCACGCTCACGCGGCTGAGTTCCGGCGAGGAATTCGCCCCGCAGAGCGTCGAGTTCGCCTTCCCCGCCCCACGCGACATCGGGCCGTTCACCGAGCTGTTCCGCTGCCCGGTACGGTTCGACGCCGTGGGGAACCGCTTGGTGTTCCCCACGGCGTGGGCCGGGCGGCCGATGCCGGGCCGCGACCGGGTCACCTACGCCGCCGTCGTGGAACTCCTGGAGGAGCAGGCGACGTCGAGGCGCGATCAGCAGGACCTGCTGGAGGTCCTGGAGATCTCGATCGCGCAGAGCCTGCCCGACGTGCCGTCCTTCGTCGAGCAGGCCCGACGGCACGCTTCCAGCGAGCGCACACTGCGCCGCCGGCTGGCTGAGTGCGGCACGACGTACGAGGCGGTCGTCGACGGGGTGCGCCGCGAGCGGGCCGAGCAGCTGCTGCGCCGACCCGAGCTGACTCTGCGGGACATCGCCAGGCAGGCGGGTTTCTCCGACGTGCGAGCACTGCGGCGGGCGGTGCACCGCTGGCACGGGGTGACCCCGGCCCGGCTGCGTGGGGAGTCCGCGGAACAGTAAGGGAATCCCCACGCGCCACCCGGCGACCCGGTCAACGCGTGCGGATCCAGACGGTCTTCTCCCTGGTCCACTGCGCGAAGGCATCGGTGGACTTCTCCGCGCCACCGAACCCCGACTGTTTCCACCCGCCGAAGGGGGTGGTGATGTCGCCCTCGCTGTACGCGTTGACGGAGACCACCCCGGCTTCGATGCCCCGCGCTAGCCGGAGCGCGGCGTCGAGGTCGCGGGTCCACACCGAGGCGGCGAGCCCGTATTCGGTGGCGTTTGCCAACCGCACCGCCTCGTCCTCCGTGGTGAAGGTCTGGACGGTGACGACAGGGCCGAACAGTTCCTTGGTGAGCACGTCGCTGCCCGCCGGGGCCCGGCTGATCACGGTGGGCGGGTAGTAGGCACCGCGGGCCGGCAGACCGTGCGGCAGCCCACCGGTGTGGATGTGCGCTCCGGCGGAGCGGGCCGCGTCCACCGCCGCCGCGACCCGGTCGAAGGCGGCACGGCTGATGAGCGGCCCCACCTGGGTGCGTGCGTCGGCGGGATCGCCGATGGTGAGGCCCTTCGCCCCGGCGGTGAACCGGTCCAGCACCTCTTCGGCGATGCTGTGGTGGACCAGGACACGGGAGCCGGCGGTGCAGTTCTGCCCCATGGTCAGGAACGCAGCCTCGATCATGTTGTCGATGAGTTCGTCGCCGTATGCGAGCGCGTCCGCCATCAGTACCTGGGGGTTCTTGCCGCCCATCTCCAAGGAGACCCGCTTGAAGTTGGTCTCCGCCGCGTCGGCCAGGATGCGGCGTCCGGTGGCGGTGGATCCGGTGAACGACAGTGCGCGCACAAGCGGGTTGCGGGCGAGCGCCCTGCCGGTGACGGTGCCGTGGCCGGGCAGCACGGTGAGCACGCCGTCCGGCAGGCCCGCCTCGGCCGCCAGTGCGGCCAGGTGCAGGGTGGAGCGCGGGGTGGCCTCGGCGGGCTTGAGCAGCAGGGAGTTGCCCGCGGCGAGCGCGGGGCCGACCTTCCATGCGGCCATGGCCAGCGGGTAGTTCCAGGGCAGGATCGCGGCGGCCACCCCGACCGGTTCCCGGCTCACCAGGCCCAGGCTCTCGTGACCGGTGGGGGCGATTCGGCCGAATATCTTGTCGGCCGCCTCCGCGAACCACCGGATCGACTCGATCGCCCCGGGCACGTCGCCCGTGCGGCACTCCGTGATCGGCTTGCCCGCGTCCTCGCAGTCCAGCCGGGCCAGGAATCCGGCATGGCTCTCCATGAGGTCGGCCAGGCGCAGCAGGACAGCGGACCGCTCCCGCGGGGACCGGCCTGCCCAGATACCGCTCTCGAAGACCCTGTGCGCCCGCTCGGCGGCCACCGCGACGTCCTGCTCGCTCGCCGCCGGTACGGTCGTGATCAGCTCACCTGTCGCGGGATTGACGACGTCGAGCGTCTCCCCGACATCCGTGACGTCCGTCCCGCTCACGCTTCCTCCACCAGTTCCCACCGGCCGCCGACCTGACGGGCCAGACCCCTGCGGCGCAGGTCCTCCAGATAGCGGGCCATGCCCCGCTCACCCCGCTTGCGGAACAGTGGGAAGAGCTTGGGCAGCAGGTTCGGGGCCAGCATCGCGAACCGCACCAGCCGGGACTCGCCGGGCCGGACGTAGGCCTCCAGTCGGGGCTTGTCCAGCAGGCTGACGACCGCTCTGACGACATCGGACGGCTGCTGCGGCGCGTCCTGGAACTGCATGGAGTTCCCGCCCTCTACGGCCTCCTGGCGGAGCATCCGCGTGTCGGTCGCCGACGGCAGCACCGAACCGGCCTGGATGCCCTTGCCCCGCAGGTCCAGGCCGATGGCGAGCATCGCGCCACGCAGCCCGAACTTGGCGGCGGTGTAGATGGGGGTCTCGCCCAGCGGGAAGATCCCGCCGAGGGACACGGTCGTGATCACCCGGGGGTCGCCGGAGGCCCGCAGCAGCGGGATGGCGATCCGGGTGGTGACCAGCGGGGCGAGCAGGTTGACGTCGATCTCCCGCTGGATGCTCTCGACGCTGCGCACGTCGAAGCGCTCCGCGCTGGTCATGCCCACGTTGTTCACCAGGACGTCGATACGGCCGTGGGTGGCCGCGACGCCGTCGAGCATCCGCTCCACCGCGGCGTGGTCCAGCAGATCGCAGCCCAGCCCCGCATGCCCGCTCCCCGGCAGATCGGCAGCGGTCCGCTTGGCCCGCACCTCGTCGATGTCGACCACGACGAGGCGGGCACCGCCTGCGGCGAAGCGGTGGCACAGGGCGCTGCCGATGCCTCCGGCGCCGCCGGTCACCAGGATGACCTTGTCACGGAAGTCGTACGTCATGACGCCACCGCCTCCTGTCGCACGGACGTCGCCCGAGGCGGCAGACCCGCGGTACGCCAGCCCATCCCTTCGGCGACCTTGCCGAGGTACTTCACGATGGCTTCGCTGTGGACGTAGCCGGTGTGGCGTGGCGAGTCGACGAACTTCAGTCCGCCGGACAGGTCGGGCCGGTCGCTGCGGATCATGCGGGCGAACCGCTCGGCGGCGGGCAGCCCGGCCGTCGCGTCCCGGATGAAGGACGCGATCAACTGGGCCTGGCTGTCGAAGAGTTGGTAGGCGCCGGAGTTGGTCTCGACGAAGCCGACGCCGAACAGGCCGTCGTGCTCGCGGGAGAAGGAGGACAGGTAGAGGTCGGGGTGCTGCTCGTCGCCGAAGTACTTCTGCGCGACGGGGACTTTGTGGACGTATCCCGTGGCCAGCAGGATCAGGTCGAAGTCGTCGCTGGTGCCGTCGGTGAAGTGCACGGTCCGGCCCTCGGTGCGCGCGATGCCGGGCCTGGCCGTGATGTCTCCGTGCTGGAGGTGGTGGATCAGCAGCGAGTTGATGGCCGGGTGGGTCTCGAACAGCTTGTGGTCGGGCTTTTGCAGACCGAGCCTGCGCGGGTCGCCGTTGAGCAGTCGCAGCAGGCCACCGAACAGCTTCTGCTGCAGCCACATCGGCAGGTGGGGTCCGCCCGCGGCGATGGTGTCCACCGGCCGGCCGAACAGGTGCTTGGGTATGAACCAGTAACCACGTCGCATACTGATCGCCGCATGGTCGGCGGACCGTGCCGCGTCGCAGGCGATGTCCAGCCCGGAGTTCCCCGCACCCACCACCAGCACCCGCTTGCCCCGCAGTTCGGCGCTGCTGCGGTAGGTGACCGTGTGGCGGACCTCGCCGGTGAAGTCGCCGGGCAGAACGGGGAGGTTGGGGTGCCACTGCGCCCCCGTGCACACGACGACCTGCCGGTGCGTACTGGCCCGCCCATCGGCCCGAGTGACGGTCCAGGTGCCGTCCGGGTTCTTCTCCACGCTGCGGACCTCGGTGCCGAACTCGATCCGGTCCCTGAGTCCGTATGCCTCGGCGAACGACGTCAGGTACGACAGGATCTGCCGGTGCGGCGGGTAGTCGGCGAAGTGGTCCGGCATCGGATAGCCGCCGAAGCCGGAGAGGGTCCTGCTGGAGATGAAGTGGGCCGACTCGTACATCGGGCTGCCCGGGTTGTCGATGTCCCACAGCCCGCCCGGTCCCGTGTGGCGCTCGATGTGCGTGTACGGCAGGTCCCGCTCGGCCAGCGCCCTCGCGACCGCCAGCCCTGCGGGGCCCGCACCGATCACACAGGTGTCGTAATGGTTCTCACTCACCAGTCCGTCTCCTTTCTCAGATGTCTCAGGTGTTGCGGGGAACGTATGCACCGCGCGGCCGGCGGGAACTGACCTCTGCGGCCACAGAGGGGACCGCAGCGGCCAGAGACAGGCCGCTGCTGCCGGCCACGCCCTCGGGGACGTCACCGAACAGACGCTCGACGCCGTCGGACAATTCGACTGAAGTGCTCACCCGGTCTCGGCGGCGGAGGAGGGCCTGAGCCCGCGCTCGGCCGCTGCCTTCGTGCCGGTCACCGTCATCCGGAGCAGGGGCAGTGAGGCGAGGAAGGTGCCGAGTGCCAGGACGATGCCGAGCACGTCGGCCCCGGCAGCGTCGAGGACGGCTCCCACGGCCAAGGGTCCGATGCCGGTGCCCAGGGCGCCCGCGCCGCTGAGGGAGGCGACGAGGCGTCCGGTCGGGTCGATGAGCGCCGCGGCGGCGAGCATCTGCACCAGGACGGCCAGTTGGCAGGTCTGCCAGAGGACGGCCGCGACGGTGAAGAGCACGGGGTCGTGGGTGAGGACGAGGACCGCCATCGCGAGGGCCTGGGCCGTGACGAAGACGGCCATCGACCGCATGCGTCCGAAGTGCCGCGCCGCCACCGGACCCACCACCGCGCCGACGAGCGCCACGACGCTGGAGATCGCGAGGACGGCCGACACGGCTGAGTGGGACATCCCGGTGTGCTGACGGCCGAGGACCGAGGCGTACGACCACGCGCCCTGGGTGACGGTCCACAGGAGCGCGGTCCCGAGGAGCAGAACCACCGACGGCTTGGCGGCGGTTGTCTCTCCCGTTCCGGCGGAGGCGGCGCCCGGTGTCGCGGGACCGGCGGGGCCTTCCGGGAGCCGGCGTATCAGTGGCCACGCGGCGAGACAGCACAGCGCCATGAGCAGGAACCCGGTGCCCTCCCCCAGGTCGTGGTTGGCCGCGGGGACGCCCATGATCAGCAGGGCCGTCAGCCCGACAACACCGCAGATGGTGACCGCGGACGCCTTGTCGGCGTCGTCGGTGGCGGCGAGCGCCGCAGTGGCCGCCGCGTAGACCGCGCCGAGCCCCGCACCGAGGACCAGGTTGGCCAGCACCAGGGTCACCGGGTCGGTGGCCGCCGCCGCTCCCAGGAAGCCGGCTCCCGAGACGACCAGACCGAGACGCGTCATCCGCACCCGCCCCGGCCGCGCGGCCCGTGTAGCCAGCAGCAGCGTCACCACCGCCGTCGCCATCAGCTGGGAAGCGGCCACGAGACCGGCGCCGGAGTCCGACAGTCCGAAACGTGACGCGAAGTCGTCGACGAACACGGGCATCACGTTCGCCCCGCCGTTGCCGAGGGTGACTCCGGCGATGAGTGCCACCGCCACACCGAAGGTCAGGGCGGAGCCGCGCCGGGCGTTCACCGGCCGCTCCTCTGCGAGGAGTTGGGGACTACCACCGTTCCTCGGCGGAGCGCCGAGTGTGCAACAAGCATGAGAGCCTCACGAGTCAGGGGGCACGAGCCGCGTTTCGAACGAAGGTGAGAGTGGAGGAAGGCGGTCAGCCGGCCCAGACGTCTTCCACGTAGTGGCCGGACTCGGTCAGGGCGGCCAGCCAGGCGGTGGCCTCGTCGTCGCCCGCGCCCGTGCGGTCGCGGTAGATCGCCATGAACGCCTCCCGCACCGCCGGGGCCATGCGGCGGCCGTCTCCGCAGATGTAGACGCGTCCGCCGGCCTCCAGAACCGCCCAGACCTCGTCGCTCTCCTTCGCGATGCGGTCCTGGACGAAACGGGCGCCGTCCTCGGGGGCGCAGGAGAAGGTGGGCCGCATGCTGACGGCTCCGGCTGCCTCGGCCGCCTCGAACTCCGCGCGGTGGAGGTAGTCGACGTCGGGGTGGTCGCAGCCGAAGTAGCACAGCAGCGTTCCGGTCGACCGGTTGTGGTGGCGGTCGAGGACCGCGCCGCGGAAGGGCGCCAGACCGGTGCCCGCGCTGACCAGGATCACCGGCACCGACTCGTCCTGCGGCAGGCGGAAGGCCTCACTGCAGGGCAGCACCCTGGCCTGGACGGTGTCGCCGGCGCTCACGGTCTGGAGGTAGTGCGAGGCGATGCCGTGGAAGGTGCCCTCGCCGGAGCGGTGGGGCGCGGCGAGCAGCGACACCATCAGGTCCACCTCGCCGGGTGCCGCATCGGCGGACGAGGAGATCGAGTAGTGGCGCGGGCGCAGAACGGGCAGCAGTTCCAGGAAGCGTTCGAAGGGCAGCTCGCAGGCGCGGTAGCGCTCCAGCAGGTCCAGGACGCCGAGTCCGGCGGTGGTCACCTGCTCGCGGAAAGCCTCCGGGTCCGCCGCGGCGAGTTCGGCCAGGGGCCGCTTCTCGGGCGGGCAGGCGGTGTGCTCGGCGAGCACGACGACCTGCTCCTGGGTGGCGGCATCCTGCAGTTCCACGAAGTCGGTCAGCAGGCGGCGCACGGTGAGCGGCCGGTCGACGGGCAGGGTGTTACGGCTGCGGCGACGGGCGCGCAGTCGCACGGTGCGGTCCAGATCCAGGCCGAAGCGGTCGGCCACCCGCCGTACGAGAGCGTCCGGGTTGCTCGGCAGGACGGCCAGGTGGTCGCCGGTGCGATAGGTGACGCCCTCGGGCAGCCTCAGCCTCAGGAATCGCTTGGAGCGGCCCAACCCATGCTCCATGTCGACCAGTTCGTACGCGTCGAGCACCTCCATCGGCTGTACGCCGTGCCGTGCCGCGAGGCCGCCGATGACCGAGTCGGTCGCGTCCTGAAGCTCGTACAGTCCCGTCTCCTGGTCGGCGGCCGGCTCGGCCTCCTGCGCTTCTGCGGCTGCTCCGTACCGCTCCAGCAGGGCGGTCCACAGCTCGCCGGTGAACCGGTCCACCGTGCCGGCGAAGTCTCCGGCGGCGTCCGCGGCGCCGCGCTCCAGCAGTGAGGTGGCGCCCGCGGCGGTGAGCCGCTCGTCGATGAGGGTGGGGATGCGCTGGTAGGTGGCGGCCCAGTTGCGGTCGCCGACGCCGAGTACGGCGTACTGGAGGCCGTCGAGCGAGCCGGGCTCGAGTTCCTCCAGCCATGCGACGAAATCCGTGGCGTCGTCGGTGGGCCTGCCGTTGTAGGAGGCGGCCACGATCACCACCGGTCCGTCGCTCGCGGAGAGTTTGCCCACGGCGTCGTTGAGGGGAGCGACGGACGGGGCGAAGCCGCGCTCCTCGCCGTCCGCCGCCAGGTCGCGGGCGATGCCCGCGCAGGTGCCCAGGTTGGAGCCATGCAGGAGGGTCAGCGCGGTTCCGGTGGCGCGCCGGACGGCGGGCCGGTCCCGGTCGGCGGAAACGTCGCTCGCGGTGACGGCCGCAGCGATGGGCAGGCGGCGCTCCGCGCTGATGCGCCGGGCCAGGTTCAGCGTGAACTCGTCGGGCTTGAGGGTGAGGGACTGCTTGATCTTCAGCTGGTAGTTGGTGTGGTCGATCAGGCGGTAGCGGTGGATCACCAGCGCGAGGACCAGCGTCGCCTCGTGCAGTGCGAACTGGCGGCCGATGCAGGCGCGTTCGCCGCTGCCGAACGGCTTGAACAGGTGGACCGGCCGCTCCTCCTCCCGCTCCGGCAGGAACCGGTCCGGGTCGAACAGCTCGACGTTCTCACCCCAGGCGGGGTCCCGATGCAGCTGCGGGATGAGCACCTGGATCGACTCGCCCTTGCGCACCGCGTACTTGCCGCCGATGACGGTGTCCTCCAGCGGCTCCACGGCGTACGCGGGGGCCGTCGGCCACAGCCGCAGGCCTTCGTTGAGCACCTGGCGGACGTACGTCAGCTTGCCGACGTCCCCGTAGTCCGGCTCGGGGGCGTCGGAGTCGCCCCACAGCGCGTCGACCTCGGCCTGGGCGCGGGCGAGGACCTCCGGGTGCTTGGTCAGGTAGTAGAGGGCGAAGGACAGGGCCCCGCTGGTGGTCTCGTGCCCGGCGATGAGGAACGTGATCGCCTGGTAGCGGATGTTGATGTCGTCCAGGGGCTCGCCCGTCACCGCGTCGCGGGTGTGCAGCATGCGCCCGAGCAGGTCGTCGGTGCTCGGGTCTCCGGACGCCCGGCGCTCTCGGATCACGTCATCGACCAGGTCCTTCATCAGGGTCACGTCGGCGCGGAACTGCTCGGCCTGCTTCCACTTGAACAGCTCCGCGCCCGGGATGGACTCCCCCTTCTCCTGGGCGAAGCCGAGCGCGCGCGACAGGGCGGTGACGAAGGGGTGCGGCTCCTCGCGGCTGAAGGACTCGAAGTCGTAGCCGAAGCCGCACAGCCCGATCGTGTCGAAGGTCAGCCGCGTCATGTCGCCGGCCACGTCCACGGGCTCCGCACCGGCCGCCCGGTCCCACTTCCCGATCAGCTCTCGGGCCACCTTGAGCATCGTCGAGTGGTAGCCGCGCATCGCGCCGAGCGAGAAAGCCGGCATCAGGACGTCGTGCGCCTTGCGCCAGTTGGGCTCGTCGTTGAACGCGGTGAAGAGCCCGTCGCCACCGATCTCCCGGAGGATCACGAGGTCGGGGTGCACGTTCTTGCGGAACCGGCTCTCGTCCGCCAGCTCGGTGACCAGGTCGAGACCCGAGGCGAAGTTGATCTCGTTGCCGAAGACGCGGAGCTTGAACAGCGGCCCCAGTTCCTTGGCCTCCTTCATCACGTAGAGCAGACCGTCGGCGCCGCTGGGGATGTCGAACGCGTGGCCGACCAGGGGCAGGGCCGGACGCTGAGGGATCGGCTCGGTTCCGCGCAGGGTCTCGTGGGTCATGAGCTTGCCTTTCGTTCGGCACAGGCTGTCGCTGGCCAGAACCATACAAGCGACTTGGTCACTCGACAATGTCGATCGATCGTGTTGGATGACACAGTCGATCGACGGAACCCTCGGAGACCGTCAAACGTCCGGTCGAGCCGGGGCCGGGACGCATCTTGTCGAGCGACCTGTTCAAGGGACTGAGTCGCATAAGATGCCGTCATGGCTCATGTATCCGCGGCGGAGCGCCGCCCCCAACTGATCAAGGCGGCCATCGAGCTGATGGCCAGGGAGGGCGTCGCCGCCGGCAGCACCCGCGCCATCGCCGCGGAGCTCGGTGTGGCCCAGGCGACCGTGCACTACACCTTCGGCACGAAGGAAGAGCTGTACCGGGCCGTCATGGAGCAGCTCACCCAGGACCTGGTCGCCCAGGTGGAGCAGGCCGCGCCCACGGACGCGAGCTTCGAGGACACGATCGCCACTCTCGCCGAGGCTCTGTGGCGCACCGTGCTCGAACAGCCCGCGTCCTATCAGCTCCTCACGGAGCTGTCCATGTTCGCCCTGCGCACGCCCCATCTCCAGGAGGCTCTGCACGGCCACCACCACGACATCTCGGCCGTGACGACGAAGCTGATCAGTGAGGCCGCCGAACGCACCGGCCACCAGCTCGCCCAGCCCGCCGAGATGATCGCGAGGTTCTTCCTCGCGGGCTTCGACGGACTGACGATGCAGCACCTCTCCCTGCCGGACGAGGAGGCCGAACGGGCCTGCCTGCGGGCCCTGATCTCCGCCGCCCTGGCCATGGCCTGAGGGCACCCCCGATCGGAGGGAAACGCGCCGCCCTCCGTTGCCGGCCGGGCCGGGACACACCGCCTCAACAGCACGTCACCCCGCCGTGCGAGTTGCCCGGCGGGGTGCGCGGATGGACGACGTTCAGGTGGCCGGCAGGCTGGCCGACCTGACCGCCACCATCAGCACCAGCCAGGCACAGGTCTCCGTCTTCCGGGCTCAGGCACCCTATGTGGCGCCAACCAGCAGTGGATGCTGCTGCCCAACACCGACGGCTCCTACCGGCTGTCCAACGTCCGCAGTGGCAGGGCCTTCAGAGCCCGGGCGGCTCCGCCCAGGGCGACGGACTGGGCCAGTGGACCGACGACGGCGGCGACAACCAGTCATGGAAGCCGGTGCCCTCCCGGACCAGCGGCTGTCACCAGCTCGTCAACGTCCGCAACGGCTGGTACGCCCACGTCCAGCACGCCTCCACTGCGGACGGCGCCAGGGTGATGCAGCGGCCCTCCACCGGCAGCGTACCGAGCGATGGCGGCCCGCCCGGTCGCCGGGTGAGGAGTGATCGGATGCCGGATGTCTTCGACGGCACCCTTGTAGCGCCCCGCAGGACCCTCGAGATGGCCGGTGCCCGTACAGCCGCACGGGCTGCGATCGGCCGATCCCCGGTGCGCGAGCACAGATCGGTCCGCGACCGCGCCGGGGGAACCGGCCTACACAGGCGTCGACGCCGACGGCACGAACGGTGCCCCGTGTCCCGGCACGATCAGCGCCGGGCCGAGGGCCAGGACCTTCTCCCGGGCCGCCCGAAGCTGCTCACGGTCGGGCGCGAAGGGATCGTCGGCCGGGCCCTCGGCGGTCCACCACAGATGGGTCAGGACCACCAGGCCCTCGTCGGCCGTGACGAGGGTGCTGACGTCCTCCGCGGTGTGGCCGGGGGTCGTCATGAGCGTGATCGACGGCGACAACTGGTACCCGTCGGCATCGCGGTCCTCCCAGACGTCGTCCTGGTAGATGGCCATGTGGTCGTGGAAGCGGGCTTCGGGGAACAGGGCCGCGTTCAGCGTGTGGTCCGGGTGGTGGTGGCTGAAGATCACGTCGGTGACGTCTTCGGGATTCAGTCCCTGGTGCGCGAGCGGGTTCAGGATCAGTCGTCGGTCCGCGACCATGCCGGGGTCGACGATCGCGACGGTCTCGCCGTCGACGAGCAGGGTGACGGTGCCGGCCACTCGTGCGTCGGCGTAGCCGGTGGTCAGGACGTGGAAGGCGGCGGTCATGAGGGGCTCCCCGGGGGATGGGTGAGGTGTGGGGCGATGCGGGCCGGTCACCGAGGAAGGAGCGCCCGGGGTCACGTCGGAGACCGTCACCGGCGGCGCGACGAGGTCGAGGGCCAAGCCGAGGACGAAACTCTCCAAGGCGTTGATAAGGGGCATGACTTGCTTGGGTAACCTCGCACGATTCGGGGGTGCTTCAAGCAGGGGAAGCGCGTCCGACACCGTGCGAGGTGCCTTTTCAGGTGTCCGCCGAGGAAGGCGGCACCTGTCCACGAGGTCCCGGCCCGGGGTAGATCGTCTACCAGCGGGCCGGGAGTCGGTGGTCGGCCCCGTCGAACGGGCGTTGCTCCGACCGGTCGCCCGGGGCGCTGCCCGGCGTGAAGGCTCCGGAACCCTGTCGGCGTCGGGTCAGTTCGTCACCCGGAAGGTGGCGTCGCTGCGTGCCGTCGCGGTGGTGATCGGGTCGAGGCGGAGTTGGTAGGCGTAGTGGCGGATGTAGCGATCGGGGTGGTTGTACGACTGGAAGGACGACCAAGTGGAGTCGGCGAGGCCGGCGACCTGGCGGAACGTGGCGTCCGCGGCGAACTGGGCGGTGCCGTCGTTGCGGACCAGTTGGAAGTCGTTGTCGGCGTGCCGCAGGAAGTAGCCGCGGTAGTTCACCGACTCGAAGGAGACGGTTCCGGTGCCCGCAAGACCGGGCCGCAGCCGGAACTGGGCGTCGGGGCCGGTGATGTTCTGGTCGATGCGCACATCGAACCCGGCGTGCCGCACGTACCGGTCCTGGAAGTTGAACGACTGGAGCCGCTTGGCCGGGATATCGGTCCAGCGGGCGAGCACACGGGACTCCTCGGCGGCCGTGAGGGGCAGGATCGAGCCGTGACGCTTCTTGGTGACGCCCATGTTGTAGCTTCCCGACGCCGGCATCCGGTAGGTGCCAGAAGCGGAGGGGTTGGTCGTCGTGACCGGCATGTAACCGCGTCCGGAGGAGTACTGGTCGAGGTAGAGCGCCCACTCGTTGCGGTCGCGGAACTTCATCCACATCGGGCCCTCGACCTGGGCGCCGGTCAGGCCGATGCCGGAGAGGTTGCCGAGGTTCGTCCACGTCCCGAGGATCGAGTTGCTGCCTTCGAGGGTGATCTGGCCGTCACCTGAGGCGCGTACATAGCGGTAGTTGCCGACGCCGGCCGGCATCTCGACGATCTGGGTGTCGATGATTTCCTGGGTGCCGGGGCGCTCGATGTAGCTCTGCGGGGTGGTGATGGTGCGGAAGTCGCTGGTGTGGGCGTAGTAGATGCGGTGCTTCTTCACGCCGTTGACTGGCTTGTTCGTCGCCCAGTACAGGACGTAGTCGTTGGTCTCGGGGTTCCAGACCGCCTCCGGCGCCCATGCGTTGCGGCCGTCGGGGATCGCGCCGGCGACGTTGAGGAGCCACGGCTCCGACCAGTTGATCAGGTCCGTCGACTCCCACACCACGAGGTTGCGGCTGCCGTTGTTGATGGAAGATTCCCAGTTCTGCCCGCAGCTGATGCACAGGTCGGTGGCGATGATCCAGTACTTGTCACCACCCGGGGATCTCACCAGTGCGGGGTCGCGTACCCCCTTCGTACCGACCGTGGAGCGAAGGGCTACTCCGCCGCCGTTGAGCTCGGTCCAGTTCAGGCCGTCCGTGCTGTACGAGAAGTAGATCTGCTGGTTGTTCGAGCCTTCCCCGATGAAGTGCGTCATCAGGTAGCCCGGGTCAGCAGCGGCCGCCCGGTCCGGTGTGGTCAGGGCCTGGCCCGTGAAGAGGAGGCACGCGGCGAGCAGTATCGCCGACAGCCGGGCGCGAAGCGCGGACATGTACATCTCCTGTCGTTCTGTTAAGCCCACCACCGGGCGGAGAGGTGACATCAAGGTGACGGGGGAAGCTCGGTCTTGGTGCCGGCAGCACAGGACTGGCTGCGGGCACGACGCGGAAGGGGCCTGCTGGGTCCGGGTGTCGGTATGTCTTCCGTGTGCGGTGTGTTTCGCCGTGGTGGCGGCGGGACTGGGCACACGATTGCCGATCCGTGTGCCTCCTGTTTCTCTCTCGTCCGGGACCGGCAGCCTTCGGAGTACAGCGATATCAGCGGCGGTCGAGCCAACTCGCTGGCCACTCAACCGAGCTGTACGGTATATCGAACGCTGTTCGTAAGATCGAGCAGACACTAAGAGGGGAGACAGGGGGCGTCAATACATCCGACACCCCCAATCCCTCGAACCTGAAAAGACTGAGCGTGGCGGCGAACGCCCAAGTGACGAGGCCGGGCGATCAGGACCTCCGCCTTCCTTTTGTGACGGAAGTGTTGACCGGGACAGGTGCAGAACCTATCTTCTGGCCGAGTTTACGAACGGAGTTCGAAATATCGAACTGCTGTGACAGACGGTATCTCCGCACCACCAGCACCAGAGGGAGTACTCCGTGAGACCTGCGCTCACCCGTCGAACGGTCCTCGGCATGATCGCCGGCTCGGCCGCCGCCACCGTCACCGGCGTCTCGGCCGGTACCGCCCACGCCGCCGTGCCCGCGTCACCCGGTGTCACATACACGAACACCATCGCCGAGCAGCGGGCCGACCCGCACATCTACAAACACACGGACGGCTTCTACTACTTCACCGCCACGGTTCCGGCATACGACCGCATCGTGCTGCGCCGCGCCACCACGATCCAAGGGCTCACGTCGGCCCCCGAGACGACCATCTGGACCAAGCACGCCACCGGTGAGATGGGCGCCCACATCTGGGCCCCGGAGATCCACTTCATCGACGGCAAGTGGTACATCTACTTCGCCGCCGGCGCCGCGAACGACATCTGGAGGATCCGGCCCTACGTCCTGGAGTGCACCGCCGCGAACCCGATCACGGGCACCTGGACGGAGAAGGGCCGTATCGCGCTGCCGCTGGACACCTTCTCCCTGGACGCGACGACCTTCGCCGTCAACGGCACCCGCTACCTCTCCTGGGCGCAGCACGACCCGGCCGTCGGCCGCGGCACCAACATCTACCTGGCGCGGATGTCCGGCCCGTGGACCATCACCGGCACACCGGTCATGGTCAGCCGGCCGACCGCCTCGTGGGAGACCGCCGGAGGCGAGACGGTCAACGAGGGCCCGGCCGTGATCCAGCGGGGCGGCAAGGTCTTCATGACCTTCTCGGCCAGCGCCACCGACGCCAACTACTGCATGGGCCTGCTGACCGCGTCCGCCTCGGCCGACCTGCTCAGCGCGTCGTCGTGGGCCAAGAGCTCCGGCCCGGTCTTCGCCAGCAACGCCGCCACCAGCCAGTACGGCCCCGGGCACAACCAGTTCACGGTCTCCGAGGACGGCAAGTCGGACATCCTCGTTTACCACGACCGCAGCTACAGGGACATCAGCGGTGCCCCGCTCAACGACCCCAACCGCCGCACCCGCGTCCAGAAGATCTACTGGAAGGCCGACGGCACACCCGACTTCGGCATCCCGGTCGCCGACGGCCTCACCCCGATCCGGCTCTCCTCGTACAACTTCCCCGACCGGTTCATCCGGCACTGGGAGTACCGCGCCAGGATCGAGCCCAACGTCTCCCCGCTGGCCGACTCGCAGTTCCGTGTGGTCACCGGTCTCGCCGGCAGCGGCACCGTCTCCCTGGAGTCGGCCAACTTCCCCGGCTACTTCCTGCGCCACAAGAACTACGAGGTGTGGGTGCAGAAGAACGACGGGACGTCGCTGTTCGCCGGTGACGCCTCCTTCACCGCCCGGGCCGGCCTCGCGGACTCCGCCGGCGTCTCGTACGAGTCGTACAACCTCCCGGGCCGCTACGTCCGCCACTACGACTACCTGCTGAGAGTCCAGGCTCTCAGCACGGCGACCGACCGGGCCGACGCCACCTTCTACACCCAGTGAGCCACAACCGCGGCCTGCTACCCCTCGGGCCGCTTCGACGGACTCTCTCGTCACGAAAGGGTGCAAGATGTCTTCCTCCGTCAGCAGACGGCGCCTCCTGCAAGTAGCCGGGGCCACCGCCGCCGCGTCTGCCACCGGATCCTTCATCGGCAGTTCTCCCGCCCACGCGGCGGCCGTTCCTCCCGCGAGGGCCGACAGCGGGGTCTTGGCGCACCCCTTCGAACTCGGCCAGGTCCGGCTCACCGCGAGCCGGTGGCTGGACAACCAGGACCGTACGCGCAACTACCTGCGGTTCGTCGATGTCGACCGGCTGCTGTACAACTTCCGCGCCAACCACAAGCTGTCCACCAACGGCGCGGCCGCCACCGGCGGCTGGGACGCACCGGACTTCCCCTTCCGTACCCATGTCCAAGGGCACTTCCTCACGGCATGGGCGCAGCTGTACGCCGTGACCGGGGACACCACCTGCCGGGACAAGGCCACCTACATGGTGGCGGAGTTGGCCAAGTGCCAGGCCAACAACAGCGCCGCCGGTTTCAACGCCGGGTACCTCTCCGGCTACCCCGAGTCCGACTTCACCGCTCTCGAGCAGCGGACCCTGAGCAACGGCAATGTGCCGTACTACACCATCCACAAGACCCTCGTCGGCCTGCTGGACGTGTGGCGCCACATCGGCAGCACCCAAGCCCGCGATGTGCTGCTCGCCCTGGCGGGATGGGTCGACTGGCGCACCGGCCGGCTGACCGCCCAGCAGATGCAGGCCATGCTGCAGACCGAGTTCGGCGGCATGAACACCGTGCTGACCGATCTCTACCAGCAGACAGGCGACGCGCGCTGGCTCACCGCCGCCCGGCGGTTCGACCACGCCGCGGTGTTCGACCCGCTGGCGTCCAACCAGGACCAGCTCAACGGACTGCACGCCAACACCCAGGTGCCCAAGTGGATCGGGGCCGCCCGGGAGTACAAGGCCACCGGCACCACCCGCTACCGGGACATAGCCACCAACGCCTGGAACATCACCGTCAATTCGCACACCTACGCCATCGGCGGCAACAGCCAGGCGGAGCATTTCCGCGCCCCGAACGCCATCGCCGGCTTCCTGAACAAGGACACGTGCGAAAGCTGCAACACCTTCAACATGCTCTCCCTCACCCGGGAGTTGTTCGCGCTGGAGCCGAACCGGGTCGAGCTGTTCGACTACTACGAGCGGGCGTGGCTGAACCAGATGATCGGCCAGCAGAACCCGGCCGACGACCACGGCCACGTCACCTACTTCACCCCGCTCAACCCGGGAGGCCGACGCGGTGTGGGCCCGGCGTGGGGCGGTGGCACCTGGAGCACCGACTACGGCACCTTCTGGTGCTGCCAGGGCACGGGCCTGGAGATGCACACCAGGCTGATGGACTCCATCTACTTCCGCAGTGACAACACGCTGATCGTGAACCTGTTCGTCCCCTCGGTGCTCAACTGGTCAGAGCGCGGAATCACGGTCACCCAGACCACGTCGTACCCGAACAGCGACACCACGACCCTGCAGGTCACCGGGAACGTAAGCGGAACCTGGGCGATGCGCATCCGCATCCCGAGCTGGACCACCGGGGCCACCATCACCGTCAACGGTGCGGCGCAGAACATCACCACCACCCCCGGCAGCTACGCCACCCTGAACCGCTCCTGGGCCTCCGGCGACACGGTCACCGTCCGCCTGCCCATGCGGGTCATCATGCGAGCGGCCAACGACAATCCGCACGTCACCGCGATCACCTACGGCCCGGTGGTCCTGTCCGGCAACTACGGCGACTCCGCGCTCAACTCCCTCCCGACGCTGACCACGTCCTCGATCAGACGGACCAGTAGCAGTTCGCTCGCCTTCACCGCCACGGCCAACGGCTCCACCGTCAACCTGGGCCCGTTCCACGACGCGCACGGCCACAACTACACCGTCTACTGGAACACCAGCGGCACGGTCCGTCTCGCCAACGTGGCCAGCGGTCTTGTGCTCGGCATACAGGACATGTCCACGGCCGACGGTGGCCGCGCTCTGCAGTGGCACGACTCGGGCACCGCCGACCACGACTGGCAAATGATCACCGACGGAAACGCGGTCCGCTTCCGCAACGCCCACAGCGGCAAGGTGCTCGGCGTCTTGGGCATGTCCACGGCAGACGGCGCGACCGTCCTGCAGTGGTCGGACAACGGCACCGCCGACCACAAGTGGACGCTGCTCGAGCAGGGAGACGGGACCTACAAGATCCGCAACGTGAACAGCGGCAAGTTGCTCGCCATCGCGAACAACTCCAGAGCTGTCGGCGCGTTCGCAGTCCAGGACTCGGACGACGGCACCGCCGACAACCGGTGGCGCATCTTGAGGGACTAGGCCCTGTCGTGCCGAAGGGGAGGGCATCGAAGATCGCCTCGTGCTCGGCGAGGGGTCGCCATTCAGTGGCCCGCCGCGCGCCGTGGGCGGGCCAGCAGATCCCGACCGAGCGAATCCGTGCCCAACGGGTGTGCGGCCGAGGGCGAGAGCAGCCAGGCCGCGGTGTCCACGTGGAGTGGATCGCACCCCTTGAACTGGGGTGTTGCAACGACCACTAGAACTCAAGCCCGCCTGGGGGCCTGATCGTCCTCGTCGGCAGCTATGCCACCGGCTCCCTGCTCGACCTGGGGCTCCCGGCCGCCGTGCCCTGGCTGGTCCTCGCCGCGATACCGGCCCTGGCGGTGGGTCTGCTGCCGCGCCGCCCGGAGCGTACGGGCGGCGCGGAAGCGGACCACTGACGGTTTTAGCCCTGCTTCGCGATGAGGGTGGGGGAATCGTCGTCCCCAGCCCTCCACCTTCGGCTGGAACGATCCGGTCCCACCGGGCCTGGGGTGGGCGAATCGTCATCGCCACCGTGCAGATCGGCATGCCGGGTGGTCGTTGCGGCATGGAGCAGGTGACAGGCAGGGAAGCGAGGCTCTGAGCAGCCGCACCGTGAAGGCGGCGGACTGTGAAGGAGCGATCTCATGGGCCGATACGATCTCGCCCTCATCGGATTCGGCGGCGTCAACCGCGCGCTCGCCGAGCTCATATCCCAGAGCGGGGACCGCCTGGCCAAGGAGCTGGGCTTCGCCCTGCGGGTGGTGGCGATCACCGACCTGCGGGCCGGTTCCCTGGTGGACACCGACGGCATTGATCTGGCGCCGCTGCTGGCCGCCGAGTCCGGGGAGCTGAGCTTCGCGGGCCTTGCCGGCGGCAGCGCGGATCCGCGCAACGAGTGGGTGATCCGCGAGGTGCCGGCCGACATCGTCGTGGAGGCGACGTTCACCAACCCCACCGACGGCGAGCCCGCCCTCTCCCATGTGCGCTGGGCCCTGGAATCGGGCAAGCACGTGTGCACCACCAACAAGGGACCGGTCGCCCTCGCCGGCCGCGCGCTGAAGCGGCTGGCCGCCGAGCGTGGCGTCAGCTTCGAGTTCGAGGGCGCGGTCCTCAGCGGCACCCCCATCCTGCGCACCGCCGAGCGCATGTTCGGCGGCCTGGAGATCACCGGCGTCCAAGGCATCATGAACGGCACCTCGAACTACATCCTCGGCCGCCTCGAAGAGGGCGTCGAGCTGTCGGCGGCCATCGCCGAAGCCCAGGAACTCGGTTACGCCGAAGCCGATCCCACCGCGGACATCGAGGGCCACGACGTCCAGCTCAAGGTCATGATCCTGGCCAACGAGGTCCTCGGCGCCGACCTGCGCCGCGAGGACGTCTTCCGCGAGGGCATCCAGGCGATCACCCCCCACGAGGTGCGGGACGCCGCCTCGAAGGGGCTGCGCTGGAAGCTGGTCGGCTCCGCCACCCGCCACGAGGACGGCAGCGTCGATGCCCGCGTCGCGCCGGTCGCCCTGCCCGCCGATCACCCGCTCGCGGGAATCTCCGGTCCGGTCAACGCGGTCGCCTTCCACACCGACCTCCTCGGCACCGTCACTGTCTGCGGGCCGGGCGCCGGCCGCGTCGAGACCGCCTACGCCCTGCTGACGGACCTCATCGCCATCCACCAGCGCCACGCGGACGACGACACCGCCCCCACACGCCCCGTTCTCCAGGAGACTCACAGTGTCTGACACCGCCGTGCCCCCCGGCATTGAACTGGGCACCGACACCACGCCCGTGCACAACCCCTACACCGGCGAGGTCATCGCCTCGGTGCCCACCGTCGACGCGGGCGCCATCGGCAGCATCCTGCAGCAGGCCAGGTGCGGGCGCCGCACCGCGGCCGCGCTGTCCCGCGCCTCCCGGGCCGCGGTCCTGCAACGCGCCTCCCGTCTGGTCGAGCGGCGCGCCGAGTCCTTCGCCCAGCTGATCGTCAGCGAGGCCGGCAAGACCATCACCCAGGCCCGCAAGGAAGTCGCCCGCGCGGTCAACACCCTGTCCCTCTCCGGAGCCGAGGCACGCCGCAGCGCCGGCGAGGTCATCCCCTTCGACTCGTATGAGGGCTCGGAGAAGCGGCAGGGCTGGTTCACCCGCGAGCCGCTGGGCGTCATCGCGGCCATCACTCCGTTCAACGACCCCCTCAACCTGGTCGCCCACAAGCTCGGCCCGGCCATCGCCGGCGGAAACGCGGTCATCCTCAAACCGTCCGCGCTGACGCCGCTGTCCGCGCTGCGCCTGGTCGACACCCTCATCGAGGCCGGCCTGCCCGAGGAGATCGTCACCGTCGTCAACGGCGACGCCGGCATCGCCGCCGCGATCGTGGCTGCCCCAGACGTGCGCCTGGTGTCCTTCACCGGCGGATTCGCCACCGGCGAGGCCATCTCCCGCACGGCCGGCCTGAAGAAGCTCGCCATGGACCTGGGCGGCAACGCCCCGGTCATCGTCATGGACGACGCCGACTTCGACGAGGCCGTGGCCTCGTGTGTCTCCGGCGCGTTCTGGGCCGCGGGCCAGAACTGCATCGGCACCCAGCGGATCCTGATCGCGGCCGAGGTCTACGACCACTTCCGCGACGCCTTCGTCGCCCGCACCAAACTCTTGCGCGTCGGCGACCCCCTCGACGAGCGCACCGACATCGGCCCCATGATCACCCAGCAGGCCGCGGCCGCCACCCGGGCCAAGGTCGACACGGCGGTGGCCGAAGGCGCGGTACTGCTCTGCGGCAACCACGCCACCGGCGCCCTGTACACGCCGACCGTCCTGGAAGACGTCCCGGCGACCTGCTCGCTCTGGCAGGAGGAGGTGTTCGCCCCGGTCGTCGTGCTGCAGCCGTTCACCTCCTTCGAGGACGCCATCGAGCAGGCCAACGCCATCGACTACAGCCTCCACGCCGGCATCTTCACCTCCCGCCTGGACCGCGCCCTGACCGCGGCCCGGCAGCTGGAAGCAGGCGGCGTCATGATCAACGACTCCTCCGACTACCGCCTCGACGCCATGCCGTTCGGCGGATTCAAATACGGCAGCATGGGCCGCGAAGGCGTGCGCTTCGCCTTCGAGGACATGACCCAGCCCAAGGTCGTCTGCATCAACCACATCACCGACGGGGTCCAGTGACTGCCTCCGCACCGAGCGCGAACCCCCTGGCACTGAACGGTAACCGGCAAGGACCTGCCGACGCGCTGCTCACCCCGGTGCCGTTGAACTCCGTCCTCCTCGCCGACGGTTGACGACGCTGGACAGGGTGAGCGCGGTGACTGTGTCCCGTACACCGGGCATCTGGGCGATGTCCTCCCAGATGCTCCGCACGCGTTCCAGTGACGCCGCTTCCAGACGCACCATGATGTCGAAGTCACCGCTGAGAATCTCGCAGATGACGACCTCCGGGATGCGCTTGAGTGCCGCCAGGACATCGCCGCCTCGCATACGGTCCTGGCGGTAGACGAGTACGAGCGCGGAGACCACATCACCGGCGTCGCCGCCTGCGCGGACGATGGTGTAGCCGGCGATGTGGCCCTGACGCTCCAGCCGTTCGATGCGCTGGCGCACCGCATTGCGGGACAGCAGCACCTTGCCGGCCAGCTCGGAGTGCGAGACGCGGGCGTTACGGGTCAGCTCCGCGATGATCTTCTCGTCCATGGCGTCCACAGCGGACCTCCTCCTTCGCGAATCGTCCCTCGGCATCCCGGCTTACTCGGCGAGCTCACCCGAGACACGGGCGGGCTCGTCGGCGTGTTTCTCCAGCGGCCGGGCAGGACAGGGACCGGCGATCTCCATGGACGTCTCGTCGACGGCGACGACATCGCCGTAGGTCTCGCGCAAGGCCACAACGGACAGCGAGCCGGCTCAGTGAGATGGGCGGTTCCGCGTTCGGGCATGAGGCCCGTCAGTCGTGGGGGGCGGCGATGGCGGCGAGGTGCGTGCCGGGGCGCACGGTCAGCCCGTTCATGTTGTAGATGATCGTTCCGGTGGAGACGGCGGAGACCTTGTGTTCGGCGCCGTCGGCCGGGTCGATGATGCGGCCGATGGTCTGCCCCTCGGTCACCTCGTCGCCTGTCACCGCGTCGGGGTACCAGAGGCCGGCGGCCGGAGATTCGACCTCGCCCGTCCAGATCCAGTCGCGCGGCTGCACGGTCACCGGTGCGAGGCGCTGCGGCGACTCGATGACGCCGAGGTGGTGCAGGAGCCGGTACAGGCCGTCGAGGAGCCTGCGTACGGCGGCCGGGTCCCGGTCGCCGAGTTGGCCGGTCTCGACGAGGATCGCGGGGATCCCCCGCCGGTTCGCGGCGCCATGGCTGTTGCCGCCGGCCGGGCTGGTGCCGAAGATGACCCGCTCGTATCCGACCGCGTGGGCCATTCCCTTTATCTTCGCGCCCAGTTCGCCGTCGGAGGTCAGTCGGTATCCGACGAGAGATGTTGAGCCTGCCGCCGTAGACGGCCGGCGGATTGGCCACCGGGCAGATCACCACCTGGCCGGCCACCTCTTCCGGTTCCAGCAGCCCGGCCAGGCGGGTGGCGGCGTCGACGCCGATGAACTCACCACCGTGGACACCACCGGTGATCACGACCCTGGGGCCGGGACGGGAGCCGTTGACGAGGATCAGAGGCACCTCCACTGTCGTGGTGCCGAGGTCGGCGGGCAGGTTCCCGCGGGTCTTCCGGCCGGGATCGGCCCGCAGCGCGCCGACGGTCAGGGTCATGGCTTTCCTCGTTCGTGCTCAGGCCTCGGTGCGGCCGTTTGTGGTGATGAAGTCGATCGGCTGAGGGGTGCGGCCCTCCAGGGCGAGGTCCGCGGCGATGTCGCCCATGGCGGGCGAGATCTTGAAGCCCTGGCCGGAGAAGCCGGCCAGCAGGACGATGTTCTCGGCGTCGGGCACGGGGCCGACCAGCGGGCGGGTGCTGTCGGTGTAGCCCTCCATGAAGACGGACAGGCGCACCGGGTCGGGGTTCAGGCCGGGCAGGTGGCGTCGCACCGCTGTGGTGAAGGTCTCCAGTTCTTCCGGTGCGACGGTCCGGTTCAGGCGGTTGGGGTCGTCCACGGGCTTGTGGTGCGGCTGGGGCAGGCCCAGCTTGACGGTCAGGCCGTCCGAGGACGGGATGCCGTAGAAGGGGAGGTCGCCGCAGCGGATGAAGGCGGGACGCTCGGCGTCTGCCGGGTGGTCCCCGTGGGGCAAAAACCAGGCGCTGATCGCGCGGTAGACGCTCACTTCCCACGGCAGGTCGGGCAAGAGGTCGCCCACCCAGGGGCCCGGCGTGACGACCGCGGCGTCGAAGCGCTCGGTGTCGGTGTCGGTCCGGATCTCCACGCCTCCCCCGGCGATGGGAATGACTTCCCGCACCGGCGTGTAGCGGCGGATCCGGGCCCCCAACTCCTCGGCACGCCGGGCCGCGGTCTGGACCGTCAGCTCGGGGCGGACGAACCCCGCGTGGGAGTCGAGGACCACCAAGTCGCCGTCGTCGACGCGGAACTGCGGGAAACGCTTGGCCATCGCCTCGGTGCCGATCACCTCGTGGTCGAGGCCGTGCTCGGCGATGCCGTCCATGACGGTTCGTATCTCGGGGTCGTCGGCCGGCCCCATGACCAGGGCTCCGGTCAGGCGGCGCAGTTCCCGCCCGGTCTCCGACTGCAACTGCTTCCAGAGGGCGTCGGCGTGCCGGACGAGCGGCACATAGCGGCCGTCGTGGGTCTGCACACTGCGGAAGACCCGGGTCTCGCCGCCTGCGGCGCTGCGGTCGTGGCCGGGCGCGAACCGGTCGTATCCAACGACCTCGGCGCCCCGGGCCGCCAGCCGCCAAGCGGCCTGGCTGCCCATCGTTCCGACGCCGACCACCGCGACGCGCTTCCTGGCAGCTGACACAGGACTTTCCTTTCGTATCGCCGGGCCGCAAGCTGGGCCCCGAGCGTGAGGATGCTGGGTGGCGACTTGGAAGGGGCGCACCCTTGGGGCCCCAACGCTCGCATTCGTCCCGGGGTCGGGGATCCACCCGGACCTTCAGACAGCTCCCTCGTGCCGCATTGTGGTATGCCATGCTGGTATTTGGCACAGAGAATGGCAGCGGCTTCGGAGGGAGTCAATAGGTCAGAAGCGGTGACCGCTCCCGCACGCACGGCGCGCTCCGCGCCGCCTTCCTTCTGGGTTTCCGGGGGCGGTTCTCGCTACAGACTCATCTCGGGGGCCAGTTGGGACCGGAGGGCGCCGGCGTGGGGCCGCGGGGAGCCGTCTAAAGCGGCGGATCCGATGGTGAAGGCGTCGGCTCCGGCTGATGCGAGCGCCTGTACCTGGTCGGTGCTGGTGATGGAGCCGGCGAGGCGGGTGGGGTGCCCCAGGGGTTCTCCGGCGAAGGGCAGGTAGCCGATGGATGTGCCGTGCAGGAGGTTGAGGGTCTCCTCGATCCAGGTGCCGCCCATCAGCCAGTCGACGCCGAGTTCCGTGGCCGCCCGTACTGAGGCAAGGGCCTGGTCCCGGTGGGTGCTGACGACTTCGAGGTAGGTGGTGGCGCCCATGTCCGTCGCCGCATAGTGCGGCCGATCGGCAGGTGCGGCATGAACACGGAGGCTCCGTCACGCGCAGCTCTCGTACCGTCAGCCCAGAACCTGACACGCGGTCACGTGCACGCCCGTCACCCGTGTGTCCGGCTTGCTCAGGTGTGAAAGCCGGGCATGGACAGGTACTTGAGCTGCTGGTACTCGTGGAGGCCCTCCGGCCCGCCTTCGCGGCCCAGACCGGACTGCTTGACTCCACCGAAGGGCGCCGCGACCTCGGAGACCATGCCGCGGTTGATGCCGACCATGCCGGCCTGGAGACGGGCGGCGACCCGGCGGGCGCGGTCGATGTGCGACGTCATCACGTACGACGCGAGGCCGTGCTCGGTGTTGTTGGCCACCGCCATGGCCTCGGCCTCAGTGGAGAACCGGTGGATGGCGGCGACAGGTCCGAAGACCTCCTCGCGCATGATCGCGGCGTCGGCGGGAACATGGTCCAGCACGGTGGGGGCGGCGTAGTGGCCCGGCCCGTCAGGGATGTCCGCCTTGCCGATGAGGACGGCACCACGGGCCACGGCCTCCTCGACGAGGTGGCGGACCTTGTCCACCGCCCGGTGGTCGGCCAGCGGACCGAGCTCGGTGTCCTCCCGGTCCGGGGGGCCAACCCGAATCGCCGCCATGCGTTCGGCCAGGGCAACGGCGAACGCGTCGGCGATTCCCTCCTGGACCAGGAAGCGGTTGGCGCCCACGCAGGACTGGCCGCCCAGCCGCATCTTCGCGATCATCGCTTCGCGGACAGCGAGGTCGAGGTCGGCGTCGTCGAAGACCAGGAACGGCGCGTTGCCGCCCAGCTCCATAGAGGTGCGCAGCACCCGTGCACCGGCTTGCTGAAGCAGCAGCCTGCCGACCGGGGTGGACCCGGTGAAGGACAGCTTGCGCAGCCGGGGGTCGGCCAGCAGCGCCGTACTGACTGCTGCCGCATCACTGCTGGTGATCACGGTCAGGACACCCGCGGGCGCGCCGGCCTCACGGGCCAGCTCTCCGAGAACCAGGGAGGACAGCGGGGTGAGCGCGGCAGGCTTGAGCAGGGCGGTGCAGCCTGCGGCCAGGGCGGCGGCGACCTTGCGTGCGGCCATGGCCAGCGGCACGTTCCACGGTGTGATCAGCAGGCAGGGCCCGACCGGTTCGGCGACGGTGACGATGTGACTCTGGCCGTCCGGGGAGGGAGTGCTGCGCGCGTGCGGGCGGACGGCCTCCTCGGCGTACCAGCGGAAATATGCTGCGGCGTAGTCGACCTCGCCCCGGGCTTCGGTGATCGTCTTGCCGATCTCCAGGGTGATGATCCGGGCCAGACGCTCACGATGTTCGGTCAGGGCGTCGGTGAGCCGGTGCAGGACTCTCGCGCGGTCCCGGGGGCTGGTGAGAGCCCACTGGTCGGCGGCCGCGGCCGCCGCGTCCAGTGCGCTCAACGCGTCCTGTGGGCCGCAGTCGGCCACGGTGATGATGACTTCTTCGGTCGAGGGGTTGCGCACCTCGAAGGTGCGCCCGCCGGTGGCGGGTTGCCAGTCGTGGGCCAGGAAGCCACGGGGGACGGATTCGAGTACTGCCGACTGCCATGAGGGAGCGGTGAGCGTGTCAGTCATGCGCGTGGCTCTTTCGCTGATCGCAGGATGGTGTGGTGAGGGAGCACGATCGGTGGCGGCGGCGGTGGTCATACGGCTTCGCCTCCGGGGTTGGCGACGCCGACCGTGTTCTCGACGGAGAGCAGGGATTCCTGGCGTCCGGAGCCGAGCCAGCGCACCAGGGCGACCAGTCCCAGGGCGAGGATCGCGAAGGCGATGAGGATCGCGCTGACCGCGGTCACGCTGGGGTCGATCTCGAAGGTGAGCGAGTTGTAGACCTGCACCGGGAGGGTGACGGTGTCGACGGAGGAGAGGAACTGGGAGATGTAGAACTCGTCGAAGCTGGTGATGAAGGAGAAGATCGCCGCCGCGATCATGCCCGGCGCGGCCAGAGGGAAGGTGATCTTCCTGGCGATCGTCAGGCGGCCGGCGCCCATGCTGGCGGCGGCGTCCTCGAGGCGTTCGTCGATGCCACGCAGGGTCGCGATCAGGATCAGCACCGCGATCGGTGAGGCCAGCACGGTGTGGCCGAGCGCGATGGCGATGGGGCTGCCGAGCATCGCGGCGGGTTCGAAGAGGAGGAACAGGCCGAGTGCGGTGACGATCTGCGGGATGACCAGCGGTCCGAGGACCAGGGCGAAGACCGCCGAGCGCAGCGGGAGCTCGCTGCGGACCAGGGCGGTTGCCGCGGTGACGCCGATGATGAGGGAGAAGACGGTGCTCATGGCGGCGACCAGGGCGCTCAGGGAGAGCGCGGCGGGCCATTTGCTGCCGTCGGCGAACAGGGCCTTGTACCAGTTCAGCGTCCACGCCTCGGGCGGGAAGGCGGCGAAGGCGTTGTTGCTGAAGGAGGTGACGAGGATGACGACGATCGGCAGCGCCAGGAACAGCAGGATCACGGTGGCGATGGCCGTCAGGGCGATCCGCCCGGCGAGGGACTTGCGCAGCTCCATCATGACGCGCTCCTCTTCTTACGGCTGGCGCCCAGGGAGCTGACAAGCTTGACCAGCAGCAGTCCGGCGAGGGTGAGCAGCAGCAGGATGACTCCTTGCGCGGCCGCCCCGTTCCACTGGTTCTCCTTGGTCACCTGCTGGTTGATCAGAGTGGCGATCATCGTCTGCTTGGGTCCGCCCATCAGGGCCGGGGTGATGTAGTAGCCCAGCGACAGAATGAAGCTGAGCAGTCCGGCACTGGCCAGGCCGGGGCCGACCAGTGGCAGGTAGATGCGGCAGAAGATGGTCACGCGACCCGCGCCCATGCTGGCCGCGGCCGCGAGCAGGCGGCGGTCCACGCCGCGCATCACCCCGTACAGCAGCAGCACCGTGTAGGGCAGCATCATCGAGGTGGTGCCGATGACCACACCCAACTCGTTGTAGAGCAGCTGGAACGGTGCGCCGGGGACCGACATGGCGGTCAGGGTCTCGTTCACCAGGCCCTTGTCGCCGAGCATGATGATCCAACCGTAGGTGCGTACCAGGGCGCTGACGAAGTGCGGGACGACCACGACCAGCATCGCCAGGCCCGCCCACACCGGCCTGAGCCGGGTGATGGCCTGGGCCAGGACGAACCCGAAGACCAGGCTCAGCACGGCGGTCTCGGCGGAGATCCTGAGCGTGGTGATCAGCACCGACAGGTTCACGCCGGTGAGGGCATCGGCGTACCAGTGCAGGGTGAACGAGCCGTCGGCGTCCTTCAGGCTGAGGAGCAGGGTGCTGAAGATCGGGTAGACGAACAGCACCAGCAGATACACGACGACCGGCAGCGCGTACACGATCCCCACCCGCGTCCGGCGTGAAGCCAGGAGCTTGCGCGGACGGGCGGGAGCGTTGGCGGTGAGGGTGGCAGCCATGGCTCACCCTGCCTGTTCGTCGGCGAAGAGGTTGACGTCCTCGGGGTCAGCGGTGATCCCGACCCGCTCGCCGGCCACGGGGCCCCGGCCGGCCGGGACTTCCAGGCGCACCAGCGGCCCGTCACCACCGTCGATCCGCACCCCGGCGCGGACCAGCGTGCCCACATAGGTGGCGGTCTCCACCGTGCCGGTACAGAACCCGTCGTCGGCGGCGCAGGCCCGCAGCCGTCCCGGCTGCACAGCCACCTTGACCGGGGTGTTGGCGGCCAGCTGGTGGCGGCGCGCTGTGATCAGGCCGCCGGAGTTGTCCAGGCGGACCAGGGTGTGCTCGCCGTCGTGCTGCTCGATGCGGCCGGGCAGGAAGTTGGCCGCGCCGAGGAAGTCCGCCACGAACGGGGTCCTCGGCCGCTCGAACAGCTCCCGGGGGCTGTCGAACTGCTCGATCAGCCCATTGCGCATGACCGCGATGCGGTCCGACATGACCAGCGCTTCTTCCTGATCGTGCGTCACATAGATGACGGTCAGGCCGAGTTCCTGCTGGATGGTCTTGATCTCGACCTGGAGCTGGTCACGCAGCTTCTTGTCCAGGGCGCCCAGCGGCTCGTCCATGAGGATGACCGGCGGGCGGTAGACCAGCGCCCGGCACAGGGCGACCCGCTGCTGCTGACCACCGGACAGCTCGCGCGGCTTACGGCCGCCGAACCCGGACAGGCCCGCGATCTCCAGCGTCTCCCCCACCCGACGGCGAATCTCGTTCTTCGCCACTCCGCGCAGGATGAGCGGGAAGGCGACGTTCTCACTGACCGTCATGTGCGGGAAGAGCAGGTACTGCTGGAAGACGAAACCGAGACCCCGCTTCTGCGGCGCCAGCCGCGTCACGTCGCGGTCCCCGACGGTGATCGTGCCGGAGTCGGGTTCGCAGAACCCGGCGATCATCATCAACGTCGTGGTCTTGCCCGACCCCGAAGAGCCCAGGAAAGTGACGAACTCCCCCGCCTCAATCTCCATCGACGCCTCGTCGACAGCGACGACACCGCCGTAAGTCTTGCGCAGGGCCACCACCGACAGCGACTTGCCGGTCGCCGTGGCCGACTTACCGTCGGCCACCTTGACGGACGGTGCGGCGATACCGAAATCAGCCACGAGCCCACTCCAACCAGCGCTTGGTGACGGCCGATTCGTTCTTCAGCCACCAATCGACGTCCGCGTCGAAACCCTTGTCGTAGTACTGCGGCGCACCCGCGGACGCGTTGCGCTCGTCCTCGGTGAGCTTGGCGTAAGCCACCGGAGAGGACGGGTTCGACGGGAAGAACTTGACCAGGTTGGCCTGGCTCTCCGCCCGCAGCGAGAAGTCCATCAGCTGGTACGCGGCGTCCGCGTTGGCCGCGCCCTTGGCGATGGCATAACCCGAGAACTGGCGGCGCATACCGTTCAGCTGCCGCTCCACCGGAACGCCCTGCTTCTGCAGATCAGCCAGCCGGCCGTCCCACACGGTGGACATCGTCACTTCCTGGCGGCTCAGCAGCACACCGGGCAGCGGGCCGCTGTCCCAGAACTTCTTGATGTCACCCCGCAGCCGGGTCAGCACCTTGAAGGCGCGCTCCACGTCCAGCGGGTACAGCTTGTCCATCGGCACGCCGTCGGCCAGCAGCGCGAACTCCAACTCCGGCAGATCACCGTCCGGATGGACCATGGCACGGGAGCCCTGGAACGCCTTGGTGTCCCAGAAATCCGCCCACGACTCCGGCTTCTTACCCCCGAAAGCATCGGTCCGGTACCCGATGCACTGGCCGTAGAAGGCGTGGCCGACGGCGTGGTCGGTGATCTGGGCCTCGGGGATCTTCGCGCTCTTCACGCTCTTGATCCGGTCGAGGTCCAGCTTCTCCAGCGCGTCCTGCTTGACGTACTTGGTGTGGGACATCATCGAGTTGTTGATCAGGTCGCACTGCGGCCGGCCCTGCTGGATCTGCGCCAGCAGCGGAGCGTCGTCCAGGTTCAACACCTGCACCTGGATGCCGGTCTCCTGCGTGAACGGCGTGTAGATCGCCTTCTGAAGGGCCGCACCATAGGAACCGCCACTGTCACGGACGACCACCGTCTTGCCGCCCTTACCGCCGCCGGCCGAGGCGCGGCTGGTGCCGGTACCACAGGCGGAGAGGGAGGGAAGAGCGGCGAGGGCGGCAAGGCCGCCTGCTCCACGCAGGAGCGCTCTACGGCCGATCTGGGGATTACTCATGGCAATACTCCTCGTACAGGACGCATGGGACCAGCTGTGCGGGGGCTTTACCTCGCAGGTGCGGGGGATGGTGCGGGGCGACCAACGCGGACGGAAGCATTGCCCGCTTGCGATGCCGGTCGCCGCTTTGGGCGCGTGTTCGCCGCGGATCGAAATTCCCGACGACCTTGTGTCGGGGGCGGCGCCGACCGGAAGACCGGGTGAGTGGCGGTGGGGGAAGCCGGAGCCGTCGCAGGCGTGACCGGCAGGGTGGTGGCGGTTGGGCTTGAGAAGTTGGTAGCCGCGGCCACGGTCGATGAGCCGTTTGCCTAGCGGCGTGTGGCACGTACTCGTGGGCGTGGCCCGTTCCCGGTGTGCGGAGACTGGCGACGCGTCACGGCTGGAGCCGAGGTGGCCCGGGTGGCTCGGATGCGGTCGTCGGCACTGGCCGCTGTGGAGGCGCAGTTCGAGTGCGGCGTATCGGGGCATCCGCTCGACTCGTGCTCGATCGGTCATGCGGTCAGCGGTCGCCCGAGGCAGAAGGCGAGACGGAGAACAGGTCGTTCAGCCCATTGCTGGTGGTGATGCCCGGCAGGGGTGTTCAGAAAGCGGTGTATCCGCCGTCGACGGTCAGAACCGATCCGGTCACGTACGACGACTCCGACGACGCGAAGAAGAGCACCGCGTCAGCGACCTCTTCAGGGGTGGCGAGGCGTTGGAGCGGGATCGTGCTCTCGCGCTCGCGGCGGTAGCCCTCGGGATCGGGCCTGCGCTGGAACGCCGCTGCGATGACCGGGGTGGCGGTCAGTCCCGGAGCGACGACGTTGACACGGATGTTGCGGGGGGCCCATTCGATCGCCGCGCCCTTGGCGAGCATGATGAGGCCGCCCTTGGCGGCGGAGTACAGGACCTGCCCGGACATGCCGACCATGCCCAGCCGTGAACTGACGCAGACGATCGATCCCCCTGCCTCGGGCATCAGCGGCGCGAAATGCTTCATCACCAGGAATGCGCTGAGCAGGTTGCTCTCAAGGACGTTCTTCGCGTCGTCGTAGGCCATCTCGGTGAGCGGACTGGTCGCCTGCAGGCCGTGGTTGAGGACGACGACGTCGACGGTGCCGAAGGACTCGGCGGCCTGCTTGGCCAGGTGCTCGACGAACGCCTCGTCATTGAGGTCTCCGGGAACATACAGGTCGTCGGGCTCAGCGCTGTCGAGCCACTCCCTGCGGCCGGTGAGCAGCAGCCGCGCGCCCTCGCGCCGGAAGTGGGAACTCACCGCCTCCCCGATGCCACTGCTGGCGCCGGTCACCAGGGCCGCGACGTTGTTGAGTCTCATGTAAGGCATTCCTTTACGGTGGAGGTAGGTCGGGTCGCGGGCTCGGCCACGTAAATCTCGTCCGGTGGCGCTCAGTTGAGGAATCCGCGGGCGTCGACCGGCCAGCGCTGCAGCGACGTGCCCGTGCTGTCGGTGACGATCAGTTCCTCGAAACCGAGGACGACCGGGCACACATGGTTCGGCACGACCGGTACGACGCTGCCGACGCTGGGGCGGAACTCGCCGTCTGGCAGCGGGAGGAACCCGTGGTACTCGTTGACCTTGGACAGGACCGCCTTCGTGCCGGCGATGCCGCCGTAGCCGATCTCGGGGCTTCCTTCTTTGCTGAGGGCCTTGTTGCCCACATCGACGATGACCTGGCCGGGGACCCGGTCGCTGACCACGGTGCCGGCGACGAACAGCGCGATCTGGTCCTCCGTGCAGGAGCCCAGCCGGACGTTGTTCAGATCGCCGAAGACGTACTCGCCGGGACGGATCTCGGTGATCACGCCGCTGGTGGCGAACTCGAGGGTGGGAGTGGAGCCGGCGCTGACCACCTCCGCAGTGACCCCGACACCTTCGAGGCTGCGTACCGCGATGGTGAGCGCGGCCTCCTGGTCCTGCGCGGCGCGCCGGCGAGCGTCCCGACCCGCGCCGCCGTGACCGGGATAGGTGAAGACTCCCACCGGCACCAGACCGCGCTTGCGGGCGGCGAGCGCGAGATCGCCCGCGGCCTCGGGCGGCGCCCCGGAACGACGGGCGCCACAGTCGACCTCGATCACGACCTGCAGCCGGTCCGGTTCCTCTCCCATCGCGTCGGCGAGAGCCTCGATCGCCGGCACGTTGTCGACGCCGACCCGCAGCCGGGCCGACTCGGCGAGCCGGCGGATCCGGGGCCCCTTCGTTCCTGCGGCCCAGATCGGGTAGGCCAGGAAGATGTCGTCGAACCCGGCCGCGGCGAAGACCTCGGCCTCACCGACATTGCCCGCGGTGATCCCGACCGCGCCGGCCTCGATCTGGCGTCGCCCGATCTCCACACACTTGTGCGTCTTGACGTGCGGCCTGACCTTGAGGTTGCGCTGGTCGGCAAAGCCCTGAACGCGGTCGATGTTGCCCTGCATGACGTCGACCAGCACGATCGGCGCCGGGGTGTCGATCCGCTCGACCAGAGCGTCGAGTGCTCGTTGCAGCCGGTTCACGCTGCCCTCCTTGTGGTTCTGCCTGGAATGATCGAGGGGCACGGGTGCTGCCCCCTGGATGCCGAACGGGCGCGGCCCGCGATATCGCGCACTTGCGGTACACCGACGTCGGGCCGGCCTAAACAGCGGTGCAGACCATCTGGATCTCGACCGGACTGTTGCACAGCGGCAGCGAGGCAGTTGAGCGCGGCATGGCGCGCGAGCTCCCGCGCCGTCTCCAGCTCCACGTCCCGGCCGACGACTCCCCGACCCAGCAGCCAACCGTCCTTGAAAGGCAGTTGGCCCGAGATGTAGATGCTGGAGCCCACGGTCCGGTGGTGCACGTAGTACGGGTTGTCACGGAGCTCGGGAAGGGCCAGATCCAAGGCCTGGAGCCGATCGGAAGCCGAGCCGGTGTTCGCTGCCGAAGTCACGGACTGGCTCATCGAGCCACCTCCGCGGCCGGAACACGGCACACACCCACGCGGTCGGCCACGAGAACCCGCTTCACTTGAATCTTGATCATCTGCACTCGGTTCCTCTCGAGTAACAGCGGCGACAAATCGCCGTATGGTGGCTTAAAACCGCCAGCCTATTGTCGTTTGTCGACCATATGGCTGTCCGTCGAGCACTGTCAATACGAACTTCAACCCCGAACGTGGCCTCGGAACAGGACGTGCGGCTGGACCCGCCGCTGCCCGAAGCGACCGGTCGACGCCGCGACCTGGCCCACCGGCCCCATCGGGTTCGGCGTGGACGAGGATGTGCAGCACACCTGTCCGCATGGCCAACGCAGACGGCGGCGGGATTATCAAGCAGTTGACACGGATGGTCGAGCCGATCCGGCAGGAAGAAGACCGCGACGGAGCAACTCACCGACGAACAGCGGAAGTTGACCGCGCCGTTCTGGTCGGCCCTTGAGGAAGCTGCCGCCGAGCAGGAGCAGGCCCGCCAAGAAGGGGTGCCGAGGCGGCATACAGGAACAGGCCTCTGCGTGCCGAACATCGACGCGTCCGCCACAGGCCCGCTGATGGCCCTGCCTGTCAAGATCCCGCGGCGGACTGATCACGACAGCTCAGGCGCCCACATTCGGCTGCCCGAGTCGCACCATGCGGCGGCTCGGACTGCCCGGCGGTCAGTGGGTGCCCGCCCTGCAGTCCGGGCACAGATCCCACCGGGTGTCGCGGCCTCGTCGATCGCGCGCCCCTGGGAGTCCCCCGGGTTCAAGCAGCGCGCCCCGTCCACGCTGCGGTTGATGTGCTGGACACCCGGCGGCTCATCCGCCCTCACCCTGCTCCTACGACATTTTGTCGTCCGCGGTCACGCTTCAGCATGGCGCACCGACCGTCGCCACGACTGAGGCCCAGACGCCGCACCAGTGATCCGGGGCGGCGTCCGGGCAGGCCAAGAAGAGTTGCTCGGACGGGCATCGCTCGTTCGGCGATCGATAACGCGGTGCGATAAGCGCACCATCCGGGTCAGTGCGCCGTCTCGGCCATGTCGCAGGTGTGGCATACCACCCTGCGTGCCGGGATACGGCCGTACGCAGCGCCCATGCCGACCTGGCGGGTGACCTGTACCTGACGTACACGGGCGTGGTTCTCGCAGGCGGCCAAGCCGCAGCGTGAGCACACACCGATGCCGGTGGCTTCGCTGCGCGCCTCCTGAAGGCAGTCGTAGCACCTCATGTCCAACTCCGATTTCAGCAGGGGCCAGGTGTGGCAGCCAACCAGCATGAACAAAACCCACCCAGGCCGCGCACACCTACTCAAGGAGCTTGAAAAGTAGGCGCCAGTTTAGACTTTGTCAAGACTGAGACTCGATCGCGATCGTATGGCCAGGGTGCGATGCGGTGCAGTAGCTTGACCTGACTATCGATCAGCTTTCGCTGTTCAGAGGTACGGCGGCGCGGTTCGCGTCCCCGCGCCGCGCGACCCGCGCTCCAGGGAGAATCTCCCGTTGAACGCTGGCACGGTGCGGACGGCGCCGCCGGGGGGGGCAGCCCGTGAGGACCGACGAGTCGCCGGCCGATCCCCGAGTCCAGGCGCCTCAGCGAGCCCCTGAAGCAATGAGGCGTTCCTGGCCTACCGCGAGACCGGCCGCGTCGGCATCAAAGCCGCCGCTGTGCCTCCGAGTTCGGGCCGGCCATGCGACGGCGCGGCGCTGCCGCAGCTCGTGGGGGGGCTGCCGCCACCACATACCGGCGCTTCGCCCGCGGGCCGAGCCAAGGGGCCGGGGCAGGCCACACCGGGGCATTCTCGACGAACTCGGTGGCACGGGCGCATTGGCCTGGTCGCGGTGCGCGATCGAGTCCATGCTACCTTCGGCGCGTTCGTCAGCGAGCAGACTCGCCAGCCGTCCGCAGGTGGCCGGCCACGGGCATGCTGCTGGCGGACCGAAGCTTTTCCGGATTTATACCGTGACTCGCAGCCGCGGCGAAACGGGCGCCGACCGGCTGTGGCATGTCAAGATCACCGTGGTGCTGCCGGTGCGCTCGATCCTGGAAGACGCCCCTACCTCACCTGGCCAGGGCCGCGGCATGTTCCGCCGGTGATCCACGCCTGCCGACGACACCCAGCTGCCGAGGGTTCTCCAGGGGAAGGCCACGGCCGAGCGCGACGTCGAACCCCGGCGTGCCCTTCACTCGACGTCCTGCCCGTGGTCGCACACATCGATCATCGAGCGCACCGGAATCGACGCCACCTGCACCGCGGGAGAAACGGCGCGTATGACACAAGGCCGCCGCGACCCGCCGACTCTGGGAAGAGCGGAGCCCGCGCAGCTACCCGCACAGCCGTAAACGCCCCGTCGCCCGCCTGCCTGTCCCACCGCGCCGACCGACAACCGGCACCCCTCACTCAAGATCCACTACAAGATCGCGTTGCCGGTGAGAGCTTGATCCTTTGACGTTTCGGCATGGGTCTACAACGTCACGGTGGCGAGCAGGCCTGGACCCTTCACGCAGGCGGCATGGCCTCAGACTTGCCGGGGCGTGCGCTCCCCCGGGTCTCCCGTCTGGACTCCCAGCCCCATGGGGAAGTGGGCAGCCAGTTCCTGACGGAACGCTTCGGTGTCACCTTCCAGGGCAACCGCGGCCAACCGCTCGTGCTCGACGACCAGTTGCTGCGGGTCGTCGCTGTAAGTGCGGTGATCGACGCTGAGGTGGAGGCGCAGCTTGGTCTCCCAGCCGTTCCAGAGACTCTGCAGGACGCCGTGCCCCGAGAGATCGTAGAAGAGCCTGTGGAAGCGAAGGTGCGCGTCGATGCTGGCCGGGATGTCGTCCTTCTCCATGGCCCGCCGGAGATCCTCGACGGTCTGCAGCAACTGAGGCCGCTCAGGACCGCGCAGTGCTTCGGCCGAGAGCTCGGCGGCGTACGGCTCGACACGTAGCCGGACCGAGTCGATCTCGGCGACCTCACGAGCGCTCACCTCTACGACGAACGCCCCACGGTAGGGGATCTTGACGACGAGCCCTTCCTCCTCCAGTTTGGTCAGCGCCTCGCGCAGCGGGGACCGGCTGATCCCGAGATCCGCGGCGATGTGCGCCTCGCGCAGCTGGCCACCAGGAGGTACGGTCCCGTCGAGGATGGCGGCACGCAGTGTGCGGTAGACGCCGTCCGGCGTCGTCATCCGCTGCTCCTGCCACTCGAACTTGTGGTCCACCCCGTCGCCTTCCCTCAGTACCTGTCGACCATTTGGTCGTTTGTCGACTATACCTCTGCTGATTGAAGCCGCACCTCAAGTTGGTTGTCCGGCAGGGGGTCCGGCTCACGGGTCGCGGCGACAGGCCAGTGTCCCATGGGGTGCTGTTTGACTGTCAGGCCGATGCCTGTCCGGCGATAGCCGAGCACCCGACAGACCGGTGACGTTGCCGAGGCTCGCGGCCTGCTCGATGAGCCAGGGGAATCTCCTCGTACACCGCCGGACCGTCGCGTTACGGGTACGCCACGCCGAGCCGCGCGCGATCCGTTCCAGAGACTTGGCCACGACCTGGTCCGCATGCACAGAAGTGGATCAACGCCGGTCTGCCCTGGCACTCCTCTGGCACTGTTGACAGGCGCGACACATTTGGTCGACAATCGACTAACCAAATGGTCGACAATCGACCAGAGCGTCAGGCTGCTCCACGGAACACCAGGAGGACCGAGTGGGATTCGACGTCAAGCCCAAGTTCGCGACGTTCGACATGAACGGAACGCTGATCAAGTTCAGCATCAACGACACGATGCGTGAGGTCCTGGGCGACCTGCTGCCGGCCGAGGTCGCCGATGAATACCTGCGGATCTGCAAGGCGTACCGGATCGACGAGTGCACGGGCGCGTACCAGCCGTTCCACCAGGTCGTCGCGCGTTCCATGGAACGCGCCTCGCGCAAGGTCGGTCTCGAGTACCGCGAGGACGATGCGCGCGCGGTGTACGAGCGCATCCCCACCTGGGGCCCGTGGCCCGGTGTCACCGAGGCGCTGAACCGCCTGGCCGAGGCGGTCCCGCTGGTCATCATCACGAACAGCGACACCGCGCACGCCGTGCGCCTCGCGGAGAACCTCAAGGCCCCGTTCGAGGTCGTCATCAGCGCCGAGGAGATGGGCGTCTACAAGCCGCGACTCCGCGCGTTCGAGTACATGTTTGACAGGCTCGGCGTGACACCGGACGAGCTCGTGCACGTCTCCGCGAGCCCGATGTACGACCTGCGCTCCGCGGCCATCATGGGCATCGAAAACAAGGTGTACGTCGACCGCGGCTGGGAGCACGACGAGCACTGGCTCGGCTACGAGCGGATCACCGACATCGCCGACCTCCCGGTCCTCTTCGGCCTGCCGCGCCCGTGACACCCGAGCGGAGAAGCGAGAAATGACCGCAGCAAGGCGGTGGCGGCGTGAGTCGGCCCCTGCCTCAAACCGTCAAGGGTGACTCGGCGGCAGAAAGGCTCCGAGCGCTGGGACTGAAGCTGCCCGTCCTCGCCGACAGTGCGTACCTCGTGCCCCACCGGGCGGTGGGTTCCGCCATCCACCTCTCGGCACGCCGGACTTCGGTGAGCAGTCGCAGGTCGCCAACGCGGCCAGTGAACTGCTCATCGAGGTGCTGGGCGAGAACGGACGGCACGCCCGCACCGCGATCGGTGTCGCCGGGCTGCCCCTCAACACCCCTGTCGAGATCCAGGTGATCTGCACTGCGGTGTAGCGGCGAGCCCATCATGAGCTGTGCGGCTGTGCCCCGGCGTCAACAGGCACTCGACGCCCTCGCTCCAGCGCAGGTCCGCCCCGGAGGCCACACACCGCGAGCGTGAGGGGCAGATCCCGCTCAGGCGCCTCGCCCCTCCTCCAGTACCGGCCCCCGCGGTTCCCCGAGACAGAAGAAGGACACACCATGAACGCCCCTGCGGCACCACCCCGAAACGGAGAGCTCGGCTTCTGGGTGGCCCAACTGGCCGACAAGAGGCCCTCGTTCCCCCGTTTCACCGGCCAGGAATCCGTCGACATCGCCATTGTCGGCGGCGGCTACACCGGCCTGTGGGCGGCGTACTTCGCCAAGAAGCTCGAACCGTCGCTCTCGGTCGCCGTCTTCGAGGCCGAGCAGGTGGGTTACGGCGCATCGGGGCGTAACGGCGGCTGGCTCTCGGCGATGCCGCCGGGAAACCGTGCCACCTTCGCCCGCGCCGGGGGTGGGCTGCAGGCGAGCCGAGCGCTGCAGCAGGAGTTCGTCGCCGGCGTCGACGCGGTCCTGGACATCCTCCAGGCCGAGGGCATCGATGCCGGTCAGCACAAGGGTGGTGCGCTCGTAGCCGCCCACACGGAGGCGGGGCTGGGCCGACTGGTGGCCAGGCGTGATGCCGATCTGAAGTACGGGCTGACCGACGACGAAGTCCACATGCTCGGCCGGGACGAGTTCCGGAGCCGGATCAACATCTCCACCGTCCACGGCGGGCTCTTCTACAAGCACTGCGCGCGGATCCACCCCGCGAAACTCGTCTACGGTCTCGCCGACACCCTGACCTCAATGGGCGTGAGGATCTTCGAGGGCAGCCGGGTGGACAGTGTCGCGGGCAAGACCCTCACCTTGACCAACGGACGCGTCACCGCGGCCAAGACGTTCATCTGCACCGAAGGTTATTCGGGACCGCTGCTCGGCAGCCGGACCCTGATCCCTGTCAACTCCTCGATGATCGTGACCAAGCCCCTGCCGCAGGAGGCATGGCAGGAGATCGGCTGGGACGGACTCCAGTGCCTCAACGACTCCGCGCACACGTTCATCTACGCCCAGCGGACGTCGGACGGCCGTATCGCCATGGGGGGCCGCGGTGTCCCCTACCGCTTCGGGTCCGGCACCGGGGGAGCCGGTGCGACCGCCCAGTCCACCATCGACCTGATCTCGCACAAGCTCAGCACCTTCTTCCCGGGCATCCCCTTCGAGGTGGACCACGCCTGGTCGGGAGTCCTGGGCGTCACGCGCGACTGGAACGGCGGCGTCCACTGGGACCCGGCATCCGGGGTCGGATCGTCCACCGGCTACGCGGGACACGGCGTCACGTCGGCCTACGTCGGCGGCAGGACTCTCGTGGAGCTCGCCTTGGAGAAGGAAACCGAGCGGACCACTCTTCCCTGGGTCGGCTACCGGGCCCGGAAGTGGGAACCGGAACCCGTCCGCTGGCTGGGCGTTCACGCCATGTACCGGCTCTTCGGCATTGCCGACCGGTGGGAAGAGCGCAGGAACTCCGGCAAGACCTCACTCCTGGCCAGATTCGGCAGCAGACTCGCCGGACTTCACGAGTAAACGACAAAGGAAACCGCTCTCATGGACGCACAACTCGCCGTCATCGGCCTGGGCAGCATTGGAAGCATGGCCCTGTGGCAGGCCTCCCGGCTGACCGACTCGGTCGTGGGCTTCGAGGCCGCCACCCCCGCCCACGGCCGCAGTGCCGTGGGCGGGGACACCCGCCTGTTCCGCATGATCTACTTCGGGAAGCCCGACTACTACCCCATCATCGAACGCTCTCGGGGCCTGTGGGTCGAGCTCGAAACGGAAACCGGGCAGGACATCCTCACCACTACCGGGGGCCTGTCCATCGGGACGGCGAACGGCAGCTTCATCAACAGCCTTCTCGAGACAACGCGCATCAACGGAGCCGAGCACTGCGTCCTGAGCCGGGAGGAGTTGGCGGAACGCTACCCCCAGCACAACCTCCGCCCCGACGACTGCGCCATCTACGACCCCCGCGCCGGCGTTCTGCGCACCGACCGCGCCGTCAGCGCCGCCATCTCGGCGGCCCAGGCCAACGGCGCCACCGTACTTCAGAACACACCCGTGCACAGCATCACCGAAACCGACCATGGCGTGGTCGTCACGTCGGGCGACAGAACCTGGACGTTCGAGAAGGTCATCGTCGCCTCGGGCGGCTGGTCCCGCAGGCTCATGCCCGACCACCTCAAGGCCGTCACGGAAACCCATCGGATCGTCCTGACCTGGTTCATCGCCGAAGACGGCACACAGTTCTCGCCGGAGAACTTCCCCGTCTTCAGTCGGCTCTACGGCGATCGCTCGCTGTACGGCGCGCCCGCCGTCGACGGCGTGACGGTCAAGGCATCGGTGGACGGACCGCTGGACGGACGCGGAAGGGAAACTCCCGACCCGGACTCCGTGCCCAGGGAACTCACCCGGGAAGAAATCGAAAAGGTCACCGAGATCGTCACCGACTTCTTCCCCGGCCTGATCCCCACCATCGCGCGCTCCGACGCCTTCCCCGACCTTTTCACCGAGGACAGGCATCCCCTCCTCGGCTGGCTGGACGAGAACAGCAGGGTCTACTGTGCCACCGGGTTCTCCGGAAAAGGCTTCAAGATGGCCACCGGCTATGGCCACATCGCCGCACACGAGGCGCTCGGCAAACAGCCCGTCGAAGGCCTGGACTTCGTACGTCCGGACCGGTTCAAGACCAGGTAGCCCACCCACTTCCACGCCTCGGTGCAGCACCCTTGTTCTGGCTCACAGTCCAGATCAGAACGCCGGCGCAGCCTGTTCCTTCTTCGGACCCTGGGCGCGTGCCTTCAGCAGCGCGTCCTGCAGGCGGTTGTGGGTCATGGCCAGGCAGGCGTGCACCGCGCCGCATGCTACCGAGAGTCCCAGAACCTGGGAGACGGTCGTGATCCGGGGCACGGCCGGCAAGCTGTGTTCGAGTCGCTTGCGCACTTCGGGGAGCACCTCGTCCACCAAGGGCCGCAACCGGCCGACGAAGTAGACGTATTCGGGGTCGAGTGTCACGGCGACGATGCTCACGGCGGTCGTGACCGCCGTCGTGAATGCGTTGAGTATCTCCGCACGGGCTCGATGGTCCTGAGACGTGAGCCACAGGTCCTCGACGCGCTCGGTGTCCAGTCCGTGTTCACGAGCGAGCTGCGCAAGCCCTGCGGTGCTCAGCAGCCCGTTGAGGGTGCGGTCGTCGATGCCCGAGGAGAGGGAACCGATGTCGCCGAACGCAGGAGTACGTCCCCGAGCCAGCTCCCGGTCCCTGCACGTGGCGAAGTTCAGGATGCTGCTGACGCTGAACAGGGCAGCGTTATGGATGCTCAGGTCGTCCGTGAGCACCTGGAGCAGGGATGCGTTCGCGTCACTGTCGAAGGTCACCGGAGCGTCGAGGAGCTCTTCAACGATTCGGTGGAGACCTCTGCCGGAGAAGATTTTCATCGGATCGGCAGGCCGAAAGACTTCGGCGCCGTCGCGGACATGGGCGGGCAGTGCCACGACGATCTGGCGCCGGGGCCCTCGTGCCGAGGCGCTGGTCTGCGCGATCAGGTCGGCAAGCCACCGGCCGCCGGCGGGGACGTCGTGGTGCTCGACCGTCGGGACGACCACGTGTCCGATCTCACGGCCGCGCAGGTCGGTCACCAGCACCCCAGTGGTCACGGCGCCGAAGCCGACCCCCACGACGTGTCCGGCCGTCTCGGGCACATCGAGGTACGTCGACGGACGGCCACGCCCGACGACGGCGTCGACTCCCCCGTCCACGACGAACCCATCAGAGCGCAGGTCTTCGACGGCCCGCGACACCGTCGCCTTGCTCAACCCCGTGAACTCGATGAGCTTGTTCCGGGTCAACGGCGCATGGGAGAGAACCACGTCAAGGACACGTGCCTTGTTGTAGTCGCGTGGTGTGGGGTTGATGCTGCTCACCTCATGACCTTAGCGAGACCGTACCCAGCCCGAACCAGTGGTCTCGGTCGCCGGGGCGATCTCGGCGAGTGCGGCCGGGTCGGCCGTGTCGAAAGCCGACGAGTGTCGCCTCAGGGCGCCGCTCGAGGCGTGTCATGGCGGGTGCTCAGCAAGCGGTCCACGACCTCCTGCATGGCGACGGCCATGGCCCGCTCCACGTTGACCCAGTCGTCTCTGGCGTGCTCGAGCAGATATTCGCGACGGTCCGGCACCCGTTCCGCGCGCCAATGGGTGACCAGCGCACGGAGTGTCAGGCGGGCCAGCGCGGCCACAGGCAGGAGCGGGAGTTCGGAGTCCTTGATCGGCCGGGCCCGCTCGTATCCCGCGACGAAGGTGCATGCCTCACGCCAGGGATCCCGCGGTGTCCGGCCGAGAAGGTTCGCGAGAGACACCGCGGGATCAAAGATCAAAGCACTGCGCATGCTGTCACCGAAGTCGATCACTCCGGTGACGAAGCTGTCTGTCCGCGGATCCACCAGGACGTTGTAGGGGCTGTAGTCACCATGGATCACTTGGGTCTCGAGATCACCCAGCCTCGGAACGATGGCCTCGTGGAAAAGGCGGAACACTTCTTGAGCCAGCCGACGGTGCGCGGCGCCGGGCGCGTACTCGATGAGCTCCCGCAACTGGTCGAAGTGCCGAAGGTCCCACACGAGGCGCCGCTCGTCCGCTGGATGTCTGAATGACCGCAGAGCCATATCCACTCGCCCGAGCATCTGCCCGGCCTTGGCAAGCTGACAGGGATCGGGGTTCGTCCGCGCCAGGACGGCACCTTCGACGAAGTCGAAGACGCGCAGGACTCGCACCCCGCCGTCTTTCGTCTCGATCGGTACGTTGTCGCCGCCGTCGGTGGTCTCCTTGACCCGCTGGACGGGGAGATGAGGAGCTTCGGTTTCGAGGTGGCGCATCACAGCCGTCTGCAGAGCTACGACAGCTACCGCCTCGTCGGGCGGGGAAACCTTGACGAGATGGTCGTCCGTGCCGGTCCGCAGCCGGAACGTGTCGTCCTTCTCCGTTGCCAGCCGCTCGAGATGTCCGCTCAGCCGGTAGTGCCGGGCGAGGAGGGCGTCCACCACGTTCGTCTCGATGGGCTCGTGGGACGATGCCAGGCCGCTCTCCTCGAACAACTGCTGGGCGATACGTGCGGGGGGCGAGGTGTTCACCGTTCGGTCCCTTCGGCTTTCAGCCTGCTAGAGGCGAGTCTCGGCGATCTCCGCGAAGGTTTCGAGGAATCGCGTCACGTCAGCCGAGTCGAAGGCCAACGGCGGTCGGATCTTGAGCACATTGACTGCTTCGCCGGTGCCGCTGATGAGGACGCGACGCTCGCGCATGTCGTTGATGACGTCGTCGGCGCGAACACGATCGGGCTCCAGCGACTCCCGGTCCTTCACGATTTCGACGCCCACGTACAGACCGCTGCCGCGAACCTCCGCGACGTGGGCAGACTCACGAGTGATCTCCTCGAGGCCGGCTCGAAGCGCCCTGCCGTTGTCGAGAACTCGCTGCTGCACGTTCTCCGCTTCGAAGACGTCCAGAACCGCGGCACCGGCGGCCACCGCGATCGAACTGCCCGCGAAGGTGTTGAAGTAACGGACGTACCGCCCGAACTCGTCGCATACCTCGGGCCTGAACACCACGCCGGAGATCGGCATGCCGTTGCCCATGGGCTTGCCCATCGTGACGATGTCCGGGAGCACCCCATGGCGACTGAACCCCCACATCGACTCTCCGAGCCGGGCGAATCCCGACTGGACCTCGTCGGCGATGTACACGCCGCCCGCAGCGTGCACCTCCTCGACCATGTCACGCAGGTAACCGACGGGGTCGGTGAAGAGGCCGTCGCTGGAGTGCGCGCAGTCGGTGATCAGCGCCGCAAGCCTGTAACCGTGGCGCTCGAGGTCGTTGATCGCGCCGCGCACCTGGCTTCGCATGTGATCGGGAAGCGATGAACCCGGCGGGACGAGGCGCGGGTCAGGAGCATCGATGACCCGCACATTCGGCCCGAGCGGTGACCCCGCTCCGAGCGTCGGCGAGAAGCTCGCAACCTCGCGAGTCAGACCGTGGTAAGCCCAGCGAGTCACTACGATTCCCTCGCCACCCGTGTGGAAGCGAGCCACGCGCATGGCCAGGTCGTTCGCCTCCGACCCGCTGCACGCGAAGCTGACCCTCGAGAGCGCCTCGGGCATGGTCGCGAGAAGGCGCTCGGCGTAGTCGACGAGTGACTCCTGCACATACCGCGTGTTGGTGTTGACTGCCGCCATCTGGCGGGACACGGCCTCGACGACGTGCGGGTGTGCGTGACCGACGCACGGCACGTTGTTGTAGGCGTCGAGGTAGTCGTTGCCCTCCGGGTCGAACAGGTGAGCGCCTCGGCCGGAGACGAACTCGACCGGCTCCCGATAGTTCAGCGCGTAACCCGGGCCCAGCACGCTGTTTCGCCGCTTGACGGTGGACTGCAATCGCTCAGGCAGGCCACCGAGCGCTGCGGGGTCGAACCTATTGGGGTAGTTGGCCAGCGCTCGGCTCAGCGTGGAAGTCATCAGCAGATCCCCTCCTTCGTGGCTCGCATCTCATCGCGGCCGCTTCAGCCGCAGATCCTGATTGTTTCAGTTCCAGCCTGAAACTTATACCTCCCGTGCAGGCGCGGCAACCCTTGTGACGGCGAAGAGTGCCCGATGCGGTGGCCAGGGGCGATCAGTCACCGCAACCTGGTCGCCCGCCTGTAGGAGGGACCTGAGGGACCTGGCCTTCGCCGAGGAGCTGGCCGCCCGTGCCGCGGTGGCCATCGACAACGCCCGCCGCAACACCCGCGAGCACGCCCTCGCCGTGACCCTGCAGCGCAGTCTGCTGCCACGCTCCGTGCCCGACCAGTCCGCCGTCGAGGTCGCCCACCGCTATCTGCCCGCGCGGGCCGGCGTGGGCGGCGACTGGTTCGACGTCATTCCGCTGCCCGGGGCCAGGGTCGCGCTGGTGGTGGGTGACGTCGTCGGAAACGGCCTGCACGCCGCCGCCACCATGGGCCGGCTCCGCACGGCGGTGCGCAGCTTCTCGTCCCTCGATCTGTCCCCGGACGAGTTGATCAGGCATCTGGACGAGTTGGTCACCCAGGTCGATGACGAGAGGAACGACGGCGGGGGCAACGACAGCGAAGGAATCACGGGAGCGACCTGCCTGTACGTCGTCTACGACCCGGTGGCCGGACTGTGCTCGCTCGCCAGGTCCGGGCACCCGGAACCGGCCCTGGTACACCCGGACGGCACGGTCGAGCACATACTGGTGCCCGTCTCCCCGCCGCTGGGGCTGGGCGGCGGCACACCCTTCGAGAGCGCCGAATTCGCCCTGCCCGAGGGCTCCCAGCTGGTCCTGTGCACCGACGGTCTCGTCGAGGACCGCAACCGGGACATCGGCACCGGAATCGACATGCTGCGCGACGCCCTGGCAGGCTCCGGCCGGACCGCGGACGAAACATGTCAGGCGGTCCTCGACGCCCTGTTGCCGACCAGTCCGAGCGACGACATCGCCCTGGTCGTCGCCCGGACCCGCCTGCTTGCCCCCTCCCTGGTCGCCGACTGGGAGATGCCCGAGGATCCCGCCGCCGTCGCCGGGATCCGAGCCGATGTCGCCCGCCGCCTGGCGGAGTTGGGACTGGAGGAGCTCGCCTTCGCAACCGAACTCGTGATCAGCGGACTGGGTACCAACGCCATCCGCTACGGCTCCGAACCGAGACGGCTGCGGGTGCTCAGGGACGGCACCAGCTTGATCTGTGCGGTCGCCGACGGCAGCAGCACCTCACCGCACCTGCGCCGGGCGGCCGACACCGACGAGGGCGGGCGGGGCCTGTTCCTCGTAGCCCAGTTCACGCAGCGCTGGGGCACCCGCTACCTGCCCCGCGGCAAGGTGATCTGGACCAAGCAGTCACTCCTCAGCATGTCCACCGAGCCCGACGCGGACATGGCCGAAGCGCTGCTGGACCAATGGAGCGACGCTGATTGGTGATCGCCGTGACACTGGTGATCGGGCCGTGACACGGATGATCGCCGTGACTCGCGTCAGGGCCGGGTCTGACCAGCGTCCTCGCCGTGGGCTCAGAGCGCCGTGTAGCCGCCGTCCACGGGCAGTACAGCACCGGTGACATACGACGACTCCGGGCAGGCGAGGAAGAGAACCGCGTCGGCGACCTTGCTGGGTGTGGCGAGCCTGCGGAGCGGGATGGACTCTTCTCTGACGCGCTGGTAGGCAGCAGGATCGGGGCGTCGCTGGAATGAGGCCTCGATGATCGGCGTCATGGTCAGACCGGGCGCCACCACGTTGACGCGGATGCCACGGGGCGCCCATTCGATGGCGGCGCCGCGGGCGAGCGCGATGAGGCCGCCCTTGGCGGCGGAGTACAAGGTCTGGTTCGGCATGCCGACCATGCCGAGGCGAGAGCTGACGCACACCATCGACGCTCCCGACTCGGGGGCCAGCGGCATCAGGTGCTTCATGGCCAGGAAGGCGCTCAGGAGGTTGCTGTGGAGCAGGTCGCGTGCGTCATCGGCGGTTCGTCTCCGAGAGCGGGCCGGACTTCTGAAGGCCGTGGCAGAGAACGACCACTCCCACGTTTCCGAAGTGATCCCCCGCTCTGGCGGCGAGGTCGGAGACGAAGTTCTCGTCGTTGAGGTCACCCGCGAGGTAGAGATCGTCCGGATGGCTCTCGGGCAGCTCGGGTCGCCGTCCGGTGAGCAACAAGTTGGCGCCCTCTCGGCGGAAGTGGGATGCGACCGCCTGGCCGATGCCGCTGGGTGCTCCGGTGATCACAGCGTTCACGTCCTGCAGTCTCATGTTCGTTCCTCTTCGGTCGCGGACGGGCCTGTACAGGTGTCGGCGGCCGTCAGGGCAGTACCTGGCCGCTGCCGGCCACGACCTCCGGGCGGAGCAGGTCGGCGAGGGTCTCGGCCGGCAACAGTCCCTTCTCCAACACGAGTTCGGCCACACCCCGGCCGCTGACCAGCGCCTCCTTGGCGATGTCGGTCGCCGCCGTGTACCCGATGTGCGGGTTCAGGGCGGTCACCAGACCGATGGAGTTCTCCACACTCCGGCGCAGCGCCTCGATGTTGGCGGTGATCCCGTCCACGCAGCGCTCCGCCAGAGTCAGGCAGGCCGCCCGCAGGTGGGTGACCGACTCCGACAGGGAGTGCAGGATGACCGGCTCGAAGGCGTTGAGCTGGAGCTGTCCGGCCTCGGCCGCCATGGTGATGGCGACGTCGTTGCCGATCACCTCGAACGCGACCTGGTTGACCACCTCCGGGATCACCGGGTTGACCTTGCCCGGCATGATCGACGAACCCGCCTGCACCGGCGGCAGGTTGATCTCCCCCAGCCCCGCACGCGGCCCCGACGACAGCAGCCGCAGGTCGTTGCAGCTCTTGGACAGCTTCACCGCGATCCGCTTGAGCACACCGGACATCTGCACGAACGCCCCGCAGTCCTGCGTCGCCTCCACCAGATTCGCCGCCGTGACCAACTGAAGCCCGGTGATGCCGGCAAGGTGCCGGCGGGCCGACTCGGCGTACCCGGCAGGGGCGTTCAGGCCCGTGCCGATGGCCGTGGCGCCCAGGTTGATCTCATGGATCAACTCCACCGCCTCCGCGAGCCGGCTGCGGTCTTCCTCGATCATCACGGCGTACGCGGAGAACTCCTGCCCGAGCGTCATCGGCACCGCGTCCTGCAACTGCGTGCGGCCCATCTTCAGCACGTCACGGAACTCCACCGCCTTGCGCGCGAAGGAGTCCTGCAGGACGGCCATCGCCCTGAGCAGCCCACGGACCGCGAACACCGTCGCGATCTTCACCGCCGTCGGGTAGACGTCGTTCGTCGACTGCCCGAGGTTCACGTCCTCGTTCGGGTGCAGGTACCGGTACTCGCCTTTCGCGTGGCCCAGCAGCTCCAACGCCCGGTTGGCGACGACCTCGTTGGCGTTCATGTTCGTCGATGTCCCGGCACCGCCCTGGATGACGTCGACGACGAACTGGTCGTGCAGCTCACCGGCCCGGATCTCCCGGCACGCGGCGACGATCGCGGCCGCCTTCACCGGCTCCAGCAGCCCGAGCTCCTCGTTGGCGAGGGCAGCGGCCTCCTTCACGGCCGCGAGGGCGTCGATCAAGTGCGGGTACGCCGAGATCGGCGAACCGGTGATCGCAAAGTTCTCGGTCGCACGCAGGGTGTGGACACCCCAGTACGCCTCGGCGGGGACCTCACGGTCGCCCAGCAGATCGTGTTCGCCACGGGTGACGGCGGTCATGGATGTACGGCCTTCTCTCAGAGGACATCGCGGGGGCCTCCCTACTGCTGTGGGAAAGGCCCCCGGTGTGTCACCGATGTCGGCGCCTGCTCAGAGCAGACGGTCCTTCGCCTTGTAGTAGGCACCGCCGAACGGCAGGAACCAGGGAGTGCCGTTGTAGAAGGGGACGGGCACCTTCGGGAAGCCGAAGCCGCGCATCGGGTTGGCCTCCGGCTTGCCGTCCATCATCTCGGCGACCGCGCGGCCCATGTACGTGGCCATCTGCACGCCGTGACCGCAGTAACCCATGGAGTAGTACAGGCCGTTGACCTCGCCCGCGTGCGGAATGCGGTCCCAGGAGAAGCCGACCATGCCACCCCACACGTAGTCGATGCGCACCCCCGCCAGCTGCGGGAAGATCTCCGTCATCTCCCGCTTGAGGATGTCACCGCTCTTGACGTCGGACGCCGGATTGGACGGGGCGAAGCGGGCCCGGCCGCCGAAGGCGAGGCGGTTGTCCGGCGTGAGACGGATGTAGTTGCCGACATTCTTATGGGCGACCAGCAGACGGCCGTTGGGAATGAGCTCCTTGGCGCGCGCCTCCCCCAGCGGCTCGGTGACGATGATGAAGCTGCCGACGTTGATCAGCCGCTTGCGGAACCACGGCATCGACTGGTCGGTGTAGGCATCCGTCGCCGCCATGACCTGCTTGGCACGGATGGTGCCGCGCATGGTCTCCACCACGAAGCCGCCGCCAGGGAGGCGGGTGAGGCCGGTGGCGGCGTTGCGCTCGTGGATCTCGGCACCGGCACGCTCGGCGGCGTCTGCCAGGCCGACGACGAACTTGCCCACGTGCAGGGCTGCGCCGAGCGGGTCGAGCAGGGCGCCGTGGTAGTAGTCCGAGCCCAGCTCGGCGCGCAGCTCACTCTTGCTCAGGACGACCGTCTCGTGGCCGAAGTTCTCGGCCAGGTCGCGCTGCTTGGCGTGCATGCCCTCGAGGTGCTTGGGCTTGCAGACCAAGCCGAGGCGCCCGGCACGGTGGAAGTCGCAGTCGATCTTCTCCTTGACCGCGATCTCCTCGACGAGGTCCACTGCGACGCGGAACGCGTCGTAGAGCTCGCGAGCACGTTCCTGCCCGTAGCGCTGGCGGGCCTGGGCCGGGCTGATGGTGATGCCGGGGTTGCAGTGGCTGCCGTTGCGCCCGGAGGCGCCCGAACCGACCTGGTCCTTCTCGACCAGGACGACCCGGGCACCCTTGCGGGCGGCGTGGTAGGCGGTGGACAGGCCGGTGAGGCCGCCGCCGATCACCACCACATCCGCCTCGTCGGGCAGGTCCTTCCCGGAACGGTCGAGCAGGGCGGGGGCTGTGTCCATCCAGTAGGGGATCTGCTTCATGGCGTGCGTCCTCTGTTTTCTCTGTCTGTTTCGCCGGTGCGCTGTCGGTCAGCAGCCGAGCAGCTTCGGCAGGCCCGACAGGTCGGGCAGCTCGTCGTACGGCTGGTAGTCGGCGCTGCCCTTGCGGCCGTAGCGGTTGATCCACACCCGGCGCTTCAGGCCGAGGTCGCGGGTCGGGATGTGGTCGTACTCCCAGCCCTGGGCGACGTGGATGACCTGCGACGACTCGACACCCATGGTCCGGAAGGCGTGCTTGAAGGTCTGGCGGTCCGGCTTGTAGGCGCCGGCCTGCTGGGCGGTGATGACGTAGTCGAACTCGACGCCGATGTTCTCGACGTTCCGCGCGATCAGGTTGTCGTCGGAGTTGGAGATGATGGCGATCTCGTACTTGGTCTTCAGCTTCCGCAGGGCCTCCGGGACCTCCGGCCAGGGACCGAAGGTGGGGACGGCGTCCACGAGGGCCTCGCCGTCGGTCTCCCGGTACTCCAGGCCGTGCAGGCGCATGGCGTTGCGCAGACTGGAGTGCAGGACCTCGTGGTAGGGGCGGTAGGCCTCCAAGACGGCCTGGAAGCGCATGACGCGGAAGTCGTCGAGGAACTCGTCGACATCCAGGTTGTCCAGGTCGAGCCGGTCCTCCAGGACCTTCAGGGTCGTGGGACCGAGCTCGAAGTTGATCAGGGTGGCGTAGGCGTCGAAGGTGACGATCTCTCGCATGGTGTCCAGCCTTGCTCTCTCGGGGTGTTCAGGGGGGTGGGGGCTTCAGACGACGCGTTCGCCGGGGGCGACGATTGCGTCGAGTACGGCCAGGTCGGCCGGGCTCGGTATCCAGTCGGCCGCCGCCGCGTTGGCGGTGACCTGTTGAGGTGTCATGGCTCCGCAGATGACGGAACCGACGGCGGGGAAGGCCGCCAGTGCGCCGACCGCGACCTGGAGGAGGGTCAGTCCGCGGTCGGCGCCGTATGTGGTGAGCGCCTCGGCCCTGTCGAGGGCCGCGTCGGTGAGCCAGCCCTGGCGCCAGGACAGGCGGCTGCCGGGCGGGGGCTCCTCGCCGCGGCGGTACTTGCCGCTGAGCAGGCCGTTGGCCAGCGGGTAGTACGGCAGCAGTCCGACGCCGTGGCGCAGGCAGGCCGGGATCAGGTCCTGCTCCACGCCGCGGTCGAGCAGGTGGTAGCGGGCCTGGGTGGAGACGAAGGCGTCGGTGAGGTGCTCGGCCGGGAGGTTGGAGCAGCCGATGTACCTGATCTTGCCCTCGTCGACCAGCTCCTGGAGCGCGGCCACCGTCTCTTCCAGCGGCGTGATGCCGTCCGGTTCGTGGTACTGGTACAGGTCGATCCGGTCGGTGCCGAGCCGGGTCAGCGATGCCTCGACCGCGTACCGGAGATAGGCGCGGGATCCGCGCGGCCCGTACAGGTCGGCGTCCCGGCCCATCTCCATGCCGAACTTGGTGGCAAGCACCACGTGGTCGCGGCTGCCTTTGAGGGCGGCCCCGAGGAGCCGTTCACCGTCGCCGCGGAGGCCGCCCCGTTTCCCGGACCCGCCGTACATGTCGGCGGTGTCGAACAGGGTGATCCCGGCGTCGAGGGCAGCGTGGACGACTGCCTTCGTGCCGTCCTCGTCGAGGCGGGCGCCGAAGTTGTTGCCGCCTACGCCGACCACCGACACGATCGGGCCGCGCTCTCCGAGCGATCGGTATCTCATGACCGGCTGCCGAACCCGATGCAGACGTTCTTGGTCTGCAGGTAGCTCGCCAAACCTTCGAGACCCTTCTCCCTGCCCCAGCCGCTGTGCTTGTAGCCGCCGAAGGGCAGTTCCACGCCGGTGCCGACGCCGGTGGCGTTGACATAGACCTGGCCGGCCCGGATGCCCTCGGCCAGGCGCATCGCCTTGTCGATGTCGCGGGTCCAGACGTAGGAGGCGAGGCCGTACGGGCTGTCGTTGGCGATCTCCAGGGCCTCGTCCGCGTCGTCGAACTCGATGACCGTGACGACGGGGCCGAAGATCTCCTCGCGGGCGCACCGGGCCTGGTTGTCCAGTCCGGTGAGGACGGTCGGCTGGACGTAGTAGCCGTCGGCCAGTTCGGGGTCGGTGGGGGCGCCTCCGCCGGCCCGTGCCACGGCGCCTTCCTCGCGGGCCAGTTCCAGGTAGCCGAGGACCCGGTCCCGCTGCCGTGCGGCCACGAGGGGGCCGACGTCCGGGTCGCTGAGACCGGGGCCGATGCTGAGCGAGGCGGCGTGCGCGACGAGCTTGTCCAGGAACTCCTCGGCGCCGCGCTGGAGGAGCAGCCGGGTGCCGGCCGAGCAGGTCTGTCCGGCGTTGCCGAACGCGGAGGCGGCGACGGCGCCGAGCGCCGCGTCGAAGTCGGCGTCGGCGAAGACGACGACCGGCGACTTGCCGCCGAGTTCCGTGACCGAGGGGACCACGTTGGCGGCGGCCGCCTGGGCGACCTTGATGCCGGTGGGCACCGAGCCGGTGAAGGTGACCTGGTCGATGTCCGGGTGGCCGGCGAGGGCCGCGCCGGTCTCGCCGTCACCGGGGACGACGTTGAGGACGCCCGGCGGGAGACCGCATTCCAGGGCGATCCTGCCGATCTCCAGCGGGGTGAGCGGTGCCTCCGGGGATGGCTTGAGCACCACCGTGCAGCCCGCGGCCAGCGCGGGGGCGGACCCCCGCGCGGTGTTCTGCAGCGGGTAGTTGAAGGGGATGATGTGGCCGGAGACGCCGATCGGCTCGCGGACGGTGTAGTCGAGCAGGCCGGGTCCGAGCGGGACCGTCGAGCCGCCGAGCTTGTCGGCGACGCCCGCGTAGAACTCGAAGTAGCGGGCGGCCGCCTCGACATCGGCCTTGGCCTGGCGGAGCGGCTTGCCGACGTCCTGGCTCTCCAGGCGGGCCAGCCGTTCGCCCTGGTAGCGGATGGCCTCCGCGATCCGGTACAGGATGCGGCCCCGGTCGGCGGCACGCATCCCGGCCCACTCGGGAGCGGTGAAGGCCGCGCGCGCGGCGGCCACCGCCTGGTCCACGTCCGCCTTGCCGGCCAGCGCCACCTGAGCGATGGCCGTGTCGTTCGACGGGTCGAGGACGGTGAAGGAGCGTCCGTCGGCGGCCGGGACCTGCTTGCCGTCGATCAGCAGCTCGGTCAGTTGCAGTTCGCCGCTCATGGCTGAATCTCTCCCAGCACCTCTCCGAAGATGACGACCTCGTCGCCCGGGCGGACCGTGCGGATCCGGCGGACCCAGAGCACGATGCCGTCCTGCGGCGCGCTGACCTCTTCCAGCTTGTTGCCGTAGTGGTCGGTGATGGTGGCGATCAGATCGCCTTCCTTGCAGGTCTCCCCCGGCTCGGCGCGGGCGACGAAGAAGCCGCCGGAGGCGGAGCGGGCGAACGTGCCGGAGACGGTCGTGTAGGTGTCCCGCAGCTCCGCCTCGCCGTCGATCATGCCGAGGCTGCGCAGGATGTTGCGGATCGAGTTCATGTGGTGCTCGACGTTGGTCTCGCGGTACGTGGCGCCGCCGCACTCGATGGTGATGGCGGGCTTGCCGGCTTCGAGGACGGGGTGGCGGACCGTGCCGCCCCACTTGCCGCCCTTCCAGACCAGCTCGTGCCCGGCGGCGAGCGCCAGGTCCGTCGCCAGGTCCTCGTAGCCGCCCTGGAGGATGACAAGCGGGGCGATCTCGCCGTAGGCGCCACCGGTGTGCAGGTCGACCACGGCGTCGACGGCCGGCACGACCTGCTCGACGAAGGTGGCGGCCAGGCGCTGCGAGTACGAGCCCTCCGCGTCACCCGGGAAAATGCGGTTGAGGTTGAGGTGGTCGATGCCGCTCGCGCGGGCCGCCGCCTCGAAGGCCGGGGTGTTCAGGCAGGGGATGCCGACGACGGTGCCGCGCAGGGTGGCCGGGTCGATCTCGGCGAGCACGCGGCGGATGGCTTCCTGGCCGTCGTACTCGTCGCCGTGCACGCCCGCGTCCACGCACAGGACCGGGCCGTCCTGGGCGCCGTTGACGACGATCAGCGGAATGCCGAGCTCCACGCCGTAGCTGCTGGTGCCGACCGGGATGAGGCCCTGGGCGCGCTCGCCTGGGGCGACGGTCAGCGGACCGATGGAGTACATGTGGATCCTTTCCAAGAGGTGGATCAGATGCGGGCCGATGCCTCGGCGAGGACGCCCGCGATGATCGCGGCGATACGGTCGAGGACGGCGCGGTCGCTGATCAGCGGGGGCGCGATCTGGACCAGCGGCGCGGAGCGGTTGTAGACGCGGGCCAGCAGGCCGGCCTCGCGCAGCCGACGCGGGATCAGGTCGACGATCAGCTCGGTTCGGGCCTTGGCGCTGAAAGCGCCGTCGTCGAGGTCGCCGGTGAGTTCGCAGGAGTAGAAGAACCCGGTGCCGCGGACGTCGCCGACGATCGGCAGGTCCTTGAGCGCCGCCATGCGGTTGGCCAAGTCCCCTTGGAGACCGCGGACGTTGTCCAGGATGCGGTCCCGCTCCATGATCTCCAGGTTGCGCAGGGCGAGGGCCGTGCTCAGCGGGTGTCCAGCGAAGGTGTAGCCGTGGTTGAGAACCTCACCGGGCCGGTTGATGACATCGGTGATCTTGGTGCCGACCAGGGTCGCGCCCAGGGGCGCGTATCCAGCGGTGACGCCCTTGGCGACCGTGACCATGTCCGGGCGGGCGTCGTAGCGGTCGCCGCCGAACCACTCGCCGATCCGGCCGAAGCCGGTGATCACCTCGTCGGCGACGAGCAGGAAGCCGTACCGGTCGGCCAGCGCCCGCAGCCCCTGCCAGTAACCCTGGGGCGGGGTGATGCAGCCGCCCCGGTTCTGCACCGGCTCGGCGATGAGCATCGCGACGGTCTCCGGGCCCTCGGTCAGGATCGCGGCCTCCAACTCCGCGAGCAGCCATGCCGTGTAGACCTCGTCGTCCGCGAACTCCGGTGCCAGGCCGAAGCGGTTGGTGTTCGACACGAACCGGGTGTCGATCGCCGACGGACCGTACGGCTCCGTCAGGCCGGGGTCGTCGTTGAAGGACAGGGTGCCGATGGTCAGGCCGTGGTAGGCGCCGCGCCGGGCGATCGCCTTGGTGCGGCCCGGCTCGCCGCGCAGGGCGTGGTAACGGCGGGCTATCTTCCAGGCGGTCTCGACGGCTTCGGCGCCGCCGCTCGAGAAGAAGGTGTGCTCGATGTCGACGGGGGCGATCCGGGACAGCCGCTCGGCGAGTTCGATGGCCGAGGGGTGCGCGGAGCCGGTCCACAGCGGGCTGTAGCACAGCTCGCGCAGCTGTCGTTCGGCCGCCTCGGCGAACTCGGGGCCGTAGGAGTAGCCGAGCTGGCAGCAGTACAGCCCCGACAGGCCGTCGATGTAGCGCCTGCCGTCCGCGTCGTCGACGTACGGGCCCTCCCCTCGCTGGACGACGAGGAGGTCTTCGCCCTCGTCGCCGAGCGATCCGTTGGCGGTCATGTGCAGCAGCAGGTGCCGCTGAGCGGTGGCCGCGGTCAGTTGAGCGGCGGCGGTCATGGTCATACGGCTTCGCCTCCGGGGTTGGCGACTCCCACCGTGTTCTCGACCGAGAGCAGGGAGTCCTGCCGGCCGGAGCCGATCCAGCGGACCAGGGCCACCAGGCCCAGGGCGAGGATGGCGAAGGCGATGAGGATGGCGCTGACCGCCGTCACGCTGGGGTCGATCTCGAAAGTGAGGGAGTTGTAGACCTGCACCGGCAGGGTGACGGTGTCGACGGAGGACAGGAACTGGGAGATGTAGAACTCGTCGAAGCTGGTGATGAAGGAGAAGATCGCTGCCGCGATCATGCCGGGCGCGGCGAGCGGGAAGGTGATCTTCCGGGCGATCGTCAGGCGGCCGGCGCCCATGCTGGCGGCGGCGTCCTCCAGCCGTTCGTCGATCCCGCGCAGGGTCGCGATCAGGATCAGCACCGCGATCGGCGAGGCCAGCACCGTGTGACCGAGCGCGATCGCGATCGGGCTGCCCAGCATCGCGGCCGGCTCGAACAGCAGGAACAGCCCGAGCGCGGTGACGATCTGAGGGATGACCAGCGGTCCGAGGACCAGGGCGAAGACCGCCGAGCGCAGCGGGAGTTCGCTGCGGACCAGCGCGGTCGCCGCGGTCACCCCGATGATCAGGGAGAAGACCGTGCTCATGGCTGCGACCAGGGCACTCAACGACAGCGCGGCTGGCCATTTGCTGCCGTCGGCGAACAGGGCCTTGTACCAGTTCAGCGTCCACGCCTCGGGCGGGAAGGAGGCGAAGGCGTTGTTACTGAAGGAGGTGACCAGGATGACGACGATCGGCAGAGCCAAGAACAGCAGGATCACAGTGGCCACGGCCGTGAGGGCGATGCGTCCGGCGAGGGACTTGCGCAGCTCCATCATGTGGCGCTCCTCTTCTTCCGGCTGGCGCCCAGGGAGCTGACGGCCTTGACCAGCAGCAGTCCGGCCAGGGTGAGGACCAGCAGGATGACGCCCTGGGCAGCGGCGCCGTTCCACTGGTTTTCCTTGGTGACCTGCTGGTTGATGAGGGTGGCGATCATCGTCTGGTTGGGGCCGCCCATCAGAGCGGGGGTGATGTAGTAGCCCAGCGACAGGATGAAGCTGAGCAGTCCGGCACTGGCCAGCCCGGGAGCGACCAGCGGCAGGTAGATCCGGCGGAAGATGGTCACCTTGCCCGCGCCCATGCTGGACGCGGCCGCCAGCAGCCGCCGGTCCACCCCGCGCATCACCCCGTACAGCAGCAGCACCGTGTACGGCAGCATCATCGACGTCGTACCGATGACCACACCCAGCTCGTTGTAGAGCAGCTGGAACGGCGCGCCCGGGACCGACATGGCGGTCAGAGACTCGTTCACCAGGCCCTTGTCGCCGAGCATGATGATCCAGCCGTAGGTGCGTACCAGGGCGGAGACGAAGTGCGGGACGACCACGACCAGCATGGCCAGGCCGGCCAGGATGGGCCTGAGCCGCGTGATCGCCTGGGCCAGGACGAACCCGAACACCAGGCTCAGCACGGCTGTTTCGGCGGAGATCCGCAGCGTGGTGAACAGCACCGACAGGTTCACGCCGGTCAGCGCGTCGGCGTACCAGTGCAGGGTGAACGAGCCGTCAGCGTCCTTCAGGCTCAGCAGCAGCGTGCTGAAGATCGGGTAGACGAACAGCAACAGCAGGTAGACGACGACCGGCAGCGCGTACAGGATCCCGACCCGGGTCCGGCGTGATGCGAGGAGTTTGCGCGGACGGGCGGGGGCCCCTGCGGTGAGGGTGGCGGCCATGGCTCACCCCGCCTTTTCGTCGGTGGGGAAGAGGTTGACGTCGTCCGCGTCGGCGGTGATCCCGACCCGCTCCCCGGCGACCGGGCCCCGGCCGGCGGGGACCTCCAGGCGCACCAGAGGCCCGTCACCACCGTCGATGCGTACGCCCGCACGGACCAGCGTGCCCACGTACGTGGCCATCTCGACCGTGCCGGTACAGAAGCCGTCGTCGGTGGCGCAGGCCCGGAGCCGGCCCGGCTGCACAGCGACCTTCACCTCGGTGCCGGAGGGCAGGTCGTGGCGGCGCGCCTTCAGCAGAGTGCCGGACTGGGTAAGGCGGACCAGGGTGTGCTCGCCGTCATGCTTGTCGATGCGGCCGGGCAGGAAGTTGGCCGCGCCGAGGAAGTCCGCCACGAACGGGGTCTTGGGCCGCTCGAACAGCTCCCTCGGTGTGTCGAACTGCTCGATCAGCCCGTTGCGCATCACCGCGATGCGGTCGGACATGACCAGCGCCTCTTCCTGATCGTGCGTCACATAGATGACGGTCAGGCCGAGTTCCTGCTGAATGGTCTTGATCTCGACCTGGAGCTGGTCACGCAGCTTCTTGTCCAGCGCACCCAGCGGCTCGTCCATGAGGATGACCGGCGGGCGGTAGACCAGCGCCCGGCACAGGGCAACCCGCTGCTGCTGACCACCGGACAGCTCACGCGGCTTACGGCCGCCGAACCCGGACAGGCCAGCGATCTCCAGCGTCTCCCCCACCCGCCGGCGGATCTCATCCTTCGGCACTCCGCGCAGCGTGAGCGGGAAGGCGACGTTCTCCTGCACGGTCATGTGCGGGAAGAGCAGGTACTGCTGGAAGACGAAGCCGAGGTTCCGCTTCTGCGGGGCGAGCCGGGTGACGTCGCGGCCGCCGACGGTGATGGTGCCGGAGTCGGGTTCGCAGAACCCGGCGATCATCATCAGCGTCGTGGTCTTGCCCGACCCGGAGGAGCCGAGGAAGGTCACGAACTCCCCGGCCGCGATCTCCATCGACGCCTCGTCGACGGCGACCACGTCCCCGTAGGTCTTACGCAATGCCACTACCGACAGCGCCTTGCCGGTCGCCGTGGCCGGCTTGTTGCCGGCCACCTTGACGGACGGTGCGGCGATACCGAATTCAGCCACGAGCCCACTCCAACCAGCGCTTGGTGACGGCCGATTCGTTCTTCAGCCACCAGTCGATGTCCGTGTCGAAGCCCTTGTCGTAGTACTTGGGCGCACCCGCGAGCGCGTTGCGCTCGTCCTCGGTGAGCTTTTCGTAGGCCAGCGGGGACGACGGGTTCGACGGGAACGCCTTGGCCAGGGCGGCCTGGCTCTCGGCACGCAGCGAGAAGTCCATCAGCTGGTACGCGGCGTCCGCGTTGGCCGCGCCCTTGGCGATGGCATAGCCCTGGAACTGCCGGCGCATACCGTTGAGCTGCCGCTCCACCGGGACGCCCTGCTTCTGCAGGTCGGCGAGTCGGCCGTCCCAGACGGTGGACATCGTCACTTCCTGGCGGCTGAGCAGCACACCGGGCAGCGGGCCGCTGTCCCAGAACTTCTTGATGTCGCCCCGCAGCCGGGTCAGCACCTTGAAGGCGCGCTCCACGTCCAGCGGGTACAGCTTGTCCATCGGGACGCCGTCGGCCAGCAGCGCGAACTCCAGCTCGGGCAGGTCGCCGTCCGGGTTGCACATCGAACGGCCGCCCTGGAACGCCCGGATGTCCCAGAAGTCCGCCCACGACTCGGGCTTCTTACCCCCGAAGGCGTCCGTGCGGTACGCCATACACGCGCCGTAGAAGCTGCTGCCGATGGCATGGTCGGTGATCTGGTTCTCGGGGATCTTCGCGCTCTTCACGCTCTTGACCCGGTCGAGGTCCAGCGCCTCCAGCGCGTCCTGCTTGACGTACTTCGTGTGGGACATCATCGAGTTGTTGATGAGGTCGCACTGCGGCCGGCCCTGCTGGATCTGCGCCAGCAGCGGAGCGTCGTCCAGGTTCAGCACCTTGACGGCGATGCCGGTCTCCTGGGTGAACGGCGTGTAGATCGCCTTCTGAAGGGCCGCACCATAGGAACCGCCGCTGTCACGGACGACCACCGTCTTGCCGCCCTTACCGCCGCCGGCCGAGGCGCGGCTGGTGCCGGTACCGCAGGCGCTGAGGGTGGTCGCGGCGGCGACACCCGCAGTGACCCCACCTATTCCTCGCAGGAACAGTCTGCGGTCTATTCGGGCATCTTTCATCGTGTGCCTCCTGGGTGGTGCTGGCCGTGAGAAGGGGAGCGGCTGGGGACATGGGAAGGGGGGCGGCTGGAATGGGGGTCTAGGGGCGGGGATCCGCCTCGTCGGACCCGGCACCCAAACCGGGGGCCCGGAGGGTGTCGGCTCGCGCGGCCGTGTCGGGGTCCCACGGAACGGCGAGGGCAGCGAGTTCGGCACCGGTGGCGACGGTGAGGCCGTGCATGCCGTAGAAGATCCGGCCGTCGGCCGGGGCGTGGACGGTGTGCTCGCGGCCGTCGGTCGGGTCGACGATGCGGCCGAGGAGGTCGCCCTCGGCGACTTCGCCGATGACGTCGGCGTCGAAGGAGAATTCCGGGTACCACAGGCCGGTGGCCTCGGCGGTGACGCCGGCGGACCAGACCCACTCGCGGATCGGTGCCGGGGCGGAACCGTCCTGGTCGAGGACGCCCAGATGGCGAAGTGCCTTCAGCAGACCGTCGACACGGCGGAGGGCAGTGGCCTCGTCCCGCTGGCCGAGCTGGCCCACCTCGACGAGGACCGCCGAGATACCCCGGCGGGCGGCGGCCGCGTGGCTGTTGCCGCCCTCGGGCGTCAGCCCAAGGATGACGTCCTCGATGCCGAAGGCGCCTGCCAGTTCGGCCGTCGACTTGTCCAGATCCGGGTCACCGGTGAGGCGGTAGCCGACGAAGTCCCGCAGGACCTGGTCGATGCCGCCGCAGTGCAGGTCGATGTAGACGTCGGCGCCGTCGACCAGGTTCGCGAAGAGCCAGGCGGCCAGGCGCTCGGTGGGGCCGCCGGCCGGGTCGCCGGGGAAGACGCGGTTGAGGTTCACGCCGTCGACCGGGGAGATGTTGAGCCGACCCCGGTACACGGCGGGAGGGTTGGCGACCGGACAGATGATCACCTGTCCGTGCACCTGGGCGGGTTCCAGGACGTCCGCCAGTCGCACGACGGCGTCGATGGGCGGGAACTCGCCGCCGTGCACACCCGCGGTGATGACGACCCGGGGGCCGGGTCGGGTCCCGTTGACGAGGATCAGCGGGATGTCCGCGGTGAGGGTGCCGAGGTCGGCCGGGACGGTGCCGCGGGCCTTGGTGCCCGGCTCGGCGACCACGGTGCCGACGGAGAGCGTGGTGTCGTTCATGGTCATGCCTCCGTACGGCCGACGGTGGAGAGGAAGTCGATGGGCTGCGGCGAGGTGCCGTCCAGCGCGAGGTCGGCGGCGATGTCGCCGAAGGCGGGCGAGAGCTTGAAGCCGTGGCCGGAGAAGCCGGCGAGCAGGATGACGTTCTCGGCGCCGGGCAGCGGGCCGACCAGGGGGCGGCTGCTCTCGGTGTAGCCCTCCATGTAGACGGAGAGGCGCGTCGGGTCCGGGTGCAGGTCGGGCAGGTAACGCCCGATCAGCTCGGAGAAGATCTCCAGCTCATCCGGCCGCACGGTGCGGTCCAGCTGGTTGGGGTCGTCGGCGAGCCGGTGCAGCGCGCGGGACAGTCCGAGCTTGACCGAGATGCCGTCCGGAGAGGGCAGGCCGTAGCAGTGGGTGGGGGCCGTTCGGATGAACGCCGGGCGCTCCTCGCCGAACCAGGCGTCGGGGGCGGTGGGCACGTACCAGGCGCTGACGATTCGGCGGACTTCCACCTCCCACGGCAGGTCGGGCAGCAGGTCGTTGACCCAGGGGCCGGGCGTGACGACGGCGGTGTCGAAGCGCTCGCTGCCGGAGTCGGTGCGGATCTCCACGCCGCCCGCGACGGGGACGATCTCGCGGACCGTGCTGTAGCGGTGGATCACCGCGCCCAGCTGCTCGGCGTGGCGGGCGGCGGTCTGGATCGTCAGCTCCGGGCGGATGAACCCGGCGCGGCGGTCGAGCACGGCCGCGTCGCCGTCCTCGATGCGGTACTGCGGGAACCGCTTGGCGAGCGCCTCGGCGTCCAGCACCTCGTGGTCGAGGTCGTGCTCGGCGATGGACTGGAGGACGGTGGCCATCTGCTGGTGGTCGGTCGGCCCCATGAGCAGGCATCCGGTCAGTCGGCGCAGCTCGCGGCCGGTCTCCAGCTGGAGCTGCTCCCAGAGGGCGTCTGCGTGCTTGAGGAGCGGAACGTACCGGGAGTCCTCGAAGTGCGCGCTGCGGAAGATCCGGGACTCGCCGCCTGCGGCGCTGCGGTCGTGGCCGGGTGCGTAGCGGTCGTAGCCGACGACTTCGGCGCCGCGGGCCGCCAGCCGCCAGGCGGCCTGGCTGCCCATCGTTCCGACGCCGACCACCGCGACGCGCTTCCTGGCAGCTGACACAGGACTTTCCTTTCGTATCGCCGAGGCGCATGCTGAGCCATCGACGTGAGGCTGTTCGATTCGAGATGGTTTGAGCGGGAGCCAGGCCCTCCTTGTGGACCTGCGGCTCGCAACCGCCGCGTCTCGCAGTCCGGCTCACTGCGGGGGGATCCCTCCGAGGGCCGTGCCACTATGTGGAATGCTGTGCTAGAATCTGGCACAGAGAATGACAGTGGCTTCAGAGGGGAGTCAAGAGGGTGTCCGGCAGAAATTTGAAGGATTAACAGGGGGAAACCGGATGGAAATGAAGAGCGTCACCAGGTCGCTGCGGATCCTGGAGGCGGTCGCCCAGCATCAGCCCGTGACCGTAGGGGAGTTGACGAAGCTCTTCGGACTGCCGAAGTCCACCGTGCAGCGCACCCTGGTCACGCTGGCGGAGGCCGGCTGGCTGCGCGCCAACCGCAAGGACACCACCCGCTGGGAGATCGGCGCCCGCGTCCTGGCCGTGCGCCCCGCCGCCCTGCAGGGCTCCAGCCTGTTCGCCGCCGCCCGTGAACCCATGGTTCGCCTTCGGGACGCGGTGAACGAGACCATCCACCTGTCGGTGCCGGATGCCCTGCAAGGCATGGTCGTCGTCGACCGCGTCGACTGCGACCACGCGGTACGCACCTTCCACACGATCGGCGACACCTCACCCCTGCACGCCACCGCCGTCGGACGCGCCATCCTCGCCCACCTTCCGAAGCGGGACGTCGAAGAACTCATCGCGGCAGGGCTGGAGCGGTTCAGCGACACGACCCCCGTCGAGCCCGACGAGTTGCGCGCCGAGCTGGACCGGATCCGCACCGACGGCTACGCGGTCAACCGCAACCAGTACCGGCCGGGCGTCTGCGCCGTCGCCGCCGCCGTGCTCGACGAGGACGGCACCCCGCTGGCCGCCGTGGCCGTCTCCATGCCCGAGGCACGGTACGACCACGAACGTGCACCCAAGTGGGGCAGCATCGTCGCCGACACAGCCGCGGAGATCTCACAGCGCCGCCTGGGCGCCTGAACGGCAGACAACACCCGCAGGCCGTCGGTCGGGGCCGGCTCGCACGCGTCAGCGTGCAAGCCGGCCCTCAGCCTTGTGTCACGGCAGCCACCGCCCTGCGCCCGGCCGGGGGAAGGCTGCACACAGGGCGGCCGCACCACGCGGCACGGCAGGGCCGAATCCAGTAGCATGCCGCATTGTGGAACGCTATGCTAGAATCCGGCACGGGCTCATGACCGTCACTCCGTGCTGGAGTCGAGAAGTGAGGAACCCGGAACCCACGGGTCTGAGGGGGCATCGAATGGAAATGAAGAGCGTCACCAGGTCGCTGCGGGTTCTGGAGGCCGTCGCCCGGCATCAACCCGTGACTGTCGGGGAGTTGACGAGGATTTTCGGGCTGCCGAAGTCCACCGTGCAGCGCACCCTGGTCACCCTCAACGAGGCAGGCTGGCTGCGGGCGAACCGCAAGGACACCACCCGCTGGGAGATCGGCGCCCGCGTCCTGGCCGTACGACCCGCCGCCCTGCAGGGCTCCAGCCTGTTCGCCGCCGCGCGTGAACCCATGATCCGGCTCCGCGACGCGCTGAACGAGACCATCCACCTGTCGGTACCGGACGCCCTGCAAGGCATGGTCGTCGTCGACCGCGTCGACTGCGACCACGCCGTACGCACCTACCACGCCATCGGCGACACCTCACCCCTGCACGCCACCGCCGCCGGGAACGCCGTCCTGGCCCATCTGGGGAAGTCCGAGATAGACGAGGTCACCGCGGGGACGCTGGAGGGTTACGGCGAGGAGACCATCACCGACCCGGGGCAACTGCGCGCGGAACTCTGCCGCGTGAGAGAGCGTGGCTACGCCGTCAACCACAACCAGTACCTGCAGGGTGTCTGCGCCATCGCGGCACCCGTGCTCGACGGTGAGGGCACGCCGCTGGCCGCTGTGGCCGCATCCCTGCCCGACTCCCGCTTCGAGCCCGTCCGGCTGCCCGAGCTGGGTCGGCTGGTCGCCGAGACGGCGGCCGAGATCACCGCCCGGCACCTGGCCTGACGACGGTCCCGACATCACTTCACGATCACGTAGATCTTGCGCACGGTTTCGATGGTCTTCCAGACACCGACGAAGCCCGGCTTCATGACAAAGCTGTCGCCTGCCTTGTAGACCACCGGCTCGCCCCCTTCCGGCGTGAGTTCGACGACGCCGGCAAGGATGTGGCAGAACTCGAAAGTCTCGCCCTTGATCGAGCGTGTCTCGCCGGGCGTCGCTTCCCAGACTCCCGTATGGATCATCTCCCCGCGAGCGACGTCCTGCGGCCAGGTCATGAACGCGGGGTCGCCGGATACCAGACGTTCCGGGAGCGGGCCGGACTTGTGCGGCGCGACGGAGGGATTGGTGTCGATGGTCTTCAGGAACGACATGTTCTTCCTTTCCTGAACTCGAAATTTGGTAGCCGCGGCCCCGGTCGATCCATGGGCCTGGGCAGGAGAGGCTGCTGAGGTCGCTGGTTGCCGAAGCTGTCGCTGAGAGGTCACGGGCCCTCCCCCGTGCCCGGCGGCGTGGAAACCGGGCACGGGTGAGGCCCGTCACGGTGCGTGCTGCGGCGCGGTCAGGGCATGACCGCCGTCAGCTCACGGGCACCGCGAGGTACTGGTACTCCAGGAACTCGTCGATCCCCACCCGGCCGCCCTCACGGCCCAGCCCCGACTGCTTGACGCCGCCGAAGGGTGCGGCGGGGTTGGACACGAGACCCGTGTTCAGGCCAACCATGCCCACCTCCAGCCGTTCGCTCACCCGCAGGGCACGGTCGAGGCCCTCGGTGAAGACATAGCCGACCAGGCCCCAGGGGGTGTCGTTGGCACGGCGGATCACCTCGTCCTCGTCGTCGAAGGTGAGGATCGCGGCGACCGGGCCGAATATCTCCGTGTCCATCAGGCGGCTGCCGGGATCGACGTCGGCCAGCACGGTCGGCGGGTAGAAGCTGCCGGGGCCTTCGGGTGTACGGCCTCCGACGAGCACCTGCGCCCCGCGCTCCACCGCGTCGGCGACCAGCTCCTCCACCTTGGCGCGCCCCCTCCTGTCGATCAGCGGGCCGACGTCGACCCCGTCCCGGGTGCCCGGACCGACGACCAGTGCACCCATCCGCTCGGCCAGCCGCCGCCCGAACTCCTCCGCCACCGAGCGGTGCACGAAGAAGCGATTGGCGGCCGTGCACGCCTCGCCCATGTTGCGCATCTTGGCGACCATCGCCCCGTTCACCGCCTTGTCCAGGTCGGCGTCCTCGAAGACGACGAACGGCGCGTTCCCGCCCAGCTCCATCGACGTTCGTACGACCGCCTCCGCGCTCTGGGCGAGCAGCAGCTGCCCGACGGCCGTGGAGCCGGTGAAGGAGAGCTTGCGAATCCGCCCGCCGCGCAGGAGCGGTTCGCACACCTCCCCCGCACGGGAGGTGGTGACGACGTTCAGCACGCCGTCCGGCAGCCCGGCCTCCTTGAGGATCGCGGCGAGAGCAAGGCTGGACAGAGGGGTCTGCGGGGCGGGCTTGAGCACCATCGTGCAGCCGGCCGCGACCGCCGGGCCAATCTTGCGGGTGCCCATGGCCAGCGGGAAGTTCCACGGGGTGATCAGCAGACAGGGGCCGACCGGGCGCCGGGACAGCAGCATGCGGTTGCGGCCGTCCGGCAAGGTGGCGAGGCCGCCGTCGATACGGACGGCCTCCTCGGAGAACCAGCGGAAGAACTCGGCCGCGTACGCCACCTCTCCCCTGGCCTCGGCGAGCGGCTTGCCCATCTCGGACGTCATCAGGTGGGCGAGCTCGTCGGTGCGCTCGATGATGATCTCGTAGGCGCGGCGCAGGATCTCGCTGCGCACCCGGGGCGCCGTACGGGCCCACTCCTCCTGCGCCTGCACGGCCGCATCCTCGGCGAGCTTCGCGTCCTTGGGACCGGCGTCGGCGACGTGGCAGAGGATCTCGCCGGTGGCGGGGTCGTCGACGGGCATGGTGGCGCCGTCCGCGGCGTCCACCCAGGCACCGCCGATGAACAACTGCGTGGGTGTGTCGGTCATGAGTTCTCTCCTGGTTGTCCGGGTCGGTCGGCGGCGGGGTCGAGCAGTTCCGCGAGGTGCAGGGCGCGGATGCCCCGGTCCCCGGCGAGGTGGTCGATCTGGGTGGCGCAGCTGAAGCCGTCGGCCACGACGACGGCCGGTGTCCGCGGGTCGATGTCGTCGAGGCGTGGCTTAAGGGCGAAGTCGGCGACGGCCATCGAGGTGTCGTAGTGCTGCACCTCGAAGCCGAAGTTCCCGGCGAGTCCGCAGCAGCCCTCGGCCTCGTCGACCTTCCGTACGCCGAGGCGGCCGAGCAGGTCGCGGGGGTGGCAGCCCTTGAAGGTGGCGTACTCGTGGCAGTGGGTCTGCAGCACAACCTGGTCCGGCAGCTCCGGCGGGGTCCAGTCCGGCGCGGCCAGGTCGGTCAGGGCACCGGTGAGGGTGTGGACGCGGGCCGCGACGCGACGAGCAGCGGGGGTGCCGAGGAGTTCGGGCACGTCACGCTTGAGGGCGGCGGCGCAGCTGGGTTCGGCCACGATGATGGGCCGGTCGTCGCCGTTGTCCAGGTGGGCGACCGTACGGGCCATGATGCGGCGGGCGGTGGACAGCTGCCCGGTGCTGACCCAGGTCAGGCCGCAGCACAGGCCGTCCTCCGCCGTGCAGGGGATGCCGGCGTCGGCGAGCACGCGGCTCGCGGCGCCCGCCACCTCGGGGCGGAAGGCGCGGGTGAAGCTGTCCACGAACAGCAGTGCCTTCGCCGGTTCGCCGGTCCTCGCCGGGCGCAGGGCCCGGCGCAGCGCGCGCCGGGAGGCGAAGGCGGGGATCCGGCGCTTCGTGGTCACGCCGCCGAGCCGGGCGAGCAGCTTGCCGACCGGTCCGCGCAGCAGCGCGTTGATCGGGCGGGCGGCGAATCCGGCGAGGGCCGAGGTCAGCGGCAGCCAGCCCAGCGAGTAGTGGGAGCGGGGCCGGATCCTGCCCTTGTAGTGCTGGTGCAGGAACTCCGCCTTGTACGTGGCCATGTCGACGCCGACCGGACAGTCGCTGGAGCAGGCCTTGCAGGAAAGGCACAGGTCGAGGGCGTCACGCACCTCCGTGGAGCGCCAGCCGTCCTGGACGGTTCCGCCCCGCACCATCTCCTGGAGCAGACGGGCCCGGCCTCGGGTCGAGTCGTTCTCCTCCCCCGTGGCCCGGTAGCTGGGACACATCACGCCGCCGGCGTCGCTGCGGCAGCGGCCGACACCGACGCAGCGGCGTACCGCTCCCGCGAAGCCGTCCTCGTCGTGGGGAAAGGTGAACGTCGAGTCCACCAGCGGGAGTTCACGGAGGGCGAGGTCGGCGTCGAGCGGCGCCGGGTCGACGATCACGCCCGGGTTGAGCAGCCCCTCGGGGTCGAAGATCTCCTTGAAGGCGGCGAACGCCCGGATCAGCCGGTGGCTGTACATGACCTCCAGCAGTTCGCCGCGCGCTCGCCCGTCGCCGTGCTCGCCCGACAGGCTTCCGCCGTGCTCGACGACCAGGGCGGCGGCCTCCGTCAGGAACCGGCGGGTGGCGGCCCGCCCGGTGTCCGTGGCGAGGTCGAAGTCGATGCGCACGTGGACGCAGCCCGCGCCGAAGTGGCCGTACAGCACGCCGGTCAGGCCGTGCGCGGCCAGCAGCTTGCGGAAGTCGCGCAGGTAGGCGGCCAGGTCCTCGGGCGCGACGGCCGCGTCCTCCCAGCCGGGCCAGGACTCCGAGCCGTCGACGAGCCGGGCGGCGAGCCCTGCCCCGTCCTCGCGGACCCGCCACAGCGAGCGCCGTTCGGCCGGGCTGCTGACGACCCGCCCGCCGGTCATCCGGCCCTGTGCCCTGAGCACGTCCAGCAGTTCGGCGGCGCGGGCGTCGACGGCCGCCTGGCCGTCGCCGTCGAGCTCGACGTACAGCCAGGCACGCCCCTCGGGGAGGCCGGTGACGGAGTCCGGACCGCGCCGGGCGCGCATGGTGGCGACGATCGCCTCGTCCATGCCCTCCACGGCGGTGGGGTTCCATCGCAGGATCTCGGGGACGTCCTCGGCGGCGTCGACGACGTCGTCGTACCCGAGGGTGAGCAGGGCGGAAGCCTGTGCGGCCGCCACCAGGCGGACCGTCGCTGCGGTGACGACCGCACAGGAGCCCTCGGTGCCCACCAGCGCGCGGGCCATGTCGAAGCCGTGCTCGGGCAGCAGGTGGTGGAGCTGGTAGCCGGAGACCTGGCGCGGTACCCGGCCCAGCTCGGTACGGATCGACGCCAGGTTGCCGTCGATCAGGCGGCGCACGTCCGCTTCCAGACCGGCGATCCGCTGGACGGCATCCGTGTCGTCCGGGTCGGCGGCCCGCAGTCCGGTGCGGTCGGCGACGGCCCGCACGCCGTCGGCCGTCACGATCTCCAGGGCTTCGATGTGCCCGCTGGTGCGCCCGTGCCGCACCGACCGGTTGCCGCACGCGTCGTTGCCGATCATGCCGCCGAGCGTGCAGCGGCTGTGCGAGGACGGGTCGGGGCCGAAGGTCAGCCCGTGCAGGGCCGCCGCGGACCGCAGCGAGTCCAGGATCACGCCAGCCTCGACGCGCGCGGTACGGGCCACCGGATCGATGCCCAGGATCCGGTTCAGGTACCGGGAGAAGTCCAGCACGACGCCGGGCCCGACGGCGTTGCCCGCCATGCTGGTGCCGCCGCCGCGTGCGGTGACCGGGATGCCGGTCTCGCGGCAGGCCCGCAGCACCGCGACGACGTCGTCGGCGCTGCGGGGAAAGACCACGGCCCGCGGCGGGACCCGGTAGTTGGAGGCGTCGTAGGCGTAGAGACCGGTGGAGCCGGGGCCGGTCTCCACCCGCAGGCCGGGAGCGGTCTCGGCGAGCCGCGCGACCAGCGGCTCCAGGGCCGTGGTGGTGTCCGTCATCGCCGTGCCGCACCCGATGTGCCGACCTCGACCGCGGTCGCCCACGCCTGCAGTCCCTCGTCCACCGCCGTCTCGTCGATGACGAGCGCCGGGATCATGCGGACGACCTGGTTCCAGGCGCCGCACAGCAGCAGGAGCAGGCCCTCGTCGACGGAGGCGCGCTGGACGCGAGCGGCGGTCTCGGGGTCGGGGCCGCCGTCCTCGGTGACGAACTCGGTGGCCAGCATCAGCCCGAGGCCACGCACGTCGCCGATGCCCGGCGTCCGGTCGGCGACCGCCTCCAGGCCCTGGCGCAGCCGCTTGCCCATCGCCTCGGCGTTCTCGACCAGCTTCTCGTCGCGTACGACGTCGAGAGTGGCGCAGGCCGCGGCGCAGGCGACGGCGTTGGCGCCGTACGTACCGCCCTGCGAGCCGGGCCACGCCTTGGCCATCAGCTCCTCGGAGGCGGCGATGCCGGACAGCGGGAACCCGCTGGCCAGACCCTTGGCGGTGACGAGGATGTCGGGCGTGACGCCGAAGTGGTCGTGACCCCAGAAGCGGCCGGTGCGGCCGACGCCCGTCTGCACCTCGTCGAGGATCAGCAGGAAGCCGTGCCGGTCCGCCCGCTCCCGCAGCCCTTCCATGAACGCGCGGTTGGCGGGCACGTACCCGCCCTCGCCGAGGACGGGCTCGACGATGATCGCGGCCGTGTCGGCGGGCGACGAGATCGTCTGGAGCGTGTAGTCCAGCTCCTTCAGGGCGAAGCGGGTCGCGGTCTCCTCGTCCCAGCCGTAGCGGTAGGCCGACGGGAAGGGGGTGACGACGACACCGCTCATCAGCGGCGAGAAGCCGGAGCGGAAGCGGGTGCCGGAAGTCGTCATGGAGGCGGCGGCGACCGTACGGCCGTGGAAGCCGCCGTGGCAGACGATGACGTTGGGCCGGCCGGTGGCCTGGCGGGCCAGCCGCAGCGCGGCCTCCACCGCCTCGCTGCCCGAGTTGGTGAAGAACAGGCTGTCCAGGCCGGCCGGCAGCACCTCGCCGAGCTTGTCGACGAGGCGGCGCAGCGGCTGGTGCATGACCGTCGTGTACTGACCGTGGATCAGCGAGCCCACCTGCTCCTGCGCCGCCGCCACGACCTTGGGATGACAGTGGCCGGTGCTGGTGACGCCGATGCCGGCGGTGAAGTCGAGGTAGCGGCGGCCGTCCTGGTCGTAGAGGTGGACGCCCTCGCCCCGGGCCGCCACCACGGGCGTGGCCTGGCGAAGGTGCGGCGACAGTGCGGTCATGTTCGTCTCCCGGCCTCGGTGTTCGGTCTGCGGTCTGCGGTCTGCGGTCTGCGGTCTGCGGTCTCCCGAGCATCTCCGCGGGCGGAGGGTGCGCCAACGCGCGATCTGTCCGGCCGGGACGCGATATCCGGACGTTGTGTCAGCCTCATCGGGGGCATGCCGGGTGCCGATCCCTCACGAACCGCTCTTGCGCAGGTCAGAGACGCTTGTCACAGTGGCCGGGCACTCCCCGAGCTCCGGGCCGAGTTCGGGCAGGGACCCGTGGAGAGAACGTGAACGACCATCACCCGGCCGGCCAGGGGCCCACCCGTGCGCTCACCGTGGCCGATGTCCTCGCACTTCCCGTCCTGGCCGCCGGACGGCCCCAGGTCGTCACCGGCGTGCCGCACCTGGACCGACCGGTCCGGTGGGTCCACATCACCGAGCTGACCGACCCCGCGTCGTTCCTCAAGGGCGGCGAACTCGTCCTGACCACCGGAATGCCCCTGCCGCAGGACGCGGTCGGCGTGCGCCGGTATGTCGACGAACTCGCCGATATCGGGGCCGCGGCCCTGGTCATCGAACTCGTACGCCGCTACCACCGAGCGCCGGACACGCTCGTCGACGCCTGCCGCCGCCGCGGCTTGCCCCTCGTCACCCTGGCCAAGGACGTCAACTTCCTGGAGGTCACGCAGGTCGTCCACGCGCTCCTGCTCGGCAACCAGGCGGAGGCGATGCGCCGCACGCAGCGCATCCATGAGGCGTTCACCACCCTGACCTTGCGCGGTGCCGGGCCGGAGGACGTGGTGCGAGCGGCGGCGGAGATGAGCGGCCGCACGGTCGTCCTGGAGAACCTGGTGCACCAGGCCCTGATCTGCGAACCGTCCGGACTCACCGTCGAGGAGGCACTCGCCGACTGGGAACAGCGCTCCAGGGCGACCGGGCCCGGCGACAACACAGCGATACGCGGCCCGGAGGGCTGGCTCACCGCCCCCGTCGAGTACCAGGGCGAGCGCTGGGGTCGTGTGGCCGTGCTCCCGGCGCGCACCGACGGACCGGCGTTCGGGCCGGAGGACGTCACCCTGTTGGAGAGGGCCGCGATGGCACTGACCGTCGCGCGCCTCATCCACCCCACCCCGTGGGAACGCACCGCACACCGGAACGCCCTGCTCGACCTCGTGGAACAGCGCCACCGCTCCGCGGAGGACGCCCGCGCCCGCTGCTCCGCCCTGGGCCTGCCGACCGATCGAAGCCACTTCGTCGCCGCCCTGGTGGACCTGCGCGCAGGGAAGGGAGGAACCGAGGCCGAGTCCCGTCTGTCGGAAGAGCTGAGAACGGCAGGCGTGCCGGCCCTCGTCGGCGAACTGACCCCCGACCGCCTCGGGATCCTGCTGGCTCTGCGCACCTCCCAGCCCTGGCGTCCCGTCGTCGAGCGCCTGTCCGGCACGGTACTGGCCCTGGCCCCGGGAGCAGTCGTGAGTGTCGGCTCCGAGGTCACGGACCTCACCGACACCGCCCGCTCCTTCCGCGAGGCGGCCCGCGTCGCCGAGGCCACCCCGCCCGGCCAGCCCCTCCCCCAGGACCGCTCCTTCCACGAGCTGTCCGACGTCGGTCTGCGCCGCCTGCTGTACGCCCTCCGTGAGGACGCCCGGATCCAGGAGTACACCGAACGGCAGCTCCGGCGTCTCATCGACCACGACACCCAGCACGGCACCGACCTGCTGACGACCCTGCGCCACTACCTGGACGCGGCCGGCAACAAGACCACCGCCGCACGCCGGGGCGGCCTCTCCCGCGAAACCATGTACCAACGCCTGCGCACCATCGAGCGTCTCCTCGGCCGTGACCTCGAATCGGGTGACCAGCGCACCGAGCTCCACGTGGCTCTCACGGCACTCGATGTGTTGCGAGCCGACTGACGCCCGATCCCGGTGCAGCTGTGGGAATGCGCTCACCGAAGGCGGTGTGAGCCGTTCCAGCAGGTCTTCGACGCGCTTGATTGTCGAAGCGCATCGACGTGGTCATTTCCGCTAACAAACTGTCAATGGACCAGGAGGGAGGAGCTTTCCTCGTCCTCTGCCTCTTGTTTCCCACGAAAGGTGACCGATAACTTCCCCTCGAAGTGAAGCGCTTCGACACTCCGCGGGAAGGGCGACCACGATGACACACGGGTTGAACCGCCAGAGCCTCGGAGGCGCAGCAGCGCAGAAGGACATCGGCGCGCCCCCATGGTGACCACGCCGACCCGGCGAGACGCGCCGGTATCTCGCCCAGCACGGTCGGCCACGTTCTCGACAACATGCGTTCCGCGACGCAACTCGGCAACCACACCACGGACACCGTGGCCCCTGCCGGAGCCGGCCCACGAACTGCCGCCCGGCGGCTGCGCGGTCCTGCGCGCCCACTGACCTGGAAAAGGACACCATGGAAAACGAACAGCGGAGCTTGCGCTGGGGTCACGGGGCCCTGCAACTCGACTTCGTCCTCGGCGGGGACGGCAGCGCCCGCCTGACGCATCTGGGACTGCCCGGCGAAGCGGGCAGCGACCCCGGTGCGTCCCTGCCTCTGGTGGAGGTGACGGCCGCGGGTCACGGCCGCGGCTGGTCGGGCAGCCGCCTGACCGGGACCGCTCTCGGCGGGCGGCTGCGCCACCGGAGCCACCGCGCGGCCCGCGACGGCGACTGGCACACCCTGACCGTCCAACTCCACGACCCGGACACCGGTCTGGTCGCGGAGGTGACCTACCGGTCGCCGGACGGCATCCCCGTACTCCGCAGCGAAGTGACCCTGCGCAACGAAGGGCCAACCACGCTGCACCTGGAGTCGGTCAGCTCGCTCGCGGTGGGCTGCCTCACCCCGCCGGACCCGGCCGCCCTCGACGCCGCCGACCTGCTGTGGGCGGACAACGACTGGCTCTCCGAATGCCGCTGGCGGCGACAGCCGATGCGCCAAACCACACCCGACCCGAGCGGACGCGTGAAGTACGGGCACGGCAAGGCCGGCTTCGCCCTGAACGGACAGGGCACCTGGTCCAGTTGCGGACATCTGCCCATGGGCGGCCTGACGGACCGGCACACCGGCCGCACCTGGATGTGGCAGATCGAGCACAACGGCGGCGGCTGGCGCTGGGAGTGCCAAGAGCACGACAACGCTGCCTACGCGGCACTGTTCGGGCCCACCGACACCCACCACGGCTGGCGGCACCCCCTGGAACCCGGCGCCGCCTTCCGCACCGTACCGGCCGCGCTGGCCTGCAGCGCCGACGGCGGCCCCGACGCCGCCTTCGCCGCGCTGACCCGCTACCGCCGCGCCCAGCGCCGCCCGCATCCCGACCACCGGGGTCTGCCGGTCATCTTCAACGACTACATGAACTGCCTGATGGGAGACCCCACCACCGACAAGCTCCTGCCGCTCATCGACGCGGCCGCCGAGGCCGGCGCCGAATACTTCGTCATCGACGCCGGCTGGTACGACGACGGTGACGGCTGGTGGACCAGCGTCGGCGCCTGGGAACCATCCGCCTCACGTTTCCCCGGCGAGAAGGGGATCCATGAGGTGCTGGACCGCATCCGCGAACGCGGCATGGTGCCGGGCCTGTGGCTGGAGCCGGAAGTCATCGGCGTCCACAGCCCCATGGCCAAGTCCCTGCCGGACGAAGCGTTCTTCCGCCGCGACGGCATGCGCGTCACGGAGACCGGCCGGCACCACCTGGACCTGCGCCAGCCGGCCGCCCGCGCCCACCTGGACCAGGTCGTGGACCGCCTGGTCGGCGAGTGGGGCGTCGGCTACCTCAAGCTCGACCACAACATCGACGCCGGGTCCGGAACCAGCGCCAACCCCGGCGAGACACCGGGCGCCGGCCTGCTCGGCCACAACCGCGCCCACCTGGACTGGCTCGACGGCATCCTGGACCGCTACCCGCACCTGGTGGTGGAGAACTGCGCCTCCGGCGGCATGCGCTGGGACCACGCCCTGCTGTCCCGGCTGCAACTGCAGTCCACCAGCGACCAGCAGAACCTCCACCTCTACGCCCCCATCGCGGCCTCCGCACCCACCGCCGTCACCCCCGAACAGGGCGCCGTCTGGGCCTACCCGCAGCCGGAGGACTCCCTCGACGAGGTCGCCTTCACCATGGCGAGCGGCCTCCTCGGCCGCATCCACCTCTCCGGCCGCCTCCCGGAGCTGGGGCTCGAGGCCCGCGCCCTGGTCCACGAGGCGGTCGCCGTGTACAAGGCCATCCGCGCCGACCTGCCGCAGGCCGTGCCGTCCTGGCCACTCGGGCTGCCCGGCTGGGACGACCCCTGGATCGCTCTCGCCCTGCACACCCCCGCCACCGCCTACCTCACCGTGTGGCGCCGTCCGGGCGGTGCGGCCACCACCACCCTCCGGCTGCCTGAACGGGCGGACGGCGGCGGCGCCCGTGTCGAGGTGCTGTACCCCGCCGCATGCCAGGCCGTCGCCGTCTGGAACCCGGACACGGCCGAGCTCACCGTGACCCTGCCCACCGCGCCCTCCGCGGCGCTGCTCCGCATCACCCGCACGGAACCGGACGCTCCCTGAGCGACGTACCTGCCGCCCATCCGACGAAAGGACGACCAGGGTGCCCACCCAGAACCAGCCCGCCCGCGCCGCCAACCCCGTGCTCCCCGGGTTCCATCCCGACCCGAGCATCTGCCGGGTAGGCGACGACTACTACCTCGCCTGCTCCAGCTTCGAGTACTTCCCCGGCGTACCCCTCTTCCACAGCCGTGACCTGGTGCACTGGCGGCAGATCGGCAACGTACTGGACCGGCCGGAGCAGTTGCGCCTGCCGGCCGACATGCCGTCCTCGGGCGGCATCTACGCCCCCACCCTGCGCCATCACGACGGCCGCTTCTGGCTGATCGTCACCAACTGCAGCGAGGGCGGCGGCAACCTGATCGTCACGGCCACCGACCCGGCCGGACCGTGGTCGGATCCCATCTGGGCACCGGGCGTGCCCGGCATCGATCCTGATCTGGCCTGGGACGAGGACGGCACCTGCTGGTGCACGGTCGCCGGGGTGTCGCAGGTCCGCCTCGACGCGTCCAACGGACAGACGTACGGCACACCGCACAGGCTCTGGTCCGGCGGCCCCGGCGCGAAGGCCCCGGAGGCGCCGCACCTGTACCGGATCGGCGACTACTGGTACCTGCTCATCGCCGAGGGCGGCACCGAACGCGGCCACGGCGTGTCGATCGCCCGCGGCCGCACGCCCAATGGCCCGTTCGAGCCCTGCCCGGCCAACCCGATCCTCACCCACCGCGGCACCGACCACCCCGTGCAGAACACCGGGCACGCGGACCTGGTCCAGGCGCCCGACGGCTCCTGGTGGATGGTCTTCCTCGGCGTGCGGCCGCGCGGCGGCACGCCCGGCTGGCATGCGCTCGGCCGGGAGACCTTCCTGGCTCCCGTGGCCTGGGAGGACGGCTGGCCGGTCGTCGGCGAGGTCACCCTGGACCTGTCCACACTCCCCTGGCCCCTCTCCCCCACAACCGCCCCCGGCGAGGAACGACGCGACGACTTCGAACTCAGCGACCTCGGGCCGACCTGGATCTCCGTGCGGGACCGCCCCGCCGAGCTCTGCACCACCAAGGAGCGCCCCGGCTGGCTCACGCTCCGTGCGCGGGGCGGCTCCCTGGACGAGCCCGACGTGGTGTTCACCGGCCGCCGCCAGCAGCACCTCACCTGCCGGGCACGCACCCTGGTCGACCCGGGGCAGGGGCGCGGCGGCCTCGCCGTCCGGCTGGACGAGCGGCACCACTACGCGATCGAGGCGTCCGGGACGAACGTACGGGTGATCGCGCGCGTCGGCTCCCTGCGCACGGTCGTGGCCGAACGCTCCGTACCCGCCGGGCCACTGATCCTCACCGTCACCATCACGGACCCACCGCCTCCGCATGGACCGTGCACCGGACCCGACATCGTCTCCCTCGGCATCGAACAACCCGACGGCACGATCACCGAGCTCGCGGCCCTCGACGGCCGCTATCTGTCGACCGAGGTCGCCGGCGGCTTCACCGGCCGCGTCATCGGCATGTACGCGGCTGAGGGCACCGTCCACTTCGACTGGTTCGACTACGAGCCCCTCGAAGGCTGAACCTGCCGAAGGGCACGACCGACTGCAGTACAAGGGTGACGTGCCGGCCACCATGGAGGCCAGGTACGGCGACGGCAGCAACGCCGGCCGGACCTACTGGACTCCGTACCAGGCCACTCGCCCTGGTTGCCTTTCCCCGGCAACCAGGGCACGCGTTTCGGAAACTCTCCGACTCAACCAGTCTTGTCAGGGACATGCAGGCGCCCTACAGTCCGCCACAGCAGCAATATGGGAGCGCTCCCATCGTCCCATTGAGGGGAAGACGGGAGCGCCCCCGCCCCCTCCGGCCGTACCTCCGAAAAGAGGCCCCGCATGCGACCGTTACCGCACCTTCCCCGCACCGTGCGCGGCACGTTGGGCGCGCTCGTCACGGCGCTCGCCACCGTCGCGGCACTCTTCGCAGCCACGCCCCCGGCCCAGGCCGACACCACGGTCTGCGAACAGTTCGGCTCGACCGTCATCCAGGGGCGATACGTCGTCCAGAACAACCGCTGGGGCACCACCGAGCCCCAGTGCGTCACCGCCACCGGCACCGGCTTCCGGCTCACCCGGGCCGACGGTTCCGTGCCCACGAACGGCGCGCCGAAGTCGTACCCGTCCCTCTTCAACGGCTGCCACTACACCAACTGCTCGCCGGGGACCAACCTCCCCGCGCAGCTCGCCCGCATCTCCAGCGCGCCGAGCAGCATCTCGTACGGCTACGTCGGCGACGCCGTGTACAACGCCTCGTACGACATCTGGCTGGACCCGACGCCCCGCACCGACGGCGTGAACCGGACCGAGATCATGATCTGGTTCAACAAGGTGGGCCCGATCCAGCCCATCGGCTCCCAGGTCGGCACGGCCACCGTCGGCGGACGCACCTGGCAGGTGTGGCAGGGCAGCAACGGCTCCAACGACGTGCTGTCCTTCGTCGCCCCGTCGGCGATCGGCAGCTGGAGCTTCGACGTGATGGACTTCGTCCGGCAGGCCGTAGCCCGCGGACTGGCACAGAGCAGCTGGTACCTGACCAGCGTTCAGGCCGGCTTCGAACCCTGGCAGAACGGCACGGGGCTGACCGTGAACTCGTTCTCGTCGACCGTCAACACCGGTGGTGGACCGGGCGGCCCGGGCGGCGCCACGACCTGCGAGGTGTCGTACACCACGAATGTGTGGCAGGGAGGCTTCACCGCGAACGTCACCGTCGCCAACACCGGTTCGGCACCCGTCGACGGCTGGCGCCTCGCCTTCACCCTGCCTCCCGGCCAGCACATGACCAGCGCCTGGAACGCCTCAGTCTCCCCGTCCTCCGGATCCGTCACCGCGAGCGGCCTGACACACAACGCGAGCATCGCCCCCGGCGGCAGCCAGACCTTCGGGTTCCAGGGCACCTACAACGGCACCTTCGCCGCGCCGGGCGGGTTCAGCCTGAACGGGACCACCTGCAACGCCGACTGAGGTGAAACGTGCCCGCGGCCCGGCAGGGAACTGGCCGCGCACCAGCGTGTGACGCTCGCGCCCGGCGAGATCTCGGGGATCGGCTCGCGGGTGCCGATGCCGGCCTTCGCGTTCTGGGACGTGCGCAGGACGTCAGCGGGTGGCACCGGGCCTCTACGAGATCCTCGTCGGAGCGGCCGGCGACGGCTTGCAGCCCCGTCCTGGTCCACACGAATCTCCCCGGGCGGATGCAGGACGGCGGCGGTCTCACCCCCTGGCTGCGACCCCGCCGTCGAGGCGGGGACGGTTCCTGTTGCCCTGGATGGGCGACGGCGCCCCGCGCGGCCGCCGCCCTGGGAGCCGCTGGGCGGGCTGTGCCTCGTCGAGCGGCGCGCCACCCCGCTCGCGGACGAGCCGGGCCCACTTCGGCAGGCGCGCCGCGGCTGCTGGCGAGCGGGACGCGAAGGCCCCAGCCGCAGGCGCTCCGGCACCTGGCACCCCGAACGCACCGGCCGGAGGGCCGTGGAGCAGGGGCCGATCTAGTCTGGAAGCAGCCGCTGGAAACCAGCCCTGACGGGCACGGCTGTCCGGACGGAGGCGTGGCGCGTGGAGATGGCCGACAAGCAGGACGCGCCCACTGCCGTTGCCGTGGTGGACCCCTACGGCGTGGTGAGCGGCTGGAGCGATGGGGGCCGGCTGCTGCTGGGCTGGACGGCGGAGGACATCGTCGGCCGCGCCGTCACCGAGCTGCTGGTCGATCCCCCGCCATCCGGCTTCCCCAAGGGGTATGGCGCCGGTCCCGACCCCACAGGGTTCATCCCCATGCGCCACCGGGACGGTTCCACGGTGGACGCCGTGGTGACGGCTCAACCGCTGCTCGGCCCCGACGGGCGGGCGCTGGGTCACGTGGTGACCGTCCAGCGCTGGGGACGCCGCCCGGTGATCGCCGACCGGGCCTTCGAGCAGTCTCCCTTCGCGCTGGGCGTCTACGACCCTGAGCTGCGGTTCCTGTGGATCAACGCCTCCTCGGGCCGGGTGATCGCGCACTCGGAGGAGCAAGTGCTCGGTAAGAAGTACCGCGATCTGTTTCCCGAGTTCGACCGCGAGCTGTTTCCCGAAAGGGACGACAAGCCCTACACCGACGCGCTCGCCCAAGTGGCGAGGACGGGCGAGCCCACGCGTCTCATCACCGTCTTCCGCCCGCTCGGCAGCAACTACGCCAACGCCTGGGCCACCAGCATCTGGCCCGTCCGGGATGCAGAGGGCAGGGTCCGCGCGGTCGCCAACTGGGGATTCGACATGAGCGCCGAGTACTGGGCTCGGCAACGCCTGCTCATCCTCAACAAGGCCAGCGGCGGCATCGGCCGGACACTCGACGTGATCGGCACCGCCCAGGAACTGGCCGGCACCCCGGTGCCGGGATTCGCCGACCTCGTCACCGTGGATCTCTTCGACGAGGTGCTGCGCGGAGAGGAACCGCCCTCCGCGCCCGCGTTCACCCCCGGCGAGACGGTCGTGCTCAGCCGTGCCGCCCAGCACAGCGCGAGGGACGACTCCGACCGGGCTCCCGGGCCCACGACGCCGGTCAGCCACGCTCCCGGTTCCGTCGCCGCCCGCTGCATGGCCACCGGCAGGTCCACGGTCGAACTCGCCGCTGAGCCCGGCCAGGGCGGCGAATGGGCCTTCGGGCCCGGGCTCGCCGCCGACCCGGCCCACTGGCCGCCGGACAACCCGGTGATCGACGAGTCCCTTGCCACGGACGGGCTGACCGGCCGGATCACCGTGCCGCTCAGGGCCCGCGGCGCGCTGCTCGGCGTCGTCGCCTTCTCCCGTCTCGACCGCCCCGAGGCCTTCACCGCCGACGACCTGATCCTCGCCGAAGAGCTGACCGCCAAGGCAGCCGTCGCCATCGACAACGCCCGCCGGTACTCGCGCGAGCGCACGACCGCACTGACCCTGCAACGCAGCTTGCTGCCGCAGGGGCTGCCCACGCAGGAGGCGGTCGACGTGGCATCGCGCTATCTGCCCGGCGGGACCGGCGCGGAAGTGGGCGGTGACTGGTTCGACGTCATTCCGCTGTCCGGAGCCCGGGTCGCCCTGGTCGTCGGCGATGTCGTCGGTCACGGCCTGCACGCCTCGGCCAGCATGGGCCGGCTGCGCACGGCGGTCCGCACCCTCGCCGACGTGGACCTGCCACCGGACGAGCTGCTGACCCACCTGGACGACCTGGTCCTCCACCTCGCCAGCGACCTCCAGCCCACCGGCCACTTCCAGCCGACCGGCGAGACCGGGGCCACCTGCCTGTACACCGTCTACGACCCCGTCTCCAGGCGCTTCACGCTGGCGAGCGCCGGCCACCCCCTGCCGCTGATCATCTCCCCGGACGGCACCAGGACACCGGTACCCGCACAGCCGGGACCACCGCTCGGCATCGGTGGGCTGCCTTTCGAGGCCACCGAGCTCGAGCTGCCCGAGGGCAGCCTGCTCGCCCTCTACACCGACGGACTGGTGGAAAGCCGCGAGCGCGACGTCGACCAGCGGATCGCCGAACTGCAGCGAGCGCTGAACCACTCGGCCACCTCACTGGAGGCCCTGTGCGACACGGTGATGGACGCCATGCTCCCCGAACACCGCACCGATGACGCCGCCCTGCTGCTGGCTCGCACTCACGCGCTGGATCCCCATCACGTCGCCGACTGGGACATCGAGTCCGACCCCGCGCAGGTGCCGCGCGCCAGGAAGTTCGCCGTCGACCAGGTGGACGCCTGGGGCCTGGAGGAGGCGGCGTTCGTCACCGAGCTGGTCGTCAGCGAGCTGGTCACCAACGCCATCCGATACGGCGAACCGCCGATCAGGCTGCGGCTGATTCGCGACACCTCCCTGATCTGCGAGGTCTCCGACGCCAGCAACACCGCCCCACATCTGCGCCGGGCCCGCGCCTTCGACGAGGGCGGCCGAGGTCTGTTGCTCGTCGCCCAGCTCACCCAGGGGTGGGGCACCCGGCACACCACCAACGGCAAGACGATCTGGTGCGCGCAGACCCTCCCCGAGCCCGGGCCACGGTGAGATCCGAGCCCGCGGACCGTCGTCTGCCCGGCGGCCGGGCACGGCAGCGGCACTGCATGTCGGTGCGGGAGCCCGCCTCGCGCAGGCCGGCGCCACATCCGGCCGACGAAGCCTGGTCGCTGCGTGGGTACGACGCCAGTCGACGGGTGGGTGGGCCGTGCAGCCGTTCACCGTCGTAGGCCTGGCCCGAGGCCGCGTGCGGGAACCTCAGCCGGCCGTCCGCCGCGCCTCGACGGCGAGGCGGCCGTTGACCAGGGGCGGCCCCGTCGTCCGCTACGGACAGTTCGGCGTGCGGGGAGGGCGAGGGGCTCCCAAGCGCGCCGGGGGCGGCGGGATCGATGGCCCCGGCGTTGTCCGGACGCGGACGCCGGGGAGTCCCCAGTGCTCGATGCGGAGGATCTCTGCGGCGGTGTGCCGTGCCAGACCGCCCGCGCGGACGCTGTAGGACAAGGCGGGTTCCTCTGTTCGACTCGTGGGCCCGGGCAGATGGCCCGGGCAGGCGCAGGAAGTTGTCGGTATCTGTGCGGTTACCTGGAGCAGAGCAGGCGGGGCGGGACCCCCTCAACACCTCGATGATCGAACTTTATCCCGCACTCGCATTCCTCACACTCCTTCTCGAACATCCAATGTCCAGCTCGGCCGCCAGGGCGCCGATCGGACGCCCATCCGGAAGTAGGCAAGGAATGTCTGTCGCAAGGCTAGACAGAAGCAACACACGTACCTGCTAATCCATCCCATGTATCAGTGGAGAGGACCGAATGGGTCCGAGACCTCCCGTGGACCCCGGCCTCCCCGCCGAGCCGCGCTGCCGCCTTGCCCGCCGTCACCGACCCGGGGCGGAGTTCCGACGATCGAACAGGACGCACCACAGTCCGGACCAGTCGAACGCGGATCGAGCAGCCGGGGCCCCTGCCGCCGACCACCTGCGGTTCATCGATGTCGACCGGCTGCTGTACAGCTTCCGCGCCAACCACCGGCTGTCCACCAATGGCGCGGCTGCCACCGGCGGCTGGGACGCGCCGACGGCGGCCGCGCTCTGCAGTGGTCGGACAACGGCACCCCCGACAACCGGTGGCGCATCTTGAGGAACTGAGAACTGGTCGCTCTCCGCCCTTCAGTTTGCTCGACTCTTCGACCATCGTTCGAGATACCGAACGCTGCGCCAGGTCGCAGCGCATCGGTCCGGACAGGCTCCGACGGGGCCGCCCGGAACCGCTCACCCAAGGAATGAGGTCCCCATGCTCAGACGTACTTTCAGCCGCAGGCATCTGCCTGTGGTGCTCGCCGCTCTGGTCGCCTCGGCGGCAACGCTCGTCGCCAACCCGGCTCAGGCGGCCACCAGCGGCGCCTTGCGCGGCACTGGTTCCGGCCGGTGCCTCGATGTGCCGGGCGCCAGCCAGGCCGACGGCACGAACCTGCAGATCTGGGACTGCCACGGCGGGACCAACCAGCAGTGGACACTGACGGACAACAACCAGCTGACCGTGTACGGCAGCAACAAGTGCCTCGATGTTCCGGGCCACGCCAACACGGCCGGGACCCGGCCGGTGATCTGGTCCTGCAACGGCGGTACCAACCAGCAGTGGCGGGTCAACTCCGACGGCACGATCGTCGCCGTGGAGTCCGGGCTGTGCCTGGATGTCAGCGGCGGCGCCACGGCCAACGGCACGGCGGTGCAGCTCTGGAACTGCACCGGCGGCAGCAACCAGAAGTGGACCGGCCTGTCCACGCCGCCGGGCGGCACGTGTGCTCTTCCGTCGACGTACCGGTGGAGCTCGACCGGCGCGCTGGCGCAGCCGGCGAACGGGTGGGCCGCGCTGAAGGACTTCACCACCGTGACGTACAACGGCAAGCACCTCGTCTACGCGACCGCCTCTGACGGATCGAATTGGAAATCGATGGCGTTCAGTCCCTTCACGAACTGGTCGGACATGGCGTCGGCCGGCCAGACCCAGATGAACCAGGGCGCGGTGGCTCCCAAACTGTTCTACTTCGCGCCCAAGAACATCTGGGTGCTGACCTCGAACGGGTGGGGTACCCAATGGCCCTTCGTCTATCGCACCTCCAGCGACCCCACCAACCCCAACGGCTGGTCCGCGGCGCAGCCGCTGTTCACCGGCAGCCTCCCCGACGGCAGCGCGATCGACCCGACCATGATCGCCGACGGCCAGAGCATGCACATGTTCTTCGCCGGTGACAACGGCAAGATCTACCAGTCGACCATGCCGCTCGGGAACTTCCCGGCCAGCTTCGGCTCGTCCTACACGACGATCATGAGCGACACGGTGAAGAACCTGTTCGAGGCGCCGGAGGTCTACACACCGAGTCCAACCCCTTCGCCGGCAAGGCCAACAGCGGCGCCACCTGGACCAACGACATCAGCCACGGCGACCTGGTCCGCACCAACCCCGACCAGACCATGACCATCGACCCCTGCAACCTGCAGTTCCTCTACCAGGGCCTGACCCCCAACGTCCCGCCCGGCACCGACTACATAGACCTGCCGTACCGGCCGGGCCTGCTCACCCTGCAGCGCTGACCCGCGGGCACACGACCAGCAGTTTGTGACCGTGCCTGTCAGGCACGGTCACAAACTGCTTCCGCCTTGTCCCCCAGGAAGGAACCCCCCATGGTCCCCATACACAGACGACTGCTGCGTCTCCTGGCGGCCACCGCGCTGACGCTCAGCGCCTCCGTCACCGCCTCCGCCGGCACGACCGCCGCGGCCGCGCCGGGCAGCCCCGCGCTCACCCCGCCGCTCGGCTGGAACAGCTGGAACAGCTTCGGATGCGGGATCACCGAGGCCCAGGTCCGCCAGGCCGCCGACGCGATGGTGTCCTCGGGCATGCGCGACGCCGGCTACCAGTACGTCGTCGTCGACGACTGCTGGTTCGACCCGCAGCGGGACAGCGCGGGCAACCTGCGGGCCAACCCGACCAAGTTCCCCAGCGGCATGAAGGCGCTCGGGGACTACATCCACAGCAAGGGCCTGAAGTTCGGCATCTACCAGGCGCCCAACGAGAAAACGTGCGCCCAGGGCGTGGGCACCTACCCCGGCTCCACCGGCAGCAAGGGCCACGAGGCCCAGGACGCCAACACGTTCGCCTCATGGGGCGTGGACTACCTCAAGTACGACTGGTGCTCCGGTAACGGCACCCTCACCGAGCAGATCGCACAGTTCACCATCATGCGCGACGCCCTGCGCGCCACCGGCCGGCCGATCGTCTACAGCATCAACCCCAACAGCTTCCACGCCCCCACCGGCGACAAGTACAACTGGGGTGAGGTCGCCGACCTGTGGCGGACGACCGAGGACCTGCTCGACATCTGGCAGAACGGCAACACCAACAGCTACCCGATGGGCGTCGGCAACGTCCTGGACATCACCGCGCCGCTGGCCGCTCAGTCGGGCCCGGGACACTGGAACGACCCCGACATGCTGGTCGTCGGCCGTCCCGGTCTGTCACTGACCGAGTCCCGCTCCCACTTCGCCCTGTGGGCGCTGCTCTCGGCCCCCCTCATGGCCGGCAACGACATCCGCACCATGTCCGCCGACGTGAGCGCGATCCTGCGCAACCCGCGTCTGCTGGCGGTGAACCAGGACTCGCTGGGGGCGGGCGGACGCAGGGTGCGCGACGACGGCAGCACCGAGGTGTTCGCCAAGCCCCTGTCCGACGGATCGGTCGCCGTGGGCCTGTTCAACCGGGGAGACAGCACTGCGACCATCAGCGCCACGGCCGCTCAAGTCGGCCTGTCCGGCGGTCCGTTCACCCTCACCGACCTGTGGACCGGCGGCACGTCGAGCACCTCCGGGCAGATCTCCGCGAGCGTCCCCGCGCACGGTGTCGCCGTGTTCAAGATGACCGGCGGCAGCCCCCTGGCCGCCACCACCGCACGCCTGCGCGGTACCGGGTCCGGCCGCTGCCTGGACGTTGACCGCGCCGCCACCGCGGCCGGGACGACGACGCTGATCTGGGACTGCCACACCGCCGCCAACCAGCTCTGGACCACCTGGGCCGGAGGCGAGATCCGCGTCTACGGCGACAAGTGCCTGGACGCTTCCAACCGGGGCACCACCAACGGCACGCCGGTCATCATCTGGCCCTGCAACGGCCAGGACAACCAGAAGTGGACCAGGCAAGCCGACGGGTCGATCCGCAACGTCCACGCCGGACTGTGCCTCGACGCCAACGAGGCCGGCACCACCAACGGAACCCCGGTCATCCTGTGGACCTGCAACGGCCAGAACAACCAGAAGTGGACCACGCTCCCCTGACTGCCTGATAGGGGTGTCATCCTCCGCGAGGTTCCTCAGCCGTGGCGGGGCCGCGGGCCGTTGTGCCTGCGGCCCCGCTCGGGCGTCGGAGTCAGGACGGGTCGCCGTACTGCAGGCCTCGTCCGTTGGTGCCGACATAGACGCGGCCGTAGGTGTCGGGGTCGCCGGTGATGACGCCGACCCCACCGATGGCGCCCCACTGGTGGGCGTCGTCGTTGACGCGAAGCCAGGTGGCGCCCTTGTCGGTGGAGCGGAACACTCCGGTGACGTCCTTGACGGTGCCGATCAGGTACAGCGCCTGGTAGTTGGTGCCCGGCTTGGCCTTGCCGAAGCCGAGGGCGGAAGCGGACTGCACCGTCTTGAGCGTGGTGAAGGTGCGGCCGCCGTCGGTGGAGTGCAGCAGCCCCTTGCCGTAGCCGGAGATCCACAGGTCCCCGGCGATGCCCGGGACGGCCGTGAGCTTGCCGGAGGGCAAGTTGGTGGCGCGGGCGGTGAAGGTCGCGCCGCCGTCGGTGCTGGCGTAGAGGGTGCCGCCGGACAGTGAGTAGAAGGTCCTGGCCGAGGAACGGTCGGCGACGACCACGGCGTCGTTGCCCAGGCCGCTGACCCTCGACCAGCTCGCCCCCTTGTCGGTCGAGCGGTACGGGGCCTGGCCGGCCTCGGTCCAGACGATGGAGGAGCCGTCCGCCGCGAGCGCGACCTGGCCGTCCCGGGCGTCGGCCACCGGCTCCGCCTTGAAGCCGTTCCAGGTGCGGCCGCCGTCGGTGGAGTAGGCGCCGTCCTGATCGCCGCCGCGGCCGACCCGGACCATCATCGAGGGCTTGGACTGGGCGAAGTCGATGTCGGTGCTGTTGGTCATCATCGGGTTCTTCAGCCGCCCGGAGGGCACCTTGGTCAGGTCGTCGTGCCGGAAGCCGCCCTGGTCGCCCATGGAGGTGATGACGGTGGCGCCGCCGGGCGGGGCGATCGCGTCCAGCAGCGCGGTCTCCTCCAGCCCTCGGGCGCCCATGCTCCAGTGGCTGGTGCCGCCGCTGTCGGAGGCGTTGGCGTCCTTGCTGCGCAGGATGCCGTTGCCGGTGCCGTACAGCACGTGCCCGGAGTTGAAGGGATCGATGGCCAGGGCGGTCATCCAGTGCCCGGTGTGGGTGCCGACGTAAGGAGCGGCGGAGGCGCTGCGCACCGACTTGTCGGCCAGGGCCTTCCAGGTCGTGCCGCCGTCGGTGCTGCGGTAGATCTCGTCCTCCGGCCACCAGCGGCCGAGGGTGGTGACCATCACCGTGGAGGGCTTGCGCGGGTCGACGGCCAGACCGGAGAACCCGTAGTTGCCCTGGGACGGGGAGACGTCCTTCCACGCCCCGCTGGACGGCGTGTACTTCCACACCGAGCCCCCCGTCACGCCGTTGGGTCCGAGGGCGTTGGTGTACGTCAGGTACAGCGAGCCGTCACCGGAGAGCACGCCGTGCTGCGGCATCTGGCCGGTGGGCTGCCCGGAGACGGCCTGCCAGGTGCTGCCGCCGTCGGTGGAGCGGTACAGGGAGGTGGACTTGTCGCCGACACCGACGTAGATCGTCTTGCTGCCGGCCGGGCCGTACGTCACGAAGGAGATGCCCGCGCCGCTGCCCGCCCCGTCCTTGACCGGGAACGAGGAGACCTGACGCCATGTCACGCCGTAGTCGGTGCTGCGCCACAGGCCGTTCTTGCGGCTGCCCAGCAGCAGGTTGCGATTGTCCGCGGGGTCGATCACGAGGCGTTCGCCCGCGCCGCGGCCGTCCTCGTTGCCGCCCACCTTGAACGGCAGATCGGTGCGCTTGAAGGTGCGGCCCCGGTCGGTGGAGCGCAGGATGGCGCCGTTGCCCGCCCAGTCGTTGGTGTACGTGCCCGCCATGAGGTAGAGCCGCTTGGGGTCGACGGGGTCGGTGGCCACCGAATCGATGCCCAGCAGGTTCCAGTCCTTCTCGCCGACCCAGTCGGTCAGCGGGATCCACTGCTCGGCCGCGGTGTCCCAGCGGTAGGCGCCGCCCATGTCGGTGCGCGCGTACAGCAGGCCCTTCTCGCGCGGGTTGAACACCAGCCCGGTGACGTAACCGCCGCCCACCACCTGGGCGTTCTTCCACCTGTACGGTCCAGCCGCGGCCGTGGTCTGCGCCGTGCCCGCCCCGGCCGCCCGGGCGTCGGCCGTCTTCACCAGCTTCCACTGCTGGTTGGTGCTGCCCTTGCCGGGATACTGGACGACTGCCGCGCCCTGGGCCGTGGAACCTCCCAGGACATCGAGGACCTGGCCGCTCTTGCGGGAGGTGAGGGTGACGGCGTCGGAGCCGCTCACCTCATCGATCCGCCACTCCTGGGAAGTGGAGGAGCTGTCGGTCTGCTGCTCGGCGGCAGCACCCTGGGCGGTCGAATTGCCCGCTATGCCCAGCACTTTGCCGCTGTTGCGGTTCACCAGCTCGTAGTAGCCGTCCCCGGCGGGCTTCAGCCTCCACTGCTGGTTGGCGGTGTTCTGGTCGGTCCACTGCTGGATACGGGTGCCGTCGGCGGTGGAGAAGCCGTTGACGTCCAGCGCCTTTCCGCTGCGCACGGAAACCAGCCGGTAGTAGGCATCGCCGTCGATCGTCGCGGCCTGCGAGTCCTCCTGTGCGAACAGGAGATAGGGCACGACGGCGGCGGGTACGCCGAGCAGCACAGCGGTGGCGGTCCAGCGACGGCGGTGACGCCCGCGGCGCCCGCCGTTCGTGGGGTGGTTCATGGGGAGGCGTTCTCCTTGCATGCTGTTCAACAGTGGAACGGATCCCGACCACCGGAACTGGCCGGATCCACTTCCTTGTCGTCACAGACCACGCACAGGTTGCCGCGAGCCGGGAACTTTTTTCAGGTCACCTCGTGGACCTCTTCCGCAGCGAGGGGTGGTTCGGATCGTGTTTGCCGGAGCCGCCGTGCGTGGTGGCGCAACGCAAACTCTGGTTGGCCGTCGGCCGCTGCATGGGCGCTGAGCTGATGGACAGCGACAATTCCGGCTCAAGGCAATCCTTGTCGGCCGGTTCGGAGGACGCCGAGTTGCCGTGATCAGGCGTGGCCGAGGCACGGAGGTGTCGAGGCGCAGCCCCGCTGGTCGACTCCGTGGCCGAGCCGAGCAGGCCGCCCGCGACACCACGAGCGGCCTGCGACTCAAGTTCGCTTCACTGACTACCCGTCAGCTCTCCTCGCCCGTACGGCGTCTGCGCGCGAAGTAGATCGCGGCGGTGCCGGCAGCCACGACGGCGAGACCGGCCCCCGCGAGGACGGGAGTGCTGCTCGACGCGCCGGTCTCGGCGAGATCTCCGTTCGTGGCCGGGTCGTTCGGCCCCGTGCCCGTGCCGGGCGCCGATGTGGCCGACCCGCTTGGGGCCGGGGACTCCCCCGCTTCGGGCGTGGCCGACTCGCTGGGTGCCGGGGGCTCGCCGTCACCGGGCGCGGCACTGTCGGCGAGCACCGCCGCGAAGGCGCCTGCGATCACCTTGTGGCCGTCGACGTTGGGGTGCGGGTCCTTCTTCGTGCACGCCCAGGTCAGCTGGCAGATCTTGGCCACGTTCGCCGGCACCTCGCCCGCGCCGGGCACGTTCACCTGGGTGGTGAAGTCGTCCGAGGAGAAGGCAGCGGCCACGTCCGCCACCTTGAAGCCGGTGGATTTGTACACCTGGGTGATCCCCGTGTTGGTGGCCTTGACCAGGGGCGCCGACTCCTTGGCGGCCTGCTGCCCCGCGGCGCCCTGCAACCAGGCCCCCAGGAACGGGTTGTAGTACGTCGAGCCCACGAACTGAGTGCCCTTCGCGCCCGCCTTGCGGAGCGCGCCCGCGATCTGGGCGAGGTTCTTCGCCATGGTCTGGCTCCGGCCGTTCAGGCATGCCCCATCGAGGGTGCCGGCCGGGCTGACGCAATTCAGGAGGATGTCGTTCGCGCCCACACTGAGGGTCACGTAGGCGACCTTGCCCTGGTGCTGGGCCATGGCCTTCAGGGCGGCGTCCAGCTGGGACTTGGCGTTCGGGTAGTCGCACTTGCCGCCGTTGATCAGAGAGTCGGTGGTCTCAGCGGTGCAGCCGAGGCGTATGTGCTCCAGCCCGGGGGTGCGCTGCTTGAGCTGTGCGTAGAGCTGGTCGGTGTAGGCGACGTCGGTGTCCTTGTCGACGTCCGGCTGGTAGCCGGTGGTCAGGGAGTCGCCGAGCGAGATGTAGTACGTGGCGTCCTTGCCGCCGGCAGCCTCGTCGGCGGTGGCCAGTCCGGGCGTGCTCAGCACGATCGTCATGGCGGAGACGGCCAGCCGGGGGCCGAAACGCTGAAGGGATCTCATCACTTACGTGCGCTTTCTGATGTGTTGGGGGGCGGTGCCGAAAGGCGTGGCTGGCAGCAGCAAGACTCAGCCGTTACGGTTTTCGGGCATCCAAGGAAAGCCTTGGTGAAGGCTTGGGGGGATTCCGCCTCTGTGAAACCGCGAGACTTACCTGACTTTGTCTCGGAGGCGAGAACCTCAACCTAGCAAGGGTGACATCGGCTTGGAACGGGAAGCCGGATAAAGGAACGATCACAAAGGCACGTGCATTCGTCAGAAAGGCTCGGTCGGCCGGGAGTTGGTTACCGGACTCGTTCGTAGCCATTCGCTGAGTGATCCACTGAGTTGGTGAATTCCCCGCGCGGCAGCCCGCCCACCTGTTGAGCCTAGTAGTTGGCCTGGTGTTCGACCGGCCGAATGGCGCCGGTCGCAGAATGCAGACGCTGGAAGTTCAACCGGGCAACCTACTCCTGGGAGTTGGACGGCACACGGCAGACCTGCTCGACCCCGAACACCTAATTGAACTCGTCGATGAACGCTGCGAGCGCTTTAACAGCCGGGCGGACCCACGCGGTGGCAGATCGTGAACTGTCCAGGGGGCCTCCTCGGTTCGGGGCAGGCACGGAAGGCGGGCAGGCGGCTTCCGGGGTGGCTGCCCCGACTGCGCCGCCTGGCCAAACCCGTCATCGCCGTGGGCACCATGTCCCTGACCGCCTACGTCGGCCACTTCGTCGCACAGTCCGTGCTGTCCACGCCCGCCGGGACCGTCACCCAGCAGTCATGGGTACCGCTGCCGCGATGAATCGAGCCGTGGGTAGCGCAACGGCGGACACGGGGCGCCGGCAGGGTGGCGGCGGCCGCCCGGCCGGTGGCCATGCGGGAGAGCGTCGGTGCCGGCGCGGCGAGTGCCGTGGCATGAAGTTCCTCGTCTCCGGGGCCGCCGGACGCAGCCGTGGCAGCCCGTCAGGGCGAGAGAAGGCCGCGCCGTCGTGGATGGGCTCCGCGACGGCACGGCCGGGGGGGTCGGACAGGTCAGGTCCAGGGGCTGACCAAGGTGAAGGAGCTGTCGGCTCGGAAGGTGTCGGTGTTCTGGTAGAGGTCCACGCGCAGCGCGTAGTTGTAGTGGCGCAGGTAGCGGCCGGGGTAGTTGTACGACTCCAGGCGGACGGAACCGGAGGCGGTGCCCGGGCGGGCGCAGTAGGTGGCGTCCTTCTTGAAGGTGTCGGTGCCGTTGCTGCTGTCGAAGCGGACCCGGAAGTCCCAGTGGCGCAGGTAGCGGCCCGAGGAGTCGCGGAAGGAGTAGCAGTTGGCGTCGGCGAGGCCGGGCATGACGGTGAAGGTGGCGCTCTGCTTGACGGCGGTGCTGCTGGAGGCGCTCACCGGGTCGAGGTAGCCGAGGCTGTCGGAGCGCACCACGGCATACCGGCCCGGGAAGTTGACCGACTGCAGCGACCTGGTGGTGTTGGTGGACAGGGTGACGCCGCCGGAGACCGTCTCCTTCAGCACGGTGGCGTGGCGTATGAAACCGGTCAGCCCGGGCACCTCGGTGGGGGTGGACCAGGTGGCGAAGTTGTCGTAGCTGTCGCTGTACCAGTACTTCCCGGCGCGGTAGCCGTCGTAGTAGATGCGCCAGCCGCCGTTGTCGAGCTGGACCAGCGCCGGGCCCTCGACCCAGTCGCCGAATCCGGCCCAGTCGCCCGTCTTCCGCATGGTGTAGGGGCCGGTGAGGCTGGAGGCGGTGGCGTACTCGATGTACTTCGTCGTCTCGTTCTTGGTGAACGCGTGATAGGTGGAGCCGATCTTGACGAGGAAGGTGTCGATGTAGTTCGGGCCGATGCCGGACAGCTGGATGGGGGTGGACCAGGTGGTCAGCGCGGAGTTGGTCGCCGTGATCTTGTAGGCGGTGAAGTGGGTGGCGGTGCTCGCCGCCGTCAGGGACACGATGATGTTGACGCTGCCGTCGGTGTCGATGAACCACTCGGGCGCCCAGGTGCGGGTCAGCCCGCTGATCGGGATCGTGTAGTTGTACAGGAACGTCCAGTTCACCCGGTCGGTGCTCCGGGCGAAACCGATCGTGTTCCCGGTCCAGTTGGTGGTGTAAGTGAGGTAGTAGAAGCCGTCGGTGTGCTTGAAGATGCTGGGGTCCCGGATCAGACCGGACGGCGGGGTGTAGGCGGGGCCCTTCCGCAGGGTGAATCCGGTGGCGTCCGGCGAGTCGTACACATACATGTTCGACTCACTGCTGTTGGTGAACGCGGTCATCGTGTACCGCGTGGCCTGCCCGGTCGGCGGGGCGGCGGCGGCCGCGGTGCCCTGAAGGGCGGGGACACCCAGCAGGACCAGCAGCAGCGGGCCCAGCAGGGCGAGCAGCGTTCTTGCGGTTCTGTTCAACTCTTCCTCCGGGCCGGGCATCACGAGACGGTGAACAGCTGATGGTCGGCGCCGTCGAACGGGCGTTGCTCCAACTGGTCGCCCTGGGCGCTGCCCGCGGTGAGGTACAGACCGCTGTGGCGGTTGAGGAGCCGGATACGGCCGTTGCCCGCGTCCTCCGCCAGCCATTCGTCGTTGGTGTTCGCGTTGGCTTCGTACGAGTACTGAACGGCCTTCGCGCCCGCGTCGCGGGAGGCCCACCGGATGACGACGTCCTTGCCGCTCTCCTGGTTGACGATCCGCGTGTATCCGTCGCCGAGGGGCACGAACGCGAAGCGCTGGTTGGTGCCGCCGGTGCTGGGCCAGCGGATGATCGCGGCGTCGTTCGCGAGGCTTCTGCTCTTCACGTCGAGTGCGTGGCTGCTGCCGGCGATGGTCACCGTGCGGTTCCCGGTCGGGATGACCGGGACCTTGGTCAGCCTGACCACATGGCCGCCGCCCGCGACCGCCGGGACGCTCAGTGTGTCACCGGCCCGGATGACCTTGCTGGTGCGGGTCAGGCCGTTGGACCCGTCGGTGGTGATCTCCGCGTGCCAGGTTCCGGAGCCGAGGAACGTGGTCGGGTAGCTGATGGTGGTCGCGCCGCCGCGCCTGAAGGCCCCGACGAACCACCGGTCGCCGTCGCGGCGAGCGATGACCCCTCCGGTGAGCGGGTCGCCCGAGACGTACTTCGTCTCGTCCCACGCGGTCGGCAGCATGCGCATCCACCGCTGCGCCTCGGGCCGGGCCTCGTAGTCCTCGATGCGGCTGCCGGGCAGCATGATCCCGCTGTCCAGGAGTACGCCGAGGGCGAGTTCGGCGGCATCGCTGTTCGGGTTGCGCTGCTGGAAGCTCATCGGCGAGTAGTCGGCCGGGCCCAGCAGGCCGCGAGTGAACGGGAGCGCGGCCACGTGCCCGATGTCCCGGCCGCCGGGGTATTCCTCGCCCCGGACGGCCTCGTTGGTCAGCACGTGCGGCCAGGTGCGGTGGACACCGACGGACAGACGCGAGCCGTGCAGGTCGACCATCAGCTTGTGCCGGGCGGTGTCGGCCAGGGCCGCGTCGTACCACTGCTGACGGGCCTGGGTCTCGGAACCCATGAAGTCCATCTTGACGCCGACGACACCCCACCCGGTGATCTTGGTGAACTGGGCTTCCCGCTCGGCGGCGGTGTCCAGGTCCTGCCAGTGGTACCAGAGCATGATCCGCACGCCGCGCTCCCGAGCGTAGGTCACGAGCTCGGGAATGATCGCCTCGTTGGCCTTCCACCCGTCGTCCACCAGGAGATAGGGCCAGCCCTGGGAGGAGGCGTAGTCGGCCCACTTCTTGAGCTTGGTCAGGTCGCGCTGGGTGTCCCACATACCGTCCAGCCACGGCCATGCGGCGACGCCCGGCTTGATCCACGAGGTGTCGGAGATCTTCGACGCGGGCGCGACGTCGTCGACCAGCGTGGACTCCACGACCGTCGCCGTGCTGCCGATGGCGGCGGTGCGCCACGCTGTGGTGAACGCGCCGGATCGCACGATCTGCGCGTCGGCCAGCGCGACGGCGAACCGGCCGGTGCCCTGGGTGTGGGTGAACCGGCCACCCGAATAGCCACCGTCCACACCGGACTCGGCGAGCAGCACCCGCGCACCGTTGGTCTGCTGGGCCAACATGCCCATGTCGTAGGAGCCCGTCGGGGCGTCGGCGACCGTAGAGGTCACATATCCCTTCTCGTGGTCGGGAGTGAACTCCTGCCGGGACAGCTGGGCGTCGGCCGGCAGCTCGAAAGAGGTCGCCTCGCGCAGCACCGTCGCACCCGACGGCAGCTCGTAGCGCAGCGCCATACCATCCGCGGACGTGCGGACGTGCACGGTCATCTGCGCGGAGCCCTTCGCGAACACCAGCCTCGTCTCGGTCGCAGTCCGCGTGCGGACGCGGGACTTCCCCGCTTTGACCTCGTACTTGTACGAGATGGGCGTATCCGTGCGACTGACGAAGTCCAGTCCGGTGGTGAAGTCGGCCTGGCTGGTCACCAGGCCGATCGGAGCGGGTATCAGGGCTTGGCGGCAGTTCCAGGTCGCGCCGAGCGAGAGGGCGCCGTTCGCGTTCAGCGCCACGGTGGCGCGCACGCCGTCACAGCCGGTCTGTGCGACACCGGGCTGGACCGAGGTCCAGCTCCCCGGCGTGGCGGCGGATGCGGGCACCGCGGTGACCGAGCCTGTGACCGCGAGGACGGCGGTGGCTGTACCGGCGACTCGAATCCCGCTTCGTTGGAGGAGCCTCATGTGGCCTTCCGGGTGGTTGGGGGTGTCTGCCTTCGACTGGATGTAGTGGCGAGCGAGGGAATCGATCAGGCCCAGGGGCTCACCGCAGTGAAGGAACTGTCGGCGCGGAAGGTGGCGTTGTCCTGGTAGCGGTCGATGCGCAGCTCGTAGAAGGAGTGGCGCAGGTAGTGGTTCGGGTAGTTGTACGACTCCAGGCTGACCGAGCCGGTGGTGGGGCCCGGACGCGCGCAGTACGTGGCGTCCTTGTTGAAGAGCGTCGTGCCGTTGCTCGCGTCGGCGCGGATCCGGAGGTCCTTGTGGCGCAGGTAGCGGCCGGACGCGTCACGGAACGAGTAGCACTTGGAGTCGGCCAGGCCCGGGACGATGGTGAAGGTGGCGCTCTGCTTGACCGCCGTTGTGCTGGAGGACGTCACCGGGTCGAGGTAGCCGCGGCCGTCCGAGCGCACGACGGCGTAGCGGCCGGGGAAGTTGACCGATCGGAGCGAGCGGGTGGTGTCGGTCGGCAGGGCGGTGCCGGCGGTGATCGGGTCGATGCTGCTCAGGGTGGGGACGACCTTCTTGATCAGGCCGTCCGAGGTGAACTCCAGGTGGTCGATGGTGGTTTCGCGGTGGGTGCCGTCACCGTCGGGGATGGCGAAGCGGTGGTAGGCGATGTACCAGTCGTCGGTGTTCGGGATCTGGACGACGGAGTGGTGGCCGGTGCCCTTGATGCCGAGTGAGAGGTCCTTCTCCAGGATCACGCCCCGCTTGGTCCAGGGGCCGGTGGGCGAGGGGCCGGTGGCGTAGGCGACGCGGTAGTTCTCGTCGCGGGTGTCGTTCTCCGACCACATGAAGTAGTAAGTGCCCTTGCGCTTGATGACGAAGGTGCCCTCGTTGTAGCCGACGGGGGTGATGTCGCGGACCTTCGAGGCGTCGAAGGAGATCATGTCGTCGTTCAGCGGCACCACGCGGGCGCGGCCTTGGCCCCAGTAGAGGTAGGACTGGCCGTCGTCGTCCGTGAAGACCGCCGGGTCGATCATCTGGCCCGTGTACGCGCCGCGGGCGATCAGCGGCTTGCCCAGGGGGTCCTTGAAGGGGCCGGTGGGCGAGTCGGAGACCGCGACTCCGATGTTCGTGTCGGCGGAGTAGTAGAAGTAGTACTTGCCGTTCTTCGCCTCGATCGCCGGGGCCCATGCCCTGATGTCGGCCCAGCTGACGTCGGGCCCCAGGTCGAGGATGACGCCGTGGTCCTTCCAGTTGACCAGGTCCTTGGAGGAGTACGCCTTGAACTGCGTGCCGCTCCAGCCCGGGAAGCCGTCGGTCGTCGGGTACATGTAGTAGGTGTCGCCGAAGCGGATGATGTTCGGGTCGGCGGTGAGCCCTGGCAGGACCGGGCTCTGAGCAGCCTGGGCGGGTACGGCAGGGCCGGCAAGGCCCAACAGGAGCGAGGCGGCGGCCGCGGCGGCCAGAGCGCCCGGCCGGAATCGGCGGCGGCCGGGAGGTCTCACGCTGTGCATGGATTCACATCCCTGAAGAAGACATGGCTGTGGCAGGGCGCGCGACGTGGAGGGGAAGCCGACGCCTGCTCCGCTGGTCGGGCGGTTGGCGGGTGAGGGGTCGCCCTGCGGGCGCCGGCATCCCTGTCGATGTCGGGTCAGTTCGTCACGCGGAAGGTGGCGTCGCTACGTCCTGTCGCGGTGCTGATCGGGTCGAGGCGGAGTTGGTACCCGAAGTGCCGGATATAGCGGTCCGGGTGGTTGTACGACTGGAACGACGACCAACTGGAATCGGCGAGCCCGGCGAGCTGCCGGAACGTGGCATCCGCGGCGAACTGGGCGGTGCCGTCGTTGTGGACCAGCTGGAAGTCGTAGTTGGAGTGCCGCAGGAAGTACCCGGGGTGGTTCACCGACTCGAAGGAGACGGTGCCGGAGCCCGCCAGGCCAGGCCTGAGCCGGAACTTGGCGTCCTCACTGGTGATGTTCTGGTCGATGCGCACGTCGAAGTCGGCGTGCCGCACGTACCGGTCCTGGAAGTTGAACGACTGGAGCCGCTTGGCCGGGGTGTTGGGCCAGCGGTCGAGGACGCGGGCCTCCTCGGCGGCCGTCAGGGGCAGGATCGAACCGTGGCGCTTCTTGGTGCCGCCCATGTTGTAGCTTCCCGACGCCGGGAGCTTGTAGCTGCCGGGGTTTGACGGGTTGGTCGTGGTGACCGGCATGTACCCGCCGCGGGAGGCGTACTGGTCGAGGTACAGGGTCCACTCGTTGCGGTCCCGGAACTTCATCCACATCGGGCCCTCGACCATGGCACCGGTCAGACCGATGCCGGAGAGGTTGCCGAGGTTGGTCCACGTCCCCAGGATCGAGTTGCTGCCTTCGAGGGTGATCTGGCCGTCACCGGAGGCCCGCACATAGCGGTAGTTACCTACTCCGGAGGGCACCTCGACGATCTGGGTGTCGATGAGTTCCTGGGTGCCGGGGCGGTCGATGTAGATCTGCGGGGTGGTTATGGTGCGGAAGTCGCTGGTGCGGGCGTAGAAGATGCGGTGCTTCGTCTTGCCGTCGAGGGGCACGTTCGTCGCCCAGTACAGGACGTAGTCGTTGGTCTCGGGGTTCCAGATCGCCTCCGGCGCCCAGACATTGCGCCCGTCGGGGATCTTGCCGGCGACGTTGAGCAGCCACGGCTTCGACCAGGTGACCAGGTCCGTCGACTCCCACACCACGATGCTGCGGCTGCCGTTGTTGATGGAGCCGTCCACGGTCGACCCGCAGCCCCAGCACAGGTCGGTCGCGATGATCCAGTACTTGCTGCCGTCGGGGGATCTCACCAGTGCGGGGTCGCGCACCCCCTTCGTGCCGACCGTGGAACGCAGGACCATGCCGCCGCCGTTGAGGTCGTTCCAGTGCAGGCCGTCCGCGCTGTGCGCGAGGTACATCTGCTGGTTGGTCGCCCCCTCCCCGGTGAAGTGCACCATCAGGTAGCCCGGGCCGGCAGCGGCCGCCCGGTCCGGTGTGATCAAGGCTTGGGATGTGAGGAGCAGGCATACGGCGAGCAATATCGCCGACAGCCGGGCGCGAAGCGCGGACATCCACGTCTCCTGTCGTTCTGCGAAGGCCGTCACTGGGCGAAAAGTGCCCAAGTCGGGGTGGCCCGGGGGGAGTTCGGTCTCGGTGTTGGCGGGACAGGACCGGCTCGGAAGAGGGCCGACGGGATCCGGCGAGCGGTGTGTCTCCCGTGTGCGGCGCACTTCGCCGTGGTGAGCGCGCGAGGGCGCGGTGCGGCGAGACGTCTGTGCCTCTTTCGGCTCCTGCGAGGCGGCTCCTCGCCGGAGCCGCTGCGGCGTCCTGTTCTCGTACGGCTCCTGTTTCTGTCTTGTCCAAGCCCAACGCCCTTCGGCGTACGGCGAAGTCAGCGGCTGTCGACCCGGTCTCCGCCTCCAGGTCCTGACCGCTGCTGCGCCGTGCGGTGTGCCTCCCAGTGCTCGATGGAAGGAAGCCCCCGTAGCCGACTCCTGGTCCACCGAAGTGAGTTGTTCGATAAATCGAACGACGTTCGTACGGTCGGGCAGACGTTAAGCGCGGGAACCGGAATGCGTCAACACCTCCGGCAGCAGTAGCCCGTGGGACCCGCAAGGGCGCACTAGACATGCCATGTCTAGTGCCGGGCGAATCGCAATATCGCTGCCGATAACCGGCAAAACGACTTCCAGTGGATGGCAGTTCATCCCTGCACAGCCGTTGACATGGACGGGTTACAGGGCCGAACTTCATGCGTAACACCCGGTACCCGACACCCAGGAGTACCGGCCCCACTCGTGTGTTCTCTCCGCCAAGGGGACGCCCTCGTGCCCGAATCGTCGGGACGTACGGCCTCCCTCCCGCGAACGGACGGGCGGTTTCCCGTAGATGAATACGCCGAATCCCCCTGGACGTAGGAGCAAGCCCCATGTCGTCAGGAAGACTGTCCCGACGCACGCTGCTGGGTGCCGCGGGCGCCGCTGTGGCCGCGACCGCGCTGCCCGTGACCCCCGCGTTGTCGCGCCTGCTGGCGGAGGCGGCCGCCGCGGACCCCCAGACCAACCTGGAAAAGCTGGTGAACATGCGGTTCGGCATGTTCAACCACTTCAGCCTGGGCACGTTCACCAACGAGGAGTGGGCGGCCCCGAACCAGGACCCCGCCAAGTTCGCCCCTCCGACCGTGGACTGTGCCCAGTGGGCGGCCGCCGCCGCGGCGGCGAAGATGAGTTACGGCCTCCTGACGACCAAGCACCATGACGGCTTCGCCCTGTGGCCGAGCGCCTATGGAACCCAGAACGTCGCGAACAGCTCCTACAAGCAGGACGTGGTGAAGGCGTACTGCGACGCCTTCCGGGCGAAGGGGCTGAGGGTCGGTTTCTACTACTCGATATGGGACCGCACCTTCGGCGTCGAGGCGTGGGAGACCCGGCACACGGTGTCCGGTCTCGACATCACCGATGCCATCCAGCCCAGCGACATGACCTTCATCCTCGGTCAGATCACCGAGCTGCTCACCAACTACGGCACCATCGACATGTTCGTCACCGACGGTTACGCGTGGCAGATGGGCCAGCAGGCCGTCTCGTACCAGCGGATCCGCGAGCACGTGAAGTCGCTCCAGCCGGACATCGTCATGATCGACCACGGTGCGCTGTCGGTGCCGTTCATCGGCGACGCGATCTACTTCGAGGAGCCGATGGGCATCACCGCGCCGGCCGGAAACACCTACGCAGCCACGCAGGGACAGACGATCAGCAGGGGCTGGTTCTGGCATCCGCACACGGCGACCGAGGATCCGATGAGCAAGGACGCGATCCTGTCCCACCTGGCGGACCTGGAACCGAAGTACACCTCGTTCATCCTCAACTGCCCGCCCAACCGCAACGGCAGACTGGACACCAACATCGTCAACCGACTCGCCGAAGTGGGGGCGGCCTGGAGCCCGAACACCTCCCGCCCGCGACTGCCCGCCCAGATGCCCCGAGCCGAACACCCCGTGACCCCCGTCAGCGCCTACGCCACCGGATTCCGCACCGGCGAGGGACCGCTCAACGCCATCGACGGACTCAGCGACAGGGGCTACGAGACCTGCTGGTCGACGTGGGGGCTGTCCCCGGCCCTGCCTCACTCGATCACGATCGATCTCGGCGGGGTGTGGAGCAACGTCTCCACCCTGGAGTACCTGCCCAAACAGTGGAACCGCACCAACTCCACCGACGGCGACATCACCTCGTACACCATCTCCACCAGCACCGACGGAACGAACTTCACCCAGGTCGCCACCGGCACCTGGGCCGGCGACCGCGCCACCAAGGTGGCCGAATGGCCCGCCCGGAACGTGGGCTTCGTACGGATCCAGGCCAACGCGGCCACCGGCGGCTACGCCAACATGGGCGGCGTCAGGATCGGCGGCCGGACGGCCAAGCCGGCACTGGTGTCGAAGGTCCTGCCGGGCGACGGCACTGTCTACCGCATCGTCAACCGCAAGAGCGGCAAAGTCGTCGACGTGTACAACTTCGGCACCGCCAACGGCACCAACATCCAGCAGTGGCCGTGGCTGAACAACACCGCCCAGAAGTGGACCTTCGCCTCCACCGGAGACGGCTACTACGAGATCAAGAACGTGAACAGCGGCAAGCTGATGGAGGTGGCCGGACTCTCGCGGGCGGAGGGCGGGAACGTCGCCATCTACCAGGACGACAACGTTCCCCAGCAGCACTGGGCGGTCACGCCGACCGGCGACGGTTACTACTACTTCACCAACCGGTTCAGCGGACTGTCGCTCACCGTCGACGGAGGCTCGACCGGCGATGGGGCCAACATCAACCAGTCCACGTACAACCGCGCGCCTGAGGAGCAGTGGCAGATCATCGCCCTCTGACGGTCCCGACGACGGGCGGCGCCTTCGCCGACGCCCGTCGTCGGTCGGCTTTCACATCGTCCTCGATGCAGCCGTAGAGGCGCTCGTAGCGCAGGTCGACCTCGGGGGCGAGGGCCACGAGCAGGACGTTCAGCAGCCTGCCGGGCGTCGGCAGGCCTTCACCAGGTGTCGACGCAGCGGCGTGAGCCGCGCCGCCCGGGCTCGGGGTCATGCAGCAGCGTGCTGATCCAGCGTCGGGACTCGGCCGGGTCGATGACGTCGTCGATCTCGAAGACCGATGCGACGTTGAGGGCCTTGCCGTGCTCGTAGGCGGCCGCGACCCTGCGGGCGAACTCCCGCTCGCGCTCGTCCGCGTCCTCAATGGCTGCCAACTCCCGGCGGTAGCCCAGCCGCACCGCGCCCTCGATGCCCATCGGCCCGAACTCGCCCGTGGGCCAGGCAACCGTGAACCGGGGGATGCGGAAGCCGCCACCGGCCATGGCCTGGGCGCCCAGCCCGTAGCCCTTGCGCAGCACGATCACTCCGAAGGGCACCGTGAGCGCCGAGGCGTGGACGAACATGCGGCTGACATGCCGGACGGTCGCGGTCTTCTCCGCATCGGGGCCGACCATGAACCCGGGTGTGTCGCACAGGGAGACCACCGGCAGCCCGAACGCGTCGCACAGCTGCAGGAAGCGGCTCGCCTTGTCGGCCGCGTCGGAGTCGATGGCGCCGCCCAGATGCCGCGGGTCGTTGGCGAGGATGCCGCACGGACGCCCCTCCACCCGGGCCAGAGCGGTGATGACGCCGCGTCCGAAGTGCCGTCGCAGCTCCAGGACGGAGTCCGCGTCGGCGAGGGTGGCGATGACCGCACGCACGTCGTACGCCCGCCGCCGGTTCTCGGGAACGAGCTGGCGCAGTCGGCGCTGGTCGGGGCACTCCCATTCCGTCACCGGCCCCTGGAAGTACGACAGATACGTGCGCGCCAGCCGGACGGCATCCGCGTCGTCCTCGGCCTGGAGGTCGATGACGCCGTTCGCCCGCTGGACCTCGACCGGCCCGATGTCCTCCGGCGCGTAGCTGCCCAGTCCCCCGCCCTCGATCATCGCCGGGCCGCCCATGCCGATGGTGGCCTCGGGCGTGGCGATGATGACGTCGCAGCAGCCGAGCAGCGCGGCGTTGCCGGCGAAGCAGCGCCCCGAGCCGATGCCGACCAGCGGCACCTTCCCGCTCAGGGACGCGAACAGCGCGAAGGCCATGCAGTCCAGGCCGGAGACCACCGTGCCGTCCACATCGCCCGGCCGGCCGCCGCCCCCTTCGGCGAACAGGACGACGGGCAAGTGTGCCTGTTCGGCCACCGCGAAGAGCCGGTCCTTCTTGCGGTGGCCCATGATGCCCTGGGTGCCGGCCATCACGCTGTAGTCGTACGACATCGCCACCACGCGGGCGGACCGGGGTCCGAACCGGTCGGCGCCCACCGTGCCCACGCCGCCGACCAGGCCGTCGGCGGGGGTGCGGCGGATGAGTTCGTCCAGGGACCGGCGGCTGCGCTGGGCGGCGATGGCCAGGCCGCCGTACTCGACGAAACTGCCCGGATCACACAGGTCGGCGATGTTCTCGCGGGCGGTGCGCCGCCCCTCGGCGTGCCGCCGGGCGACCATCTCGGGGCGGTCGCCGTCGTCGCCGAACCGCTTGCGCGCCCGCACCTCCTCCAGATCGGCTCGTGGGGCGTCCGGGTCCGGCCGCTCCTCGGGGTGCGGCTCACCGTCCGCCGCGCCGGTGGCCTCCATCACCACCAGCGGCTGACCGTGCTCGGCCAGATCACCCAGCTCTGCCCGTACGGCGACGACCACGCCGTCGCCCGGCGCCTGGAGCAGGTGCTCCATCTTCATGGATTCCAGGACCACCAGTGTGCTTCCGGCCCGTACGCGCTCGCCTTCGGCGACGGTGACGTCGACGATGGTGGCCGTCATGGGCGCGGTGACGGTGAGCGTGCCCTGCGGCTCGAACGCGTCGGGGACCTCCGCGTCCTTCCCCCGGTCTGTCTCCTGTTCTCTCTCCTGCGGGACCAGTGCGGGCAGGAGTTCGTCGAACAGCGCCGTGTGCAGCCGCCCGGCGACGACCTCGGGTGCCTCCAACAGTCGCCGCAGCACCTCGGCGTTGGTGGCGACTCCCTCGACCCTCAGCTCCGCCAGGGCGCGGCGGGCGCGGGCGAGCGTTTCGGGCAGGCTGCCGGAACCGTCGTGGGCGACGAGCTTGGCCAGCAGCGAATCGAAGCGCGGGCTGACCCGACCGCCGGGGAACGCGGCGGTGTCGACGCGCACACCCGGCCCGGCCGGCGGCCAGAAGACGTCCAGGGTGCCGGCGGCGGGCAGCACCGTGCCGTTGGGGCGAATCGTCTCGGCGTTGACCCGCACCTGCACCGCGCAGCCGCGGGGAACGGGAGCCTGCCCCGCCCCGATCCGGTCGAGGCTCTCGCCGGAGGCCACCCGCAGCTGGGCCTTGACCAGGTCGATGCCGGTGACCTCCTCGGTGACGGTGTGTTCGACCTGGATGCGCGGGTTGGCCTCGAGGAAGTAGAAGCCCGGGGAGCCGTCGCCGGTGTCCACGAGGAACTCGAACGTGCCGAGACCGGCGTAGGCGACCTCCTGGGCCATGCGCAGCGCCGCATCGTGCAGCCCGGCCCGCACCGCCTTGTCGAGGCCGGGCGCCGGCGCGATCTCCACGATCTTCTGCCGGTGCCGCTGCAGGCTGCAGTCGCGGTCGCCGTAGCCGACGACGGCGCCCGTGCCGTCGCCGAGCACCTGCACCTCGACATGGCGGGCACGCCGCAGCAACTGCTCGACGTAGACCGCGCCGTCGCCGAAGGCGTGCGAGGCCTCGGAACGGCAGCGCCGGAGGGCCTCCTCCAACTGCCCTGCCTCGTACACGGCCCGCATGCCGCGCCCGCCGCCGCCGGCGACCGCCTTGACCATCACCGCGGCACCCTCGCCGAGGCCGGCCATGAACGCACGCGCCTCCTCGATGCCGGTGTCGCCGTACGTCGCCGGCAGCACCGGCACGCCGAGGCGCGCGGCGAGTTCACGGGCCGCGGTCTTGTCGCCGAGCGTCCGCAGCACCTCGGGGCGTGGCCCGACCCAGGTGAGTCCGGCGTCGGTGCACCGCTGCGCGAAGTCGGCGTTCTCGGCCAGCAGTCCGTAGCCGGGGTGGACCGCGTCGCAGCCCGTGCGCACCGCCGCGCCGACCAGGGCCGCGGCGTCCAGGAAGGCCTCCGGCCCCTCGCCGTCGAGCACCACGATCTCGTCCGCCATGCTGGTGTGCAGCGCGTCCGCCTCGTCGCGGGAACGCAGCGCCACCGTCAGCAGGTCCAGCTCACGGGCGGCGCGGATCACCCGTACCGCGATCTCGCCGCGGTTGGCGACCAGCAGCTTGGCCAGCCCCATCGTCACCGGTCCTTTCCATAGGCATCGGCAGCGGCCGGGGACGCCGAAGACACGGCGAGGCGCGCGGCCTGCTCCAGCAGCTCGCCCTTCTTCACCTTGCCGGTGGTGGTCATGGGCATGGCGTCGACGCACCTCACCACGGGCACCTTGTACGGCGCCATGTTCGCCCGCGCCCACGCGCGCACGCCCTCGGCGTCAAGCGCGGCGCCGGGGCGGGGCTGGACGAACGCCAGCGGCACCTGGCCCCGTTGGGGATCGTCCATTGGTACCACCGCCGCGGTCAACACATCCGGGTGCCGGGCCAACAGCGCTTCCAGCTCGGACGGGAAGACGCTCATACCCGAGACCTTGATCATCTCCTTGTTGCGGCCGAGGTAGTGCAGGCACCCGTCCTCGTCGATCATTCCGATGTCGCCGGTGTGCAGCCAGCCGTCGCGCAGAACCCGGGCGGTGGCCTCCGGCTGCCGCCAGTATCCGGTGAGCAGGGAGGGGGATCGTACGAGGATCTCGCCGCGCTCGCCCAGCGGCAGCGGCTCGGCGCTCTCGTGGTCGACAACCATGAACTCGGTTCCCGGCACGGGCAGTCCGCAGAAGACCGGCTCGGTCAGCAGGTCGTGGTCCCCGTCCTGGAACCCGGTGGTGAAGGAGTCCGCGGTGTGCGTCTCGGTCATGCCGTACGCCGCCTCCTGCAGCACGCTGTGCTCGCCGACCAGGGAGCTCCACCGGGCGCGGATCGCCGGCGTCAGCTTGCGCACGAACGACATGGCCCGCGGCTGCGCCAGGCTGGACAGGTCGGTGCCGGGCAGGCCGGGGTGCTCCATCAGCTCGACGTAGTTGTCGACCGTGCCCAGCATCAGCGTCACGCGGTACCGCTCGATCGCCTGCAGCACGGCCTCGGGGTCCCACCGGGTGAGCAGCACGATGCCGCTGCCGGTGAGCAGCGGCAGCAGGATGCCGAAGTCCTCGCCGGCAATCCAGAAGACCGGCACGTAGATCAGCAGCACGTCGGGGTTGTCGCCGGAGAGGTCCATCCCGGCGGCGGCCGCCGCCGTCGCCGCGGTGTAGAGCATGTGCCGCTGGGTGTGTTCGCAGCCCTTGGGCAGGCCGGTGGTCCCTCCGGTGTAGTTCAGGGCGGCGAGTGCGTCCAGGTCGGCCGGCTGGTCCTGGCCGCGGGCGCCGCCGACGGCCTGCCCCCACCCGCTGCCGGCCAGGCCGACACCCGCCAGGCCGGACGGCACCGGCAGCACCGGATCGGACGGGAGCATGTCGGCGAGGCTGGTGACGAGCACGCTCCGTACGGCGGTGTCGGGCCGCACCGCCTCGACCAGCGGTCGCAGGGTGTCAAGAGTGATCAGGACCTCCACCCCGGCGTCGGCCAGTTCGTGCCGCAGCTCGTACTCCCGGAACATCGGGTTCACCGGGACATGCACGGCACCGGCGCGCAGGATGCCGAGCATGGCGACGACGAACTGCGGGCAGTTGGGCAGGAACACCCCGACGCGGTCACCGGGGCCTACGCCGCTGCGCTGCAGCCAGCCGCACAGCCGCGCCGTCAGGTCCTCCAGCGCCGCGTACGTGATCTGCTCGCCGTAGAAGGTGATCGCGAGGCGGTCGGGATGACGCCGGGCCCAGTGCCGCAGGTGGTCGGTGAGCGGCCGCTGCCCGAGCGGGTACACCACCTCCCTCGGCATCGCGGCCGGCCATACGCGCTGCTGACGGGCCCGTACATCGGCCAAGTACTCCTCCACGCGCGCGTTGTCCGCCACGACGGCCTCCACCCTGCCCCTGGGATACCAACCGGTCGGCATGTGCCGCCTCACCGTAAAGGAGCCCGCGGGCCGGAACAAGGGTCCGGACGCCAGGTGTGGTGCGGCCGGATCGGAGGAGTCGTGGGCAGCTCCACGAGTCGGTCGAACCGAGAGTCCGACGCAACTGGGACACGCCGACAGCATTACCCAGCGACTAATTGAATGTAGTAAGGGTGAATCGTGAATTGACACAGCCGGGGGCTGATGCAAAATCCAGCGCGCAGGTGATCTCCATTCCGTGTATTCGGCAATGGCGCTAATTCGGCTTCAGCACGGCTTCGCATCCCGGCATGCTCTGGGTGCCCGGGCGCCAGGACCGAGCCGTCAGTACCTGTCTCAGCCGGTTGATCCGGTGATCGACGCAAAAAGACGCGAACCTTGGCCGAACACCGGCCGTCACGGCCGGGAAGCAATGCGCACGGCTGAGAGATCGAATTTCAGCGCTCTATTGTCAGGAGCAGGTCATGAAGAGAACGTGTCATGGCACCGTGGCACTTCTGGCCACGGTGTGCGGTTTCACTCTGTGCCTCACGGGCGCGGCCGGCGCGGCCGACGCACCGACGCCACAGATTCTCGCCACGACGCTGGTGAACAAGACCGGCACCACCATCACGGTCACCGCCGGAGTCGGACGGGGCAACACGATCAGTGTCTGGCAGTCAGGCGGCAGCATCAGGATCAGAGATACCGGAGACACGGTCGCACCGTCCGGCGACTGCTACGCCATCAGCACGACCGAAGTCGCCTGCAGGGCTGCCGACACCACCGAACTCGTGGTCAACGCCGGCGACCAGGACGACAACGTCACTTCCTCACTGGCGGCCCTCGGCGTCACCCTCATCGGCGGTGCCGGAAACGACAGCCTCTACGGCGGATCCGCCAACGACACCCTCGAAGGCGACGAGGGATCCGACTTCCTCTCCGGCGGCGCCGGAAACGACACGCTGACCGGGGGAGCCGAGGCGGACCGGATCTTCGGCGGCTCCGGCAATGACTCCGTCGAGGGACGCGGCGGCTCGGACATCGTGGACGGCGGTGCCGGCAACGACGTGATCTACGGCGGCAGCGGCAACGAGCACATCGTCGCCGGCGCCGGCAACGACTACGCCGAGGGCGGCAACGGCCGGGACACCATCGACGCCGTGGACAACGTCAGCGGCAACGACTACGTCGAAGGCGGCGCCGACGTGGACGACTGCCGCGCCGACTTGGGCGACAACGTCAGCGGATGCCCGTGACCAGCGCGAGTGAGCAGCGCGCCCAGTTCCCGTACACGGCGAGACAACACGAAAGGCGGGCACCCATGAGAACACGAAGCATCTGCACCACCGTGGTGGCGATCGGCGCACTCACCTGCGCCCCGCTGACCGCCGCCTCCGCCACGCCCGGTGCGGTTCCCGGGGCAAGCCTGGCCGGCACCACGGTCGTGCAGGAGGTGGGCGACACCTTGGTCGTCACGGCCGCCCAGGGTGTGGCGAACGACATCACCGTCCGGCGCCAGGGCAACGTTGTCGTGGTGACGGACACGGGCGACACCGTGTCCGCCGTCGCCCCGTGTCAGTCGACGGGGACGCACACGGCGGAGTGTCCGCTGCCCGTCACGTCGATACGGGTCAACGCCGACGACGCCGATGACAGCGTCACCATCTCCCCGAACCTGGAGGCCGCCGGAACGGTGATCGGCGGTGCGGGTGACGACCGCCTCAGCGGCGGCCCCCGGGCGGACCGGCTCGTCGGCGACGACCCGGCTGCCACCGGACTGCGGGCGACGCCGGGCAACGACACCATCAACGGCGGCCCCGGCCACGACACGATCTCGGGGCTGGCGGGTAACGACACCATCAACGGCAATGCCGGCAACGACACCCTCAACGGCGACGACGGCAACGACACCCTCGGGGGCGACCAGGGCAACGACACCCTCACCGGGGGCCGCGGCAACGACACGCACATCGGCAGCGAGGGCAATGACACCCTCAACGCCATGGACAGCGTGATCGCCAACGACAGCCTCGACGGCGGCCTCGGCTTCGACACCTGCAACCGCGACTCCGGCGACACGGCCGTCAACTGCCCCTGATCGGGACTTCCCGAACCGCTTTACCGTCACGCGCTCCTGCGGCATTCCGGAGGACTGATCGGATCGGAGGCGTCGCCGGGCAGCCGTATCGGCTGCCCGGCGGCAGCATGACAGCCGGTGATGAACGACTGCTGGTCGGCGATGCCGGCGCTGGTGAGAGCGCGCTCGGCGCCTGCCGAAGGTGGCCCCCTACGTGCCTACTGCACTGGTTGTGGCACGTGTCGTGCGCGCCTGAAACGTCCGGGAGCGACAGCGAAAGCGCGCCGAAGGCGTTGGCGAAGGCCAATTCTGCGCCGCGCGACCGCGGCTTGCGATCTCCGGTCGAGGCGGCTCAGCCGAGCAGTTGCGCGCTGCCGGCCGGTTCGCGACGCTCTTGTCCGTTGATGCGGTGCCGTTCGATGGACGAGCGCCGGTAGACCTCCTGCCGCACCCGCTGGATCTCACCGATGGGCCGGTGCTCCTCGCGTGAGCGCCACGGTGTGATCGACGTGGCGTCGGCGGCCACGAGGTTGCCGTCCCCGCCGATGTCCTGGCGCGGGAGGTCCACCCGGGCGACTGTCACCCAGGGGGCCAGCTCCTCGGGCCATTTCACGGAGGTGTTGTCTACCGGCATTCGGGCCAGATCGGTGTTGAGCTGCACCTGGAGCTCGAAGGAGTGATCGCGCTCGGCCACTTCGGCAACCAGAGTGCGACGGAACGCCTCGTTGTCCGCGCGCACGTCCACGATCTGGTGTGTGAGGGCGGCCAGGGACTCGGCCGTCGGCACGGTGCGGATCTTGGCGATGTGGTCGCCGTACCGGAAGGCTCCCATGCTGTTGTAGGTGTACGACAGCAGGTTCCGGCGCGGGACGGTGGTGAACGAGAGCATGGCGAACAGCTCGTCCCACAGCCAGCCTTCGGGATCAGTGAGCGTGCCCCGGCGGGTGAGGAACTCCGCCATCCAGGTCTTGCGGCGGGCGGGGTTCACCAGGGCCTCGGGCAGCTCGGCGAACAACTCCTCGATGACCATGTAGTCGTAGGCGGTGTTCGCGAAGAAGACCTCGTTGTTGATCAGGTTGAGGTCGAAGGTACCGGTGTCTTGTTCGTCGGCCAGCAGTGAGGGGCCGGGGACCCCGAACAGCTTGATGCCCATCCCGCACGCCGCGCCCAGCTGGTGGTCGGGACGCTGGTGGCCCAGACCGTTGGAGTAGCGGACGACGGCGTCGTAAACGGTGGGCCGGGCGAAGATGCCCTGCCCGTGGAATCCCCGGTTGTCACCGACCGTGACGGTGGCCTTGAGTAGCCCGTAGGTCTTTCCGTGAGCGGTCCGGACGGCGCGGCCGACGGCCTCACGCTCGACCGAGGCGCCGGTGCGCTGGGCCACCTGTGCGACCACTGCCTCCAACTCCTCTTGGTAAGTCGGGCGTTCGACGGGGCGGTAATCCTCATAGCGGACGGGATCCATGGTGCTGCCTCCCTGTGACGGTGCTGTCGACTCCAGACGCTAGCCAGCAATTCAATTGTGCACAACGTAACTGGTTGTGATGAATCACACGTTGCCGTGGGCAACCATATGGGGGGCGCCGCACCGCAGGGCCGACGTCGGCGTCGGCGGGCGGCGACTCCCCAGGCGCGGCGGGCCGACAACTCCCCCGTGAGGTCGGCCCCGTTGGGCCGAAGTGAAGCTCGCGGGTCGCGGGGTTGTTGTTGAGGCGGACGAAGACACTTGCGCCGCTGCCGAGCTTGATCGTGAGCACCACGCATGTGGCACTCAGCCCCCGCCGCCTGACCACCCAGTTCCGGGCCGAGCACACACGCGACGCCGTCGTCCGGACCGTCGCCACGGGCTGCGCACCAGACCTGGCACGGGTGGCCGCCGAGTGCGGCTACTACGACCACTCCCACCTCGTGCGCGACTTCAGGCAGTACACCGGCCTGAGCCCCACCGCCTGGCCGGCCGAAGAGTGCCGGAATATCCATGGCCGACATCGCGGCCCTTGAGTGAGAAGGCGAGCCGCGTGTCCTCCTCGCCCGCTCCCCGCCGACGTCCGCGCCCGGTGGGCCGAGCACCGCGCGCCACCGAACGGCTCAACCGCGCCGTCGAGCCCGCCGGTGCCCGGACGTCACGTCTGGTGCGCCGAGCGCCGGTTCGGCAGCGTGCTCATACGGTGTGATCGGGGCGACGGAGAAGCGGGCGCAGGGTCTCGATGACGCCCGGGTCGTCCACTGTGGACGGGATGGGTTCATCCAGGCCGTCGGCGATACCGCGCATCGTCTTGCGCAGGATCTTCCCCGAGCGCGTCTTGGGCAGGGCGGCCACGACGGCGACCTCCTTGAGGGAGGCGACGGCACCGATGCGCTCGCGTACGAGCCGGACCAGTTCGGCCTCGACCTCGCCGGGGCCGCGGGAGGTGCCCGCCTTCAGGACGACGAAGCCGCGTGGCACCTGCCCCTTGAGGGGGTCCGCGACGCCGATCACGGCGCACTCGGCGACATCGGGATGAGCGGCCAGTGCCTCTTCCATGCTGCCGGTGGACAGCCGGTGTCCGGCGACGTTGATGACGTCGTCGGTGCGGCCCATGACATACAGGTAGCCGTCCTCGTCGAGGTGCCCGCTGTCGCCGGTGAGGTAGTAGCCGTCGTAGGCGGAGAGGTAGGAGGCGACGAAGCGGGCGTCGTCGTTCCAGAGGGTGGGCAGCGCACCGGGCGGTAGGGGGAGCTTCACGACGATCGCGCCGTCGACGCCGGTCGGCACGGGCTGCCCCGAGGGGTCGAGGACGCGGACGTCCCAGCCCGGCAGGGGACGGGTGGGCGAGCCGGGTTTGACGGGGGCGGCCTCGATGCCGACCGGGTTGGCGACGATCGGCCAGCCCGTCTCCGTCTGCCACCAGTGGTCGATCACCGGGATGTCCAGGAGGGCGCTCGCCCAGTGGTAGGTCTCGGGGTCGAGGCGCTCACCGGCGAGAAAGAGGTAGCGCAGGCGGGAAAGGTCGTAGGCCGCGGTGAGGGCTCCCTTCGGGTCCTCCTTCCTGATGGCGCGGAAGGCGGTGGGTGCCGTGAACATGGTCTTGACGCCGTGTTCGGCGGCGACCCTCCAAAACTGGCCCGCGTCCGGGGTACCGACCGGCTTGCCCTCGTACAGCACGGTCGTCGCACCGGCCAGCAGCGGCCCGTAGACGATGTACGAGTGCCCGACCACCCAGCCGACATCGGATCCGGTGAACATCGTCTCGCCCGGGCCGATGTCGTACACGGCACTCATCGACCAGTTCAGAGCCACGGCGCAACCGCCGCAGTCGCGGACGACTCCCTTGGGTTTTCCGGTGGTTCCGGACGTGTAGAGGATGTAGAGGGGGTCGGTCGCGGCCACGGGAACACACGCGGCCGGCGGTGCGGCGGCGACCAGGTCGGCCCAGTCGAGGTCGTCCGGCCCCAACTCGGCCCGCTCCTGCGGGCGTTGCAGGACCACCCGTTTCTGCGGCTTGTGCTCGGCGAGTTCGATCGCGCGGTCCAGCAACGGCTGGTACGGGATGACGCGCCTGCCCTCGATGCCGCAGGAGGCGGAGACGACCACCTTGGGGGTGGCGTCGTCGATACGGACCGCGAGTTCGGGCGGGGCGAACCCGCCGAAGACGACCGAGTGGACGGCGCCGATGCGTGCGCAGGCCAGCATCGCGACAGCGGCCTCGGGGACCATCGGCATGTAGATGACCACCCGGTCGCCGTACCCCACACCGAGCCCGGCGAGTGCCCCGGCGAAGGCCGCCACCTCGTCCCTGAGCTGGGCGTAGGTGTAGGTGCGCCGGGTGCCGGTCACCGGGGAGTCGTAGACGAGCGCGGGCTGTTCGCCCCGGCCGGCTTCGACATGCCGGTCCACCGCGTTGAAGCAGACGTTGAGCCGGCCGTCCGGGAACCAGCGGTAGAAGGGTGCGCCCGAGGGGTCCAGGGCACGGGACGGCGCCGCCTCCCATGCGACGCCTTCCGCCGCCCGCAGCCAGAAGGTCTCAGGGTCTTCGAGGCTGGCCCGGTAGACGTCCTCGTACGTTCCCATCGCGCTCTCCTTGACCATAGTCGTGGTGGCCCGCCTGCCCCCATGTCACATGGTGATCAGGCGACCGCCGATGAGCTCACCGTACGTCGCAAGTACACGGGTGCGTGCTCTCGCTGTCATCCGCGATGGATCCGCCCTGCCCTCCACGCCACAGGAGTGGCCCGCGTGCCGGAACGGCCCGTCACGTCAGGCTCGATGGGACGATCCCGTAGCGGCGCATCTTGCGGTACATCGTGGCGCGGGAGATCCCGAGGTCCTGCGCGGTTTGCTGGACGTTGGAGTTGCGGTCCATCAGCCCGCGCAAAATGGCGTCGCGTTCCAGCGCCTCGATGGTGGTGAGGACCTTGTTCGACGACACCCGGCATTCCGGCGGCAGGTCCTCCGCGTGGATCATCCGGCCCGAGGGCCGCCGCGCCAGGCCCCGGATCACCGACTCCAGCTGCCGTACGTTCTCCGGCCAGGGACATCGCTGCAGCAGGGTCAGCGCATCCGGGGAGAACCCGTTCTCACCGCTCGGCCGGTACTTGCGCAGGAAGAACCGTGCGAGGTGCTCGATGTCCCCATAGCGATGACGCAGGGCGGGCACCTCCACCGAGGCGTCGCAGAGCAGGTCGAGGTCGTCGTCGGCGCCGATCATCGACGGCTGGCTGGTCATGACCAGGTTCCCGGTCGCACTGCCGTCCCGCCGCGCCAGCAGGGCCGTCAGCCGCTGCCGCTGCTGGTCGCCCAGCAGGTGGACATCGCGCAGGAGGAGCACGTTGGACGGCACGACGAGCAGCTCCTCGATGTCGTGCAGCCAGCGCTCGGTGACGGCGGTTGAATCCGACATCGGCGCTTCCCGTATCTCCAGCCGACGCCCGGCGCCGTGGGCCCGGTGCAGGGCTTCGACCAGCGTCCTCTTGCCGACGCCGGCTTCGCCCAGGAGATGAAGCCCTGTCCCGGCGACGAACGCCGCCTCGCTGTCGGCGACCGCGCGCAGCCAGTGCGGGGACGAGCCCACCAGTCCCAGGCCGGCGCGGACCGGCGCGGCGGAAACCGCAGCCGTGGACTGGGGCCTCCCGATCAGCCGGACTCGGAAGACGGCGCCCGCGTCGCTGTCCTCGCGCCGGCAGCGGCTGACCCTGAGTTCGGCCACCCGCCCCGAGGGCAGGGCGATGCTGCGGGTCCCCTCCAGCCGGGGATGCTCGGCGATCTCACGCGCATGGTCGAGCAGCGCGTAGTGGTCGGGCCCGGTCACGGCTGCGCTGAGCTGCTCGTTCATCATGACGACATCGCGGTTGAGTGCCAGCACGGGTCCCGGGCGCGCCGAGGAGCACGCCTCCAAGTAGTCCTGGAACAGGGCCCGCTCGCGCCGCGAGGTGATCGCCGCGATCTCGGCCTCTATCTGGGCCGCGACCGAGCGGGCGAAGGCCATCAGCATGCCGTCGGAGCCCTGGCGGATGGTGGTGAGGTTGAACGCTCCCAGCACGCTGCCGCGGGTGGGATGCAGGATCGGTACGGCCGCGCAGTGGAAGTCCCGCAGCTCCTCGACGTAGTGCTGCCTTCCGGCGATCACGACAGGGCGGCCGCTGGCCAGCGCGGTTCCGATGCCGTTGGTGCCGACGTAGCGCTCGGAGAACACATGGCCCGGGGCCAGACGCACGCGGTTGAGGTGCGTCGTCAGGCCGTCGTGGGACACCTTCCGGGACAGCACGACGCCGTTGCGGTCCGTGATCATCGTGGATACCGGGTCGTCGGCGAGCTGCTCGTGCAGCGTGTCCAGGATGGGCAGCGCCGCCCTGGCCAGGGGGCTGTCCAGATTGGGGTTGTCCAGGTAGGGGGCGTCGAGGCTGCCCGACTTCACCTTGTACTCGATCGAGCGTTGCCATGAGGCGACCACGAGTGGCCGGGCGCTCGGATCGTTGGTGGCTTCCAGATAGAGCTCTCTGGCTGTTGTCAGGGAGTTTCCGGGTTGGTGTCGGGGCATTTAACACTCCCGTGCGGCGCGCGTCACAGTCCTCGGTGCAGTGATTGGAACAGCTCGGCGGCGTCGCGCCTACGGCGTGTATCACATTGAGACATCCGCGGACGAATTCTGAGACATCGACCTGCGATCGGCCGCCTGTGTAATCGGCGCACCACCCACCCGCCGAGTCGCAGGGAGCCGCCATGAAAGCCGTGCAGGTCATCGAGTACGACGAGCCGCCCGTGCTCGTGGACGTGCCGGACCCGCAGATCACCGGCCCGCTCGATGTCATCGTGAAGATCGGGGGCGCCGGGGTCTGCCGGACCGATCTGCACATCCTCGAAGGACAGTGGAAGGACAAGAGCGGGGTCGCCCTTCCGTACACGATCGGTCATGAGAACGCCGGCTGGGTCGCGGAGATCGGGGAGGCCGTCACCAACGTCGAGGTGGGTGACCCGGTCATCCTGCACCCACTGGTGACCTGCGGTCTGTGCCGCGCCTGCCGGGACGGCGACGACGTCCACTGCATGAACTCGGCCTTCCCCGGCATCGACACCGACGGGGGCTACGCCGAGTACCTCAAGACCAACGCCCGCTCGGTCGTGCCCCTCGCCCCGTCCCTGGAGCCGGCCTCGGTGGCGGCCCTGGCCGACGCCGGCCTCACGGCGTACCACGCCGTCGCCAAGGCGGCCCGGGCACTGTGGCCCGGTGACAAGGCCGTGGTCATCGGCGCCGGCGGACTCGGGCACATCGGCATCCAGGTGCTGCGCGCCCTGTCGCCGGTCGAGATGATCGTCATCGACCGCAGCCCCGAGGCCCTCGCCCTGGCCAAGGAACTCGGCGCCGACCACACGCTCCTCGCGGACGGCACCGAAGCCGACCGCGTACGGGACCTCACCGCGGGACACGGTGCGGAGGCCGTTCTGGACTTCGTCGGTGAGGGCGGCGCCGTCGAGACGGGCGTGGCCTGCCTGCGCCGCAACGGCAACTACTACGTCATCGGCTACGGCGGCCACCTCCATGTGCCGACGATCGACGTCATCTCCACGGAGATCAACTTCATCGGCAATCTCGTGGGGTCCTACAACGACCTGTCCGAGCTGATGGTCCTGGCGGCCCGCGGCAAGGTCACCCTGCACACCCAGCGCTACCCCCTCGCCTCCTTCCGGCAGGCCCTCGACGACCTGCACGCCGGCGCCGTACGCGGCCGAGCGATCTTGATCCCCTGACACCGCAGGAGAAGCCCCATGCGCAGCAGACCGTACCCGGGCCTGGTCGCCGTCGCGGCCGTAGCGGCCCTGACCGCCACCGCCTGCACCGCCCAGAACGAGGCACAGCACAAGCCCAAGGAAAAGGCCGCGCTCTTCAAGCCCGGCTCGGAGATCAGCTACCAGAAGTACGGCAAGACCTACCCGGCGACGAAGGTCAAGGACGTCCCCGGCACCTGCAGCTACGAGTCGATCAGCCGCAAGGACTACTCCGGGCAGACGCTGAAGATCATCAGCCATGCCGTCCCGGTCATCGGTGAGCCGACGCAACTGCATGCCAAGCAGTTCGAGGAGATCACCGGCGGGAAGGTCGAGGTGGTCAACGTCCCCTTCGGAGAGCTCCACCAGAAGATCCTCACGCCCCTCCAGGCGGGCCAGCCGGCGTACGACGTCATGTTCTACCCGTCCCTGTGGATCGGCGACATGGCCCCGTACCTGGCTCCGGTGCCGGAGAAGTACCTGAACACCACCGGTATGCAGGACGTGACCGCGGCGTACATGGACGTGGCGACCTGGGACGGGAAGGTCGTGCAGTACCCGGTCGACGGCGACCGGCACTACCTCAAGGTCCGCACCGATGTACTGAAGGACCCCAAGTGGCAGGCGGAGTACAAGAAGGCCACGGGCAAGGACCTGAAGGTGCCCAGGACGTGGGCCGAATACCAGGACGTGGCCGAGGTGTTCAGCGGCAAGGACTTCGACGGCGACGGCAAGAAGAACTACGGCAGCGCCGAGGTCACCAAGCGCGACGACCTCACCTTCTCCGCATTCATCAGCCGGGCGGCGCCGTACGTGAAGAACCCGGACGTCAAGGGCGGTGTCTTCTTCGACGTCGAGACCATGAAGCCGCTGATCAACACGCCCGGCTTCGTGCGCGCCCTGGAGGACATGGTCAAGGCCAAGTCCACCTGGGCACCCGGCGGCGCCAACTTCGGCCTGGGCGACGAGATCTTCTCCTTCGGAGGCGGCCAGACACTGATGTCGTACTCCTGGGACGACGCCTTCATCCAGGCCCAGCAGCCGGACAGCAGGATCCGCAACGCGGTTGAGGCGGCGCCGCTGCCGGGCTCCACGGAGGTCTATAACCGCACCACGAAGTCGTGGGACAAGAAAGCGAACCAGGCGGCCTACTTCACCTGGGGATGGACCTCCGCGGTGGCCAAGGCGTCCAGCCACCAGGAGATGGCCTTCGACTACCTGTGCTTCTTCAGCAACGAGGCCAACACCGCCCTCGACCTGACCATCGGACGCTTCGGCGTCAACCCCTACCGCATCTCCCACTTCGACCCGGCGTTCTGGGAGAAGCAGGGCTGGGACGAGGACGTCGCCAAGGCGTACGTCAACACGCTCTCCGGCATGGAGGAGAACCCCAACCGCGTCTTCGACCTGCGTGTCCCCGGTGTCAACCAGTACATGTCCGCTCTGGCGAGCGGCGTCGCCGCGGCGCTGGCCGGCCAGGAGTCCCCGCAGCGGGCGCTGGACGGCGTGGCCGCGGAATGGGCCAAGATCACCGACCAGATCGGCAAGGAGAAGGCCCAGAGCGCCTATCGCAACGTGGTCGCGCTCGAGGACGAGTCCTGATCCGACCGCAGGGCGCCCCGGGTGGCCGGACCGCACCGGCCGGCCACCCGGGGACTCCGCCCCATTCCGCACGGAGAACCATTCCGCAAGGAGAACCATGGACGGCCTGCGCCGGCACAAGAGCATGTTCCTGCTGCCGGGACTGCTCACGCTCTTTCTGATCATCATTTTCCCGCTGCTGTTCACGATCCGCGTCAGCTTCTCCGGCTGGAACGTGTCCAGCCCTCGGATGGACTTCATCGGAGGGGCCAACTACACCGCGATGCTGGACGACAGCCGCTTCTGGGCCTCCATCACCCGGCTGATCCTGCTGGCGGGCGGCACGGTCCTGATCCAGTACGTCATCGGGTTCGGCATGGCCCTGCTGGTCTGGCGCGAGGTACGCGGCCGCAGATTGTGGCGGGTGCTCTTCCTCGTCCCCATGATGACCACGCCCGTGGTGATGGCCGCCATCTGGCAGACGATCTTCCATGAGTCGCTGGGGCCGGTGAACGACCTGCTGGGGATGCTGGGCCTGACGGAAATACCTTGGCTCACCGAGTCCGGACCGGCCCTGTTCGCGCTGATGACCGTCGAGGTCTGGCAGTGGACCCCTTTCATGTTCCTGTTGTTGCTGGCCGGCCTGCTCAGCCTGCCCAAGGAACCGTTCATGGCCGCCGCGATCGACGGCGCCGGCACCTGGCGCACCTTCTGGAAGGTGACGTTCCCGCTGATGGCACCGGTCTCGGTCGCGGCGGTCATCATCCGGCTGATCGAGGCGTCCAAGCTCTCCGACAGCGTCTACGTCCTGACGTCCGGCGGGCCCGGCTCCGCCACGGAGACCCCGGGTTACTACCTGTACATCCAAGGGCTCAGGGACCAGCAGACCGGCTACAGCGGCGCGATGTCCCTGACCTACCTCGTCCTGATGATCGTCACGCTCACGGTCGTCGCCGCCCTGCTCACCAGGGCCTTCAAGCTGAAGGGGGACTCATGAGGTCGCGCCTTTACCCCGTGTTCAAGTACACCGTGATCGCCCTGTGGGCCTGCTTCGTCGCGGGGCCGTTCTTCTGGGCGATGACGACGAGCTTCAAGAACGCCAACGCCGTGCAGGGCGGCCCGACTTACCTTCCCTGGGCGCAGTACGAGCCCACCCTCACCGGCTGGCGCAACATCTTCGGCGGAGCCGGCGGCGTCGATGTGATCGACCCCTTCGTCAACAGCGCGATCGTCACCCTCGCCGCGTCCGCCATCAGCCTGGCCCTGGGCTCCCTGGCCGCCTACGCGCTGTCCCGGTACCGGTTCAGGCTGGGCTTCATCAAGAACAGCGACATCGTCTTCTTCTTCGTCTCCCAACGGATCATGCCGCCGGTCGTCCTGGTGATCCCGTTCTTCTACCTCCTGCAGTGGGGTGGCCTCCTGGACACCATCCCCGGCCTGGTCATCGTGACGGTCGCGCTGCTGCTGCCGATCGCGGTCTGGGTGATGGTGGACTTCTTCAACGGCATCCCCCGGGAGATCGACGAGATGGCGATGCTGGACGGCTGCCCTCCGTTCCAGGCCTTCGTACGGGCGATCCTGCCGAACTCCCTGCCCGGGCTGACCGTGGCGGCGATGTTCTGCGCCGTGTTCGGCTGGAACGACTTCTTCTTCGCCTTCCGGCTGACCTTCACCGAGGTCCAGACCCTGCCCCAGGCGGTCGTCGCCCTCAACTCCTCCATTCCACCGTGGTGGACGCTGTCCGCCGCCGCGCTCTTCGGCGTGGCACCGCTGATCCTGCTCGCCCTGTGGGTGGAGCGCCTGTTGTCCAAGGGGAACCTGTCGGGAGCGGTCCGATGAACCTCAGCGCCACTGATCTGTGCCTGACCGTCGACGGCGTCGACCACCTCAGGAAGGTGACCGCCACCTTCGAGCCGGGACGGCTGCACACCGTCATCGGCCGGACGATGGCCGGGAAGACGACGCTGCTACGGGCCCTGGCCGGCCTGCAGAAAGTGGACTCCGGCTCGCTCACCCGGGCGGGAGCCGACTTCCTGAGGACGCCGGTGTGGCGGCGGGACACCGCCATGGTCTACCAGCAGTTCATCAACTACCCGCATCTCAACGTGTTCGACAACGTCGCCTTCCCGCTGAAGCGGGCCGGACTGTCACGGGACGAGATCCGGCGACGGGTCCGGCAGAGCCTGGCGAGCGTGGGACTCGCGGACTTCGAGCAGCGCAAGCCCTCCCAGCTCTCCGGCGGCCAGCAGCAGCGCGTCGCGATGGCCCGCGCCCTGGCCCGCGAGACCGGCATCCTCCTGCTCGACGAGCCACTGGCGAACCTGGACTACAAGTTGCGGGAACAGCTGCGCGACGAGTTCAAGGCCCTCTTCTCGGACCAGGGCGACACGATCGTCATCTACACGACCACCGAACCCGCCGAGGCGATGATGCTCGGGGACGTCGTCCTGGTCATGCACGAGGGGCGGATCCTCCAGACCGGGACGCCGCAGGAGGTCTACGAACGCCCGGCGACCACCACGGTGGCGTCCATCATCAACGACCCGCCCATGAACGTCTTCACGGGCCGACTCGAGGGCGGCCAGGTCACGGTGGCCGGCTTCCAGGCCACCCATGTCTCCCCGCACCTGGCCGACCTGCCCGACGGCGCCTACCGGTTCGGGCTGCGCGCCACCGACGTCAGCCTTGCCGCCGGCGGGGTCGAGGGCGAGGTCACCTTCGTGGAGATCTCCGGTTCCGAGACCTTCGTCCACGTGGCCGTCGGCGAGAGCCCCTTCGTCGTCCAGATCGAGGGCATCCACGACGTCGCCCTCGGCGACCTGGTCAAACTCCGGCTCCGTCCCGACCGGCTGTTCGCCTTCGACGAGCAGGGGTCGCTCGTGCGCACACCTTCATACGATCTCGCTTCAGTGGAAGGGCGTTGATATGGCCCAGTTGGACATAGTCGACGTCGGGCACGCGTACGCGCCGGGTGCCGAGGAGGAGCGGTGGGCGCTCAAGCCGCTGCAGCTGACCTTCGAGTCCGGCAGGACCTATGCGCTGGTCGGCCCCTCCGGCTGCGGCAAGACGACGCTGCTGAACATCCTGTCCGGCCTGGTCACGCCGTCCCGGGGGCGGGTGCTGTTCGACGGCGTCGACGTCACCGCCCTGCCCACGAAGGCCCGCAACATCGCCCAGGTCTTCCAGTTCCCCGTCATCTACAAGTCCATGACGGTCTACGACAACCTCGCCTTCCCACTGCAGTGCCGGCGCTGGGACGGGGCGAGGATCGACGCCAAGGTACGGCACGTCGCCGAGGCCCTGGACCTGCACGACCGGCTGAAGCAGCCCGCTCGCGGTCTCACCGCCGACGACAAGCAGCTGATCTCACTCGGCCGCGGCCTGGTCCGTGACGACGTGGCGGCGGTCCTGATGGACGAGCCGCTCACCGTGATCGACCCTCAGCTGAAGCACTCGCTGCGGCGCAAGATCCGAGAGATCACCGAGCAGTTCCGGCCCACGGTGATCTATGTGACGCACGACCAGTACGAGGCGATGAGCTTCGCGCAGGAAGTGCTGGTGATGAAGGACGGCCGTGCCGTGCAGCAGGGCACGCCGGAGCAGCTCTTCGAGGCGCCCTCGTCCACCTATGTCGGCTATTTCATCGGCTCACCGGCGATGAACTTCCTGGCCGTGGGCCGAAGCGACGGATCCCTCGCGCTGGGTGGCCGGACGCTGTCCGCCGCCTGGGACATCCCGCACGGCACGACCGAGGTCCAGGTGGGTGTCCGGCCCGAGTATGTCAAGATCGTCACGGACCCCGGTCACAACACCTTTCCCGGCAGACTGCGGGGCGTCACGGACCATGGCGCGCAGCGCGTGCTCGAGGTCGAGGTGGCCGGGCAGCTCGTCAGGACCAAGACGCCGCGGGAGGAGGGAATTCCGGCGGGCGAGGAGGTCCTGGTCCATCTGCCGCGCGCCAAGGTCCTTCCGTACGCGGACGGACAGTTGGTACTCCAGTCGTAACGACGCATCACCGAAGGAACCCTCATGATCTTCATCACCGCCAAGTTCCGAGTCCGTCCCGAGCACGCCGACCGCTGGCCCGAGATCACCGCCGACTTCACCCGGGCCACGCGCGCCGAGCCGGGCTGCCTGTGGTTCGACTGGTCGCGCAGTGTGGAGGACCCGACGGAGTACGTCCTGGTCGAGGCGTTCCGCGACGACGAGGCCGGGGCAGCGCATGTGCAGTCCGCGCATTTCAAGGCGGCGCAGCAGACGTTGCCGCCCCATCTGGTCGAGACGCCGCGCATCGTCAACATGAACGTTCCGCAGCACGACTGGTCGCTGCTGGGGGAGATGGCGGTCCCCGGCCAGGAGTAGCAAGGCCCGAGACGGTCAGGTGAACGTCCCGGCCAGGGGTTGTTCGGTCCACACCGTCTTTCCCTCGCGGGTGTACCGAGTGCCCCAGCGCTCGGCCATCTGGGCCACCAGGAACAGGCCGCGCCCGCCCTCGTCGGTGGTGCGGGCGCGGCGCAGGTGGGGTGAGGTGTGGCTGGTGTCGCTGACCTCGCACACCAGGCACCGTTCGCGGATCAGGCGCAAGGTCGCGGGGCCACTGGCGTAGCGGTAGACGTTGGTGACCAGTTCGCTGGCGATCAGCTCAGTCGTGAACGCCAAGTGCTCCAGACCCCATTCGGTCAGCTGGGCGGAGGTCAGGGCCCGGGCGCGGGCGGCGCTTTCAGGCTCCGGTGGCAGACACCAGGAGGCGACATCGTCCGGTGGCAGCGTGCGAGTGCGGGCGATCAGCAAAGCGACGTCGTCGCCGGGGCGCGATGGCACGAGCGAGTCGACCACCGCTTGGCATGTCCGTTCCAGCGCGTCGGCGGGGTGGGTCAGCGCTGCGCACAGCTTGGTCAGGCCGACGTCGGCATCGATGTGGCGTTCGCCGATGAGCCCGTTGGTGTACAGACTCAGCAGGCTTCCCTCGGTCAGTTCGACGTCCCGGGCCTCGAACGGCAGGCCGCCCAGGCCGAGCGGTGGGCCGGCCGGCAGGTCCAGCAGCTCCACCCGCCCGTCCGGAGCGGTCACCACGGGCGGCGGGTGGCCGGCGCGGGCCATGGAGCACCGCCCGGAGACCGGGTCGTACACGGCGTACAGGCAGGTGGCCCCGACGACCTGCTCCCCCACGGGCCGTTCGCCGGCTGCTTCCTGTTCGGCCGCCAGGAGGTCGACCAGGTCGTCCAGGCGGGAGAGGACCTCGTCCGGTTCCAGGTCGAGGCTGGCGAGGGTGTGTACGGCGGTACGCAGTCGGCCCATGGTGGCGGCGGCGTGGATGCCGCGTCCCACCACGTCACCGACGACCAGGGCGACCCGGGCCCCGGACAGGGGGATGACGTCGAACCAGTCGCCGCCCAGGCCCGGGGCCGCGCTGGCGGGCAAGTAGCGCATGGCCACCTCGACGGCCGACTGGTCCGGGACCGTCCGGGGCAGCAGGCTGCTCTGCAAGGTGAACGCGGTCTGCTGCTGCTGGGTGAAGCGCCGGGCGTTGTCGATGGCGATGGCGGCGCGCGAGGCGAGTTCCTGGGCGAGGGTGAGGTCGTCCGCCTCGAAGGGATCGGGGCGGCGTGAACGCCACAAGGTCATCACGCCCAGCACCAGGCCTCGTGCGGCCACGGGGACCACGATCAACGAGTGAGCGGCCAGGGCCGGGGCGTGGGCCCCCTGGTGGCCTTCCTTCGAGAACCAGTCGGGTGGGAGAACCGGTTCCAGGACGGGCCGTCCTTCGGCCAGGCATCTGGCCTGGGGGGTGTCGGGCCCGAACTCGACCGGCTCGCCCTGGGGATGGGGCGGGCCGGCCTGCTGGGCGCCGACGCTGCAGACGCCCAGGCGGACCACCGGCTCTGCCAGCGCCTGCGCCAGTTCCCCACCGCACGTCACCGGCCGAAGGAGGTCCACCGACGCGTGGTCGGCGAGGTGAGGCACCATCACCTCGGCGAGTTCCCGGGCGGTCTCCGCCACGTCAAGGGTGGTTCCGATACGGCTGCCGGCCTGGTCGAGGAGCGCGAGCCGACGCTGGGCCCGGTGCCGTTCGGTGATGTCCTCGATCATCTCGGCCACACCCAGGACGCGGCCGGACGCGTCCTCCATCGGGAAGGAGGAGACCATCGCGACCCGTTCCCGTGCCGGATCCCACTGCAGGCGAACGAACTGCTCGGAGTAGACCGTCGGCCTTCCGGTCTCCATCACCTGCCGCACCCGGTCCATGGCCCTGCGTGCGTCGTCGGGGACGAGGAAACAGCCGGTGGGCAGCCCTCGAAACTCCGCCGCCGGGACGCCGCTGAAGCGTTCGATGGCCCGGTTGACCTTCAGAAGCCTCAGGTCGGGGCCATGGACGACCAGGCCGATCGGACACCGGCGGTACAACCCGTCGAGCACCGCGCGGTCCCTCTGCCACTCCAGGACGTCGACCGCGAGTGCTCCGGCGAGAAACCACTCGCGGCTGTGGCCGTCGCGGGAGAGCGCTTGGGCCCTGAGCCCCATCTCCACGAGCCGCCCGTCGCGGTGCCGCACGTTGAGCACCCCGAACCAGCCGCTGTCTCTCCTGCAGCTCGCCGCGGCGTCCCTGACCGCCGGCAGATCGCGGGGATCGACAAGGACCTCGAACGCCGGACGACCGATCACGGCTGTCTCCGGATGGCCGAGCAGTTCCTGGGCCCGCCGGTTCCATCCGACCACGGTTCCCCGGTCGTCGAGCACCGCCAGGGCGGCGAGGTGCGGGGCGAACGGATCGTCGTGGCTTTCGCTGAGCTCCGTCATCCGCTTCTCCACCGCTGGACACCACTTTGTCCCATTGAACCCGGTGAGGCCGCGGGCTCGCCCGCCGCGAGGTACGGCGTGGCGGGCACCGGTGACGGAGCGGGGGCGGTCCCGAGGTGTCAGGGCCTCGACCGGGGCCGCCCCCGCCGGCTCACTTGGCGAGCGGGCCGAACTCCTTCCGGGTGTCGACCGGCTTGCCGAACAGCTGCCACCGCTCGCCCTTGAACCGCATCAGCTGCATCGTCTCGATCGGGAAGGCGTCGTCGGGCCCGGTGGAGAGGGTGACCCCGGGCAGCAGCATGTCCACCTTCACGTCGTTCAGGTTGCGCACCGCGTCCCGCAGCCCCTCCCTGGTCGGGCACTTCATCGCGTCCAGCGCCTTGTGCAGGCTGGAGGCGGCGGCCCAGCCGTAGGCGTTGAACTGGTTGGCCGGGTCCGAGTCGGGCACGTGCTTGTGCAGCGCGTCCTTGTACACCTTCATCTCCGGGTCGTCGGCCCACTGCGGGTCGGCGGGGTCCTTGAAGTACGTCGCCGAGACCACGCCCTGGACGTTCTTGAACCCGACCGGCTGGAGCACCGTGGCGGACGAGGACACGTTGTTGACGATGTGCAGCGGGTTCCACTTGGTGTTCTTGGCATCGGCGGCGAGGGCCTGGCTGCCGAACTTGGGCGTGGTGATGTTGAGCAGCACGTCCGCCTTGGACCGGGCGAGGCTCGTCATCTGCGCCGAGACGGACGGGTCGGTCACCTCGTAGCTCTCCTCGGCGACCACCTTGACGCCGCTGCCGGCGACGGCCTCCTTGAACCCGCCGAGCAGGTCCTTGCCGAAGTCGTCGTTCTGGAAGAGGACCGCGACCTCGGCCTTCGGCTTCTCGTCCTTGAGGTACTTTGCGTACACCCGTGCCTCGGACACGTAGTTGGGCTGCCAGCCGATGGTCCAGGGGTGCTTGTCGTCCGTACCCCAGACAGAGGCGCCCGTGGCGACGAAGGGCTGCGGCACCTTCTGCTTGTTCAGGTAGTCCCAGACGGCTGCCGTGGACGGGGTGCCGAGGTTCTGGAACACGGCGAAGACCTTCTCCCGCTCGACCAGTCTGCGGGCCTCCTCGACCGCCTTGGGCGGCTGGTAGCCGTCGTCGCGGACGATGAACTCCACCTTGCGGCCGTCTATGCCGCCCTTGTCGTTGACGTGGTCGAAGTACGCGGTCACGCCCTTGCTGATCGTGCCGTAGGCCGAGGCAGGTCCCGACAGGGGGTAGATGCCGCCCAGCTTGATGGTCTTGTCGGTGATGCCGGTGGTCTGCTGGCCCTTGCAGGCACCGTCGGCTGCGGTGTCCTGGGAGTCCTGCCCTCGCTGGCTGCTGCAGGCGGTCGCGGTGAGCAGAGCTGCGGCCGCGGCGGCAGCCGCGCGCAGAGCGGTGGTCTTGCGCATGTGAGTCATTCCTTTTCCGTGCGGGGCGGTGCGCCCACGGGTTCGGCATCGGCAACTGCGGGATCCGCGGGGGTGTCCGTCGCGGAGGGTTCGGATGCGGACTGGGACTCCGGCTTGGCATCCGGTGCGGATGCGGCCTCGGGCGTCCGGTCGGGGGCGGCCGCGGGGCGGGGCAGGCGGCGGGCGACGGCGGCCCGGACCCGGCCCGGCAGACCGGCCAATCCCGTCGGGGCCACGAACATCACCGTGATGATCAGCAGGCCGAACACCACTCCCGGTGCCGCCTCGCTGACGTCCTGGGACACGCTCGGCACGTACATCACGAACGCCGCCCCCAGCAGGGGCCCGTACAGCGAGCCGAGCCCTCCGACCACCAGCCCGGCCAGCAGCGTGATGGACAGGACGAAGCTGAAGGAGTCGGGCGAGACGAAGCCGATCACCCAGGTGTACAGACACCCGGCGACACCCGCGAACATCGCGCTCCACGCGAAGGCGAGGGTCTTGTGCAGCGACAGCCGTACGCCCATGACCTCGGCGGCGCTCTCGTTGTCCCGTACGGCGAGCAGTGCCCGGCCGACCCGGGAGCGCAGCAGGTTGCGGGCGAGCAGCAGGGCCACCGCGGTGACGGCGAGGACCACGAGGTATACCCACTGGTCCTCGGCCAGGCCGCTCCACGCGGGCGGCTGCAGCTTGTCCACGGTCAGGCCCATGGAGCCGCCCGTCACCGGTTCGAGCCGCTTGAGCAGGGGCGGTAGGAACACCGCGAACGCGAGGGTGACCAGGGCCAGGTACAGGCCGCGCAGCCGCAGAGCGGGCACTCCGAATCCCAGGCCCAGCAGGAAGCATCCCGCTGCGGCGACCGGCAGCGTGGCCAGGTGGCCGGTGTCGTACTGGTCGAGCATGACCGCCGCCGTGTAGGCGCCCGCCGCGAAGAACGCGCCGTGCCCGAGCGAGATCTGCCCGCCGAAGCCGACCAGCAGGTTCAGTCCCGCCAGCGCCACGGCGTACAGCAGCACCATGGTCAGCTGGAAGACCTGGAAGGGGGCGAAGTAGAACGGTGCGCCGACGGCGACCGCCGCGGCGAGCAGGACGGTGAGCGCGGCCCGCAGGCGCCGGGCGCGGTCCGTGCCGAGGGTGGCGGTGATCGTGCTCATGCGCGTTCCACCGCCGCTCGTCCGAACAGGCCCTGGGGTCGCACCAGCAGCACCGCCAGGATGATCACGAGGGGGACGCCCACCTTCAGATCGGCGCCGATGACGTCGACGTACGCCCCGGTCAGGGTCTCGGCGACGCCGACGAACAGGCCGCCGACGACCGCGCCGACCGGGCTGTCGAAGCCTCCGAGGGTGGCCGCGGCGAAGGCGTAGATCAGCACGCCGCCCATCATGTTGGGCTCCAGGAACAGCAGCGGGGCGACGAGGACGCCCGACACGGCGCCGACCGTCGCGGCCAGCCCCCAGCCGAGCATCAGGACCCGGTTCACCCGGATGCCCGACAGCCGGGCGGAGGCAGGGTTGCAGGCGGCCGCCCGCATCACCAGGCCGATGGGGGTGTGCTGGAACAGCAGGTACAGCAGGCCCATCACGACGGCCACCACGCCGATGATCCCGAGCGTGGACCAGTCCACGCGCACCCCGGCCAGGTCGAGCCCGCCGTCGGGGAACGGCTGCGGGAAGTCCTTCACGGTGAACGACCAGATCAGGCCGGCCAGCGCGTTGACGAAGATGAACAGGCCGACCGTGACGATGACGACCGTCAGCTCGGGCGCGCCCTGCACGGGACGGATGACGATCCGCTCGACCAGCATGCCGCCGGCGAAGGACACCGCGAGGGTGACCGGCAGCGCCAGCCAGAACGGCATCCCGGAGGCCACCAGCTGCCAGGCGACGTACGTGGAGAGCATGGCCAGCTCGCCCTGCGCGAAATTGACGATCCCCGTGAACCGGTAGATCAGTACGAGGGCCAGCGCCAGGCTGGCGTACACCGCGCCGGAGCCCAGTCCTTCCACCACTTGCTGGAGAAGTTCGGTCATGGCGCTCACCCGGTCTTCCGGGCGCTGACGGAGACACCGAGGTAGACCTCGGCGACCTGCCCGTCCTCGCGGATCTGTGCGGCCGGTCCGGACAGCGCCAGGCGGCCGGCCTCCAGTACGTGCGCCCGGTGCGCGATGTCCAGCGCGAGCTGGGCGTTCTGCTCGACGACGACCACGGTGGTGCGTTCCTCCTCGTTGACTGCACGGACGATCTCGAACAGTTCGCGGGTGACCAGCGGCGCGAGCCCCAGGGACGGCTCGTCCAGGAGCAGCAGCGAGGGCCGCAGCATCAGCGCCCTGCCGATGGCGAGCATCTGCTGCTCCCCGCCGCTGAGGCTGCCGGCGGCCTGCCGCGAGCGCTGGCGCAGCTTGGGGAAGTAGCCGTAGATCCGCTCCAGGTCGGCCGCCACGGCCGCACGCTCGGCACGGCGCCGCGAGCGCAGGTGGGCGCCGACGCGCAGGTTCTCCTCGACGGTCAGGTCGTTGAAGGTGCCCCGGCCCTCGGGCACGTGTGCCACGCCGAGCCGGGCGGCCTGCTCGGGCGAGCGGCCCAGCAGCTGCGTACCGTTCAAGGTGACCGAGCCACGGCCGCGGACCATGCCGCACAGCGCCCGCAGCGTCGTGGTCTTGCCCGCTCCATTGGGCCCGAGGATCGCGCACACCTCGCCGCGGGCGACGGAGAAGTCGAGGCCCTGGAGGACGCGGGCCTGGCCGTATCCGGCGTGCAGGTCCGTGACCTTCAGAAAGTCCGGCTGCTCCGCACCCTCCGCGGCCTCGGTGCGCTCTGTGGTGGGCTCGCTCATGCGGCCACCCCCAGGTACGCCTCGATGACCGCACCGTTGCGCTGGATCTCCTCCGGCGAGCCCTCGGCGATCTTGCGGCCGAAGTCGAGGCAGACCACCTTGTCGCACAGGCCCATCACGAACCCCATGTGGTGTTCGACCACCACGAGGGTGAGGTCGAAGTCCTCACGCACCGACCGGACCAGATCCGCGAAGTGGCCGACCTCGCCGTGGCTGAGTCCGTTGACGGGTTCGTCGAGCAGCAGCAGCCGGGGCCGTACCGCGAGCGCCCTGGCGAGTTCGACGCGTTTGAGCGTGCCGAACGGCAGCCCGGAGGCGGGGTGGTCGGCGACGTCCGCCAGGCCGAGTCGCCGTAGCAGGTCGTCCGCCTGGTCGCGCAGTTCCCTCTCCTCCCGCCGGACGCGGGGCAGCCGGAGCGCCGCGGCGACGTGTCCGGTGCGCCCCCGGCTGTGGGCGCCGACCATGACGTTCTCCCGGACCGTGAGCCGCGGGAACAGGCCGAGGTTCTGGAAGGTGCGGGCGATGCCGCGCCCGGCCACGGCGTGCGGTGGAAGGGCGAGCAGGTCCTCACCCTCGAACCGCACGGTTCCCGCGTCGGGGGTGCAGCGCCTGGTGAGGCAGTTGAACAAGGTGGTCTTGCCGGCTCCGTTCGGTCCGATGAGCCCTACGGCGGTGCCCGGCTCGACGGTGAACCCGACACCGTCCAGTGCCGTGATCCCGCCGAAACGCACGCTGATACCGTCGACCGCGAGCATGAGTGACGCCCTTTCCGACGTGCTGGGGGGTGGGCGAGCGTCACAGTAGGTGGGGGTGTTCCGGGCGCACATTGGGTGCGAGCACCCAACTTCCGGGCCGCCGGACTGTGCGCCGCGCACAGGTCCCCGCGGATGTCCCACCCCGGGCCTGTTGACGGAGCACGAGGCGGGCGGCGACGATCGGCGCCATGCCTCGCGGTCCCGCTCCGGGCACCCCCCGACTCTCCGAACCGCTCCGCCGGGAGCGGCGGCGGATCCTGCACACCGTCCACGACCGGATCGAGGAGGTGGCGGAGACCGCCGTCGAGGTGATGCGCGCGGAGATCCCGTCGTACGCACTCCAGGACGAGCGGTTCTTCGACGACGTACGGGAGCAGGTGCTGGAGCACTACCGGATGCAGTTGGCGGCGCTGGCCGGCGACCGGGACATCGCGCCCGAGGACCTGGTGTTCAGCCGCGCGGCAGCGATGCGCAGGGCACGGGCGGGGTTCGCCCTGGAGGACTGGATCAGTGCCTTCCGCGTGGGCCGGCAGGTGCTGTGGGACGCGCTGCTGGACTGCGCGGGCACGTCCGCCGAGGCCCAGCAGGCCGCGCTGTCCCTGGTCACGCCGCTGATGCGGTACGTCGACTTCGCCAGCACGCATGCCGCGCAGGCCTACGTCGAGTACCAGCAGCACGTGGTGGCGGACGCGGACCGGGAACGCCGCGATCTCCTGGACCATCTCCTGACCGGCGCGGCACCGACGCGAGGTCCGCTGTTCGCCGCGGCGCAGGCGTACGGCATCGGACCGCGCTCGCCGATGATGGCGGTCGTGGCGGTGTGCGTCGACACCACCGGCGCCGGGGACCTCACCTCGGCCGAGCACGGGTACGCCACCAGCGCGTCGATCAGTGTCGCCGGGCCCTGGGCCGGCAGAACCCTGGTCGTCGTGCGCCACGGTGAGGTGGTGACCGTGCCCGTGGTACGGGCCGGCATGAACGCGGAGGACATCTGCGCCCACTTCGAGGCCGTGCAGCGGCGGCTCGCGCGGGACGGAACGATGCTCTCCATGGGCATCAGCACCGTCGCACAGGGCGCTGCCGAACTGCCGCGCGCCTACGCGGAGGCGCGGGCCGCCCTCGACCTGGTGCCGAGCGGGGGCGGGGTGGCGGCGCTGCCGCGGCTGTCCCCCTTCGACTACCTGGCGCTGCGCGCCGACGATCTCGCCCGCCAGCTGGTCGACTGCCGGGTGCGGGCGCTGCTGGAGGAGGACCGCAGACGTGGCGACACGCTGGCCGCCACCATTCGGGCCTTCGCGGAGGCGGATCTCAATCTGCGGCTGGCCGCCGACCGGCTGCGGATCCACCACAACACGGCGCACTACCGGTTGCGCCGCATCGAGGAACGCACCGGCCGCAATCCGCGCCGGATCGCCGACCTCCTGGAACTGCTGGTCGCCCTCGCCATCCGCGACGGGGCCGGGGAAGGTGAGGACGGCCCGTGAGCGGCATCGTTGAATCCGCCGGCACCGAGAGGGCACGTCAACTGCCGGAGGAGCAGGGGAACTTGGGCCCGTCGGAAAGTGGCGGCGGTGAGGACCGCTCTGTCCGGCGTGCGCTGCTGGACGCCGCGCTGGAGGTGTTCACCGAGCGCGGTTACACCGACGCCGGCCTCAGCGAGATCGCGGCGCGCTCCGGCATCCCCGTGGGCAGCCTCTTCCAGCACTACGGCGGAAAGCGGGGGCTCTATCTCGCCCTCTGGGAGGAGTTCCGCGAGGAGCAGGAGCGCCGGACCGCGGCCACGCTGACCGCCGAGCGCGGCCGTGGCGTGGACGATCCCGTCGCCCTCTTCGTGGCGGGAGCCAGGGCATATCTGGCAGGCGCCTGGGACAACCGGCGGCTCGCCAAGCTCCTCGCGGAGGACGACGGCCCGGCGGGCTTCGACAGACTGCGCCGTCAGTGGGACCGTGCGTGGGTACGCCGTAACGCCCGACTCCTGAAGGTGGACGAGCGGCAACGCGCCGGCCGGGTCCGGGTGAGCGTACTGACCACCGTCATCGGAGGGGCGGCGCGTGAGCTGGGCGACTGCGGGGACGAGACGGAGGCCCGGGAGATCGTGGACGAGGTGTGCGGCATCCTGATCCATCTGTCGGCACCGCCCGGCTGAATCACCGGGCGGTGCTCACGGTGTCCGGTCTAGGCACCGATGGCGGCTCCCTGCCTGAACGCAAGCGCGTCACCGAGCAGTTGCCCACCGTCGATCACCATCGTCTCGCCGGTGATCCAGCTCGCGGCGTCGGAGACGAGGAAGGCGACCGCCGAGGCGATGTCGGCGGGCTCCCCTATGCGCCCGAGTGCCGTCGAGGCGGACACCCTCTGCTCGTGCTCCTTCCACAGCGCCTCGGCCAGCTTGGTGCGCACCACGCCCGGTGCGACCGCGTTGACGCGAACCCTCGGCGAGAGTTCCAGGGCCAGTTGCTTCGTAAGATGGATCAGCGCGGCCTTCGACGCGTTGTACAAGCCGATGTTCGCCTCGAAGGCCATGCCGCCGACCGACGCGGTGTTGACGACCGCACCGCCGTGCTCGCCCATCCAGGCGCGGGTGGCCAGCCCCGTCCACAGGACGGGAGCCCACAGGTTCACGTCGAAGGTCTTGGCGAACCGGCCGTGGTCCTGGTCGATGACCGGTCCGAAGGCCGGGTTGGTGCCCGCGTTGTTGACGAGGATGTCCAGGCTTCCGAAACGCTCGAGCGTCAGATCCACACAGCGCCGGGCCGCCTCTTCGTCGACCGCGTGCGCAGCGACACCGACCGCTGTGCCCCCGACCTGGGCCGCGGCGGCCTCCGCCGCCTCCTGGGAGCGGGAGGTGAGGACGACGTTCGCCCCGGCGGCGGCGAGGGCCCGGGCGATCGCCAGCCCGATGCCGCGCGAGGCGCCGGTGACCACAGCGGTGCGGCCGGTGAGATCGAGTCCTGCCATCTCAGTTCACCGCCGCCGCGGCCTCGTCGCGGTACTGCCGCAGTTCCTGCTTGGCGATGGCCCGCTTGTGGACCTCGTCGGGACCGTCCGCCAGCCGCAGCGTCCGCAGACCCGCGTACATGAACGCCAACGGGAAGTCGTCGGTCACTCCCGCTCCCCCGTGCACCTGGATCGCGCGGTCGACGACCTTCAGCGCGATGTTCGGGGCGGCCACCTTGATGGCCGCGATCTCGGTACGCGCTTCCTTGTTCCCGACGGTGTCCATCAGATACGCGGCCTTGAGCGTGAGCAGGCGGATCATCTCGATGTCGATCCGCGCTTCCGCGATCCAGTCCTGGATGTTGGACCGTTCGGCGACCGGACTGCCGAAGGTCACCCGTGACTGCGCGCGCCGGCACATCAGTTCCAGCGCCCGCTCGGCCGCGCCGATGGCCCGCATGCAGTGGTGGATACGACCGGGCCCGAGCCGGGCCTGGCTGATCGCGAAACCCTCGCCCTCGCCCTTGAGCACGTCCTTGGCCGGCACCCGTACGTCGGCGAAGTCGATTTCGGCGTGCCCCTCACGGTCCTGGTAGCCGAACACCGGCAGACCGCGCATCACCGTGATTCCGGGGGCGTCGATCGGGACGACCATCATCGACTGCTGCCGGTGCGGGGCAGCGGTGGGGTCCGTCTTCCCCATGACGATGAGCACCTTGCAGTTGCGGTGCAGGGCGTTGGACGCGAACCACTTGCGACCGTTGAGCACGTACTCGTCGCCGTCGCGCTCCATCCGCAGCTCGATGTTGGTGGCGTCGGAGCTGGCGACACGCGGCTCGGTCATCGCGAAGGCCGAGGCCATCGTTCCCTCGAGGAGGGGCTTGAGGTACTTCTCCTTGTGCTCGTCGCTGCCGAACAGCGTGAGCACCTCCATGTTGCCGGTGTCGGGAGCGTTGCAGTTGCACGCCTCGGAGGCGATGTGGCTGCGCCCCATGATCTCCGCCAGCGGCGCGTACTCGAGGTTGGTCAGCCCCGGGCCCCACTCCGGGTGCGGGTGGAAGAGGTTCCACAGTCCGCGCCGGCGCGCCTCCGCCTTGAGCTCCTCGATGATCGGCGGGTGGAAGTGCGGGTCACCCGACGCGCTCATCTGCTCGTGGTACACGGCCTCGGCGGGGTAGATGCGCTCGTCCATGAACTCGAGCAGATCCGCCCGGTACTTCTTGGCGCGGTCCGAGGTCTCGAACAGGGACATACGAACTCCTTACAGAGAGGGAGGGAAATTCGGGGCGGGCGGCGTGGAAGGCTCGCCCGGCACACCGGTCATGGCTGCGCCAGCAGGGACCTCTGGTAGCGGCGCATTCCGCGCAGCCACCGGTCGTAGTCCGAGCCCTTCTGCCGGTACATCTCGAGAACGTCTTCGTGCGGCAGGATCAGGAAGCGCTCGTCCTCGATCGCGGCCAGCACGGCGTCGGCGACTTCGGCCGGCTCCAGGACGTCACCGGCGGAGGTGACGGCTCGCGTCGCCGCTCTTCCCAGGGCGTCCCCGGAGTCCTCCCCGGAGGTCAGCATCCTGGTGTTCACGCCCATCGGGCACAGACAGCTGACCCGGACCCCGCGGTCGCCGTAGGTGACGCTCAGCCATTCGGCGAAGGCGACGGCCGCATGCTTGGTGACGGCGTACGTGGCGGAGCCGATCTGGGTGAGCAGCCCGGCCGCCGATGCGGTACTGACGAAGTAGCCCTCGCCGCGTTCGAGCCACCCCGGTACCAGCAGCTTTGCCGCACGGATGTGGGCCCGCAGGTTCACGTCGATCGAGAGGTCCCAGTCCGGTTCGCCCGCGTCGAGGCCGGGTGCCCCGGCGATACCCGCGTTCGCGAAGTAGAGGTCGACCGGGCCGAACGTGCTTTCCGCCAGGTCGATCAGCTCCTGGATTCGGGCGCCGTCCGACACGTCGGCGCCGGCGCTGACGGTGCTGCCCGGATGATCGGCGTTGACCGTCTGCGACACCGCCCGCGCGGCCTCCGGGTCGAGGTCCGCGACGACGACCCGGGCACCCTCACGGGCCAGCCGTGCGACCAGCGCGCTGCCGATGCCACCGCCCCCACCGGTGACGATGGCGACTCTTTGTGCAACGTTCACGGCAACCCTCTCCGTTGACGGGGCGTGCTGTGCGTCCGAACTGTATAATTGAATCCGACGTCAAGTTCAATACCTGCTTGCGCGGAAGGATAAGAGAAAGCCGCCCAACCCCAGGGGTTGAGCGGCTACGAGGCAGGCGGATCAGCGGTGGCCGGGGAACCGCAGGGCGTTCGCCCAGAGCCGGGTGACCGTGGTCACGAGTCCCTCGAAGTCCACCGGCGCATCTCCCTCTTGCTCTTGCTCCTCACTGAGCACGAAGGCGTTGTAAGCCATGACGCTGACCATGCCGGACAGTGCACGGGACGCCATCATCGGATCGACCTCACGGTCTGCGACGCCCCGCGCCTGCAGATCGGCGATGCCGCGGGCATTGCGGCGGATGAACGCGTCCCCGCGCCGCCTCCGGAACTCCCGGAACTCCGGCTCCACTTGTGCGACCTGCTCGAGCAGTGCCATCAGCTTCGCGTTCCGCTTGTATGCCGCGAGATACGCGCGATTGCTCGCCTCGAGCACGGCATAGGGATCGTCGGTGCCCTGCACCCGGCCCGTGCCGGGGTGCATCATGTCCTCCTGTGCCTCCAGGAGGACGGCGGCCAGCACCTCTTCCTTGTTGGCGAAGTAGGTGTAGAAGGATCCCGCCGCGCATCGAGCCTCTTTGGTGATGTCGGTGAGGCGGGTGTCGAGGTAGCCGTCCCGTTCGAACACCTTCCGCGCGGCCTTCACCAACGCGGCCCGTGTCCGCGCCCCACGCTGCGTCGTAGGCGGCTCGCGAAGCTGCGAGAAGGGCGCCACAGGCGGTGCGGCCTCGCTGTCGGTCTCCTCGGGCACAGTGGTGTCCATCCCCGGGACTTTACTTGAATCCGACGCCATAGTCATAAACCCCCAGGGGCCGGCGGGGCCGGTCGATGTCCTGGTCTCCGAGGTTCAGCGGGGGGTCAGGTGGTGATACGGAAGCGTTCGGCGAGTTGGCGGCGGGTGTCGGCGGCACTGGTGTGCAGCACGCCCCCGATTCCGATACGCGCCGCTCCGTCGAGGTTCTGCTGCAGATCGTCGATCATGACTGCCGCCTCGGGGGCGATGCCGAGGCGTTCACAGGCGATCGCGTAGATCCGGCGGGAAGGCTTGCGGATCCCGACCTCGGAGGAGATGACGACCACATCGGCGACGGCGGCGAGGTCGACGCCGTCGTAGGTCCCGGTTCCGAACGAATTGGACACCAGCGCAACGGGACAGCCTGCGGCGCGAAGCTCACCGAGCAGCGCGAGCATGTCCTGATCGATCGACAGTCCCGCCTGCATCCGGGCCGTGAGCCCCTCGGCCGGTACGTCCGCGCCGTGGGCGCGGAGGCGCTCGGCGAATCCGTGTTCGAAGGCTTCGGCGTCGATACGGCCGCACTCGTGGTCGGCAAGGAGGGTGCGTGAGGGCTGGTCCTGGGCGAGGAGCTCCAGCGGCAGGCGCGGGTCGCCGCCGAGCGAGGCGCCGAAGTCGGTGAAGGCCCGCAGCACACTGGAGGTGATGACCCCGCCGAAGTCCACCAGGACCGCGGTTCGGTCCTTCTCCTTCTGCCTCTCCGTCTCCATCAGACGACCTCGAACAGCCCGGCTGCGCCCATTCCGCCGCCGACGCACATCGAGATCACCACGTACCGGACCCCTCGGCGCTTGCCCTCGATCAGGGCGTGCCCCACCAGGCGGGCACCGGTCATTCCGTACGGATGGCCGACCGAGATCGCACCACCGTTGACGTTGAACCGCTCCGGGTCGATGTGCAGTTCATCGCGGCAGTACAGCGCCTGGGAGGCGAACGCCTCGTTGAGTTCCCACAGGCCGATGTCGTCGATGGTGAGATTGTGCTGCTTCAGCAGCTTCGGAATGGCGAACACCGGACCGATGCCCATCTCGTCCGGCGCGCAACCGGCGACGGTCATGCCCCGGTAGACGCCCAGCGGTTCCAGGCCGCGGCGCTCGGCCTCCTTCGCCTCCATCAACACCGAGGCCGAGGCCCCGTCCGACAACTGCGAGGAGTTGCCCGCCGTCACGCTGGAGCGCGCGCTCACCTGGCCGTCGGGCAGCACCGGCGCCAGCCCGGCCAGGCCTTCGAGCGTCGTCGATGCGCGGTTGCCCTCGTCCCGGGTCAGGGTGACCTCCTCGTCCCGCACTTCCCCGGACTGCTTGTCGAGCACCTTCCTGACGCTGCTGAGCGCGACGATCTCCCGGTCGAACCGGCCGGCCTCCTGCGCCGCCGCCGTGCGCTGCTGCGACACCAGCGCGAACTCGTCCTGGCGTTCCCGGCTCACGCCGTAGCGTTCGGCGACGATCTCCGCCGTCTGCAACATCGGCATGTAGATACCCGGCTGGTGCTCGACCAGCCAGGGATCCGTCATGCGGTGGGTGTTCATGTGGTCGTTCTGCACGAGGGAGATCGACTCGACACCGCCGCCGACAGCGACCTGCATGCCGTCCGCGACGATCTGCTTGGCTGCCGTCGCCATGGCCATCAGGCCCGACGAGCACTGCCGGTCGATCGTCATCCCCGACACGGCGTCCGGAAGTCCGGCACGCAGAGCGGCCTGGCGAGCCACGTTGAAACCGGAAGCCCCCTGCTGGACGGCACAGCCGAAGATGACGTCCTCGACCTCGCCTCCCTCCAGCCCGGCGCGCTGCACCGCGTGCGAGAGGGCATGGGCGGCGAGTTCCTGCGCCTGGGTGTCGTTGAACGCGCCGCGGTAAGCCTTTCCGATCGGGGTCCGTGCCGTCGAAACGATGACTGCTTCCCTCATGTCACCTCACTGCTTCCTGTTGATGGTGCCGTACGCCAACTGAGCCGCCGTGACTGCTCGTTGACCGCTTGGGCCGCTTGAACCGCTTGCTTCGCCGACCGATGACATCAGCCATGGCCGCAGGGGGTGACGCGAGTCGGCCTCGGGCTCGTTATAGTTGAATTCGGCGTCATGTTCAACCCAGGCGATCCGTGCTCGCACCTTGACAGCGCCGGCCCCTGACTGGAGGCTACCGACCAGTCGGTTTGAATGGGGTGGGCCGTGGCCGAGCTGAGCATCTCCACTGGTGCAGGTGTGTTCGACGCGTTCGCGGCCGGTCCGCCCGACGGCCGCCCGGTGCTGCTGTTGCACGGCTTCCCGCAGACGGGGCTGGTGTGGCAACGGCAGATCACGGCACTGGCCGCGCAGGGCTACCGAGTGGTGGCACCGGATCAGCGTGGGTACTCCCCCGGCGCCCGCCCCGAGCGGCCCGAGGACTATCGCATCGGCCTGCTCGTCGACGACGTGGTCGCCATCACCGAGGAACTGGGCTGGGCGGCGTTCGACCTGGTCGGCCATGACTGGGGAGGCGCGGTGGCCTGGTGGACAGCGCACGCCCACCCTGGCCGCGTACGCACCCTGACGGTTGTCTCGACCCCGCACCCGGGTGCTCTGGCCACCACTCTGCGCACCGACCAGGATCAGCGTGAACGCTCGCGCTACATGATCGACTGGCGCGAAACACCCGCGACCGAAGAGCGCATGCTCGCCCACGACGCTCAGGAGCTACGCGCCTTCTACGCCGGGAAGGTCCCGCAGGACAGCGCCGAGGCCTACGTGCGGCACCTGTCCCAACCGGGTGCTCTCACCGCGGCGCTGAACTGGTACCGGGCCGGCCGCCCCGACGGCGCGATCGGCGTCATCGAGGTGCCCACCCTGTACGTCTGGAGCACGCAGGACCGCGCGTTCGGCACGGCAGCCGCGAGGGAGACCGGACGGTGGGTCAACGGGCCGTACCGGTTCGAGACCCTCCAAGGCGTCAGCCACTGGATCCCCGAGGAAGCGCCCGAAACGCTGAGCCGCCTGCTGCTCGACCATCTGCGAGCTCACGCCGAGTACTGAACCGCAGCGAACACCGCCGTTCGTCGACGCACCCCTGAAAGGTGATCCCGTGAAGACAGCGCACGCGGCCTGGCGCCGCCTCGAGCCCGTGCACGGCATGATCTACTTCGTCCCCGAGGGAAGGCGACGGTACGCGGACCTCGGACTGAGCGGACGCACCGGGTACTTCGCCTCCAGAAGTGCCGCGTTCGGACGGGCGTCCGCCGAGCTGGTCATAGCGACCTTCTACAACTTCAACCCCGATTTCGTACGGCAGGCGGTCGCCGGAGCCTGGGACGCGACGACGCCTCAGCAGGTGCTGGACGCTCGGTACGCCGCCGCCGGCGAGGCCCTGCGGCGGGCGGGAATCCACGAGTTGCCCGCGCTGGACGAGGTCCTGGCGCTGACCCGCAAGGCCGCCGAGGCCGCCTGCGAACACCCCCAGGGCCGCCCGCTGTTCGCCGCGCATGCCGCCCTGCCCTGGCCGGAGGAACCGGTACTGCAGCTGTGGCACGCCCAGACGCTGCTCCGGGAGTTCCGTGGAGACGGCCATGTCGCGTGCTTGCTGAGCGAGGGCGTCGGAGGCTTGGAAGCCCTGATTCTGCACGCCGCCACCGGTGAGGTTCCCGTCGACTTCCTCAAGGCGAGCCGCGCATGGCCCGAGGAAGAGTGGGCCGACGCCGAGGAGCGCCTGCGCACGCGCGGCCTTCTCGACGGCGACGCCCTCAGCGCGGAAGGCGTACGCCTGCGCCGGCACATCGAGGACCGCACCGACCTCCTCGCCCTTCCCGCCTACGCCGCCTTGGGTGACAGCGGCTGCGAACGTCTCGCCGAACTCGCCGGCCCGTTCGGCCGCGCTGTCGTCGGAGCCGGCCTCATCAAGCTCGGCTGACCGGGCACGGACCATGACCAGCCGTCGAGTACGCGCCCGGCCGTACGCAGTTGGAGCGCGCTGTCACCTCAGCGGGTCTCATCGGGAACAACTGACTTCGCCTCTATGAGCCGCGTGCAAGGATGCTGCGCGTGACCGGATCGTCTTCCTCGTCTGTCGCCGAGGGCACGCCTGGCAACTACGGCCTGGGTTCCCGGGCCGCTGCCGCTCTTGTGTTCGGGTCCTCAGCCGCAGTCCTGGTGGTCGAGATCGTCGCCTTACGGCTGTTGGCTCCCTACCTCGGCCTCACCCTCGAGACCAGCACCATGGTGATCGGCATCGCCCTCACCGCGATCGCCGTCGGATCCTGGCTGGGTGGGCGCATCGCCGACCAGGTCAATCCACGCCGGCTCCTGGGCCCCTCGCTCGGGGTGTCGGGAGCGGTCGTGGCGCTCACCCCCGCCGTGCTGCGCACCACTGCGGAGTGGGCACCAGCGGTGCTCTTGCTGATCGCGTCGCTGACCATCCTCGTGCCGGGCGCGCTGCTCTCCGCGGTGACGCCGATCGTGACCAAGTTGCGGCTCACCAGCCTCGCCGAGACGGGCACGGTGGTCGGCCGGCTGTCCGGCGTCGGCACCGTGGGCGCCATCGTCGGCACCGTCCTCACGGGCTTCGTCCTCGTATCGCGGTTGCCGGTCAGCGGCATACTGATCGGCCTCGGAACACTGCTGGTGGTCGGCGCGGCGCTGGTCGAGTGGCGAACGCGCGGGTGGACCGGCACCCCTGTCCTCGCGCTCGTGGTCATGGCCGGCGGCCTCGCCACCACGGTCGCGCCCGGTGGCTGCGACACGGAGACCAAGTATCACTGCGTACGGGTCGTCGCCGACCCCGACCGGGGCAGCGGCCGCACACTCGTTCTGGACGGCTTGCGGCACTCCTACGTCGACGTCAACGACCCGACGTTCCTGGAGTTCGAGTATGTGCGCGCCATCGCGTCGGTGGTCGATGCCGCCTTTCCGGAAGGTGAGCCGCTTGCCGCCTACCACCTGGGCGGCGGCGGGCTCACCTTTCCCCGCTACCTCGCGGCCACGCGGCCCGGGACGCGCAGCCTTGTGTCCGAGATCGACAGCGGGGTCGTACGCGTCAACCGCGACCAACTCGGGCTGAGTTCAGAAGCCGGTATCGACGTACGCGCCGAGGACGGCAGGCTCGGACTGCGGCGACTGGACACCGGCAGTCGTGACCTCGTCGTCGGTGACGCCTTCGGGGGCGTGAGTGTGCCGTGGCACCTCACCACGGTGGAAGCGATGACTGACATACGGCGGGTGCTCACCGAGGACGGCCTGTACGTCGCCAACCTCATCGATCACGGTGATCTGGCCTTCGCACGGGCCGAAGTAGCCACCCTCGGCGAGACCTTCGCGCACGTCGCCCTCGTCGGCGAACCCACCGATATCGGCCTCGACCGGACCGGCACCCCCGAGGGCGGCAATCTGGTGGTGCTCGCCTCCAACCGCCCAGTCGAGGTACGCGCGATTCAGAACGCGTTGGACGCCCGCCAAACCGGCTGGAAGATCGCCACCGGTGACGACCTCACCTCCTGGACCGGCGATGCCCAACTCCTCACCGACGACTACGCACCCGTCGACCAGCTCCTCCAGCCCTACGGCCCACGGAGCAGCCGGTGACACTACTCAGCCGAACCGCAGGATGCGCGGTGCGAAGGTGCCCTCGGGACCGTCGGCGCGCCCGACCGACCACACCGTCGCCGTGCCCGGCACCGGTGCCAGCCGCAGCGTCCTGGAGCGCCCCTCCCCGGCCACCGCCGGTTCGCTGTACTCGGTGAACGACTGTCCGTTCCAGGCAAGGAAATCCGGCCCGGGGACCAACGGTGGAGTGCTGCCCGGCGGGCCCCACTTCTGCGAGCGGGCCACCGAGACCCAGCCCAGCGAGCCGGAATTGGTGGGCGCCAGTGAGGTGATCCCGCCGAAGTCGGTGGGCACGGTCACCCGGCTCCAGGCCTGCCCGTCGAAGCGGACCAGCAGGGGTGGAATCGGCCGGCCCGGCGGGCCGCCGACGAACCCGGCCGTGCCACCCGCCCACACCTCCGTCGGCGAGACCGCCAGCACACTGCCCACGGCCGACCGCGGGAACCCGTCCACGAGCGTCTGCTCCCACGCCCGCCCGTTCCAGTGCGACACGGCCGCACCCGAGTTGGTCTCGCCCGCGGCCCAGACGTCGTCGGCCGCCAGGATGTGCAGGCCGTACACGGATCCCGGCGGCACCGGCACGTCCCGCCAGCCGCGCCCGTCCCAGCGCAGCAATACCTGTGCGCCGTCCCGCGAACCGATCAGCCAGGTCTCTGCGCCGCCGGCGACGGCTTTGGTCAGCACGACACCACGCGGCGGCCGGCTCTCGGACCAGGCGGTGCCGTCGAAGCGGAGCAGGTGGGCGCCGCCCGCCGAGTCGCGGCCGACCGCCCAGACGACGGTCGGTGAGGTCGCGGCGATGGACAGCAGCTCTCCCTGCCAGCCGATCCCGGGCAGACTCTGCCGCTGCCACGCGGTTCCGTCCCAGCGCAGCACCAGCGGGAAGCCCGGCGCCTCGCGGCCGACGGCGTCGGCACCCACCGCCCACGCGCGGTCCGGCCCGAACGCCACGGCCTCGTTCAGCCCGGCCTGGGGGCGCACCTGTACCGGAACCGGAACGTGGTGCCAGGACAGGGTTTCCGCCGCGGCCGAGGTCATGGTGGTGACGATGGTCATGGCGACAGCGAGGGCCGCGACGAGAAGTCTGCGTGCCACGAGAAGTCGGCGTGCCATGGTCAGCCTCCCAGCCGCTCGCTCATCAGGTTCGGTTTCGAGCCGTAGATCTCCACGGTTCCGAAGGAGAGCAGTGAGAACCCGGCCCTCGCCAGTGCACGCGGTTTGACGTCGATCGCGTCTCTGCGCTCCGGGCCGTAGGAGAAGGTGGCGCGGATGCCGTCCACCCGTGCGTACTTGGACTGGAACGCGCGGTCGCTGCGCACCGGCAGCCAGAGCGCGCCGTCCGGGCCGCGCACCATGGCCTCGGTGTAGGTGTCGCCCAGAGGTGGGTAAGTGGTGTGCCAGGTGCGGCCGTTGAAGGTCATCAGGTAGGTGCGGGCCACGCCGTCGGTGTACTGGCTGCCGCCGATCGTGACGCGGCCGGACGGTTCGAGCAGGATCGTGTGCACATTGCTGTTCGGCGGCAGCGGGACCTTCGCGTCCCGCCACATCGTGCCGTTCCAGCGCAGGACGGTGGTCCCGGTGCTGGTGTCCGCCCAAGCCCATGCGTCGGCGGCGGTCCTCGCGGTGATCCCCATCAGGAACAGCACACCGTCCGGGGTGGACTGGGTGGTCCAGCCGGAACCGTCGTAGTGCAACACCTTCAGTCCGGTGTCGTCCTCGCCGACCACCCACGCGGCACCCGGTACCGCGGTGAAGTCCTGGTAGGTCCACAGGGTCTGCGGCAACGGGACGGCACTCCACCCTCCCGCCGACCGGCGCAGGATCTCTCGGGCTCCCGCGCGGTCGCGGAAGATCCACACCTCGTCGTCGACGAACTGCACCTTGCCGAGCCGGCCCGGCTCACCGGCGCCGGGGAAGGCGGTGTCCCGGCTCCACGCCGTGCCGTCCCACCGGTACAGCATCGGCCGCGGTCCATCGGCGGCGTGCTCGTACCCGGTCGCCCACGCCTCGCCCGGCCCGCGGGCGGCGAGATCGGACACGGTCACCGGCGGGGCGGCCGCCGGCACCGGCAGCGGCGACCAGCTCGGCTTCGCAGCCGCGCCGGGCGTCACAGCCGCGGCCGGCGACACGACCGAGGCACACGTGATGACAAGGCAGACAATGACCGCACGGAGACCGTTCACGAGACCCCCCCAGATCGCGGAGGTCGCAGAGCTTATGGGCGTTCACTCAACCGTGAACAGACGGCATCAGGCCATCCGGGTTCTCATTCGAGGCCCGGACACCGGCGAACACCGTGTGCTGGAGCGCCAGCCGCCGCTGAAGGGTGGCCTCGCCTTGAGCGGCGACGTGGCGCGTAACGCGCTCTTCGTGTCCGGCGAGGACCCCGAATCCGGCCTGCCGCTGCGCCCCGAACTATGTCGTCCCGCCACATGTGCCCCTGACCTGCACCTTCCTACGGTGTGCGAACACGTACCCGTCCCCACCGCACACGAGGAAGTGGCGCACATGGCCTCCACAACCACCGCTCCCCCACGCCCCACTCAGCGTTCGTGGACGACGCGCCCGTCGAACACCGTGAGGGCCACCTCCACCTGGCTGATGTCGTGCGGGTCGAGATGCAGGAGCGGGCGGTCCAGGACGCACAGGTCCGCAACCTTGCCGGGTTCGATGGTGCCCTTCCAGTCGTCGGCGAAGTCCTGCCAGGCCGCGTTGACCGTGTAGGCGCGCAGGGCGGAGGCGAGGTCCACGCACTGCTCGGGGCCACTTCGCTGACCGCTTGCTTTGGATTCGCGCAGCATCATCGACGCCACACCCTGGCGCCAGTCGGGTTCGGTGATCGGCGCGTCGGAGCTGGAGCAGACCCTGACGCCCGCGTCGATCGCTGAGCGCACCGGCCATTGGTACGCCGACCGTTGTGGTCCCACGATCTCGTCCATGAGGTCGGAGATGGTCCACTTGATGCCGGGGTTCATGTTGACGCCGTAGCCGTGCGCGGCGAGTTTGGTCAGGCTGTCCGCTCCGATGAAGTCGCCGTGGATGACGTAGTGGCGGGCGTCGGGGCGGGGTGCGGCCTCGTCGGCCGCGACGAAGGCGTCCACGACGGTGTCGATGGCCCGGTCGCCGGTGACGTGCACCCCGAGCTGGAATCCGGCCTCGTGCGCGATGCGGATCATCTCGCGCAGCTCCTCGACCTGGAGGGCGGGCGACTCTCCGTGCACGCAGAGGGCGCCGTGGCCACCGTCCGGGTACGGATCGTTCATCCACGCCGTACGGTTGGGGGGCACGCCGTCGGCGAAGATCTTGACGCCGATGACGTTCAGCAGCCGCGGGTCGGCCGACTCCGGGCGGCGCAGCTCGGCCAGCCCCTTGCGCACGTCGTCGGCGGATCCGCCCATCGGCGCAGGGAGCAGCAGCACGCTGACGCGCGCCTGAAGGTCACCTGCTGCGGCGAGGTCGGCGTACGCGGTCCAGTTGTCGGTGCTCAGGCCGCCGAAGAGGGTGCCGGTGCCGCCGGGGCCGAGTCCGGGCTCGGTGTAGCTGGTGATGCCCCGGGAGTGCAGTTCCCGGATCACGCCTTCGATGGCCTGGCGGCGCTGGGCGACGGTGGGGGTGGGCAGCGCGCTCTGGACGAGCCGCTGGGCGGCTTCGCGCAGGATGCCGGTGGGCTTGCCGTCGGGATCGGTGTCGATGACGCCGCCGTCCGGCGCGGCGGTGTCCGCGTCGATGCCGCAGACGCGCAGGGCGGCGGTGTTGGCCCACACCATGTGGGCGGAGAAGTCGGTCAGGCAGACCGGGTTGTCCGGGGCCACCGCGTCCAGGTCGCGGCGGTGTGGGAAGCGCCCGGGGGCCGTGAGGCACTCGGTGAGGTAGCCGGCGTCCCAGCCGAGGCCGACGATCCACTCGCCTGGCGGGGCGGCGGACACCGCGCCGCCGACGAGCGCGGTGATGTCGGCGATCGACCCGACCGCGGGATGGCCGACATCGAGGGCGAAGGGGGGCTTGGTCATCCCGTAGGCGGCCCCGTGCAGGTGGGAGTCGTTGATGCCGGGCAGGACGGTCCTGCCGTCGAGTTCGACGACACGGGTGCCTGGCCCGGCCAGGGCGCGCATCTCGGCGTCGCTGCCGACGGCGACAATGGCCCGGTCGCGTACGGCCACTCCCTCCGCGACGGTGAAGTCCCGGTCGACGGTGAGGACCTGACCGCCGGTCAGGATAAGGGTGGGAGCGGATTCGGTCACAGGTGAACTCCTTGAGGGGAGGGAAGAACGGGCTTTGGAGGTCAGCGCCCGGGGCGGGGTGCGAAATACGCCAGTGCGGCGCCCGCCACCAGCGCTGTGCCCTGGGCCATCTGCTGCCAGAACGTCGGCACGCTCAGCAGCGTGAGGCCGTTCTGCAGCCCGCCGAGGAAGAGCACCCCGAGCAGGACGCCGAGAATCGACCCGGAGCCGCCGGTCAGCGCGACCCCGCCGATGAGCACCGCTGTCAGAACGGCGAGTTCGAAGCCGGAGCCGGAGGTACCCGCGACCACGCTGTCCAGGACCGATGCCTTGATGGTGCCTGCGAGAGCGGCGGCCGCGCCCGTGGCCACGAACAGTGCGAAGGGCGTACGGCGGATGTTGATGCCGGACAGGTGTGCGGCCTCGCGGTTGACGCCGATGGCGAACACGTGGCGACCGGTCGGGGTGAGCGCCAGGAAGAGGGCGCCGGCGATGAGGACGAGCGCGGCGACGACGACCGGTGCGGCGATCCCCGCGATCCGCGCGCCGCCCAGCCAGGCGAATCCGGAGCCGAATCCGCTCAAAGGCAGGGGGAAGAGCTGCTGTGCAAGGCCGCGTATCGCGGTGAGCATGCCGAGCGTGACGATGAACGGGGAGAGCCCGAGATGGCAGCACAGCACGCCGTTGACGACGCCGACCGCGGCTCCGGCCGCCAGCGCCCCGAGGACGGCGACGGCCGGCGTGTGCCCGTTGGTCGCCAGCCAGCCCGCGACCAGCCCGCCGAGGGCAAAGGTGGAACCGACGGAGAGGTCGAGGTAGCCGCTGATGACGAGCAGGGCCAGCGGTACGGCGACGATGGCCAGGGTGGCCGCGTCGGTGGCGATGCCGCCGAGGTTGGCCGGGTCGAGGAAGCTGTCGGTCGAGAGCTGGAAGGCCACCACCATCACGGCGAGGACGACAAGCAGGGGCTGGCGTCTGAGGGTGGTCAGACCGCCCGTGGCCAGGACGCGTGGACGGGTGAGGAAGCGGTCGGCGGTGGTCATGCTGCTCCTTGGGCGGGCCGGGAGTCGGGCTCGTGGACGGCCGACAGCAGGGTCTGTTCGGTGAGGTCGGGGCCGGAGAGTTCGCCGACGATGCGTCCGCCGGCGACGATCAGGCAGCGGTCGGCGAGGGCGACGACCTCCTCGGGGTCGCTGGAGGCGAACAGCACGGCCGTACCGCGTTCGTCGGCCAGCCCGGTCACCACGCGGTAGATCTCCTGGCGGGCGCCGACGTCGACGCCCTGGGTCGGTTCGTCCAGCAGCAGCACTTCCACGTCGCGGGCTTCGTTGATCCACCGGCCGAGGACGAGTTTTTGCTGATTGCCGCCGGAGAAGGCGCCCGCGGGAAGTCCTGGGCGGGCGGGGCGCAGCCCGACGCTCTCGGCCAGGGAGCCGAAGACACGGCGCTCGACGCCGAGCGCCCGCACCCCGGCGCGGGAGAGCGTCCGGATCGAGGGCAGTAGCACGTTGTCCTGCGCGGTCAGCGACGGGAACAGCGCCTGGGCCCGCCGGTCCGCGGGTACCAGGGCGATCCCGGCGGCGAGGGCCTGGGCGGGCCGGGTGGGGTTCACCGTGAGTTCCCCGACCCGGATCGTTCCGCCCTGTCCCCGGCGTCGGCCGAAGAGGGTCTCCAGCAGGCGCGTTCGGCCGGAGCCGATGAGACCGAACAGTCCGACCCGTTCGCCTTCGCCGACGGTGAGGCTGACGGGGCCGAAGCCGGGGCCGTACAGTCCGTCGACGGTGAGGCGAGGCCGCCCGGCGGTCCGCGCGGGACCGCTCCGTGTCGTGGCGTCGTGACGGCGGCCGGCAATGGCCTCCACCAGCTCATTGCGCGAGAGCCCGGCCACGGACGAGTGGTGGGTGACACGGCCGTCGCGCATCACGGTGACCGCGTCCGCGAGTCGCTCCACCTCGGACAGCAGGTGGGTGACGTAGACGATGGCGAGGCCCTGGGCGCGCAGGTCCTCGACCCGTTCGGCCAGGGCGTCGCTCTCGGCGCCGGACAGGGCGGCGGTCGGTTCGTCCAGAACGAGCACGGACGCGCTGCGGCTGAGCGCTTTGGCGATCTCCACCAGCTGGCGCTGGCCCGTCGGCAGGTCGCCGACGCGGTCGCGCGGGGAGCAACTGGCCGCCACCCGTTCCAGCAGGCCGGCCGCTGCCTCCTCTTGGACGCGCCGGTCGACACGTCCGTGGCGGGTCCACTCCTGGCCAAGGAAGACGTTCTCCGCGACCGTCAGCGCGTCGACCACGCTGAGGGACTGGTAGATGATCGCCGCGCCCGCGGTGATGGACTCGCGCGGGGTGAGGCGGGTGTAGGACCGGTCGCCGATCTCGATCGTCCCGGAGTCCGGCGGGAAGGCGCCGCCGAGGCATTTGATGAGGGTGGACTTGCCCGCGCCGTTGTGGCCGAGCAGAGCGTGCACCTGACCGGCGGGGACGGTGAGGTCCACGCCGTCCAGGGCTTTGACCCCGCCGAAGGACTTGGTCAGCCCCCGGATACGGAGGTTCGTCGTCATGGCCGGCCCTAGGCGTTCTGGGCGAGCAGGTCATCGATCCTGGCCGTGTCGCCGCGCTGTACGAGGTTGATCGGCACCTGGGCGCTGGGGTTGGCCTTGCCGGCGGCGACCGCGAGCGGCACGTCGACGATGGCGGCGGCGAGATCGTTCGGGGCCAGGGCAGCGGAGGCCCGGTAGAAGGTGCCCTGCTTGATCGCGAGGAGGGAGGGCGCGGAGCCGTCCTGCCCGCCGACGAAGGTCTTGGCATCGTCCCTGGCGCGGCCCGTCTGCTGCAGGGCCTTGTAGGCGCCGTACGCGGCGGCGTCGGTGATACCGAGGACGATGTTGAGGTCGGGGTGCTTGGCGAGGATGGCCTTGGCCTTGGACAAGCCGGTGTCCGGGTCGATGGCCTGTTCCTGTGCCACCACGTCCACGCCGGGAGCGGCCTTGGTGAAGGCCTCGACCATGCCCTTGGTGCGCTCGCGGCCCAGCTCGATGGTGCTGTCGGTGAGGAAGGCGACCTTGCCCTTGCCCCCGAGGCTCTCCTCGGCCCACTTCGCCGCCGCCTCGCCCAACTGGGTTCCGCCCGCACGGAAGCTGAACTGGATGTCGGCGCTCTGGTGCTCCAGCGATCCGCCGTAGGTGACCCAGATCAGGCCCGCCTCCATGGCACGCTGCGCGACGGCCTCCATGGCCTCGAACACCATCGGGAAGGAGACGATCGCCGGGACCTTCTGCGCGATCCAGGTGTTGAGGTTGGAGGCCTGCGTGTCGGCGTTGGCGTTGTCGCTCGTGGTGATCAGGGAGCTGCCGTGCTTCTTCGCCTCGGCCGTGGACAGCTTGACCAGCGTGGAGTAGAGCGGGAGCTGCGTGAAGGGGTAGTCGAGTCCGATCTTCGTCAGCTCCTTGCCCCCCGAGGATGCGGGCTTGGCCGAGGCCGACGCTTTCTCCGGCGCCGAACAGCCGGCCGCGGCCAGCGCCGTGGTGGCCAGCGCGCCGGCGGACAGGGCGAGGAACCGTCTGCGGGAGGCGGCGGAAGGCATGCTGGACTCAGGAGTGATCATGGCAGGGCTCTCCGAGGGGCAGGCCCGCGGGAGGCGGGCGTCCGGGGTCGTGCCGGGTGACGCGTCGAGTTACATGTCGAGTGACGTGTCGAGTGGCGTGTCGAGTGGCGTGTCGAACAGGAAAGACTCCCGGCCGCCGTGCCGCCATCGGTAGAAATACCGATCAGGTACGACGACGTGCCCTCACGGGATCGATTGGGTCACGGAACGGTGAACACCTTGCCGCCCGAACAGCCGCCTCATATCGTTGGGCCTCAAACGACCTTCCTGATTCCGAGCCCACCCGGAGGCTCGTTTGCAGAGCCATCACCAGATCGCGGCGGCCGCCCGCATCGGCATGCTCGCCCACGAGCCGGACACACCGGCTGCCTGTGCCGAAGTCCTGCGCGAACTCGCCCGGGCTCTCCCCCTCGACGCGGCGACGCTGCTCTCGATCGATCCGGTCACCGGCGACCACGTCCAGTTGGCCGGGGTCGGCTACACCACCGAGCTGTCCCAGAACCTGGCCGCCGAGTTCGTCAAAACCCCGTGGTACCAGAACGTCATGCGGCAGGAACTGCCGCCGTCCATCTCCGAGGACGCCGACGACAGCGGAACGCGCTTCAGGCACGGCTGGTTCTACGCCGAACGGGTCCGCCCCGCCGGGTTCCGCGACGGAGTGACCGGAGCGCTGCGTCACCGCGGCCGCCTCGTCGGTCTGGTGCACCTCTCCACCGAGCGTGCCGACGCGTACGACACCGACGCACGGCGCCTGCTCGCCTGCGTCATGCCGGCGCTCGCGGCGCTGGCCGACCCGGTGCCGTACATCACCGACTTGGAGAACGGCCTGACGCACGGAAGTGCGGCGAGCCTCGTGACGGACGGTGCCGTGATCGACGTGCCGGGGCGTGAGCGCGCAGGGATCGTGCGCGACGAGGTCTTCCACGAGCTCCTGCGGGCCTTCACCGGCACGGGCGGGCGGCGGCTGCGCCTGCTGTGGTCAGTGGGGGGCGACTGGCGGCGCGTGACGCTCCAGCGGTACCTGCCGGGTTCCCACCGCCTCACCGGTGCGGTGCTGGTGGTGGAGACACCCACCGAACTCCCCTACGGGCTCAGCCCGCGGGAGCTGGAGGTGCTGACCCGGGCAGCCACGGGCCAGACCAACCAGGCCATAGCGCAGGCGCTGTACCTGGCGCCACGGACCGTGCATACCCACATGGAGCACCTGCTGCGCAAGACGGGCGCCGCCTCTCGCGCCGAGGCCACCGCCCTGGCGGTCCGCGACGGTCTGCTGCGCCCGGCTCCGGATCAGGTGGCCCGCTTCGTCGAGCGGTGAGGCGTACCGGGCGGGGCGACGCCGGCGCACAGGGTGCCGGGCGGTTTCCTGCGCGCCGGGCCGGGTGGTCCGTCCGTGCGGCGGTCAGCCGACCAGTCGCTCCACGCGCCGCATCACCTCACGGCAGAACGCCCCGACGCCGCCTGGGTCGTCGATGAACTGGTTCGGCTTGACGCAGAAGGTCGTGAAGCCGCTCTCCCACTGCTCGGGAACCGCGGCGAGGGCCGCTCCGAGATCGGCCGGCGAGCGGTCGTCGGGGAAGACGGCCTGGGTGCCGCCGATCATCTCCAGGTCGGTGATGTCTCGTCCCGCATCCGACATCGCGTCCTTCAGCGCCCGCAGGTCTTCGGGCGCGGGCCGGCCGAGCGGATGGAAGCCGTGGCCGTGGCGGACGAGCCGCCGCAGCAGCGGGCCGTGCAGTCGCTGCCCGCCGAACCAGAGCCGGGGGCCCTCGGGGCGGTATGCCTTGGGCTCGAAGTAGACGTCCTGGAAGGGGTAGTACGGACCGTCGTGGGAGAGGGGCGACGGCCCCCACGCCTTCGCCCACACCTCCAGGTGCTCATCGAGCAGCTTTCCGCGCTCACCGAACGGCACGCCGAGCGCGTCGTACTCGTCCCTGCTCCAGCTCACCGTGGGTTGCACCACCAGCCTCCCCTCGCTGATCAGGTCGAGGGTGCCCAGTTCCCGGGCGAGCAGCAGCGGGTGGCGCAGCGGGGCGAGGACGGCCGCGGCGGCCAGCCGGAGTCGTTCGGTGACCGAGGCGATGGCGGCGAGCAGGAGCAGCGAGTTCGGCCAGGGGGTGTACGGGTCCTGGTTGCCCGGCAGGGCGTAGTCACGGGGGTTGCCCATGATCCCCCGGTCCGCCGCGTCGGGTCCGAGGACGATGTGCTCGCTGACCATGACGGCGTCGAAGCCGGCGTCTTCGGCCTCACGGGCCCATCGCACGGCCGTGGGCAGGTCGGCCCGGCCTCCGGTGAGGGTCCAGTTCTCGCTGAGGACGAGCAGCATGCGTGGGGTGGCGGGGGTACTCATGGGGCTCCTCTTCATCTTCGTACAATTTGGAGCCGAACGAACGGCCCGGTGGGACACGTGTCCGTTCGGGGAGCAGGCGTTGCCGCGACCAGACGAAGGAGCCGCCCATGCCCGGCCAGCGATCCATCACCGAAGCCGAGAAGCTGGCGGCCGCGAAGCTCGGTGGTTTCCCGATCCGTCGGGAGCAGATGGCCGCCGTGGCGAACATCTACCGGGCCGCCTCCGCGGTCCGGCATCACCTGGAGAACTCCGTCCTGCGCGGCTCGGATCTGACGTGGACGGCGTTCGTGGTGCTGTGGGTGGTCTGGGTGTGGGGCGAGTCGGAGACGCGGTACGTGGCCGAGGAGGCCGGTATCTCCAAGGGCACTCTCACGGGGGTCTCCCGCACCCTCGAGTCTCGTGGACTGATCAGGCGGAGCGGGCACCCGACGGATGGACGGCTGGTGTTGCTCGGCCTCACCGAGGAAGGCGAGGAGTTCATGCGCCGGGTGTTCCCGGCGTTCAACGAGGAGGAGGCGTTCGTCACCGCCGGGCTCAGCGACGCGGAGTGCCGCAGTCTGGCGGACGGTCTGCGCAGTGTCGTCATGCAGGTCGAGCAGCACGGCGAGGAGCGGCGCCAGTCGCTGCTGGGCGGCGCCGAGCCCGCGCCCCGTCGCAGCGGTCGCCGGTCCAGGAGCTGAGCGGGGCGTCAGCGTCGCTCCTCGGCGGCCCGTACCAGGGCGTCGAAGAGCCGCTGCTGGACCGGATCCTCGTGGGCGGTGTCCTCAGGGTGCCACTGCACGGCGCTGAACCAGCCCTCGGCGGCGGGCAGTTCGAGCGCTTCGACCGTGCCGTCCGCCGCTCGTGCCGTCGCTCTCAGACCCGCGCCGAGGCGGTCGACGCGCTGGTGGTGGTAGCAGGACGCCTCCACCTTCTCGGCGGCCGTCGCTCGTGCGACCACCGAGCCGGCCTCCAGGGCGACGGGATGCACGACGTGCCGGTGGTCGCGCCCGGGACCGCCCATGTCCTGTTCCAGGGTGCCGCCGAGAGCTACGTTGACCGCCTGCAGGCCACGGCAGACGGCGAGCAGGGGCAGGCCGGTCTCCAGCGCGGCCCGTGCCACGTCCAGGTCGAAGGCGTCCTGGACGTCGTCCACGTCGTAAATGCTGGCGTGGGTGTCGACGGCGCCGTACGTGTGCGGGGCGAGGTCTCCGCCTCCGGGCAGCAGGACGCCGTCGAAGCGGGCGAGCCGGGCGGCGGTGCCGGTCTGCGCGGGATGGAGGCTCACGGGTTCTCCGCCGGCCCGCCACACCGCCTCGATCAGGGCTCGGGCGTTGACCTCGGCGGCGTAGCGCAGTGCGGAGGTGGTGGCGCTGAAACGGGCGGGGATCGCGATGAGCGGGCGCATCACAGCTGGATCCATGTCGTCTTGAGTTCGGTGTACTTCTCCAGGGCGTGCGCGGACTTGTCGCGGCCGTTGCCGGACTGTTTCATGCCGCCGAAGGGCACGGTGAGGTCGCCCTCCTCGTAGCAGTTGACCCAGACCGTGCCGGCCTTGAGGGCGCGGGAGACGCGGTGGGCGGTGGACAGGTCGGAGGTCCAGACGCCGGCGGCGAGGCCGTAGTCGGTGGCGTTGGCCAGCCGGACCGCCTCGTCCAGGTCGTCGAAGGCGAGGACGGAGAGCACCGGACCGAAGATCTCCTCGCGGGCCAGCCTCATGCGGGGGTCCACGTGGTCGAAGACGGTCGGCTCCAGGAAGCTGCCGCCGGTGTCGGTGAGGGTGCGGGAGCCGCCGGTGAGCAGGCGGGCGCCCTCCGCCAGGCCGGTGGCGATGTGGTCCTGGATGCGCCCCAGGTGCTCCTCGCCGACCAGGGCGCCCATGTCGGTGGCCGGGTCGAGGGGGTCGCCGACGCGCAGTTCGCGGGCGCGTCGTACGACGGCCTCGGTGACGTCTTCGGCGATGGAGGAGTGGACGAGGAGGCGCGAGGGCGCTGTGCACATCTCGCCCTGGTTGAAGAAGATGCCCCAGGCTGCGGTGGCGGCGGCCTTCTCCAGGTCGGGGGCGTCGGGCAGGATGATGTTGGGTGACTTGCCGCCCAACTCCAGCCAGACGCGCTTGAGGTTGGAGTCGGCCGCGTAGTGCAGGAAGTGGCGGCCGACGGCGGTGGAACCGGTGAAGGCGAGGACGTCGACATCCGGGTGCAGGCCGAGGGCACGTCCGGCGACAGGGCCGTCGCCATTGACGACGTTGAGCACGCCCGGCGGCAGTCCCGCCTCGGCGGCGACGGCGGCCAGCAGCAGCGCGGACAGCGGTGAGTGCTCCGACGGCTTCAGTACGACGGTGCAGCCGGCGGCCAGGGCGGGGGCGAGCTTCCAGCCGGCGAGGGTGAGCGGGAAGTTCCACGGCACCACCGCGCCGACGACTCCGGCGGGTTCGCGGGTGACCAGGGCGAGGGCGTCGGGGGCGGTGTGCGGGGACTCGTCGGTGAGCTTGTCGGAGAGCTGGCCGTACCAGCGGAAGGTGTTGATGAGCGCGCGCAGTTCGATGTCATGGGCGTCGGTGATCGGTTTGCCCATCTCCAGGGTCACGGCGAGGGCCAGATCAGCGCGCTGCTCCTGCAGCAGGTCGGCGATGCGCACCAGGATGCGGCCGCGGTCGGCGGGCGCCAGCCGCGGCCAGGGCCCGCTGTCGAAGGCACGGCGAGCGGCGGCCACGGCGGCGTCGATCTCGGCGGCGCCGCCGTCGGCGACCTCGGTGAGCACCTGGCCGTCCCGCGGCGAGACGACGGGGAAGGCTGCGCCCGCCCCGGCTTCCTCGGCACCGTCGATGTGGTGTGCGTGCGGCAGCACCAGCGCCTTGGCCCGGCGGAGCCATTCGTCGTGGGTGACAGCGGGCATGGGGTTCTCCAGACCGTGTTTCCGGTGGGACGTCGAAGGAGGTGGGACGTCGAAGAATTCGAGGAGCCGAGGAGCCGAGGAGCCGAGGAGCCGAGGAGGCAGCGGGCGAGGTGTTACGGCTGCGCCCGGCCGCGCCGACGCCTGAACCACTCGGTGGCGGCACCCACGACGAGCACGGCGGGGACGGTCGCCTCCAGCCACGCGGCGGTGCTCGCCTCGCCGCCGATGAGGGTCGTGAAGTTGGCCAGGATCAGCCAGATCGCGCCCGCCAGACCGAGTGCGGCGAGTGCGGGTGCGACCAGCGTGTTGAAGCGCCGGGGGTCCAGCCGCTCACGGCGGAAGAAGACGATCACGGACACCGAGGTCAGCAGGTACAGCAGCATCATCGCCAGGACGGCGAGTCCACTGAACCAGGAGAACAGGGTGAGCACCGGGTCCTTGCCCGCGATCACGAAGGGGACGACGAGGAGGAGGGCGATGCCGGTCTGCGCGCACCCGGCGGCCCAGGGCGCGCGGCGAGCGTTGAGCCTGCGCAGCGGCTGCGGCAGCAGTCCGTCGCGGCTGAGGGAGAACAGGTAGCGGTTGGCCGAGTTGTGGAACGTGAGGATGCCCGCGAACAGGGAGGTGGCGAGCAGGACGGGCAGGACGTCGTTGACCCATCCGCCGAACTGCGTGGCGATCGGGGCGAAGACGAACCCGGCCGAGTCGCCGCCCGAGAGGGCCTCTCCGGCCGCCGCCGGGGCCTTGTCGGCGCCGTAGGCGGAGACCAGCGCCCAGGACGTGAGGGCGAAGAAGCCGGTGACCACGAGTACCGAGAGATAAGTGGCCCGGGGCACGGTCTTCTTCGGCTCGCGGGCTTCCTCGCCGTAGATCGCGGTGGCTTCGAAGCCGAACAGCGACGCGACCGCGAACATGACCGCGACTCCCGGGGCCCCCTGAAGGGCCGCTGACGGCGAGAAGCTGTCGGCGAGGCCCAGTCCCTGCGGCCCGCCGCCCTGGAACAGGGTGACCAGACCGAACAGCAGCAGGATGCTGAACTCCGCCGCGACGAACACGGCGAGGACCTTGGCGCCCATCTCGACGCCGGCCGCGCCCAGCGCCTGTACCACGGCCATGGTGGCCAGCGTCCACACCCACCAGGGCAGGTCGAGGCCGGTGTGGTCGGCGACCAGACCGGCGACGATCGCGCCGTACAGGCCGTACATGGCGGCCTGTATGACGCAGTACGCGAACAGGGCGACGGCCGCGCCGGCGGCACCGGCGGTGCGGCCAAGGCCGGTGCCGATGTAGGTGTAGAAGGCTCCGGCGTCCACGACGTGGCGACCCATGGCGACGAAGCCGACCGAGAACAGCAGGATCATCGCGCCTGCCAGCACATACGCGGCTGGCGTGCCCGCGCCGTTGCCGATCGCGATCGAGATCGGTGCCGCGCCGGCGATGCCGGTGAGCGGCGCCTGGGCGGACAGGACGAAGAACATGATGCCGAGCACGCCCAGGGCGTTGGGCTTGAGCGCGGCTGTGGTGCCGCCTCGCACGGTCTGCTGCGGAGGAGCCGTCTGACTGCCCACGTGGATCACCTGCCAGGGAAGGGAGAGAGGGGACGGAGCGAGAGGAAGCAGAGGGCGGGAAGGAGCGAGAGGAAGCAGAGAGGGAAGGAGCCGCGTATTCATTTCGGCCCAAACGAGATGGCACTCATCGTGGAGCCGGACTATCCGTTTGGCAAGGGGCGGGCGTGGGGATTCCCGGAGCCGGCGGATTCTTGCAGCGGTGTCCCCCGCACCTTGTCGGGGGCGGCAGGCTCAGACGCCGTCCGTGCCCTCGGCGAGGCCCTCCAGCAGGGCGCGCAGTTCGGCGAGGGCCTCCTCGGTGACCTCCCGCTCGCCGAAGACGAGCTGGTGCAGCACCAGGCCCTCCAGGGCGGCGAAGACCAGCCGCGACAGGCCCCGGCCGACCGGCCGGGCGAGCATCTGGGACAGCTCGCGCCGGGTCGCGTCGAAGTACTCCTCGTACAGGCCCCGCAGGTGCGGCAGGAGTTCCGCCCGGCGGCGTGCCTCCAGGAGCAGCTCGTACTGGAACGCCTGGAGCTCGGGACCGGATTCCACCATGTCCGCGAGGCCGGCGGAGAAGTCGGCGACCTTGCCCGTGCCGGGTTCGAGGGTGCTGCTGCTGAGGGAGGAGCGTACGGCGTGCGCGAGCGCCTCCTCGATCAGCGCGTCACGGGAACCGAAGTGGTGCACGACCAGTCCGTGGGTGACCCCGGCCTCCTCCGCGACCGCCCGGTAGGTGAGCCTGCGCAGTCCGCCCCGCGCCACCACGCGCACCGCGGCTTCCAGCAGGGCCTCACGGCCGGCCCCGTAGTTCTTCACGCGTTTGCGGGGGCCGCGCTCACCGGCGGGCTCGGTCATGCCCGCGACTCTACCCGTGGCCAGGGCGTCAGCGCCGCGGTGGCCGAATGCCACGGAACTCCCAGTCGCCGCCGAGGGCGGTGGACAGCACTTCCTCGGACTCGGTGGGCTGGGCGCCGACATCGGCACGGACCGGGGTGGGTCCGGTGACGATGTGGTTGCTGAGCCGGCCCAGGCCCTCCACCTCCACCTCCACCACGTCGCCCGGCTGGACGGGGCGCGAGTTGGCCGGCGTACCGGACAGGAGGACGTCGCCGGGGTAGAGGGTGATGGTGCGGGCGATGTCGGCGACGAGGTAGTGCATGTCCCACTTCATCTCATCCGTCGAGCCGTCCTGCACCACCTGCCCGTTGACGTACGTGCGCAGCGACTTGCCGCGGAAGTCCCAGTCCGTGACGAGTCCCGGGCCGAGCGGGCACAGGGTGTCGGAGCCCTTGACGCGGAGCATGGAGCCGGCGTCGGTGTCACGGAAGTCGTGCAGGCCGTAGTCGTTGGCGATGGTGTAGCCGGCGATGTAGTCGCCCGCCTCGGCCGGATAGATGTTGCGGGCGGTCCTCCCGATGACGATGGCGACCTCGCCCTCGTAGTTGAGCCACTTGCAGCCCTCGGGGCGGACGATAGCGCCCCTGTGGGAGTTGAGGGACGAGGTGGGCTTGTGGAAGTAGGTCGGGGTGTCGGGCAGGTCGATCTGGAACTCGTCCACGCGGCTGCGGTGGTTGAGGTGGACGGCGATCACCTTGGAGGGGACGACGGGGGGCAGGTGCTGGGCGTCCTCGGTCTTGACGCGGCGGCCGTCGGCGGCGACGAGTTCGTCGCCGTCGACGGTGACCTGGACGGCGGCGCCGTCGAGGAGGATGCGGCGGTATTCGGGCATGGCTGGGACTCCTGGCTACGACTGGATACGGCTGTGTGGGGTGCGCGGGGTGGGCAGGCCGGTGCCGGTCCAGCCTTCGGCCGGGCGGTCGAACCAGAGGTGGACCTGGCCGGTGCCGATGGAGTTCTCGTACTCGCCGTACTGGCGGGCCTTGGCGGTGCAGGCCTGTTCGCCGAGGGCGCCGGCCATCATCAGGTAGTGGAAGAACTTCGCCTCGGGCTTGAACTTCCAGAACTCGTCCATGGTGTCGAGGACCTTGTCGTGACGGCCCTCCTTGAACCAGGCGATCCGCTCGAAGTCCGCCTCGCGGGCCTCGGGCGTGAAGATGTGCACCGGGTCGCTGGCCTCGTGGTCACGCAGCTCGCGCAGCGGCCAGAAGGTGTGCGACAGCGCGCCCGAGGCGATCAGCAGCACCCTCCGCCCCGGAGTGGCGGCGATACCGTCCGCAAGGGCGCGGCCCAGGCGCAGGTGGTCCTCCATGTCACCGGTCTGGCAGACGCCGATGGTCACCCACCTCTTGTCGGGCAGTCCCTCGCCGAGGAACTTCCAGAGGTTGATGGTGGCGTAGTAGATCGGCAGGTAGTCGTCGTCGATCGCGGTGATCCAGGTGCCGTGCCGGTCCGCGAACTTCTCGATGTTCTGGGCGAGTTCGGGGTCGCCGGGGAAGTCGTACGGCATTCGGCACATACCGCGCGGCAGCTCCTCCGAGGTGAACAGACCCGCCCGGCGCTGCTGTGCGGTGACGACGAACTCGACCGTCGTGGCCCAGTGGGAGTCGAGGACGACGACGGTGTCGTAGTCGTCCCGTGCGAAGACCTCCTCGCGGAGTTGCTGCAGGCCGGTGACGAGGGTGATCTCCTTGCCCTCGTTCAGCTCCAGCCGGTCGGCCTCCGGCAGCACGATGGTGGGGACGTGGGCGAGCAGGCCCGCCCCGACGATCTCACCCATGGTTGGTCCATCCGTTCGGGGCGGTGACGGTGTTCTTCACGTCGCAGTAGAAGTCGAAGCTCCAGGTGCCGCCCTCGCGGCCGACTCCGGACAGGCGGGAACCGCCGAAGGGGGCCTGCAGATCACGTACGAAGAAGCAGTTCACCCAGACGGTTCCTGCGACGAGTCGCGCGGTGACGCGTTCGGCACGCTCGGGGTCGCCGGTGGCCAGGGTGGCGGCCAGCCCGAAGCGGGTGTCGTTGGCGAGCCGGATCGCCTCTTCCTCGTCGGTGAAGGTCTGCAGGGTCAGGACGGGACCGAAGACCTCCTCCTGCACGATCTCGGAGTCCTGGGCGACGTCGGTGAGGAGGGTCGGCGCGTAGTACTGCCCGTCCTCGGGGTGCCCGCCGATGACCGCGCGGGCTCCTGCCGCCAGTGCCCGCCGCACGAAGCCGTCGATCTTCTCCAGCTGGCCGGGGTGGATGTTGGGCCCGATGTCGGTGGCCTCGTCACGAGGGTCGCCCTGCCTCAGGCCCATCGTCCTGTCGACGAAGCGCCGCGTGAACTCCTCGGCGACCGACTCCTCGACCAGGAAGCGCGTGGCGGCCAGACAGACCTGCCCCGCGTTGTCGTACTGCTCCACCGCAAGGTCGACGGCGAGGTCCAGATCCGCGTCGGCGAACACCAGCAGCGGTGACTTGCCGCCGAGTTCGAGGCTGAGCGGAGTGAGGTTGGCGGCGGCCGACGCGGCGATCCGCCGGGCGGTGGGCACCGAGCCGGTGAAGCTGATCCGGCGCACGTCGGGATGCGAGGTCAGGGCGTCGCCGATCTCCGAGCCGTACCCCTGGACCACGTTCAGCACCCCGGCGGGCAGCCCCGCCTCGGCGGCGATGTCGGCGAGGAGGGAGGCGGTCAGCGGGGACCACTCGGCGGGCTTGAGGACGACGGTGTTGCCGGCCGCGAGTGCTGGCGCGACCTTCCAGGTGGCCAGCATCAGCGGCGCGTTCCACGGGGTGATCAGCACGCAGGGGCCCGCCGGATCCCAGCTGACGTGGTTGCTGTGGCCCCGGGTCTCGAAGTCCCCGTGCTCCAGCTTCAGCAGCCAGTCGGCGAAGAAGCGGAAGTTGTGCGCCACCCGCGGCATCACACCGCGTCGGTGCGAGCGCAACAGCGCTCCGTTGTCAGTGGTTTCGACGATGGCGAGCTCTTCGATCCGCTTCTCGACGCCGTCGGCGATGGCGTGCAGGATACGGGCGCGCTCGACGCGGGAGGTGGCGGCCCAGCCGGGGAAGGCGGCCTTCGCCGCGGCGACCGCGGCGTCGGCCTCCGTCGCGGTGCCCCGGGCGATGTCTGCGAGGACACTGCCGTCGATGGGCGAGGCGTCGGGGAAGGTGTCGGTGGAGGCGACGCGTTCGCCGCCGATCCAGTGCCGGGTGTCGACGGCGACTCCGGCCACGGTGGTGAGGTGCTTGTTCATGCCCTGGACTCCTGGTGATCGATGCGGTGCGAGCTCACTCGGCGCCGGAGGTGTTCGACTCCAGCAGGCGTCCGCCGTCCCACACCACGCCCACCTGGCGGTAGTACGCGGCGATCGGCTCGCGGATCTCCAGCCGGGCCAGCTCCTCGGTGGGCGCCTCGAACAGCTCCAGTTCGGCGTCGCCGCGCCAGGGCTGCCCGCCCTCGAAGGAGGCGGCGCCGGACTCGATCAGCTCGTCCAGTGCCAGGCCCTTGCCCTTCTCGATGGAGGGCAGCCAGCGGTGATGAGCCATGGGGTGGCCGTTGACGAAGCCGTTGGTCTCGGACGGTTCCCGCAGGGTCACCACCGTCTGGGCCAGTCGACGGTCCGCCGCGGCGAGCGTCGCCCCGAACCGCGCTCCCGGCTCGATCCGCGGAGCGGGCCCGTAGGGGTGCGGGCGGGTCTGGTGGATGGAGCCGAGCTTCTTCGGGTAGCCCTGGTGCAGTCCGCGGGCAATGGCGAAGTCCTTGTCGACCCAGATGTACACGCAACGGGTGTATGTCTGCCCCTTGTACTTGCAGCGGACGACCGCGAAGGCCTCCTTGTACTGCGAGAGAACGGGGTCGACGAGCTCCGCGCCGGACTCGGAGCACGACTGCCAGTCGGCCCAGATCAGCGCGACCGCCCCGGGGTCCTCGTCCGCCAGTTCAAGCGGTTCGGGGAGGAGTTCGCGGACACGGGCCGGGTCGGTGCGGTACTCGACGGTGAGCAGGTCGCCGGAGTACCGCCACGGCGGCGCGGGGATCAGCGACGACCGTCCGCTCGCCGTCTTGGGGTGGAAGTAACCACGAACTGGGCTCATGGCGGGGATGTCCTTACGCGGTGAGGGCGGGCTGCTTCAGCAGCCGGGCGCGGTAGCGGGCAGCGTTCAGGGCGGCCGACTGACCGCCGAGCGCCACGACACCGACCAGCCGGCCGGCGGTGTGGTAACCGACGAGCACGTCCCCGTCGGGGTCCCCGTCCAGGACCCGTACGTCGTCCTTGCCGAGCGCGGGCGCGCCGAAGGACTGCAGACGGAACTCGTGCTGGTCGCTCCAGAAGGTGGGCAGCGGCGCGAACGGAGCCAAGTCGGCGGCTGAGCCGGTGAGATGGGCGACGAGGACCTTGGCGGCGTGCTTGGCGGTGTCCGTGGGGATGGACCAGTGTTCGACGCGGCGGGGCACGCCGTCGTAGCGGGCGTTGGGGAAGCGGGCCACGTCACCGACGGCGACCACGTCCGGGAAGCCTCCGACACGCAGCTGCTCATCGGTGACCACCCCGTCCGACAGGTCCAGGCCGTTGTCGTCCAGCCACTCGGTGTTGGCGATCGAGCCGACCGACTCCACGACCACGTCGGCGGGCAGGACGGTGCCGTCGTCCAGCACCACCCCGGTGACCCGGTCCTCGCCCTCGAGTCCCGCGACCGACGTACCGAGCGCGAAGCGCACTCCGCGCTCCTCGTGCCGCTTCAGCAGCGCGCGGCCCAGCAGGTCACCCAGCGGTCCCCCCATGGGCAGGGTCAGTGGATCGACGACGGTCACCTCGGTGACCCCGAGTCCGACGGCGGTGGCCGCCACCTCGCAGCCGATGAAACCGGCTCCGACCACGACCACCCGCGCGCCGGGCCGGGTCAGCTCGTCACGCAGGCCCTGGGCGTCAGTGAGGGTGCGGACCGTGTGACGGCCGGCGAGGGGGCCGGGGCAGCCCAGCCGACGGGGCCGCATGCCGGTGGCGACGACCAGACCGTCGTAGGAGACGGCCGAGCCGTCGTCGAGCACGACGGTCCGCTCCGCGAGCCGGGCCGCGACGACCTTCGTTCCCAGCCGCCACTCGACATCGGCGGCGGCCGCCTTCGGTGTGAAGGCCAGCGACTCGAAGCCTGCCTTGCCCGCCAGTACCTCCTTGGACAGCGGAGGCCGGTTGTAGGGCATGTGGGGTTCGTCGCCGATCACGGTGATCGCACCGGTCCAGCCCGCCGCGCGCACCTGCTCGGCGGCTCGCAGGCCGCCCAGGGAGGCGCCGGCGATGACGACGCGTCCGGTCATGGCGCTCAGTCCCCGATCCGGATGGCCTGGAGGGGGCACACGTCGGCGGCTTCCTCGACCTCCTCGCGCAGGGCGTCGTCCGGATCGGCGACGTACACCAGGTGCCCGTCGTCGTCCATCGAGAAGACGTCGGGAGCCGCGAAGACGCACTGGCCGTGGTCCTGGCATTTGTTCATGTCGACGACGACCTTCATGGCCGGTCCTCCTGAGGTGAGGGCGTCGGAGTGGCGGATGAGGCATGAGGGGCCCGGTCCGGGGAAGGGCCGGGCCCCGGGCAGGGAGCTGAGGAGCTACCGGGGATCCACGCCGAAGTTCATTTGGCTTCAAACAAGATAGGAACGCGCCGACCGACGGTCAATACCTGTCCAGGTGGATAATTTCTTTGGGCTGGACTCTTGCGAGGCGGCGAGAGCTTCCATACTGTTCGGATTCAAACGACGACCTGAGAGCCGCGCCTCCCCCGCGCCCGGGCACCGTCCCCCTCACGCCACCTGCCCAAGCCCCCTCCCCGGGGCCGGCCATCCCACCGTCCCCCCAAGGAGACACCGGTGAGCGCTCATGAGACTCTCGACATCCGTCGCCACCAGGAACGGCTCACCGCCGAGGGCATCGACGTGGTCCGGGTGATCTATCCCGACCTGATCGGCACCGACCGCGCCCGCGACGTCCTGCTGGACCATCTCCCGTCCGCCTGTGCGCACGGTCTGGCCTTCTGCCGCGCCGTCTACCACACGAGCCCGCAGGGCGACGTCGTCCCGGTCGCCGGCGGGCTGGACGCCGGCCTGCCGGACGTGTCCGTCCGTCCTGACCTGTCCACCCTGACCACGCTGCCGTGGGAGCCGGGTGTCGCCACCTGCCTCGGCGAGGTCAGCGACCCCGCGACCGGACGACCGGCCCCCGAGTCGCCGCGGGACCTGCTACGCGCCGTCCTCGCCCGGTGCGCCGAGCACGGGCTGCGCCCGGTCGTTGGCCCCGAACTGGAGTACTTCCTGCTGGAGCCCGCCCCCGGCTCCCCGACCGGATGGCGCCGCGCCCCGCGGACGACCGGCGCCGTCTATACGGCCGGCCTGCGCGCCGACCCGGACAACCGTCTGCTGCGCACCCTGCGCCACCTGCGGGATCTGAACATCGGTGTCGTCACGGGCAACCACGAGTTCGACGGCGGCCAGTACGAGATCAACCTCACCCACTCCACCGCCCTCGATGCCGCCGATCGGGCCTTCCGCTTCAAATCGGCCGTCAAGGAGCTCGCCCGGACCGAGGGCAAGCTCGCCACGTTCATGGCCAAGCCCTTCAACGACGCCGGCGGCTCCGGTTTCCATCTGCACCTCTCATGCGAGGGCGACAGCGGCCGCAACGCCTTCGACGACCCCTCCGGCGCCCACGGCCTCTCCGCCACCGCCCGGCACGCCATCGCCGGCGTCCTCGCGCACGCCCCCGCCCTCGCAGCGCTGGCCAACCCGACCGTCAACTCCTACAAGCGCTTCGGGCCCGACACCCTCGCGCCCTGGCTGATCGACTGGGGGCTCGACAACCGCAGCGCCATGGTCCGGATCCCGCCCGAGCGGGGCAGCGGCGCCCGCCTCGAGATCCGCCTCGGCGACGCCAGCGCGAATCCGTACCTGCTGATCGCCGGAGCGATCGCCGCCGCGCTGCTCGGCATCCGGGCGGGCCAAGAGCCCCCGGCCCCGCTGGAGGGCTACGGCTACGACACCGCCCGGTCGGCCGCCCTGCCCATGAACCTGCCGGCCGCGCTGGACGCCCTGGAAGCGGACACGGAACTGACCGACGTCCTCGGCAAGGACTTCACCGCGTCCTTCCTCTCCTATAAGCGCAACGAGATCGAACGCTTCCAACGGCACGTCACCGACTGGGAGTTCACCGAGTACGCCTACCACCTGTGACGACTGGGAGCCATCCGATGACGACCGAGACCGAGACCCCGACCGCCGCCGTGAACGACCCGATGCCGCTGGCGGACGTGAACCTCGCCGACCTGGACAACTTCACCGACGGCATCACCCCATGGCGTATGTTCCACACCCTGCGCCACCAGGACCCGGTGCACTGGCAGCCCGAGGAGGCCCCCAACTCCGGCTTCTGGGCGGTGACCCGGCATACCGACATCGCCCGCGTCGACCGGGACGCGGAGACCTTCACCTCGACGAAGTTCGTGAACCTCGAAGAGGTCGATGACGACCAGATCAAGAAGCGCGCCTCCATCCTGGAGCTGGACGGCGTCCGCCATCGCGCCCTGCGCAGTCTGCTCCAGCGCCAGTTCGGCGCGAGCGTCATCAACAGCTACAGCGACTTCCTGCGCGGCCTGACCGCCAGGACCCTGGACGCGGCCCTCGCCAAGGGCACCTTCGACTTCGTCGCCGACGTCTCCGCGGACTTCCCCATCAACGTCCTGGCCCGCCTGCTCGACGTCCCGCCGGAGGACAACCAGCGGCTCATCGATTGGGGCAACCGCATCATCGGCAACACCGATCCCGACTACGCCGACGTCCTGCTGCACAGCGCCGAGAGCGAGAAGTACCGCGACCTGCCGTTCCGCTCCCCCGCCTCCCTCGAAGTCTTCGAGTACGGCCGTGAGCTCGCCCGACAGCGGCGCGGCGGCGACGGCACGGACCTGGTCTCCCGGCTGGTGAACACCACCCCGAGGGACGGCGTGCCGCTCTCGCCTCAGGACTTCGACAACTACTTCCTCCTCCTGGTGGTGGCCGGCAACGAGACCACCCGGCACACCATCACCCACTCCATGCTGGCCCTCCTCCAGCACCCCGAGCAGCTCGCCCGCCTCCAGGACGACCCCTCCCTGATCCCGACGGCGGTGGAGGAGTTCCTGCGCTGGGCCTCCCCCGTCTACCACTTCCGCCGCACCGCGACCCGTGACGTCGAACTCGGCGGCAAGCAGGTCAAGGAGGGCGACAAGGTCGTCATGTGGTACGCCTCCGGCAACCGCGACGAGGAGGTCTTCGGAAACCCGTACGACTTCGACGTCACCCGAGCCGACAACGACCACGTCACCTTCGGCAAGGGCAGCCCGCACCTGTGCCTGGGCAACCTGCTCGCCCGCACCGAGATCCGCATCATGTTCGAGGAGCTCATCCCGCGGATCGCCGACATCCGCCTGGCCGGGGACGTGCCACGCGTGCGGTCCAACTTCGTCAACGGCATCAAGAAGCTGCCCGTGGAGGTCGTCCTCATGTGAACGGCCCGAGCTTTCCGGATGCCATCGGTGAGCCTGCGTCATTCGGTTCGCGCGGTCATCCTCGATGAGGATGACCGCATCCTCCTGTACCGATGGGACACAAGGTCTCGGTGGGCGGCCTGTTCGAGCACCCGTGGTGCGGCCGCCGATCCGGTGCTTGGGCGTCGCCCAGAATGCCGCACGCCGCGCGTCCTGGACAGCGGTCGTCTCGAACCTCTTCCAGCCGCTGAGCCGCCGCTCCGCGCGCGGACATGGCGGCCCGACGCATAGCCGTGCCCCGAACTATGTTGCCCCACCACATGTGCCCCTGACCTGCACCTTCCTACGGTGTGCGAACACGTACCCGTCCCCCACCGCACACGAGGAAGTGGCGCACATGGCCTCCGCAACCACCGCTCCCCCACCACCCGGCAATCTCAAGCGCATCGTCGCCGCCAGCCTCATCGGCACCACCATCGAGTGGTACGACTTCTTCCTCTACGGCTCCGCCGCCGCCCTCGTCTTCAACAAGCTGTTCTTCCCGGATTCCGACCCGATCGTCGGCACTCTCCTGTCGTTCCTCACGTACGCCGTCGGATTCGCCGCCCGGCCGCTGGGCGCGCTTGTCTTCGGGCACTACGGGGATCGGCTCGGCCGCAAGAAGCTGCTGGTGCTGAGCCTGTTGCTGATGGGTGGGGCGACCTTCGCGATCGGGCTGCTGCCGACGCACGCGACCATCGGGACCGCCGCGCCCGTGCTGCTGACCGTGTTGCGGCTGGTGCAGGGCTTCGCGCTCGGCGGTGAGTGGGGCGGAGCCGTGTTGCTCGTGTCGGAGCACGGGGACGCGCGACGGCGCGGCTTCTGGGCATCCTGGCCGCAGACCGGCGCTCCCGCGGGGCAGCTCCTGGCGACCGGTGTGCTGTCCCTGCTGACGGCCGTGCTGTCGGACAGCGCCTTCGGCACATGGGGCTGGCGGATACCGTTCCTGCTCTCCGGTGTGCTGGTGATCGTCGGTTTGTGGATTCGTCTGTCTGTCGATGAATCGCCGGTCTTCCGGCAGGCGTTGGCGCAGGCCGAGGCCCGCAAGGCCGCGCACAAGGACGACGCCGAGCGGCTGCCGCTGGTGTCCGTGCTGCGGCACCACTGGCGTGACGTCCTGGTGGCGATGGGCGCACGCATGGCCGAGAACATCAGCTACTACGTCATCACCGCGTTCATCCTCGTCTACGCCACCACCTCGGCCGGAGTCTCCAAACAGACCGCCCTCAACTCCGTGCTCATCGCCTCCGCCGTGCACTTCGCCGTCATTCCGGCCTGGGGCGCGCTGTCCGACCGCCTCGGCCGCCGTCCCGTCTATCTGCTGGGCGCTGTCGGCGTCGGGCTGTGGATGTTCCCGTTCTTCCAGCTCGTCGACACCGGCGACTTCGGCAGCCTGATCCTCGCCGTGACCGTGGGCCTCGTGCTGCACGGCGCCATGTACGCGCCCCAGGCCGCCTTCTTCTCCGAGATGTTCGCCACCCGGATGCGCTACTCCGGTGCCTCGATCGGCGCCCAGTTCGCCTCGGTCGCGGCCGGCGCCCCCGCGCCGCTGATCGCCACCGCACTGCTGTCCGACTACGGCAGCTCCACCCCGATCGCGCTGTACGTCATCGCCGCGGCCGTCCTGACGGTGATCGCGGTGGGCGTCGCCAAGGAGACCCGCCACCGGGATCTTTCCGACGTGGAGCCCACCACCGACGCGAAGCCCGCGACGGCTCAGGCGGCGGACGCGCACACCGTCTGACCCGGACCGTCACGGCCCGAGGCCCTGCGACCGGCCCCCCTACGCCCGTGCGTGCGGGGGTCAGTGCTGTGCCGGTGCCGACAACCGGTGCAGCCGCAGGGCGAGTTGGATCTCCAGCGCGCGGGCGGGACTCTGCCAGTCTTCGCCGAGGAGACGGCCCACGCGCTCCAGGCGCTGGGCGACCGTGTTCACATGGACGTGCAGTTCGTCCTTGGTGCGGGCCGGGCTCATCCCGCAGGCGAAGTACGCGTCGAGGGTGTGCAGCAGGTCGGTGCCGCGCCGTTCGTCGTACGCGACGACCTGGCCGATCGTACGGCCGACGAAGCCCGCGATGTCCCGGTCCCCCGCCAGCAGCAGCCCCAGGAACCCGAAGTCCTCGGCGGCCGCGCCGTCTCCGGCGCGGCCGAGCAGCCGCAGGGCGTCGAGGCAGCGCCGGCCTTCGTCGTAGGCGGCTGCCACGGCGTCGGGATGGGCGGCCAGTCCCTCGACCGGGGCGGAGGCCCCGACGGTCACCGCCTCGTGGACGGCCGTGCCGAGGTGCCGGGCGGTGCGGCGGGCCAGGGCGGTGGCCGTGTCCCCGGCTTCGAGAGGCAGGAGCAACACCGTGCCGCCGTCGCGGGCGGCGGCAAGGCCGTGCCGGGTCGCGGCGAGGTGGGACGCGGCGGACCACAGGCGTCTACGGGCGTCCGCCTCCTGGTCGGCGTCGGCCGGGGCGGCATCGAGGCGGGCGGCGAGGACGACATGCGTGGCGTCGAGGTCGGCGTCCAGCCGCGACGCGCGTTCGCGCAGCAGACGTGGGTCGCGGTCCCGGGCGTCGAGCAGGTCATCCAACAGCTCGCCACGTACGCGCTGTTCGGCCTCGGCGGCGGAACGCCGGGCGAGGAGCAGGAGGGAGGTGACCATCGCGGCCCGCTCCAGCGTGCGCTGGTCGACGGGGTCGAGGCCGGGATGACCACGCAGCACCAGCGCGCCGAGCAGTTCACCGCCCGCGGCCACCGCGGCGATCCAGTCGTCGTCGTGCCGCACGGCGTGGCCTTCCGCGCGGGAGACCTCCAGGGCCCGGGCCGGCGCCGCGGTGGCGTCCGCGAACTCGACCGCGCCGTCGAGGACTTCGGAGACCGCGGCGGCCACGTCGTGCACCCCGCCGCCGCGGAGCACGAGTTCGGCGAGCCGGTCGTGCACGTCCGAGGCACGTTCGATGACTCCGCTGCGATCCCGGATGATCTCGTTGGCCCGCTCCAGGTCGGCGAGGGCCGAGCGGGTCTCGGTGAGCAGGTTCGCCGTGTCGATGGCGGCCGCCGCGAGCGCGGCGAAGGAGCCGAGCAGGGCGATCTGCTCCCGCTCGAAGACGCGGGCGCGCCGGTCCGCCGCGAAGAGGACCCCGATCACATGGTGTCCCAGCATCAGGGGCACCCCGAGGATGGCGACGAGCCCCTCGTCGCGCACGCCGGCGTCGATGGTGAGGGTGTGCTGGAAGCGGTCGTCCTTGAAGTAGTCATCGGTGACGTAGGGGCGTGCGGTCTGCGCGACGAGGCCACCGAGGCCCTCGCCCATGCCGAGCCGCAGTTGCTGGAACCGGGCGGCGACCGAGCCCTCGGTCACCCGCATATAGGTGTCGCCCCTGGCCGGGTCGTTCAGGCTGAGATAGGCGACGTCCGTGCCGAGCAGCGACCGGGCGCGCTGCACGATCGCCTGCAGTACGGCGTCCAGGTCCCGCAGGCCGGCCAGGTCGTGGGCTGTCTCGAAGAGGGCCGACAGCTCGGCCTCCCGCCTGCGCCGCCCCTCCAGCTCTGAGCGCACCCGCAGCGCGAGCAGCTTGGCCTGCTCGAGGGCGACGATCCGCTCGGCCGGTCTGCCCTCGGCGCGCGCGAGCAGCACCGGCTGCTCGTAGGCGTCGGCGGACGCACCCCGGGCCAGCAGCTCGAGGAACGGTGCCTCGGCGTTGCTCATGGGCGCTCCGGCCGCAGCGGCGGAACGTTCGGCGGACTGCACGTGATCGCGGGACATGCCCACAGGATTGCTCATCGCACCGCCACCCCGTCAGCCCTGTGGATAACCCGGAAGTCGGCCGGATGTTCGATGAACCGGCACTCAGTGAGCGGTCCAGCCACCGTCGAGAACCAGCGACGTGCCAGTCACGAAGGATGCCTGCGGACCGCACAGATACGCCACGGCCTCGGCGACCTCCTCCGGTTCGATGAGCCGCTTGACCGCGCTGTCCTGCAACAGCACCTCGGACAGCACCCGCTCCTCGGGGATGCCGTGCGCCCGGGCCTGGTCGGCGAGCTGCTTCTCGACCAGTGGGGTGCGCACATAGGCGGGATTCACACAGTTCGAGGTGACGCCATGGGGCGCGCCCTCCAGGGCCGCGGTCTTGGAGAGTCCCTCCAGACCATGCTTGGCAGCCACATAGGCCGACTTGAAGGCCGAGGCTCGCAGCCCATGGACGGAGGACACATTGACGATCCGGCCCCAGCCCTGCCCATACATATGGGGCAGGGCACCACGGATGAGCCGGAACGGTGCTTCCAGCATCACCGTGAGCACCGTGTGGAAGACGTCCGGCGGGAACTCCTCGATGGGGCGCACCAGTTGCAGCCCGGCGTTGTTGACGAGGATGTCGGTACCGGCGGCCGCGAGTTCGGCGGCGTCCAGGTCGGTGAGGTCGAGGATGTGCGGCTCGACCGCACCCGCGAGGGTCCGCGCTGCCTCGGTGAGCGCCTCCAGGCCCGCACCGTCCCGGTCGACCGCTCTCACCTTCGCCCCGGCAGCAGCGAGCCGCAGCACACAGGCACGGCCGATCCCACCGGCGGCGCCGGTGACGAGGGCGGTGCGGCCACCGAGGTCGAGTGAGGAAGGCCGGGAGGAGCCGTGGGCCGGGAGAGCGCTGGACGGGGTCATGGCTCGACCCTAGGCAGCACCCTCGTCGGCCCACATATGGTCACAGTCCATACTTCAGTCCGAAGTCATAGGCTCGAACCACGTGGGTTCATCGGACAGCGCCTGCTTGATCCGGAACAGCTGACGTTCGCCCATAACAGGCAGCGCGTCCACCTCGTACCACCCGACTTGCAGGGATTCGTCGTCGTTCACACGGGCCTCGCCGCCGACGGCCCGGCAGCGGAAGGTGATGTCCATGAACTGGCACATGTCGCCGTTGGGATAGGTGACCTCGTTGCCGGACCTGACGAGGACGACCCGCTCGGCGACGCACCGGACACCCGTCTCCTCGTACACCTCCCGTACCGCGCAGGCGGCGGGCTGCTCGCCGGGGTCCGGGATGCCGTTGATCACCGTCCACTTGCGGTTGTCCGCGCGTTGCCCCAGCAGGACCCGCCCCTCGTCGTCGAAGACGACGGCGCTGACCCCTGGCAGCCACAGCAGTTGGTGCCCGGCGGAGGCTCGGATCGTACGAATGAAGTCAGGAGTGGCCATGGCCTCGACCCTAACGGGCAGATGGCGGCGCTCCCGGCGGGTTCCGGGGGCGTGCGACCGGCGTACGGCTACACCTGAGCAGCGCGTCGACCGCGCACGCCCGCACCGATCGCCCAGCCGAGTCCGCCGGCGGCTACCAGCACCAGCGCGATCTCCGGCAGGATGCCGAGTCGTGTGGCGGGCGTCTCGGTGGAGCGCAGCGGCACCTTCTGGACCAGCGAGTCGGCCACGAACATGCCGGTCCTCTGGGTGATCCGGCCGTCCGGCATGATGATCGCGCTGACGCCGCTGGTCACCGGAACGGTGACGGTCCGGCTGTGCTCGACGGCGCGGACGCGGGACATGGCGAGCTGCTGGTAGGTCATCTCGCTGCGGTCGAAGGTCGCGTTGTTGCTCGGTACGGAGATCATCTGCGCGCCGTCGGTGACCTCGGAGCGCACGGTCCAGTCGAAGGCCGCCTCGTAGCAGGTGACGAGACCGACCTTGGCGCCGTCCATGGTGAACACGCCCGGTTCGCTGCCCCGGCTGAAGTCCTGGCGGACCATCGAGGTCCAGGTCTCGTTGATCGCGCCGACGAGCGAGCGCAGCGGCAGGTACTCGCCGAACGGCTGGATCTGCCGCTTGTCATACGTGTCGACCGGGCCCTTGACCGGGTCCCAGAGGATCTGCTCGTTGAGCAGCTTGCCGTCCCGCTCCACGACGCCGCCGACGGAGATGGGTGCCCCGATCGCCTTGGCGGCCGCGTCGATGACGGCGCGGGCGTCGGCGTTGGCGAAGGGGTCGATGTCTGAGGAGTTCTCCGGCCAGAGCACGAAGTCGGGCTGTGCGATCTTGCCCGCCTTGACCTCGGCGGCCAGCCGCTCGGTCTCACGTGCGTGGTAGTCGAGCACGGCTCGCCGCTGGGCGTTGAAGTCCAACCCCGCGCGCGGAACGTTGCCCTGGATGACCGCGACCGTCGCGGTGCCGTTCTCGGCCTTGTCGCTGATCAGCGGCCGCGCGGCCACAGCGCCCACGACCGGCACGGCCACACTCAGCAGGGCCACGGCCGCGGCGGACCGTCGTATCGCCCGGGTTCGCCGCCGCTCCACGACCAGGCGCACGACCTCGTAGAGGCCGAAGCCGCACAGGACGACCGCGAAACCGAGCACGGGGGTGCCGCCCACCGCTGCGAGCGGCAGGAAGACACCGTCGGCCTGACCGAACGCGATCTTCCCCCACGGGAAGCCGTTGAACGGCGCACGCGCGCGTGCCGCCTCTCCGGCGATCCACAGTGCCGCCGCCCACACCGGCCGGCCCGGCAGCTTGGACACCGCGGCGACTCCCGCGCCCACCAGTGCCACGAAGATCGCCTCGATCGCGGCCAGCGCGATCCAGGGGCCGGGCCCGACCTCCACTCCGGTCCACACCAGCAACGGCAGCAGGAAGCCGAGGCCGAAGAGATAGCCGAGGCCGAGGCCCGCCTTCCAGCTGCGGCCGCGCAGCACCCAGCCGAAGGCGGCGAAGGCCGGCAGGGCCAGCCACCACAGGGTGCGCGGCGGGAAGCTGACATAGAGCAGCACTCCGGAGAGCGCCGCGGTGAGGGCCGGAACCAGGCGCACGAGCCATGCCGCGCGCGAGGCCGGCGCGGTCTGCGGCTGCAGCTGGTCCGACTCGTCCACGGAAGTTGCGGTGACGGTCACTCCGGGAGTGTACGGCGGTCGACCTCGGCATCGACAGCGCGGTCCAGTGGCAGCGATCTTGACGTACTGGCCGGGAGGGCGGGGGTCCCGCCCCCGGCAGGGGGGCGCCCCGCCCCCCTCGGTAATCAGGCAACCGCCCGCTCCGGCCCGACGACCCGATCCCTCCGCACGCACGTGACGCATCGTTCCTGCACGACACGTCCACAAATCGGCCATCAGCCGTTACGGTATGCCGGAGCCTCAGTCGTACCGGCCGGTGAGGTCCGGATGGCCGAGGTGCGTCACGGGTCGGGGGACCGGGTTCGGGGGGCGGGGTGGGTGTCACGGGGATGGCGTCTGCGGCGGGTCCGGGTGAGGACGGCGACAGACGAAACGTTTCTGATGCCGCGGGCGTTGTCGTGTTGGGGGTCTGCGCCACGTGGTCGCTGATCTCGGCTGCCGTGACCGGCGGCCGTCCCGAGGGCGTTCTGCTCGCGATCCTCGCCGTGGCGGCCGGTTATGCCGCGGGGCGGATCAGCGGGGCGCTCCTGCCGGTCGCCGCGCCCTGTGCCGGAGCGCTGGCCGGAGTGGGCCTGACGCTGACCGTTCCACACCTGGCCCCGGGCCCGCAGATCATCGCCCCGCTGGGGCATGCCGGGGCCACCGCCGCCGTACTGACCCTCGCCGCCGGTGCCGCGTGCTGCGCCGCCTGGGCCGCGTCGGCGCCCGTCCTGCGCCTGGCCCTGCGCATGCTGGCCGCCGGAATCGCGGTGACGGCCGCCGTCCTCGGCTCGACCACGGGCTTCGTCACCTGCACCGCCGTCGTGCTGTGCTCCCTCGCGGCCGGCCAGATGCGCCATCGCGGCGTGGGCATCGCGGGACTGGCGCTCACCGCGACCGCGGTCACCGGCCTGACCTGGGCGGTCGCCGCGAGCGCGGTGCCCGACGGGTTCGCCTCCTGGCTGGAGGGTCAGCTGACACCGCACCGGATCCAGCTGTGGCGCGACGCCCTGCACCTGGCACGCGAGGACCTCGCCCTGGGAGTGGGCCCGGGACGCTTCGGGGAGCTCAGCACCACGGCGACCGGAACGTTGCTGTCCGACGGCAAGCCGCACTCGGCGCCCCTGCAACAGGCGGCGGAGCAGGGAGTCGCCGGCGTGATCCTGCTGGCGGCGGCCTTCTGCTGGATGCTGTTCGCACTGTGGCGCACCGCGCGCCCCACTCCGGTCGCGCTGACCGCGGGCGCCGCCCTTACCGCGGTGGCGGCGATCGCCGCCGTAGGCAACGCGCTCAGCTTCACTTCGGTGTCCGTGGGCGCTGGCCTGCTGGCGGGGCTGGCCACGGCGCGGCCGCTCGCCGACGCATCGTCGGAGCGCGAGATCGACGCACGCGCGCGTGGCGGACGGCCAACCCCATGACCCCGGAGGAGGCTAAGGACTGGCCCCCATTATCAGTGCGCCGCGCCCGGCGTCCGTGTCCGCAGCCGGTCCCTGATGACCCGTACGGCCGCCTCCGCGTCGTCCACGGTGATCGTGAACGTATGGCCGTCACCCAGCCTCAGCACCAGCCCCTCACCACGCCGTACGACGACCGCGGTGCCCTTCTCGGGCCGCCACCGGTAGCCCCAACCGCCCCAGTGGCGCGGAGTCACATGCTCGACGAAGTCGGCGCCCTCGACCTCGGACAGGGGGATGCGGCGGCGCGGCACACCGATATGGCCGCAGCGCACCTCGAGGCACTCCTTGTCGACCCTCAGGGCGACGTGCACGAACGCCAGGGTGCCGAAGAGGACCAGCAGCCCGGCGGCGATGCAGCCGACGACGGCCATGACGAGCGGGGCGATGCCGTCGTTCCACGGTGAGTCGACGGCCAGCTCGATCCCGAGGGCCATGCAGGCGGCGCCGATGAGCGCCAGCAGCCATTGGACCCTGTTGGTCGCCCGCCCGGTCCAGACATCGGGGTGCGGTTTACCGCCGTGGGGGTGGTCCCTCATGGCTATGAGGTTACTCAGGTTTCGCTCCGCCGGTACCGCGTCGCACAGGGTGACTGCGCCGACTGGACCAGGCCGGACCGAAAGCGTCCGCCCTGTGACCGCCGGGTCACCGTGCGGGGCTGATCGCCTGCAGGAGACGGCCTTCCTCGTAGACGAGAGCGGCCTCGGGCAGATTTCCCTCACGTCCGCTCAGCAGCACCGTCAGGGTGCCGTTCGGCTCGGCCCCGGGAGCGGACTGCTCGCCGAGGCGGCGCAACGCCTGCGCGGCGACCGCTTCGGCTGAGCCGTGCAGGACCAGTGGCGGGAACCCGGGACGCTGGACGGCGGCGCGGATCCGGTCGGCGACCAGCTCGTAGTGGGTGCAGCCCAGGACGACGGTCGTCACGTCCTCGGGGGTCAGCGCGGCGGCGGCTGCGACGGCGGCCTCGATCGCGGTCTCGTCCGCGTGCTCGACCGCCTCGGCGAGCCCGAAGCACGGCACCTCGGTGACGGTCACGCCGTCGGCGAAGTCCTTTATGAGCCCCTTCTGGTAGGGGCTGCCGGTGGTGGCGGGCGTGGCCCAGATCGCGACGGGGCCGCCGCCGGCCGCGGCCGGCTTGATCGCCGGGACCGTACCGATGACCGGAATGCGGGGTTCGAGGCGGGCGCGCAGGGTGTGCAGGGCGTGCACGGTCGCGGTGTTGCAGCCGATGATCAGGGCGTCGGGCCGGTGTTCGACGGCGGCGTCGGCGACGGCCACGGCGCGCTGCGTGAGGTCCTCCAGAGTCCTCCGTCCCCAGGGCATGCCGTCGGGGTCGAGGGAGAGTACGAGATCTGCGTCGGGTCGCAGCCGCCGTACGGCGGCGGTGGCCGCCAGCAAGCCGATTCCGGAGTCCATCAGCGCGATCTTCACCCGGCCACGATAGACGATGGGCCCTTGCGGGCCGTCCCCGTGGGGCAGACTCACGCGCGTGAGCGCCATCGCGTGGACCGCCGCCGGATCACTCGCCGCCTGGCTGTGGCTGCTGCTCTGCCAGGGCTTCTTCTGGCGTACGGACGTCAGACTTCCGCATCGTGCGGAACCGGACGACTGGCCCTCGGTCTGCGTCGTCGTACCGGCGCGCGACGAGGCCACGGTGCTGCCCGCCAGCCTGCCGTCGCTGCTCGCCCAGGACTACCCGGGGCGCGTGGAGATCTTCCTCATCGACGACGGCAGTTCGGACGGCACCGGCGATCTCGCGCGCGAGCTCGCGCGGCGGCACGGCGGGCCGTCGCTGACAGTCGACTCCCCCGGCGAGCCGCCCGCCGGCTGGACGGGCAAGCTCTGGGCGGTGCGGCACGGCATCGGCCTGGCACGCGCGCGTGCCCCTGAGTATCTGCTGCTGACGGACGCCGACATCGCGCATGCGCCCGACAGCCTGCGGGAGCTGGTGGCGGCCGCGCGCAGCGGGGGTTTCGACGTCGTCTCGCAGATGGCCCGGCTGCGGGTGGAGAGCCTGTGGGAGCGGCTGGTCGTGCCGGCCTTCGTGTACTTCTTCGCGCAGCTGTATCCGTTCCGCCGGATCAGCGGGAAGGGGACGCGGACGGCGGCCGCGGCGGGCGGCTGCGTCCTGCTGCGTACGGATGCCGCCGAGCGGGCGCGGATCCCGGACGCCATCCGGCACGCCGTCATCGACGATGTGGCGCTCGCACGGGCCGTCAAGGGCAGCGGCGGGCGCATCTGGCTGGGGCTGGCCGAGCGCGTGGACAGCGTGCGCCCGTATCCGCGGCTGCGCGACCTGTGGCGGATGGTCTCGCGCAGCGCGTACGCGCAGCTGCGGCACAACCCGCTGGTGCTGGCCGGGACGGTCGCCGGGCTCGCGCTGGTGTACCTGGTGCCGCCCGCGGCCGTGATCGCGGGGGCGTTCGGCGGGGATGCGGCGACCGCGGCGGTCGGCGGTCTCGCGTGGCTGGTGATGGCGGGGACTTATGTGCCGATGCTCCGCTACTACCGCCAGCCGCTGGTCCTCGCCCCGCTGCTGCCGTTCACCGCGTTCCTCTATCTCCTCATGACGGTCGATTCCGCGGTGCAGCACTACCGGGGCCGCGGGGCGGCGTGGAAGGGGCGTACCTACACGCGTCCCGACGCCGTGCCGGACGAGAGCTGACTACTTGCGGCCGGGCGTCCAGTTCATGCCCCACCCGTAGGCGTGGTCGACCGTGCGCTGGGGGCTCACTCCGCGCTCGGGCACCAGGTAGCGGGCCTCGCGCTGGACGACCAGGTCACTGCCGGTGTTGGTGATCAGCGCGAGTGCGCACACCGTCGAGGGCACCGTGCACTCGTCGAGCGAGAACTCGATCGGGGCACCGAACTGGGGTGTGAGGGTGACCGTGGCGTGCAGGTCCGCGAAAGAGCGCGCGCCTTCGTAGATGGTCACGAAGACGAGGACGCGCCGGATGGCCCGCTGGTGGTCGAGACTGATGGTGAGGTTCTCGCCGCTGGAGCGGGCACCGGTGCGGTCGTCACCGTCGAGGTGGATGTACGGGGGCTGCCGCAGCGCACCGAAGGCATTGCCCAGGGACTGGACGACACCCTTGCTGCCGTCGGTGAGCTCGTACAGGGCGCAGAGATCGAGGTCGAGGTCGTTGTGCATGGCGACCGGGCGGCCCAGTTTGCTCGCCCAGCCGGAGAACTGCTTGCGCATCTGCCAGTTGAGGTTCACGCGCATGGTGCCCGACGTGCCGCCCTGCTTGGTCAGCGAGACGGAGGGGGCCTCCTTGGTGAGCGTCACCTTGCTCAGGCTGATGGGTGGCGCCTGGGGCGCAGGGGGAGCAACCGGTGGCGTGGCGGGCGGCGTAACGGGCGGGGGCATGGTCGCCGGGGGCGCGACCGGCGGAGCCGCGTTCTGGGGCTCGTCGACGGTGATTCCGTAGTCGGTGGCCAGACCCTCGAGGCCGCTGCTGTAGCCCTGGCCGACGGCGCGGAACTTCCAGGCGCCCTGGCGGCGGTAGAACTCACCGAGGACGAAAGCGGTTTCCACGGTGGCGCCCATGCTGTCGAAGCGGGCGACGAGGGCGCCCTGGGCGGCGTCCTTGACCTCGACGCAGAGGTCCGGCACCTGGCCGAACGCACCACCGTCCGCGGAGGCGGCCAGGATGACGGTCTCGATCGCGGACTCCACGCGCGTGAGGTCGACGAGGAGGCTGTCGGTCACCCGGCCGCCCACGTCCCGCTTGCCCTCGTGACGGACGGCGCCGGAGGAGTGCTCGGGCTGGTTGTAGAAGACGAAGTCCCCGTCGGAACGGACCTTTCCGCCGACCAGCAACAGCGCCGAGGCATCCGCGTCGGGCACGCCCGGTCCGGAGCGCCACCCCAATTCGACCCGCAGTGCCGTCGTCGGCACCGGAGCATTCGATCCCTTCGACATTGACATGTCCGCCCCCAAGACGGGTCACCGCGCCAGGTATGTCCCGGCCGCTCATTGGGTTCTTCTACAAAGCCAACCTATTCCCCGCGCCGGCGAACTCCCACGTGGAGCCCAGGAACACCGGTGGCCAACCGTCGGTAACCCGCTCGGAACTCGGCATTTACACGATCCGAGCGCGGATTGGCGTCCCTTTTTGGCAAGTTCGCTCGCATTGGGGATCCGCCGTCACTGCGGGCACATAAAACAACCCTCTTATCGGTCTCCCCAACCAGCACATCGTGGGCTTAACGTATGCGCCATGACCTCCCCCCGCTCCACCTATGGCGGCGGCTACTACTCCGCCTCCTTCCCGGACACCCCGATCTACGACTCGCTCGTTGCCGAGCGGGGCACCCCGCAGATCGCCCCGATCCGGGTCCCCGCCGCGTACGACATGCCGAGCAGCAACCTGCCCGCGCTGCCCTCGGCTCTGCCGGCCCTCCCGGCCGCCCCGTCCCAGCCCTCCTACGGTTATCCGCAGACGCAGCAGCCCGCCCCGCTACAGCAGGCTCCCGCTGCCTACATCCCGCAGCAGGCGGCCGCCCCGCGCGGCTATCCGGGTCCGCAGGCGCAGCAGCCTCGGCCGATGGCGCCCGGCGGCACGGGCTACGAGGCCATGCGCCCCGCGGCTCCCCGCCCCGCCGCGGCCCCCTACCAGGACCCGTACAACAACCAGCAGTACCGCGGCTACTGACCCGTGCGCCCCGGGCTGTCGGAGCCACCTGGCACGATGGCCCCATGGGGCACGCGAAGCTGCAGTCGATTCACCTTCATCCGGTCAAGGCATGCCGGGGCACTGCGCCCCGGGAGGCCGTCGTGGAGCCCTGGGGGCTGGCCGGAGACCGACGCTGGGCGCTGATCGACGACGGGGGAAAGGTCGTGACGCAGCGCCAGCGACCGCGCCTTGCGCTGGCCGCCGCCGAGTTGCTGCCCGGTGGCGGCGTTCGGCTGTCCGCGCCCGGCATGGATCCGCTGACGGTGCCCGTACCCCGTCCGGTCGGCACCGTGCCGGTGGAGATCTTCCGGGACAAGGTCGAGGCGGTTCTCGCCGAGGACGACGCCGCGCATGCCTGGTGCAGCGCCTTTCTCGGCGCGGAGGTACGCCTCGCGCACATGGACGACCCCGGCACCCGCCGCCCGGTCGACCCGCAGTACGCGCTGCCGGGCGAGACCGTCTCCTTCGCCGACGGCTATCCGCTGCTGCTCACCACGGCGGCCTCGCTCGACGCCCTCAACTCCCTGATCGCGCAGGGTGATCACGCCGACGAGGGCCCGCTGCCGATGAACCGTTTCCGGCCCAACGTGGTCGTGTCGGGCACTCCGGCCTGGGCCGAGGACGACTGGTCGCGCGTCGCCATCGGCGAGGTCACCTTCCGTGTCCCCAAGAAGTGCGGGCGGTGCGTGGTGACCACGACCGACCAGGGCACCGCCGAGCGCGGCAAGGAGCCCCTGCACACCCTGGGCAGGCACCGGCGCCTCGACGGCAAGCTGGTGTTCGGCCAGAACCTGGTCCCGCTGTCCCGCGGCACGATACGGGTCGGCGACCCGGTCACGATCCTCGGCTGAGAAGGATCCCGCCGAGCGACGACATGCGGGAACCGGGGTCGGGGGCCTGCTCGTTGGGCTTTTCGTGAGAAGTTCATGAGAGGTCCCGGGCGCAGGTGATTTCGCTCTCTCTGCGCCGGGCCCGCGGATGAACGGCTCCGGCAGGGGTTGTCACGGGGCGGGATGGGGGGTGGCCGGACGATGCGGGCGATCAGCGGACTCTGGCGCTGGCGGCACAATCCGCTGCGCCGTACGACCGATCTGGTCGAGGCCTGGGTCGCCCTCGCGGCCCTGCTGCTGGTCCTGGTCGCCGCGCCCTTGGCCGGCTCCCTGATCGGCGGCCTCGCGCAGGACACCCTGCAGGAGTCGGCCCGCGAACAGCGCGTGTCCCGGCACCTGGTGACGGCGACCGTGGTCCGCAAGGTGGAGGGCTCCCGCCTGGACGTCGACCCCGAGGCCTCCTCCGGCCGGGACATGCGCACCCGGGTCGTGGCCGACTGGACCGCACCGGACGGCAGCGTTCACCGGGCAGCGGTCATGGCGAACCTGGACACCCCCCGGCCCGGCGACCGCTTCACGATATGGACGGACCGGCAGGGCCGCACGGTGGCCCGCCCCCTGGACCCCGCGACGGCGTCGACGCACGCGGTTCTCGCCGGGTTCGGCGGTGCCCTCCTGGCCGCCGGGCTCATCGAGGGCGGCAGACGGCTGGTCGTCTGGCGCATGGTCCGTCGGCGGTACGCGCGTTGGGACCAGGCATGGGACAAGGCGGGTCCGGACTGGGGCCGGGCGGGCACCGGCAGTTGACGGCCTTCCGGCTCTGGTCAACCCACCGCCCGCGCGCACGCTACGGTGGACCGGCCGAACTCTTCGGCAGCAAAACCCGCGTACTACGAGGTGGGGGCACATCAACGCCATGGCACAGGGCACGGTCCAGGTGACGCACACCGGCACCTCGCGGTGGCGGCGCCGCACGGGTGAGTACGCATCGCTCGCCGCCGCCCTGGAGGCCGCGGCCGACGGCGACGTCCTCACCGTCGCGCCCGGCACCTACCGGGAGAACCTCGTCGTCCAGCGGGCGGTGACCCTGCGCGGCCCCGAGGGTTCCCCGGGCTCGGTGCGGATCGCGCCCCTGGACGGGGTGCCGCTGACCGTGCGCGCCTCGGCCGTGGTCCAGGACCTGCATGTGGAGGGCCAGGACGCGGCGGCGCCCGCGCTGCTCGTCGAGGAGGGCGCTCCGGAGCTGTCGGACGTCCGGATCGTCACGCGGTCCGCGGTCGGCATCGAGGTGCGCGGTGGGGCGCGGCCGACCGTGCGGCGCTGCACCGTCGACAACCCCGCGGGCATCGGCATCGCCGTACTCGACGGTGGGGGCGGGGTGTTCGAGGAGTGCGAGGTCGTCGCGGCCGGGCAGGCGGGCATCGCCGTGCGCGGCGGCGCCCACCCCCGCCTGGAGCGCTGCCGGGTTCACCACGCCTCCGGCTCGGGGCTGACGGCGACCGGTGAGAACTCCGCGCTGGAAGCGGTGGGTTGCGAGGTCTACGAGGTCCGGGGCTCCGGCGTCCAGGTCACCGGCCGGGCCACTGCCCACCTCACCGACTGCGATGTGCACCGCACCACTGCCGACGGCGTCACACTCGACACGGACGCCGTGCTGACGCTGGCGGACTGCCGCATCCACGACATCCCGGAGAACGCGGTCGACCTGCGCTCCCGCTCCGTGCTCACCCTGACCCGCACGACGGTGCGTCAGTTCGGGCGCAACGGCCTGTCGGTGTGGGACCCGGGCACGCGCGTGGACGCCAACCAGTGCGAGATCTTCGACAGCACGGGTGACTACCCGGCGGTGTGGGTCAGCGACGGCGCCACCGCGGTGCTGGACTCCTGCCGGGTGCACGACGTGCCGGACGCCCTGTTCGTCCTCGACCGGGGCTCGCGCGCGGACGTCGTCGACAGCGATCTGTCCCAGGTGCGCAACACGGCCGTGTCGGTGAGCGACGGCGCCACCGCCCAGCTCGACGACTGCCGGATCCGGGACGCGGCGACGGGTGCCTGGTTCCGGGACCACGGCAGCGGCGGCACCCTGAACAACTGCACCCTGGACGGCAATCAGACCGGCGTGATCGTCACCAAGGGCGCCGACCCCGTCATCGAGCGCTGCACGGTCGACTCCCCGACGGAGGCCGGGTTCTACGTGTCGGCGGGCGGCCGCGGCACCTTCCTGAACTGCCGGGTGCGGGGCAGCGCCGGCTACGGCTTCCATGTGATCGACGGCTGCCGTACGACGCTCAAGAAGTGCCGTACGGAGCGGTGCGCGCGGGGCGGCTACGAGTTCGCGGACGGGGGCCCGGACGCGGCCTCCGGTGCGGGCCCCGACGTGGAGGACTGCACCAGCGACGAGAGCGCGGGCCTCAGGCAGCCGCCCACGGCGCCGGAAAGCGCCGTGCAGACCGCGCGCCAGTCGCCCAGCCTCCTCGGCGCGATCCCCGGTCAGCGCACGACCGAGCAGGAGCCCCTCATCGCCGCCTTGGAGGGCGAGAAGCCGACGCGGACCTCCAAGGCGGTTCTCGGTGAACTGGACGCGCTGGTGGGCCTGGAGAGCGTCAAGCGCGAGGTGCGCGCCCTCACCGACATGATCGAGGTGGGCCGGCGCCGACAGCAGGCGGGCCTGAAGGCGGCGTCGGTCAAGCGCCACCTGGTCTTCACCGGCTCCCCCGGCACCGGTAAGACGACGGTCGCCCGCCTCTACGGCGAGATCCTCGCCTCGCTGGGTGTCCTGGAGAAGGGCCACCTGGTCGAGGTGTCCCGCGTCGACCTGGTCGGCGAGCACATCGGCTCCACCGCGATCCGCACGCAGGAGGCCTTCGACAAGGCACGCGGCGGTGTGCTGTTCATCGACGAGGCGTACGCGCTGTCGCCGGAGGACTCGGGCCGGGACTTCGGCAAGGAGGCCATCGACACGCTGGTGAAGCTGATGGAGGACCACCGGGACGCGGTCGTGGTGATCGTCGCGGGCTACACGGCCGAGATGGAGCGCTTCCTGTCGGTCAACCCCGGGGTGGCGTCCCGTTTCTCGCGGACCATCACCTTCAGCGACTACGGCCCCGACGAACTGCTGCGGATCGTGGAGCAGCAGGCCGAGGAGCACGAGTACCGGCTCGGCCCGGGTCTCGCCGAGGCCTTGCTGAAGTACTTCACGGCGATCCCCAAGGGCCCGGCGTTCGGCAACGGCCGCACGGCACGCCAGACCTTCGAGGCGATGGTGGAACGGCACGCGGGCCGGGTCGCCCAGCTCGACGAGCCGAGCACGGACGACCTGACGCTGCTGTACGCGGAGGATCTGCCCGAGCTGCCCTGATCAGCAGAGGGGTGCGGTCTACTGGGCGTCGAGCTGGTGGTCGGCCCAGACGTAGCTTTCGGGCAGCAAGTCGGTGATGAGGACGGTTCGGAGGCGTTCGTCGTCCCCGACGATGACCTTGAGGTCGGGGAAGTAGTCGAGAAGGACCTGACGGCACCGGCCGCACGGCGGCACAACCCCCCGGCCCCGGTCGCCCACGGCGACGATCGTGTCCAGCTCGTAGGCGCCCTGGGCGGCCGCCGCACCGACGAGGACCATCTCGGCGCAGGGGCCGCCGGTGAAGTGGTACGCGTTCACCGCGGTGACGATCCGGCCGTCCCGGGCGCGAGCCGCGGCTGCCATGGTGTGGTTGTCGCCCCTGCAGCGCGTGCGAGCGACGTGCGCCGCGGCCTGGACGAGTTCGTGGTCGACGGGGTGGGTCCGGGTGGTCATCTTCTCTGCCTTCGTCGGGTGTCAGGCGATGGCGTACCACAAGAGTGCGGCAGCCACCGGGGCGGCGACGATGAGGAGTGCCGAGTACCACCGGGGTGGCCGCGCCCTTCCCTGGGAGGACGCGGTCTTCACGACCGCCGTCCAGGCGTTCGATTCCCTACGGTGCTGACTCCGGCCGCTGTGCCGGTAGCTCCGGACTCAGCCGGGCCAGCAGCCGCTGGCGTTCCTCCGCGAAGGCGGGGTCCGCCTGGTATTCGCCGTGGCCGAGGATGGGGGCGGGCAAGGGGTGCTCGGTGGTGCGGCCGTAGGCCAGGGGGTCCTTGAGGGGAGCGCGGTCCACCTCGGGGCCGCAGTCGCCGGGCAGGCCGACAGGGCCGCCGATGGGGTCGGTGAGCCGGTAGAGGTTGCGCCAGCAGTCGACCTCGGCGTGCAGGGAGGTGAGCGCGGCCGGGCCGAAGTGGGCCGGGAACCAGCGGCCGTAGAGGCGTTCCAGCGGGGAGCCGTAGGTGAGGAGCGCGACCCGCTTGCGGTCGGCGGGTGTCAGCTGCCAGGCCGCCGCGGCCGCGAGCACGCTGCCCTGGGAGTGCCCGCAGATGACGAGGCGGCGGCCCTCCGCGGCGCGGGTCCAGGTCGCCATCCGCCAGGTCAGATCGGGCACCGCGCGCTCGGCGTAGCACGGCGGCGCGAAGGGGTGCGCGGCGCGCGGCCAGAAGGTGCCGACGTCCCACAGGATGCCGATGGTGCGTCGCGCGGAGGCGTCCTTGTAGGCGCGCCTGCCCCAGGTGACGAACAGTATGAAGCCGACGCCGATCAGCCAGGAGCCCAGCGCCTGCGCGGTCTGCGCGGCGCCGTGGACGAAGGCGTACGTCTCCTCGGCGGCCTTGCTCGGCGTCTTGTCGCTGGTCAGGGCACCGACCAGGGCTCCGGCGCCCAGCAGCAGGGTCGCGGTGGAGGTGACGGCCACGACGAGGGGGACGCGGTCGGTGAGCGTGGCCATCGCGCGCGTACTCGCGATACGGCGGGTGCGTGCCGTGTCCCGGGGCTCCCCGGCGTAGTCGCGTTCCACCGTGCCCAGCTCGGTGCGGCGCAGCTGCCAGGCCCGCCACGCCAGCCAGCCGCAGAGCAGCAGCACAAGGACCAGCAGGGGTGGGATGACGGAGGCCTGCCAGGTCAGCAGGACCGGCGGGCCCGCGATGGACGCCCCGGTGCCGTCGAGCCAGTCGGCCACTCGCTGGGCGACCCCGCCGGACATCACACCACCGAGGGCGCAGGCCAGCATCGCCACGGCCGGTCCGCCCACTCCCCGCATCGCGGCACGAGGATCGCCGTGCGTGCGGTGGAGGAGGTGAGCGACCACAGCGAGGACGATCACGAGCAGGCCCTGAATGAAGGCGATGGCACCGAACGTGGGGTCGCCGGGGAGGCGGCCCGCCGACTGCCAGCCCGGGCGGTCCCACCCGGCGTAGACCAGGGCGAGCGTCAGCAGGACGAGGGAGGCGAGCGGGAGCCGGCGTACGAGACGCTCGTCGAGTTCCTGGTCGAGGCGGTTCTCGCTGCGGCCCCGGCGGCAGACCACCCACACCACGACGGCCGCCCCGGCGATCAGCGCGGCGTGCAGGAGCCACCCCAGCGTGTCCAGCAGCGCGGGTCCACCGGGCCGGCGGTCGAAGCGGGCCGCGGCCGAGCCGACCGCCGCGGCGACGGTGAGCAGGCCGGCGGCGGTGTGCGCGGCGCGCAGCCGGGCGACCAGGCGCCGGCCGTACCAGAAGCCGGGGCGGCCCAGGGAGGTGCGGCCGGAGTCCTCGTCGGGCTCGGGCCCGCGGGCCATCGGCTGCTGGGACTCGTACGCGCTCCAGGTACGGCGGGAGAGGTACCAGAGCAGGCCGGTCAACGCGGTGGGCACCACGGCGGCGAGTGCGAGCCTGCGGCCCGGGTGGCTCCACCAGCCGCCCTCGGAGACCACGGGCGACAGGAAGCCGAGCCAGGTGTGCCGCTCGGCGCACGCGCGCGTGCCCGCGCACTGCCAGGCGGTGAGGTCAAGGGCGACCTCGCAGGCGGCCGCGACGAGCAGCACGGTCAGGGTCAGCCCCGCGAGCCGCACGAGCAGGCCGTACAGACGCACCGTCCGCTCACGGTCCCGTGCCGCGGGGCGCATCCAGTGGGCCAGATTGACCACCATGAACGGCAGCAACAGCAGCCACAGGGCGCGTGCGCTGTTCCCGGAGGTGAGGTTGCACCAGACGTACGCCTCGGGGACCGGCTTGCCCCGGTAGTCGTCCGGCCGGTCCTCCGCGTCGACGTCCTCGGCCCGCCGGAAGACGGCGGCCGTGTCGTCGCCGGTGATCCGCACGGTCCGCGGATCGTCGAGCATCTCCTGCGGTGTGGTGCCGCCGACACCGTGGACCAGGAGTTCCAGGGCGGTCCCCGCACTGTCGGCGTCCGCGACGGCACACCCGTCGGGACCACCCGTCGCCGCGTCGGCGCCCTCGCTCCGGGCGCCTTCCTGCGCACGTTCCACTGTTCGCACTTCCCCCGTGACGAGCCTTCGGCTTCTGTCCGTGCGGGCACAAGGATCTCCGCTGAGAGGGCCCTTGACACCTCTCGTCACGGAATCTCCCCGATCCGCGTGAAGAACGGAGCAATGGATGATGCGGAAGTGACATGCGCGCGTCGTGACAGCCAGTGGCGCGACCGGTACCGACCCATGCGAGGATGGGTCGTCCCGCGCACCGGGAACGGCGAGAATGTCCTTGTCGGAGGGGTTGCGCAGGGCGTGTCGGACGGCATGAGGCGAAAGGACCGGAGCGTACGTGAGTGAGAATCAGAACCTCCTCGCGGAGCAGCGGCGCGCCCTGATCCTGGACGAGGTACGGCGCCGAGGCGGGGTGCGCGTCAACGAGCTGACCCGCAAGCTCGGCGTGTCGGACATGACGGTGCGCCGCGATCTGGACGCGCTCGCCCGGCAGGGCGTGCTGGAGAAGGTGCACGGCGGCGCGGTCCCGGTGGTCGAGGCGAGCACGCACGAGCCGGGCTTCGAGGCCAAGTCGGGTCTGGAGCTGACGGCCAAGGAGGACATCGCGCGGGCCGCGGCCGAGCTGGTCGTGCCGGGCTCCGCGATCGCGCTGTCGGGCGGTACGACGACGTACGCGCTGGCGCATCAGCTGGTCGACGTGCCGGACCTCACCGTCGTCACGAATTCGGTGCGGGTCGCCGATGTCTTCCACGCCGCGCAGCGCACGACGGGCCCACGGCAGGGCGCGGCGACGGTCGTGCTGACCGGTGGGGTGCGCACTCCGTCGGACTCACTGGTGGGTCCGGTGGCCGACCAGGCGATCGGGACGCTCCATTTCGACGTGCTGTTCCTCGGTGTGCACGGGATATCGGTCGAGGCCGGCCTGTCCACGCCGAACCTGGCGGAGGCCGAGACCAACCGGCGCCTGGTGCAGTCGGCGCGCCGGGTCGTGGTGGTCGCCGACCACACCAAGTGGGGTGTGGTGGGGCTGAGTTCGTTCGCGGCCCTGGAGCAGGTCGACACGCTGGTGACGGACGCGGGGCTCGCGTCCGAGGCACGCTCGGAGATCGCGGAGCATCTGCGGCGGCTGGTGGTGGCGGGCGAGCCCGACGAGGACGCCGACCTCTGAGGCCGGTGGCGTCCGGCGGTGCAGACATCTGACGGAGCGCCAGCTATGGTGACGCTGCTCGGAGCGGCGTCGGCATAGGGGGTTTCGTCCATGGCTCACCTGCTGCGTGAGGTGGGGCTCGACTTCGTCGAGCGCGCGCCCGTACGGCTGGTCTTCGCGCGGGAGATCTCTGCTCCCCCGGAGCCGGTGTTCCGCGCGCTGGCCGAGGACGTGCCGGGCTGGCCGGAGTGGTTCTCGGCGGTGGCACTGGCCCGGCCGCTGGACGACGGGGCCCGGCGCGAGGTCCGGCTCCGGGGCGGTACGCGCTTCGAGGAGACCATCCTGGCGGCGAAGAGCCCGGAGGTGTACGCCTACCGCGTCGACGTGACCAACGCGCCGGGGGCACGGGCCATCGTCGAGGAGTGGCGGCTCGCCCCGGCGGGGACGGGCACGCGGGTGCAGTGGACGTTCGCGGTGGACGGCACGGCGCCGTTCCGCTTCGCCTTCAGCCTCGCGCGACCGGGCCTCGGCCGGACGTTCCAGGGCGCGGTGACCGCGCTGGACCGGCGGCTGGCGTCCGCGCGCACCTGAGACGCGCTGTTCCGTCCGGTCCCTGTGACGCGCCCTTCACCCGGTCCTTGAGGCCCGCTGTTCAGCCCGGTTCCTGAGGCCCGCTGCTGGTCACTCCGGCCACACGCCCGTGGCCAGCAGTTGCTCGATGGCCGCCGAGTACGGCCCGATGTCCAGGCCCTGCTCGGCCAGCCAGGCGTCCGAGTAGTACTTGTCGAGGTACCGGTCCCCCGGGTCGCACAGCAGCGTCACCACGCTCCCCCGCCGTCCCTCGGCCACCATCTCGGCGATGATCTTCAGTGCGCTCCACAGCCCGGTGCCCGTCGAGCCCCCCGCCTTGCGCCCGATGGCTCCCTCCAGGGCCCGTACCGCGGCCACGCTCGCCGCGTCCGGCACCTTCATCATCCGGTCGATGGCACCCGGCACGAAGCTCGGCTCCATGCGCGGCCGGCCGATGCCCTCGATGCGGGAGCCGCAGTCACACGTGACGTCCGGATCGCCGGTGGTCCAGCCCTCGAAGAAGCACGAGTTCTCCGGATCGGCGACACAGATGCGGGTGTCGTGCTGCATGTAGTGCACGTACCGGGCGAGGGTCGCGGAGGTGCCGCCGGTGCCTGCCGTGGCGACGATCCACGCGGGCTCCGGGAACCGCTCCAGCCTCAGCTGGCGGAAGATGGACTCGGCGATGTTGTTGTTGCCGCGCCAGTCCGTGGCCCGTTCGGCGTAGGTGAACTGGTCCATGTAGTGGCCGCCGGTCTCGACCGCGAGGCGGGCGGACTCCTCGTACATCTTGCGCGAGTCGTCCACGAAGTGGCACTGCCCGCCGTGGAACTCGATCAGGCGGCACTTCTCGGCGCTCGTCGTGCGTGGCATGACCGCGATGAAGGGCACGCCGATCAGCTTCGCGAAGTACGCCTCGGAGACGGCCGTCGAGCCGCTGGACGCCTCGATCACCGGGCGGCCCGGCCGGATCCAGCCATTGCACAGGCCGTACAGGAAGAGCGAGCGGGCCAGCCGGTGCTTGAGGCTGCCGGTCGGGTGGGTCGACTCGTCCTTCAGGTAAAGGTCGATGCCCCAGTGCTCGGGCAGCGGGAAGCGCAGGAGGTGTGTGTCGGCCGAACGGTTGGCGTCCGCCTGGACCTTGCGGACGGCTTCTTTCAGCCAGTCGCGGTAGGCGGCGTCGCTGTGGTCGACGTCGAGGGTCACGCCGGACGGGATCTGCTGGATGGTGCTCACGGCGCTGCTCCTCATGCTGTGCGGCAGCGGCGACTCGCGCGGCCGTCGCTTCGAGCATAAACATCTTCCGCACGCTTCTCACCTGCATAAACACACCTTTGAGAGCCTCAAAGGCATCCCTGGACCGATTGCCCCACGGGACCCCTGGGGGCGCATTCGCGCGAGTGCTCCGAGCGCCCCCGGTCAGGCGTGTCGTGCGTACTGGTGCTCGACGCGGGACGCGGGCAGACTGCACCGGACGGGACGGCGATCCCGAGCGGGGGCACACTGGATCACGACCAGGGCCGGCCACACCGACGCGGAACGAGCCGGCGACCGACGCGCACAAGGGGGCGGGGCATGGCGGAGCCGGAGTTCACGGCCACGGGCGTGCGGATCGGCAAGCGGCTGCGCTCGCTGACCCGTGCCGGTCAGGTGCGGATCAGCGACGGCAGGCTGCAGTTGCTCACCAGCTACGGCAGCGAGATAGACAGCGCGCCGGTGCAGGCGGTGCGGGCGTCCAAGCCCTGGTTCGCCCCGGACGACAAGGCGCTGGCGGACGTCAACGGCACGCGCTACTCGCTGACCCTGGGCGATCACGACCCCGCGCCGGGGGAAGCGGGTCCGCCGGCGGCACGCCGGTTCATCGAGGCCGTACGGAAGGCCGCGGGGCGTAAGGGCTGAGTCACCGCGAGTTGCGGTACCGCACCCCCTGCGTCACGCTGGTCTCACGTCACTCTGGGTTTACCGGCGATAACGCTGCGAACCAGCCCGCCGGACACGTCAGCAGGCGGCCGTTTTCCTCAAGCACCCTGCTGGATCCGAACTTCGTGTTCTTCCGGACCTCTTCAGTCGGGGAGTCGCAGCCGTGATCAGTCACCCAAGCAGGCACTGCACGGTGGAGCTCCAAGCCCTGCCGTCGCGGATCGGTCAGGTCCGCAGAATCGTATCGGCGCAGTTGCGCTACTGGCATCTGGACCCCTTGATAGACCGCGCCGCGCTCGGTGTCACCGAGCTGTTGACCAACGTCCACCAGCACGCCCAGCCGGACAAGATGTGCACCGTGGAGATCGAGCTGCTGCTCGACCGGCTCAAGGTCTCGGTGCGCGATCACGACCCGCGGCTGCCGGTCGTGGCGGACGTCGAGGACGCCGACGCGTTCGCCACCTGTGGGCGTGGGCTGGCGATGGTGGCCGCCGTCAGCGAGAGCTGGGGCGCGCGGCCGGACGGCGAGTCCGGCAAGGTCGTGTGGTTCACGCTGCCGACACCCATGGCGGCACGGGCCGCGGCCGCGCGCCCTCCGCAGCGGGCGGCCGTGGAGAAACCCGCGCGCCGTTTCACCGAGGTCGGGCCGGGCGTCGACCTGCGCAGGCCCGAACACGCTCCCGCCCGGTCGGCCGTTGTCGGCTGACCGGGCGGTGAGGGGGTGAGGGAGCGAATACGGTTGCCGCACCCTTGGACAGTTCTCTCACCCCTTGCATTGTGCGGTCGCCTACGGGGCGCCGTATGCCGGTGCCCCTTCGGCTCCCTCACGGCCGGTGTCGTTGGCCCAGCAAGGTTGGTGGGCACTTGCCGTTGGGCCTGTTGGCCCTCGGCCGACCGGCTGCTCTTGTTACTCCATGGCGATCGCCCGCAGTACGTCCAGGCGGGCCGCCCGGCGCGCCGGGCGTAGCCCCGCGAGGGCTCCGGCCGTGAGGCCGACCAGGGCCACCACCGCCAGTTGCAGGGGCGGCATCGCGAAGGCGAAGGCGCTGTCGCTCGCGCCGTCGGAGGCCTTGACGAGGACCCAGCCGAGGAAGCCGCCGAGGACGAGGCCGCCGACCGTGCCGAAGGCGGCGACCAGGACCGACTCCCAGCGGACCATCGCGCGAAGTTGGGAGCGGGTCTGGCCCACGGCTCGCAGCAGGCCCAGTTCGCGGGTGCGTTCGTGGATCGCCAGGGTCAGGGTGTTGGCGATTCCGAGGAGCGCGATGAGCACGGCGAGGGCGAGCAGCGCGTAGACGAGCGTCAGCATCATGTCGATGCCGCCGGCCGATGACCGCGCGTACTCGTCGCGGGTCTGCACCTCCGGGTCGCCGTACCTCTGTGCCGCCTTCTCGACCGCCGCCTTGCCCGTGTCCGTGCTCACACCGTCTTTGAAGGAGACGGCCACCAGGGTGTCGGCGTCCTGGGTTCGGTGCGGTGCCCAGGCGTCACGCGTGATGACGTAGTCGCCGGCGAGTTCGGACTGGCCGTAGACCGCGCGGACGGTGAAGGTCTCGGTTCGGCCGTCGGTGAAGGTGAGGCGGGTCCTGTCGCCGGTCGTCAGGTTCTGCTTGCCGGCCTCCTTCTCGGTGATGGCGATGCCGTCGGTGCCGAGGTCGCGCAGGGAGCCGCGGATCTGGCCCAGGTCGAAGGTGCGCTCGAGGGCCAGCGGGTCGGTGACCGTCAGGGCGCGTCCCTTGCCGTCGACTTCGGCAACGCCGCGGCCGAGTCCGACGGCCGTGTCGACCTCGGGCAGGCGCTGGACGGCGTCGGCGAGCCGGGGGCTCAGTCCGCTGCCGCCCGCGCCGAACGACGGGGTGCTCACGGCCACGTCACCCGCGAAGGAACGGGACACGGTCTGGTCCATGGTCGCCTTCAGCGAGGCGCCGAACACCGTGAACAGGGAGACGACGGCCACGCCGATCATCAGGGCGCTCGCGGTGGCGGCCGTCCGCTTCGGGCTCCGCAGGGCGTTGCGCCGGGCGAGTGCGCCGGTGACGCCCCGCAGCCGGTCGAGCGGACCGCCGAGGATGCGTACGGCCGTCGTGGAGGCGACCGGGCCGAGGACCACGAACGCGACCAGGGCGAGGACCGCGCCGGTACCCGCCAGCCAGAGGGACGGGGACAGCAGGACGCCGCTGACTGTCACGCCGACCGCGAGGGCGAGGAGACCCAGGCCGGTGACGGCGCGGAGGCGGGAGGCGCCGGACGTGTCCACGGCCGTCTCGCGCAGGGCCGCCAGCGGGGCGGTACGGCCGGCCCGTACGGCGGGCAGCAGGGCGGAGCCGAGGCAGACCCCGATGCCGACCACGAGCGGCAGGGCCATGGAGAGGGCGCTGATGACCAAGTCGCCCTCGGGGAACGGGAATCCGATCGCCGGAAACAGCGCCTGGAGCCCGGCCGCGATGCCAATGCCGCCCGCAAGGCCGGCCACTGACGCGGTGACGGCGACTGCGGTCGCCTCGACGAGGGTCGACGCGGTGACCTGGCGGCGCGAGGCCCCGAGGGCGCGCAACAGGGCGTTCTCGCGGGTGCGTTGGGCCACCACGATCGCGAAGGTGTTGTGGATGGAGAAGGTGGCCACCAGGAGGGCCACGCCCGAAAACACCAGCAGGAACGTGGTGAACACGCTCAGGAACTGGCTGGAGATCATGTCCGTGTTCTCCTCGGCCGACTCCTGGCCGGTGATGGCCTCAACCCCCTTGGGAAGTACGGGAGTCAGGGCGTCCACCAACTCCTGCTGGCTCACGCCGGGACCGGCCCGCACCTGAATGCCCGCCGCCTCACCGGGCCGCGCGGTGAGGTACTTCTCGGCGTCGGCCTGGGTCATTCCGGTGAAGGTCACCTGGGCCATGCCGTCCTCGCCGCCGAAGGTCGCGAGGCCGACGATCGTCACCTTGACGGGGTCCGGCGTGCGCAGGGTCGTCGTGTCGCCGATCGCCAGGCCGCCGCGCTCGGCGGTGCCGCGGTCGATGACGACCTCGCCGGACCTCTGCGGGATGCGGCCCTCGGCGAGCTGGTATGCGTTGAGTTCGGGGTCGCTGATCCAGTTGCCGGCGAGGGTGGGCGGGCCCTGACCGCCGATGGGGTCGCCGTTCCTGCCCACCAGCTGGCCGGCGCCCTGGATGTTGGGCGCGGCGGCCGCGACGCCGGGGACCTTGTCGATCGTGCTCACGAGGTCCGTGGCGACCGGTTCGCGCACGCCCTCGCTCTCGCCGGGCGTGGTGATGGCCTCGGCGCTGCGGACGACGGCGTCGGTGCCACGGGTCGCGTTGCCGAACATCGTGTCGAAGCCGGCGCGCAGCGTGTCGCCCATGACCAGGGTGCCGGCGAGGAAGGCGACGCCGAGGAAGACCGCGAGGAACGTACCGGCGAGGCGGCGCTTGTGGGCGCGCAGGGAGGACACGCTCAGGCTGACGGATGCGTTCATGACGGCACCTCGAAGGCTTTCATGCGGTCCAGGACCTTGTCGGCGGTCGGGGACCCCATACGGTCGACCAGGCGCCCGTCGGCGAGGAAGACGACCTCGTCGGCGTGGGCGGCTGCCACGGGATCGTGGGTGACCATGACGACCGTGCGGGCCGTCTGGCGCACCGCCCGGCCGAGAAGGCCGAGGACCTCGCCGCCGGAGCGGGAGTCGAGGTTGCCGGTCGGCTCGTCGGCGAAGACGACATCGGGCCGGCCGGCGAAGGCGCGGGCCACGGCGACCCGCTGCTGCTGGCCGCCGGAGAGCTCGGAAGGCCGGTGGTGGAGCCGGTCGCGCAGGCCGACGACGTCGATCAGCGCGTCGATCCACTCCGGGTCGCCCTTGCCGCCGGCGAGGTCCAGCGGCAGCGTGATGTTCTCCGCGACGGTCAGCGTCGGCACCAGGTTGAACGACTGGAACACAAAGCCCACGCGTTCCCGGCGCAGGAGGGTGAGGCGGCGGTCGTCGAGGCTGCTCAGCTCGGTGTCACCGATGTGGGCGGTGCCGGAGGTGAGGGTGTCGAGGCCGGCCGCGCAGTGCATCAGGGTGGACTTGCCGGAGCCCGACGGGCCCATGATCGCGGTGAAGCGGCCGACCGGGAAGTCGACGCTCACCCCGTCCAGGGCCCGCACACCGGTGTCGCCGCTGCCGTACACCTTCACGGCGTCGACGACGCCGGCGGCCGTCGGCGTGGTCGTCATGGCGCTCGTGGCGCTGGTGGCCGTCATGCCGCACCGCCCTTGCCCGTACGGCCGAACTGCTCGTCCAGGACGGACAGCCGGCGCCAGTACTCGTCCTCGTCGATCTCGCCGGAGGCGAAGCGGTGGCCGAGCACGGTGATGGGCGAGTTCTCGTCGGGGGCCGACCGCCGGGGGCCGCGGCGTCCGCGCCACACCGTGCGGCGCAGCAGCGTGATGCCGCCGACCACGACGGCCGCCCAGATGAGCGGGAAGAGGAGGATCCACGGGCCGGGGCCGCCGTCTGCGAAGTGAGCCAGCGTCTGCATATCGAGTCATCTCCCGAGTCGGTCGGACTGTCGGTCCTTCGGTGATGTCTCGAGACTCGCGCCGCGAGGGGGTCCGGGTCGTCGTACGGCCAGCGGCAGTGCGCGTACCTCGCCGGGAGTACGCGGGCGTGGCCGCGCTGCTCCGGAGGAGCTCGATTTCTGTAACTACTAGTATGTACAGTGAGGGCATGAGCACCTCGGACCGACTGATCGAGTCCACCCGCGAACTGCTCTGGGAGCGCGGCTACGTGGGCACCAGCCCCAAGGCGATCCTGGAGCGCTCGGGCGCCGGGCAGGGCAGCATGTACCACCACTTCAAGGGGAAGCCGGATCTCGCGCTCGCCGCGATCCGGCGGACCGCCGAGGAGATGCGGGCTACCGCCGCGGGAGTACTCGACGGCCCTGGGACGCCGTACGAGCGCATCGAGGCGTATCTGCTGCGCGAGCGCGATGTGCTGCGCGGCTGTCCGATCGGGCGGCTGACGATGGATCCGGACGTGATCGCCAGCGACGAACTGCGCGCGCCCGTCGACGAGACCCTCGACTGGCTGCGCGAAAGGCTGGCCGGGATCCTCGAGGAGGGCAAGGAGCAGGGCCAGTTCGCGGCCGGGCTCGACGGGGAGGCGATCGCGGCCACGATCGTCGCGACCGTGCAGGGCGGCTATGTCCTCGCCCGCGCGTCCGGTGCACCCGCCGCCTTCGACGTGGGCGTACGGGGGCTGCTCTCGCTGCTCGCTCCGCTCGACGACACCCGTATTTCTTGAAGGAGTTCAGGCACGTGCACATCACCCGGCAGCGCCCCGACAGCCGGCAGGGCCCGGCGGAGAACTTCACCGGGACGGTGTGGCTCGACGAGATCGCCGCGCCCGCCGTCCCGTCCCGGCTGCGGATGTTCAACGTCCATTTCGCCCCGGGCGCGCACACCGCCTGGCACACGCATCCGCACGGCCAGGTGTTGCACGTCCTGGAGGGTGAGGGCCTCGTGCAGCGCAGGGGCGGCGACGTCGAGCCGATCCGGGCGGGCGACACCGTGTGGATCGAGCCGGGCGAGTGGCACTGGCACGGAGCCACGCCACGCACCTTCATGACGCATCTCGCGGTCGTCGAGGCCGCCGAGGACGGCACGACCGCTCAGTGGCACGAGCACGTGACCGACTACCCGGCCTGAGACCGAGAACCGGCCGAGAAAGGGACTTGGCATGCATGCCATGCAGTACGAGTTCACGCTGCCCGCCGATTACGACATGGACGTCATCCGCTCCCGGGTCGCCCGCGTCGGGCATCTGCTGGACGACTGGGACGGCCTCGGCGCCAAGGTGTATCTGCTGCGCGAGCGCGGCGTGCACGGCTCTCCCGTCAACCAGTACGGGCCGTTCTACCTCTGGAACACCATGGAGGGCATGAACGCCTTCCTGTGGGGAGGCGCCTTCCAGGGGCCCGTGAACGACTTCGGGAGGCCGCGGGTGCGTCAGTGGACGGGGCTCGCGTACGAGGAGGGCGGCGCCGCGGGCTCGCCTGCCGCGTTCGCCGTACGGCGGCGCCAACCGGTGCCGGAGGGTGTGGAGTTGGCCGCGTTCATGGCGGACCCGGTCGAGGAGACCGAGCGGCTGGCGGCGCGGGACGGCGCCGTGCTGGCCGCGGCCGCTGTCGACACGCACGCGTGGGAGCTGGTCCACTTCTCGCTCTGGGAACATGACAGGCCCAAGGCCGAGGGCGATGTGTACCAGGTGCTGCACCTGTCGGCGCCGGAGCGCGGCGCGTTGCCGCAGGGCCGGCAGTGGTGAGTGCGGTCCGTACGGTTCTCGGCGATCTGCCGGCCGAGGAGCTCGGCGTGTGCGACGCGCACGACCATCTCTTCCTGCGCAGCCCGGGGTTACCCGGCCAGGAGCTCCAGGACGCATCCGCCGCCCGCGCCGAGCTGGACGCGTTCCGCGCGGCCGGAGGTTCGGCCGTCGTGCAGTGGACGCCGTACGGCATGGGGCGCCGGGCCGCGGACCTGCCGCCGCTGTCCAGGGCCACCGGGGTGCACCTGGTCTGCGCGACGGGACTGCATCAAGCGGCGCACTACGCCCCGGAGTTGCTCGGTCGACTGCGCGGCCGGCTGGCCGACGTCTTCGTGTCCGAGCTGACCGAGGGCATCGGCACCTCGGGGGTCCGCGCCGGGCTCATCAAGGTCGCCGGTGGGTTCCACGCCCTCGACGCGCACGCCCGGTGGACGATGAACGCCGCGGCCGAGGCGCACCATGCGACGGGCGCCCCCATCGCCGTGCACCTGGAGATGGGGACGGGCGCGCTCGACGTACTGGACCTGGTGTGCGGGGAGTTGGGCGTCCCGCCGCACCAGGTGATCCTCGGCCATCTCAACCGCTCCCCCGACCTGCCGCTCCACCGCCAGGCCGCCGAGGCGGGCTGCTGGCTTGCCTTCGACGGGCCCTCGCGGGCTCATCACGCCACCGACTGGCGCATGCCGGACGCGATGCGGGCGCTGGCCGAGGCCGGGTTCGGGCACCGGTTGCTGCTTGGTGGGGACACCGTCGTCGCCGGGACGCGGTCGGTCGACGGCGGACCTGGAATGCCGTATCTGCTGCGCCGGATTCGGCCGCGGCTCGCGCTCGCGCTCGGCGAGGAACTGGTGGTGCACGTCCTCACCGACAATCCCGGCCGGGCCTTCGCCGTCGACTGGCGCTGACCTCCGGCCGGACTGTGGCCCGATCGTGTTGATCTTTGGCCCTCCGGACACTTTCGGCCGCTCCCGGCGGCCGGAGGATGGGAGGTGACGAAGCTGCCCCTGTGAGAAAGGCCGAGGACATGGCGCTGGAGATGCGTGACCGATGCGAACGCTGCGAGACCGCGTCGCTGCCGCCGGACGCCCCCGCCCGTATCTGCTCGTACGAGTGCACCTTCTGCGTCCCGTGCACCGAGGGGATGCAGGGCGTCTGCCCCAACTGCGGTGGCGAACTCGTCCCGAGGCCGCGCCGCATGTGAGAAGCCACCCGCCTGGGCAAGTAGCCGCGCCTCGTGTCATCGTCTACGTGGCGATCACGATGCGGTCCGGGCGCACCGCCGCGCAGAAGCGGGCGTGGCCTCAGCGGCAGAGTTCGTCCAGGTCCTCGGAGAAGGTGGGGAACTCGGAGCGCGCCTCGGTGACGATCTCCCGGGCGGGCCGGCGCGGGGTGGTCGCGTGCCGTTCGGCCAGTTCGGTCAGTGTCGCGTTGGGGCGCCCCTCGTACTGCTCGAAGTCCACGACCTCCAGCGGTCCCACGCCGCCCGCCAGCACCCACAGGAAGTCGGACAGGTTCCCCGCCACCACTCCGCGCTCGCCCTCCGAGCCGAGGAACACCACGGGCTGCTCGGCGAGGGGCCTGCCCTGCCGCACGCGCCACAGGGCGGCGAGACCGCCGGTGCCGTCCTGCCCGAAGACCCGGTAGGCGTCGCCGTCCAGCTCGTGGTTGCCGGTCCAGTGGCGCAGCCAGTCGGTGGTCTCCTCCGCGGAGTCGAAGGCGTCGTACGGCTCGAAGTCGATGCCGTCGACGTCGTAGTCGAACTCCACCCGGGCCACGTCGGCCAGGGCGGGCGGAAAGCGGCGGTCGTCGCCGGTCGTCTCGATCATGCGCGCAGACTAACCGCCGCCACTGACAACGGCCCCTGGCCGACCGGGATGTCCACGGACGGCCGCAGTTTCGCCGCCGCGGCCGGCGCCGCGTGCACGGGGGTGCGTGCCGAACGCCGTCAACAGGGCCGCGTGGGCGGGGCGTTCGGCGGCGGGGTAGGCGATCTGCTCGCACGCCGATCCGGCTCATGGGGCGTGCGCCGAGCCGCCGTTCGGCCAGGATCACGCTCCGCAGTTCGGTGCCGTCAGCGACCTCGTCGTAGATCTCGGCGACGATCTCGCGAGCGGGGCCGTACGTCGCCGTGTAGGCGGGGTCGAGGCCCTCGCGCGGCGCCGAGGAGGATGGCGCGCTCGCCGACGATGTCGGAGCGGTGCTCGCGGGTACGCGACCGGCTGTCGGTGATCGACGCCGATCCGCCGCCGGTGGCGGCGCTGTGGAGCCTGACGGCCACCTAGGCCCGGCCGGCGTCCAGTCGTCCGATGCGCGCCACGTTCCCCCGGTCCTCGGCATCGCCGCTCGCCTCGGCGGCGAACCAGGCGTCGAGGATCTCCTTGAGCAGCGGCTCGGAGGTGAGCCGCAGGCTGAGGGCCAGCACATTGGCGTCGTTCCAGCGGCGGGCGCCGTCGGCCGTGTAGGCGTCCGTGCACAGGGCCGCCCGCACCCCCGGCACCTTGTTCGCGGCGATCGACGCGCCCGTGCCGGTCCAGCAGCACACGACCGCCTGGTCAGCCGTCCCGTCGGCGACCTCGCGGGCGGCCGCCTCGGAGCAGGCGGCCCACTGGGGGTCGTCGCCGGGGCTCAGCGCGCCGTGGGTGACGACGTCGTGGCCGCGGCCGCGCAGCTCGTCGACGAGGAGGCGGGCGACAGGTTCGTCCATGTCCGAGGAGACGGAGATCCGCATGTCTCGAGCCTACCGCCGGGCATGCGTCCGCTCGGCTCGCGGCCGAGCATGGAGGTGACCGGCGGGAACGGCCGAGGAGGAGCCATGCCGACCCTGCACATCGAGCACCCGATCAAGGACTTCGCCACCTGGAAGTCGGCCTTCGACCGCTTCGCCCCGCAGCGCGCCGAGGCAGGCGTAAGGCACCACCGCGTCCAGCGGCCGGTCGACGACCCCGCCTACGTCGTCGTGGACCTGGATTTCGACGAGGTGGCCGACGCCGAACGGTTCCTGGGGTTCCTCAGGACGAGGGTGTGGTCCTCGTCGGAGAACGCGCCGGCGCTGGCCGGTGCGCCCCGGACGCGGATCCTGGAGACGGCGGAGGAGGCCTGAGACCCAGGCTCCGCGACTCCGGGACGATCCGGGGCAGGCCCCTAGGTCAGCGCCCCCAGTGGATCGTCCAGCACCGGCTGCCACGCCAACTCGGCCGCGCCGACCAGGCTGTTGTGGTCGAGGGTGCACGCGAGGATCGGGACGCCGCCGCTCTGGCCCCACAGGCTGCGGTCGGCGACCACGGCGCGCAGGCGGTCGGGGTCGGCGTCGAGGAGCGTGCGGTGGAGGCCGCCGAGGATGATGCGGTCCGGGTTGAGGATGTTGACCAGGCCCGCGAGACCGAGGCCGAGGCGGTCGATGAGGTCCTCGGTGGCCGTGCGGACCGACGGGTCGGCGTAGTGGTCGCGGATCAGGTCCTTGGCCTGCTGGAGCAGCGAAACCTCGGGGCCCGGGTCGCGCCCCGCCGCCGTGAGGAGGGCCAGCGGGTCGGCCTCGACGTCGAGGCAGCCCCGGCTGCCGCAGTGGCAGGGTCTGCCCTCGGGATTGACGGTGAGGTGGCCGACCTCCAGGGCCAGGCCCGAACTGCCGGTGTGCAGACGGCCGTCCAGCACGAGCGCGCCGCCGACGCCCCGGTGACCGGTGGCCACGCACAGCAGGTCGCGGGAGCCGCGCCCCGCGCCGTGCCGGTGCTCGGCGAGCGCGGCGAGGTTGACGTCGTTGCCGGTGAACGCCGGTCCGGTGATCCCGGCCGCGCGCACGCACTCGGTGAAGATACGGCGCACGGGCGCGCCCACGGGCCAGGCCAGGTGCAGGGGGTTGAGGGCCAGCCCGTCGGGTTCCGCGACCGCGGAGGGGACGGCCAGGCCCGCGCCGACGCAGCGCCGCCCGGTCGTGCGCAGCAGGTCGGCGCCCGCTTCGACGACCGAGCCGAGGACCTTCGCCGGGTCCGCGTCGACGGTCTCGCAGCCGGGCGCGGTGGCGACGATACGGCCGCCGAGGCCGACCAGCGCCGCCCGGAACCCGTCGGCGTGCACCTGTGCGGCGAGGACGACGGGGCCGTCCTCGGCGACCGCCAGCCGGTGCGAGGGCCGTCCCTGCGAACCGGCCGCCGCGCCGGGCCGGGCGTCGACCCGGATCAGCCCGAGCGCCTCCAGCTCAGCGGCGACCGCGCCGGCCGTCGCCCGGGTCACCCCGAGCTCGGCGGTGAGGACGGCACGCGTGGGCGCGCGCCCGGTGTGCACGAGCTCCAACGCGGGCCCGAGCGCACCGCGCCCCCGGTCCAGCCGCGTCCTCGAGGTGGTCCCTTCCCCCGCCGTCCGGGGGTCCGCCTTGCCGCTCATGAGGGGGAGTCTCCCATGATCCGTAGATGCGGCGGCCTACAGGCCGCTCACTCTGAGCGTGATGTTCAGCCGGCCGGTCAGCCCCAACTCCGGCGGTGCGGTGCCCGGCTGCACCTTCGGCACGCCGTGGTAGGCGAGCCGCGACGGGCCACCGAACACGAACAGGTCGCCGCTGCGCAGCTCGACGTCCGTGTACGGCCGGGCCCGCGTCTCGGTGTTGCCGAAGCGGAAGACGCAGGTGTCGCCGAGGCTCAGGGACACCACCGGGGCGTCCGACTTCTCGTCGCTGTCGCGGTGCATGCCCATGCGGGCGTCCCCGTCATAGAAGTTGATCAGCGCGATGTCGTACGGCGCCCCTGGTTCGCCGAGTGCGTCACGCACCGCGCTGCGGCCCAGCTCGCCCAGCCAGTCGGGGAACGGCTTCACGGGAGCGCCGTCGCCGTCGACGACCGTGCGGGCGTAGGCGTACGGATACCAGTGCCGGCCCAGGCAGACCTGCCGGGCGGTCATCGTGCCGCCTCCGGGGGTGCGGACCGTGCGCAGGCCGGCGGGTGGGCGCGCCCACTCCCGGCAGGCTTCGAGCAGCTCGCGCTGGGCCGACGCGTCCAGCCAGTCGGGCATGTGCACCGCGCCCGGCGCGACCTGCGCACGCTCGCGGGGGAACAGCTCGGCGTCCATGCCTCCCATCCTCCCCCACCGGCCGTGAGCTGCGGCTCGGCTAGCCTGGACGCACGATGAACGACCGTATGACGACGCCCTGGGGCGAGCTCGCGCTGACCCGTTTCCCCGAGGACCCGCGCGAGAGGCTGCGCGCCTGGGACGCCTCCGACGAGTATCTCCTCAGGCACCTGGCGGAGCGGGAGATCCCGCTCTCCGGCACGGTCGTGGTCGTCGGCGACCGCTGGGGCGCCCTGGTCACGGCGCTCGCCGAGCACCGGCCGACGCAGATCACGGACTCCTTTCTGACCCAGGAGGCGACCCGCGCCAACCTCGCCCGGCACGCCGTCGAGCCGGGCACCGTCCGGCTGCTCACCACGCAGGACGCGCCGCCGGACCGCATCGACGTCCTGCTGGTGCGGGTGCCGAAGAGCCTGGCGCTGCTGGAGGACCAGCTGCTGCGGCTGGCGCCGTCCCTGCACGAGGGCACGGTGGTCATCGGCACGGGCATGGTCAAGGAGATCCACACCTCGACCCTCCAGCAGTTCGAGCGGATCCTCGGCCCGACCCGCACCTCGCTCGCCGAGAAGAAGGCCCGGCTGATCTTCTGCACGCCCGAGCCCTCGTCGGCGCGGCCCGCGAACCCGTGGCCGTACACCTACACGCTCCCCGATGGTGTGGGGGCCGTCTCGGGGCGCACGGTCGTCAACCACGCGGGCGTCTTCTGTGCCGACCGGCTCGACATCGGTACCCGGTTCTTCCTGGGGCAGCTGCCGGACGGGAAGGGTGCCCAGCGGGTGGTGGATCTGGGCTGCGGCAACGGGGTCGTCGGCACGGCGGTGGCGCTGGCGAACCCGGAGGCCGAGGTGCTGTTCGTGGACGAGTCGTTCCAGGCCGTGGCCTCGGCCGAGGCGACGTACCGGGCGAACGGGGTGCCGGGGCACGCGGAGTTCCGGGTCGGGGACGGGCTGGCGGGTGTGCCGTCCGGGAGCGTCGACCTCGTGCTCAACAATCCGCCGTTCCACTCCCACCAGGCGACGACCGACACGACGGCCTGGCGGATGTTCTCGGGGGCGCGGCGTGCGCTGAGGCCGGGTGGTGAGCTGTGGGTGATCGGCAACCGGCATCTCGGGTACCACGTGAAGCTGCGGAAGCTGTTCGGAAACAGTCAACTGGTCGCGTCCGACCCGAAGTTCGTCGTGCTGAGGGCCGTGAAGAGGTAGCCGCGGTCACGGACGACTACCGTGGAGTCCGTGTCTGATTCCTCCGTGCGGGCGTTCTACGACGCACTTGCCCCGGACTACCACCGGATGTTCGTCGACTGGGACGCCGGCATGGCCCGTCAGGCGGCGGTGTTCGACGATCTGATCGGCGGCCGCCTCGGTGCGGGTCCGCACCGGATCCTCGACTGCGCGTGTGGGATCGGCACACAGGCGATCGGGCTGGCGCGGGTCGGCCACCAGGTCGTCGGCAGCGATCTCAGTGCCGTGGCCGTCGCGCGTGCGGTCGCGGAGGCGGCGGCCCGGGGTGCCGCTCTCCCGGCGGTGGCGGCGGACATGCGCCGACTGCCGTTCGGACCGTCCGGTTTCGATGTCGTCCTGTGCGCGGACAACGCGCTGCCGCACCTGCTCACCGGGCAGGACGTCGAGGCGGCGCTGCGGGAGATGCGGCGGGTGCTCAGGGAGGACGGACTGCTCGTCCTCACCGTGCGCGACTACGACGAGGCCCGGCGCACCAGGCCCGCGGCGACTCCGCCGCAGGTGTCGCAGACCGCCGCCGGAAAGGTGATCACCTTCCAGCTCTGGCAGTGGCACGAGGACGGCGAACACTACGACCTCGAACACTTCCAGCTCGTCCCCGCGGCGGACGGTTGGGACGTCCGGGTCCGCCGCACCCCCTACTGGGCCCTGACCCGGCGGCAGGTGACCGACCTCGCCGACGCGGCCGGCTTCACCGACCTCACCTGGCACGCCTCCGCGCTCAGCGGGTACTACCAGCCGGTCCTCACCGCGCGGCCGGTCGGCCGAGCACGCCGATGATCCGTGCCACCGCCTGGACCATCGCCTCCCGCCCCACGCTCAGGTACTTGCGCGAGTCGACGGCCTCGGGGTGGGCGGCGAGGAAGTCGCGGATCGCGGCGGTCATGGCGATGTTGAGGGCCGTGCCGACGTTGACCTTGGCGATGCCGCCCGCGACGGCCGCGGTGAGTTCGCCGTCGGGGACGCCCGAGGAGCCGTGCAGGACGAGGGGGACGTCCAGGGCCGTGGAAAGGCGTTTGAGGAGGTTGTGGTCGAGGGTGGCGGTGCGGGTGGTCATGGCGTGGGAGCTGCCGACGGCCACCGCGAGGGCGTCGACGCCGGAGTCCGTGACGAAGGCGTGCGCCTCGGCGGGATCGGTGCGGGCGCCGGGGGCGTGGGCGTCGAGCGGCGGCTCGCCGTTCTTGCCGCCCAGCCGCCCCAACTCGGCCTCGATCCAGAGGCCTTGGGCGTGCGCCCAGTCGACGGCGGCTCTCGTCGCGGCGAGGTTGTCCGCGTACGGCAGCCTGGCCGCGTCGTACATCACGGAGCTGAACCCGGCGTCCGGCGCCTGGCGCAGCAGGTCGTCGCTCTGGATGTGGTCGAGGTGCAGCGCGACGGGGACGGCGGCGCGTTCGGCGGCGGTGACAGCCGCGCGGGCGAGCGGGAGGAGCCGTCCATAGCGGAACTTGACGGCGTTCTCGCTGACCTGGAGGACGACGGGCGAACTCACCGACTCGGCACCGGCGATGACCGCCTCGATGTGTTCGAGGGTGATGACGTTGAAGGCGGCGACGGCGGAGCGGTCCGCGGCGGCACTGGTGATGAGCTCGCCGGTGGTCACGAGGGGCACGGTCTGTCCTTTCTCCTGTCCTGTCCCGGCGCGTGACGGGACGCGTCAACGGGTGCGGAGGATCCCTCAGGGGGCGAGGATCACCGAGCGGGTGAGGTGGCGCGGCCGGTCCGGGTCGAGGCCGCGGGCCGCTGCGACGGCGACCGCGAGGCGCTGGGCGCGGACCAGTTCGGCGAGCGGGTCGAGGCGGCCCTCGATCCACAACCCGCCGGTGGCGCGCACCTGTTCGGCCAGCCCCTCGGGCGCCTCGCCGAACATCCAGGTCGCGGTGCCACCCGTGGTGATGCTGATCGGGCCGTGCCGGTACTCCATCGCCGGGTAGGCCTCGGTCCAGGACAGCGACGCCTCACGCATCTTCAGCCCGGCCTCATTGGCCAGCCCCACCGTCCAGCCACGGCCCAGGAAGGTGAACTGCCCGCACTCCACGAGCCCTTCCGGCAGTTCGCCGGCGAGTGCGGTGCGGGCGTCGGCCACGGCCGCGTCGGGGTGCAGGCCGAGGTGGGCGCGGAGCAGGGTGAGGGCGGTGGTGGCGAACCGGGTCTGGACGACGGACCGTTCGTCCGCGTAGTCGAGGACGACGATGTCGTGCGCTGCCGTCATGACGGGCGTGTCCGGGTCGGCGGTGATCGCCGTGGTGCGGGTATGGCCCTTCACCTGCCCCAGCAGGTCGAGGACCTCGGTGGTGGTGCCGGAGCGGGTGAGGGCGAGGACACGGTCGTACGTCCGCCCGTGCGGGAACTCCGACGCGGCGAAGGCGTCCGTCTCCCCTTGGCCCGCCCCCTCGCGCAGCGCGGCGAACGCCTGCGCCATGAAGTACGACGTGCCGCAGCCGACCACGGCGACCCGCTCGCCCGGCGCCGGCAGCACGCCGCCGAGTCCGGCCGCCTCCGCCGCGGCGCGGGTCCAGCACCCGGGCTGGCTGTTGAGCTCGTCCTCGACATGCGTCATGCCGCGCCCTCCGGCTTCCGATGGGGTCTCATGCCTGCATCCATGATTACTCTTGCAAGATATCGCTAGCTTTCGAGCAGAATCAAGCATTCCGGTTGAAGGGCGTGCGCTAAGGTCGCCGGAGATCGAGGAATGGAGGGCGGATGTCGCGCGATGCGCGCTGGAAAGCGCTGCTGGAGCTGCTCGTCGAGCGGGGCCGGCTGGACGTCGAGGAGGCGGCCGTCGAGCTCGAGGTGTCGGCCGCCACGATCCGCCGCGACTTCGACCAGCTCGCCGAGCAGCAGATGCTGGTCCGCACGCGGGGCGGCGCCGTCGTGCACGGGGTGTCGTACGAACTGCCGCTGCGCTACAAGACGGCCCGGCACGCCTCCGAGAAACAGCGCATCGCCAAGGCGGTGGCCGACCTCGTCGCGCCCGGCGAGGCGGTGGGGCTGACCGGCGGTACGACGACCACCGAGGTGGCGCGCGCCCTGGCGGTGCGCAGCGACCTGGCGTCCGGCGCGCCGGCGCTGACCGTCGTCACGAACGCGCTCAACATCGCCAATGAGCTGGCCGTGCGGCCCCAGTTCAAGATCGTGGTCACCGGCGGGGTCGCGCGCCCGCAGTCGTACGAGCTCATCGGGCCGCTCGCGGACGGGGTGCTGGCCCAGATCACGATCGATGTGGCCGTGCTCGGCGTCGTCGCCCTCGACGTCGCGCACGGCGCCGCCGCGCACGACGAGGCGGAGGCGGCGATCAACCGGCTGCTGTGCGAGCGGGCCGAGCGGGTGATCGTGGCGGCGGACTCCAGCAAGCTGGGCCGGCGGGCGTTCGCCCGGATATGCGCGGCCGACGCGGTGGACACCCTGGTCACGGACACGGCGGCCACGGCGGACACGGTGGCACGCTTCGAGGACGCGGGGCTGACGGTCATCACGGTCTGACCCGGGCTCCGGTCGCAGAGTGCCTGCCCGGGCACGCCCGCTATCACCTGACCACCCCCGATCGCCAGTGATCCCATCACCAGCTGGCCGCCTGCCCCGTTCCCGCCACCAGCCCGCCCGATTCCACCTACGCTGGGACCGAGGCGCATGGCGGGCCAGGGAGGCTGCGATGAGCACGACACCGATCGACCGGGGCGGACCGGCGGCGTCGCGGTATGTGCCGATCGCTGAGCACGGGCTGATCGGCGATCTGCGCAGTGTGGCCCTGGTCGGGACGGACGGCACGATCGACTGGTACTGCTGCCCGGCCTTCGACGCACCGAGCGTCTTCGCGGCGATCCTGGACGCCGAGCGGGGTGGCTGCTTCGAGCTGGCGGCCGCGGTGCCGGCGAAGACCAAGCAGTTCTACTTCCCCGACACGAACGTCCTGATCACCCGGTTCTTCACCGAGGACGGCGTCGGCGAGGTGCAGGACTTCATGCCGGTCGACGGCGACTCGGTCGAGGCGGACCGCCACCGGCTGATCCGGCGCGTGGTGTGCGTGCGCGGGTCCATCCCGTTCCGGACGCGTGTGGCCCCGCGCTTCGACTACGGCGCCGCGCCGCACACCGTCCGGATGGCGGGCGACGTCGCGGTCTTCGAGTCGGAGAAGCTGTCGCTCGGGCTGACCGCGACCGTGCCGCTGGAGATGGACGGCCTGGACGCGTGCGCCGAGTTCAAGCTCGCCCAGGGCGAGTCGGCGGTGTTCGCGCTGGACCAGGTCGGCGGCGAGGTGAACCCGCGCCGGTGCGCGCGGACCGAGGCCGAGGAACAGTTCAGCAGCACGGTGGCGTACTGGCGGCGCTGGCTGTCCGCCTCCAAGTACCGGGGCCGCTGGCGGGAGATGGTGCACCGCTCCGCGCTCACCCTGAAGCTGCTCACCTACGCGCCCACCGGCGCCATCGTGGCCGCACCGACGACGAGCCTGCCCGAACAGCCCGGGGGCGAACGCAACTGGGACTACCGGTACGTTTGGATCCGCGACGCCGCCTTCTGCGTGTACGCCCTGCTGCGGCTGGGCTTCACCGGTGAGGCCGCGGCGTTCATGAACTTCCTGACCCAGTACGTCAGTCGCGGCGACGGCTGTCACGCCGGCCCGCTGCAGATCATGTACGGCATCGACGGCCGCACCGATCTGACCGAGCGCGAACTCGACCACCTGGAGGGACATCTGGGATCCGCCCCGGTGCGGGTCGGCAACGCCGCCGCCGGCCAGCTCCAACTGGACATCTACGGCGCGCTGATCGACTCCATCTACCTCTACGACAAGTGGGCGGAGCCGATCTCCAGCGACCAGTGGGACGACGTGTGCGCGCTGGTGGACTGGGTGTGCGAGCACTGGGACCAGCCCGACGAGGGCATCTGGGAGACCCGCGGCGGCCGCAAGAACTTCCTGTACTCGCGGCTGATGTGCTGGGTGGCGATCGAGCGGGGCATCCGCATGGCCAACCGGCGCGGTCTGCCCGCCGATCTGCCGCGCTGGCGGGAGTGCCGGGACACCATCTACCGGCGGATCATGAAGCGCGGCTGGTCCGAGACGAGGAAGGCCTTCGTCCAGCACGAGGACGGCGACGTGCTCGACGCGGCGGTGCTGATGATGCCGCTGTCGAAGTTCATCGCGCCGACCGACCCCAAGTGGCTGTCCACGCTGGACGCCCTCACCCAGGAGCTGGTGTCCGACTCGCTGGTCTACCGCTACGACCCGATGGCGAGCCCCGACGGACTGCGCGGCGACGAGGGCACGTTCTCGATCTGCTCGTTCTGGTACGTCGAGGCCATGGTCCGGGCCGGACGGATCGACGAGGCGCGGCTCGCCTTCGAGAAGATGCTCACGTACGCCAACCATCTGGGCCTGTACGCCGAGGAGATCAGCCACACCGGCGAGCAACAGGGCAACTTCCCGCAGGCGTTCACACATCTTGCCCTGATCAGTGCCGCCTTCAACCTGGACCGCGCCCTGGGATGACGGCACTTCTCACGGCAAAGGAAGCAGACATCCAACCACGGCGGCCTGCGCGGTGGCCACCGCGGCCGCCGGCCCGATCCCGTTCGTCGCGCTCATCGCCCCGCAACTGGCCCGCCGGCTCACCCGGGCCCCCGGCCCCAACCTCCTGGCCGCCACCTGCGCCGGCGCTCTGCTCGTGGTCGTCGCGGACTTCGCCTCGCAGCGGGCCCATGAGACGGCCCAGTTTGATCTGACCGTGCGGGCGGTGGCGCCAAGGCAACGAACGGTGCGAGGCCGGCCTCAACAACGCGGAAAGAGAAAGGACTCGACGATCCGGGTACCGTACTCCTGCCCGTGCACCCGGATCTCCGCGATCGCCACGAAGTCCCGTTGGTCGACCTCCGCCGCCAACTGCCGTGCCAGACCGGGGTCGCGCAGCAGCCGGGCCGAGCCGGCGGTGCCGAAGCCGTGGCAGCCCATCACGAGGAAGGCCGCGGTCCTGCCCGAGGGGTCGAAGGGATTCTGGCAACGCACGACCAGACCGTAGTCCTTGACGACCTTCTGCACGTCGGCGTCGTACTCAGGTGCATATCGGCGGTTGGCGATGGTGATCGCGACATCGTCCAGGTTGATGCTCACCGGCAGCCTGTCCTGGAGGGCGTCGAAGGCCCGACGGGAGACGTCGTTGACGGCCGGTCCACCGAGGATCAACAGATTCTCGGCGGAGAGCTCGGAGTCGGCGGCGTCCAGCGAGTCCGTGATCCGATACTCGATCCCGATCTTGTCGAAGGTCGGGGTGAACTCGAGCAGCACCCGGACCTCGTTGATGCTCGTACGGTGAGTGCTACGGGGCAGAGGCCCGCGCCGACAGGTGAGCACGAGCCCCAGGGGACGGCCGTTCTTCAGGATAGGCCGCCACATACGGCGCTCCGCCCGAGTCCTCCAGGCACCGATCGCGCGGTGTGCGGTGGCCGTACCGATCACCAGGATCACGCCGCCGGCGACTTCGGAAGCAACAGACGGTAACCCGTCCATCACACCGTTCACGGTGTGCCCTGCCCCCGGCCGGACAGGAGCAGGATCGCCGCGACCGTGGGAGCATGCGTGATCTCTCCGCCCAGCACCAGATTGCGCGCTTCCTCCAAGGGCACCCAGACCAGGCCGAATTCCGCGCCCCGCTGGGACAGCTCGAGCTTGTGAACCCGCACGAGATGAGTTCGGTGCACAGAGACGGAGAAGTCCATGTCCAGGGTGAGGAGTTCCTCGCCGTCCTGCGCCACACACCCCGACTCCTCGGACAGTTCGCGCAGGGCGGCTTCGACGAGGTGCTCCCCCTGGTTCACCTTCCCGCCGGGCAGTTCCAGAGTGGAGCGGTGGTGGGCCGCCCGTTCCTGCCGGACCAGCAGGACCTCTTCCGCATCGGTCACATGCAGGGCGCACACCGATTCGGGGAACACCACCCGCCCTCCGTCCAGCCGAAGCCCGTCCGGAAGTTCCATACGCCCCCCATTGCCCGATAGCGACGACCCGCCTGCGGTATCAGTGATTTCCCCTCAAAGACGCGGGCCATGCCGATCCTCAGTGCCCGTGTTCGGGCTCTTCCTCATGCGATGACTCCTGTGCGGTGACCGCACCCGCCCGGACCGTGAACGCCGCGGTGTGCACCTCCCCCTCGTGCTTGAAGTCGAGGAACAGCCGGTACGCGCCGCCGCTCGGTGCCGTGGCGTGGAACGAGATCTCGGGGCCGGGCTTGGTCCTTCCGTCGCCGGGTTCGCCGCCCGGGTGGACGTGGAGGTACGCGAGGTCGCCGGAGCGCAGGGCCACCAGGTGGCCGTAGGCGCCGAGGTAGGGCTGGAGGTTCGTGACGGGGCGACCGTCACGGGAGACCTTCAGCTTGAGTTCGCTCTCCTTGCCCGGGCTCAGTGCGCCGTCCAGGCGGACCTCGTAGCCGTGGATCTTCGCGGTGGTGTTCGGCGCGGGCAGTCGCTGGGGCTGGTAGGGGCCGGAGGCGGCCAGGTCCGCGCCGAGGACGAGGTTCTCGGCGCCCTTCTTCGCCGGGGTGAAGTCGGCGAAGACCCGGTAGCCGCCCGCGCGGGGCAGCTCGACGGGGATGCTCCAGGTGCCGTCGGCGGCACGGGTGGGGTGCAGATGGCGGTAGGTCACCAGGTCGCGCGAGGCCACGATGAGGTGCAGTTCCTTCTCGTGCTCGCGCCGGAACGCGGTGACGGCGCGGCCGGCGCTGTCGCGGATCACGAAGTTCAGGTCGGAGCGCTTCCCCGCGGTGACGCTCGGGGTCTTCAGGTCGAGGGTGTAGCCACCCTCGGAGATCTGGAGCCCGCCCGGCGTCGTCTCCTGCCCGCCGCCTCCCTGCGGTGCCGGCGAGGCTTCGCTGTGGCTCTCGTGGCGGGCGGGCGCCGGGCCCTCGGCGACGGGGTCGACGCCCTTACCCACGCCGTAGGCGGTGCCGAAGGTCGCGGCCAGTGCGGCGGCGAACGCGGTGATCCTCAGTCCGGCATGCATGGCGGTCTCCTGTGGGTCGGGTCCTTCGATATGGTCTTTGGTGCACTTCAGCATACCCCCCAGGGGTATGGAGTCAAAGCGATTCCCGACTTGCCTTGCGTACCCCCTAGGGGTATACATGGACATCGCAAGGATACCCCCGCCCCGTATAGCGGTTAACTTCAGCCCCGCCCCTCAGGAGGAACCCATGTCCACCACCACCTACGCCGTCTCCGGTATGAGCTGCGCCCACTGCAAGGCCACGCTCACCAAGGTCATCGGCGAGCTGGACGGCGTCACCGGCGTCGATGTCGATCTCGTGGCCGGGCAGGTCACCGTCACCAGCGCCGCCGAAGCCGACGACGCCCTGATCGCCGAGGTCGTCGACGACGCCGGCTACGAGCTGACCGGCCGCGCGGCCTGACCCGCACCCCGAACCGCCGGGTCCCGGCCGCACCGGGCTCGGCCCGCACCCCGCACGAGGAGCAGCGATGACCACCACCGCGTCCGACCCCACGACCGAGGTAGAGCTCGCCATCGGCGGCATGACCTGCGCCTCGTGCGCGGCGCGCATCGAGAAGAAGCTGAACCGGATGGACGGCGTGACCGCCACCGTCAACTACGCCACCGAGAAGGCGAAGGTCAGCTACGGCGGTGACGTCTCCGTCCAGGACCTGATCGCCACCGTGGAGGCGACCGGGTACACCGCGCAGGAGCCCGCGCCGCCCGTGCGGGAAGAGGCCGGGGGCGCCGACGAGGACGATGAACTGCGACCACTGCGGCAGCGGTTGGTCACCGCCGTGACGCTGGCCGTGCCCGTCGTGGCGATGGCCATGATCCCGGCCCTGCAGTTCGAGTACTGGCAGTGGCTGTCACTCACGCTGGCGGCGCCCGTCGTGACGTATGCGGCATGGCCCTTCCACAAGGCGGCGCTGACCAATCTGCGGCACGGCGCCGCCACCATGGACACGCTGATCTCGGTCGGTACGTCGGCCGCGTTCCTGTGGTCGCTGTGGGCGCTGTTCCTCGGCACCGCGGGCGAGCCGGGCATGACCCACCCCTTCGAGCTGACCATCTCCCGCGGTGACGGCTCGGGGAACATCTATCTGGAGGCGGCCGCCGGTGTCACCGCGTTCATCCTGGCGGGGCGCTACTTCGAGGCCCGTTCAAAGCGCAAGGCGGGCGCGGCGCTGAAGGCGCTGCTGGAGCTGGGCGCCAAGGACGTCACGGTACTGGGCGCGGACGGCGGCGAACGGACCATAGCCGTCTCGGAGTTGACGGTCGGCGACCGCTTCCTCGTGCGCCCCGGCGAGAAGATCGCCACCGACGGCACGGTCGTCGAGGGTTCGTCGGCGGTGGACGCCTCGATGCTGACGGGCGAGTCCGTGCCGGTCGAGGTCGCGCAGGGCGACCCGGTCACCGGGGCGACGATCAACGCCGGCGGCCGTCTCGTCGTCGAGGCCACCCGCGTGGGCGCCGACACCCAACTCGCGCGGATGGCGAAGCTGGTGGAGGACGCGCAGAACGGCAAGGCAGCCGCGCAGCGGCTCGCCGACCGGATCTCCGCCGTCTTCGTGCCGATCGTGATCGCCCTCGCGCTGGGCACCCTGGGCTTCTGGCTCGGCAACGGCGCCGGGCCGGCCGCCGCCTTCACCGCCGGGGTCGCCGTACTGATCATCGCCTGCCCGTGCGCCCTGGGCCTGGCCACACCGACCGCACTGATGGTGGGCACCGGGCGGGGCGCGCAGCTCGGGATCCTGATCAAGGGTCCGGAGGTGCTGGAGTCCACGCGCAAGGTGGACACGATCGTCCTGGACAAGACGGGCACCGTGACCACCGGCCGGATGACCCTGCTGGCCGTGCACACCACCGAGGAGGCCGACGAGGCCGAAGTCCTGCGGCTGGCGGGCGCGTTGGAGCACGCCTCCGAGCATCCGATCGCCCGTGCCGTGGCCGACGGGGCGCTGGAGAAGCTGGGTGCGCTGCCCACGCCCGAGGACTTCGCGAACGTGCCCGGGCTCGGCGTGCAGGGCATCGTCGACGGCCACGCGGTGCTCGTGGGCCGGGAGCGGCTTCTCGAAGAGTGGGCCATGGAACTGCCGGAGGACCTCGCACGCGCCAAGTCCGAGGCCGAGGCGGCCGGCCGTACCGCCGTCGCGGTCGCCTGGGACGGCGAGGCACGGGCGGTCCTCGATGTCGCCGACGCGGTGAAGGAGACCAGCCCCGAAGCGGTCCGGCGACTGCGCACCCTCGGCCTCACCCCGATCCTGCTGACCGGCGACAACGAGGCCGTCGCCCACGCCGTCGCCCGCGAGGTCGGTATCGCGCCCGAGGACGTCATCGCCGAGGTACTGCCGCAGGACAAGGCCGATGTCGTCAAGCGCCTTCAGGGCGAGGGGCGTTCGGTCGCGATGGTCGGTGACGGCGTCAACGACGCGGCCGCCCTGGCGCAGGCCGACCTGGGCCTGGCGATGGGCACCGGCACGGACGCCGCGATCGAGGCCGGCGATCTCACCCTGGTGCGCGGCGATCTGCGGGTCGCCGCCGACGCGATCCGGCTGGCCCGCAGGACACTCGGCACGATCCGGTCGAACCTGTTCTGGGCCTTCGCCTACAACGTCGGCGCGCTGCCGCTCGCCGCGGCCGGACTGCTCAACCCGATGATCGCCGGGGCGGCCATGGCGTTCTCGTCGGTGTTCGTGGTCGGCAACTCGCTGCGGCTGCGCTCGTTCCGGGCCGCGAGCTGATTCATCGGCAGGAAGGATGAGGGGGCGCCGCGCAGGCGGCGCCCCCTCATCCTTGACTGCGTGTCAGCCGAGGGCCTTCACGGCCTGGTAGTACGTCCACGCCGTGCTGTTGCAGGCGCTCTTCGTCGCACCGCTGTAGTTCGCGCACACACGCTTGAGGTCCTCGTAGAAGGCGCTGTCGAGGCGCGACTTATTGGCGTCGAACCCGCCCAGCGCCTTGTAGTTGCGGTACCCGAAGTCGTGCCGGGCGCAGGACGTGGCGAAGGGGAAGCCGAACGGGTTGTCGGGCGAGGAGGAGCAGTAGTCCGTGGACCAGTCGAACCCGTACGCGGACCAGGCGGACTGGTTGGCGCGGGCGGCGACCCAGGCGTTGTAGCTGGACGCGCTGGTCTGGGTCCAACCGGCCAGTACCTGGGGCTTGTCGGCGGGAGCGGCGGTCGCGGCCGGGGCGCCGGCGAGGACGGTCGCGAGGGAGAGGGTTGAGGCGGCAAGACCGGTGGCGAGTCTGCGGTGCATTCCACACCTCCATGAGGCTGCGACCCGCCGATCGGGTCGCAGGTTCATGACAAGATGATCGGCACCCGAACAGCCCTTTCCCACCGCATGCGCCCTAATGGCCCCTTAACTCTTGGACCTGCCGGGAGATCGGAGGATGAACCCGACGGGATGCCGCCGAGAGCCGTTCTCCGAGCATTCACGACGCCCTCACGTCAGGGCGGTTGAGCCCATCCGCCGTCGAACTAGCTTCTAGTGGTCGCCCGAACCGACTCGCCCCGAACCGAAACGAGTGAGGTTTCGATGTCCGCAGGACCTGCCCTCGCCGGCCTGGCCGTGGCCGCGTTGCTCGCCTCCCCGGCGGCCGCTCACGCGACTCCGCACGACGGCTTCGGCGTATCGCCGCACAAGACCCCCTTCGACCTCCAGGCCCACCGCGGCGGCATCGGCATGACGACCGAGTCGACCCTGGAGGGGTTCGGCAAGGCGCTGCGTCTCGGAGTCTCCACCTTGGAGCTGGACACGCAGGTCACCAAGGACGAGAGGGTCGTCGTCACCCACGACCGGCAGGTCAGTGCCCAGAAGTGCAAGGACACGGCACCGGTCACGCCGGGCGACCCGCTGTATCCGTATGTCGGCAAGTACATCAAGGACTTGACGCTCGCTCAGATCAGCACGATGGACTGCGGGTACCGGCAACTGCCCGGCTACCCCGAGCAGGAGCAGATCAAGGGCGCCCGCATGGTCGAGTTGAAGGACGTACTGAACCTGGTCAAGAGCTACCGGGCCCGGCAGGTCCAGCTCAACATCGAGACCAAGGTCGAGGCGGGCGCCCAGGAACAGACCGCGCCGCGTGAGCTGTTCGTACGCCGGGTGTTCGAGGAGATCCGCCGCTCGGGCATCGAGCGCCAGGTCACGATCCAGTCCTTCGACTGGGGCGCGCTGAAGGCGATGCACAAGCTGGCGCCGAGGTGGCCGCTGGTCGCACTGACCAACTACGACTTCCTCCAGGTCGGCAAGCCCGGCGCCTCCCCGTGGCTCGGCGGGATCGACGCCGACGACTACGACGGCGACTTCGTCAAGGCCGCCGCCACCGTCCCCGGCGTCAAGGTCCTCTCCCCCAACTACGGCTTCCCGCAGAGCGGCAAGATCGGCGACCCGGGCTTCCGCTTCTACCCCGACCGGACGATGATCCGCGAGGCCCACGCCCGCGGCCTGAAGGTCGTCCCGTGGACCTGCGACGACCCGGCCACCGTCGAAGCCCTGATGGACATGGGCGTCGACGGCATCATCACCAACTACCCCGACCGGGTACGGCAGATCATGGCCGACCGCGGCCTGCGCCTGCCCAAGCCGTACTACTCGCGCTAAGCCGCCCGCCTCCCCTCCGCGTCCTCCCTCCGTACGTCCACGGCGGCGAGCGCCAGGGCCAGCGGCCCCGGGGCGAGGAAGGCGAGCGGCAGCAGCATCCACGCGCAGAGGGCGGCGGTGGCCACCGCGAGCAGCACCAGGCCGCTGCCGCCCACGTCCCGCACGGAATCCCGGGCTGCCTCGCGCACCGCCGCACGCCAGTCGGAGAGCGAGTCGCGGCGGGCGCAGGCCCTGAGGCCCACCACCGTGACGCAGACGCCGATCGCGGCGGCCGTCACCGCGAACAGCGGCGCACCCGGGAGTCCCGCCCCCGCCAGCGCCAGGTCGGCGGCGAACAGCAGCGCCCCCGCCACCGCGAGGGCGCCCGCCGCCAGGTCGCCGACGCGCAGCCGCCGCCGTAGCAGCGCGAAGTACCGCCCGGCGGTGGCGGGTCGGCCCTCCCGCGCACCTCGCAGCACCGCGCATGCCGTAGACAGCGCGGCCGGGGCGGTCAGCAGCGGCAGACCGGCGACGGCCGTGGCGAGGCCGACGCTCAGTACATCGGCGAAGAGTGTCGTCCGCGGGCCGAACACCTCGCCCGCCTCACGTACCGGCATCCCGCTCACCCCTTGAGTCCGGAGCTGGCCATGCCCTCCACCAGCAGGCGCTGGAAGGCGAGGAAGAACAGCACGATCGGCAGCAGCGCGATCACGGACATCGCGAACATCGGTCCGAACGCCGAGGTGCTGGAGGCGTCCACGAACGACCGCAGGGCCAGCGTGAGCGTGAACTTGTCCGGGTCGAAGAGGTAGATGAGCTGGGTGAAGAAGTCGTTCCAGGTCCAGATGAAGGTGAAGATGGCGGTCGTGATCAGCGCGGGGCGCGTAAGCGGCAGCACTACCTGGAAGAAGCTGCGGAACGGGCCGCAGCCGTCGATACGGGCCGCCTCCTCCAGCTCGCGCGGCAGACCGCGCATGAACTGCACGATGAGGAACACGAAGAAGGCTTCCGTGGCGAGGAACTTCGGGAGTATCAGCGGCCAGTAGGTGTTCACCAGACCGAGCTGGTTGAAGATGATGTACTGCGGGATCAGCACCGCGTGGTGCGGCAGCATGATCGTCGCGATCATGAACGCGAACAGCGGTCCGCGGAAGCGGAAGCGCAGCCGTGCGAAGGCGTAGGCGGCGAGCGAGCAGCTGATCACGTTGCCGAGGACCGCGCCGCCCGCGATCAGCAGCGAGTTGGTCAGCAGCCGCCAGATGGAGACGTCGTTGACGCCGTCCAGGGCCGTGGAGTAGTTCGACCATTCCAGACGGCTCGGCAGCAGGTCGAGGCTCGCGATGACCTCGACGGCCGGCTTGAGCGAGGTGGCCAGCAGCCACGCCAGCGGGTACAGCATCACCAGCAGGGCGGCCAGACAGCCGAGGTGCAGGGCGATCCCGCCCCAGCGAACCGGCTTTCGGGAAACGGTGGTCGGTAGGGCGGTCATCGGTCCCCCTCGGAGGCGTAGAAGACCCAGGAGCGCGAGGTGCGGAACAGCACCGCCGTGACGGCGCCGATCACGATCAGCAGCACCCAGGCCATGGCGGAGGCGTAGCCCATGTGGGAGGCGACGAAGCCGCGGTCGTAGAGGTAGTGGGTGTAGACGAGGGTCGAGTCGGCGGGGCCGCCCTTGCCGGCGCTGAGGGCGAAGGCGGGCGTGAAGACCTGGAAGGCCTGGATGGTCTGGAGGACCAGGTTGAAGAACAGGACCGGGGACAGCATCGGCACCGTCACGGACAGGAACTGCCGCCACTTCCCGGCCCCATCCACGGCGGCCGCCTCGTACAGCTCGCCAGGGATCTGCTGGAGGCCGGCGAGGAAGATGACCATCGGCGCCCCGAACTGCCACACCGTCAGCAGCGCTACGGCGAGCAGCGCCCAGCCGGGCTTGTTGACCCAGCCGCCGGTGCCGAACAGGTTGTCCACGGTGCCGCCGTCGTTGAAGATCGCGCGCCACACGAGGGCGATGGACATCGACGCGCCGAGCAGCGAGGGGGCGTAGAAGGCGGACCGGTAGAAGCCCTTGCCGCGTTTCATGGACTTCAGGGCGAGCGCGACGACGAGAGCGAGCGCGAGTTGCAGCGGCACGGCGATGACGACGTACGTCACGGTGGTCACCACCGACCGCCAGTAGCGCGGGTCCTCGGTGAACATCTGGACGTAGTTGCGCAGGCCCACCCAGCGCGGCGGGTTGAACAGGTCGTAGTCGGTGAAGGACAGGTACAGCGACACGGCCATCGGCAGCAGCGTCAGAACGGTCGCGCCGAGCACCCACGGGGACAGGAACACCCAGGCGGGGCCCTGGCGTTCGCGCCTGGGCCGGCGCTTCGGGACGGCGGCGGTGGCGGGCTGCGCCTTTGTGGGGATCGTGGTGGTGGTCATGACCTCAGCTCCGCCTTCGCTTCGGTGACGTAGTTCTCGGCCGCCTCGCGGGGTGACATGCGCTCGTACGACACCTGGTCGTAGTCGCGCTGGAAGGTGGTCTGCAGGGCGTTGTCGCCCGAGGGCGGGGCCTGCGGCGGGTCCTTGAGGGTGCCTTCCAGGGAGGCCTGGTACGCGGCGATCGTCTTGTCGAAGTCCTTGAGCTGCGGCTCGATCTCCTCGCGGACGGAGTCGTTGACGGGGATGCCGCGGGTGGCGCCGAGGAGCTTCGCGGCCTCCTGGTCGTTGATGAGGAAGTCGACGAGCTGTGCCGCCTCCTTGGGGTGACCGGTGTTGGCCCCGACGCCCAGGAACATCGACGGCTTGAAGTACTGACCGGGGGTGCCGTCCGCACCGGACGGCATCGGCGCGAGTGCGACGCCACTCGGTATGAGGGCGAGGTAACCGCTCGCCGGGGCATCCCAGTTGGTGTCGGACATGGCCTCGCCGCGCCCGAGCGGGGTGTTCTCCACGGAGCCGTCGAGCTGTGTGGTCTGCTCGGCGGGCGAGACGACGCCCTCGCGCCGGAGCTTGTCGGTGAACGTCCACCAGCGAGTCAGGTCGTCGGCGGTGAAGCCGAGGCCGCCGTCCTTCGTGTAGAGGGACTTGCCCTGGCCGCGCAGCCAGACCTCGAAGGAGTCCTCGCTCCAGCCGGGGTCCGTGGCGCCGGGCTTGCCGGTCTTCTTCGCCAACGCCCGCATGGTGTCGGCCCATTCACTCCAGGTCCAGCTCTTGCCCGGGAGCGGCACGCCGGACGCCTTCCACGCCTCGACGTCGTAGGCGACGGTCTCGGTGCCGCGGCCCTGCGGAATCGCGTACTGCGTGCCGTCGAGCCGGCCGGTGGCGAGCAGGCCCGCGTCGATCTCCTCGGTGCGCAGTACGGCCTTCTGCTCGGCGAGGTCGAGCAGGACGCCGCCGGTGGCGTACTGGTCGATCTGGCGGTAGTCGAGCTGCATCACATCGGGGGCGTCGCCGCCCGCGGCCTGGGTGGCGAGCTTCTGTTTGTACGCCTCGTAGGCGGAGAACGACGTCTGCACCTGGATGTTCGGGTGCTGTTTCTCGAACAGGGCGACGGCCTGCTCGGTGCGTTCCGCGCGGTCGGGGTTGCCCCACCACGTGTAGCGCAGCACGACCTTGCCGCCGCCGACCGACTCCCCGGATCCTCCGCAGCCCGCCAGCATCACGCAGAGCGCGAGTGCGGCGGCCGACGCGCAGAACCCCTTTGTCCTGTGTCCGGGCATGCCGAGGTCACCTCTCTTCTCCTCGGACCTTCTTGACGGCCCCCCTCTGCCCCCCTGGGAAAGCGCGGTTACTCGCCGCCGTACGGCAGCGTCGTGCCGGGCAGGTTGTACTCGTCCCGGCGGCCGCACATACCGAAGCCGCCCAGCCGGGTGGGCGCGGTCTCGTACGCGGTCGCGTCGGTGAGGTACGCCGGCTCGCCGGCCTCCAGCGCATCGAGCTGGGCGCCCGTGCGTTCGGCGGTGGCCAGCGCCCCCGCCCGCCACAGCTCCCGCCAGTTCGGCACCTTGGCACGCACGAGCCGGGCGGCGGCACGCTGGAAGTCCCGGTACGGGCCGTTGTCGCCGGCCACGAGCGCCTCGCGCAGGGCCAGGTAGCCCTCGACGGCGAGGTCCCTGCGGCGGCGCGCGGCGGCGGCCGTCTCCGGGCCGGTGCCCGGCGGGAGCGCTGCGGCGGCCGCGTACCGCTCCGGATCCGCGAGCACCTCGGGCGGGAAGGTGAAGACGGCGTCCCCGGCTTCCGGCAGCCCGCTGTTCTGCATCAGCACGGTGATGCGCAGATCGCCGCCCTGCACCATGCGGTGCACGGTCCCGGGCGTGAACCAGGCGACCGAGCCCGGCTCCAGCGGGATGTCCCGGTACCCGTCCGGGCTCAGGGTCTGTACGGCACCCCGGCCGCCCGTGACGACGTACGCCTCCGTACACACCAGGTGCAGATGCGGGCTGCCGCCGCACACGCCGTCGGCGGCCTCCCAGTCGTAGGCACTGAGGTGGGACAGGCCCACGGCGCCGGGCAGCGGGTGCGGAAGGTTGGGCTTCACCACGGCATTCCCTCCAGGTGGGAGGCCACCCGCTCCCGGTCCCAGGCCCCGTCGGCGAACACGACCCGGTACCGGTACGCGAAGGACTCACCGGGCGGCAGCTCGAACTCCTCGAAGAACGCCCAGGAGAACGCCACGGTCGGGATCGGCTCGGAGCGCACGAACCAGTGCGACTCGTGGATCGCGGCCTTCTCGTCGAGGTTCTCGGGTGCGTGCGCGAAGACGAGCGTGGAGTGGCCGTCGGTGTCGTCGTGCTCGGTGGTGAAGGCGAGCCACGGGCCCTGTGTGCCCATCAGCTTGCCCGCGTCCGCTCCCGCTCCCCCGTCGAGGTCGGGCCCGAAGGCGGTGCCCCCGGTGAAGTCGCGGGGGCCGCGCCACTGGAGCCCCGTGTAGCCGGCCATCTCCCGGCCCGCTGTGGTGGGCGAGCCGAAGGACAGAGGCTCGGCACGGACGTTGGTCAGCCGGATCGACCAGTCCATGGCCCAGGCGCCGGCCGTCTCGTCCACCGAGTGGACGGTGAGCCCGCGCACCTCGCGTGCCCACTCCTCACCGCCGTTCTCCACCCAGGTGAGCTCCTCGGTGAAGGCGAGCCGGTCGTCCTCGACCGTGAACTCGCCGAAGCCGTCGTGCCGCATCGAGCCGATGCGCTCGGGCAGCGGGAGGTAACCCTCGCCGTGCACATAGCAGTTGCCGCCCCAGAAGTTCTGGCCGGACAGATGGCTCGCGGTCATCTGCAGGCCCTTGTGCCAGCGGTGGTCGCTGGGCCGATAGCCGGTCACGGTGTGCCCGGCGAGGGTGCGCACGGGGTGGGCGTACGGCTTGCGGGACTCGAAGGCATCCGGGTCGGGGCGGTAGACGTACCGCAGGATCTCGGTGCCGTTCGCAGCCGTGACCGCGATGTGGTCGCCGTGCGCGTGGGTGACGCGGATGCTCATTAGAGGACCATCCCTTCTGCAGCCCTGGGTAGGGTTGTGACCTCTCGGTCCCGGTGGGTGCACGGCCAAGGGTGCGAGCCAGGTGATGGCCA
>NZ_JOFS01000004.1 GCF_000719285.1 Streptomyces bicolor | reverse complement strand
ATGTGGACGGGCGGGGGCGGGCGTGGGGGTGGGGGGCGAGGAGGGTGTCAGCGGGGTGGGCTGAGGGGGCCGGGTCGTGGACTCCGGGGAGATGTCTGCCCGGGGGCGTCAACAACATCACCGGTATGGGGGTGCCATACCGGTATGGGGGTGCCATACCGGTATGGGGGTGCCATACCGGTATGGGGGTGCCATGGAGGGGTGCCGTCGCAGAGGCCCCTCAAGGAGTGCTGTCGCAGGCGCCCTCCAAGGGGTGCCGTCGAGGATTGGGGCCCTCAAGACGTACAACCGTGGATTCAGCCGCCGGCGCGCCCGGCGGCCTCCTCGGCCCCGAAGACGCTCCCGAGGACGGCATCCTCAGCGCCCCGAACATCGACCCGCCCGTCCCCAGGACCACCCAGCTCCCGGCTCCGCTCGAGCAACTGCCGTACGAGGCTGACGAGTTCGGCGGGCTCGAAGGGCTTGGCGAGGAAGGCGTCGACGCCGGCATCGAGGCCGCTGTCGACCTCGTGCTGAGCGCAGGCGCTGATGATGGCGAGGGGGAGGTCGCGGGTACGGGGGTCGGAACGCAGCCGAGCGGCGGTGCGCAGCCCGTCCAGCCGGGGCATGACCACGTCGAGGGTGATCACATCGGGCCGCACCTGATGAACGACTTCCAGACACTCGGCACCGTCGGCCGCGGTCACGACCTCAAGCCCCTCCAGCTCGAGATTGACCCTGATCAGCTGCCGGATGACCTTGTTGTCGTCCACAACAAGCACCCGGCCCGAAGCGCCTGGCACAACTCGAGAGTAGGTCCGGACCGGCCACCGCGTCCGGGTTTTCCCCACTTCCACCCCCTGCGAGCGAGCCACCCCAGGTGACGCCGGGTGCCACCGCCCGGAAACCCGTTCATGAACACCACCCTGAAGCTGGTAGGGTTCTACCCGTCGCCGCCAAGCAAGGCGCCCGACACGCCCCCGTAGCTCAGGGGATAGAGCAACGGCCTCCGGAGCCGTGTGCGCAGGTTCGAATCCTGCCGGGGGCACCCTTTCTGAGGTGCCTAGAGACCCCGTGACCAGCGGATACGCTGAGTGCGGGGTCTTCGCGTATGTGCAGCCGTATGCCAACCTGAGCGGCCGTATGTCGGGGTCCGTGGACTATTTGTGGACGCGATCACTCGTACTCGCGCAGCAGCTCTTCGATCTTGCGGTTGGCGATCTCCTGCCGACCGTCGATGCACTTCGCGTAGCGGCTCAGCAGGACCTCGACGCTGATGGTGGTCGTGCGCTACCCGCGCGACATCCCGACCGGCGCGGATTAGGGACGTGGGAATTGGGTCGCCGTTCAGGTGCCGAGGCTGCGGATGGTTTCCTCCACCAGACGGTTGCCCTTGGGCGCGTACCACGACCTGTGCGGGGACAGCTTGGCGACCGCCGTGCCCAGCCAGTCGGGATCGCCGAGGCGGTCCAGGGCCTTCGCCTCGGTGAGCTGGTCGAACAGTGCCTTCAGCACGATGACGTGGCCGGCCGGGTAACGGCCCTCGTGATGGGTGTAGCGCGCCGACCAGAGGTCGTACGGACGGCGAACGATGCCCTGCAGGGAGCAGCCGTCGCGGCCCATGTCGGCTCCGGGCGCGAAGGAGCCGACGAAGCCGCCGAACGGGGTGGCATGCCACCTCACGTAAGCGGCTCGCACCCTCAACTCCAGGAACCGGGACCACTCGACGGCGAGCAGGGGTCCCGTCTCCCCGCGCCGGTGTTGTTCCAGGCCCTCGGGCGTCAGCACGATGGACAGGCCCTCCTTGCGTGCCGGGTCCCCGATCACCCACCGGTCACCGATCAGCTCCAGCGGCCCCAGGCGCTGCGCCATGGCCTCTCCTTCTGTCCTGCCATCCGTCCGACGAGGGAACATAACCGACGCCGGAGACGCGCCCGCGGGCGGTGCGTCCGCGAGGGGCTGCGGGAGCCGGCTGACGCGAGCCTTGGCCGGCCGCCCCGGTCGTGGCCGCGCCTCGCGGGCCTGCCTCGGCCGGGCGTGCATGAGCCGAGGCAGGCCTGTGGGGCTCTCCCAGATCCAGTTCCCGCAGATCCGGTTCCCGGCGGGACAGCGGCGTCCTTTCGGGCAGGACAGCGTGAAAGGGCGGTGCCGGGTGTCCCCTCCCGGCACCGTCCAGCCCGTGCGCCGCTCAGGCACGGCCGTCCTTGGGGTGCGTGTTGGTGCGTGTTGGTGCGTGTTCAGGCCGTGCCCAGGCGCTCCTCCTTCGGCGCCGCCGCCTGCGCCGCCCTGTCCCGCCCCGCCTCCGCCGCCTCTTCGCGCGCCGGCTTCCCGCCGCGCCGACGGCCCGGCAGTACCGCAAGGACGATCATCGTGCCCGCGGCCATGATGATTCCGCCGATCAGGCTTGTCTGGGCGACGCTGTGGGCGAAGGACTCGTGTACCGCGCCGATGAGGGCCTGGGCCTGCTGGGCGCCGCCTGCGGGGTTCTTCGCGACCTCCTCGGCGACCGCCATGCCGCGGCCGACCGAGTCCTTCGCCGTCTCCAGCGCGGTGTGCGGGAGGTTGGTTCCGACGAGGTCGGTCAGCTTGTCGCGGTAGGCGGTGCCCAGCAGGGAGCCGAGTATGGCGATGCCCAGGGCGCCGCCCAGTTCCAGGGCCGTGTCGTTGGCGCCGCCGCCGACGCCCAGTTCGGACTCGGGGAAGGAGTCCATGATGGTGTCCGTGGCCGGGGACACGCTCAGGCCGATCGCGAAGCCGAGCAGCAGCAGGGGCGCCAGGAAGTCCGTGTACGTCGAGCCCGACTCGATCCGCGTGAGCAGGAAGACGCCCGCCGTGCCGATCAGCATGCCGGTGACGACCATGGCCTTCACGCCCAGCCTCGGGGTCAGCCTTCCGGTGGCCGCGGCGCCGACGAAGACCGCTCCGGCCAGCGGCAGCAGTCGTACGCCCGTCTCCAGGGCGTCGTAGCCGAGGACGAACTGCAGGTACTGGGTGGCGTAGTAGAGCGCGCCGAAGGTGCCGAAGAAGAAGAACAGCACCGCGAGCATCGATCCGCTGAAGGGGCGCTCCGCGAACTTGCGCACGTCCAGCATGGGATGCGGGTGCCGCAACTCCCAGGCGACGAAGGCCAGCAGGCCCACGCCCGCGACGACCGCCGCGGTGATCGGGCCGACGCCCCAGCCGAAGTGCGGGCCCTCGATGGTCGCGTAGACCAGGCTGGCGACCGAGACGATCGAGAGCAGACCGCCGACGTAGTCGATGCGGCCCATTCCCTCGGCCTTCGACGGCGGCACGAGAGTCAGCGCGCCGATCACCGCGACGACTGCGATCGGCACGTTGATCAGGAAGGTCGAGCCCCACGCGTGGTCCTCGAGGAGCCAGCCGGCGACCAGCGGGCCCATCGCGATGGCGAGGCCGGACGTCGCGGTCCAGGCCGTGATGGCCTTGGCGCGCTCCGCCTTCGGGAAGATCGCGACCAGCAACGACAGGGTGGCCGGCATGACCACGGCGGCGCCCACGCCCATGACCGCGCGGGCCGCTATGACCAGTCCGGTCTCCTCGACCAGGCTGCCCATCACCGCGCCGCCCGCGAAGATCACGAGGCCCGTGATCAGTGCGCCGCGCCGGCTGTACTTGTCGCCGATCGAGCCCAGCACCAGCATCAGCGCCGCGTACGGGACGGTGTAGCCGTCGATGACCCACTGCAGGTCACTGCTGGACAGGCCCAGGTCCTTGGTCATGTCCGGGGCGGCCACGATCAGCGACGTGTTCGCCATGACGACGATCAGCAGGCTCAGGCACAGCACCAGCAGGGCCCACCAGCGCCGTGCGTACGGCCCGGTCATCTTCTCGACGGGTGTGGTGGCTACGAAGGGCATCGGAGAGGCTCCCTACAGGTTAATTGCACATCGATGAGCAGACTAGTTTGTTGCTCAGTCATGTGCAAATAAGGGATGGGGGGGTGAGGGCGAAGATCAGCGGTGGCATGTCCGGCCTGCGGCACATACGACAGAGCCCCCGACCAGTCCTGGTCGGGGGCTCTGTACGACTGAGGCTGCTCGCCTACGAAGCGCGGTGCCGACTTTCGGCGACGACCGTCTCGACCACCGCACACGCCTCGTTCTCCGGAACCCCGGCCGCGATGAGCGTGGCGACGGCCACGCGGGTGCCGTCGTCCTCCAGCGTCCCCGCGTTGACCTCTTCCAGCAGGGCGATGGTCATCGACTCGAGGCCGGCGCTGAGCACGGCGGCCGGCAGATGGGTGTGGAAGAGGCCGTCCTGCTGGCCTCGCTCCAGGATGGCGGTGGTCGCGCCGCGGGCCGGTTCGAGGATCTCGGCGACGCGCTCCGCGCCGAGGTCGTGCCGGGCCAGCGCGAGGAGCATCCGGTAGCGGTCGCCCACGGGCCAGATCGACAGCACGAAGTGCGCGAGGGCGTGACCGGCCGGCTCCGACGGCCGCACCCCGGCCGTGACCGCGCCCTTGAGGCTGTCGGCGGCCTCCTCGGCCAGCGCCTCCAGGAGTGCCGCGCGTCCCGGGAAGTGACCGAAGAGCGTGCGGCGTACGACCCCGGAGGCCCGCGCCAGCTCCTCCAGCGTGATGTCCGGGTTCCGCCCCAGCTCCTGACGTGCCGTGGCCAGGATGCGCGCCCGGTTGGAACGGGAGTTGCGTCGCTGCGGCTCGCGGGCGACGGGCTTGGACACGGGAGGAACCTCGAGGGATCGGGAGGCCTTCGGCGGACGGACGGACCTCAACGGCCGGTGTCTCATTCTGGCATGCGAGGTCAGGACGTGATCCGGGCGCCGCCTAGGTCGACCACGGGACTCGCCGGTCGGAAATGCGACGGTCCGCTCCGGGTGGGCGAGGGAGCGGCCGCCGCGCCGGAGCTGGTCGAGTTTGTCAATGTACGGGTGGACGCCTCGCTCGCCGGCCGGGGCGCGCGCGCCGGCAACCGCCCGCTGGAGGCGTTCGTCGCGGTCGCCGAGCTGACGGGCCGGGAGCACGGCTGCGACCTGTTCCCGCTGATGGACGCCGCCGACGATCTCGTACGTCCGCTGCAGGACCGTGAGGTGCGGACCTGGCCGGCCGTGCGGAGAGCGCGACCTGATCGGAAGCGGTGGGCGGCCGCCCGTCCGGGGCCGACCGCCTACCCGAAGGCGTTGGGAGGCTGCTGCCCCGTCGGCGCGTCCCAGGGCCTCGGCTCCGCATCGCCCAGCAGTTCCGTCGCCTGGTGCTGAGTGTGTGCGGCCGCTATCTGCGCCTCCGCCACGACGTCTCCACGTTCGCGCACCAGGTCCTCATAGATCGGCAGGTGATCGTTTTCGGCGGGACTGCGCGTCACAATGCCGATCCTTCCACTGGTCTCTCCTTCAAGCCCGGTTCAGTCGGGCCGCGATTCCATGCCCGAGCAACAAATACAACACGGCCGGAAGACCGTAATTGAGGAGAACCCGCAACCCCTCTGTGTCCATCGTGAAAATGTCCCGTGCCCATCCCGCAAGCCAGTCGGCCGTACCACGGACGAGTTCCACGAACGCGTTGCCCTGATTGGCGTCGAGCAGGAACAGGACGATCCACAGGGCGAGTACACCTGCGGCGACGTCGGCGATCGTGCAGATCGTGAGGGCCGCTCTGCGTGCGGCGGCCTGGTTGCGCTGGGCGCGGTCGGGGCCTGAGGGCTGGTCGTACGTCTGGTATCCGGAAACCGGGTCGGTGTTCACAAGAAATCCGATCTGACGCGTCACTGGGCCGATGGGTCACCGCCGGGACCGAATTCGGCCATTGGCTGTGACCCGCTTCTCCCTGGTTCTGCGCCACCCGAACGCGACCGCGTTACACCGCCGCCGAGGGCATCCCCCAATATGACGGCCTATTCGGTCACTTACCCACATGTCCGTGCGCGAGAGCACATTTGCGGACGCAGGGCAGCAACGGCCGGAGGGCCGGGCGAACTCAGGCCCCGCGGTCCGTCGGGAGCATCGCCCAGACCGTCTTGCCCATGGGCTGCCGCCGGGTCCAGCCCCAGTGCTCGGACAGCGCGTCGATGATGCGCAGTCCCCGGCCGTGCTCGTCGAGGGGGTCGCTCGCGTGCGGGTACACGGGTGGGTTGTCGCAGGGGTCGGTGACGGCGCAGACCAGGTGGGCGGGGCGGCGGATGCTGAGCCGCAGCCAGATCTCGGCGTCGCCGTGGGCCTGGACGTGGGCCGGGGAGTGGAGCGGGGAACGAGCCGTGGAGTGCGCTACGCCGTGCAGTGCGGCGTTCGCGGCGAGTTCGGTGACCACCATGAGGGCGTCGGCGCCGCAGTGGTCCAGCCCCCAGTCAGCGAGGGTGCGACGGACGAAGTCGCGGGCCCGGCCGCAGTCCTGTTCGGCGCCGGTGAGGCGCAGGGCGGCCGCGCGGGGCGGGATGCGCGGGGGTTCGGGCCGGGTCGGCCGGCGTCGGTCCGGGGCGCCCGGGTGCGCTTCCGGCGTCACGCTCAGTCCCGTGGGTGACGCAGCGCTACCGGGTAGTCGAAGCCCTTCGTACGCAGGTAAGGACACAACGTCTCCCTGATACACGGTCAGGACGAGGCGGCTGCGCAGCAGTTGACGCCACAGCTATTATCCACGCCGACGGCGCCTCCGTGCAATTTCACGGGAAATTGCGCGCGGTGTCGACGCAGAGCACGTGGTGCGGTCCGGGCCCGCGGGGGCTGTGGGCGTACGCGTGGCGGAACGTGAGCAAGGAGAGTGCAGTGCCAACAGCACCGAACGGCGTACGGGCAAGCTCGTTGGGCGTCCGCTGGATCAAGAGCCGGCACAGCAATGCCGAGGGCAACTGCGTCGAGGTGGCCTCCCTGGGCGACGGCAGCATCGCGATGCGCAACTCCCGCCATCCCGACGGACCCGCGCTGGTCTACACGCCCGCCGAGATCGCCGCCTTCCTGGCGGGGGCGAAGGAGGGCGAGTTCGACCACCTGGTGTGACCTGGCCTCCGCGACCTTGCACGGAGTCAGGAAGCCGCGGGGAAACGGAAGTTGACTCATCCAGTTCCCGCGGCTCCGGCGGCACGAGGCGGCGGGATGCGATAATGAGGTCTGTCGTATGCCGGTCCACGGGGAGTCAGGATGTCCGCCGAGTCACCTCGCATCTCCCGCCTCGAACCGTATCTGTCCCGCACCGAGCCCGCGCCGACGCTGCTGAAGATGCTGGTCGGCGTCCAGCTGGCGGGTATTCGCGAGGACGTCGGTCTGTCCCAGGACCAGGCGGCGCGCGCGGCCGGATTCAGCCCGGCGAAGCTGTCGCGCATCGAGGCGGGCAAGGGCCGCCGGCCGCCCACCGAGGCCGATGTCCGCGAGCTGCTGAAGCAGTACCGGGCCGACGAGTACGAGGCCTCGGTGCTGCTGCAGTTGCTGCGCCGGGCCGGGGAGCCGGGGTGGTGGCAGCGCTATGACAAGCGGCTGATGCCGGAGTGGTTCGACCGGCTGGTCGGGCTGCAGGAGGCCGCGACGGCCATCCGTACCTTTGAACTCCAGTACGTCCCCGGCCTGTTGCAGACCGAGGCCTACACCCGGGCCGTGGTGGAGCGCGGGCTGCCCTCGGCGCCGGCCCGTGAGGTGCAGCGGCGGGTGGAGCTGCGGATGCGCCGGCGGGAGCTGCTGAACCGCCCCGACGCGCCCCGGCTGTGGGCGATCGTCGACGAGTCGGTGCTGCTGCGGGTGCTGGGCAGCCGTGAGGTGATGCGCGAGCAGCTCGAATACCTGGAGGAGATGGCCCGGCTCCCCCATGTGACCGTGCAGATCGTCCCGCTGGACGTGACCAACGCGTCCGCGCCCGCGATCCCGGTCACCTATCTGCGCTTCGGCGGCGTCGACCTGCCCGACATCGTCTATCTGGAGCACATCAAGAGCGCCGCCTTCCTGGAGGACCAGGACGAGACGGAGGAGTACCGGATCGCCCTGGACCGGCTGGGTAACGAGGCCCTCAATCCGCGCGAGTCGCTTCAGCGGCTGCGCGAGACGAAGGCCCGGTACTTCCCGGCGACCTGAGCCCTCCTACGGCAGCCGGCCCACGCCGCCGAACTCGATCCACTCCTGGGTGAGCTGGCGCGGTGCCACCTCGGTGTCGGGGCGCCAGGTGGACACCTCCACGAGGCCCGGCTCGAGGATCTCCAGTCCCTCGAAGTACTCCGCGACGTCCTTCTCCTCGCGCACCCGGCCCCAGTGTCCCTGCGTGGCCTGGTCCATGAAGTCGGTGACGAACTTACGGACCTCGGGATCCTCGCTGACCAGCTGGCACATCACCATGTAGCTGCCGGGCACGAGCCGTTCGCGCACCCGGCGGGCCACCGCGAGCGGGCCGTCGGTCTCACTGTCGGGGATGCAGTGGAACACCGAGTTGAACAGCACGGCCACCGGCTGCGAGAAGTCGATCAGGCGCTCGGTGTCGGCGTGGGAGAAGATGCCGTCGGTGTCGCGCATGTCGGCGTGGATGACGGCGGTGTTCTCGTTCTGCTCCAGCAGGGCGCGGCCGTGGACCAGGACCATCGGGTCGTTGTCGACGTACACCACCCGCGAGGACGGGTCGACGGACTGGGCGACCTGGTGGACGTTGTTCTGGGTGGGCAGGCCGGAGCCGTGGTCCAGGAACTGCCGGATGCCGTAGTCCTCGGCGAGCGTCCGGACCACCCGCTGCAGGAAGCGCCGGTTGTTCAGCGCGAGGGCGCGGGTGCTGGGGACGACCTTGTCCAGTTGTTCGCAGGCGGCGCGGTCGGAGGCGTAGTTGTCCTTGCCGCCGAGGTAGTAGTCGTACATGCGCGCTGCGGTCGGAACCGTGGCGTCGATCGACGTGGACAGCTGCTTTCCAGGCTCCATCGTTCCCCCAGGGGCAGGCCGGCCGAGGAGATCACCTCACCGACAACCCATCCTAGGGAAGCGGCAGTTGCTGGGGCCAGTCCATCCGTCAACCACGGGCAACTCGGACGCCTTTCGTGATCAAGGCTGTGCGGCGCGCCAGTTCGAACTAGGGTTCCTGACCGGAAGCCACATTCGACGGGGGTACGCACGTGGCCGATTCGGCGCGCTCGCACGACGACACCGCGCGGGACGGGGGAAAGCCCGGCCGGTTAACCGGCATGGGGCCCTTCATGCTCGTCTGGAGCGGGCAGGCGGTGTCCCTGGTCGGCAACTCCGTCCTGCGGTTCGCCTTCGTCTACGAGACCTGGTCGGCCACCGGCCGGGCCACGGCGCTGACCACGCTGTCGCTGTGCGCGCTGCTCCCCCAGGTGCTGCTGAGCCCGCTCGCCGGAGCCCTCGTCGACCGGCTCGACCGGCGTACCGCGCTGCAGTTCGCGGACGGCGGCGGACTGCTGGTCGTGGCGCTGCTGGGCGTTCTGCACCTCACCGGCGGGCTGCACACCTGGGAGGTGTACGCGGCCGTCGTGCTCCTCGGCTGTGCGGCCGCCTTCCAGTTCCCGGCGCTGGGCGCCGCCGTGCCGCTGCTGGTCGACAAGGCGCAGCTCCAGCGGGCCAACAGCCTGTTGGCGAGCGCCAAGAGCACGGCGGACGTCGGCGGGCCCGCGCTGGGCGGTCTCCTGGTGGCGTTCTCCGGGCTCGGTGTCATCATCGTCGCCGACCTGGTGAGCTTCGCCCTCGCGCTGGCCGCGATACGGGTCGTACGGCTGCGCGGGGACACGGGGTCGGGGACGAAGCCGGCGAGTGGGCCCCGTAAGAAGCTCGTCGCCGAGGCCGCCGAGGGGATGCGTTTCCTCTTCCGGTATCCGAGCCTGCGCGATCTGATGCTGGCGTTCTGCGTCGTCAACCTGGTCATGGTCTTCGGCTTCGCCGCCGTACAGCCCATGGTGCTGGCGCGGTCCGGCGGTGAGACCGCGGCGCTGGCGAGCGTCAACACCGCGATCGGGGTCGGCGGGGTCGCGGGCGGGCTGCTGATGGCGGCCTGGAGCGGGCCGCGGAACCGGGCCCGGGGCATGCTGCTCGGGATCATCGGCATGTGTCTGTCGGCCCAGGTGGCCATGGCGCTGGCGGGCGGCGTGGTCGGCTGGTGCGCGGCGATCCTGGTGGGCGCGGCGCTGATGCCGATGATCAACGGCGTGATGCAGGCGATCGTGCAGACCAAGGTTCCGCGGGAGTGGCACGGGCGGGTCTTCGGCGCCGTGATGTTCCTGTCGCAGATCTCCGTCCCGCTGGCGACCGCGGTCTCCGGGCCGCTCGCCGACCATGTCTTCGAACCGCGGGCCGCGGAGGGCACCGGGATCTTCGTCGTGCTGGGTCCGCTGGTCGGCGACGGGCCGGGCAGCGGCATGGCCGCCATGCTGCTCCTCGCGGGCCTGTGCGGTATCGCGGTCGGGGTGCTGAGCATGACCCGGCGCACGGTACGGGAGATCGACACGCTGCTGCCGGACGTCGCCGACGAAACCCCTGACGACTCCCCCGGCGACTCCGGGCGCTCCGGCGATCCCGAGGGCCCGGAGAACCCCGACGACCCCGACACCCCTGACAACCCCGGGAACAAAGAGCTCGTGGAGGGCTGACCATGACCACCAATCCCTTCGAGGACGAGAACGGCACCTACCTCGTACTCACCAACGCGCAGGGCCAGTTCTCGCTGTGGCCCGAAGGGATCGCCGTGCCGGACGGGTGGGACGTGGCGCTGACCGCGAGCAGCCGAGCGGAGTGCCTCGCCCACGTCGAGGAGCGCTGGACGGACATATGTCCCGCACCCACGGCCGCAGATGCCTGAGAAGGGGGCAACGGGGGCCTTGCACGCAGTGCATGAACTCTTCGCGGAACAGGCTCGGCGGACACCGGCGGCGACCGCGCTGGTGTACGGCGAGGAGCGGCTGAGCTACGGCGAACTCGACGCGCGTGGCGACCGGTTGGCGGGGCTGCTGCGGCGACGCGGCGTGCGGCCGGGCGCCCTGGTGGGCGTGTATCTGGAGCGGTCCGCCGAGATGGTGGTGGCGCTGCTCGGCATCCTCAAGGCCGGTGCCGGTTACGTGATGCTCGACCCGGACTTTCCGGCGGAGCGGCTGCGGGGGATGGCGGCCGACGCGGGGGTGGCCGTGGTGGTGTCCCGGCGCGGAACGCGGCAGCCCGTTGCCGCGGCCGAGTTGGCGGCGATGGAGGACGCCGAGGGGGCCGAGCCCCTCGAGCCCGGCACTGTGCGCGTACGGCCGCAGGGCCCGGCCTGCGTGATGTTCACCTCCGGCTCCACCGGCCGCCCGAAGGGCATCGTCGCCCCGCACGCCGCGATCACCGGCACCCTCACCGGGCAGGACTTCGCCTCCTTCGGGACCGGCGCGGTGTGGCTGCAGTGCTCGCCCGTGTCCTGGGACGCGTTCGCGATGGAGCTGTGGGGCCCGCTGCTCGGCGGCGGCCTGTGCGTGCTGCACCCTGGGCAGCGCCCCGACCCGGTGGTGATGGCCGGCCTGGTGGACAGGCACGCCGTCACGTCCGTCTACCTCTCCGCCTCCCTGTTCCATGTGATCGTCGACGAGTGTCCGCGGGCGCTGGCCGGTGTACGCGAACTCATCGTCGGCGGCGAGCCGTTGTCGCCCGCGCACGCGGCCCGCGCCCTGGAACGCCACCCCGGGCTGCGGCTGAGCAACGGCTACGGCCCGGTCGAGGGCATGGTCTTCCTGACCGTCCATCCGGTCACCGTCGAGGAGGTGCGGGACGGCAGGCCGGTACCGATCGGCCGCCCGCTGGCCGGGAAACGGCTCCGGGTGCTCGACGAGCGTTTACGGCCCGTCGCGGACGGCGAGACCGGTGAGCTGTACGCCGCCGGGGCGGGCGTCGCCCTCGGGTACTGCGGCCGTCCCGGGCTGACCGCCGAGCGGTTCGTGGCCGACCCGTACGGGCGCGCCGGGGAGCTGATGTACCGCACCGGGGACCTGGTGCGGCGCCGGGCGGACGGGGTGCTGGAGTATCTGGGGCGGGCCGACGCCCAGGTGAAGATCCGCGGGTTCCGGGTGGAGCCGGGCGAGGTGGAGACGGTCCTGGGGGGCCATCCGGGCGTCGTCCGGGCCGCCGTCGTCGCGCGTCCCGACGCCTCGGGTGACAAGCGGCTGATCGCGTACGTGGTCCCGAGCGAGGGGCGTCAACCGGCCCTTTCCGAGGGAGAGTTGCGCGAGCACGCCGCTCGCGTGCTGGCCGACTACCTGGTCCCGGCCGCCTTCGTGCTCCTGGACGCCCTGCCCCTCACCCCCAACGGCAAGCTGGATCGCGCCGCCCTGCCGGAGCCGGGCCCGCTCACCGGCTCGCTCGCCTCGGCGACCGCACGGCAGCCGTCCGGCGCGGTCGAGGAGGCGCTGTGCGGGCTGTTCTCCGAGGTGCTCGGGGTGGCGTCCGTCGGCCCCGACGACGACTTCTTCGACCTGGGCGGCAACTCGCTGATGGTGGCGCGGCTGCTGGGCCGGATCCAGTTGACGCTGGGCGCGCGGGTCGGCGTACGGGCGCTGTTCGAGTGCCGGACGCCGGGGGCGCTGGTGCCGCATGTGGAGAAGGCCGAGCAGGAGGAAAGGGCCGCCGTGGCCGCCCCTGCACGGGACGGGGACGTGCTGCCCCTGTCGTACGCCCAGCGCCGCCTGTGGTTCCTGGACCGGGTCGACGCGGGCACCGCCTACACGCTGCCCGTGCTGGTGCGGTTGCGCGGCGAGATCGACCCGGAGGCCCTGCGGGCGGCGCTCGGGGACGTGGCCGCCCGGCAGACGGCGTTGCGCACCGTGTTCGTGGAGAGGGACGGCGAGCCGGGGCAGCGGGTGCTGGACGGTGCCGAAGCGCTGCCTCGGCTGAGGCGGATGGAGGTCGCGGGCGACGAGTTGACGCAAGCCGTCTCCGCGGCCGCCCGGCACCACTTCGATCTCACAGAAGAACTCCCCCTGCACGCCGTCCTGTTCACCGTCCGGGACCGGCCGGGTGAGCACGCTCTGCTGCTCGTCCTGCACCACATCGCGGGTGACGGCTGGTCCCTGCCCCCGCTGTTCCGGGACCTGTCGCGTGCCTACGCCGCCCGGACCGCCGGTTCCGTCCCGGAGCTCGCCCCGCTGCCCGTGCCGTACGCCGACTTCGCCCGCCGCCAGCAGGAGCGGCTCGGCTCGTCGGACGATCCCGGCTCCCTCGCGGCAGCCCAACTCTCCTACTGGCGCAAGGCGTTGGCGGACCTTCCGACCGGCGGCCCGCTGCTCCCCCGCCGTCCCGGACGGCCCACGGTGCCGGGGCGGGAGGCCGCCACCGTCGTGCGGCGGCTGGACGCGGACGCGCACACGCGGATCGTCGAGGCGGCGCGGGCGCAGGGGGCGACGCTGTTCATGGCACTGCACGCCGCGCTCGCCTCCGCGCTGGTGCGGGCCGGGGCGGGCGAGGATCTCGCGGTCGGCTCGCCCATCGCCGGGCGTGGGGGCGACGGCGCGGTCGAGGACGTCGTCGGGTTCTTCGTCAACATGCTGGTGCTGCGCACCGACGCCTCCGGCGACCCGACCGCCCGGCAGCTGCTCGCCCGTACCCGGGAGGCGGCACTGGACGCCTTCGCCCACCAGGACGTGCCGTTCGAGGAGGTCGTGGACGCGCTCGGTCCCGTCCGGCCGCCCGGGCGGCAGCCGTTCACCGAGGTGGTGCTGGCGTTGCAGAACAACGCGCGGGCCGAGGTGGAGCTGCCCGGCGCCGAGTCCGGCGTGGAGCCGCTGCGTACCGGTACGGCGCGGTTCGAGCTGCTGGTCGACGTCACGGACGAGCACGGGCCGTCGGGCGCGCCGGACGGGATGACGCTGGTCTTCGAGTACCGGACGTCGTGTCTGGAGCCGGAGTTCGTCGAGTGGCTGGCGGACGCGGTCGTCACGGGACTGCGCGCGGCGGCCGCCGAGCCGGACGTACCGTTGTCCCGGCTCCCGCTGCCCGAGCCTCCCCGGCGCGCGGACGCGACCCGGGACGCGGTCCTCGCCCCCGAGCGCGCCGCCGGCGCCCCGGCGGACTCCGCCCTGTACCGGGAGATCGCCGCCGTCTGGTCGGACGTCCTGGGCGTGCGGCACATCGGCCCCGACGACGACTTCTTCCGGCTCGGCGGCAACTCCCTGCGCGCGGTACGGGTCGCCGCCCGCCTCACCGGCGGTGGGCGCACGGTGACGGCCGCCCAGTTGTTCACCTCGCCCACCGTCGCCGCCCTCGCCGCCGAGCTGGCGCGGGCACCGGCCGGGGCGCACGCGGCACCGGCGCCCATTCCGCGCCGACCGCGCGTTCCCCGGCAGCCCGGCCGCGACGGCCGTACCGACACGAGTGAGAAGGAGGTGCCATGGACCTGAGCGTGATGTTCTTCGGCGCCGACACCCCCGCCGGCGACCGCGACACCGGCGCGCCGCGGCACAGCGAGGCCTACGACGACATCCTCGCCGTCGCCCGCACCGCGGACCGGCTCGGCTTCCACGCGATCTGGACGCCCGAGCGGCACTTCCAGCAGGTGGGGCAGGTGTTCCCGAGCCCGCCGGTGCTCAGCGCGGCACTGGCGGTGGCCACCGAGCGGATCAACATCCGGGCGGGCAGCGTGATCCTGCCGCTGCACCATCCGCTGCGGATCGCGGAGGACTGGGCGGTCGTCGACAACCTCTCGCACGGCCGGATCGGGCTGTCGGCCGCGACCGGCTGGCACTCCGCGGACTTCGTCCTCGCGCCCGGCAACTACGCGGACCGCCGCGAGCGGACCCTGCGGGACATCCCGTTGCTGCGCCGCCTGTGGGCGGGTGAGCCCGCCGAGTTCACCGACGGCACCGGCGCCTCGGTCTCCGTCCTGCCGCAGCCCCGGCCCGTGCAGGACGCCCTGCCCCTGTGGCTCACCACCTCCGGCAACCCGGCGACCTGGGAGGCGGCCGGAAGCCTGCGCACCGGGGTCCTCGGGGCGACCGTCGGGCAGAGCCGGGAGGAGCTGGCCGAGAAGATCGGCCGCTACCGGGCCGCCTGCGCCGCGGCGCCCGAGCAGGGCGGGACCGACGCGCACGGCCGGGTGACGCTGATGGCGCACACCTACGTCGGCGCGGACGACGAGGAGGCGCGGCGGCTGACCGCCGGACCGCTGAAGCGGTACCTCCAGTCGTACGTCCGGCAGACCACGGCCAACCGCACGGCCGACAAGGCCACTGCGGAGCTCACCGAGGAACAGACGGCGCTGCTCGCCGAGTTCGCCTTCCACCGCTATCTGACCTGGGGCAGCCTGCTCGGCTCCGCCGGGACCTGCCGGAAGATGCTGGCCGACCTGCGCGAGCTGGGCTGCGACGAGGTCGCCTGCTTCGTTGACTTCGGACTCGGCCGCGAGGAGGTGCTGGCCGGTCTGCACCGGCTGGCCGAGCTTCGGGAGGACGTGGCGTGACCGCCTCTTCGGGTGCGTCGATGGCGGACCGTTTCAGCGCACTCAGCGGTGAGCAGCGGGTGCGGCTGATGCGGCGGCTGGTGGAGTCCGGGCAGGTGGGGCTGATCCCGGCGGTCGTACCGCCGCGCGACGGGGACGGGCCGGTGCGGCTCAGTCCGGCGCAGGAGGACCTGTGGGTGTACGAGTCGCTGTATCCCGGCACCCCGGCCCTGAACCTGTGCTGTGCCTACCACTTCGACGAGACGGTGGAGCCGGTCGACCCGGACCGGCTGGAGACGGCGCTGACCCTGGTCCGCGCGCACCATGACGTCCTGCGGGCCCGCATCGACGGGGAGCCGGGCGCGCTGCGGGTCGGCTTCCCGCCCGAGGAGCGTTTCCGCCTGGAGCGGGAGGACCTGCGCGGCACCGGCACCACCATCGCCGAGGCCTTCGAGACCTTCCGGCGCCGCCCCTTCGACCTGGCGGGCGCCCCACTGATGCGGGCCAGGTTCGTCACGGTGGACGACCGGCGGACCACGCTGATGCTGAGCCTGCACCACGTCATCGCCGACTGGTGGTCCTTCGACGTGCTCCAGGCCGAGTTCGCCGAGGCCCACCGGGCGCTGCGCTCGGCCACGGCGGCGACTACCCTGACCCGGCCCCGTATCCAGTACGCCGATTTCGCCTCCTGGCAAGGCGAGTTGGAGGAGGCCGGCGTCTTCGAGGCGCGGCTGGCGTTCTGGCGTCGCTACCTCGCCGAGCTGCCTGGGCCGCTCACCGTGCCCGGGGCCGGCTCGGGGTCGTCCGAGGAGATCGCCCAGATCCCGTTCCGCGTCGACGCCGCCACCGCCCGGGCCGTACGGGCGCTTGCCCGGGAGCGCGGCGCCTCCGTCTACGTCGTCCTGATGGCGGCCTTCGCGGTCCTGGCCCACCGCCTCACCGGCGCCGACGACATGGTGCTCGGCACGCCGACCGCCAACCGGACCGCCAAGGGCCTGGAGCGGGTCATCGGGTACGTCATGAACGCCATCCCGACCCGCTGGCGGATCCGGCCCGGGGACTCCTTCGCCGACGTGCTGGCCAGGTTCGCCGCGGACTTCCCCGAGCTGATGGCCAACGCGGACGTGCCGGTCGGCCGGATCGTCTCCGCGGTCGCGCCCGACCGCAGTGCCGGGCGCTCCCCGCTGTTCCAGTGGGTGTTCATGCACCTCACCCAGCAGCGCAGCGTGGCCGCGCTGCGGGAGTTCAGCGAGCCCGAACGGATCCACACCGGCGGCGAGCACGACCTGGTCGGCATCGTCCGGGACGCCGACGACGGCACGATGGACGGCAGCTTCGAGATCCGTACGGCCCTCTTCGATGCGGATGCCGTGTGGCACTGGACGGAGGCGTATCTGGAGCTGCTGCGGCGCTTCACCGACGATCCTGAGGTGCCGCTCGCCGAGGTCGGGCTGGTGCCGGAGGCCGACCGGCGCCGGGTGGCGGAACTCAGTTCCGGGGGGCCCGCCCCCGAGCCGCTGACCCTGCCCGACCTGGTCGCCCGGCAGGCGGCCCGCACCCCTGACGCGGTCGCGCTGGAGGGCGTGGCGCTGACGCTGACCTACGCCGAACTGGCCCGCTGGGTTGACCAGTTGGCCGCGGTGTTCGCCGAGCACGGCGCGGGGCCCGGCGAGGTGGTTGCCCTCGCGCTGGGCCGCACGCCCGCGATGACGCCTGCGCTGCTGGCGGTGCAGCGGACCGGTGCCGCGTACCTGCCGGTGGACCCGGACTATCCGGCCGAGCGGGTTCGGCTTGCGCTTGAGGATGTGGCGCCGGTGCTGCTGGTCGTGAGTGAGCGGGGGGTGCCGCTCGAGACAGACGTGCCGATGTTGGTGCTGAGCGACTCGCCGGAAGTGCCACTAAATGCCGTCGATCGTCTGCCGCATCGTCGTGGCTGGTCGCGCCCACGCGGCGGTGGCCGCAAATCGATGACAGCCCCGCGCCCCTGTGGGGCGCTCACCCCCGCGTACGTCATACACACCTCCGGCTCCACCGGCCGCCCCAAGGGCGTCGTCGTCCCGCACACCGGGCTGGCCGCCCTCGCGCAGGGCCTCGTGGACGCCATGGCGCTGACCCCGGACGACAGAGTCCTGCAGCTCGGCTCGCCCGCCTTCGACATCTCCCTGGGCGAGCTGTGCATGGCATTCGGCTCGGGCGGGACGCTGGTCATACCGCCGGAGGGGCCGCTCGCCGGGCAGGAGCTCGCCGACGTGCTGACCGAACGGCGGATCACCTGCGCCCTCGTGCCGCCCTCCGTACTTGCGACCGTGCCCGCCGGCGAGTACCCGGCGCTGCGGTCGCTGGCCGTCGGTGCGGAGGCGTGCCCGCCGGATCTGGTGGCCTGCTGGGCCGTCGGTGGGCGGCGGTTCCACAACGCGTACGGGCCCACCGAGTACACCGTCGGCGCCACCGTCTCCGGCCCGCTGACCGGTGACGGCACGGCCCCGCCCATCGGCGCCCCGCTCCCGGGCACGCGCGCGTACGTCCTCGACGAGCGGCTGCGGCCGCTGCCGCCCGGGGTGTGCGGTGAGTTGTATCTGGCGGGGCCGGGAGTGGCGTACGGCTATCTGGGTCGGGCGGGGCAGACCGCCGAGCGGTTTGTCGCCGACCCGTACGGGCCGCCCGGCGAGCGCATGTACCGCACCGGGGACCTGGCCCGCCGCCGGGCCGACGGGCAGCTGGAGTACCTGGGCCGTTCCGACGACCAGGTGAAGATCCGGGGTCACCGGATCGAGCCGGGCGAGATCGCGGCCGTCCTCACCGGGCATCCCTCGGTGGAGCAGGCGGTGGCGGTCGTACGGGAGGACCGGCCGGGCAGGCCGCGGCTCGTCGCGTACGTCGTCGGCGGCGGTCCGGGGTCCGAGCCCGCGCCGGACGCGCTGCTGGCGTACGCCGCCGTGAGGCTGCCCGCCGCCATGGTGCCGGCCGACGTGGTGGTGCTGGACGGGCTGCCGTTGGCGCCGAACGGCAAGCTGGACCGGGCGGCGCTGCCCGCGCCGGGCGACCGGCCGAGCGGCTCAGGCCGGGCGCCGGAGGGGGGCCGCGAAGTCACCCTGTGCGCGCTGTTCGAGGCGGTGCTGGGCGTCGAACGGGTCTGTGCCGACGACGACTTCTTCCGGCTGGGCGGCGACAGCATCATGGCGATCCAGCTCGCGGGGCGGGCTTCGGGGGCGGGGCTCCGCATCACGCCCCGTGACGTCTTCACGACCCGCACGCCCGCCGCGCTCGCCCTGACGGCGCGGGAGGCGGCGGACCTCGGGGAGGACGAGGGTACGGACTCCGGCACGGGGCGTTTCCCGCTCACCCCGGTGATGCGCTGGTGGCTCGAACAGGCCGGGGACGCTACGGCGTTCACCCAGTCGATGGTGTTCCCGGTGCCGCAGGACGTGGGCCTCGAGGGCGTCGAGGCGGCGGTGCGCGGGCTGGTGGAGCGGCACGGTGCGCTGCGGATGCGCCTGGTGGACGGGGAACTGGAGGTTCCCGAGGGGGTTCCCGAGGACGACGTCGCCGGCGTGGGTGTCGATCGCATCGGTGTGCCGCGCGGTGCCGATCCCCGGGAACTCGCCGAGGAGCTGGCGGCGTCCGTGCGGCTCGACCCGGAGAAGGGGGAGATGCTGCGGGCCTCCTGGCTCGACCCCGAGTCCGGGCGGCCGGGGCTGCTGTTGCTGACCGTGCACCATCTGGCCGTGGACGGGGTGTCCTGGCGGCTGCTGGGGCCGGAGCTGGCGGCCGGGTTGGCCGGTGAGCGGCTGCCGGAGAGCCCGGGCACGTCCTTCGCGCGCTGGGCTCGGCTGCTGGCGCGGGAGGCGGCGCGGCCCGAGTTGGCCGACACGGAGTCGGCCTGGTGGGAGCGGACGCTGAGCGGCCCGGACGCGCGGATCGCGGGCGGCCGGGGTGCCGGGGCGCGCCGTTCCGTGCTGACCGTCGAGCTGACGCCCGAGGTCACCGAGGCGGCCCTGTCCGAGGTGACCGCGGCCTTCCACTGCGGTGCGGACGCCGTGCTGCTGACGGCGCTGGCCGCGGCGGCGGTACGGCAGCGCGGTGCGGGCACGGGTCTGCTGGTCCACCTGGAGGGGCACGGCCGCGAGACGCTCTCGCGGCCCGCCGACGTCTCGCGCACCGTCGGCTGGTTCACCACCCAGTACCCGGTGCGGCTGGACGCGGGCGCCGCGCTCGGCCCCGGCTTCTGGGAGCCGGCGCGGGACGCGGCCGGTGAGGCGCTCAAGCAGGTCAAGGAGCAGCTGCGGGCGGTCCCGTCGGGCGGCCTCGGCTGGGGTCTGCTGCGCCACCTCAACCCGGACACCGCGCCGAAACTGGCCGCGCTGCCCGTCCCCGACCTGCGCTTCAACTACCTGGGCCGGTTCTCCGGCGGCGACACGGCCGACGGCGAGCTGCTCGGCATGTCCGCCGAGGCGCTGCCGCTCGGGCACGCGGTGGAGGTGGACGCGCTGGTCGTCGAGCGGGACGGCGGGCGGCTGTGCCTGAGCGCCGGGTTCTCGTACGGGCGCGGGGTGCTCGACGAGCAGGAGGTGCTGGAGCTGGCCCGCCTGTGGTGCGAGGCGATCGAGGTGCTGGTCGAGCACGCCCGCCGGGACGGCACGGGCGGCCACACCGGCTCCGACTTCCCGCTGGTGGACCTGTCGTCGGACCAGTTGGCCCTGCTGGAGGGCGACTTGGCGTTCGACGACCCGGACGACGAGGGGGACGACTGATGGGCGGCCGCATCGCGGACGTACTGCCGCTCTCCCCCGCCCAGGAGGGCCTGCTCTTCCACGCCCTGCACGATCCGGAGCGCCCCGACCCGTATCTGGTGCAGGCCCGGTTCCGGATCGCGCCCGGCATCACGGCTCAGGCGTTGCGGGCCGGGGTGACCGCGCTGCTGGAGCGGCACCCGAATCTGCGGGCCTGCTTTCGGCACGAGCACGTCGAGCGGCCGGTGCAGGTGATTCCGCGCGCGGTGAGGGTGCCGTGGACGGAGACCGACCACACCGGCCGCACGCCGGAGGAGACGGAGGCGGAGCTCGCCCGGCTCATGGCCGAGGACCGCGAGCGCCGGTTCGACCTGGCCCGGCCTCCGCTGGTGCGGGCCACGCTGGTCCGGCACGACGAGGGTGGGGACCTTCTGCTGACCGTCCACCACATCCTGCTGGACGGCTGGTCCCTGCCGTTGCTCGCGCGGGATCTTCAGGCGCTGACGGCAGGGGGCGCCGAGCTGCCGCCCGCCGTGCCCTTCAAGCAGTACCTGGTCTGGCTGAACGGCCAGGACCAGGCACGGGCGGAGGCCGCCTGGCGTGCGGCCCTGGACGGGCTGTCGCGCCCCGCACCGCTGTCCCCGGTCGGGCCCGACGGCCCGCAGGACACGGTCGACCTGGAGCTGACCCGCGAACTGACCTCGGCGATCACCCGGCGGGCCACGGCGGCCGGCGTCACCGTCAACACCGTGGCGCAGACCGCCTGGGCCCTGGTGCTGGCCCGGCTGACCGGTGCCGAGGACCTGGTGTTCGGCGCGGTCGTCTCCGGGCGGCCGCACGATCTGCCCGGCGTCGAGCGGATGGTGGGGCTGTTCATCAACACCCTGCCGGTGCGGATCCGGCTGCGCTGCGGTGAGGGCGTCGACGAGCTGCTGGCCCGCGTCCAGGACGAGCAGCTGCGGCTGGCGGCGTATCACCACGTGCGGCTGTCGCAGGTGCAGCGGGCGGCCGGAGTGGGCGAACTCTTCGACACGGTCCTGGCGTTCGAGAACTTCCCACGGCCGGAGGGGTCCGCACCGGACGTCGAGCTGGTCGAGACACGGGACGCGACGCACTACCCGGTGACGGTCGCCGTCGTCGCCGGGGAACGGATGCTGCTGCGGGTGAACTGCCGCCGGGGCATCCCGGCGGCCACGGTCGCCGCCCGCCTGGAGCGGGCCTTCGAGGCGCTGACGTCCGCGCACGGCATACCGGCCGACCGGCTCGACATCCTCCCCCGGGAGGAGCGGCGGCACCTGCTCGACCTGGCCGAGGGCCCGGTGCGGCCACTGCCCGGGACGATGAGCATCACCGGGCGGTTCGCCGAGCAGGCGGCCCGTACACCCGAGGCGCCGGCCGTCGAGTCGGACGGTGAGGTGCTGACGTACGGCGGTCTCGACGCGGCCTCCGACCGGCTGGCGGGGCGGCTGCGCGAGGCGGGCGTGCGGCCCGGCGACACGGTCGCGCTGCCGCTGGCCCGGTCCGTGGCCATGGTCGTGGCGCAGCTGGCGGTGCTGAAGGCGGGCGCGTGCTGTCTGCCGCTGGATCCGGGGGCGCCGACCGGGCGGCTGGCGGCGCTGGTGGAGGCGGCGGGCGTGCGGGTGGCGGTCGCGACCACGGGCGCACGACTTCCAGACCGTATAAGGCTGCTGGCCCCTCACGGGGCGGACTCCGCCGCACCGCCGACCGTGACCGTGCACCCGGAATCCGCCGCCTACGTCATGTACACCTCCGGCTCGACGGGCGAACCCAAGGGCATCGTCACCCCCCACCGGGCCGTCGTCGAACTGGCCGCCGACTCCCGTTTCACGGGCGGCGCCCACGACCGCGTCCTCCTGCACAGCCCGCACACCTTCGACGCCGCCACCTACGAGACCTGGGTTCCCCTGCTGAACGGCGGCACGGTCGTCGTCGCCCCGCCCGGTCCCGTCACTCCCGACCTGCTCAAGCGGCTGCTGCCCGAGGCGCGGGTCACCGCTGTGTGGCTGACGGCCGAACTCCTGCGCACCGTCGCGGAGATCGCGCCCGAGGTGCTGGGCGGGGTGCGCGAGGTGTGGGCGGGCGGGGACGTCCTGGCGGCGGGGGCGGTCCGGCGAGTGCGGGAGCGGTGCCCCGGCACCCGGGTGGTCAACGGTTACGGGCCCACCGAGACGACGGTGTTCGCCACGGCCCACCGGGTGACCGGTGAGGTCGGCGGTTCCGTGCCCATCGGACGCCCCCTCGACAACACCCGCGCCTATGTCCTGGACCACCTGCTGCGCCCCGTGCCGGCCGGGGTGGGCGAGTTGTACGTCGCCGGTGCCGGGCTCGCCCATGGCTATCTGAACCGTCCGGGCGGGACCGCCGAGCGCTTCGTCGCCGACCCGTACGGGCCGCCCGGCACGCGCATGTACCGCACCGGCGATCTCGTACGCCTGCTCCCCGACGGCGACCTGGAGTTCGCGGGCCGGTCCGACGACCAGGTCAAGGTGCGCGGCTTCCGGATCGAGCCCGGCGAGGTGGAGGCCGCCCTGGCCGGCTGCCCCGGCGTGGAGCGGGCCGTGGTCGCCGCGCGCCGGGGAGCGGACGGCGGCAGGAGGCTCGTCGCGTATGTCGTGGGCGGCGACCTGGACCTCGTACGGGAGCATGCGGCGCGCACCCTGCCCGCGCATCTGGTGCCGTCGGCGTGGGCGCGGCTGGACGCCGTACCGCTGACCGCGCACGGCAAGGTCGACCGGGCCGCGCTGCCCGGACCCGAGCCGGAGCACCGGCATCGGGGCCACGGCAGGATCGCCCGGCCGGGCCGTGAGCAGCGGCTGTGCGCGCTGTTCGGGCAGGTGCTCGGAGTGGACGCACTGGACCCCGACGCCGACTTCTTCGCACACGGCGGCCACTCGCTGCTCGCCCTGCGCCTGACCGCGCGGATCGAGGCGGAGCTCGGAACCCGGCTGTCGCCCGCCACACTGTTCGAGGCGCCCACACCGGCAGCGCTCACCGCACGCCTCGGCGCAGGGCATGCGCACAAGGCCGACGACGGCGAGGACGCGTACGCCCCGCTGCTCACCCTGCGCGGCGAGGGCGACCTGCCCCCGCTGTTCTGCCTGCACCCGGGACTGGGCCTCGGCTGGGGGTACGCGGCGCTGCTGCCGCACCTCGCCCCCGGGCGGCCGGTGTACGCGCTGCAGACGCCGGTACTGCAGGGCGAGCAACTCCCGCAATCCCTCTCGGCGTTGGCCGAGAGTTACGTGCCGCGCATCCGGGCGGTGCGACCGCACGGACCGTATCTGCTGCTGGGCCGCTCCTTCGGCGGGCCCTTCGCACACGAACTGGCGGTACGGCTGCGCGCGGCCGGCGAGGAGGTCGCGCTGGTCGCCGTCCTGGACTCGATGCCGAAGCCGGCCGAGGTGGCGCGGGTGCCGTTGGACCCGGCGGTCGTGGAGCAGGTGGCGCTGGGCAACCTGCTGCGCAACGCGCTGCCCGGGGTTCCGGCCGGGCCCGCCCCGCTGGACCGGGCGGAGGTCGTCGCACGCGTCCACGCGCACAGCGCGCTCCTCGCCGACCTCGACGAACGACGGCTCGGCACGCTGGTCGGCGCCATGGAGCGGTACATCGAGATGGCCCGCGCCTGGCGGCCCTCGCCGTACGACGGCCGGGTGACCCTCTTTGCGGCGACCCGCGCCTCGGAGGCGACGACCGAGGAGAAGCGCGAGGCGTGGCAGGCCTGCGCGGCCGGGGTGGACGTGCACGAACTGGACTGCGAGCACAGCGATGTGCTCACGCCGGGGCAGGTCGACGAGATCGCAACGGCCGTGGAGAACGCGATACAGGGGGAACGAACCGTTGGACGCTGAAACAGACCCCGAGGCCGGGGAGTACGAGTTCCCGGCCTCCGACGCACAGAGCCGGCTGCTGGTCCTGGACCGGATGAACCCGGGCACCGCCCAGTACAACGTGCCCGCCGCCTACGCCGTGCACGGCCCCTTCGACGTGGCCGCGTTCGGCCGCGCGCTGGACAGCCTGATCGCGCGGCACGAGTCGCTGCGCACGGCGGTGCGGACGGCGCGGGACGGTACGGCCGTCCAGATCGTCGCGGCCTCGGCACGCGCCGCGCTGACGGTCGAACGGGCCGTCCCCGTGGCGGACGTGGCCGACCGGATGCACGCCGAAGCCGCCCGCCCCTTCGACCCCGAGACCGGCCCGCTCCTGCGCTGCACGGTCTACGCCCTCGCCGACGGCAGCCATCGTGTCCTGCTGGTGGCCCACCATCTGGTCTGCGACGGCTGGTCACTGGGCGTGCTGCTGCGTGAACTGTCCACCGCCTACGAGAACGAGACCAAGGGCCTCGCCCACGCCCTTCCCGAGCTGCCCCTGCAGTTCGGTGACTTCGCGGCCTGGCAGCGGGAACGCCAGGCGAACGGGGAGTACACGCGCTCCGTGTCCCACTGGGCCGACCGGCTGCGCGGCGCCCCCGAGACGGTCGCGCTCCCGCTGGACCGGCCGCGCGGGGCGATCCGTACGGCGGCGGGCGGCACCGAACGGTTCACACTCCCGGCCGGCGTCCGCGACCGGATCGCCGAGACGGCCCGGTCGCGCGGTGGTACGCCGTTCATGGCGTTGTTCGCCGCGTACGCCGCGTTCGTGAGCCGCCTGTCCGGCTCCGACGACCTGGTGATCGGCTTCCCCGTCTCCGGCCGGGACCGCCCCGAGCTCCAGGACCTGGTCGGCATGCTGACCAACACCCTGGCGCTGCGCGTCGACCTGTCCGGCGACCCGTCGTACCACGACCTCATCGACCGCCTGCGCACCGCCCTCCTGGACTCCCAGCCCTACCAGGACGCCCCCTTCGAGGCGGTCGTGAACGCCGTCGCCCCGACCCGCGAGATCAGCCACGACCCGGTCGTACAGGTGGTGTTCGGCTACGACGACGACACCGAGCTGAGTCTGCGGCTGGCGGGCGCGGAGGTCGAGCGGGTCCATGTGGCTCTGGACACGGCCAAGTTCGACTTTCATCTGCAGGTGGAGCGGTGGGGGGAGGATCTCGCCGCGTATCTGATCTACCGCAGTGCGTTGTTCGAGGCGGAGACGGTACGGCGGTGGGTGGGGTGTTTCGAGACGCTGTTGGAGGGGTTGCTGGACCGGCCGGACACGCCGGTGTCGAACATCGACATGCTCCCGGCGGACGAGCGGGAACTTCTGATCGCGCTGGGCAACAACGCGCCCCAAAGGGGCGCGGGGAACTGCGCGACCAGCCACAACGAACCCGCAGCCGCCCGACGACAAAGCGCGGCACCCCCTAAGGCGCGCCTGGTCCCAGACCTCGTGGCAGACCGCGCGGCCGAACAGCCGGAGGCCCCCGCCCTCGTCTGCGGCGACCTACGCCTCACATACCGCGACCTACTGACCCGCGCCGACACCCTCGCGGCCCGCCTGCAGACACACGGCGTACGCCGAGGAGACCGAGTCGGCCTACTACTCCCCCGCGGCCCCGAGATGGCCGTCGCCGCCCTCGCGGTCCTGCGCGCAGGCGCCGCATACGTACCGCTGGACCCGGCGCACCCCACCGCCCGCCTGGCCTACATGGTCACCGACTCCGGCACGTCACTGCTGCTGACGGCGGCGCAGACAACAGGCCTGACCGGCACGGACGTACCGGAACTCAGAGTGGACGAGGGCACACCCCTCGACGCTCCGGCCGCCCCCGTGCCCTGCGCCCCCGGCGACCTCGCCTACGTCCTGTACACCTCGGGCTCCACCGGCGTCCCCAAGGGCGTGGCGGTCGAGCACCGCGCCCTGCTGAACCTCGCGGTGAACGTCCGCCCGGTTTTCCCGGTCACCGAGACGGACCGCGTCCTGCAGTTCGTGTCGTTCGGCTTCGACGTGGCCGTGTCCGACCTGTTCTTCCCCTGGGTCGCGGGCGCGGAGCTGCACATCGCGCGGGAGGACGAGCGCCTCGGCGAGGCGCTCCAGGCACGACTCAGGGACTCCCGCATCACCTACGTCTTCCTGCCGCCGTCCGCCGCGATGACCCTGCCCCGTACGCCGGGCGCCCTGCCCGAGCTGCGCACCCTCGCGGTCGGCGGCGAGGCGTGTCCGGCGGAACTGGTCGAGCGGCTCGGTGAGGAGGGCCGCCGGATCGTCAACGCGTACGGCCCCAGCGAGGCCACGGTGTACTCCACCACCGCGGATCTGCGGCCGGGCGAGCCCGTGGTGATCGGCCACGCCGTCCCCGGCTCCCGCGCCTACGTCCTGGACCGCCGGCTGCGCCCGGTCCCGGTCGGTGTGACCGGCGAACTCTACGTCGCCGGCGCCACCCTGGCCCGCGGTTACATCGGGCAGCCCGGTATGACCGCCGAGCGCTTCGTCGCCGATCCGTACGGCCCGCCCGGCAGCCGTATGTACCGCACCGGCGACCTGTGCCGGGTCGACGCGCACGGCGTCCTGCACTACCTGGGCCGGGGCGACTCCCAGGTGAAGCTGCGCGGCTACCGGATCGAGCTCGGCGAGATCGAGGCCCTGCTGGCGGGTCATCCGGATGTCACGGTCGCCGCGGCGGCGGTGCGCGGGGCGGGCGCCGAGCAGCGGCTGGTGGCGTACCTGGTCGCCACCGCCGAGGTGCCGGACGCGGCGCTGCGGGCCCACCTGGCCGGGCGGCTCCCCGGCTACATGGTTCCGGAGATCTTCGTGCGCCTGCCGGAGCTGCCCCTGAACCGCTCCGGCAAGATCGACCGGTCCCGGCTGCCCGAACCGCCTTCGTCGCGGCCGCAGTTGAGCGAGTCTTATGCCGCTCCGAGGAGCGCGGCGGAGCGGCGTGTGGCCGAGGTCTGGCAGCGGGTGCTGACCCTGGACCGGGTCGGCGCGCACGACAACTTCTTCGATCTGGGCGGCAATTCGGTACGTCTGCTGGCCGTGCTGGCGGCGCTCCAGGAGCACCCCGAACACCGGGAGCTCACCCTGGTCGACCTGTTCCGCCACCCGACGGTCGCCGCTGTGGCGGCCCATCTCGACAGTACGGCCGAGCAGACCGCACCCCGCGAGGAGGCGGCCCGGCGCGGAGAAGACCGCCGGGCGGCCCTGCACAAGCTCCGTTCCAGGAAAGGCACGACGCGATGACGACCGAGGAAGTCCCGATGCAGGATCTCGAATCCGCGGTGGCCGTCGTGGGCATGAGCGGCCGTTTTCCCGGCGCACCGGACCTGGAGTCCTACTGGGCCAATCTGCGCGACGGGGTCTGTTCCATCTCCGCCCTGAGCGAGAAGGAGCTGCTGGCCGACGGGGCGGACCCGGCGGAGCTGCGCAATCCCGCGTACGTCCCCGCCCAGGGCCGGCTCGAGGACGCGGACCGCTTCGAGGCGGACCTCTTCGGCTTCAGCCGCACCGAGGCCGCGGCGCTGGACCCGCAGCACCGGGTGCTGCTGGAGACCGCCTGGTCGGCGCTGGAGGACGCGGGCCGCGCCCCGCTGACCGCACCACCTGCCGCTGCCGCGGCGGGCCCGTCCCGCACCGGCGTGTACGTGGGCGGCAGCCCGACGGAACACGCGCTGGCGGCCGGCACGGACCCGGCGCTCGCGGCGTCGATCGGCGCCCTTCAGGTCCGTATCCTCACCGACCGCGAGTTCCTGGCGCCCTGGATCTCCTACCGCCTGGGCCTGGACGGCCCGAGCATGACGGTCCAGACGGCCTGCTCGACCTCGCTGACGGCCGTCCACCTGGCCGTCCAGGCCCTGCTCCTCGGCGAATGTGACACCGCGCTTGCGGGCGGCGTGGCCATCGGGAGTGTGCGCAGGCAGGGCTACGTCCACTACCAGGGCGGGATCTTCTCCCCCGACGGCCGCTGCCGCCCCTTCGACGAGAAGGCGGCCGGCACGGTGCCGGGCAGCGGGGTGGGCGTGCTGGTGCTGCGCCGGCTGGTGGACGCGCTGGCCGACGGCGACCCGGTGCGCGCGGTGATCCGGGGCACGGCGGTCACCAACGACGGTGCCGGCAAGGTCGGTTTCACCGCTCCGGGGGTGGACCAGCAGACGGCCGCGATCGCGGAGGCGTGGGCGGCGGCGGGGCTGGAGCCGTCGGCGGCGCAGTACCTGGAGGCGCACGGGACGGGGACGGAGCTCGGGGACCGTATCGAGCTGGAGGCGGCGAGCGCGGCCTTCGCGGGCGGCGACGGCATCGGCCTCGGCTCGGTGAAGTCGAACATCGGGCACGCGGACGCGGCGGCCGGGGCGGCGGCGCTGATCAAGACGATCCTGATGCTGGAGCACGCGACGCTGGCGCCCACGGTGGACGTCACGAGCCCGCTCGCCGCCCTCGACCGGTCCCCGCTGCGGCTGGTGACCGAGGCGGAGGAGTGGCCGAGTCGGGACGGCCTGCCCCGGCTGGCGGGTGTGACGTCGGTGGGTATCGGCGGCACGAATGTGCATGTGGTGGTGCAGGAGGCGCCCGGGCGGCGGGCGCGGGCGGGTTCCGCGACGCGTCCGGTGGTCCTGCCGCTGTCGGCGCGTACGGAGCCCCAACTCGCCCTCTTGGCCGACCGGTTGGCCACACGCCTGCGTGCGGCGGACGCGCCCGCCCTGAGGGATGTCGCGCACACCCTGCGCACCGGCCGGGTCGGGATGCCGGTGCGCGCGTACGTCGTGGCCGGCGAGGCACGCGAGGCGGCCGACCGGCTCACGGCGCTGGCGGAAGGCCGCCGGGACACGCGGACCGACCCGCTCGGCGAGGCGTGGCTGAGGGGCGAGGAGGTGACGTGGCCGGCCCTCGACGGTGAGGCAGGGCGGGTGCGGCTCCCGACGTACCCGTTCGCGGGCGAGCGCTACGGCGCGATGACCCTGCGGAAGGCCGCGGCACAGCGGACGGAGGCGCCCGAGGCCCCGTCGCCCGCGCCGCGGAACGAACTCGAGGACCAGGTGGCCGCGCTGGTGGTCGAGGCGCTGGACCTCACCGGTGCCGCCGACCTCGCGCAGTCGTACTTCGAGGCGGGCGGCGACTCGCTGACGGCGGTGCACCTCGCCGGCAGGCTCCGTGACGAGCTGGGCATCGAGGTGCCGATCCAGCTGTTCCTCGAACCGGTCACACTGAGGGACATGACGACCCAGATCTGCGAGCTGAAGCGGAACGGTGCCGCGGACAGCGCCCTGGACGCCCTCCTCTCCGAGTTCGAGGCGGAGTCATGACCGTTCCGGGCGTACGGACCCGGTGGTTCAGGGGCGTGAGCGCGCCCGGCGCGAGGATCCGGCTGGTGTGCTTCCCGCACGCGGGCGGAGCGGCGGCCTCCTTCCACGGCTGGGCGACGCTGACGCCACCGGAGATCGAGGTCGTGTCCGTGCAGTACCCGGGCCGCCAGGACCGGCTGCGCGACCCGTGCCCGGCCACGCTGGAGGAACTGGCGGACGCGATCACGACGGCCATCTCGGTCGAACTGCCCGACGACCTGCCATTGGCGTTCTTCGGCCACAGCATGGGTTCGTCGGTGGCGTACGAGGTGGCCCGCCGCCTGGGGGACGTCCCCGGCCGCACGCTCACCCACCTGATCGTGTCGGGCCGGCCCAGGCCCCGCCTCCCGCAGGAGAAGGCACCCCGCCCGGCGCCGACCGACACCGAGATCCTGGACCGGGTACGCCTGCTGGACCCCGAGGGCGCGGCCGTCTACGAGCACCCCGAGCTGCGGCCGGTGATCATGCCGGCGCTGCGCGCGGACTTCGGGCTGCTCGCGGCGTACCGCCCGACTCACCTGCACCGGCTGCAAGTTCCCGTCACGGCCTGCGGAGGGGACCGGGACCCCGTGTGCCCGGTCGAGGCACTCTCGTCGTGGTCGGACGTCACGACGGAGGGCCTGGAAGTCCGGGCGTTCCAGGGGAACCACTTCTATCTCAACTCCCGGAAGGAGGAGTTGCTCGCGTTCCTCACGTCACGGCTGCTGTGACCGAGCACGTGGCAGGTGACTGAGCGGGCCGAACAGGACGGAGCTCCTCGCACGGACGTGCAACAGCTGAGAAAACTGGGCATGTTTCCCCTTCAACTACCAGAGGGGACATGCCGAGATGAGCGAGTCCGCCGCGTCCGCGCCCCGCAAGGTCGTCGTCACCGGACTCGGGGCGGTCACACCGCTCGGGCTCGGGTTCAGGGAGTTGTGGCAGGGGCTGCTCGACGGTCGGCACGGAATACGGGAGTTGACGGACGAGGAGTTCGACGGGCTGCCCGTGCGGGTCGCGGGGGTCGTACCCGTGGATCCCGCCCGGCTGCTGCCCCGGCCGGTGGCGCGGCGCATGAACCGGGCGGCGCGGTTAGGGGTGCTGGCGGCTCGGGAGGCGTGGGCCGACGCCGGGTTCGCCGGATCCGGCACCCGGGAGAGCGGGATCGATCCGGCGCGGGTGGGGGTGAGTCTGGGGGCCATCCTCGGGGACGCGTCCGTGCTGGTGGGCGGGGACCGGAGGCTGCGGGAGAAGGGGCCGCGGGCCGTCTCGCCGCTCACCACTCCGATGACCGTGCCCTCGCAGGCCGCCTCCCAGGTCTCGCTCGATCTGCACATCACCGGGGAGGCCCGGACCGTGACGAGTGCATGCGCGTCGGGGACCGAGGCGATAGGGCAGGCGATCGACCGCATACGGTACGGACGTGTCGACGTGGCGCTGGCGGGCGGCGCCGAAGCGGTCGTCACCCCGGCGATCATGGCGTCCTTCGCGGCGATGCGGGCACTGGCCGACGGTGATCCCGCCGACGGTTCGCCCTCCCGGCCCTTCGCCAAGGACCGGGGCGGGTTCGTCAACGGCGAGGGTGCCGGGATCCTCGTCCTGGAGGCCGAGGAGCACGCCCGTGCCCGTGGGGCGCGGATCTACTGCGAGGCCGCGGGGTGGGGCCTGTCCGCCGACGCCCACCACATGGCGGCACCCGACCCGTCCGGCAACGGCATCGCCCTCGCCCTGCGGCGGGCCCTGCGGGACGCCGGGGCCGGGGTCGGGGACGTGGTCCATGTGAACGCCCATGCCACGGCCACGGTCGAGGGCGACCTCGCGGAGGCGGGTGCCCTGCGGGCGGTGCTCGGGCAACGGTCCGTCCCGGTCACCGCGCTCAAGGGGCACCTGGGGCATCTGCAGGGGGCCGCGGGCGGGGTGGAGGCCGTCGCGGCCGTACTGACGCTGCGTCACGGAGTGGTGCCGCCGACCGTGGGGTGCGGGGAGGTCGACGACGCGATCGACCTGGATGTGGTGAGGGGGGCGCCTCGGGCGCTGCCCGAGGACGGGGACCTGGTGCTCAGCAACTCGTTCGGGTTCGGGGGCCACAACGCGGTGCTGGCGTTGCGGCGGCTCGGCTGACGGGCGTGCGGCTCACGCCGTGCGCTTGCGCGACGCCGTCTTCTTCGCTGTCGTCTTCTTGGCCGAGGTCTTCTTCGCCGTACTCTTCGCGGTGCTCTTCGCCGTCGTCTTCTTCGCCCCGTCGGCCGTCTTCGAGGTCGACTTCCTGGCCGAGGACGCCGTCTTCTTCGCCGCCGTCTTCTTCGTCGCCGTCGACTTCTTGCCCGCCGCCTGCTTCGGGGCCGCTCTGGCCGTCTTGCGCTGCGGCAGCCGTCTGACCTGCCCCTCCGCCTCCTCCCCGGCCGGCTCCTCGCCGCGCGACTCCTTGGCCGCCCGGACGCTGCTCTCCAGAGCCGCCATCAGGTCGAGGACCTTGCCGCCCGCCGCCGGTTCGGGGGCCTCCGGCGGGGCCTCGCCCGCGGCCTTCGCGGCGACGACCTCCTCCACGGCCTCGCGGTACTCGTCGTGCAGTTCGGAGAGGTCGACCTCACCGAGGGTGTCCATCAGGGCGTCCGCGAGGTCCAGTTCCTTGTCGTTGACCTTGACCTTCGTGTCCGGTGCCACGCCCTCGGGCTCGCGTACCTCGTCCGGCCACAGCAGCCCGTGCATGGCGATGGCGTCGCCGACCACCCGCAGCATGCCCAGCCGCTCACGCCCACGCAACGCGAACTTCGCGATCGCCACCTTCTGGCTGCGCTTCAGCGCCTCCCGCAGCAAGGTGTACGGCTTCGCCGCCGGCGCCCCGCCCACCGCGAGGTAGTACGCGCTGTCCATGTGCAGCGGGTCGATCCGGTCGGCCGGCACGAAGGCCACGATCTCGATCGTCTTCGCGGTCGGCAACGGCAGGTGGGCCAGGTCCTCGTCCGTGATCGGGATGATCGTGCCGTCCGCGTCCTCGTACCCCTTGCCGATCTCCGCCTGACTGACCTCACGGTCGTCCAGTTCGCAGACCTTGCGGTAGCGGATGCGGCCGCCGATCTCCGGGGGTTCCAGATGTGTTGCGTGACATCGCAGTGTGCTTCGTCGTTGAGGGTGCTGCGATGGTTCTCTGGGGGTGTTGCTCTGTGGTGGACCGTTGCGGTCTGTCCGTGGAGCAAGGAGATCAAGAGGTGCGTGCTTTTCCGGTCCGGATGCCGTCCGGTGCTGCGTACTGGACAGTGGTCGATGCCGACGTGCAGGTGGTGAACGAAGCCGACCGGTACCTACGGGGTCTCAGGTTGGGCAAGGACCGCGCCGAGTCGACGACGAAGGCGTACGCCGGAGCGATCGCGCTGTTCCTGCGCTGGTGTACGGCTACAGGGCGGGACTGGCGTACGGCCGCCCGCGATTTGAGCTCCTTCATCCTCTGGCTGAAATGGCAACCGGCCGGGGCAGAGGGGCAGGCGACGGTCGTACCAGGGCCCGGCGGGAAGCCCGCCCGGGATGCACGCCGGATCAATGGCGTGCTCACAGCCGTTCGCGGCTTCCTGGCCCACGCGGTGACAGAGCGAGAGGTCCCGGGCTGGGTGCTGGAGCAGCTCTACCAACTCGGCGACAGCTTGGACCTCCCCCTTCAGGCGCAGTCGGAAGACGGCAGGCTCCGCTACCGGCTTCAGGCTCAGCATCGCCTGCCGGAAGCGGAGAAGGCCGTAGATCGGGCCAGCGATGCGGAGATCGTGGCGATGTTCCGGGCCTGTCGCTCGGCACGCGACAGGTTGCTGATCCTTTTGCTGTCCCGGGTGGGTCTTCGCCGCGGGCAGGCTGCGGGCCTGCGTCGAGGCGACGCTCACTTGCTGGTGGACTCGACCACTCTGGGATGCCGTCTGGAAGGCGCTCACCTGCATGTCGTACGGCGGCAGAATCCGAACAACGCCTGGTCGAAGTCCCGGCGTCCGGTGGCGTTGCCCGTGGATTTCCTGGTGGTGCAGGCATTCGACCAGTACGTATTGGAGCGGCACGAACGGCTCGGGTCGGCGGGCAGTGATTTCCTGCTGGTGAACCTCTTCCGTGAGCCCTTGGGCTCGCCGATCACACCTGATGCGATCGGCGAGACCGTGGAGGCCCTGGCCCGTCGTGCAGGGCTGGACCGCAAGGTCACCCCGCACATGATGCGGCACGCTTTCGCCAGCAATGTCGCGGACTCCGGCGGCTCGTTGGACGAGATCCAGTCCCTCCTGGGCCATAAGCACCCGGACTCGGCTCGTCCTTACCTGCACCCCGCGCAGTCCCGGCTGCGCGAGGCGATCAGCCGCGTTCCCTCGCCGAGGGATCTGGGCGAGGAGTCAGGTCGATGACGCTCAGCGTTGTCCGCACCCAGCCCTTGGGGCAGGAGGTGGAAGAGGACGGTGCCGCGGCCTTGTGGGCGGCGGTCGATCCGGAGTTCCTGGCCCTCTTCGACTGGTCTCCGGAGACCGGTGTGCTGTTCTACCCCGCGGATCACCCGCTGCTGGGCACGCCGCTGTGCCGAGTGAAGGGCTGCGTGCAGACCAGTGTCACCAGGCAATTGTGTTCCGGCTGCCGATTGCGGTGGAGGCAGGCAGGGAAGCCCCCGCTGGAGGAGTTCGCCGACATGGACCGCGGCAACTGGCGGCAGGTCGGGGTCGAGGACTGCTCGGTGTCCGGTTGCCAGCGGCCGTTCTCGTCCTGGCGGCGGCCATTGTGCTCAACTCACCTCGCGCAGCTCAAGCGCCGGGACGTGACGCTGGAGGAGTTCCTCGCCCTCGACGATGTCGTCGCACTGCCCGCGTTCGGCCCCTGCGAAGTCGCTGCCTGCCATCGGTACAGGGACGGCGTATCTCCGTACTGTCACGCCCACCGGGAGCGCTGGAGGAACGCTGTCGCCCGCGGGCGGAGCGAGAAGGACGAGGAGCTGTGGCGGTGCACAACAGCGCCCGTGTCCGCGAACAACGAGGTCAGCCTGCGCGGACTACCCGATCGTGTGGTGGCGGAGATCCTCTACGGGGTTCAGTCCCGAACGCGCGAAGGAATCCACACCACGCAGTTCCTGCTCCGCAATCTGACCAACCGTCTCCGCGAACTCCAACTCCCCTCGCTGACAGCGGTGGACCCGGCACATGTCTCCCGGGGTACGCGCGGCCTCTGCAGCAGCCTGGTCACCCTCGTGGGTCGGTTCGGACTGACGCCGGAGGGCGAGCGGGGCAAGGACGTGTGGAACGGTGCCGCGTTCGGACACTCCGGGCATCTGCGTTTCACCGCGATCCACCAGTCCTGGCTGAGAACCGCGGCCAAGGAATGGGCGTTCTTCTCCCTGCCTCAGCGGCGTGGCAATGTCATGAGCAGCATCCAGGACATCCTCAACGCGTTCGCCCTTCTGTCCGAGAGCCTGAGGCTTCAGCGCGAAGATCATGGCGATGACATCCGCGCGCTCAGCCGCCGGGACATCACCGCGTTCACCAACCGTCTGGCCTTCCTGCACCACAGTAGGGAGATCTCGGCGCACAGGCGGGTTGTGGTCGTCCGCTACGTCCGTACCCATCTCGCCCGTATGCGGTCACTCGGACTGACCCGGCCCGGTCAGCCGCTGCACGGACTGCCGGATGACTTCGCCATCCTCGCGGAGGACATTCCCGACGACCCGGAGGACACGGAAGCCGGTAAAGACCTCCCTGCCGAGGTCATGCGACAGATCTGCGAGCAGTTGCCGTCCCTCGTCGGCCAGGCCCGGAACGGCAACGAGAACCGGGTGGCGGTCGAATTGCTCATCGACACGGGGAGACGGCCTCAGGAGATCTGCCAGCTGCGCTGGGACTGCCTCAAGCAGGACGCCGACGGGCAGCACGTGCTGATCTACGACAACTACAAGGCCAACCGCCACGGACGCCGGCTGCCGATCTCCCAGGCCACGGCTGGAGTGATCACCAGACAACAGGAACTGATCCGCGCCGACTTCCCGAGCACACCGACCGACCAGTTGATGCTGCTGCCCACGCGAGTGGCCAATCCCCACGGCCTGAAGCCCATCACACCGGGATGGCTCTCCGGCCGCCACCGCGAGTGGATCCGGTCCCTGCCCGAGTTCCTGGTCCCCACTCGTGTCGAGATGGACGGTCTGCCGGTCACCAGGATGATGCCTTTCGACAAGTCCAAGATCTTCCTCTACGCATACCGGCACACCTACTGCCAGCGACACGCAGACGCCGGGGTCGCCGTCGACGTCCTCAGGGCCTTGATGGATCACCGGCGACTGGACACCACCCAGGCCTACTACCGGGTCACCGAACAACGGCGGCGCGAGGCCGTCGACCGTGTCACCGAGATGCAGTTCGACCGGCACGGCAAGCGCATCTGGCGGCAGGCCAAGGAACTGCTCGACTCCGAGCACGCCCGCCGGGCCGTCGGCGAGGTCGCCGTTCCTTACGGGGTCTGCACCGAGCCGTCGAATGTGGCAGCGGGTGGACACGACTGTCCCGTCAGATTCCGCTGCGTGGGCTGTGGTCATTTCCGTACGGACGTCTCCTACTTGCCCGATCTGGAGGCCTACCTCGCGGACCTGCTGCGCAATCGCGAGCGGATCGCCGCTGCGCTGGACGCGGACGACTGGGCCAAGGCCGAGGCAATGCCGTCGGACGAGGAGATCAGCCGTGTAAGACGGCTCATCAAGCGAGTCAAGGACGGTCTTGACGATCTCGACGCGAGCCAGCGCGCCGAGATCGAGGCGGCCGTCTCCGTGGTCCGCCGCGGTCGGCAAAGCGTACTGCTGGGGATGCCTAGGATCCGTCAGCCTCTCCCCGATCTGCGACCAGAAAGGCCACTGTGACCAGCAAGAACAATGTCCCCACTGCCGAAGGGCGACGGGGGGACTCGGCACGCCGACGGCAGCGAGTCGAGAAAGCCATCAGCGCCGCGGTCAAGGAGGGCGGAGATATCACCGCCTCCAGCATCGCCCGAGCCGCCGGAGTCGACCGTTCCTTTCTCTACCGCCACCGCGACCTGCTGCAACTCATCCACACCGCGGCAACGGCGCCGTCGTCCAGTGAAGGACCCGCCCAGGTCAGCAGGGCCTCCCTGCAAGCCGACCTGGCGAACGCCCTGGATCGCAACGCCCGGCTCACGGCCCGCGTCCGGCAACTGGAGAACCGACTCTCCCAACAGCTCGGCGAACAGGCCTGGCGCGACTCCGGCCTCGGAGCGCCCAGCGACATCGACAACCTCCAGCGGCAGATCACCACTCTGGAACAGCGAGTGGTGGAACTCCAAGGACAGCTCGAAGACCGCGCCGAGGAACTGCAAGCCGCGCGTGCAGCCAACCGAGAACTGACCCGAACCCTCAATCAGACCCACCGCTGACCGGACGTCTTCCTCCGAACCGTCCATGTGGCGCATGCCGGGATGCGATCAGCGGCCGACGGAGGTGCCATGGGAAAACAGGAGGTGGGAAGGCCATGGCCCGAGCGGTCTGGAGCGGTGCTCTCTCATTCGGGCTCGTCGCCCTGCCGGTGCAGCTGTTCACGGCGACGGAAAGCCACACGATCCGCTTCAACCAGCTTCAGCGCGGGACGTCCGACCGAGTGCGCAACAAGCGAGTCAACGAGCGCACCGGCGAGGAAGTCCCCATGGAGGAGATCGTAAAGGGCTTCGACATGGGGGACGAATACGTGGTCGTCGAACCGGACGAGCTGGACGAGATCGCCCCCGGCCAGTCCAAGTCGATGGAGATCACGGGGTTCGTCGACCTGGACCAGGTCGAACCGGTCTTCTTCGACAAGACCTACTACCTGGCGCCCAAGGGCAAGGAGTACGCCAAGGTCTACGCCCTGCTCCACAGCGCCCTGGCCCAGGCGAACAAGGTCGGCATCGCCACCGTCGTCATGCGCAACCGCGAGTACCTGGTCGCTGTGAAGGCAGAGGGCGACGTCCTGGCGATGCACACCATGCACTGGGCGGACGAAGTCCGCGACCCTCACCGGGAGATCGGGAGTCTCCCGGAGGAGACGCAGGTCGCCGAAAAGGAGCTGCAGACGGCGGTGCAGCTGGTCGAGGCGCTGAGCATCGACTGGAATCCGGAGGAATACCACGACACCTACCAGGAGAAGGTGCTCCAGCTCGTGGAGGCGAAGCGCACCGGTCAGACGGTGGAGAAGGGCGAGCCGCCCCCGAAGACAACGAAGGTCGTCGACCTCATGGCGGCCCTGCAGGCCAGTGTCGAAACGGCCAAGAGCCGCAGAAAGCCCGGCGAGGAAGAGGAAGCGCCCCGGCGTGGTCGCCCGCCGACGCATATCAAGGAAGCGGCAGAGAAACGCCGGGCCCGGACGACAAAGAAGACCGAGGAAAAGCCGCCGAAGCCCTCCGAACTCAAGGAACTGAGCAAGACAGAGCTCTATCAGAGGGCATCCGACGCAAACATCCCTGGTCGTTCCTCAATGAGCCGCGATGAACTGATCAAGGCCCTCTCCGGCAAGGGCGGCCGGCGCAAAGCGAAGGTGTCCTGAGCCACCGCCTCATCCGTTTGACTCTGCCCACGAACTGCATCGTCTCAGTCACCGGACACCTCGACAGGACGCAGCACCGTTATCGCCTCCTCCCGACGCGCCACCATCGCAAACGAGAACCTGTCGGGCTCCAGGCAAAGCTCGACATCGTCCGGATGGACTCCTTGGTATCCGCGCCGCAGGCCATCGGCGAGATCGGCTGCAGCACGAGAAGCCCGCGCGCGGTGGAGATACGGGGCTGCCTCGACATCACCCAATGCGACACGCTGTCCGATGTATTCAGCGCAGGCCAGATCCTCGTCGGCTCGTCCGTCCTCGCCAGTAACGACGAACGTCACAGGACCTGCACCTTCGGCCCTCAAGAACCGCGCTGTCGCGCTGGCCACCACGAAACTCGCGCACAACACGAGCGGCGCATCCGCAACGGCCAGGGCACCCACGGTCCCCGCCGTCGTCTTCTGAACGACCGTGCGACCAGCCAAGGCGGCCGAAGTGATCAAGCCCGGTGAGTTCACTGCATCAAATCCGGCTGCCGGCGCACCGTCCTTCAAGGCCAGCCAACCTGAATGGCCCTCTTTCAACTCCAGGGCCTCGCTCTCCGACGATGCCAGGACGATCCTCTCGGCGCCGCGCGCGAAGGCCCAGGCAGCCACAGTGAAGGCACGCATTACGTCGATGACGACTGCCACAGAGGGAACCTCGGTCACCTCTGGGATGCCGACAAAACGAGGGTTCATGGCACCCATTCTTGCTGGACCCAGGGGCCGCCCCGTCGGAGGGAGGCCGGTCCGCAATTCAAGGCGCCCTTCTCCGGGAGTCACCCGATTCAGTCATCTCGCCACAGCTGTTGCACTGGATAGGGTCTCGATCGACAGCTCTGAGCTGCACTAACGCCAGAACGACACCGGGCGAACACCTCACACCCCCAGAGAACCGCCGTCCTCCAGATGGATCTGCCGGAAGGAGATGGAGTGGCTCTCGGTCGCGTTCACCACCTTGATCGGGATGCTGACCAGGCCGAACGAGATGGCGCCGTTCCATATGGATCGCACGTGCAGCACCCTTTCGATCGGTTCACGAGGATTACTCGGACATCCACCATGATTTCTGGAATTCTCATCGTATGACGCCGATCACAGAGGTGGAGGGGCGACGGCTCGCGCTCAGCAATCTGGAGAAGGTGCTGTATCCGGCGACCGGCTTCACCAAGGGCGAGGTGCTGCACTTCTACGCCACCACCGCCGACGTCCTGCTGCCGCATCTGCGGGATCGGCCGGTGTCCTTCCTCCGCTATCCCGACGGCCCGGACGGCCAGGTGTTCTTCACCAAGAACGTGCCCCCGGGCACCCCCGACTGGGTCACCACGGCCGAGGTGCCCCGCGTCGAGGGACCGGCCCGGATGGTGTTCGTGCAGGACCTCGCCAGCCTGATGTGGGCCGCCAACCTCGTCACCGAGTTCCATACGCCCCAGTGGGTGATCGACGCGCCCGGCGAGGCCGACCGGCTGGTGTTCGACCTCGACCCCGGCTCGCCCGCGACCGTGGTCGAGTGCTGCGAGGTGGCCCTGTGGCTGCGGGAGCGTCTCGCGGCCGACGGCATCGAGGCGTACGCGAAGACCTCCGGCTCGAAGGGCCTGCACCTCACCGCGGCCATCCGGCCGGCCCCCTCCCAGCAGGCCACCGACTACGCCAAGGAACTCGCCGTGGAGGCCGAGAAGGCCCTGCCCCGCCTCGCCATCCACCGGATGACGAAGAGCCTGCGCCCCGGAAAGGTCTTCGTCGACTGGAGCCAGAACGCCGCCCGCAAGACGACGGCCACCCCGTACACCCTGCGCGCCCGCCGCGAGCCGACGGTGTCGGCCCCGGTGACGTGGGAGGAGGTACAGGACTGCCGCTCACCTCGCGGCCTGACGTTCCTGGCCCCGGACCTGGCCCCGCGCCTACAGGATTACGGCGACCTGCTGGCGCCGCTGCTGGACGGCGACCGGGCGGGCACACTGCCCTGATCTCTCGACGCCCGTCCAGGCAATTCAGCCCGTCTGGGGGTGCCCCCTCTGGGGGTTTGAGGACGAGGCCCGTCAAGGGCCGAAGCGGGGGTCTGGGGGCAGCAGGCCCCCAGGGGACGGTCACCCCAGCCAACCGCACCGCTCAACCGGCGGAGCCAACCGCACCCCAGACCCGCCGGTCCCGAGCCATCGCATGCAGCGCCTCCACATCCGCCGGTTTCAGCACCCCGCCCAGCCGGGCCAGCCCCTCCACCTCGGTGTCCCTGAGGACCCGGACCTCACGGAGCGGCCCCGGAATCGCCACGGCGGAGGGCTCGACCAGGGCGAGGACGGGATGGACCTCCGCGGTCAGGGCGTAGGACGCGCGGTCGGCGTCGGCGCGGACACGGCGCAGCAGGGGGTGGGGTTCGCGGCGGCCGAGGGAGACCATCGGGTCGGCGACCGTCACCTTCTGCTTACGGGCGTACAGGGCGTGCACCGCGAAGAGTCCGCCGGGCCCGATCACCAGGTGGTGGATGCGGTCACCGCCGGGCAGCGGGACGGAGTGCAGCGCGTGCCAGCCGGCGCCGTCGAGCCGGTCCAGGGCCTCGCCGATCGCCTGTTCCGCGGCCAGGGCGCGGCGGCGCGGGTCGGGGCGCCGCAATCGGTGTGTGGGGCCGGGGTCCCGGTCGAGGGCGACCAGGAGCGCCTCGCCGGGCCGGTTCGGCGCCAGGTCGTCGTCCGGGTGGAGGGTCAGCCGGGCCAGCTCCGCCGGGGTGGGCACCGGCGGCGGGCCCACCGTCACCGGGCCGGTGACGAAGGGGCCGAGCGCCTCCAGCACATCCTCTCTGCGGTCCTCGCTGAGCAGGTTGATCCGGGCCGCCTCACGGTCGTACCAGGCGATGTTCCGCCCGTCCCGGAGGCAGACGTAGAGCCGTTCCTGGCCGTGTCGCCAGGTCGGTATGACGCGCAGTCCGCTCATGCACCATCACCCCACTGACCATGGGAACAGGCAGGGTGCTGCGCGGGCAAGAACCCGGTTACCTTTGAGCGGAGTTGGGCAGACCCCCCGGGGGGTGGTTGGGGAGGCGCCGTTGCGTACCCGCAGGAAGCAACCCGACGTGCCGGCTCCGGACAGCCCGTGGAGCGAGATCGTGCCCGGCCTGTGGATGGGCGGGCATGAGTTCCGGGGGCATTCGGGACAACTGGAGTTCGCGGTCGTACAGGACGAGTTCGACCTCGTGCAGACGCTGCTACGGCTGCCCGGGCACGGACCCGATCCCGGCGTCGAGCATCATGTGTGGCCGATTCCCGACGGTCCGCTGGACGGCACCCAGCTCGCGGGGGTGATACGGCTGGCGGAGGCGGCGTGCGAGGCGCTGGACGAGGGCCGCAGGGTCCTCGTTCGCTGTTACCACGGGTACAACCGCTCGGGTCTGGTCGTGGCCCACGCCCTGATCCGCCGGAACCACTCCGTCGACCGGGCGATCCGGCTGATACGCTCCCGCCGCTCTCCGTGGGCGCTGCACAACGACCTGTTCGTCGAGTACCTCCGGGCCGGCCTGCCGACCGCCCGGCTCCTGGAGGAACTCGCCGAGTAGCCGTTTCGCCCGTCCGCCCACCGGGTGCGCAAAAAGGACTTCCGTACGAATAGGGTGTACGGGCCGACAGCCATTTCCAGCCTCAGTTCCAGCCCCGGGAGAACCGTGCCCCGCAGCCGCCCCACGCGCGTCGTAGCGCGCGGTGCCCTTGTCGCACTGCTGCTGTCGGCAGCCACGGCCTGCGGTGACGCCGGGGGACTCCAGGGCGCGGGCCCGACCGAGACCGCGGTGAGCCCGGACAAGCTGTGGCCGCAGCTGACGCCGGCGTCCAGCCCCGCCTATGTCATCGGCGAGGTGAACAGGGAGGTCGTGAAGGGCGTCACCGTCCCCGGGGGCGACATCCTCGACGTGGACCCGCTGGACGTCGTCCGCAAGGAGATGGCGGAGAGCCCTCAGACCTACCAAGGTGACGACGCGACGTACGGCCGGACCGGCCGCCTGATGGCCGAGTGCGGCAAGGGCGCCGGACGCGGCAGATGCCCGGTGCTCCAGCCCTACTACCGGGACCTGACCGGCGACGGGCGCCCCGAGCTGACTCTGGGCTTCCGGCTGATGCCCGGCAACACGACCGCGGTCCGCGTCTACACCGTCGACAAGCGCAGGCTCGTCCAGCTGATGGAGTGGGACGACGCCATCAGCGCCGTAGAGCTGGCCGGACGGTCGGTGATCATCCGCTCGCCGTCGGAGGTCGCCGGGTACGAGTACCGGCTGCAGTGGACGTGGGACGCCGACCAGAAGGCGATGCTGCTCACCCACGACGAGATGCTGCGCACCGGTTCGCACAAGAAGACGCCGCGCCCGTCGCCGTCACGCTCGTCGTCTCCGTCCGGGGCCTCTCCCTCTGCGAGCACCCCATGAGGCTCGCGCTCCCCCAGTGGGCCGGCACGCTCGCCGTGAAGGCCGCCGTCTTCATCACGGTGATGTGCTGTGCGCTCGCCGCGCTGCTCGGCGTCCTCGTGCACGTCTCGGTGACGAACCAGACCGTCGGCCAGGCCCGCGACCGCGCGCTGTCCCGGCTGGCGGAAGCGACCGCGAAGTTCGAGGCCGGGGACACCCTCGGGCCGGACGCCCGGCTCGATCCGCCGGGGCTGCCCCAGGCGCTGCGGGACCTGGCGCTGGCCGGGGACCGGGGCACGATGGTCGCCGATCACGGGGGGCGCCCCATGATGTGGGCGGCGGGCCCGGTCGACGGCGAGCGGGCACTCGCCGTCGGGATCGACTACTCGCAGCAGGCCCGCACCATCGACGGCCTGGACCGGGCGATCCTGTGGTCGTCCGGGCTGGCGATCGGGGCGACGCTGCTGGTGGGCGCGTTCGCGGTGACACGGGTGACACGACGGCTGCACGCCACGGCCCAGGTGGCCCGGCGGATCAGCGGGGGTGACCTGGACGCGCGGGTCGACGATCCCCGTACGAAGGAGCCGCATCGGCCGCAGGACGAGGTGGCCGCGGTCGCCGCCGCGCTGGACTCCATGGCGTCGTCGCTGCAGAGCAAGCTGCTGTCCGAGCAGCGGTTCACGGCGGACGTGGCGCATGAGCTGCGGACGCCGCTCACCGGGCTGCACGCGGCGGCCGAACTGCTGCCGCCGGGGCGGCCGACGGAGCTGGTGCGGGACCGGGTGGCCGCGTTGCGGACCCTGACCGAGGACCTGCTGGAGATCTCGCGGCTGGACACCGGGCGTGAGCGGGTGGAGCTGGACACCGAGCCGGTCGCCGCGCTGGCCGAGCGGGTGGTTCGGGCGTCCGGGACCGAGACCGAGGTCGTCGTCGTGCGGGACCTGGTGGTGGAGACCGATCGGCGGCGGCTGGAGCGGGTGCTGGGGAACCTGGTGGCCAATGCGCACAAGCACGGGCGGGGGCCCGTGCTTGTGACGGTGGACGGGCCGGTGGTCACCGTGCGGGATCACGGGGTGGGCTATCCGGAGTACCTCGTCGCGCACGGGCCGCAGCGGTTTCGTACGGAGGGCGGGTCCAAGGGGCATGGGCTGGGGCTGACCATCGCGCTGGGGCAGGCGGAGGTACTTGGTGCGCGGCTGGCCTTCGCCAATGCGGCGGATGGTGGGGCCGTCGCGACGCTGACGCTGCGCTAGCAGAACCGAGCAGTTCCCCGCGCCGCGCTGGTGCTGAGCCACAAGACACACAAGAGGGACTAATTGGGTAAGTTCCGGACATGACCAAGGCCGGAACCACCCTGGTGGCAGCGGACGCGCCCGCTCCCGCCGCACCTCTCCCCCGGCGCCGTGGCATCGAACTGGCCCTCATCGTCGTGGCCGTCCTGCTCTCCGTGTACGGCTACTGCGCGGTCGGCCTCGCCAGACACGGCACCGTCCCGCCCGGCGCCGCCGGTTACGGCGCCGGGCTCGGTGTGCTCGCGCTGGTCGCGCATCTGGCGGTGCGGCTGCGCGCCCCCTGCGCCGACCCGCTGCTGCTGCCGATCGGAGTGCTGCTCAACGGCCTCGGCCTGGTCCTGATCTACCGGCTCGACCTGGAGACACCGGACGACCTGGCGGCGCCCACCCAACTCGTGTGGTCCACGCTGGGGGTGGCGCTGTTCATCATGGTCGTCCTCATGCTGCGCGACCATCGCGTACTCCAGCGCTACGCCTACGTCTGTGTCGTGGCCGCCCTCGTGCTGCTCACCCTGCCTATCTTCTTCCCGTCCGTGAACGGCGCCCGCATCTGGATCCGGATCGCCGGATTCTCCATCCAGCCCGGCGAGTTCGCGAAGGTGCTGCTCGCGGTGTTCTTCGCGGCGTATCTGGCCGCCAACCGCAATGCGCTGGCGTACACGGGCCGTCGGGTCCTGGGGGTCGAGCGGCTGCAGCTGCCGACCGGGCGCGTTCTCGGTCCGATCGTCGCGATCTGGCTGCTGAGCGTCGGGGTGCTGATCCTCGAACGGGATCTGGGCACCTCGCTGTTGTTCTTCGGGCTGTTCGTGGTCCTGCTGTACGTCGCGACCGGACGGACCGGCTGGATCGCGCTCGGCCTGCTGCTGGCGGCGGTCGGTGCGGTGGCGGTCGGGCAGTTGGAGCCGCATGTGCACAGCAGGGTCGAGGACTGGCAGCACCCGTTCGCGTCGATCGAGGCGGGCGAGGGCCCCAACCAGCTGTCCCAGTCGCTGTTCGCCTTCGCGGCGGGCGGCATGTCCGGCACGGGACTGGGCCTCGGCCACTCGATCCTGATCGGCTTCGCGGCCAAGTCGGACTTCATCCTGGCGACGGCCGGGGAGGAACTGGGCCTGGCGGGCCTGTCCGCCATCTTCCTCCTCTACGGCCTGCTGGTGGAGCGCGGCTATCGCGCGGGCCTCGCCCTGCGCGACCCCTTCGGCCGGCTGCTCGCGGTGGGGCTGGCCTCGATCGTGGCGCTCCAGGTGTTCGTGATCGCGGGCGGTGTGACGGGTCTGATCCCGCTGACCGGCATGGCGATGCCGTTCCTGGCGCAGGGCGGCTCGTCGGTGGTGACCAACTGGGCGATCGTGGCGCTGCTGATCCGGGTGAGCGACAAGGCGCGCAGCCGGTTCGGCGTGCCCAAGGACGAGGAGGCGGCCGTAGCGGAGGGACACGACGACCGTGCGGAGGCGAGCCGATGACCCGGCACATCCGGCACGCCGCCTTCTTCTGCGCCCTGCTGCTGGCCGCGCTGCTCGTGAACGCCGCCCGCATCCAGGTCGTCGAGGCGCCGTCCTACGACGACAACATCGCCAACCGCCGCACCTCCATCTCCCGCTACGGCCAGCCGCGCGGCGACATCCTGGTCGGCGGCGAGCCGATCACCGGGTCCCACGACACCGGCGAGCCCCTCCGCTACGAGCGGACGTACACGAACGGCCCGATGTACGCCCCCGTCACCGGCTACGCCTCGCAGGTGTACGGCACGACCCTCCTGGAGCACGCCGAGGACGGCGTCCTGTCGGGCACGGACCCGCTGCTGTCGCCGTTCCCGCTGTGGAAGGGGACCGCCCGCGACCGCAACCCCGGCGGCGACGTCCTCACCACCCTGCACCCGGGCGCGCAGGAGGCGGCGTACGAAGGGCTGGACGGCCGCAAGGGCGCGGTCGCGGCCGTGGAGCCGGCCACCGGGCGGATCCTGGCCCTGGTGTCCGCGCCGTCGTACGACCCGTCCGTGCTGTCCGGGAACGGCTCGGCGGTGCCCCGGTCCTGGAAGTCGCTGAACCGCGATCCGGACCGGCCGATGCTCAACCGGGCGGTGCGCAAGACGTATCCGCCGGGTTCGACCTTCAAGGTGGTGACCGCGGCGGCGGCCCTGGACGCGGGCGTGGTCGAGGACCTCGACAAGCCGACCGACTCCCCGGATCCGTACCGTCTGCCGGGTACCAGGACCTCGCTGACGAACGCGGGCGGCGGCTGCCGGGACGTTTCGCTGCGCAAGGCGTTCGAGTGGTCGTGCAACACGGTGTTCGCCAAGCTGGGAACCAAGGTGGGGGTGGAACGGATGGCGGCGACGGCGGAGGCCTTCGGCTTCAACGACGCGGACGTGCGGATCCCGTTCTCGGTCTCGGAGAGCACCTTCGACACCAAGGTGGACCGGGCGCAGCTCGCCCTGTCGTCGATCGGTCAGTACAACACGCGGGCCACCCCGCTGCAGATGGCGATGGTCGCGGCGGCGGTGGCGAACGGAGGCAAGGTGCGCCCGCCGTATCTGGTGGAGCGCACGACCCGGGCGAGCGGCGCGACGGTGTCGACCGCCGGATCGCGCCCCGCACGGCAGGCGATGCACCCCTCGACCGCCGTACTCCTGAAGGAGCTGATGGTCGACGTCGTACGGGAAGGCACCGGCTCGGGCGCCTGGATCCCCGGCGCGACGGTCGGCGGCAAGACCGGCACGGCCCAGCACGGCCTCGGCAACTCCGGGACGCCGTACGCCTGGTTCGTCTCCTGGGCGCAGGGCGGCCGCGACCTGGAGCCCAAGGTCGCGGTCGCCGTGGTGGTGGAGGACGCGGACGCGGACCGGGGCGAGATCAGCGGCGGCGGGGACGCGGCGCCGATCGCGCGGGCCGTGATGGAGGCGGTGCTGAAGAAGTCACCCTCGGACGGCGGCCGTTGACGTCTGCTCCTGGATCAGGGTGGCGGGCAGGGCGACGTACGCCGTGACGCCCGTGCCCTGGGTGGGGCGCAGCTCGACATGGGCGCCGAGGCGGGCGGCGAGGGCGCCGACGACGTGGTGACCCAGGAACCTGGTCGGGGCGGTGTGCAGGGAGGCGCCCTTCCCCGACAGGACTCCATTGGACTCGGCCATGCGCTCCGCCGTCATCCCGATCCCCCGGTCGACGACGGCCAGGCAGTACTCGGCGCCGTCCCGCCAGCCGTAGACCTCCACGGGCTGCTTGGGCGGGCTGAACATCAGCGCGTTCTCCACCAACTCGGCCAGTAGGTGGGACAGTTCGGCGACGCAGTGGCCGCGGACGCCGCACTGCTGGATGTCGACGACCGCCACCCGCCGGTACTGCTCGACCTCCGACACCGCCGACCGCACGACGTCGGCGACCAAGACCGTGCCCTTCCAGGACCGGGCCGGCGACTCCTCGCCGGCGAGCACCAGCAGCGACTCGGCGTTGCGCCGCATCCGCGTGGCCAGGTGGTCGAGTTCGAAGAGCTCGGCGAGGGCGTCCGGGTCGAGCTCCTGGCTCTCCAGGGTGGTGATCAGACCGAGCTGCCGGTTGAGCAGGCTCTGGTTGCGGCGGCCGAGGCTGGCCAGGGACTCGGTGCTGGTGCGGCGCAGGACGGCCTGCTGGGCGGCGAGCCCGACGGCGGTGTCCTCCACGTTGCGCAGGGCGGCGGCCAGTCGGCTGATCTCCCGTGCGCCGCCCGGAAGTTCGCGCCGTTCCGACGCCCCGTCCTCGGCGGGCGGGAGGTCGGGGTCGGCCTCCTGGATCCGCCGTACGGCCTCGGGCAGCCGCTTCCCCGCGACGGCGTCCGCCTCGTCGGCGAGGGCGCCTAGGGGCCGGGTGATGGAGCGGGCCGAGAACACGGCGAGCGCGACGGCCACGCCGAGGATCAGCGCCCCGAGGGCGAGGAAGCCGCCGAGCTGCCGGGTGGCGGCGGAACCGGCGTCGGCGGCACGCGCCCGCACATCGTCCCCGACGGCCCGCTGTACGGCGTGCAGGTCATCGACGAGGGTCGTCATGTCGGCCCACCAGCGAGCGGGGGCCACGGCGAGGCGGGACCCGTCGGCCCCTCGCTCGGCACGCGCCTCGTACCCGGCGACCCGACGCGCGGCGGCCGTACCGAAGGCGTCGTCGAGCGCGGATTCCTCGGCCTTCCCCGCGAGCTGCCGGAACTGACCGAGAGCGGCCACCCGCGTGGCCCGGACCTCCGTGAAGTCGAGGTACTCCCCGGACCGGAACCGCCCGGCCGCGAACACCCCGTTGAGGGAACCGCGTTCGAGGGCGACGGCCTCCGTCGCCCGGGCAAGCGCCTGCAGCGCCTGCACGCCCTGGGCGATACGCCGGTCACCGTCCGGGGCGCCGGCCGACTCGGCGTCGACGAGTGCGGTGACGGCCTTGGTGTACGTCCGCAGGGTGGCGGCGCGGTCGGCGGTACCGGCGTCGACGTCCCCGCGGGTCGCGGTGAGGGCGGCGAGGGGAACGTCGGCGGCCCGCAGGGCGGAGACCGCGGCGTCGGGCAGCGCCCCGCCCTCCTCGTCGAGCGCGGCGCGCAAGGCGTCCCGAGCCTCATCGGTACGACCGCGCTGGGCGACGACATCATCGCGGTACCCGTCCTCACCCCCCAACAGCCCGTTGGTCAGCCCACGTTCCCGCTGCACCTCCCGGACGAGCCCCTGCGCCCGCAGCAGCACCCCGACATGTGCCTCGGTTCCCCGGGCGGTGGACCAGTCGGCGGCCCGGTCGGCGACGCCGAGCCCGATGAGGGCGAGCAGCAGACAGGTCGGCACGGCCAGCACGATGGCCATACGGCCACGGATGGAGCTCCAGCCGGGAAGCGCGGCCGGGCGGCGGACGGTCGGGCGAAGGGTGGTCAGTACATTCCCCGTCATGCCCGTCGACGCTACGGGCAGGCCGGTCAGGGCGGGATTTCCCGCCCGTAAGACGGCGGTACACAGGTACTCACGCACCGGCCGTCCCGGCTGTGAAAGAGGGACATGTGCCCACGTACTGAGACGCACTCTGGTCCTGCGACCCCGCCCCGACCTACCGTTCGGTCCATGACGACCTCAACCACCCCGGAAGCCGCCTACGAACTCGCCCAGGTCAACATCGCCCGCCTCAAGGCCCCGCTGGATTCCCCGCAGTTGAAGGATTTCGTCGACAACCTCGAGCCCGTGAACGCCGACGCCGAGGCCGCCGACGGTTTCGTCTGGCGGCTGCAGGACGATTCCGGCGACGCGACGAACGTACCCGTCTTCGGCGACTCCTGGCTGATCATCAACCTGACGATGTGGCGCGACACGAACGCCCTGACCGCGTACATGTACCAGGGCCGCCACCGCGAGATGCTGGCCCGCCGCCGCGAGTGGTTCGAGCGCGTGCAGGAGGCGATGACGGCCCTGTGGTGGGTCCCGGCGGGCCACCGCCCCACGGTCGCGGAGGCCGAGTCCCGCCTCCTGCACCTCCGCACGAACGGCCCGACCCCCTACGCCTTCACCCTGCGCACGTCCTTCCCGCCGCAGGGGGCGGAGCCGGTGCTGGGGGAGGTGCCGGAGGGGCTGGGCTGCTCGGTGCGGTAAGGACCGTCTCAGTCCTCACCGCCCGCCTCGATCGCCCCCTCCACCTCCGCCACCCGCTCCCGCTCCTCCACCGCGAACCGCTCGGCATCCAGCCGCTCCGCGATCTCCTCGTCCTGAGCCATCAGCAGGTCCAGATTCAAGTCGCCCATCTCGAACACACCCATGTCGACATAGGCCTGCTGGAGCCGCTTGCCCCACAACCCGATGTCCTTGACGCAGGGGACGATGCGGGAGAACAGCAACCGGCGGAACAGGGCGAGGAACTCGGACTGCTCGCTGAACTCGTCGGCCTCGGCGGCCGGGATGCCGAAGTTCTTCAGCACCTCCACGCCCCGAAGACGGTCGCGCATCAGATAGCAGCCCTCGATGACGAACTCCTCGCGCTCACGGAGTTCGGCGTCGGTGAGCTGCCGGTAGTAGTCCCGCAGCGCCATCCGCCCGAAGGCCACGTGCCGGGCCTCGTCCTGCATGACGTACGCGAGGATCTGCTTGGGCAGCGGCTTGTCGGTCGTGTCGCGGATCATGCCGAACGCCGCCAGCGCCAGCCCCTCGATCAGCACCTGCATGCCCAGATACGGCATGTCCCACCGGCTGTCCCGCAGCGTGTCGCCCAGCAGGGCCTGCAGGTTGTCGTTGATCGGGTACAGCATCCCGATCTTCTCGTGCAGGAAGCGCCCGTAGATCTCCGCGTGCCGCGCCTCATCCATCACCTGCGTCGCCGAGTAGAACTTCGCGTCGAGGTCGGGCACGGACTCGACGATCCGTGCGGCGCACACCATCGCGCCCTGCTCGCCGTGCAGGAACTGGCTGAACTGCCAGGAGGCGTAGTGCCGCCGCAACTCCCCCTTGTCCTTCTCGCTCAGCTTGGCCCAGTACTTGGTGCCGTACAGGGACATGGATTCGTCAGGGGTGCCGAGGGGGTCGTACGGATCGACCTCGATCCCCCAGTCGATGCGCTTCTGCCCGTCCCACTGCTTGTCCTTGCCCTTCTGGTACAGGGCCAGCAGCCGGTCGCGCCCGTCGTCGTACTCCCAGCTGAAACGTGCCGAGCCGGTCGCCGGCACCTGCCAGAGAGGTTCTCCCGGATCCGTGGCGTACAGGTCGTAAGTCGGCATGTCCCGCAGGCTCACACGTAGTAGACGCGGGGTCAACGACTCTTGCGCAAGGGATTGACGAGCTTGCTGACAGGCAGTCTCATAAGCTTATGACGACGCTGACGGACGCCGATGCGCTCGCGGGCCTCCGCGACGCGCTCGGCCTGCTCAAGGACCGGGAGCAGGTGGCCCAGCGGCTGCTCGACTCCTCCGCCAAGCACTCCTTCGACCCGGACAAGGAGCTGGACTGGGACGCGCCCTTCGAGGAGGGCAAGTGGTTCTGGCCCCCGGAACTGGTCTCGCTCTACGACACCCCCATCTGGAAGCGGATGAGCGAGGAACAGCGCATCCTCCTCTCCCAGCACGAGGCCGCGGCCCTCGCCTCGCTCGGCATATGGTTCGAGATCATCCTCATGCAGCTCCTGGTCCGCCACATCTACGACAAGGCGGCGACAAGCGCACACGTCCGCTACGCACTCACCGAGATCGAGGACGAGTGCCGCCACTCCAAGATGTTCGCCCGCCTGATCTCCCACGGCGGCACCCCCTGGTACCCCGTGAGCCGAGCGCACCAGAACCTGGGCCGCCTCTTCAAAACGATCTCCACCACCCCCGGCTCCTTCACGGCGACCCTGCTCGGCGAGGAGGTCCTCGACTGGATGCAGCGGCTGACGTTCCCGGACGAGCGTGTGCAGCCCCTGATCCGAGGCGTGACACGGATCCATGTCGTGGAGGAGGCCCGCCACGTCCGCTACGCCCGCGAGGAGCTGCGCCGCCAGATGGTGACGGCGCCGAAGTGGTCCCAGGAATTCACCCGGGTCACCTCCGGTGAGTTCGCCCGGGTGTTCTCCGTCGCCTTCGTGAATCCCGAGGTGTACACGAACGTGGGCCTGGACAAGCGGGAGGCGATGGCCCAGGTGAAGGCGAGCGGTCATCGCCGGGAGGTCATGCAGACGGGGGCGAAGAGGCTGACGGACTTCCTGGATGACATCGGGGTGCTGCGCGGGGTGGGGCGGCGGTTGTGGAGGTCGTCGGGATTGCTGGCGTAAGTGGGGGCTGAGCTCGAAGGCCGGGACGCTCGCCCGCGCTGGCGGGGTGCCGCCCTCTTTGGGTCGGGAGCCGCCCCAGCGGCACGACTGCCCGCAGCCAAGCCAACCAAGGGGCGCGGGGCTGTGTCGATATGCGGCTCCGCCGCGTGGGCGCGACCAGCCACGACGAGCCCACAGCCGCCAAATCCCCGCACCCCCCACGGCGACTAGGCTTCATCCCATGTCCGCCGCCCCCGCTTACCGCCGCCTCAGCGTCGAGGAGCGCCGCACCCAGCTCCTCGACGCCGCCCTCACCCTCTTCGCGCACCGCGCCCCCGAGGACGTCTCCCTGGACGACGTGGCGGAGGCGGCCGGAGTGTCACGGCCCCTGGTGTACCGGTACTTCCCGGGCGGCAAGCAGCAGCTGTACGAGGCTGCCCTGAGGTCGGCCGCCGAAGAACTCCAGCACTGCTTCGACGAGCCCCGCGAGGGCCCCCTCCTCCCCCGCCTCTCCCGTGCCCTCGACCGCTACCTCACCTTCGTCGACGAGCACGACACCGGCTTCAGCGCACTGCTCCAGGGCGGCAGCGTCGTGGAGACGTCCCGCACGACGGCCATCGTCGACGGGGTACGCCGCGCCGCCGCCGAGCACATCCTCAGCCACCTGGAGGTCACCGACCCCGGCCTCCGCCTCCGTATGACCGTACGGATGTGGATCACCGCGGTCGAGGCGGCCTCCCTCATCTGGCTCGACGAGGGCAAGCAGCCACCGGTGGAGGAACTGCGGGACTGGCTCGTGGAACAGTTCGTCGCCGTGCTCTCGGTCACCGCCTCCCGGGATCCACAGACCGCCGCGCTGGCCGAGAAGCTCGCGGCGGATGGCTGACACTGGTGCCGTGAAGAGCGAAGACACCCCCTTCGAGGGCGGCCCCATGGACGGCCGCGTCCTGCCCGTACTCCTGGGCATCACGGGCCACCCGCCCAAGACGTACCGCATCCCCGTCCCCGACCCGCACGGCGGCCCGCCCACGGTCCTGGTCTACCGCCGCGTAGCGCGCACTCCCGGCACCCGCACGGGCCTGACCCGGCGCTGGAAGTACGAGTACGCCCCCGAAGGGCAGCAGACCCGCCGACTGAACTGGCCGTGGTCCAAGCCGGATGCCACGCCGCGAGGCAAGCCGGACGACTCCGACGGGTGACCGGATTACGCCGATCCGCGCACACTTGGCACACAAACCCGGCGAGCGCGTCTAAAGCTCTCGGTGCGGAGCAGAAAGCCTCTCCGCACCGGAGGTGATGACGTGTCAGGAAGGCTTCGCCGCCTGGCGTGTACGGCGGCCGCGGCGACGACGGCGGCCGGCACGCTCCTCGCGCCGACCCACGCGACGGCCGCCCCCGAGCCACGAGAGCCCCGCGCGACGGCTACCCGAGAACCACGAGAACCCCACGCGACGGCCGCCGCGGAACCTCAAGGTCGCACGGTGACAGCGCTCCTGACGGACCTTCAACGCCTCTACCGCGAGGCCGAGCGGGCCACGGAGACCTACAACGCTACCGAGGAGGAGCTCGAGCGAAAGCGCGCCGAGGCCACCCGCCTGGACACCGCCCTGTCCCGAGCCCGCCTCGCCCTGCACGCCAGCCGGGGCGCCGCGGGCCGCCTGGCCCGTCAGCAGTACCAGAACAGCACGGACATCTCCCCGTACGTAAGCCTGCTCCTGGCCCGCGACCCGCAGCACGCCCTGGACCAGGGCCACGTCATCCGCCAGCTGGCACGCGAGCGAGCCGAGACGGTCGGCCGGCTGACCGGCACGGAGCGCAAGGCCGACGAGCTGGCCCGCAAGGCCCGCAAGGCCCTGGACGATCAACTCGCCCTCGCCGAACGCCGGAAGAAGAACAAGGACGCCGTGCACAAGCGCCTGAAGGAGGTCGAGGAGCTGCTGGCCTCCCTCACCGCCGAGCAGCTCGGCGCACTGGCCGAACTGGAGAGGAAGGACACCGCGCAGTCCCAGAGGGCCCTCCTGGCATCGGGCGCCCTCGCCCGGGACGACCACAAGCCGTCCCCCGAGAGCGCCCGAGCGATCCGCTACGCCAAGCGACAGCTCGGCAAGCCCTACCAGTGGGGCGCGGAAGGCCCCAGGTCCTACGACTGCTCAGGCCTGACGTCCAAGGCCTGGGCCCACGCGGGGACCCGCATCCCCCGCACCAGCCAGGAGCAGTGGGCGCAGCTCACCCGCGTCCCCCTGACGAAGCTGCGCCCCGGCGACCTGGTCATCTACTTCCCGGACGCCACACACGTGGCCCTGTACCTCGGCAAGGGCCGGGTGGTCGAGGCCCCGCGCCCCGGCGAGAAGATCAAGATCTCCGAGATCGCGTCGAACCCGGTACTGGGAGCCGTACGCCCCCGGGTCAGGCCCCAGAAACCTCAGCGAGATAAGCCGCGGTCTTCTCCGGCTCATAGAAGTAGTTCTCGAAGTCGGCCGGGTCATTGAACCCGTTGGCGAACCGGTCGGCGACGGGCGGCAGCTGCCCCGCCGCGCCGATGAGGCCCAGGATGTGCTCCGGCGGCGGCGCCAGCATCGCGTTCGTCCACTTGGTGACGTGCTGCGCGGTGGCCCAGTACCGGTCGAAGGTGCTCCGCATCCACGCCTCGTCGAACTCCTTGTCCCCGTGTTCGAGGATCGAGGCGAGGTACGCGGCGGCGCACTTGGACGCGGAGTTCGACCCCTGGCCGGTGATCGGGTCGTTCGCCACGACCACGTCCGCCACGCCCAGTACGAGCCCGCCACCGGGGAGCCGCCCGACCGGGTTGCGCACGGTCGGCGCGTACCGCCCGCTCAGCACACCTCCGGCGTCCGTGAGCTCGACCTTCGTCGCCCGCTCGTACTCCCACGGGGTGTACCGCTCCATGAGCTCCAGGGTCAGGGAGAGGTGCTCCGCCGGGTCCTGCACGCCGTCGAAGACATCGAGCGGCCCGCCGGGTATGCCCTCCCAGAACAGGATGTCGGCCCGCCCGGAGGTGGTCAGGCACGGCATGACGAACAGCTCGCCGATGCCGGGGACGAGGTTGCAGCGGACCGCCTCGGTGTCCGGGTGCTCGGGGCGCGGGCCCAGGCCGTGGACGTACGACACGGCCAGCGCGCGCTGCGGCTCGCTGTACGGGGACCGCTCCGGGTCCCGGCCGAACATCTGGACCAGCTCGCCCTTGCCCGCCGAGACCATCACCAGGTCGTAGGTGCGGGAGAAGTAGTCGAGGTCGCCGACCGCCGCGCCGTGGATGACCAGCTGTCCGCCGCGCTGTGCGAACGTCTCCATCCAGCCGGCCATCTTCACCCGCTGGTCGACGGACTGCGCGAACCCGTCGAGGTGCCCCAGCCAGTCGATCGCGCGGGCCGCGGGACCCTCGCCCCAGGAGCCGGGGGCCGCCACCGAGACGCCGAGTCCCTCGATCTTCGGGGCCTGGGACTCCCAGAAGTTCAGCTGGAGATCGCGCTCGTACTGCAGCGCCGTGTCGAACATGCACTGCGTGGACATGACCCGGCCGGAGCGGATCTCGTCCGCCGTCCGGTTGGACATCAGGGTGACCTCGTACCCGTGCGACTGGAGTCCGAGGGCGAGCTGGAGTCCGGACTGGCCGGCTCCGACGACGAGTATCTTCCGCATCCGGGGCTGTTCTCCTACTCGGGGATCTACTCGGGGGTTTCGTCCAGCGCGTGGCCGACGAGGGACAGCAGGGTCTCGATCACCGAGATCCGGCGCCGGGCATCCATGATCATTACGGGTATGCGCGCGGGGATCGTCAACGCTTCCCGCACGTCCTCCGGTTCGAACAGCTCGCTGCCGTCGAAGTGGTTGACCGCGACGACGTACGGCAGGCCGCAGCTCTCGAAGTAGTCCAGCGCGGGGAAGCAGTCCTTCAGGCGCCGGGTGTCGGCCAGGACGACCGCGCCGATCGCGCCGCGCACCAGGTCGTCCCACATGAACCAGAACCGCTGCTGGCCCGGCGTGCCGAACAGGTAGAGCACCAGGTCGTCGTCGAGCGTGATGCGGCCGAAGTCCATGGCCACGGTGGTGGTCAGCTTGCCCGGCGTCGAGGTGAGGTCGTCGGTCTCCTCGCTCGCCTCGGTCATCAGCGCCTCGGTCTGCAGGGGCGTGATCTCCGAGACGGCGGTGACCAGCGTGGTCTTGCCGACGCCGAAGCCGCCGGCCACGACTATCTTCGTGGCGATCGGGGCTCGGGTGCGGTCCGTCTGCCAGGGCTGTTCGGGCCCCTCTTCGTCGAGGAGCGGGGAGACACCGCGAGCGGCGTCAGAGACGACGGAGTCCACTCAGCACCCTTTCCAGCAGAGCGCGGTCCGGCCGGCCCGTGCCATGACCGGTTCCGGTGCCGTACACACGGATCCTTCCCTGGTCCGCGAGGTCGCTCAGGAGCACGCGGACCACGCCGAGCGGCATCTTCAGCAGCGCGGCGATCTCGGCCACCGTGCGCATACGGCGGCACAGTTCGACGATGGCCCGCATCTCCGGCATGACCCGGGTGGTGAGGGAACCTTTCGTCAGTTTCTTGCGCTCCTCGGGCGTCTCCAGCGCGGCCGTGCTGCCGACCAACGTCTCGACGAGCAGGACGTGGCCGAAGCGGGTACGGCCGCCGGTGAGCGAGTAGGGGCGTACGCGGGCGGGTTTGCGCTCGCCGCCGCGGACGGGGAGCTGGGGCCGGTTCTTCGGGGCGTTGCTCATCGGGTACTCCCTGCCGACGCGGTCTCGAGGGATTTCCGTAGCTCGCTGCGCAGTTCGGGGGTGAGGACATGGCCGGCGCGGCCGACGAAGAGCGCCATGTGGTAGGCCACCACGCTCATGTCGCATTCGGCGGAGCCGTGCACCCCGAGCAGCGAGCCGTCGCTGATGGACATCACGAACAGGCTGCCCTCGTCCATCGCGACCATCGTGTGCTTCACCCCGCCGAACTGCATCAGCTTGGCGGCGCCGATGGTGAGGCTGCCGATGCCGGAGACGATGGTGGCGAGGTCGGCGGAGGAGCCGCGGGGGCCGGTGGGCTTGTCGTTCCTCGCCTCCCGGGCCTCTTCGTTGCGGGCGTGGTCCGAGGAGAGCAGGAGCAGGCCGTCGGAGGAGACCACGGCGACCGACTGGATGCCCGGCACCTCCTCGACCAGATTCGTCAACAACCAGTGCAGGTTGCGGGCTTCACTGCTCAGTCCGAAGGTACTGGGCGCGGTCAACTGCTTGCCTCCTCGACTGTGCCCCCCGTGGCTGCTTCGGATTCACTGCTGGGTGTCTTGTTCTGGCCGGTCTGTTCGGCGATCTCCGCCTCTACGTCGCGGTAGCCGGCCTCCGCGCCCTTGCGGAAGCCGCCGAGCCTTCTGCGGAGGGCTTCGGCGTCGACGCCGCCGGTCCGCTGTCGCGGGGCCTGGGCGGGTGCGGTGATCTTCGGGGTGCGCTTGGGGAGGCCCTTGTCGGTCACCTGCTCCTCGGGTTCCTCCCCCTCGTCCCGAGCACGCTCATGCGTGTCCGGGCCGATGGCGTAGGGGTCGGTCGCCCGAGCCTGCTCTGTCTCCGTCTCCTCGGAGGGCGCCGCGGCCTGCTCCGGGATCAGGAGCTCCATGGTGGTCTCGGCAGGAGTCTCCGGTTCCGATACGTCCTTGTCGGCTACGTCGTCGTCGGCTACGTCCTTTTCGGCGTCGCCCGTCTCGCGTACGGCCTTCTCCGCCAGCGCCACCAACGGGTCGCCGTCCTTCGAGCGGCCGCGCAGGACGTTGGAGTTGGCCTCCGCGTCGGCGCCGGGCAGCGAGAAGGCGTGGGTGCCGGTGCGGTGCGGGGCGTCGGCGGGGACCGCGGCCGCGGGGGCCGCCGCGAGCAGGCCCTTCGGCAGGACCGCGACCGCCGCGATGCCGCCGCTCTTCTGCTCCCGGAGCTGGACCCGGACGCCGTGGCGGTGGGCGAGGCGGGCGACGACGTACAGGCCGAGGCCCAGGCCGTCGTCGCCCTCCTGGTCGTAGGAGATCTCGGGGTCGAAGTCGGCGAGCCGGGAGTTGAGGCGCGTCAGGCGCTCGCCGGTCATGCCGATGCCCTCGTCCTGGACGGAGAGCATGACCTCGCCGTTCTCCAGCAGCCAGCCGGAGATCTCGACGGGCAGGTCGGGCGGGGAGAACGAGGTGGCGTTCTCCATCAGCTCGGCCAGGAGGTGGGAGAGGTCGTCGGCGGCGAACCCTGCCACGTGCGCGTGCGGCGGCAGCGCGGCTATGCGGACGCGCTCGTACCGCTCGATCTCGCTGACGGCCGCGCGGACGACGTCGACGAGCGGGACGGGCCCGGCGTGCTGCTGGACGTGCTCGGTGCCGGCCAGGACGAGGAGGTTCTCGCTGTGCCGGCGCATGACCGTGGCGAAGTGGTCGAGCTTGAAGAGCGTGGCGAGCCGGTCGGGGTCCTGCTCGCGCTCCTCCAGGCCCTCGATGACGGCGAGTTGGCGCTCGACGAGGCCGAGGGTGCGCAGGGCGAGGTTCACGAAGGTGGCGCCGATGGTGTCCCGCAGGCGCTCCAGCTGGGCCGCGGACTCGGCGAGTTCGGTGCGCAGCTCCTCGCGGGCGTCGGCCATCTTCTGCCGCTGGCCGACGAGGTGCTTGCGATCGGACTCCAGCGTGGTGATGCGCTCGTGGAGGGCGACGGCGTGCGCGTGCAAGGCGTTGACGGAGTTGACGACCTGGGCGAACTCGTCCTTGCGGCCGGTGAACTTGACGGGCTCCTCGGCCGCCGGGTCCTCTGCCCCGGCGAGCCGCGCGGAGCCGATCCGCAGGACGGCCAGCGGCCGGGTGAGGGAGCGCGCCATGCCGGTGGCGACGCCGACGGCGAGCAGCATCAGGGCGCCGAGGATCGCGATGCGGATCTCCAGCGCGGTGACGTCGTCGTCGCGGAGCTGTTCGAGGTCCTTGGTGCGGCGGTCGTAGAGGGCCGACTCCACGCCGCGCATCAGGTCGACGCGGGAGGAGAGGGCGGCCTCGGCGCGCCGGGTGCTGGTGTTCAGGTCCCGGTCGGAGAGCGTGGCCTGGTCGGTGAGGGAGGCGAGGTACCGGTCGGCGGTGGTGACCTCGGGGCCGGTGACCGTGGAGTCGTAGGAGGTCCGCGCGGACTTGGGGGCGGTCTCGTGGAAGTCGGCGAGTGCGGCGTCGGAGCGCAGGCGGGCCTGCTGGGCGGCGGCGCTGAGCGCGGCGCGCTGCTGGGCGTCGGCGTCCGTGGAGGTCTTCTGCGTGGTGGCGAGGCCGGTGACCGGGTCGATGACGGTCTCGGTGGTGGTCGGCACGCTGAGGGCGGCGAGGAGCAGCCCGCGGGCGGCGGCGGCCTGCTGCACCGCGGAGTCCAGCTCGGCCAGGGCGTACGCGCCGGAGCCCGTGCGGGGCGGCATCTGCTCGGCCAGCCGCTCGGCGAGCCGGTGCAGTTCGGTGATGGTGGCCGAGTAGGCCCGGTGTGCTTCCAGCGCGGTGCTCTGGCCGGTGAGCGCGGCCCGGCGCACGGCCGCGATGCCGTCGAGCTCGTCGTGGAGCGAGGCCGGGGCGTCGGTGTCGGCGCGCAGTTCCTCGACCTGCCGGTCGACGCGGGCGCTGCGCTGCTCGCTGGGCGCCTTCGACTTGGGCCGGCCCGCGGCGATGTACGACGTGACGTCGTCGCGCTCGTCGGCGAGGGAGTGCGCGAGCGTGAGCGCTTCCTCGGTCTGCTCGGCGAGGGTCACCAGTTCCTGGGAGTCGTGCAGTTCCCCGGAGGCGGCGACGACCGACGGGACACCGGCCGCGGCGATGGCGGCGGCCACGACGGCCACGGCGACGATCAGCCGGTTCCGTACGTGGGTCGGGCGCCCCTTGCCGGCGGGTGTGACGTCGGTGGTGGTGCCGGGAGTGGGCTTGGCGCCCCCTGCGGAGGCCGTCTGCTTGCCTGAGCGACGAGGCCGCATCTTCTGCACCGGTGCTCGCATTCCTGACTCGTGTACCCATGGGTCCGGGTGACGCTCCGTCAACTACCGCCGACCTCGCGTGCACCCCTCCCCCAAGCTCGACTTGGTCGAGCAGGGGGTGTCCTCACCGGTCCCCGACCCTCCCAGTGCCGGTGGGCAACGGCCGCGCATCACCTGACCCGCCACCCGAAGGAGTGAACCCCGGAGGGGAGTTGGCGGGCAAGTTTCTCTGGCGCGTGCAGACGCCTTCCGCGGCGGGCCGGTTGGACGTCTGCGGCAGGCGATGGCAGTATTCGCCGCCACGCTTGGAAGGAGCGCTCCATTCCGCCCCAAACCAGGCGCCTGACCTGCGCTGCTGCACCGATTCGGCAACCGATGAGACCCCTTGGCGAACCTTGTGAAGGCCTCGTGCAGACTGGCCGAATGCGAACAGAGCTTGCCTCCGAACCCGGCGACCCGGCCCGCCCCAACGAGGACTTCGCCAGTGTCGGACTGCCCGCCTCGGGACAGGGTGGCGTGCTGGTCGTCCTCGACGGGGTGACCCCGCCGAGGAGCGGGACGGGCTGTCTCCATTCCGTCCCCTGGTTCACCGCACGGCTCGGCGGAGCCCTGACCGAACTGACCGTTTCGCTCCCCGATGTTCCGCTCACGGACGCGCTGGCCCGCGCCATCGCTCGTACCGCTGACGCACACCGGGAAACCTGTGACCTTTCTCACCCGCGCACCCCACAGGCCACAGTGGTGCTGACGCGGTGGTCGCCGGAGTCGGTGGAGTACCTGATCCTGTCCGACTCGACCCTGCTGGCGCAGTCGCCGGACGGCACGGTCACACCCTTCCTGGACGACCGCCTGTCCCGTCTCCCACGGGCGTCCCTGGCCACGGACGCGCTGATCGACGCCCACATCCGCAACAAGGAGGGCGGCTTCTTCACGGCCGCCGCGGATCCGTCGGTGGCGGGCCGGGCGGTCACGGGGGTGCTGGCGCGGGCAGACGTGCGGGCGCTGGCGGCGCTGACGGACGGGGCGACGAGGTGGGTGGAGAAGTTCCGGGAGGGCGACTGGGCGGAGTGCTTCACCGTCGTACGGAAAGAGGGGGCGCGGGCCCTGGTGGACCGGGTGCGGGCGCTGGAGTCGGCCGACGCGGAGGAGCGGGCGTATCTGGGGCGGAGCAAGACGCATGACGACGCGACGGTCGTGTACGCGGAGCTGTGACCCACACAGACCTGCGTGGGCACGCCCGGTTCCTCCTCGGGCCTACTTCTCCATCCCCCGGTTCAGCTGGTTCAGCAACCGCGCCAGCTCCGCGACCTCACGCCGGTCCCAGTGGGACAGCTGCTCGACATAACGGGCCCGCCGGGCCTCCCGCACCTTCGCGACCCGGCCGCGTCCCTCCTCGGTGAGGTGCACCAGCCAGGCCCGCCCGTCGGCGGGGTCCGGCTCGCGGGCGACGAGCCCGAGGTCCTCCAGGGCGCGCAGCTGGCGGGACATGGTGGCCTTGCCGACCCCGATGTAGGCGGCGAGCTCGGTGGCCCGCTGACGCCCTGACTCACCCAGCCGGACCAACAGGCCGTACGCCGCTGACTCCAGGTCCGGATGGACCTCGCGGGCCATCTCGCCCTGCTTGGCCCTGGCGCGCCGGAACAGGACCGTCAACTCGCGTTCCAGGTCCAGGAATTCGGGCTGGTCCGGACCACGATCGGACACTCCGCCGGAGGGGTCAGCCCCGGGCCCGACTCGCCGACCCTCGCCGTTTCCGTCTTCGCGCACGTCAGCCCCTGCCTCGTATTTCCCGGTCCGGAAAGTTTTCCGCCGACCGCCGTCATCGCCGCAGCTCCGCCAGTATTTCGCAGGCCCAGACCAAAGGCAGCCTCCGGACCCCCTTCCACCTGCGCTTCTGCGTGCCTAGCTTCTCCACCGGAGGCTTGACTGGCATGCGCACGCCACCGTCATGCCCCTAACGGCCGCCCCACCACCACGCGTTTCCCCACCGAGCACCACCGAGCCTTCGGAGGCACGCTTATGCCCGTGCACAGACCCGAACCGCTCCGCCCCCGGCGCCCGCACCTCGCCGGGCTCCTGCTCGCCGCGATCCTGTCCCTCCTACTCGCCACCCAGCCCTCCCCCGCGTCCGCCGGTGACGACACCCCACGCCGGGGCTCCGCGCACATGGGCATGGGCGTCATCGCCCACGACGGCGTACACGGCGTCCCCCTGGGGCCCATGGCCACCCAGACCGAGGGCGTGGACGTCTCCAGCCATCAGGGCAACGTCGCCTGGTCGACCCTGTGGAACAGCGGGGTGAAGTGGGCCTACGTGAAGGCGACCGAGGGGACGTACTACACCAACCCCTACTTCCCCCAGCAGTACAACGGTTCCTACAACGTCGGCATGATCCGCGGCGCGTACCACTTCGCGACCCCGGACACCACCAATGGCGCAACGCAGGCCGACTATTTCGTCGACCACGGCGGCGGCTGGTCCCGCGACGGCAGGACCCTGCCCGGCGCCCTCGACATCGAGTGGAACCCGTACGGCGACGCCTGCTACGGCAAGACGACGAGCGGGATGGTCACCTGGATCCGCGACTTCCTGAACCAGTACAAGGCCCGCACCGGCCGCCACCCCGTCATCTACACGGCGACGAACTGGTGGAAGCAGTGCACCGGCAACTACAGCGGTTTCGCCTCCGCCAACCCGCTGTGGATCGCCCGGTACGCGACGGCGGTGGGGGAGCTGCCGGCCGGGTGGAGCTACTACACGATGTGGCAGTACACGTCCTCCGGACCGACGGTCGGGGACCACAACAGGTTCAACGGGGCGCTGGACCGGGTCGTGGCGCTAGCCAACGGCTAGGACCTGTCGCGGCGAAGGCCCGGGCCTCCCTCACGGGACCCGGGCCCTGCCTGTCCGGTGGCGTCCGTCACGCCGCGACCGGAACCTCCGGGGCCGCGTCGCTCGTGGCCGGCGACAGGGCCAGTTCGAGGACCTGGCGGACGTCGGTGACGGCGTGGACGTCGAGCTTGTCCAGCACCTCCGCGGGGACGTCGTCCAGGTCGGGCTCGTTGCGCTTGGGGATGACGACGGTCGTCACCCCCGCACGGTGGGCGGCCAGGAGCTTCTGCTTCACGCCGCCGATCGGCAGGACCCGGCCCGTCAGCGAGACCTCGCCCGTCATCGCCACGTCCGTGCGGACCAGGCGGCCCGACAGCAGCGACGCCAGCGCCGTCGTCATCGTGATGCCCGCGCTCGGGCCGTCCTTCGGCACCGCGCCCGCCGGGAAGTGGATGTGCACGCCCCGGTCCTTCAGGTCGGCCACCGGCAGTTCGAGTTCGGCGCCGTGGCTGCGCAGGAACGACAGGGCGATCTGCGCGCTCTCCTTCATCACGTCACCCAGTTGGCCGGTCAGCGTCAGACCCGCCGCGCCCGTCTCCGGGTCGGCCAGCGACGCCTCGACGAACAGCACGTCCCCGCCCGCTCCCGTGACCGCGAGTCCGGTCGCCACGCCCGGTACGGCCGTACGGCGCTCCGCCGGATCCTGGGCCGATTCGGGCACGTGGTGCGGCCGGCCGATCAGACCGCGCAGGTCACCGTCGCCGATCGTGAACGGCAGCTCCCGCTCGCCCAGTTCGTGCTGTGCCGCCACCTTGCGCAGCAGCCTCGCGATGGACCGCTCGAGGTTGCGGACGCCCGCCTCGCGCGTGTACTCGCCGGCGAGCTTGCGCAGGGCGCCCTCGTCGATGGCGACCTCGTCCGTGTTCAGACCCGCCCGCTCCAGCTGGCGCGGGAGCAGGTGGTCACGGGCGATGACGATCTTCTCGTCCTCGGTGTAGCCGTCGAGCCGGACCAGTTCCATCCGGTCGAGCAGAGCCTCGGGGATGGCCTCCAGAACGTTGGCGGTGGCCAGGAAGACCACGTCCGACAGGTCCAGCTCCACCTCCAGGTAGTGGTCCCGGAAGGTGTGGTTCTGGGCCGGGTCCAGCACTTCGAGGAGGGCGGCCGCCGGGTCGCCCCGGAAGTCGGACCCCACCTTGTCGATCTCGTCGAGCAGGACCACCGGGTTCATCGACCCGGCCTCCTTGATGGCCCGCACGATCCGGCCGGGCAGCGCGCCGACGTATGTACGGCGGTGACCGCGGATCTCGGCCTCGTCGCGGACGCCGCCGAGGGCGACCCGGACGAACTTGCGGCCCATGGCGTGCGCGACGGACTCGCCGAGCGAGGTCTTGCCGACGCCGGGCGGCCCGACGAGCGCCAGTACGGCACCGCCGCGTCGCCCGCCGACGACCCCGAGGCCCCTGTCCGTACGGCGCTTGCGCACCGCCAGGTACTCGGTGATCCGCTCCTTCACGTCCTCCAGACCGGCGTGCTCGGCGTCCAGCACGCCCTTCGCGCCCTGGATGTCGTACTCGTCCTCGGTCCGCTCGTTCCAGGGCAGTTCGAGGACGGTGTCGAGCCATGTACGGATCCACGATCCCTCGGGCGACTGGTCACTCGCCCGCTCCAGCTTGTCGACCTCCTTGAGCGCGGCCTCGCGGACCTTCTCCGGCAGGTCGGCGGCCTCGACGCGGGCGCGGTAGTCGTCGGACTCCTCGCCCTCCTTCTCGCCGTTGAGCTCGCGCAGTTCCTTGCGGACGGCCTCCAGCTGACGGCGCAGCAGGAACTCGCGCTGCTGCTTGTCGACGCCCTCCTGGACGTCCTTGGCGATGGTCTCGGCGACGTCCTGCTCGGCGAGGTGGTCGCGCAGTTGCTGCGTGGCGAGCTTCAGCCGGGCCACCGGGTCGGCGGTCTCCAGGAGCTCCACCTTCTGCTCGGTGGTCAGGAACGGCGAGTAGCCGGAGTTGTCGGCGAGGGCGGAGACGTCGTCGATGGCCTGCACCCGGTCCACGACCTGCCAGGCGCCGCGCTTGCGCAGCCAGGCGGTGGCGAGGGCCTTGTACTCCTTCACCAGTTCGGCCACCTGGCCGGGCAGCGGCTCGGGCACGCTCTGGTCGACGCGGGTGCCCTCGACCCACAGGGCGGCTCCGGGACCCGTCGTTCCCGCACCGATCCTCACCCGTCCCCGGCCGCGGATCAGCGCGCCAGGGTCACCGTCGGCCAGCCGGCCGACCTGCTCGACGGTGCCGAGCACACCGGTGCTCGCGTACGTCCCGTCGATGCGTGGGACCAACAGCACCCGTGGCTTCCCGGGCTGGGACCGGGCGGCGGCCTGCGCGGCCTCCACGGCGGCGCGTACATCGGCGTCGTTCAGATCCAGCGGGACCACCATTCCGGGCAGCACGACCTCGTCGTCGAGCGGCAGCACGGGCAGGGTGAGCGGTGTGGACGTCGAAGCCATGATCTCCCCTTCGGCAGTCAAGTTGAGTTATGCCGACTCAATGCACGGGGGAGCCCGAATGTTCCCAGGCCTCCGTTCGCTGTGAGCGATCACTTGGCACACGCGCTGTGACCTCGGGTTTCTCTGACAACGCGGATATCCGGTTGCCCATGCCCCGGCCTCTCCCCCACCGTCTCCCCGTGACAGACACCAAGACTCTTCTCGCGGCCTACGACGACCAGCTGCGCGGCGCGCCCCCGACCCCGCCGCCAGGCGTGACGTACGAACAGGACGGCCCGCTGCTACGGATAGTCGGCGGGTTCCGGGGCCTTGTCAGCGGCCCGCGCTCCCTCGGCGTGCGCGGCGCCGAACTCGACCGGCTCATCGCCCGGCAGCGCGACTACTTCGCGGCGCGCGGCGAGGCGGTGGAGTGGAAGACCCGGTCCCACGACGACCCCGCCGACCTCACCGACCGGCTGCGCGCGGCGGGCTTCGCGCCGGAGGACGAGGAGGCGGTGCTCGTCGGAAGCGCCGCCGACATGGCCGTACGAGAGCCTCTCCTGCCCGAGGGGGTGACGCTCCGTCGGGTCACGGCCGACGCGGACATGCGCCGTATCGCCGCGATGGTGTCGGCCGCCTGGGACCATGACTGGAGCTGGCTCGCCGCCGACCTCAGCGGCCGTGTCGCGTCCGCGCCGGACGAGATCGCCGTCTACGTCGCCGAGGCGGACGGCGAGGTCGTCTCGGCGGCCTGGCTGGTCTTCCGCGAGGGCACCGAGTTCGCGAGCCTGTGGGGCGGGTCGACACTGGCCGAGTGGCGCGGCCGCGGCATCTACCGCGCCCTGGTCGCCACCCGCGCTGCCCTCGCCGTCTCCCGCGGCGTCAGGTACCTCCATGTCGACGCGTCCGACGACAGCGCGCCGATCCTGCGCCGGCTGGGCTTCACGGCGGTGACCACCACGACCCCGTACGTCTGGTCACCCGAAGGCGACTGACTCCGAGCCGTGCCACCGCCGCACCACCGGCCACATGGCGACCCCGATGACCAGGGCGATCAGATGCCCCCAATTGGTCAGCGGATCGGTGAGGTTGAGCAGGTCCTGGACCAGCATCCCGCCGAACAGCGCCAGTACGGGCCACCGCAGCCACGGCCGCAGCAGGCCGGCCAGCGCCCCGATGCTCGCGGCCACGCCGAAGCTGATGCCGTAGTCCGGGCGGTGCAGTGAGCTGTCGGGAAGGTGGCCGACCAACACCGCGAGCCCGACGGGGACCTCGGTCGCGAGGGTCGCCAGGACGTGCCCGGCCAGGAAGACAACGGCCGTGCGGGCACCGCCGATCCGCCGCTCCAGCGCGGTGAGCACGAGCAGGAAGCAGAGCGTGTACGGCGCCACGATCCCGCCCGCGACCCACAGCGCGCTGGCGAGCAGCACGAAGACGGGGGTGCCCACCAGGTGGGCGACATCGGTGCTGGAGCCCTGGTGGAGTGCGTGGACGAGGGCGGGGTCGGCGTAGGCGGCGATCAGGGAGGTGACGGTCAGTACGGCGGCGTAGGCGAAGGTGAACGGGGTGCCGGTAGGGGTGGGGAGCAGTCGCCAGGGACGGACGGCACGCCGAGGTGCGGTGGCCTCGCGCGCGGGCGGCTCGGTGACGACCGGCGCCGCGGGCGGCGGCGCGGTGGCGCTCAGGGGTCCGCGCTGCCGCGGCATCGCGTCCAGCAGCCCGACGACATCGGGCACGCCCGCCTCACCGGACTCCGGAACAGAGCCCGTCACACCCCCAGCCGCAGTGCGTTCCAAGGTGAGGCGCTCCTTCCGTTTCCCTCAGCCTTGGCCCGCCGCCCGCCCACGTCTGTGACTGACGCCACACAGGGCCCGATTCTCAGCAACCTCTCAAGAAACTCACGCGTCCCTCCAAGATGCCCACGCGCGCGCGGCGACCCCGATGGGCGGCACGGCCCCGCCCCTGTCCCGCGTCAACCCGGAGCGACCCGCCGTACTCCCGCCTTACTCCGGGGGCCGGCCCTCCGAGGTAATTCGCTCGGCACTTCCGGCCTCGGCTGCCAGGATGGCCGGATGCCCACTTCGTACGACACCCCGGAAGTACTGGACCGTCACGAAGGCCCCCACGGCGAGGTCGTGCTGCGACGGCACGGCGAACTGCTCCAGATCATCGCGAACGGCTGCTTCCTGATGGACACCTCCGACGGGCGTTCGGAGCGGCTGCTCGTCGACGCGGCGCTCGGCGCGCTGGACGGCCGGCCGGAGCCTCATGTGCTGATCGGCGGGCTCGGCGTCGGGTTCTCGCTCGCACATGCCGCCGCCGATCCACGCCCGGGACGGATCACCGTCGTCGAGCGCGAGAGCGCGATTATCGGCTGGCATCTCGACGGACCGCTGTCGCACTTCTCCGCCGGCGCCCTCGCCGATCCGCGCACGGAGATTGTGGAAACGGATCTGGTGGCGCATGTGCATGAGACTTCCGCCACGTATGACGCACTGTGTCTCGACATCGACAACGGGCCGGACTGGACCGTCACCGAGGGGAACGACAGCCTGTACTCGCCCAGCGGACTCGCGGGCTGCGCAGGGGCGTTGAGGCCGGGTGGTGTGCTTGCCGTATGGTCCGCGCAGCCCTCTCCGGAATTCGAAGAAACCTTGCGTAATGCCGGATTCCAGCAGGTGCGTACCGAAGAGATCCCCGTTGCCCGGGGCGTTCCCGACGTCGTGCACCTCGCCGTACGACCTGGATAGCCGTGGCGCGGTGACTCCCCGTACTCTGCTTCTCTGACGCGGATCATTCAAGCGTCAATCGCAAGCATGCGCAGGCATAGCCAGTACGCGGGATCACCCCACGGATTCCGGAAAGCAACTTTGGGGCGGGCGATGGAGCAGACACACACCTCCCACAACGGCACGGCGGCGACCCCGGGCGCTCAGCGCCGGGTCCTCGTGGTCGAGGACGATCCGACCATCGTGGACGCCATCGCGGCCCGCCTGCGCGCCGAGGGTTTCCTCGTGCAGACCGCGGGCGACGGTCCGGCGGCGGTCGACACCGCGGAGGCCTGGCAGCCCGACCTGCTGATCCTCGACATCATGCTGCCGGGCTTCGACGGCCTGGAGGTATGCAGGCGCGTGCAGGCCCAGCGGCCCGTTCCGGTGCTGATGCTCACCGCGCGCGACGACGAGACCGACATGCTGGTCGGGCTCGGCGTGGGCGCCGACGACTACATGACCAAGCCGTTCTCGATGCGCGAGCTGGCGGCACGCGTGCACGTGCTGCTGCGCCGCGTCGAGCGCGCCGCGCTGGCCGCCACGACCCCGCGGTCGGGCATCCTGCGGCTCGGCGAGCTGGAGATCGACCACGCGCAGCGGCGGGTACGGGTCCGCAGTGAGGATGTTCACCTCACGCCGACCGAGTTCGACCTCCTGGTATGCCTGGCGAACACCCCGCGCGCGGTGCTCTCGCGCGAGCAGCTCCTCGCCGAGGTGTGGGACTGGGCGGACGCCTCCGGGACCCGGACGGTCGACAGCCACATCAAGGCGCTGCGCCGGAAGATCGGCGCCGAACGCATCCGTACCGTGCACGGCGTGGGCTACGCCCTGGAGACGCCGACGCCATGAGCGACGGCCCGGCCGCGGGAAGAGGTCCCGGGGAGCCCTGGGGCGGCGTACGTCCGTTCTCGATCAAGACCAAGCTGGGCGCGCTGGTCGTCACCTCGGTGCTGATCACCACCGGGCTGTCGATGATCGCGGTGCGCACCCAGACGGAGCTGCGCTTCATCACGGTCTTCTCGATGATCGCCACACTGCTCATCACGCAGTTCGTGGCCCATTCGCTCACCGCGCCGCTGGACGAGATGAACACGGTGGCCCGGTCCATCTCGCAGGGCGACTACACACGCCGGGTGCGGGACAACCGCCGGGACGAGCTGGGCGACCTGGCCGAGACGATCAACCTGATGGCCGACGAGCTGGAGGCCCAGGACCAGCAGCGCAAGGAGCTGGTGGCGAACGTCTCGCACGAGCTGCGCACCCCGATCGCGGGCCTGCGGGCCGTCCTGGAGAACGTGGTCGACGGCATCGCCGAGGCCGACCCCGAGACGATGCGCACGGCGCTGAAGCAGACCGAGCGCCTCGGCCGGCTCGTGGAGACGCTGCTGGACCTGTCCCGGCTGGACAACGGCGTCGTACCGCTGCGCATGCGGCGCTTCGAGGTCTGGCCGTACCTGTCGGGCGTACTGAAGGAGGCCAACATGGTCGCCTCCGCGCGCGCGGGCATGGCCTCGGGCTCCGGCAGCCACACCCGTACGGACGTCCATCTGCACCTCGACGTCTCCCCGCCGGAGCTGACCGCGCACGCCGACCCCGAGCGCATCCACCAGGTCGTCGCCAACCTCATCGACAACGCGATCAAGCACAGCCCGGCACACGGGCGCGTGACGGTCAAGGCGCGGCGCGGGACGCTCCCGGAGTCGCTGGAGCTGGAGGTCCTGGACGAGGGACCGGGCATCCCGAAGTCGGAGTGGCACAAGGTCTTCGAGCGGTTCAACCGGGGCGCCGTTCGCCGGCCGCACGGGCCGGGGAGCGACGGCGGCACGGGGCTGGGTCTGGCGATCGCGCGCTGGGCCGTCGATCTGCACGGGGGGCGCATCGGAGTGGCCGAATCGGATCGAGGTTGCCGGATTCTTGTCACACTTCCAGGGCAGCCATCTGTGCCAAGTTGACGTAAAGTTCGAAGCGGAGCCACAAGATCCATGCGAGTCCCGGCTGACGGACACGTGTGATCAGGTACAGGCCCGCGCCATCGGTGTGCCGGGTCGCGGTCGAGGCGTCCCATCTGCGGTCTTCCGAAGCGGAACCACGCTTGTTTCCCGCCATTTCCAGGCCCGAAACACGCTTTCCGATGTGACTTACACGACGATGACCTTGCCCGGCCTCACCTTCCCGGCCATGGAGGCGTAGCCTTTATTCCCGCTGTCCATCACCTTGTGAAGCGGAAGAGGGCGGTTGCCGCCGTGTCGCCACAGTCCCCCAGTAACTCGAGCATCTCGACCGACACCGACCAAGCGGGCAAGAACCCCGCGGCCGCGTTCGGTCCGAACGAGTGGCTCGTCGACGAGATCTATCAGCAGTACCTCCAGGACCCCAATTCGGTAGACCGAGCCTGGTGGGACTTCTTCGCCGACTACAAGCCCGGCGCCAGCGCCGCGGCTCCGGCGGGTACTGCGGCCACGGGGGCCGCAGGGACCACCAGCGCGGCACCGGCGGCTCCTGCCGCCCCGGCTGCTCCGGCCGCGCCCGCCGCTCCGGCGGTGCCCGCGCCGGCCCCCGCAGCCCCGAAGCCTGCCGCAGCCGCGCCCGCCGCCGCTGCCCCGGCTCCGGCCGCGGCGAAGCCCGCCACCCCGGCCGCGAAGCCCGCTCAGCCGAAGAAGGCCGAGCCCGCCGCCGCGGCCGCCGACGGCCCCGAGCTGGTGACGCTGCGCGGCCCGGCCGCCGCGGTCGCGAAGAACATGAACGCCTCGCTGGAGATGCCCACGGCCACGTCCGTGCGCGCGGTCCCGGTGAAGCTGCTCTTCGACAACCGCATCGTCATCAACAACCACCTGAAGCGCGCCCGGGGCGGGAAGATCTCCTTCACGCACCTGATCGGCTACGCGATGGTGCAGGCCATCAAGGCCATGCCGTCGATGAACTACTCCTTCGCGGAGAAGGACGGCAAGCCGACCCTGGTCAAGCCGGAGCACATCAACTTCGGCCTCGCCATCGACCTGGTCAAGCCCAACGGCGACCGCCAGCTCGTGGTCGCGGGCATCAAGAAGGCCGAGACGCTGAACTTCTTCGAGTTCTGGCAGGCCTACGAGGACATCGTCCGCCGCGCCCGTGACGGCAAGCTGGGCATGGACGACTTCACCGGCGTGACGGTCTCCCTGACCAACCCCGGCGGCCTCGGCACCGTCCACTCGGTGCCGCGTCTGATGCCCGGCCAGTCGGTCATCATGGGCGTCGGTTCCATGGACTACCCGGCGGAGTTCCAGGGCACCTCCCAGGACACCCTGAACAAGCTCGGCATCTCGAAGGTCATGACGCTCACGTCGACCTACGACCACCGGGTCATCCAGGGCGCCGCCTCGGGCGAGTTCCTGCGCATCGTCGCGAACTACCTCCTCGGCGAGAACAACTTCTACGACGAGATCTTCGAGGCCCTGCGCATCCCCTACGAGCCGGTCCGCTGGCTCAAGGACATCGACGCCTCGCACGACGACGACGTCACCAAGGCCGCCCGCGTCTTCGAGCTGATCCATTCCTACCGGGTCCGCGGCCATGTCATGGCCGACACCGACCCGCTGGAGTACAAGCAGCGCAAGCACCCCGACCTGGACATCACCGAGCACGGACTCACCCTCTGGGACCTGGAGCGCGAGTTCGCGGTCGGTGGCTTCGCCGGCAAGTCGATGATGAAGCTGCGCGACATCCTCGGCGTGCTGCGCGACTCGTACTGCCGCACCACCGGCGTCGAGTTCATGCACATCCAGGACCCGAAGCAGCGCAAGTGGATCCAGGACCGCATCGAGCGCTCGCACTCCAAGCCGGAGCGCGAGGAGCAGCTGCGCATCCTGCGCCGGCTCAACGCGGCGGAGGCCTTCGAGACCTTCCTGCAGACCAAGTACGTCGGCCAGAAGCGCTTCTCCCTGGAGGGCGGCGAGTCGGTCATCCCGCTGCTGGACGCGGTCCTCGACTCCGCCGCCGAGTCCCGCCTGGACGAGGTCGTCATCGGCATGGCCCACCGCGGCCGGCTGAACGTGCTGGCGAACATCGTCGGCAAGTCCTACGCGCAGATCTTCCGCGAGTTCGAGGGCAACCTCGACCCGAAGTCGATGCACGGCTCCGGCGACGTCAAGTACCACCTGGGCGCCGAGGGCGTGTTCACCGGTCTGGACGGCGAGCAGATCAAGGTCTCGCTGACCGCCAACCCCTCGCACCTGGAGGCGGTCGACCCGGTCCTCGAAGGTGTCGTCCGCGCCAAGCAGGACGTCATCAACAAGGGCGGCACCGACTTCACGGTCCTGCCGATCGCCCTGCACGGCGACGCGGCCTTCGCGGGCCAGGGTGTGGTCGCGGAGACCCTGAACATGTCGCAGCTGCGCGGCTACCGCACCGGCGGCACGGTCCACATCGTCATCAACAACCAGGTCGGTTTCACGGCGGCGCCCGAGTCCTCGCGCTCCTCCATGTACTCGACCGACGTGGCCCGCATGATCGAGGCCCCGATCTTCCACGTGAACGGCGACGACCCGGAGGCCGTGGTCCGCGTCGCGCGGCTCGCCTTCGAGTTCCGCCAGGCGTTCAACAAGGACGTGGTGATCGACCTCATCTGCTACCGCCGCCGCGGTCACAACGAGTCGGACAACCCGGCCTTCACCCAGCCGCTGATGTACGACCTGATCGACAAGAAGCGCTCGGTGCGCAAGCTCTACACCGAGTCCCTCATCGGTCGCGGCGACATCACCCTGGAAGAGGCCGAGCAGGCGCTGCAGGACTACCAGGGCCAGCTGGAGAAGGTCTTCACGGAGGTCCGCGAGGCCACCTCGCAGCCGGCCGCCGCGGAGCCCTCGGACCCGCAGGCCGAGTTCCCGGTGGCCGTGAACACCGCGGTGACCTCGGAGACCGTCAAGCGGATCGCCGAGTCCCAGGTCAACATCCCCGACCACATCACCGTCCACCCGCGTCTGCTGCCGCAGCTGCAGCGCCGGGCGTCGATGGTCGAGGACGGCACCATCGACTGGGGCATGGGCGAGACCCTCGCGGTCGGCTCCCTGCTGCTGGAGGGCGTCCCGGTCCGCCTGGCGGGTCAGGACTCGCAGCGCGGTACGTTCGGCCAGCGTCACGCGGTGATCATCGACCGCGAGACGGGCGAGGAGTACACGCCGCTGCAGTACCTCTCCGAGGACCAGGCGCGGCTGAACGTCTACAACTCCCTGCTGTCCGAGTACGCGGCCATGGGCTTCGAGTACGGCTACTCGCTGGCCCGCCCCGAGGCGCTCGTGATGTGGGAGGCCCAGTTCGGCGACTTCGTCAACGGCGCCCAGACGGTCGTGGACGAGTTCATCTCGTCGGCCGAGCAGAAGTGGGCCCAGACGTCCGGCGTCGTCCTGCTCCTGCCGCACGGCTACGAGGGCCAGGGCCCGGACCACTCCTCGGCCCGCCCGGAGCGCTTCCTCCAGATGTGCGCCCAGAACAACATGACGGTCGCCATGCCGACGTCCCCGTCGAACTACTTCCACCTCCTGCGGTGGCAGGTGCACAACCCGCACCACAAGCCGCTGGTCGTCTTCACGCCGAAGTCGATGCTGCGTCTGAAGGCCGCGGCCGCGAAGGCGGAGGAGTTCACGACCGGGCAGTTCCAGCCGGTCATCGGCGACTCCTCGGTCGACCCGGCCGCCGTCAAGAAGGTCGTCTTCTGCGCCGGCAAGGTCTACTACGACCTCGAGGCCGAGCGGAAGAAGCGGGGCGTCACGGACACGGCGATCATCCGCATCGAGCGCCTGTACCCGCTGCCGGGTGCCGAGCTCCAGGCCGAGATCGCCAAGTACCCGAACGCCGAGAAGTACCTGTGGGCCCAGGAGGAGCCGGCGAACCAGGGTGCGTGGCCGTTCATCGCGCTCAACCTGATCGACCACCTGGACCTGGCGGTCGGCGCCGACGTCCCGCACGGCGAGCGCCTGCGCCGCATCTCGCGTCCGCACTCCTCGTCCCCGGCCGTCGGCTCCGCCAAGCGGCACCAGGCCGAGCAGGAGCAGCTGGTGCGTGAGGTGTTCGAGGCCTGAGCCTCTGCACGGCTCCCATCCTCTGAACGGGGCAGATCGGAAGGCCCGGTTCCCAGTCCACGCGACAGGGAACCGGGCCTTCCGGCGTCCACGGCCAACTCGCCCGCCAGACCATCGAATCGCGGAGCTCCACGGGCCGGACGGGCCCCTCGCTCGCACGTCGAGGGCCCGGCACGCACGCGTGGTGGGCAGGACATATCCTCACTGCATGTACTTCACCGACCGAGGCATCGAAGAACTGGAGAAGCGGCGCGGCGAGGAGGAGATCACCTTCGAGTGGCTGGCCGAGCAGCTGCGCACCTTCGTCGACCTGAACCCGGACTTCGAGGTACCGGTGGAGCGGCTGGCGACCTGGCTGGCCCGGCTGGACGACGAGGACGACGACGTGTAGCCGGCCTGGAGGAGATCGGACGGCGCGCGCACGCTGAGCGAGCTGGTTTCGGGGCGCCCTGATGCGGGGCGCCCTTCCGCTTTGTACGGCAATCAGTGCGGCCGTCAGTCCAGCGGCAGCACCGCGCTGTACGCCAGCCCCAGCGCACCGTGGGTCAGCAGCACCGCGCCCGCGACGATCCAGCCGCCGCTGCGGTGCCGTAGCCCCCAGGCCGCGAGGGGCAGACCGGCCGCGACCTCGGCGAGGGCGAGCGCACGGGCCCGGGGGCCGCCCGCCCGGGGCAGCCAGGGGCCGAGGCGGCCGTCCTCGCCGGCGTCGAGTTCCGCGGGCAAGGCGTTGCGCCGGCCCGACCACTCGATCCGTACGTGCGGCTGGTCGTGGATGGCCTCATGGAGGCTCTCGGCGCTGTCGCCGGGGGTGAGGCCGGGCGGCAGGGACACGCCCGCGCGCGTGAGGACCGCGACGAGGCCACGCAGGCGTGCCCGTGCGTCGGCCGCGCTGTCGGGGCGCGTGAGCTCTTCCAGGGACTGCATGTCGAGGACCGGATCGAGGCCGAGCCGGCCGGCGAAGGTGCGCATGGCCTCGTCCTCGCCGACCGGGGTGCCGTTGGCGAGCCAGACGTAGCCGACGGGGCGGCGGAACCCGGCGGCGAGGGAGTATCCGGCGCGGTCGGCGTCCCACCAGAGGGCGAGGACGGGCCACGGATGGCCGACGGCGAGCGCGGTGGCCCAGCCGGTGAGAACGCGGTCGACCGGTTCGCCGCCCTCCTGCCACGCCCCGCCTTCGGGGAGGAGCACGCTCCACTCCGCGCCCGCCGTCGCGAGCAGCATGTGTTCGCGCAGCAGTTGGGCGGCGGAGGCGACGGACTCGGGCTCCGCGCGGCAGAGCAGCAGGGCACCCGGGGCGGGTCGGGCCTGGCGGGCGTTCCTGGACGCTTCCGGCGACATGGCAACACGCTAGGCCGATTTGTCCATCGCGGGTGATTTGTGATCACCAGAACGAGTGCCTTGACTTTCCGCGCCCGCGATATATCGTGTTTCACGTAAGACGCGATATGGCGTGTCGTGTTCAGGTCCGGCCCGTGCGGCCGTGTCCGGTCGCCCAGGAGGTCCGCACCATGTCCGAGTGGTCCGTAGCCGAACCCAGGAAGCTCAGCTTCGACGAGCCGGTGAGCGAGCTCCAGGTGCGCATCGTCAACGGAACTGTGAACGTCGTGGGGACGGACGAAGGTTCCGCCCGCCTGGAGGTCTCCAAGATCGAGGGCCCGCCTCTGGTGGTGACCCAGCAGGGCGGCACCCTGACGGTGGCGTACGAGGACCTGCCCTGGAAGGGCTTCCTCAAGTGGCTCGACCGCAAGGGCTGGCGGCGCAGCGCGGTGGTCTCCCTCGCGGTGCCGGCTGACACCAGGGTCGAGGTGGGCGTGGTCGGGGCCGGTGCGGTGGTCTCCGGGATCAACGGCCCGTCGGTCGTCAAGGGCGTCACCGGCGACACCACCCTCGTCGGCCTGTCCGGCCCGGTCCGCGCCGACACCGTCTCCGGGAACCTGGAGGCACAGGCCGTCACCGGCGACCTCCGCTTCAACTCCGTCTCCGGCGACCTCACGGTCGTCGAGGGCTCCGGCTCCTCGGTGAAGGCCGACTCCGTGAGTGGCGCCATGATCGTCGACCTCGACCCGGACGGCCCGACCGACGTCCGGCTGACCAGCGTCTCCGGCGAGATCGCCATCCGCCTGCCGGCGCCGGCCGACGCCGACGTCGAGGCCAACACCGCGAGCGGCACGATCTCCAACGCCTTCGAGGGCCTCCGGGTCCACGGCCAGTGGGGCGCCCACAAGATCACCGGCCGCCTCGGCACCGGCACCGGCAAGCTCCGCGCGACGACGGTCTCCGGCTCCATCGCCCTGCTGCGCCGCCCTCCGAAGGAGGACGAGCCGTGGGAGGCGGAGGCCTGGGAGGATCCCGAGCCCGCCAAGGACGAGGGCACACCGAGCGGCACGTCGGGCACCTCGCCGACGGACCCGACGACCACCCCGGCGAGCAGCACGCACACCACCTCGGGGGACAATTCCGTCTCCGGCCAGGGCGACACAGCGGGCGACGGCGTCGGTGGCGGACCCACCGACGCCGCCACCGACGCCGCGACCGCCGCCCCGGCCGACGGCACGACCGACAAGAAGGTGCTCTGACATGCCCCCCGTCTTCGCCCATGGCCGCCTCCGCCTCTACCTGCTGAAGCTGCTGGACGAGGCCCCGCGCCACGGCTACGAGGTCATCCGCCTCCTCGAAGAGCGCTTCCAGGGGCTGTACGCGCCGTCGGCCGGCACCGTCTACCCCCGGCTGGCCAAGCTGGAGGCCGAGGGCCTGGTCACCCACACCACCGAGGGCGGCCGCAAGGTGTACGCCATCACGGACGCCGGCCGTGCGGAACTGGCGGACCGCAGCGGCGAGTTGGCTGATCTGGAGCTGGAGATCAGGGAGTCGGTCGCCGAACTCGCCGCCGAGATCCGGGCCGATGTGCGCGGCGCGGCGGGCGACCTGCGGCGCGAGATGCGCGCGGCGGCGTCCGAGGCCCGCAAGGGGAACGGCGCCAAGGCGGAAACGCCCTTCGGTGACTTCTCGGACTACACCGACAAGGAGGCGTGGCGCGCCGCCAAGGAGGAGATGCGCCGCGCCAAGCAGGAGTGGAAGGAACAGGCCCGCCGCGCCAAGGACGAGAGCCGCCGCGCCCGCGAGGAGGCACAGCGCGCCCGGCGCCAGGCCAAGGAGGCCCAGGACCACGCCCGGGCCCAGGCCCAGGAGGAGATGCAGCGCATCGCCCGCCGGGTACAGGAGCATGTACAGGACCACTTCGCCCGTGGCGACTGGCCGACCGGCGTCAGGGAGGGCCTGACGGAACTGGCCAAGGAGTTCGGCGACTTCGGCAAGGACTTCGGGAAGGACTTCGGCAGGGACTTCGGCTTCGGCCGTCAGGGCTCCCCCAAGTCGGCGCAGCAGCATCCCGACTACTCCGAGACCCCGGAGGACTTCCCCGGCGGCTACGAACCCGCCTGGGCCCACGAGGCGCCCAGCGGCGACCCCGCCCGCGACCTGGACCGCCTGCTCGACCGCTTCCGCGACGACATCCGCGACGCGGCGAGGGACCACGGCGTGACATCGGACCAACTCCGCGACGCCCGCCGCCACTTGTCGACGGCGGCGGCCCACATCGGAGCGCTACTGCGCGCGCCCAGGCCCTGACACCGGCTTCCTGGGCAGTACGGCACCAGACCGGCCGCCTGCCCAGGCCGCCTGCCCCAGTCCTCGACAGGCCCCATTCCGCGACCGGCCCCGCAGGCAACCGCCCGGGACCTCACGCCCGTCGACCTCACCCCCCTCGACCTCAACCGGCTTTGGCCTCTCCCCCGCCGTACAGCACCCGCATGAGCGCCTCGTACGTCACCCCGTGATCGGCGAGAACCTCGGCGGGCACGCCGGGGCGGCTGGTGAGGGCCAGCAGGATGTGCTCGTCACCGATGTGCCGGTCCCGTCGGGAAGTTGCCACGCGCAGCGCCCGTACCAGTACGTCCTTGGCATCCCGGCCGAACGGACGGTGCCCCCACCAGGACCCCTTGTCCTTCCGTCCCCCGGCCATGGCCCCCACGCCATGGACCTCCTCCACCCGGGCGACGATCTCTGCCACATCGATCCCCAACCCGGCCAACGCCTCGGCCTCGGCCTGCGACAGCCCTCCTCGCCGCCGGGCCTCGCCCAACGCCGTCCGCACGGACTCCAGCCACTGCCCGCCCCCGAGCGCGGCGAGCGCGAAAGAAGCCCGGCTGCCGTCCCGGTCGAGCAGGGCGAGCAGCAGGTGCTCGGCCTCGACGGCCTGCGCCCGGCCCCGCTCGGCCTGCTCGACGGCACCCGTCACCACCGCACGGGCATCCTTCGTGAACCGCTCGAACATCAACGCCTCCCGTACTTCTTGTGCACGGCCTGCCTACTGACCCCGAGTTCCGCAGCGATCTCCTGCCAGGACCACCCCTGATTGCGCGCACTGCGCACCTGCACGGCTTCCAGCTGCTCCAGCAACCGGCGCAGGGCGGCGACGGCCCGCAGCCCGACCCGTGGATCGCGATCACCCGCCCGCTCGGCGAGATCTGTTGCTTCGGTCATGATGTCAACGTACGTTGACACACCTCCTCGCGTCAACCCCAGTTGACAAAGCGAACGGCGAGCCCGGGGCAATGCCCCGAACCCGCCGCAAGAACCGGCAGCAGCTCCGTCAGTTGGTGAGCACGATCTTCCCGAACTGCTCCCCCGACGCCATCCGCTCGAAGCCCTCACGGGCCCGGTCCATGGGGAGCACCTCATCGATCACGGGTCGCACACCGGTGGCAGCACAGAAGGAGAGCAGGTCCTCGAGCTCGTCCTTGGTCCCCATGGTCGATCCGACGACCTTCAACTCCAGGAAGAAGATCCGCGTGAGCTCGGCGTGCGAGGGCCGGTCCCCACTGGTGGCACCGGAAATGACCAGCGTGCCCCCGGGCTTCAGCGACTTCACGGAGTGCGACCAGGTGGCGGCACCGACCGTCTCGATCACGGCGTCGACCCGCTGAGGCAGCCGGGCCCCCGACTCCAGCGCTTCCACGGCCCCCAACTCCACGGCACGCTTGCGCTTGGCCTCGTCCCGGCTGGTGGCGAAGACACGCAGCCCCGCGGCCTTGCCGAGCACGATGGCGGCGGTGGCGACGCCGCCCCCGGCGCCCTGCACGAGCACGGAGTCCCCGGGCCGCACCCCCGCGTTGGTGAACAGCATCCGGTACGCCGTCAGCCAGGCGGTCGGCAGACAGGCGGCCTCCTCGAAGGAGAGCTCCTTGGGCTTGGGCAGGATGTTCCAGGTCGGCACGGCGACCCGCTCGGCGAACGTGCCCTGATACCGCTCGGTGAGGATGGACCGGGGCTCCCTCGGACCCACACCGTGTCCGCTCTGTCCGATCACGGAGTGCAGGACGACCTCGTTGCCGTCCTCGTCGACGCCGGCGGCGTCACACCCGAGGATCATCGGCAACTTGTCCTCCGCGAGGCCCACGCCCCGCAGCGACCACAGGTCGTGATGGTTGAGGGAGGCGGCCTTGACGTTGACGGCACTCCAGCCGGGACGGACCTCGGGAGCCGGCCGCTCCCCCAACTCCAGTCCGGAAAGCGGCTGGTCGCGGTCGATTCGGGCGGCGTAGACAGCGAACATGACGTTGACGATAGGTGCACACGTCGGCCGACGGAACCGAAGCACCCTGTGAGACACGCCCTCTTGTCAAGGCGTCCGGCACAACGCAACCACCCGAACGGCCGCACCCGGGCAAGAAAATGGCCCCGCCCGAACCGGACGGGGCCATTCGACCGACACTCACGTCAGCGACACTCACCTCAGCGCCGAGCGACGCCTTCCGCCCGAGCCGCGGCCGCGACCGCCGCGGTGACCGCCGGCGCCACCCGCTCGTCGAACGGCGACGGGATCACGTAGTCCGCGGCGAGATCGTCACCCACGACCGCCGCCAGCGCCTCCGCCGCCGCGATCTTCATGCCCTCGGTGATCCGGGAGGCCCGCACCTGCAGTGCGCCCGCGAAGATCCCGGGGAACGCCAGCACGTTGTTGATCTGGTTCGGGAAGTCCGACCGCCCGGTGGCGACGACCGCCGCGTACTTGTGGGCGACATCCGGATGCACCTCCGGATTCGGGTTGGCCATGGCGAACACGAACGCGCCCTCGGCCATGGAGGCGACGGCCTCCTCCGGCACCGTACCGCCGGACACGCCGATGAAGACGTCCGCGCCCTCCAGGGCCGCCTCCAGCGACCCGGTGATACCGGCCTTGTTCGTGAACCCGGCGACCTCACGCTTGACCGACGTCAGGTCCTCCCGGTCGGCCGACACCACGCCCTTGCGGTCGGCGACGGCCACGTCCCCGATACCGGCCTCGACCAGCATCTTCGCGATGGCGACACCGGCCGCGCCGGCACCCGAGATGACGGCCCGCAGATCCCCGATGGACCGCCCGCTCAGCCGCGCGGCGTTCCGCAGGGCCGCCAGCGTCACGACCGCCGTGCCGTGCTGGTCGTCATGGAAGACCGGGATGTCGACCCGCTCCTGGAGCTTGCGCTCGATCTCGAAGCACCGCGGCGCCGAGATGTCCTCCAGGTTGACGCCACCGAAGGACGGGGCGAGCCGCACCACCGTCTCGACGATCTCGTCGACTTCCGTGCAGTCGAGCGCGATGGGGACCGCGTCCACGCCGCCGAACTGCTTGAACAGAATCGCCTTGCCTTCCATCACTGGAAGGGAGGCCTCCGGGCCGATGTCCCCGAGCCCGAGCACCGCCGTGCCGTCGGTGACCACGGCCACGACGGACGACTTCCACGTGTAGTCGTGGACCAGCTCCGGCTGCTCGGCGATCGCGGTGCACACGCGCGCGACGCCGGGTGTGTACGCGAGGGACAGGTCGTCCTTGTCACGGACCGGCACGGTGGCCTGCACGGCCATCTTGCCGCCGCGGTGCAGCGCGAACGCCGGATCGAAGGAATCGAGGGGCTCGCCCCCGCCGTCCTGATCCGTATTGCTGTCGCTGCGAGGATTGACGATCTCCGCTGCCACTTTGTTTTACCCCTTAAATCTTTATTGGTTGAGGGTGGCCACTCCTGGTGAGGGGTGGGCGGGACCGCGCATGCCCGATCTGTTGATGCGTACGGGTCATACGCGATGGGCGCGCCGCACACGCGCCCTGAGCCCCGGATGAGGGGTGTAAAGAACCTTCTTACCGGACGACGGCACCGACGACGAGTCCAATACGTGCAAGATCACATGACGGCAAGGGAAACAGGCACACGGACAACACGAATCGGACACGACCCGGCGACGGATTCGCTGTGATTCATGGCCGAATAAGCGGACAATCGACACCAGAAACCGCAAAAAACCATCGGCGCCCACAAACTCCGCGCGCGACCGTTCCGCATCTCGAGATGCGCCGAAGATCTTCCGGCCGGAAGGACAGATTCCCGTAGAAGGTGCGGTCGTGATGTACCGACCTGAGGCGGTTCGGGGGTAACCCGTTATCCGATTTTGACATGGCGGGCGCCCTGAATGGCTCAGTCCGAATGGCAAGATGCCGTAATCACACGAGGTCGCGACACTCGAAGGCGTGTGTTCCCGTCGACCTACGAAACCAAGGCACCTGCCGAACCCATCGCCAGATGCCTGCCCCATCGGCAACTCCACCCCATCCGCCGGAGGAACCCACCATGACCGCACGCTCCATCCGCCGTTCGTCCGCCGCGCGCTCCAGGGCAGCCGCGGTAGGTGCGATCGCGGTCGCAGGCGCCCTGATTCTCACCGGTTGCGGTGACCAGACCGAGGGCGGCGGCAACGGGGGCACGAACGAGACGGGGAAGTCCAGCGCCGCCCCGCTGTTCGACAAGCTGCCCAAGAAGATCCAGGACGCGGGCGTCATCAAGGCCGGCACGAACGCCGAGTACGCCCCGATGGAGTACCAGGAGGGGGGCAAGATCGTCGGCGTCGACCCCGACATCGCCGCCGCGCTGGGCGAGAAGCTGGGAGTGGAGTTCCAGTTCACCTCCGGCTCCTTCGACGGCCTGATCACCGCCCTGAACTCCGGCCGCTACGACGTCGCCATGTCCTCCATCACGGACACCCCGCAGCGCCAGGAGGGCCTGGACGACAAGGGCAAGAAGCTCGGCCCGGGTGTCGACTTCGTCGACTACTTCGTCGCCGGCACCGCCGTGTACGTCCAGAAGGGCAACCCGAAGAACATCAACTCGATCGAGGACCTCTGCGGCCAGACGGCGGCCGTGCAGCGCGGCACGACGTACGAGAAGGCGCTGCAGACCCAGTCCAAGGCCTGCACGGACGACGGCAAGAAGAAGATCAACATCGAGTCGTTCGAGAACGACACCGAGGCCCAGACCCGCGTGAAGTCGGGCGGCGCGGTCGCCGGCGTCAACGACTACCCGGTGGCCGTGGACCTGGCCCGCAAGTCCGGCGGCGGCAACGACTTCGAGGTCGTCGGCGAGCAGGTCGACGCCGGTCCGTTCGGCATCGCGGTGAACAAGGACAACAAGCAGCTCACCGCGGCCCTCGAAGAGGCCGTCAACGCGATCATCGAGGACGGCACGTACAAGAAGATCCTCGAGAAGTGGGGCGCCGAGACCGGCGCGATCGACAAGGCCGCGATCAACGGCGGCAAGTGACCGTCCCGGGCAAGCACTGAAGGGCAGTCACAGTGACTGACAAGTTCGACAAGGAGCCGGCCGACGCGAAGCCGTCGGCCGCCGTCTCCAAGGAGGGCGGGGCCATCCCGCCCGAGGCGATCAAGGCCATTCCGGTCCGGCACTACGGCCGCTGGGTCAGCGGTGTCGTCGTACTGGCCCTGGTGGCCCTGCTCGTCAACGCGTTCGCCACCGCCGAGAAGATCCAGTGGAATGCGGTCGGCGACTACGTCTTCGACTCCACGGTCCTCGCCGGCGCCGGGCGCACCCTGCTGATCAGCGTCCTCGCGATGGTCATGGGCGTGGTCCTGGGCGTGGTCCTGGCCGTGATGCGCCTGTCCAAGAACCCGGTGACGAGCTGGGTGGCCTGGGTCTACATCTGGTTCTTCCGCGGTACGCCGGTCTACGTCCAGCTGCTGCTGTGGTTCAACCTGGCGCTGATCTTCCCCGTGCTGAATCTCGGTCCGATCTACAAGGACGAGATGGTCGACGTCATGACCCCGTTCATGGCCGCCCTGCTGGGCCTGGGTCTGAACGAGGCGGCGTACATGGCGGAGATCTGCCGCGCCGGTCTGATGGCCGTCGACGAGGGCCAGACCGAGGCCTCGCACGCGCTCGGCATGAGCCACGCGAAGACGCTGCGCCGCATCGTGATCCCGCAGGCGATGCGGGTGATCGTGCCGCCGACCGGCAACGAGTTCATCAACATGTTGAAGACCTCGTCGCTGGTGTACGCGGTGACGTACAACGAACTGCTGCGCGCCACCTCCACGATCGGCTCCACCTCGTACGCGGTGATGGAGATGCTGTTCGTGGCGTGCATCTGGTACCTGGTCATGACCAGCGTGTTCAGCGTGTTCCAGTACTACCTGGAGCGGCACTACGCCCGCGGCTCGACCCGGAACCTGCCGGCGACGCCGTGGCAGAAGATCAAGGCGAACATGCTCGGGCTGGGTCGCGAAAGGGGTGCTGGGGCATGACCGCCATGGTGAAGGCCGAGGGCGTCCACAAGTCCTTCGGCGCCGTACAGGTCCTCCAGGGCATCGACCTGGAGGTGCAGACCGGCGAGGTGTTCTGCCTCATCGGCCCCTCCGGCTCCGGCAAGTCGACGTTCCTGCGGTGCATCAACCACCTGGAGAAGATCAACGCCGGTCGGCTGTACGTCGACGGTGAGCTGGTCGGCTACCGCCAGAAGGGCGACAAGCTGTACGAGCTCAAGGACAGCGAGGTCGCACAGCAGCGCCGGGACATCGGCATGGTGTTCCAGCGGTTCAACCTGTTCCCGCACATGACGGCGCTGGAGAACGTCATGGAGGCGCCGGTCCAGGTCAAGGGCACCAGCAAGGCCCAGGCCAGGGACCGCGCCAGGGAGCTTCTCGACCGCGTCGGCCTCGCCGACAAGGCCGGGAACTACCCCTCGCAGCTGTCCGGCGGCCAGCAGCAGCGTGTGGCCATCGCCCGGGCCCTCGCGATGGACCCGAAGCTGATGCTCTTCGACGAGCCCACCTCGGCCCTCGACCCGGAACTGGTCGGCGACGTCCTCGACGTCATGCGCGACCTCGCCGAGTCCGGCATGACGATGGTCGTCGTCACCCACGAGATGGGCTTCGCCCGCGAGGTCGGCGACAGCCTGGTCTTCATGGACGGCGGCGTGGTCGTCGAGTCCGGCGACCCACGCGAGGTCCTGACCAACCCGCAGCACGAGCGGACGCAGGCGTTCCTGTCCAAGGTGCTCTGACGGTACGACGGGGAAGGGGCGGTACGGGTTGTCCGTACCGCCCCTTTCGCATGTCCCCGGTGACTACCGCTGGCTCGGTCCCAGCAGTACGAGACTTCCCGTACCGCCTCCTGGTCGCCGTAGAACCACCGGACCGTGGCCCCGTCGGCCTACTTCAGCGCGAGCATCAGCGTGTCGGAGGGCGAGCACCACACCGGCCGCGCCTCCCCGAAGCCCTTCTCGCGCAGCACGCGCGCGTGCCACTCGGTGGACGGCATGTCACCCTCGGCGTGCTCGCCGTAGATCTCGAAGCGACGGGCCGTGGGCTCGGCCAGCACCGGGTCCTTGGCGGCCAGCTGCCACCACTGGGACCAGTCCAGGGCGCCGTCGGCCTTGGCCTGATCCATACGGGCGTGGCGCTGGGCGCGCTCGGCCGCGTTGATCCGGGGCGTCGACTCGTCGATCATGTGGTCCGCGTTCAGGAAGACACCGCCGTCGCGGACGAGCTCCGCGACCTGACCGTAGAGGGTCGCGAGGGGTTCACGGTGCAGCCAGTGCAGGGCCGTGGCGGTGAGGACGGCGTCGTACGAGTCGTACGGCAGCCTCGCCGGCCAGTCCGGGTCCTTGAGGTCGGCCGTGACGAGCGTGACCCGGTCGTCGCCCGCGAAGGTGCCCTCGGCGATGGCGAGGAGCGCGGGGTCGAGGTCGACTCCGGTGCTGGTGGCCTCCGGGAACCGCGCGAGCAGCCTGGCCGTGATACTTCCCGTGCCGCATGCGAGATCCAGCACGCGCGGGGCGGGGCCGACGAGGGCCTCGACCATGTCCAGCATGATCCGGAAGCGTTCCTCGCGGTCGGGCATGTACCACTCCTGCTGCCGGTCCCAGCTGTTCTGCCAGGCGGACCAGTCGGCGGTCGTGGTGGTGGTGTCCGTCTCCGTCATCGAGCCCCTCCATCGCGCGCGTTACGTAATACCCTGGAAGCACGATCAGCTGTTACCCCGACCGCACCACGACGATAGAACGCCTCCGTAAGGACTACAAGTGGAACTGGCCTATTACTCGGACTACGCCGTACGACTCGTCAACAGCGAGGACCCGGCCCGGGGCACGGACACGCTGACCTCGGTCGAGGCCGTCCGCGATCTGTTCGGCGTCAGCCAGGAGGCGGGCCGCCGTGCCACCGACGCCGACGTCACCCGCTTCCGCTCGGTCCGTGCGCGGCTGAGGGCGGTCTTCGAGGCGGCGAACGAGGGCGACGAGTCAACGGCGGTGAACCTGCTGAACTCGCTCCTGCTGGAGTTCCCGGTGAGCCCGCAGATCTCCGGCCACGACTTCCGGGACGACGACGGGCGCCCCCTGTGGCACATGCACCTGGCGGACCACCCGTCGAACGCGACCGCGGGCTACGCGGCGATCGCGGCGATGGGCCTGGCGTTCCACCTGACGGAGTACGGCGTGGACCGTCTGGGCCTGTGCGAGGCGGCACCATGCCGCAACGCCTACCTGGACACGTCCACCAACCGCTCCCGGCGCTACTGCTCGGACCGCTGCGCGACCCGCGCGAACGTGGCCGCCTACCGCGCCCGCAAGCGCTTGGAGGCCGACCGGTCGGCGAAGACGGGCCGCACGGCCGACAGCGCCCAGCGCGCCAGCGCGAACGGTGAGCGCTGATCGGGCTTGCGGGGCCGGTAGCGCAGCCGGACCTTGCCCATGATCAGCTCGTCCGGCACCACCCCGTAGTCGGTGCTGTCGCCACCGGCGTAGGCGTTGTCCCCGAGCACCCACCATCCACCTTCTCGCCGCTCCGCGGCACGCTTGACGACGAGCAGGTCCTGCTGGAACGGATGCCGCAGGATGACGACGTCCCCGGCCCTGATCCGGCCCCGGTGGACCACCACGAGCAGATCGCCGTGGTGCAGCGTGGGCACCATCGACGGCCCGGTCACCTCGGCCCACCCGAAGGGCCGGCCCGCCCGCTCGCGCTCGGTCTCCTGCGACAACTCCGGCATCCCCGGCACCTCCCCGGTACGGTCCTCCACCAGTCTCAGTCTGACCCTGGACTTTTGTCCTAAGCCCATGGGGGCACCCGCGAAAACCCGTCTTGCAGGGAGTAATGTCCCACCTGAGAAGACGATCACGAGGAAGGAATGCTCCATGCTTTCCCGCCTGTTTGCCCCCAAGGTCAAGGTCAGCGCACACTGCGACCTGCCCTGCGGTGTGTACGACCCGGCCCAGGCCCGCATCGAGGCGGAGTCGGTGAAGGCCGTCCAGGAGAAGATGGCCGCCAACGACGACCCGCACTTCCAGGCGCGTGCCACCGTCATCAAGGAGCAGCGCGCCGAGCTCGCGAAGCACCACGTCTCGGTGCTCTGGAGCGACTACTTCAAGCCCCCGCACTTCGAGAAGTACCCGGAGCTGCACCAGCTGGTCAACGACGCCCTGAAGGCCCTCTCGGCCGCCAAGGCGTCCACCGACCCGGCCACCGGTCAGAAGGCTCTGGACTACATCGCCCAGATCGACAAGATCTTCTGGGAGACCAAGAAGGCCTGACCCAGGGCATTTTCGTCCGGCCTCCCGAAGGGGCCCAGCCATCACCCCGGCTGGGCCCCTTCGACGTCCCCGAGATGACAAACCGTCAATTACCGGTAAATGGGGCCTACGGGACGAGACCACGGAGTCAGGGTTCCCTGAACTCGCGGTGATTGTGTTCACGCCGCGAGCAGTGGCTGTGCGTCGTACCCGTCCCGTAGGTTCTGCCATGTCCATCCCCTCGGCCGATCTGCGGGGCGGGTGGTGTCACGGGGGAGTCGGAGCACCGCTCGGATCCCGTCTCGGCCTTCGCGTCCGAGGCGCGCTTCGGCGTGTTCCGCCGCAGCGGGCGTGTGGGGGTCCACATCAGCCGGCGGGCCGTCCCCCGCCGTACTGGATGTCGATCCCCGGGAGAAAGCCCTGCGCCGCCGACCGCCCCTGTGGCCGATCCCGCTGCTCTGGACCCTCGCCCTCGGTCTGTGGGGACTGTCCCGGCAGCACAGTGTGTGGCGGGACGAGGCCGCGACCTGGCAGGTGGCCCGGCGGTCCGTCGGCGAGATCTGGCACATGCTGGGGCAGGTCGATGCCGTGCACGGGCTCTACTACCTGCTGATGCACGGTCTCTTCGAGTGGTTCGGGGCCGGCACCACCACGCTGCGGCTGCCGTCCGTGCTGGCCACGGCGGTCGCGGCGGCCTGCGTCACGGTCATCGGGGAGCGGCTGGCCGGGGTCTGGGCGGGTCTGGCGGGAGGGCTGGCGTTCGGGCTGCTGCCGGCCGTGCAATTCCACGTCCAGGAGGGGCGGCCGTACGCGCTGGTCACGGCCGGGGCCGGGATCTCGACCCTGTTGCTGGTGACGGTCCTCCAAGGGCGTGGCCGAGCGGTGCACTGGTCCGCGTACGGGGCCACGGTCACGGTGTGCGGGCTGCTCAACTGGCTCTCGCTGCTGATCCTGCCCGCGCACCTGGCGACCCTGCTGTGGGCGCGGCCCAGGCGCGGCACGTACACGCGCTGGGCGGTGGCCGCCACAGCCTCCGTCGCCGCTGTGCTGCCGCTGATCCTGTTCAGCCGTGGCCAGGCCAAGCAGGTCTCCTGGATACCGCCGTTGACCTGGCACATGCTGATCGGCCCGGCGATCCTGCTGGCGATCGGCGGCCTCGGGGCCCTGCTGGACCGGCCGCGCGCGGGCCGGCTGTCCGCCGCGGCCGTCGGACTGCCGCTGCTAGCGGTACCGCAGCTCGCCCTCATCGGCCTGTCCCTGGTCAAGCCGCTGTTCCTGGACCGCTACATCCTGTTCGGCATGCTCGGCCTGGCGCTGCTGATCGGCACGGCGCTGGGCACGGCCGTACGGGCGACCAGGCCGCGCTTCCCGAGAGCCTCGCTGTGGCTCGTCCCGGCGGTGGTCGCCGTGGCGTTCGCGGCGCTGTTGCCGCAGGCGCTCGCCAAGCGGTCCCCGGCCAGCCGGGTGGACGACGTCCTGGCGGTGGCGGCCGATGTGCGGCGGCTGAAGGAGAACGGGGACGCGGTCGTCTTCGTGCCGGCGGCCCGGCGCGACACCGCGCTGGTCTCCCCCGGTCACTTCACCGGGCTGCGGGACATAGCGCTGACGGAAAGCGCGGTGGCGTCGGGGACGTTGAAGGGCGAGGAGGCGGACCCGGCCCGGATACGGTCCGCGATGCTGGCACAGCACCGGATATTGCTGGTCACCGACGCGCCCGACGTGGCCCGGCCCGTGTCGAACGAGCGGGACAGGGTGAAGACGGCGGTGCTGGCGGAGCACTTCACCGTGGTGGCGGACGAGCAGGTCCGCGGGCGGCGGGTGACGGTGTACGAACGGCTCGAACCGGCGCGGAGGTAGCGGCCCGGCCGGCTCTTCGGCCGGGCCCCCCGCCGCTGTCCGCGGGACCGGATCGGTCAGTGGAACTGCGGCACGATCAGATAGATCCCGTACGCCACCACCGCCGCGCAGGCGAGGAAGCACAGCCCGGCCTGCGCGAAGCCGAGCGTGGACGTGCCGCCCTCCTCGCGCGCCCCTTCGTGGCGGGCCAGGCCCAGCACGCCGAGGGCGAAGACGGCGACCACGGCCACCGTGACGGCGAGGCTCACCGCCGCGACCTGGCCGAGTGCGGTCCAGTCGAGGTTCATGGTGTGAACTCCCTTGTATCGGGCGCCCTTGCCCGGGCGTCCGTCGTTTCAGGCGGCAGTGCCGACCCGCGTCGGCTGCGCGCCGCGGACGGTGACCTCGTGGGTGTCGTTGACGTTGTGCGCGGACACCGGGTTGCGGCGGGAGACGAGCACGATGCCGGCGGCCACGGCCGCGCCGACCAGTGCCACCACCGCCGTACCGAAGTCGCCGCCGTGCTTGACCGCGCTCGCCGAGACGCCGCCCACCAGCGCGGCCGCCGGCAGGGTGACCAGCCAGGCCACGACCATGCGGCCGGCCACGCCCCAGCGGACCTCCGCGAGACGGCGGCCGAGACCCGCGCCGAGGATGCTGCCGGAGGCGACCTGGGTGGTGGACAGGGCGAAGCCCAGGTGGGCCGAGGTGAGGATCACCGTCGTGGAGGCCGTCTCGGCCGCGAAGCCCTGCGGGGACTGGATCTCCGTGAGGCCCTTCCCCATCGTGCGGATGATCCGCCAGCCGCCGAGGTAGGTGCCGAGGCCGATGGCCAGACCGGCCGAGGCGATCACCCACAGGGGCGGGCCCGCGTCGTGGCCCAGGGCGCCCGCCGAGATCAGGGTCAGCGTGATGACGCCCATCGTCTTCTGCGCGTCGTTGGTGCCGTGCGCGAGGGAGACCAGCGAGGCCGAGGCGATCTGGCCGAGGCGGAATCCCTTGGTGACGGACTGCTTGCGGGCCCGAGAGGTGAGCTTGTACGCCAGGTAGGTGGCCAGCAGCGCCGCGACCCCCGCCACGATCGGCGAGGCCACCGCCGGGATCAGCACCTTCTCGACAACCTTGTCAAAGTGCACGCCGTGCGCCCCCGCACCGACCCAGACGGCCCCGATCAGCCCGCCGAACAGCGCGTGCGACGAGCTGGACGGCAGCCCGACCAGCCAGGTGAGCAGATTCCACAGGATCGCCCCCACGAGCCCGGCGAAGATCATGCCCGGGGTGACGAGCGTGTCGTCCACGATGCCGCCGGAGATCGTCTTGGCGACCTCGGTGGACAGAAAGGCGCCGATGACGTTCAGGACGCCGCTGATGAGCACGGCCGTCCTCGGTTTGAGGGCCCCCGTGGCGATGGACGTGGCCATCGCGTTCGCCGTGTCGTGGAATCCGTTGGTGAAGTCGAAGGCGAGGGCCGTCACGATGACGACCGCCACCAGGAACGTGATGTGGTCCATTCCCCAATGCAAACAAGCGCGGGCCAATAAGCGGGGAACTGGTGGCAAAGCGTGTCCCAGGAGCCGGCGCGCGGTTGGTAAGGGTCCTGCAAAGCCGGTGTGGTGACCCCCGGGAACGCCGTGCTGCTGTGCCGGACCGGCAACGCCTCATGGGATCTACGATCGCCCCATGAGCATCCGCTGGACCTACGCCTTCCTCGACCGCCCCACAGCGTCCTTCGACCGGGCGCACGCCTTCTGGACCGCGGTGACGGACACCCGGCTGTCCGAATTCCGCGGTGAGCGGCGGGAGTTCGTGACTCTGCTGCCGGGCGGCGGGGCCGACGCCTGCGTCAAGGCACAGGGGGTCGACTCGGGGGCCGGCGGCGCGCATCTCGACTTCGCCGTGGACGACGTACCGGAGTTCGTGAAGGCCGCGCTCCGGCTGGGCGCGGACATGGCGGCCGAGCACGAGGGGTAGGCCGTACTGCGGTCGCCCGCCGGGCAGTTGTTCTGTGCCGTGCCCTGGCACGGGGAGTCGGTGCGGCCGCCCGTGGTGCGCGGGAGCCGGCTCGACCAGGTCTGCGTGGACGTACCGCCCTCGCGGTACGACGCCGAGGTCGCCTTCTGGAGCGCTCTGTTGGCCGACTGGGCGTCGGCGCCCGGCTCCCGCCCCGAGTTCCATGTGCTCAAGCCGCCGGCCGGGCTGCCGATCCGCATCCTGCTCCAGCGGCTCGGTGAGGAGCGCCCCGCCTCCGCCCACCTGGACCTCGCCTGCGCGGACATCGCGGCGACCCGCGCCCGGCACGAGGCGCTGGGCGCGACGCTCGTCGCCCAGGGTGCCCATTGGACGGTGATGCGCGATCCCGCGGGCGGCGTCTACTGCCTGACGGCCCGTGATCCGCAGACGGGCGGGCTGCCGGGCCCCAGCGGGTCCTGACCGGAGCGGGCGGCCTCAGCGCGAGGTGCGGAGGCAGAAGACCTGCGTCACACCGCCCTCGTACGCCGAGGGGCTGGGGCACGCCGACCCAAGCTCCTCCGGAGGCGACGGCGTGGCACTCGCCTCCTCCCAGCGGTACGGAGCCAGCGGCTCGGCCGCGTCCTGAAGCCACAGTGTCGCCCCGCCCGCGACGGCCACGACGATCACCCATGCCACCACGACCCAGCGCCATGAGCGGCGTCGTCCGGTCAGCTCCACGGCTCCACGTCCACCACCGCGGTCACCGGAATCGGCCCGTACACATGCGGGAACTCCTCGCCCCCGGGCTTCGGCGCCTCGTACCTGAGCGGCACGCCGAGCCGCGCCGGGTCCACGACCAGCACGACCAACTCGTCGGGGCCGTCGTAGGAGCCGTACAGGAAGGCCGCCACGGCGGGGAGTTGGGCGCGTGTCGAGCAGTGGATGAAGCCCTCCTCCTGGAGCGTGCGGCCACGCGTCGACATCGCGTACGCGCCGCGCTCGCGGGCCTGGTCCCACAGTCGGCGTTCGGTGATGTGGAGGATGTACGTGCGTTCGGGCATGAGGCGAGGTTACGGCCTCAGCCGGGCCGCCCGCTCGTGCAGATAGCGCTGCTCCGGCAGGCTCAGGGTCTTGGTGGCCGCGGCCTCATAGGCGGCGCGCGCCTCGTCGTGCGCCCCCGCCCGCTCCAGAAGGTGCCCTCGAACCGCGTCCAGGCGGTGCCCGGAACCCAACTCACCCTCCAGCGTCGCGAGTTCGGCCAGCCCGGCACGCGGGCCCCGGACCATGGCGACGGCGACCGCGCGGTTGAGGCGCTCGACGGGGCCGGGGACCAGGCGGATCAGGACGTCGTAGAGGCCGAGGATCTCCTGCCAGTCGGTCTCCTGGGCCGAGGGCGCCTCGTCGTGGACGGCGGCGATGGCGGCGCGCAGCTGGTAGGGGCCGGCGGGGCCCCGGGAGAGGGCGTGGGTGACCAGGGCGACGCCCTCCTCGATCGCGGATTTGTCCCAGCGGTCGCGGTCCTGTTCGTCGAGGGGGACGAGCTCGCCGTGCGGGCCGGTGCGCGCGTCGCGGCGGGCGTCGGTGAGCAGCATCAGGGCGAGCAGGCCGGCCACCTCGCCGTGGTCGGGGAGGAGGCGATGGGCCTCGCGGGTCAGCCGGATGGCCTCGCCCGCGAGGTCCCGGCGCTGGAGGCTCGTGCCCGAGGTCGCCGTATAGCCCTCGTTGAAGATCAGGTACAGGGTCTGCAGTACCGCGGGCAGGCGGTTCTCCCAGTTGTCGGGGCGCCCGAAGCGCACGCCGCGGACCTTCTGCTTGGCCCGGCTGATGCGCTGGGCCATCGTCGCCTCGGGGACGAGGTACGCGCGGGCGATCTCCGCCGTGGTCAGACCACCGACGGCACGCAGGGTGAGGGCGATCTGGGCGGGCGAGGTCAGGTTCGGATGGCAGCACAGGAAGAGCAGGGTGAGGGTGTCGTCCTCGCGGGGAGCGCGGTCCGCACCGGGCGGCGGGGCGGTGAAGGCGTCCCTCGGCGACAGCGCCGCGACCTTCTCCTCCCGGGCCCGGCGGGCCTCCTCCGCCCGCAGGGCGTCGGTCAGCCGGCGGGCGCCGACCCTGATCAGCCAGCCGCGCGGATTGTCGGGGACACCGGTGCTCGGCCACTGCTCGGCCGCCGCCAGCAGGGCCTCCTGTACGGCGTCCTCGGCGGTGCCGAAGTGGCCGTACCGCCGCACCAGCGCGCCGAGGACCTGCGGCGCGTGGCGGCGCAGCAGGTCCTCGGTCTGGGTCGGGTCGGCCATCGGCGGCTCAGCAGTCTCCGGCGCCGTCCTGGATGGGCCGGATCTCCACCGGGTAGACGGGGGCCCCGGCGGGCTGGGGGCAACGGATGATGCGGTCGGCGATCTCGGTGACCCGCTCCAGGCTGGCGCAGTCCAGCACCCAATAGCCGGCCAGCAGCTCCTTGGTCTCGCTGTACGGCCCGTCGGTGATCACCGCCTTGCCGTCCTCGCCCAGGGTGACGTGCCGGATCTTCGCGGGCTCGGCCAGCCCCTGTCCGTCGATCATCTCGCCGGTCTCGGCGAGGTCGTCGTTGATGGCCTGCATGTAGGCGTACATCGCCTGGACGTCCTCCTGGCTCCAGGCCACGGAGTGCTCGGACGCCTTGCCCTGCATCGCCTCGTAGTCCGCCTGCGTGCCCTGCACCATGACCAGGTACTTCATGACTGAACTCCTTCGGTTTCCGTCGGCTCGCCGCCGTCGTGGGCGGCTTTCACAGGGGACGTCGGAACCGGGCCGGGATTCTCGACACGGGGCTCAGGATTTTTTCGCGGCGGGTTTGGTGGCTGTGGTGGGTTTGGTCGCGGTGGTGGGTGTGTCGGGCTGCTCGTGCTTCTCCGCGTGCTGGGCGCCTTCCTCGGGGTACGCCTCGCACTCGGGGTTCCGGCAGGGGCCGGCCACCCAGGTGGGGACCCAGGCGCCCAGCGTCTTGTGGCGCTTGACGACCGTATCGACGGGCTGTCCGCAGACGGGACAGACGTGCTCTTCGCTGCCCATGTCCTCAGAGTAGGGCGGGAGAGGGCTCAGCGCTTCCTGCTGTACGTACGAACCACCGCGCCGTTGCCGAACGCGCGGACCTCGTCGAGGGTGAACTCCGTGACGGCGAAGTCCGAGCCGAACATCGGCATGCCGGTGCCGTAGACGATGGGGTAGCTCTTGATGACGAGCTCGTCGATCTCGTCGAGCAGCGCGCCGGCGAGTTGCGAACCGCCGCACAGATAGATGCCCAAGCTCCCCTTCTCCGCCTTAAGTTCGCGGACCTTGCCGACCAGGTCGTCCGAGATGATCTCGACGTCCGGATCGGGCGACTCGGTCAGCGTGCGTGAGGCGACGTACTGGCGCAGATGGGCGTAGGGGCTGGTGATGCCCTCCTTCAAGGCCAGGTCGTAGCTGGCCCGGCCCTGGATGATCGTGTCGAACCGCCTGTTCTCCAGGTCGTCGCAACCGAGGGCGCGGCGGCCGTGGGTCGGCAGGGTCTCCGGGTGCTCCTCCTTCAGGAACGCCAGGAACTCCTCATCGACGAAACCGACCATCGCTGTGGCGTCGCCGTCCGGGCCGCCGATGAAGCCGTCGAGGGAGCAGGCGATGAAGTAGGTGAGCTTTCGCAAGCCGGTCTCTTTTCGTAGGGTGTCGAACAACCACTCCGGTTGTAGTGCTTCAGTTGTAGTACTTCGCTTGTAGTGGTTGCAAGGCATTTCCCGGAGCGACTTGAAGTGAGAGAGGGGATTCCGAATGGCCGGCAATCCGGAGCGTCGGGCCGCCCTCGTCGACGCGGGCGTCGAGGTGCTCGCCCGCGAGGGGGCGCGCGGATTGACGTTCCGCGCGGTGGACGCCGAGGCAGGGGTGCCGGTCGGCACCGCCTCCAACTACTTCACCGGGCGCGACGACCTGTTCCGCCAGATCGACGCCCGGCTGCACGTCCGCCTCGCGCCCGACCCCGAGGTGATCGCCGGGCTGCTGACCCGGCCGAAGGACCGCTCCCTGGTCACCGCCTTCATGCACGACCTGATGGGCCGCGCGACCCGCGACCGCACGGGCTATCTGGCCCTGCTGGAGATGCGCCTGGAGGCGGGCCGCCGCCCCGAACTGCGCTCCTCCTTCACGAAATCGGTGCGCGGCGACCTGGAGGAGGGCATCGAGTTCCATCGCAACGCCGGGCTGCCCGGCGGCGACGAGGTCGTCACCGTGCTCTACCTCGCGATGCTCGGGCTGCTCCTGGAAAACCTGACACTGCCGGAGGTGCTGGACGGCGTCCTGCCAGGTGTCGAGGTACCGGACGGCCTGGTCGAACGGATCGTGGCCACGATCGTGCCGGAAGGGTAGGCGGCACTGCGGGAGGGGCGGCTCGGGGGTGCCGGCGGATCATGTGCCGACGGGTCGGGGGGTGCGCGTGAACCTGCGGCTCAGCCGCGCGGCTCGCGCCACATCGGCCACATCCGGGGGCCGTCCGGGAGGTCGAGGGGACGGCCCTTGAGGTCGAAGCCGAGCCGCTCGTACAGCTTCCGGCTGCGCGCGTTGCTCGCTTCCAGGTAGGCGGGCAGGCCCTCCTGGTCGCAGCGGTCGAGAGCCGAGGTGAGGAGCGCGGTGCCGAGGCCGTGGCCCTGGTGCTCGGGGGCGACGGCGAGCATCCACAGGTATGCGTGAGCGGCGCCTGCGGGGTGGATCTCGGCGGTCAGCCGGGCGATCTGCTCCACGCGCTCGTTGTCCGGGTCGACCTCGGCACGCAGCCGGGCGGGGCCTTCGTCGTCGGCGTGCTCGGGATCGAGTCCGTGGTCCTGCGCGGGTACGGACAACCACAGCGCGCAGGCCGTGCCGTCCTCGGTGACGTCGATACGGCCGTCGTCGAGCACGATGTCGGTGAACGCGGCCATGAGCCTGGGGTGCCTGGTACGGCGGCGCTCCTCATCCGGGAACACCCAGCCGCTGACCGGATCGTCCTGGAAGGCCGCGTCCAGCAGCCGCCCCACCAGCTCCCGGTCCCCCTCGCCCGCCGTCCGGATCGCCACGCCCATGTCCTGCCGTCCCTTCGTGTCAACCGGCCTTGATCGTAGGGGGATTGGAGCGGACGTGGCCTTCGTGGCAGGAGTTTGTCGAGATCTGGCCGGTACACGGGCCGTGGTACGCGGGAACGGGACCAGCAACACCGTGGGGAGGTCCGGGACCCGTTCCGGGCCGGTGCGCAGGCCGCGGTAGCAGGAACGGGCCCCGCACACCGTGGGGATGTGCGGGACCCTCCGGCCCGGAGCACCTCGATCGCCGTACGGGGTCAGGAACCGTACGGCCCCGTGGCTCCGGGGTCTTGAGGAGTGCCGTCGGCCGCCGCCGCGGCCCTCAGTTGCTGCGTCGTGTCACGAACTCCGCCAGGGACAGGAGTCCGCCCGCCTCCTCCGGGTCGGGGACCGCGCGGGCCAGTTCCTGCATGGCGCGGGCCATCCGGTCGGCGGCCTGTGCCTGCGCCCAGTCGCGTCCGCCCGCCCGCTCGACGGCGAGCGCGGTCCGCGCGACGCCGTCCTCGTCCTGCGTGTCGTACGGCATTTCGTACAGCGCGGCCAGTTCCGCGGCCGCCGGGCCACCGGAGGTCAGCGCGGCGACGACCGGCAGGGACTTCTTGCGGGCGGCGAGATCCGCGCCGGCCGGCTTGCCGGTGTGGCTCGGGTCGCCCCATATGCCGATGACGTCGTCGATGAGCTGGAAGGCGAGCCCGGCCTCACGGCCGAACGCGTCCAACGCCGCCACGTCCTCGTCCGCCGCCCCCGCGTAGAGCGCGCCCAGGGCACAGGCGCACCCCAGCAGGGCACCGGTCTTGGCCTCGGCCATGGCGAGCACCTCGTCGAGGCCGACGTCGCCGGGGCCCCGCTTCTCCATCGCCGTGTCCGCGTGCTGGCCGGCGCAGAGTTCGACGACGCAGTCCGCGAGCCGCGCGGCGGCCGCCGTGGACGCCGGGTGCCTGTCCTCGGCGAGCAGCCGCAGGGCCAGCGCCTGGAGGGCGTCCCCGGCGAGGATCGCGTCGGCGTCACCGAACACGGTCCATGCGGTGGGCCGGTGCCGGCGGGTGGTGTCCCGGTCCATCACGTCGTCGTGCAACAACGTGAAGTTGTGCACCAGTTCCACCGCCACGGCCGCCGGTACGGCCGCCGCCCGCGCCCCCGGTCCGCCGAGCGCGGCAGCCGCGGTGAGGACGAGGGCGGGACGGATCGCCTTGCCCGCGTTGCCCGCCGCCGGGGTGCCGTCCGCGTGCTCCCAGCCGAAGTGGTAGCGCGCGATCCGGCGCATCGACCCCGGCAACGACTCGACCGCGGCGTGCAGTTCGGGGTCGACCGACGCGCGGGCCCTCTCCAGGATCACCGCCGCCTCGGGCCCGTCGAGCGGGCCCGTCACGCTGGTGTGCCGCGTCGTTCGCGTCGTCGACTCGGCCATGGGGTCCCCCTCGGAGAGTCCGCGGACGGTGGCGCCTGCGCTGCGGCTGGGCGCATACGACGGGGGTCTACCCGCCCTGCCACGCGCAGACACGGCCCCGAGGTGCGGAAACGTCACCTCCAGCGTCCGATCTCGACGTTCTCCAGTACACCGAGGGCGTCCGGTACCAGCACCGCTGCCGAGTAGTAGGCCGTCACCAGGTATTTGATGATGGCCTGTTCGTTGATGCCCATGAACCGGCAGGACAGGCTCGGCTCGATCTCGTCCGGGATGCCCGCCTGCTGCAGCCCGATGACGCCCTGCTCCGCCTCGCCGGTACGCATGGCGATGATCGAGGTCGTCCGGGCGTCGCTGACCGGGATCTTGTTGCACGGGTAGATCGGCACTCCGCGCCAGGTGGGGATGCGGTTGCCGGCGATCTCGATCGTCTCGGGGACGAGCCCGCGCTTGTTGAGCTCACGCCCGAACGCGGCGATCGCGCGCGGGTGGGCGAGGAACAGCTTGGTCCCGCGGCGCCGGCAGAGCAGCTCGTCCATGTCGTCGGGGCTGGGCACGCCGTCGTGCGGCTGGAGCCGCTGGTCGTACTCGCAGTTGTTGAGCAGCCCGAATTCGCGGTTGTTGATGAGCTCGTGCTCCTGCCGCTCCTTCAGGGCCTCCACGGTCAGCCGGAGCTGCTGCTCGGTCTGGTTCATCGGCTGGTTGTAGAGGTCGGCCACACGCGTGTGGATGCGCAGCACGGTCTGCGCGACGCTCAGTTCGTACTCGCGGGGCCTGGCCTCGTAGTCGACGAAGGTGTGCGGGATGTCGGGCTCGCCGCTGTGGCCGGCGGCGAGGTCGATCTCCTTCTCGCCGTACTTGTTGGTGCGCTGCTCGGGGATCGACCGCAGCTGTTCGAAGTGCTCGCGCAGGGAATCGGCCCGCTCCGCGACCTGCTCGACGTCCTGGCGGCGCAGGACGAGCACCGTGCACGCGGTGGCCGCGCGGACCGTGTACTCCCAGATCGTGTCGGAGTCGAGCAGCGCCTGCTCGCCGAGGTAGGCCCCGTCGGCGAGGACGCCCAGCGACTCGTCCTCCCCGTACGGCCCGCTGCCGAGCTTCTCCACCCTGCCGTGCGCCAGCAGATACACCTCGTCGGTCCGGCTGCCGAAGGAGGCGATCAGGTTCCCCGCAGGGAACTCCCGCTGCTGGCAGCGCTGGGCGAGCTCCGACAGCACGTCCTCGTCCTCGTACGACCGCAGGGCCGGCAGCTCGCGCAGTTCGGCGGGGATCACCTCGACGCGGTCGCCGGTCTTCACGAACGTGATGCGTCCGTCCCCGACGGCGTAGGTCAGACGCCGGTTCACGCGGTACGTACCGCCCTGCACATTCACCCAGGGCAGCATGCGCAGCAGCCAGCGGGAGCTGATCTCCTGCATCTGGGGTGCGGACTTGGTCGTGGTGGCCAGGTTCCGCGCAGCCGCAGTACCGAGACTCTGCTGCGGCTTGCCCTGCTCCGTGCGGACCTCTTCGCCTACCGACATAAGGAATTGCCCTCCCGGTCATGCCCCGGCGCCGATCTGGCACCGCGCATCGCGATCTGCCCGACAGAGCCTTCCATCACGGTGTGTGTCTGTGCTATTACCCGAAAGGGCGGGAATGGATCATCGACGGGCTGGGCACACTGGGGCCGCTTGTCCAGTCGTTCTGCCGCTGCGCCTCGCTGCGCACCTGGCCGAAACAGCTCGCACAGCGTGCGATTCGAGGAGTCCCGTCCGGCCGTTTTCGGTAAAGCACGGGTACGGGGCGGCCGCGTAAGGCGGCCGACGCAGGGTGCGAAGGAGGCGGTCATGGCCTCACCCATGTCCGCGAGCAGATTCCTGGAGAGACTACGGGCCGAAGGGGCCACGGTCGTCGAGGTCGGCGACTGGGAGCACCACAACCGCAACCACGTGGGCCCTTGGGGCCCGGTCCACGGCGTGATGATCCACCACACGGTGACCAAGGGCAGCGCGCACACGGTGGAGCTCTGCCGCAAGGGTTACGAGGGGCTGCCGGGGCCGCTGTGCCACGGCGTGATCACCAAGGACGGTCGCGTCCACCTGGTCGGCTACGGCCGCGCCAACCACGCCGGGCTCGGCGACGACGACGTCCTGCGCGCGGTCATCGCGGAGAAGGCGCTGCCGCCCGACAACGAGGCGAACACCGACGGCAATCGGCACTTCTACGGCTTCGAGTGCGAGAACCTGGGGGACGGCAGGGATCCGTGGCCGGAGCCGCAGTTGGAGGCGATCGAACGGGTCTCGGCGGCGATCTGCCGGCATCACGGGTGGACGGAGCGGTCGGTGATCGGGCATCTGGAGTGGCAGCCGGGGAAGGTGGATCCGCGGGGGTTCACCATGGCGTGGATGCGCGAACGGATTCGGGAGCGGCTGTAGCCTCCGGCGGCTGGGCCGGGGGGGTGCCTGCGGCGGCCTGTTGATGTCCGGTGGGGTGCGCGTTGATGCCTGCGGCGCCTGTGCGGGTTCGATGGGGGTGCGCGTAGCGCCAACAGTTGTGTTGTGCGTCCCCTTCCCGCCGTACGCGGGTGCGGCTCCGTGGGGGTACACGCCGTCCTCTGTGGCGGGGCCGGGCGACAATGGCCCTGTGACCAGCCCCGAACCCGTGCCCGATCTCGCCGCCGTGCTCCGGCCGCGGCTTCCCTCCGCCTTGCAGGAGGTGGCCGACGAGCGGTTCGGGCGGCGTGGGGTTCGGCTGTTTCTCAAGCGCGACGACTTGATTCACCCTGAGCTGATCGGCAACAAATGGCGCAAGCTCGCGCCGAATCTGGCTGCCGCGGCGGGGCGCGCCGTGGTCACTTTCGGCGGGGCCTACTCCAATCACCTGCGTGCCACTGCCGCCGCGGGGCGACTGCTCGGGTTGTCCACGATCGGTGTCGTGCGTGGTCAGGAGCTGGCCGACCGGGACCTCAATCCGTCGCTGGCGCGGTGTGCGGCGGACGGTATGCGGCTGCGGTTCGTCGACAGGTCGACGTATCGGCGCAAGTCCGAGCCGGACGCCCTGCGGGGCATTCTGCGTGGCATCGGCGCCGAGGATGCGTACGTCGTGCCCGAAGGCGGCAGCAACGCCCTTGCCGTACGGGGGTGCCTGGCGCTCGGCGAGGAGTTGCGCGGGCGGGCCGACGTGGTCGCCGTCGCCTGCGGTACGGGCGGGACGTTGGCGGGGCTCGCCGCCGGGCTCGATCCCGGTCAGCGGGCCCTGGGCGTGCCCGTCCTCAAGGGCGGCTTCCTGGCCGATGAGGTGCGCGACTTGCAGGCCTCGGCGTTCGGGGGGCCTCGGGGTGAGTGGTGGCTGGACGAGCGGTTCCACTTCGGGGGGTACGCCCGTACGACCCCCGCGCTGGACTCCTTTGCCGCGGACTTCGAGGAACGGCACGGGGTGGCCGTCGAGCGTCTCTATGTCGCCAAGTTGTTGTACGGGCTTGTCGTCCTCACCGAGGAGGGGGCCTTCCCGCGCGGGACCGTGATCGCGGCGGTGGTCACCGGGTCCCCGTTCCAGGGATGACCAGGCCTCACTGGGCCTCCCGATAAGCGGCCGCCTCCTCCAGGTCCAGTCTGCGCAGCAGCGTTCGCAGCATCTCGTCGTCGATATAGCGACCGTCCCGCAGTTTCACGAACACCGCGCGCTCGGCGCCGATCACCTCGCGGGACAGGCGGCGGTAGGTGTCGTCGACGGACTCGCCGGTGACGGGGTTGGCCTGGCCCAGGCGTTCCCAGACGGAGTTGCGGCGGCGTTCCAGGACCGCCCGCAGGCGGGCGGCGAGGGGATCGGGGAGGGCGTTGCGTTCGTCCGAGAGGAGTTCCTCGAGGCGTCGTTCGGCCGCGCGGGAGGCCTGCGCCTGGGCGTTCGCCTCGGCGAGGGTCTCGGCCTGCGGGTCGCGGGCGGGGAGTTTCAGCACGCGGATCAGCGGCGGCAGCGTCACGCCCTGGACGACCAGGGTGCCGATGACCGTCGTGAAGGTCAGGAAGAGGATGAGGTTGCGCTCGGGGAACGGCTCGCCGCCGTGCACCGTGAGCGGGATCGAGAAGGCGATGGCCAGCGACACCACGCCCCGCATGCCGGCCCAGGAGATGATGAACGGGCCTTTCCAGGTCAGGTCGCCCTCGCGTTCGCGGATCCGTGCCGACAGCTTGTGCGGCAGGAAGGTCGCCGGGTACACCCACACGAACCGCGTGACCACGACCACGGCGAACACCACGATCGCGTACCAGGCGGCGCGGCTGCCCTCGTACTCGCCCAGGCCCTTGAGGACCACCGGCAGTTGCAGGCCGATCAGCGCGAACACCGACGACTCCAGCACGAACGCGACCATCCGCCACACCGCGTCCTCCTGGAGCCGGGTGGCGAAGTCGACCTCCCACGCGCGGTGTCCCAGGAACAGCGCGACGACCACGACCGCCAGCACGCCGGAGGCGTGCACCTGCTCGGCGGCGGCGTAGGCGACGAACGGGATCAGCAGGGAGAGCGTGTTCTGCAGCAGCGCCTCCTTGAGGTGCGTGCGCAGCCAGTGGATCGGCACCATCAGCACCAGCCCCACGCCGACGCCGCCGACCGCGGCGAGCAGGAACTCGCCGATGCCGCCGGCCCAGGTGGCGCCCTCACCGACGGCGGCCGCGAGAGCGACCCGGTAGGCGGTGATCGCGGTGGCGTCGTTCACCAGGGACTCGCCCTGCAGGATCGTGGTGACCCGGGACGGCAGGCCCACGCGGCGTGCGACCGCCGTCGCCGCGACGGCGTCCGGTGGCGCGACGACCGCGCCCAGCACCAGCGCCGCCGTCAGCGGCAGTCCCGGGACGACGAGATACGCGATCCAGCCGACCGCGAAGGTCGCGAAGAGGACGTAGCCGACCGACAGCAGCATCACGGGCCGCAGCTGAGCCCGAAGATCGAGGTACGAGCTGTCCGTCGCCGCGCTGTGCAGCAGCGGGGGCAGTACCAGGGGCAGGACGATGTGCGGATCGAGGGTGTACTCGGGCACGCCCGGCAGATAGGAGACGGCCAGTCCGGCGGCGACCAGCAGCAGCGGGGCCGGCACCGGAGTCCGCCGTGCCGCCGCGGCCACGACCGCGCTCCCCGCCACCAGCAACAGCAGCGGCATCACGTCCATACGCCTCGCCCACCCATCACCGCTCGCCCGAATCCGCGCCGCCCCACCGGCGACCCGTTCATGGTCTTCGCCCGCCGTCGTACATCGTCGCCGCTGCCCGCCCTCGATTTTTCCGCGCCCTCGCGCGCGTGGCCGTCGTAACCTGGCAATCATGAAACAGTGCACGCACGCCGACGCGCTGCCGCACCCGGAACCCGGTCCGCTCAGCGAGACGTGTCCCGAGTGTCTGGCGGACGGGGCGCACCCGGTGCAGCTGCGGTTGTGCCTCACCTGCGGTCACGTCGGCTGCTGCGACTCCTCGCCGGGACGGCACGCCACGGAACACCACAAGGAGTCCGGGCATCCGGTCATGCGGACGTTCGAGCCCGGCGAGGCGTGGCGCTGGTGCTTCGTGGACCACGTACTCGTGTGACGGGGACGTACGCTGGACGACCGGGGATCCGGACGGTTCGACCGTCTGACGCCTGGGTACGTCAAACCGGCGCGCGCTCTTCCCAATTGGGCCCGCAGACCCCCTAGCCACGGAGCGTATCCGTGTGTTTACTATGAGTGACAGCAAGGGGTTGGGGTCCTGGGGACAGGAAAGTTCGCAGCGCGATAGCGTCACCGCTGAACCACACATCGCGTTACCCCGGGGGGCGACCCTCGGCCCCGAGATAGCTTGTACCACCTTGGAGGTGAGGGTGTCCCAGATCGCAGGCGAGCCCGCGACCCAGGACTTCGTGGAAGTCCGGCTGCCGGCTGCGGGTGCCTACCTGTCGGTGCTGCGCACGGCGACTGCCGGCCTCGCCGCCCGCTTGGACTTCACCCTCGACGAGATCGAGGACCTGCGCATCGCGGTCGACGAGGCCTGCGCGATCCTGCTCCAGCAGGCCGTGCCCGGCTCGGTGCTCAGCTGCGTCTTCCGGCTGGTCGACGACTCACTCGAAGTCACCGTCTCGGCCCCGACCACGGACGGCCACGCCCCCTCCAGGGACACCTTCGCCTGGACCGTCCTGTCCGCCCTGGCGGGCAAGGTCTCCTCCGCCGTGGACGAGGACAAAACCGTTTCGATCAGCCTCTACAAACAGCGCGGCGCGGGACCCGGGCCGGCGTGAGGAACGGGGACGGGCCGGTGCGGGACGAAGAGCGCGGCACACGGGAGCTGCCGGAGAGCACTCCCCCCTGCTCGGACGGAGCCGAGAGCCTGGGGGCGGGTCCGAGCGGCCCGAGCGGATCCCGACGCATGGTCGACGGCATCGACGGCATCCCCGAGCAGGCTCGACCGCACCCGGAGGACGACTCCGTGGAGGCGGGTCTCCTGGCCGACGGACGGGATGACGAAGGTGCCGTGCGGGGCGCGCCTCTGGGCGGGCGGACGGGGGTCTCCCCGGCCCGAGCAGGGGCGAGGGCTCGGGAGAGGGCGACGGGCAGGACGATGAGCGAGCACGAGCGAAACGCCGAGGACGAGGCGATGGGCGCGCACAGCGTGCAGGCCACGCAGCACGACCCTCAGGACCGCAGCGGGGCGCGCGCCATGTTCGTCGAGCTGCGCAACCTGAAGGACGGCAGCCCGGAGTACGCGGAGCTGCGCAACCAGCTGGTCCGCATGCACCTGCCGCTCGTCGAGCACCTCGCCCGCCGCTTCCGCAACCGCGGCGAGCCGCTCGACGACCTCACGCAGGTCGCCACCATCGGCCTGATCAAGTCGGTCGACCGGTTCGACCCGGACCGCGGCGTCGAGTTCTCGACCTACGCGACCCCGACGGTCGTCGGCGAGATCAAGCGGCACTTCCGCGACAAGGGCTGGGCGGTCCGGGTGCCACGGCGCCTCCAGGAACTGCGCCTCTCCCTGACGACGGCCACGGCCGAGCTGTCCCAGCAGCACGGCCGCTCCCCCACCGTCCATGAACTCGCCGAGAAGCTGTCGATCTCGGAGGAGGAGGTTCTGGAGGGCCTGGAGTCCGCCAACGCGTACTCCACGCTGTCCCTGGACGTCCCCGACACGGACGACGAGTCCCCGGCGGTCGCGGACACCCTCGGCGCGGAGGACGAGGCGCTGGAGGGCGTCGAGTACCGCGAGTCCCTGAAGCCGCTGCTCGAGGACCTTCCGCCGCGCGAGAAGCGGATCCTGCTGCTGCGCTTCTTCGGCAACATGACCCAGTCGCAGATCGCGCAGGAGGTCGGCATCTCCCAGATGCACGTCTCCCGGCTGCTGGCCCGCACGCTGGCTCAGCTGCGGGAGAAGCTGCTGGTGGAGGAGTGACGGTCGGGCCTGGGCGATGAGTCCCGGGCCCGAGCTGTGACGGCTCCTCCAGAACCGGTCACTGCTTCTGCTTCTGTTCCTGATCCTGTGCGCGGCCGGGCCCCCGGATGCCAAGGGCCTGGGTCGTGGCCGGGTTGATCAGCAGCACGAGCGTGGTCACCGCGACCACCGCGATCGCGATCCCCGCCGGGATGGCGATGCTGTCGGCCTGCAGCAGGCTGTAGGCCACCGGCAGCGCCATGATCTGCGTGATGACGGACGGCCCCCGGCTCCAGCTGCGCTGAGCGAAGAGCCCCCGCGCGGCGAGCAACGGCAGGAGGGCGAGCGCGACGAGCGTCACCCCGAGCGTGACGGCCTGCTGCCGGTCATCCGGGTCACCGGCAAGCCCCAGCACGAGCACCCACAGGCCGCCGGCGGCAAGGCCGAGCCCTTCCAGTGCGGTGAGCACCGCCGCGTACGTCAGCCGCCGCGGACGCGGACCGGCGGTCTCGGGGGTGGCGGGATTCTGCTCCTTGGTCACCCCAGAAGGGTAGCCCTCCGGGATATCGCCCTCGTCCGGGCTTCACCTCTCAATCGCCGGTCCCGCATTCAGCCCGTCCGGCGTTTGAGGACAAGGCCCTTTCGGGGCCGAAGCAGGGGTCTGGGGGCGGCAGCCCCCGGTCGACGGCAACACCAACGCCGGGCACCAAGAAAACCTGCGGCCCAAGAACCGCGGTCCAGCCGACGCAGTCACCCCGTGTCGAGGCTCACGCCCGATCTCTTACCAGATCCCAACCTCGACCTGTGCCCGGTACCCCCCAGTAGGTACGCTGCCAGTCATGCGTGCACTTCTCGTGGTCAATCCGGCGGCAACCACCACAAGCGCACGTACGCGCGATGTCCTGATCCATGCGCTCGCCAGCGAGATGAAACTCGAGGCGGTCACCACCGAGTACCGCGGTCACGCCCGCGACCTGGGCCGGCAGGCGGCCGAGAGCGACGACGTCGACCTGGTGGTCGCCCTCGGCGGCGACGGCACGGTGAACGAGGTCGTCAACGGACTGCTGCACAACGGACCCGACCCGGACCACCTCCCCCGCCTCGCCGTGGTCCCCGGCGGCTCCACCAACGTCTTCGCCCGCGCCCTCGGCCTGCCCAACGACGCCGTGGAGGCGACGGGCGCCCTGCTCGACGCGCTACGCGAGGGCAGCGAGCATACGGTCGGCCTGGGCCTCACCACCGGCACCCCGGGCACGGACGACGAGGCCGTGCCGGGACGCTGGTTCACCTTCAACGCGGGCCTCGGCTTCGACGCCGGCGTGGTCGGACGCGTCGAGCAGCAGCGCGAGCGCGGCAGAAAATCCACACACGCTCTCTACGTCCGCCAGGCCCTGCGCCAGTTCTTCGGCGAGGCGCACCGCCGCCACGGGACGATCACCCTGGAGCGTCCGGACGCGGAGCCGGTGACCGATCTGGTCCTCTCCATAGTCTCGAACACGTCCCCGTGGACCTTCTTGGGCAATCACCCGATGTACGCGTCACCTAAGGCCTCGTTCGATAAGGGCCTCGACGTACTCGGTCTCAGCCGAATGACGACCGCCGCGGTTGCCCGATATGGCACCCAGTTGCTCACTTCGTCCCCCGAGCGTGGCCCCCATGGCAAGCACGCCGTCTCCCTGCACGACCTGGACCAGTTCACCTTGCATTCGAAGGTCCCGTTGCCCCTTCAGATGGACGGCGACCACCTCGGGCTGCGTACGAGCGTGACGTTCACAGGCGTACGCCGTGCACTGCGTGTGATTGTGTGAGCGGAATGGGCCAAAATCCTTTCACTCGAACGTTTAGGCCAGGATCCACCCCATGGAAGTACGGCTGTGACCTAGTCGACACCGAGGAATCAAAAAAAACTTTCCGGAAGGGGTTGTATCCGTCGCTGAGGTTTGCGAGTCTCTACGTGGCGATCGGGACGGCCCGCAAGACCGGCCTCCACTGATCACCGGAACCCCTCTTCAACTCACAGGACCCACGCCAGGGAACTGGTGGTAGGCCCTTCACTTGTTGAGGGATTCGTGAAAGCGTTCACATTCACAAGCACCCTGCACGTAACTACGTACAGGAGAACCAAGGAGAGGTAGCAGCCATGGACTGGCGTCACAACGCCGTTTGCCGCGAGGAAGACCCCGAGCTCTTCTTCCCCATCGGCAACACCGGTCCTGCGCTGCTGCAGATCGAGGAAGCCAAGGCCGTCTGCCGTCGCTGCCCGGTTATCGAGCAGTGCCTGCAGTGGGCGCTCGAGTCCGGTCAGGACTCCGGCGTCTGGGGTGGTCTCAGCGAGGACGAGCGCCGCGCCATGAAGCGCCGCGCCGCCCGCAACCGGGCCCGTCAGGCCTCCGCCTGACAACACCCGCCCCGCAAACAGCCTGAGCTTGGCGGCGCGTACAGCGAGTACGCATCTCCCGCCCCCGAGCCGCAGCGCGCAGTACCCCCGATGCGCAGCGAATGCTGGCAACGAGCATGTTGAGCCCCAGCCCCCTGAACGGGCTGGGGCTCTTTGCTGTTCGCCCACCGCCCGTGTCCGCCCACCGCGTTGGCCCCCCGCCCGCGCCTACTTGTGGCCCCGCACCGGAATGTCGAGGATCACCCGGGTCCCCCGCTCCGGCGCCGGGACCATGTCGAACGTGCCGCCCAACTCGCCCTCCACCAGGGTCCGTACGATCTGCAGGCCCAGGTTGCCCGCGGTGTGCGGGTCGAAGCCCTCGGGGAGGCCCACGCCGTCGTCCTGGACCGTGACCAGGAGGCGAGCCTGCTTCGTCGTACCGCCACGGACCGCCGTGACCTCGACGGTGCCGGTCTCACCCTCGCGGAAGCCGTGCTCCAGGGCGTTCTGGAGGATCTCGGTCAGGACCATCGACAGCGGGGTGGCGACCTCGGCGTCCAGGATGCCGAAGCGGCCGGTACGCCGGCCGGCGACCTTGCCGGGTGAGATCTCGGCGACCATGGCCAGCACCCGGTCGGCGATCTCGTCGAACTCCACGCGCTCGTCGAGGTTCTGGGAGAGCGTCTCGTGCACGATCGCGATCGAGCCGACCCGCCGTACCGCCTCTTCGAGGGCTTCGCGGCCGCGGTCGGACTCGATGCGCCGGGCCTGAAGGCGGAGCAGGGCGGCCACGGTCTGGAGGTTGTTCTTCACCCGGTGGTGGATCTCCCGGATGGTCGCGTCCTTGGTGATCAACTCGCGCTCGCGGCGGCGCAGTTCGGTGACGTCCCGGAGCAGGACCAGCGAACCGATGCGGGTGCCCTTGGGGCTGAGCGGGATCGCCCGGAACTGGATGACCCCGTCCTCGGACTCGATTTCGAAGTTGCGGGGCGCCCAGCCGCTGGCGACCTTGGCGAGCGCCTCGTCCACCGGGCCGCGGGTCGGGGCGAGTTCGGCGGTGGTCTTGCCCAGGTGGTGGCCGAGGAGGTCGGCGGCGAGACCGAGGCGATGGTAGGCGGACAGCGCGTTCGGGGAGGCGTACTGGACGACGCCCTCGGCGTCCAGGCGGATCAGGCCGTCACCGACGCGCGGCGAGGCGTCCATGTCCACCTGCTGGTTGGCGAACGGGAAGGCGCCGGCCGCGATCATCTGCGCGAGATCCGAGGCACTTTGGAGGTACGTCAACTCCAGGCGGCTCGGGGTGCGGACGGTGAGCAGGTTGGTGTTGCGGGCGATGACACCCAGGACGCGCCCGTCCCGTCGTACCGGAATCGACTCGACGCGGACCGGCACCTCCTCGCGCCACTCGGGGTCGCCCTCCCGGACGATGCGGCCCTCGTCGAGCGCGGCGTCCAGCATCGGGCGGCGGCCGCGCGGGACGAGGTGGCCGACCATGTCGTCCTGGTACGAGGTCGGGCCGGTGTTGGGCCGCATCTGCGCCACGGAGACATAGCGGGTGCCGTCGCTGGTGGGGACCCACAGGACGAGGTCGGCGAAGGAGAGGTCGGAGAGCAGCTGCCACTCCGAGACCAGCAGGTGGAGCCACTCGAGGTCGGAGTCGTCGAGGGCCGTGTGCTGGCGTACGAGTTCGTTCATGGAGGGCACGTGGCCGAGCGTACCTGCCGGTACGGACATGGTTCGAAACCAGCCATCCCCGGAGGCGATTGCGGGCCCGAGAACACCCGCGGGCCGCGGCGCCTGAGAGGGACCCTCAACCCTCCCGGCACCGCAGCCCGGAGCAATATCGGCCGTGGGGTGTGCGGTCCCGGTCGGCCGAGGATGAGGAGCCGGGGCAGTCAGGGCAGAGAGCTCCGGTTCCTCGGTCCGCCTTCCTGTGCGGGGAAGGCGGAAGTCGGTGCGTTCTTCTCCTACGCACTCCTTCGCATTGTGGACTAGACCACTCTTGTGTGTCCATGCGTTGGAGCGTGTTTACTGTTGGCGCTTCTTCGCGGGCCCCGACCGGTCGGAGAACTAGTAGGACGCCCTGGTATCCACCACGCAGCCTAACCCGTGTGGGTTCATGTGCGGGGCCAGTTGGCCATGGCAATTTCCGCGAGTGCCTCCAGTTCCTCCCGGCTCGCCCCGTCGCGCGCCTGTTGTGACATGCCCTGGATCATCGCGCCGGCGTGCCGGGCGAGCGCGGCAGCGTCGACATGGGCGGGGAGGGCACCTGTGGCGATGTCCGCTTCTATACGGCTCCGGATGGCGGCGATGTTGGCGTTGCGCCGCACCCGCAGGGACTCCTCCACTTCGGGCGTCGAGCAGTTGGTCGCCGCGTGGACGACGAGGCAGCCGTGCGGGTGGGCCGGATCGGTGTACTCCGAGGCGGCCTCGCGCAGCATCCGCGCCACGGCGGCGCGGGCGTTGGACTCCTCGGTGAGGGCGCGATCGGTGAACGAGCCGTACCGCACGCCGTACACGCGGACGACCTCCTCGAAGAGGGACTGCTTGTCGCCGAAGGCGGCGTACAGGCTCGGGGCGCCGATGTCCATGACACGCGTGAGGTCGGAGACGGAGGTCGCCTCGTAGCCGTGCTCCCAGAAGGCGAGGAGGGCCTTCTCCAGAGCGGTCTCGCGGTCGAAGGAGCGGGGGCGGCCACGGCGCTTGGGCCCGGGGCGCGTCTGCGGGCCCGCAACCACAGTCTCCCGGGGCTTAACGGCTTCTCCGGTCTCCAGAGCTTCCCCCGTCTCCACAGCCTCTCCCGCCTCCGGGACCTCTCCGGCCTCCCGGACCCGGACCTGCTGAGTCGCCCCTGCCTCCCGAGTCAGCCCGGCCTTCCCCGTCAGCCCAGTCCTCCTCATCAGGCCGGCCTCCCGGGCCGGTCCGCTCAGCTCGGCCTCCTCGGTCTCCTTGCTGCTCACCATGGAGTGCATTTTATAGCGGACGCTAGACAAATGAAGGGGGCGTGATCTACGGTCATTTTTGTAGCGACCACTATGGAATTGTGAAGGGGGCGCCTGGCATGGGTGCGCTTGCGGGCAGGACGGCTCTGGTCACGGGAGCGAGCAGGGGAATCGGGCGGGGGATCGCCGAGCGGCTGGGGCGGGACGGCGCCCGGGTCGGCGTGCACTACGGCCGTAACGAGGCGGCGGCGAAGGAGACGGTCGCGGCGATCGAGGCGGCGGGCGGCTCGGCGTTCGCGATCGGCGTCGAGCTGGGGCTGCCGGGGGACGCGGAGGCGCTGTGGGAGGAGTTCGACCGGCACGCGGACGGGGTGGACGTCCTGGTCAACAACGCGGGGATCGGCACGTCGTCGGCTCTTGAGCTGATCGACGAGGAGGAGTACGACAAGGTCTTCGCGGTGAATGTGAAGGCACCCCACTTCATCGTCAAGCGCGGCCTCGGCCGACTCCGCGACGGCGGGCGGATCATCAACATCTCCTCGGGACTGGCGCGCACCGCGGTGATGCCGGACAAGATGGCGTACGCCATGACCAAGGGGGCGCTCGACGTCTTCACGCGTGACCTGTCCAAGGTGCTGGGCCCTCGCGGAATCACGGTGAACTCGGTGGCGCCGGGGGTCATCGACACGGACCAAACCGCCGAGTTTCTGTACGGGACCGAGGACGGGTGGACGCAGGCCGCCGCGATATCGGCGCTCGGCCGGGTGGGCGAGACGGCTGACGTCGCCGACGTGGTGGCGTTCCTGGCGTCGGACGCGGGGCGATGGGTGACGGGGAGCTGGGTGGACGCCACCGGGGGTTCGCTGACGTAGTGCGCCGCGTCGTGGGCAATTGGGCTCGGCGCAATCCCTCGAGATCCCTCGAGTCGCTTGGCATCGGCGCGCCCTCGACGGTGCACGGTGGGGCTCTGCGCCTGTTCTCCAGGCGCCCGTGTTCAGCGCGTCTCCGTCACCTTCGCCAGCGCCCTGGGCGCGTCCGGGTCCTGCCCCCGGGCGATGGTGACCTCGTAGGCGAGGAGCTGGAGCGGGAGGATCTCCAGGATCGGCTGGACTTCCTCGGCCACGTCCCCGGTGGGCAGGACGAAGCCGGCCGAGGCCTGTTCGACCTGGTGCCGGGGGCCGATGACGACCAGGTCGGCGCCGCGGCCGCGGAGTCGGTCGAGGACGGGCTGGAGGGCCTCGCCGCCCTTGCCGTCGGTGACGACCGCGATGACCGGGGAGACGTTGTCGACCATGGCCAGCGGGCCGTGCAGCAGATCGGCGCCGGAGTAGGCGAGCGCCGGGATGTAGCTGGTCTCCATCAGTTTGAGGGCGGCTTCCTTGGCCGTGGGATAGCCGTAGCCGCGGGAAGTGATCACCATGCGCTCGGCGAAGCGGTAGCGGGCAGCGAGCGTGCGGACCTCGTCCTGCCGGGCGAGCAGCTGCCCGGCGAGGTCCGGGAGCACATGGGCGGGGGTGGTGTCGCCGCCGCGCAGGCCTTCGACGAAGAGGTACAGAGCGAGTAGGGAGGCCGTATAGGTCTTGGTCGCGGGGAGGGCCCGTTCCGGTCCGGCCATGATGTCGAGGTGGTACTCGGAGACGGCGGCCAGCGGGGAGTCGGGGTTGTTGGTCACCGCGAGCGTGATCGCGCCGGCCTCGCGGGCGGCCCGGGTCGAGGCCACCAAGTCCGGGGAGCCGCCGGACTGACTGACGGTAATGACGAGGACATCGGTGAGGTCGGGGCGGGCACCGTAGGCGGTGGTGGTCGACATCGACGTCAGGCCGCAGGGCAGGCCGAGGCGGATCTCCAGGAGGTACTTGGCGTAGAGCGCGGCGTTGTCGGAGGTGCCGCGGGCGGTGAGCAGGACGAAGCGGGGCGCGCGGGCGGCGATCTCCTGGGCGACCTTGCGGATGGCGAGGGCGCCGTCGGACAGGATCCGGCGCAGCACGGTGGGCTGTTCGGCCATCTCGCGGGCCATGATGCGGCCTGGTGCGTCGTTGTGGGGGGCGTGCGGGTCGGGAGGGTACGGGGTCGAGGTGGTCATGGGGCCCTTCCTGCTCTCGCGCTTGTCGTACGTGGCTCTCGCTGCTCGCCGTGCCGGGGCGCGTTGCTCGCCGGCGTGGCGCGCTGCTCGCCGTACCCGAGTCTCGCGCTCGGCGTGCCGGCTCGCCGAGTCCGGCGCTCGGCGTGCGGGGCGCGGCTCGCTCGTCACGGGGCGCAGCTCCACATCGCGGCGCAGCCCCACATCGCGGCGCAGCCCCACATCGCGGCGCAGCCCCACATCGCGGCTCACCTTCAGCCTCGCGGCGCAGCCCCACATCGCGGCTCACCTTCAGCCTCGCGGCGCAGCCCCACATCGCGGCTCAGCTCGACATGGCGGCCTCAGTTCCTCGTGGCGAACGACGTGCCCGGGCGCAGTGCGCCTGTCGCTGGGGACGGTCAGTCTCCATTCCACTCCCCCACGGGGAATGACGCCTGCCCGACGGTCTTTGGAACTGTGCGCGGGGCTTGAGTTCATCTGGGCCCGTGAGCCCCGCTCTGTTAGATTGGTCTAAACCACATGCCCCAGTTCAGGGCGCCCTTCGAGTCCCTCTTCAGATCGGCAGGCCCAGCGTGGAAGTTGTCATCGTTCCGGACGCCAAGGCGGGTGGCGAGCTGATAGCCGAGGCCATGGCCCAGCTGCTCGGGCGCAAGCCCGACGCCGTGCTCGGTGTGGCCACCGGGTCGACGCCGCTGCCCATCTACGCGGCGCTCGCGGCCAAGGTGCGCGCCGGTTCCGTGGACACCTCGCGGGCGCGGATCGCTCAGCTCGACGAGTATGTGGGGCTGCCCGCCGAGCATCCGGAGTCGTACCGGTCGGTGCTGCGGCGGGAGGTGCTGGAGCCGCTCGGGATCGGGATGGCCGCGTTCATGGGGCCGGACGGTACGGCCGAGGACGTGCAGGGGGCGTGCGAGGCGTACGACGCTGCGCTGGCCGAGGCCGGGGGTGTCGATCTGCAGTTGCTCGGGATCGGGACCGACGGGCACATCGGGTTCAACGAGCCGTGCTCGTCGCTGGCGTCGCGGACGCGGATCAAGACGCTGACCGAGCAGACCCGGGTCGACAACGCGCGGTTCTTCGACGGGGACATCGAGCAGGTGCCGCATCACGTGATCACGCAGGGGATCGGCACGATTCTGGAAGCGCGGCATCTGGTGCTGCTGGCCACCGGTGAGGGCAAGGCGGACGCGGTCGCCGCGACCGTCGAGGGGCCGGTCGCCGCCGTCTGCCCGGCGTCGGCGCTGCAACTGCATCCGCATGCCACGGTCGTCGTCGACGAGGCCGCCGCGTCGAAGCTGAAGCTGGCGGACTACTTCCGGCACACCTACGCCAACAAGCCGGAGTGGCAGGGGATCTAGGGTCTCTCGGCTCGGGCCGGGCACGCAGGCGGACCCTGCGCGGGAGGGCGCCTTCGGCGGTGGATCCAGCCGCAGGCGCCCTCCCCTATGAACCCGCTGAACCCGTGTCAGAGAGTGACCGCCTCGTCCTCGGCCGGCTCGTCCTGAGCGGTCAGGCCGGCCACCCACAGCGGCATCAGCCAGTGGACCACGAGGACGGCGGCGAGGGCGGGCGCCGAGTAGACGCGAAGGGCGTCACCGCCGGCGGCGCCGGCCGCCAGCAGGCCCACCACGGCCCCGGCCAGCAGACAGGTCATCAGACGGTGGGCGCGGGCGAGCACCCGGCTGCGTTCGGCCAGCTGCCGCTCGTCCAGGGCGCGTTCGCGCAGTTCCAGCAGGCCTCGGGTGGCGCTGTTGATCACGCCCGTCGCCACCATCCAGGGCAGGATGAGCACCGCCACGACGACGGCTGCCCAGGTCGGTTCCGCCCGCGAGAGGCAGAAGTGCCCGACCAGCGCCACGATGGCCGCGGTGAGCACGACATGCGCGGCGACGACCGACCGCCTGCGCGCGGCCGTGGCGTGCAGCGGCCACCCCCGGCGATCGTTCATCAACCGCAGCATGCTCCGGTCGTAGCGCGTCATCCGCGTCGTCGTCATGACTGTTTCCTCCCGTAGACCTCGTCCGTGAGCGGGCGGAACGGTTCGAGGGAGAACAGCGCCTCGACCGGCAGATCGAAGAACTTCGCGATCTTCAACGCCAGGTCGAGGCTGGGGTTGTACTGCCCCCGCTCGATGTAGCCGATGGTCTGGTAGTGGGCTCCCACTGCCTCGGCCAGGCTCTGGCGCGACACCTTGCGTTCGGCACGCACCATCGCCAACCTGTTGTGCACCTGCTCGCTCATGTATAAGAAGTACTACATTCATGAGCAGGGCTGCAACCGTCGAACAGAGCGAGCGGGGTCGTGTTCGCGTGACGCCGCGGCGTCCTCACTCCCCCGCGATGACCTCCGCCGCCGCCCGCCCGCACACGCGGGCCGCACCGTGCGTGGCGATGTGCAGGGCACCTCGCGGGGACGCCTGGGGGACGCCCATCTCGACGACGATCGTGTCGGGGCGGGACTCCAGCAGGGTGCCCAGGGCCGCGGCCATCCAGGGGTGGCGGTGTTCGTCGCGGACCACGGCCACCACGCGCCGGCCACCGGCCGCTTCGAGGGCAGCTCGGCCCGCGCCGTCCCCCGTGTAGCTGCCCGTCTCCGTGCCGGGGAGCAGACGGGTCAGCTCCGCTGCCACGCCCCACGGGGTCTCATCGCCGACCGCGATGTTCGCGACCGGGGTGAAGGCGGCGACGTACGGCGGTTCGGTGAGGGGACTGAAGGGCGACGTGGAGGTCAGCTTCAGGGCGCGACGGGCGGCGACGAGACCGATGTCCGTCCGCCCCTCACCCTCGGCCGCCGGGGCCGCCGCCGTCCAGCGGGCCAGTTCGCGGACCCGCTCCGCCGCCTCAGCCAGCCGCGCCTCGGCGAGTTCGCCCGAGCGGACCGCCGTGACCAGGGCGTCTCGCAGGCGCCGTACCGTCTCGTCGTCCGCCAGGCCGCCGCCGACGCAGATCGCGTCCGCGCCTGCCGCGATGGCGAGGACGCTGCCGCGTTCGATGCCGTAGGTGGCGGCGATGGCCTGCATCTCCATGCCGTCGGTGACGATCAGGCCGGTGTAGCCGAGCTCGCCGCGCAGGAGGTCGGTCAGGACCGGGCTGGAGAGGGTCGCCGGATGGTCGGTGTCCAGCGCGGGGACGAGGATGTGCGCGCTCATCACCGCCCTGGTGCCGGCCGCGATCGCCGCGCGGAACGGGGCGAGTTCACGGTCGGCCAGGACCGAGGCGTCCGCGTCGATGCGGGGCATGGCGTGGTGGGAGTCGACCGCCGTGTCACCGTGGCCCGGGAAGTGCTTCGTGCAGGCGGCCACGCCCGCCGACTGCAGGCCGGTGACGTAGGCCGCGGTGTGGCGGGCGACCAGGGCGGGGTCGGCGCCGAAGGAGCGTACGCCGATCACCGGGTTCGCGGGGTTGGAGTTCACGTCGGCCGACGGCGCCCAGTTGAGGTTCACCCCGCAGGCCGCGAGACGGCGGCCGAGCTCAGAGGCCACCTCCCGCGTCAGCTCCACGTCGTCCACCGCGCCCAGCGCGTGGTTGCCGGGGAAGGACGAGCCGGTGCGCACCTCCAGGCGGGTCACGTCCCCGCCCTCCTCGTCGATCGCGACCAGCACGTCGTCGCGCTCGGCGCGCAACCGGGCGGTCAGCGCGGCCAGTTGCTCGGGCGAGGCGATGTTGCGGCCGAACAGGCCGACGGAGGCGAGGCCCTCGCCGAGGCGGCGCAGCAGCCAGTCGGGGGCGGTGGTGCCGGTGAAGCCGGGCTGGAGGACCGTCAGCGCGTCGCGCGTCAGGGTGTCGGTGCCGCTGGCGATTGTCGTCATCGGGTGGCGTTATCCCTTCACGGCGCCGGCCGTCAGGCCGCTGACAGCCTTGCGCTGCAGGAAGACGAAGAGGATCAGGATCGGGACGGCGAACAGCGAGGACGCCGCCATCGTGGCGCCCCAGTCGTTGCCGAAGGCGGTCTGGAAGCTGGACAGCCACAGTGGCAGGGTCTGCGCCTCCGCCTCCTTGTTCAGCACCAGGACCAGCGGCAGTTCATTCCATGCGGTGATGAAGCCGAACAGGGACGTGGACATCAGGCCCGGCGCCAGCAGCGGCAGGATGACCTTGCGGAAGGCCTGGGCGCGGGTGCAGCCGTCGACCATCGCGGCCTCCTCCAGGTCCCGGGGCACCGCCGCGACGAAGCCGCGCAGGGTCAGGATGGTGAAGGGCAGGATCATCATCATGTAGAAGACCGTCAGCGGGACGAGGCTGTTCAGCATCGAGGCGTCCCGCACGATCATGTACATCGCGATGATCATGACCTCCCAGGGTGCCATCTGGGCCATCATGAAGCCGATGACGAAGCCGCGCCGCCCCTTGAACCGCATCCGGGCGAGGGCGAAGGAGCCGGCCAGCGCGACGACCAGGGCGAAGCCGACCGCGCACAGCGTGACGATCAGCGAGTTGGAGACGTACGTCCAGAAGTGGTCGACGCCGGTCGCCTTCCTGAAGTGCTCGAAGGTGACGTCGGTCGGGAACCACACCGGGTCCTCGGAGATGATGTCGCCGGTCGGTTTGAAGGCCGTGGCGAACATCCAGTACACGGGGAAGACGAAGCCGATGAACAGGACGACGGCCGTGACGTTGGGCCACAGGCGGCCGAAGAGCGAGCGCTTCACCGCTAGACCTCCTCTTCCTCTTGCTTGAGCACGATCCTGAGGTAGTAGGCGGTCAGACCGAGCAGGATCAGGATGGTCAGTACGGCGATCGCGGCGCCCATGCCGTAGTGCTGGTTGCCGACGCCCTCGATGTAGGCGTAGACGGGCAGGATCTCGGTGAGCCGGTCGGGGCCGCCGCCGTTGATGGTGAAGACCTGCACGAACGCCTTGAAGACCCAGATGATCTCCAGGAACGTCGTGGCGTAGAGGAAGGGGCGCAGGAACGGCAGCGTCACCGTGGTGAAGCTCTTCCACGCGCCCGCGCCGTCCAGCGACGCGGCCTCGTAGAGCTCGCCCGGGATGGTGGTCGTGGCCGCGTACAGGTTGATCGCGACGAACGGGATCGACATCCAGACGATCAGGACAGTGACCACGAAGAACGTCGACATCTGGCTGCTGGTCCAGCTGTAGTCGGCCATGGAGTGCCAACCCAGCTTGTCCAGGACCCAGTTGACGACGCCGAAGCGCTGTGCGAACAGCCACTGGTAGACGGTGGTCGCGGCGACCACGGGCATCGCCCAGGCCAGCACGAGCCCGATCAGCAGCATGACCCGCATCCGCTTGCCGAGGCGGGCGAGCAGCAACCCGACCAGGGCGCCCAGGATCATGATCAGGACGACGTTGACCGCCGTGAACAGGATCGAGCGCAGGGTGACGCGCCAGAAGTCCTCGCCGGTGAGGACCTCCTTGTAGTTGTCGATGCCGTTCCACTCGGTGACGTGCTGGATCAGCTGCGCCATGTTGAGGTTCTGGAACGACAGCAGGACGTCCTTCAGCAGCGGCCAGCCGAGCAGCAGCACGGTGGCCGCGCAGGCCGGCAGCAGCAGGAGGTACGGGGTGAGCGCGGCGGCGCGGGACGCGGCTCGGGGCCGCGGTCCGGCGGGCCCGCTCTCATCCCTCTTGGCCACGTCCACCGGGCCGGAGGGCGGCCGTTCGGTCTGCACGGTCATGCTCGCGATCTCTCTTCTCGACCTACGTACGTGGACCCGCGTACGGTCGCCGGGGCGGGGGACGTCACGCGCATCCCCCGCCCCGGCGCGAACCCGGCGCCGTTACTGCTACTGCTGCTGGGCCAGACGCTTGTTGAACTCGTCCTCGACCTGCGCCGCCGCCTCGGCCGGCGACTTACCGTTCAGCACGGCGGTCATGTACGTCTTGATCGGGTTGGGCGCGTTCTCCACGGCCGCCCACTCGGGGATCAGCGGCGTGGTGCCACCGCCCGCTGCGGCGGGAGCCGCGGCCTCGGCGACGACGTTGCCCTTGAGGTTGCTCTGCAGCGACTCCTTGTTCGGGATGACGCCGTTGAGCTTGGCCAGCTCGCCCTCGTACTTGTCGGACAGGGCGATCTTCAGGAACTCCTTGGCCAGCTCCTGCTTCTTGCTGCCCGCGGCCACCGCGAGGTTGGAGCCGCCGAGGAAGACGCCCTCGGGCTTGTCGGCCGTGGCACCCGGGATGGTGAAGTAGCCGATCTCCTTCTCGATCTTCTTGTTGGCCTCGATCGCGATGCCGGCCTCCCAGCCCATCCCGATGAAGGCGCCGACGTTGCCCTTGCCGAAGACCTCGCCCTGCTGCGGAGTGGCCTCGTCCTTGTCCTTGGGCGCCTTGGACAGGGCCTGGAACTTCTTGTACGTCTCCATGGCGGCGGCGACCTTCGGGTCGGCGAGGTTGGAGACGTACTTGTCGCCGTCCTTCTTCACCAGCTCGGCGCCCTCACCGATGGTCAGGCCGACGAAGTGGTACCAGTTCTGGCCCGGCAGGTAGATGGGCTCGGCGTCGGTCTTCTCACCGATCGTTTTCAGGTCCGCGTAGAACTCGTCGCGGGTCTTGGGGGTGTCCTTGATGCCCGCCTCGGCCCAGATCTTCTTGTTGTAGAGGACGACGCGGTTGGCGAAGTACCACGGGGCGGCGTACTGCTTGCCGTCGTAGATGGACGACTCGTTGAGCGACTCGGTCCAGTCGGCGCCGATCTCGGTCTTGAGGTCGGCGAGGTCGGCGAGGCCGCCGGTCTTGGCGTAGGCCGGAGTCTGGGTGTTGCCGATCTCGAAGACGTCCGGCGGGTTCTCCTCCGACAGGGCGGTGGTCAGCTTCTGCTGGATGCCGTTCCACTGCTGGACCTCGAACTTGACCTTCGCCTTGGTCTGCTTCTCGAAGGCCGCGGCGACGTCCTTCTGCCACTGGTCCGGGGACGAGCCGTCCATCACCCACACCGTGAGCGTCTCGCCCGCGTAGCCGTCGGCGCCTGCCTTGTCCCCGCCGTCCCCGTTGTCGCCCCCGCATGCCGCCAGGGAGATCATCATGCCCGCGACACCGATCGCGGATATCAGCTTGCGCTTCACGCCACCCTCCTCAGGGATGCCACACCCCCTGCCTCCCCGCACGAGCGTTGGGCCGGGACCTGGACCAATGGTGTAGACCAGTACGGGGAGCTTGGACCAGACCAAAACGCCTGTCAAGGGGGGTCGTATGGGCTCTGACCAGCCGTTATGCGACCTACATATGCAAGAACCTTTAAGTAAGAAGCCAGCGAAAACAGCGGCACCGGAGTAATCTCGTCGGCTAGACCACTCAGTGCTGTGGACTAGACCAAGCGAAGCGCCACCGGTATATAGAAGGGATCACGATGTGAGTCCCATCCGGGGCCGGGAAGGCGGAGCATGAGCACCGACGTCAGCAGTGCGGAGAACGAGAACGGCGCCACTGTCCGTACCGCCCGCGTGCCCAAGTACTACCGCCTGAAGAAGCACCTCCTCGACATGACGGAGACCCAGGCCCCGGGCACCCCGGTCCCGCCCGAGCGCACGCTGGCCGCCGAGTTCGACACCTCCCGCACGACCGTCCGCCAGGCCCTGCAGGAACTCGTCGTCGAGGGGCGCCTGGAGCGCATCCAGGGCAAGGGCACGTTCGTCGCCAAGCCGAAGGTCTCGCAGGCGCTGCAACTCACCTCGTACACCGAGGACATGCGAGCCCAGGGCCTGGAGCCGACCTCGCAGCTCCTCGACATCGGCTACATCACCGCCGACGACCGCCTCGCCGACCTGCTCGACATCACGGCCGGCGGCCGGGTGCTGCGCATCGAGCGGCTGCGCATGGCCAACGGCGAGCCGATGGCCATCGAGACGACCCACCTCAGCGCGAAGCGCTTCCCGGCCCTGCGCAGGTCCCTCGTCAAGTACACCTCCCTCTACACCGCCCTCGCCGAGGTCTACGACGTCCATCTCGCCGAGGCCGAGGAGACCATCGAGACCTCCCTGGCCACCCCGCGAGAGGCCGGCCTGCTCGGCACCGACGTGGGCCTGCCGATGCTGATGCTGTCCCGGCACTCGCTGGACCGGGAGGGGCAGCCGGTGGAGTGGGTGCGGTCGGTGTACCGGGGGGATCGCTACAAGTTCGTGGCGCGCCTCAAGCGTCCCCAGGATTAGGCCCCTTCGCATACTGCACGCGGTGTAGCGCAACTGCCGCTCCTGCTCTACGGTCCTCCCGTCGCCGCATGGACGGGAGGACAACCCGGTGCGTACCGCGAACGTCCGAACCATCGTCGTCTGGAGCCTCGTCGCACTCGTCGGTGCGGCAGGGTGGACCGTACTGGCGCTCTCCCGCGGCGAGGAGGTCTCCGCCGCCTGGATGGTCGCCGCCGCCCTCGGCTCGTACGCGATCGCCTACCGCTTCTACGCCAAGTTCATCGCGTACAAGGTCCTGAAAGTCGACAAGACCAGAGCCACCCCGGCCGAACGCCTCAACAACGGCATCGACTTCCACCCCACCGACCGCCGCGTCCTCCTCGGCCACCACTTCGCCGCCATCGCGGGCGCCGGACCACTGGTGGGGCCCGTGCTGGCCGCGCAGATGGGCTATCTGCCCGGCACGATCTGGATCATCGCCGGCGTCATCTTCGCGGGCGCGGTCCAGGACATGGTGGTGCTGTTCTTCTCCACCCGCCGGGACGGACGCTCGCTCGGCCAGATGGCACGCGAGGAGATCGGCCCGTTCGGCGGCGCGGCCGCACTGATCGCCACCTTCGCCATCATGATCATCCTGCTCGGCGTGCTGGCCCTGGTGATCGTCAACGCCCTCGCGCAGTCCCCGTGGGGCACGTTCTCCATCGCGATGACCATCCCGATCGCCCTGCTGATGGGCTTCTACCTGCGGGTCCTGCGCCCCGGCCGGGTCGCCGAGGTCTCGCTGATCGGCATCGCCCTGCTGCTGTTCGCCCTGGTCGCGGGCCGCTGGGTCGCCGAGTCGTCATGGGCCGACACCTTCACCCTCGCGCCCTCGTCACTGGTCGTCTGGATGGTGGCGTACGGCTTCATCGCCTCGATCCTGCCGGTGTGGATGCTGCTGGCGCCGCGCGACTACCTGTCCACCTTCATGAAGATCGGCACGATCTTCCTGCTCGCCCTCGGCGTGGTCGTCGCCCTGCCGACGCTGAAGATGGACGCGGTGACGGACTTCGCCTCACGCGGCGACGGCCCGGTCTTCGCGGGCTCGCTCTTCCCCTTCGTCTTTATCACCATCGCCTGCGGCGCGCTGTCCGGCTTCCACTCGCTCATCTCGTCCGGTACGACGCCGAAGATGATCCAGAAGGAGACGCAGGTCCGGATGATCGGCTACGGCTCCATGCTGATGGAGTCGTCGGTCGCCGTGATGGCGCTGGTGGCGGCGAGCATCATCGACCCCGGCCTGTACTTCGCGATGAACGCGCCCGCCGGGGTCATCGGGGACACGGTGCAGAACGCCTCGCAGGTCGTGGGGAGTTGGGGCTATCAGATCACCCCCGAGGCGCTGGCGCGGGCCGCGGAGAACGTCGAGGAGGCGTCCCTGCTCTCGCGTACCGGCGGTGCGCCCACCCTCGCGATCGGCGTCTCGGAGATCTTCTCCCAGGTCACCGGCGACGGCCTGCGCGCCTTCTGGTACCACTTCGCGATCATGTTCGAGGCGCTGTTCATCCTGACCGCGCTGGACGCCGGCACGCGCGTGGGCCGGTTCATGCTCCAGGACATGCTGGGCAACGTCCACCGGCCCTTCAGGAACGTCAGCTGGAAGCCCGGCCTGGTCATCACCAGCGCGATCGTGTGCGGCCTGTGGGGCTACTTCCTGTGGGTGGGCGTCCACGAGCCCCTCGGCGGCATCAACCAGCTCTTCCCGATCTTCGGCATCTCGAACCAGTTGCTCGCGGCCGTCGCCCTCGCCGTCTGCACGACCCTGCTGGTGAAGTCGGGACGCCTCAAGTGGGCCTGGATCACCGGGGTTCCGCTCGCCTGGGACGCCACGGTGACGCTCACCGCCAGCTGGCAGAAGGTGTTCTCCAGCGACCCCAAGGTCGGCTTCTTCAAGCAGCGTCAGGTCTTCCAGGACGCCATCGACCGCGGCGAGGTCCTGCCGCCCGCCAAGACCATGGACGACATGCACACCGTGGTCACCAACTCCACGGTGGACGGCGTCCTCTCCGCGGTGCTCGCACTCCTGATCGTCGTCGTGATCGTCGACGCGACCCGCGTCTGCGTCAGGCATGTGCGCCGTCCGGCCCTGTCCACGCTCAGCGAGGCGCCGTACGTCGAGTCGAGGATCACCGCTCCGGCAGGGCTGTTCCCGACCAAGGAGGAGAAGGAGGAGGAACGCCGTGCGGTCGCTTCGGCGGGCAGTCGGTCTTCGGCGGGTGCTCAGTAGCCTGCGCTGGTACGTGCGTGAGCTGACCGACGAGTCGGCGTACGACCGCTATGTCGCGCATGTACGCCGCGACCACCCGGACGCGAGCGTGCCCTCCCGGCGCGACTTCGAGCGGATGCGCACAGACCGTCAGGAGGCGGATCCGCGTCAGGGGTTCCGCTGCTGCTGAGCGCATGCGACACGCATCGCTGCCGTGCACACCAACCCTCCACATCCGATATGCGGACAGGGGCTTCCGCTGTCGTTGCACCGTCACCTACATTGCCTGCGCGTTTCTCAGGTGATCAGTGAGGGGACGGAGCCGTCAGATGTCAGATGCCTCAGAGGTGAACAGAGGGCCGGTGGTGACACCCGTGCGGGTCGTCATCGCGCTCTGCCTCGGCGCGCCCTTCGTGGCGATGCTGTGGGTCGGGTCGTACGCCAAGACCGATCCGGAGTTGGCCGGCATCCCGTTCTTCTACTGGTACCAAATGCTGTGGGTCCTGGTCTCCACGCTGCTGACGATGGTCGCGTACAAGCTGTGGCAGCGTGACCAGCGCGCCCGCGCCGCACGGAAGGGCGGTGCGTCGGAGTGAACGACGGCGTGAACGGCGTGGCACTCGCCGTCTTCATCTTCTTCTTCCTGCTCGTCACGGTCATGGGCTTCCTGGCCGCGCGCTGGCGCAAGGCCGAGAACGAGCACAGCCTCGACGAATGGGGCCTGGGCGGCCGGTCGTTCGGCACCTGGGTCACCTGGTTCCTGCTCGGCGGCGACCTGTACACGGCGTACACCTTCGTCGCCGTACCCGCGGCGATCTACGCGGCGGGCGCGGCCGGCTTCTTCGCGGTGCCGTACACGATCCTCGTCTACCCGCTGATCTTCACGTTCCTGCCCCGCCTGTGGTCGGTGTCGCACAAGCACGGCTATGTGACGACCTCGGACTTCGTGCGCGGCCGGTTCGGCTCGAAGGGCCTGTCGCTGGCGGTCGCCCTCACCGGCATCCTGGCGACGATGCCGTACATCGCGCTGCAGCTCGTCGGCATCCAGGCCGTGCTGGACGTGATGGGCGTCGGCGGCGGCGAGAACACGAACTGGTTCATCAAGGACCTGCCACTGCTGATCGCCTTCGGCGTGCTGGCGGCGTACACCTACTCCTCGGGCCTGCGCGCCCCGGCGCTGATCGCGTTCGTGAAGGACACGCTGATCTACATCGTCATCGCGGTGGCGATCATCTACATCCCGATCAAGCTGGGCGGGTTCGACGAGATCTTCGCCGCGGCGGACAAGAAGTACACGGATGCCGGTACGGGAGGGCTGATCCCGCCCGCGGCGGGCCAGTGGACGTACGCCACCTTGGCGTTCGGCTCGGCGCTGGCGCTGTTCATGTACCCGCACTCGATCACGGCGACGCTGTCCTCGCGCAGCCGTGAGGTGATCCGCCGCAACACGACGATCCTGCCGCTGTACTCGCTGATGCTCGGCTTGCTCGCCCTGCTGGGCTTCATGGCGATCGCGGCGGCGGTCACCGTCGACAACCCGCAGTTGGCGATCCCGCAGCTCTTCGAGGACATGTTCCCCAGCTGGTTCGCGGGCGTCGCCTTCGCGGCGATCGGCATCGGTGCCCTCGTCCCCGCGGCCATCATGTCCATCGCGGCCGCGAACCTCTTCACCCGCAACATCTACAAGGACTTCATCAAGCCGGACGCGACAGCCAAGCAGGAGACGCAGGTCTCCAAGCTGGTCTCGCTCCTGGTGAAGGTCGGCGCGCTGGTCTTCGTCCTGACCATGGACAAGACGGTCGCGATCAACTTCCAGCTGCTGGGCGGCATCTGGATCCTGCAGACCTTCCCGGCTCTGGTCGGCGGCCTGTTCACCCGCTGGTTCCACCGCTGGGCGCTGCTCGCCGGCTGGGCGGTCGGCATGATCTACGGCACGATCGCGGCGTACAACGTCTCCACTCCGGCGCAGAAGCACTTCGGCGGCTCGTCGGCGGAGATCCCCGGCATCGGCGAGATCGGCTACATCGGCCTGACGGCGTTCGTCCTGAACGTCGTGGTCACGGTCGTCCTGACCTTCGTCCTGAAGGCGGCGAAGGCTCCGGAGGGCGTCGACGAGACGAGGCCGGAGGACTACACGGCGGACGCGGGCGATCCGGGAGTGAAGACGGAACTACCGGCGGCGACCCACTAGTTCATCCGCCGGCTCATCCGCTCGAAGGCCGGGCGTACCGCACTAGCTGCGCGTGCGCCCGGCCATCTCGTGCCAGAAGCCGTCGAGTTCCCGGACGCGCATGCTGACCCAGTGCGGTGTCTTGCGGCGCAGCACCCTGGGAAGGTGGCGGCGCACGCGTCCGGGCAGCAGAGCCTGCTGCTGGCGGCAGAACGGCTCGCGGATCTCGCCCCGCGGTACGCACCCCCGGGGCGGATACGGGCAGAGCTGGAACGTGCAGTCGGGCAGACAGGTGGCGCCCGGTGTGGGCGGGTCCGAGACGCCGGCCCGCAGTTCGGGGCGGAGCGGGCCGCGGTCGCTGCGGATGCACGGCGGGAGCGGCATCCCCGGCTGCTCTACGCGGGCCATCCGCTCCTCGACCTCGTCCGGGTGCCCGTCCCGTTCGATGAGGTTCAGCATCACCAGGACGTCGGCGACGAGGCGCTGGGCGCGGGCGTCGAGGGTGCTCCAGCCGACCGAGGGCGGGATCCACAGGTTGTGCTTGCGGTAACCCTCGGGATTGCCGGTGCGCGCACCGACGTTGTCGGCCACGCCCTTCTCGTCGATCCAGAGGAAGCGTTCGGGCTGCCCGGTCTCCAGCGCGAGGGCCACCAGGTCGCCCGCCTCGGCGACGAACGGGTGCAGGGGACGCCGGGGCGAGTCGCCGTTCAGCCCGGAACGGCCGGGTGCGCTGTTCACCGTGCCGGCCATCGAGAGCCAGCGCTGCACCGTCTGTATGGCGGTCGTCCCGCCCATCCTCCGGGACTGCTCGCGCGCGCCGTCGCGGTTGTTCCTGCCCGCCGCGTGCCCTTCCTGGTCATGGACGCCCACGCTGTCCGGGAGTTCCCACAGGCACAGCGCCTGCAGCAGGATGAGCTGCGCATACCAGCAGCGGGACTGCTGCAGCACGGTCTCGGCCTGGCGGATCAGGTCGGCTCGGCCGCCCGGGTAGGCGTGCGGGTGCCGTTTGCGCCGGTTGGCCGCGTACTTGAAGCCCTGGGCCAGCGCGGCCTCGAGGGCGAGCGGCAGGTCGGGGACGCCGCCGGTGGCTTTCGGGTCCAGGTGGCGCAGCCAGCGGGTGAGGCGCTCCCGGGCCTCGTCGCGGTGGGCCTCGTCGACGGAGCCCAGCAGCATGGGGATCATCCAGGCCCGCATCACGAACTCCCGGAAGAGAGCGACCCGTTTGTGCCGGTAGTCCCGGTTGATCTTCCGCCGGTACTGCTGCAGTCGGCCGATGCGGTCGGACGCGGCCCGCGAGCGCACGCCGACGGCCCTCGCCCGGCCCATGCGCTCGGTCCATTTCTCGTACTCCTTCCGCTTCCAGGCCTTCAGCTCGCCGAGCCTGTCGGCGTACTCCTGCACGGGGTCGGTGTTCACCCCGACCCGCCCGCGGATCACGGCGAACGCCGGGTTGCCGCCGGTACCGAACTCCTGGGCCGCGGCCAGGCGTATGGAGTAGGAGGAGTCCTCGACGCCGATCTCGAAGAGGTGCTCGTACAGCGGGGTGGTGTCGATCCTGTCCGAGACGCTCCGCAGCGCGGCCCCGATCTGCTTGAGCAGCCTCAGCTTCGCGTCCTCCACAGAGCGCCGGTCTCCCCTGAAGCCGGCCCAGCTCTCCCGCACCCTGTCCAGGATGGCGCCCAGCAGTCTCGGGTCGTCCTCCACGCTCTCGATCTCCACGGCGGCCGCGTAGAGATCGAGTGCCTTCGAATCGCCCGTGCGGCGGTTCGCGGCCTTGCAGAGCCGGTGGGCCAGGGTGTGCCCGCGCACCGGTGACTGACGCACCCGCTCCTCGATCTCCCTCTTCACCTCGTCGCGGACACCGCCCCCGCGTGCCCTGCGCTCCGCCGCCCGCCGACGGGACAACAGCACCAGGGCGATGAGCAGTTCGCGGCTGGGGCCGGGCGGCTGCAGCGCCTGCTCGACGAGCTCTCCGGCGGCCCGCTCGCCCAGGTGGCTCAGAACGCGGTAGCCGAAGTAGGCCTGGATGATGCTGTGCGGGAAGCGGACCCTCCGCTCGAATCCCTCCACCAGCGCGAGCTTGTCCGCGTTGCTCGCGAAGCGGGCGAGGGCGGCCCGGCACTGGTCCACGTTCCCGCCGTGCAGCCGCCTCCTCTCCTCACCGCCGAGCCGCTCGCGGAGCACATTCCAGATCTGTTGCCGGTGCCATTCGGAGAAGTCGTTCCCACGTCTGCCGTACCGGTCGAAGCCCCGCCGGCTGGTGAACAGATGCCCGGCCCGGGCCTGCGCACGCCGCGCCGGACCGGGGTGGACATCCGTGTCGAGCAGCTCCCCGAAGCCGACCTCCAGGTTGTCCTGGAGCAGTCCGACGCAGGCCAGGGCGGAGACCACTTCGAGGGTGTCGCGGCGTGCCTGCGGAGACAGCGCGACACCCTCGCGCAGCCGGCCCTCGCACAGCGCTTCGTCCCACGTCTGAAGCAGCCAGAGGCGCAGTGTGCCGCGGTCCCGGCTGCGGGTGTTCATCTGCTGCGGATCGTTGTCCGGCCGGTCGTGTTCCAGGGCTCCGTGGCAGTGCAGTTCACGGGCGATCTGCAGATAGACGGGCGACTCGGTCACCTCCGCCGTCTCCACGATCCAGTCCACGCGTCGCTCGTCCGTCTCCGGGACGTGCGCCTCGACGAAGCGCAGGGCCTCCTCCTCGCTCAGCGGTTCCAGCTCCACGATCGCGGCACAGGTGCTCTCCAGCGGGCTGTGCGGCCGGGAGGCGATGACGAGGGGCAGCTTCTCCGCGTGGGCGCGCTCGATGGCCCGCCGGATGATGTTGTCCCGGTTCTGCTGGAGGCCGTCGCCGAGGAGAGCCTCTTCCAGCCCGTCGGCGATGACGACCGGCTTGTCGTCGGCGAGCAGTTGCTGCCAGACCCGGTCGGTCTTGCTGCGGGCGAGGATGCCCCGGGGGGCCTCGTCGGCGAAACGCTGTCTGGCCATGCGTTCGAAGTTCAGGTCGCCGGTCGCGTCCCGCAGCCGGATCGGCACGGGCACGGCGTTCTGCTCGGCCAGCAGTTCGGTGAGCCGTACCAGGACGGCGGTCTTGCCCACACCGATGCCGCCGACCAGCAGATAGGGCCGGCGGGTGTCGCGCTCCCGCAACCGTTCGGCGATGACCTGGGCGATCTCCTCCCGGCCCACGATCTCGGCGGTGTCCGGTCCGGCGGTGAGCACCAGTCGGCGGGGGTCGTCCCGTGCCTTGGCGAGGTAACGCCGCTTGGTCCAGCGGTACCACCAGAACAGGAAGAGCGTGGCGGCGATCGACGCGGTGAGCACCGGGCCGACGAAGCGCATCACGACGTCGAATCCCGCGGCGTCCTGCCGCCACTGTTCGAAGCCGGTCGTGCTGCTCGTGATCACGATGTACAGGCCCTGCACGGCCCAGGCGGCCAACGCGAGCGCGGCCACCACCCAGATGGTCCGGGTGACGTTGGTGTAGGAGATCCAACGGCGCCATTTCTTGGAGCGGGTCGCGCCGCGGCGGGCCTCCAGTCGGATCGTCAGGGTGTGCCAGTGGCCGACGAACCCGCGTCTGAACCAGCTGCCCGCCCGTCTCGGTGCCAGCGTCGCCATCGGCGCGCTGCGCGGCCGCTCCTTGCCGGGCGGGTGCCGGACGACCCTGGTCATCGTTGCGTCTCCTTCCGAGAAGGCTCTCGAAACGAAGGGACCGCGGGCACCGGCGTCTACCTCCATGGAAAGCACTCCGGGAACGCCCCGCAACCCGGCGAAAACCCCAGGCCGCGGTCATGCCGGTCCGGCAGACTCGGGCCCATGGACCTCGTGATCCGGCATGTGGAACCCGGCGAATACGACACCCTCGGCGAGATCACCGCCCGGGCCTACCTCCACGACGGCCTCCTCGACTTCGGTGAGAGCGACGAGTACCTCGGCGAACTCAAGGACGTGGCCAAGCGCGCGGCCGCCGCCGAGGTACTGGTCGCCGTACAGAACGGCCGCGTCGTCGGCGGCGTCACCTTCGTCCCGTCCGGCGGCCCCATGGCCGACATAGCCGGCCCCGGCGAGGCGGAGATCCGCATGCTGGCGGTCTCGCGGGAGGCACGCGGCCGGGGCGCCGGCGAGGCCCTCGTCCGCGCCTGCATCGACCGCGCACGGTCCACGGAAGGCTGTGTACGCATCGTTCTGTCGACCCAGCGCACCATGCACGGCGCCCACCGCATCTACGAACGTCTGGGCTTCGTTCGCACACCGGATCGGGACTGGAATCCGATCCCGCACCTCGACGACATCACTCTCCTCACCTACGAGTTGACGCTCTGAAACCACCACGACACAACATCTGGGGGTGGCGTGGCGGGTGAGCACAAGATGTATGCTCATCCTCGCTGTCGCCGCAGGGGAATCCGGTGCGAATCCGGAACTGTCCCGCAACGGTGTACTTGTGCATGTCTGTTCCCTGAACCGCCCTGCACAGGAGTCAGTCCGAGGACCTGCCGACAGCGCGCCCGGCCACCCGGCCGGTGCGCACTGACGTCCGGGCCTCGTGGAATGGGCCGGTGGACGCGACGCCGCGTGCGCTCGTGTGCTGCCCCCTGCCCTCCGCAAGGCCCCCGTGCCGAGCGAGGGAGAGCCCCCACGTGACCATCGCGCCAGCCGATCCGGTCTCAGCAGCCGAGAACGAGCATGACGGTCCCGGTGCCGCACTGCTGCGGACCCTGACCGAGCTGACCGCCGACCTCCCCGACGCCGACCCCGGCCGGGTGGCCGCCGCCGCGCTGCGCGGCCGGTCCTCGCGTGAGGCCTCCGCCAAGATGATCGTGGAGCTGCGCGAGCTGGCCACGGAGGCGGCCGCCGGGCTCATCTCCGAGGACCCCGCCTACTCCAGGCTGGCCGCCCGCCTGCTGACCCTGGCCATCCGGGACGAGGCCGCCTCACAGGGGGTGACGTCCTTCACGGAGTCCGTCGCCGTGGGGCATCGCGAGGGGCTCATCGCGGACCGTACCGCCGCGTTCGTGCGGCTGCACGCCGAGCGGCTCGACGCGCTGATCGACACACACGCCGACGACCGCTTCGGCTACTTCGGCCTGCGCACCCTGCACAGCCGTTATCTGCTCCGGCACCCCATCACCCGCAAGGTCATCGAGACGCCCCAGCACTTCATGCTGCGCGTCGCCGCCGGTCTCGCCGAGGACGACAGCGTCCGCTCCGCCGACGAAGTCGCCGCGCTCTACGGGCTCATGAGCCGCCTCGACTACCTCCCCTCCTCCCCCACGCTGTTCAACTCCGGCACCCGGCACCCCCAGATGTCGTCCTGCTACCTCCTGGACTCCCCCAAGGACGAGCTGGACTCCATCTACGACCGCTACCACCAGGTCGCCCGCCTCTCGAAGCACGCCGGCGGCATCGGTCTGTCGTACTCCCGCATCCGCTCCCGGGGTTCACTGATCCGCGGCACCAACGGGCACTCCAACGGCATCGTCCCGTTCCTGAAGACCCTCGACGCCTCCGTCGCCGCCGTGAACCAGGGCGGCCGGCGCAAGGGTGCCGCCGCGGTCTACCTGGAGACCTGGCACTCCGACATCGAGGAGTTCCTGGAGCTGCGCGACAACACCGGTGAGGACGCCCGCCGTACGCACAACCTGAACCTCGCGCACTGGGTCCCGGACGAGTTCATGCGCCGGGTCAACGCCGACGAGCTGTGGTCGCTGTTCTCTCCCGCCGACGTTCCGGAACTGGTCGACCTGTGGGGCGGGGAGTTCGACGCGGCCTACCGCAAGGCCGAGGAAAAGGGCCTCGCGCGCAAGACCATCCCGGCCCGTGATCTGTACGGCCGCATGATGCGCACCCTCGCGCAGACCGGCAACGGCTGGATGACCTTCAAGGACGCCGCCAACCGCACCGCCAACCAGACCGCCCTGCCGGGCCATGTCGTCCACTCCTCCAACCTCTGCACGGAGATCCTGGAGGTCACCGACGACGGGGAGACGGCGGTCTGCAACCTGGGCTCGGTCAACCTGGGTGCCTTTGTCGACACGGCGATCGGCGACATCGACTGGGAGCGGCTGGACGCCACCGTGCGCACCGCCGTCACCTTCCTGGACCGCGTCGTCGACATCAACTTCTACCCGACCGAGCAGGCGGGCCGGTCCAACGCCAAGTGGCGCCCGGTGGGCCTCGGCGCGATGGGCCTGCAGGACGTCTTCTTCAAGCTGCGCCTGCCCTTCGACTCGCCGCAGGCCAAGGCCCTCTCCACGCGTATCGCCGAGCGCATCATGCTCGCCGCGTACGAGGCGTCCACCGACCTGGCGGAGCGCAACGGCCCGCTGCCGGCCTGGGAGAAGACCCGTACGGCCCGGGGTGTGCTGCACCCCGACCACTACGGCGTCGAGCTGACCTGGCCCGAGCGCTGGGCCGCCCTGCGCCGCCGTATCGCCACCACCGGCCTGCGCAACTCCCTGCTGCTCGCCATCGCCCCGACCGCCACCATCGCGTCCATCGCCGGTGTCTACGAGTGCATCGAGCCGCAGGTCTCCAACCTGTTCAAGCGCGAGACGCTCTCCGGCGAGTTCCTCCAGGTCAACTCGTACCTGGTCGACGAGCTGAAGGCGCTCGGCGTCTGGGATGCCCGCACCCGGGAGGCGCTGCGCGACTCGGGCGGCTCGGTGCAGGACTTCGCCTGGATCCCGGCGGACGTACGGGCCCTGTACCGCACGGCGTGGGAGATCCCGCAGCGCGGCCTGATCGACATGGCGGCGGCGCGGACCCCGTTCCTCGACCAGTCGCAGTCCCTGAACCTCTTCATGGAGACGCCGACCATCGGCAAGCTCTCCTCGATGTACGCGTACGCCTGGAAGTCGGGCCTGAAGACGACGTACTACCTGCGCTCGCGCCCGGCGACCCGCATCGCCCGCGCCGCCCAGGCGCAGACCCAAGCCACCATCCCCCTTCAGCAGCCGGCCCCCGAAGACGCCGTCGCCTGCTCCCTGGAAAACCCCGAGTCCTGCGAGGCCTGCCAGTAATGACCACCCGTAACCAGAATCTCCTCGACCCGGGCTTCGAGTTGACCCTGCGCCCCATGCGCTATCCCGACTTCTACGAGCGCTACCGGGACGCCATCAAGAACACCTGGACCGTGGAGGAGGTCGACCTGCACTCGGACGTGGCCGACCTCGCCAAGCTCACGCCCGCCGAACAGCACCTCATCGGCCGCCTGGTCGCGTTCTTCGCGACGGGCGACTCGATCGTCGCGAACAACCTGGTGCTGACCCTCTACAAGCACATCAACTCCCCCGAGGCCCGCCTGTACCTGAGCCGGCAGCTCTTCGAGGAGGCTGTCCACGTCCAGTTCTACCTGACGCTGCTCGACACCTATCTGCCCGACCCGGAGGACAGGGCGGCCGCCTTCGACGCCGTCGAGAACATCCCGTCCATCCGCGAGAAGGCCGAGTTCTGCTTCAAGTGGATCAACGAGGTCGAGAAGCTGGAGCGCCTGGAGACCAAGGCGGACCGCCGTCGTTTCCTGCTGAACCTGATCTGCTTCGCGGCGTGCATCGAGGGCCTGTTCTTCTACGGTGCCTTCGCCTACGTCTACTGGTTCCGCAGCCGCGGCCTGCTGCACGGTCTGGCCACCGGCACCAACTGGGTGTTCCGCGACGAGACGATGCACATGTCCTTCGCGTTCGACGTCGTCGACACCGTCCGCAAGGAGGAGCCGGAGCTCTTCGACGACGAGCTCCAGCAGCAGGTCACCGACATGCTGAGGGAGGCCGTCGAGGCCGAGCTGCAGTTCGCGCGCGACCTGTGCGGTGACGGCCTCCCGGGCATGAACACCGACTCGATGCGGCAGTACCTGGAGTGTGTCGCCGATCAGCGTCTGACGCGGCTCGGCTTCGCTCCGGTGTACGGCTCCGAGAACCCCTTCTCCTTCATGGAGCTCCAGGGTGTTCAGGAGCTGACCAACTTCTTCGAGCGGCGTCCCTCGGCGTACCAGGTGGCGGTGGAGGGCACCGTCGACCTGGACGAGGACTTCTGAGCGCCGAGCTTGTCGCGATCCTGGGCCTCCCTGATCTGACGGTCGATGCGCCGGTCGTGCACGATCCCGATCACTGACGGGAGGACCAGGAGGACGAACACACCGAGAACGGCGACCATGGCGAGCAGTGTCTGTGTCTGTTCCGTAGTCATGACACCACTGTCGCGCCGGACACTCCTTACGAACAGTGGCAGGACTGCCGCACACCCTCGATTTACTGCCACCCGCGAGGCACACTGGCAGCATGCTGAGAAACGTCGCCGCCGTCCTCCTCGACGGTGTGCACCCCTTCGAACTGGGCGTCGTCTGTGAGGTCTTCGGCCTCGACCGCAGCGACGAGGGGCTGCCCACCTACGATTTCGCCGTCGCCTCGGCCGAGGGGCCGGCGCTGGGCACCCATGTCGGCGGGCTCACCGTCTCCACACCGCACGGCCTCGAGCGGCTGGAGGAGGCCGACCTGATCGCCGTGCCGGCGGGGGACGAATACATCACCCGCGACTATCCACCCGAGCTGCTGGACGCCCTGGTCAGGGCCGTGGACCGGGGCGCTCGGGTGCTCAGCGTCTGCTCCGGCGCCTTCGTACTGGGCGCGGCCGGGCTGCTCGACGGGCGGCGGTGCAGTGTGCACTGGCGGCACGCCGGGGAACTGTCCCGACGGCACCCTCGGGCGATCGTCGAGCCCGATGTGCTGTACGTCGACGAAGGCCCGGTAATCACCAGCGCCGGCACCGCCGCCGGTATCGACGCCTGCCTCCACATCGTGCGGCAGGAGCAGGGGCCCGAGGTCGCCAACAAGATCGCCCGGCGCATGGTGGTGCCGCCGCACCGGGACGGCGGGCAGGCCCAGTACATCGAGCGCCCGCTGCCCCGTTCCCAGTGCGACACGGTCGGCGAGGTGCTGGCGTGGATGGAGCGGCACCTCGACGAGGAGGTGACCGTCGAGCAGCTCGCCGAGCGTGCGCTCATGTCCCCGCGCACCTTCGCCCGCCGCTTCCAGCAGGAGACGGGCACTACTCCCTACCGCTGGATCCTGCGCCAACGCGTGCTGCTGGCGCAGGAATTGCTGGAGGCGACGGACGAGACGGTGGACGCGATCGCTGGTCGAACGGGGTTCGGCACGGCGGCCGCGCTGCGCCACCAGTTCGTACGGGCCCTGGGGACGACCCCGAACGCGTACCGAAGGACGTTCCAGGGACCGAACGCGGCGTAAGTCCTCCCCACGGCCTCAGTCCCTCGGCACCGGCCTCAGCAGCAGCCTGTGCGGGCGGAGTGTGATGCCCACGCGGGTCGCGTCGTTGGAGCCGGACACCTGCTCGAAGCGGTACTTGGTGGCCAGCGCCGCCGTGATCAGGGTCAGCTGCGCCATGGAGAAGTGGTCGCTGGGGCACTTGCGGTTGCCGACACTGAACGGGCTCATGGCGTATTTCGGTACGTCCTTGACGCGTTCGGGAAGCCAGCGGTCCGGGTCGAACTCGAGGCTGTGCGCATACGACTTCCCGTCCCGCTGGATCGCGTAGGGGCTGTAGACGATGTCCGCCCCGGCCGGAATACGATAGCCACCGAGTGACGTATCGGTCACCGCCCGGCGCGTGAGAATCCATACGGCGGGCCGCAAACGCATGGCCTCCACGACGACATTGTTCGTGTGCCGGAGGCTACGGACGTCCGCAAATGCCACGGGCCGGCCGCCGGTGACGGATTCGACCTCCGCGCAGACCTTGTCGGCGTGTTCCGGATGTTCCGCGAGCACATGCAGCAGCCACATGATCGTGGACGCCACGGTTTCGCTGCCCGGGGTGACTATCGCGACGACCTGATCGTGGATCTCCTGTTCCCCGATGGGCTCGCCATTCTCGTCCTTCGCCTCCAGCAATGCCGTCAGCAAATCGTCCGGCCTTTGACCAGATGCCCGGCGTTCGGCGACGATCTCGTCGACCAGGAGATGCAAATCGGCCAGGGCCCGGTTGAATTCGCGGTTGGGCGGCAGAGGCAGCTTGTACAGCGGACCGAGGGGGACCACCATCCGCCGGTACATGCCCCGGAAGACGGTCGCGAGCGCGTTGCACAGCCGCTCGGCCCGCTCGTCCATGTACTCGCCACGCAGCAGGCAGCGGGCGGCGATGCGCACGGCTATCCGGAACGACTCGGAGGTGCAGTCGACGGTCTCGCCGGGCTTCCAGCGCTCGGTCAGCGCATGCGCCTCCTCCTCCATGATCGGCCCGTACTCCGGGATCGCGTCGAGCCGGAAGGCGGGCTGGATGGTGCGCCGCTGACGGCGGTGCCGGGGGCCGTTCGCGGTGGCCACGCCCTCCTTGCCGAGCAGGCCTTCCAGGGACTCCCACAGCGGCCCGTCGATCTTGAAGTCGGTGCTCAGCGCCAGCGCGCCGGTGAGTTCCGGGGTGGTGACGGCGTACACCGTCTTCGGGCCGAGCTTCAGCCGTACGACATCTCCGTGGTCGCGGAGCGCGGCCATGAAGGCCAGCGGGTCCCGGACCAGCTTCCAGCCGTGGCCGAGAAGTGGAACTCCCCCGCCCGCGAGGGGCGGTTCACGCAGCTCCGAAGCCTCACGGGGTTGGGCTTCGGGGCGGGGGTGGGTTTCGGGGCGAACAGACTCGACGGTCATTTTTCACCTGCCGCTTCGTTGTTGACGTACGGGGGCGTGGACCGGTCGTCCCAGCTGTCGACCATGTACCGGCCGGACTCGTGGTGGAACCAGTAGACCGAGCTGAACCAGTTGCGCATATTGCAGACGCACGACCGCACGGCGGCGCTGAGTTCTTTTCCGCGCAGCGTGCCGTCGGACAGGGAGTCGGCGAATTCCAGGGCGTCCCGCTCAGCCGCCAGAAAATCGGAAATACAGGTCTCGACGCGTCGCCTGATTTCCGTCACCGCCTCTTCCAGGGTCAGCCCCTCATGCTTTATGAGACTGAGCCCGAGATTATGGACCTCATCCCCCGCTATTTCCTTGGGAAGCGAGCAGAGGTCGTTGTACCAGGCGGCGAATTCCTGGCTCAGCAACGCCGCCCGCCGATATGCCGGATGCTTCCGTACCGCGTCCGGCAGTTCGAGTTCCGCACTCGGCTCCAGCAGATCGGTCCAGATCCAGTGCGCGAAGGTGAGCCGACGCAGCGCGAGGTATTCCTCGACGGTGGGGATGATTCCTTCGGTGCGGTTGCGGAATTCCCGGTCGTAGGCCTCGATCACCGCGTGGAAGTGACGGGCGAACCGGGTGTTCCAGGTGCGGGGCAGGAACGAGTACAGCCGCACCATGCTGTCCGCGAACCCCGCGACCAGCGGGTCCCCGTGGTGCAGATGCGCCGCGGGTGAGTCGAGGGCCGCGTGCAGCCGGAACCTCAGCCGCCGCCAGGCGGTCGGACGGTAGTGGACGATGTCGCGGTCGTGCCGGTCGTCCCAGACGAAGAACCACGCGCTGTAGTCCGCAATCGCCTGGAGCACCTCGTCGGGGGCGCCAATGTAGTACCCCGCCATGAGGTCGGTGTAGCAAAGGCCGTCGGCATATTCTTCGACCTTGTCGGCCGGCATCAGCCGCTTTTCCAGCAGCCAGGTACGGGTCTTCTCCTGGAGCTGGGGCCAATATGGATGGAGTTGCCTGGGAAACGCTGCTTCGATCACCGGCAGAGAGAGCGATGGTGGTACCGGTACCGCCGTCGGTGTCGATGTGGTGCTGTGTGAGAAAGCATGCACGAACAAACCCCTCTCAGCCGCCAGTTGTACACGCCCCTCCCGCCGTGCCGGGCGTGCGCCGTTGCGTATCCCCGCACTTCCATTCAGCACCACAACTGACCGGTCTGGGAACGGATTTGCTTCATTCACTACCCCAGCGTGCCGAGAATCTCCCCCTATGTGTCTGGTTCCGGATCACAACCTGGGTGTATGGGATCGAACGTGCGACGGACATGCGAACGGCGCCTGCTCGGGGCGGGGACCCTGAACAGACGCCGTGCGCATGGGACTTGTGGGGCGTTCCAGCGGACCTCAGTCGTTCGCGACGACGGGGTAGCGGGGCTCGTTCTCGGCCATCTGCCGGAGCGCGTCCTTGCGCTCCCGCTTGGAGAGACGGTCGATGTAGAGGTAGCCGTAGAGGTGGTCCGTCTCGTGCTGCAAACACCGAGCGAAGTACCCGGTGCCACGCACCTTGATCGGGTTGCCCTTCTCGTCCTGCCCGGTCACCTCGGCGTAGTCGGGGCGGGCCAGCGGCGCGTACGCCGTCGGCACGGACAGGCAGCCCTCGTTGCTGTCGTCCAGGCGGCGCTGCTCGGCGGGCAGCTCGACGAGCTTCGGGTTGCAGACCACTCCGACGTGCCGGACGCCCTGGTCGTCCTGGCAGTCGTAGACGAAGACCTTCAGATCGACGCCGATCTGGTTGGCGGCCAGGCCCACCCCCTCGGCGGTGCGCTGCGAGGCGAACATGTCCGCCACCAGCTGGTCCAGCTCGGCGCCGAACTCGGTGACGTCCTTGCACTCCTTGTGGAGCACCGGGTTCCCCACGACGGTGATCGGCCGCGACGTGCCGCGCTCGCGCCAGGCGTTCTCCCGCTCCTCCGTGTCCTCGGTGTCGACGACGAAACCCTCGTCGTCCACGGGGAGCACGCCCGCGTGCTGCTGCTCGGTGTCCTGCTGGGCCATGACCGACGTATGCCTTCCTGCACAAACCAAAACCAAAGGGTGTGACGCTGATACAGGGTACGGCGAACGGTCAGCAGACCTCTTCGAGATCCCGCCAGTCCCTGGAATCCGGGCTGTCCGCGACCCACCCGTCCAGCAGACCCCGTACGAGCGAAGCCGGCGCCGCAACGCCACACTCCCGCTCCGGTACCCACAACTGCCCGTCCGTCCGATGCCCCAACGGGCCGGGATGCCCCGGCTCACTGTGATCGTGGGGATCCAGGTGCTCCCCGTCGCCCTCGTCGGACGGCATCCGTGACTCCGAGCACATCCGGCACAGCAGCCGCACGGACGACGACCAGTCCTCCGCGGCGAACCCGGCGTCGGCGGCGAGCTGCTCCAGGGCGTCCCGGTCGGCCTCGGTGGCGGCCTCCAGGAGGACCACCCAGGTCGGCACCGGCGACGGCGCCCACAGCTCGATCTCGTCGAAGACGGGGTAGGCGTGCCCGGCGGACGTGGTCCGCTCGCCGTGCGGCACTCCGTCGTGCAGCACGACCTCGCCCCAGCGCCGCCCGGACGACGGCAGCGGGATCGACAGCACCTCGATGCGCGCGGGGTCAAGGCGCCGCCCCCACACGACCTCGGCCTCCCCCTCGGGGGACAGCCGTACGGCCGCGCTGCCCAGGTCCATGCCGACCGGCTCGCCGGACGCGGTCGCACCGCCGGGCACCCGCAGCCCGTACGCCTGCCAGGCCCGCCGGGCCAGCGGCCAGTCCTGCAGGGCGGTGGCGGCGATGCCGACGTTCCACCAGTCGGGCGCCCCGGTCTCCCGGTCGAGCAGCGCCACGGCACGCAGCCCGGCCGCGCGGGCCTGCTCCCAGTCGTGGCGGAACTTGTGCAGCAGGGCGAGGTTGAACCAGGACTCCGAAAGCCAGGGCTCCAGATCGGCGGCCCGCGTCAGCAGCGCGCCCGCGTCCTCGTACCGGCCGTCGCCGATGAGCGTGAACGCCCGGTCGGTGGCCTGCCGCCAGGAGGCGGAGGGCCGGTGCCGTCCCTTGCCGAAGATCCTCACGATTCCCGCCTGCCAGTTCCGTGGAGATGGGCTGGCTAGTGCTGCCCCCGGACACCCTCTCATTCGCATCCAACCACGTACGGTTGGAAGGGCGCTCATTACCCATGGGTTACCCACCCCCAGGCATACCCAGACTGTCTCTGGACAGCACTCGCGCAAGCGACCCCACGACCTCGGGCGCATAGTCCCCGGCGGTCCCCAGCCGCAGTTCCTCCAGCGCCTTCAGCGGCCCGCCCGGACCGGCATCCCGCGCCTTCTCCTCGTACGCGTTCACGGCCCGCACGATCCGGGCGGCGACCGGCTGCTCCGGACAGGGGTCGGCCAGCCGCTCCACCACCGTCGCGACCTGCGGATTCACCCCGGTCTGCCGTACGACGGCCCCGCCGAGCAGCGCGATCCGCCGTTGTTCCTCGACGGGCAGCACGGCGGTGGCCCCGGCCGGCACCGGGTCGACCAGGCTGAGCTGGCCGATGTCGTGCATCAGGGCCGCGTACTCCAGCACGGTGAGTTCGGCCTCGGACAGGCCCAGATCCCGCCCGACCTCCCGGCTGAGCGCGGCCACCCGCCGGGCGTGTCCGGCCGGTGTGTACCCGGCGATCTCGGTGGCCCGGGCGAGGGAGGCGATGGTCTGCCGGTAGGTGGCCCGCACCGCGGCGTACCGGCGCAGGGACATCTGGGTGAGCAGCACCGGGAGCGAGAAGACGGGCAGCGCCCACAGTCCGACCACGGCGACCGCGAGCGCCATCACCGCGCCCGTCGCGCAGACGGCCGACCCGATCCCGAGCGTCGCCCGCAGCTCGTCCCGCAGCACCGGTCCGAGGGGCCATCGGGTCCGGGAGTGCGCCAGCGCGGCGGTGAGCAGGGCGTCGCACAGCGCGGTGAGGGCGAGGATCGCGAGCAGGAGCAGCGCGTAGGCGGTGCCCCAGCCGTGGAACGTGCCCTGGTTGTACAGGGGTTGGAAGCAGACGGCGGCGAAACCGGCGGTGAGCACGCGCCGGGCGAGGTGGTCGAGCACGGGGCGCCCGCGCGCGATGTGCGGAACGCTGCCGAGGAGCGAGGCGGCGAGGACCACGGCGACGACCTGCGAGACGCCGTGCCGGGTGGGCTCTCCGCCCATCTCCCCGAGCAGGGCGTACGCCAGTGCGGCGGCGGCCCCGAGCGGTGCGGCCTCCCGGCCCTCCGCCCCGGTCATGGGGGTCCCCCCTGCTCGAGCGGAGCCGAGAGCTCGGGGGCGGGTGAGCTCGCCGAGGGTGACGAGGGCCCCGAAGGCGATCGCGGTGCCGCGTGCGTCGAGGCCGCTGCGCAGGGTGTCGAGCAGGCAGCCGGCGGCGAGGAGGGCGGCGCAGGCGTGGACGAGGCTGAGCAGGAGGGGTGGCCTCGGGGCGCTCATCGGTGTGCTCCCGGGGCGCTGGAGACGGCGGGGCGGGGACCGGGCGTACAGGGCTCGTCGGCGGTCACGGCGGGATGCCATCCGTACTGGTCCACGGCTCGAGAGAGGGCCGTGACCATCCGGGGGTCGAACTGCGTGCCCGCGCACTTCTCCAGCTCGCGCAGAGCGACGGACACGGGCCGGGCCCGCGAGTAGGACCGGGTCGAGGTCATCGCGTCGAACGCGTCCGCGACCGCCACCACGCGCGCCGGCTCCGGGATCTGCTTCCCCGTCAGCCCGTAGGGGTAGCCGCTGCCGTCCAGCCGCTCATGGTGATGCAGTACGGCGGCGCGGGCCTCGCCGAGGAAGGAGATGCCCCGGACCATCTCGTGGCCGTACTCCGGATGCAGCTCGATCACCCGCCGCTCCTCGGGCGTGAGCGGCCCGTCCTTGCGCAGCAGCCGCGTGGGCACCCCGAGCTTCCCCACGTCGTGCAGGATCCCGGCGAACCGCACCACCTCGACGCGCTCGTCGTCCATGCCGAGCTCGCGCGCGATCATCATCGAGGCCTGCCCGACCCGCTCACTGTGGCCACGGGTGTAGCCGTCCTTGATGTCGACGGCCTGGACGAGCGCCCGGATGGTCGCCTGATGTGCCGCGCGCTCCCGGTGGTACTGGGCGAACACCCACCACGACACGCACATCGGCAGCAGCACGAGCAGCGCGGCGACGGGACCGTACGGACTGCGCCACAGCACGGCCATCATCAGCCCGGCGAGACCGTGCACGGCGAGGGGCGCGAGCGAGCGCAGGAACAGCCCTCGCCAGGCGCGCCGCACGGGCACGCTCCCCCAGCCTCTCGACTCCGCCCCAGCAGGGGGGACCCCCACGGCGAGCGCCCGAATGCCGCCGTCCAGCACGGTCAGGACCAGGCAGAACGCCAGGACCGCCCCGCCGGTCGGCATCAGCTCGTACGGGAAGTCACCCGCCACGACGACAGCCCGCCCGCCCAGCTCCCGGCGCACCCGGGCCGCCGCCCAGACGGCCACGGCGAGCCGGGCGGACCGCCAGATACGCCGGGTCCACACCGGCCGTTGCCCGGCCGGTGACAGCAGGGCGCCCGGCACCGCGACCAGCGCGGCGGCGGACGGCGACAGCAGGAAGGCCGCGGCGAGCAGCACGGGATAGAAGGGTCCCGCGAACCGCCAACGGGTGGCGACCTGCTCACCGGCCGCGTACAGCGCCGCGAGCAGGACGACCGCACGCCAGGGCGTGGGGTTCGTGAGCAGCGGCAGGAGGCAGGCCAGGGCGCACAGCGCCACACAGGCGATGTACACGCGCGCCCGTGCCGGTATCGCCTCCATCTGGACGCCCTCCCACCATGACCTGTTCAGCTCAACGCGGAGCCTAGGTCGGCAAGAGGGGCAACTGTGGGCTTATCACCCGCCGATTAGCACGTTCGAGTGACGACAGCCCGTTCCAGGGCGTCCAGAGTGGGGGGAGTCCGGGAAGCGGACTTCAGGACTCCTGGGGTGTGACGGTCACGTCGTGCTCGGGCACGGCCTGGCCGGAGCGGATCAGGTCGAGCCGCCCCAGCACCTTGGCACGCAGATCGGTCGGCACGTCGTCCTGGCCGCAGCACCGCTTGACCAGCTTCTTCACGGCCTGCTCAAGACCGTACTTCTCCAGGCACGGCGAGCACTCCTCGAAGTGCTGCTCGAACTTGGTGCAGTCGGCGTCAGGCATCTCACGATCGAGGAACTCGTAGAGGTGATCGAGTACCTCACTGCAGTCCGTCTCGTGCGGCTCTCCGCAGCTCATGAGCCCGAACCTTTCGCTTCGTTCGACTCTCCGGCGCCGGCCGGGACCAGCCCACGGTCACGGGCGTAGTCCTCGAGCATGCCGCGCAGTTGACGGCGGCCCCGGTGCAGCCGGGACATCACCGTTCCGATGGGTGTCCCCATGATGTCCGCGATCTCCTTGTACGCAAAGCCCTCTACGTCGGCGAGGTAGACCGCGATGCGGAACTCCTCGGGGATCGCCTGCAGTGCTTCCTTCACGTCCGAGTCGGGCAGGTGGTCGAGCGCCTGCGACTCCGCGGAGCGCAGTCCGGTCGACATGTGCGACTCGGCGCGCGCGAGCTGCCAGTCCTCGATCTCTTCCGCCGCCGAACGCTGCGGCTCACGCTGCTTCTTGCGGTAGGAGTTGATGAAGGTGTTGGTGAGGATCCGGTACAGCCACGCCTTCAGGTTGGTGCCCTCGCGGAACTGGTGGAAGGACGCGTACGCCTTGGCGTACGTCTCCTGCACCAGGTCCTCGGCGTCGGCCGGGTTGCGCGTCATGCGCAGTGCGGCCGAGTACATCTGGTCGAGGAACTCCAGCGCGTCCCGCTCGAAGCGCGCGCTGCGCTCGGCGGTCGTCTCGGTGGACGTCGCCGCGCTCGTGCCCAGGCCCTCGGGCTGCTCCGCCTGGCCGTTGTCGGTCCCTGCGTCGGTACCGGGAACCGGACCCACCTCCTCAAGATTCCGGGCAGGACCGAAGCCGGTCCCACCTGAATCGGAGGATAGACGACCTGCCGTACCGACCGCCCCTCGAATAGGAGTGGTCCTGGCCGCGTGCAGCACCGTCCAGTCCAGGTCGCTGCGGCTGCTGCGGGCCGGGCAGAAGGTCGAACCCATGCGGCGGACTTCCTCTCCTACGACGTCTGCGCTGCTGGTTCAGCACCGCTGTCCGCCACAACAGAGGCCGGGGCCGCAACATTCCCGAACCATTACCCGAGTGACCCGGTCCAATTGACCACCGCGTCCGTGATGACCGCCACTGCCTCGTCCTGACCGAGCGGCGCCCGCTTGGGCACCGCGAACCCGTGATCGCCGTACGGCACCTCGATCAGCTCGTAGTCGCCGTCCGGGAACTCCTCCGGCTTCCCGAACGGATCGTTCCCGCCCTGTACGACGAGGGTGGGCACCCCGGCCCCGAGCAGCTCGTCGGCGCGGGACTTCTCGGGCTTGCCCGGCGGGTGGAGGGGGAAGCTGAGGGCGAGGACGGCATGGGCGCCCAGCTCGACGGCCGTACGGCAGGCGACGCGGGCTCCGGCGCTGCGGCCGCCGGAGATCACGGGCAGTCCGGGCGCGGCGAGGGCGGGCCACAGGCCCCGCCAGCCGACGTCCAGCGTCTTCGGCGCGGGCGCCACCTTCTTGCCGGCCACGCGCCAGGGCTGCTCGACGAGGGCGACGGTCACGCCGTGGGCGGGGAGGGTGGAGGCCAGTGCCCGCAGGTCCCGGGCCTCGATGCCACCGCCGGCGCCATGGCTCACCGCCAGCACGAGCCGGGGCTTCTTCGCCGGGTGCCAGGTGATGCGGGCCTCGCCCGCATCGGTACCAATGATCTCGGTCGTCACGTCAGACTCGGTCGTCACGTCAGAAGAGTGTGCCCTCTTCCGGCCCGTCCAGCTCCTTCAGCAGCTCCGGGCCGTTGTTGCGGACGTTGCTGACCAGGGTGGAGACGGGGTAGGCGCGCATCAGGCCGGCGGGCGGCGGGGAGAGCAGCAAACGCAGCTCCTCCGGATCCGTGCGGGACGGGTCGAGCCAGGCGTCCCAGCGGTCGGGTGTCAGCATCAGCGGCATCCGCGGATGGATCTCGGCGAGCGAGTTCGGGCCCTCCGCGGGCGCCACGGCCAGCGGGGTCGTCTCCGCCTCCGTGGTGATGACGGAGCAGGTCACCCACCAGGCCTGCGGATGCTCGTCGGGCAGCGTCCGGTCCCGCCAGAACTCGTACAGCCCCGCCATCGCGAACACCGACCCGTCGGCGGGCAGCACGAAGTACGGCTGCTTGCGCGGCCGTTTCCGCCTGCCCTCCTGCTCCAGGTCCAGCTCCTGCTTGCCGGTGACCCACTCGTAGTAGCCGTCGGCGGGGATGACACAGCGCCGGGAGGTGAACGCCCGCCGGTACGACGGCTTCTCGTGCACGGTCTCCGCGCGCGCGTTGATCATCTTGAAGGCGCTCTCGGGGGTCTTGGACCAGCTCGGCACCAGCCCCCACTTCAGCTTCCGCAGCTGCCGAACCGGCCGAGGGTCGTCGGCGTCTTTCAAGGGACGGTCGAGGACGACGTGGACCTCCTTGGTCGGCGCCACGTTGTAGTCCGGCTCCAGGGTCTCCTCGGGCTCCCACTTCTCGATCTCAAAGATTCCTGCGAGATCCTCGGGCCTACGACTCGCTGCATACCGTCCGCACATGCGTGCCACACTGCCAGGCCCACCCGTCGCCCGACCACCACCCCTCAACGACGGCGCTACGCGCCGGCCCCTATTGACTCGACCAAAGGGAGCCATCGCCTTACATGGACAGCACCGCATCCGCCTCGCTCGCCTCCCTCTGGGACGAGGTCGCCGGCACCCAGCCCGACCCGGATCTGTGGGTGGTGATCGCCACGCTGGTCGCCGCCCTCGCCGTGGTCGTCCCGCACGTCCTGTGGCGCGTCTCGCGCAACGCCATCACCATCGCCCACGAGGGCGGCCACGGCCTGATCGCGCTGCTCACCGGCCGCACCCTGACCGGCATACGCCTGCACTCCGACACCAGCGGCCTCACCGTCAGCCGCGGCAAACCGCACGGCCTGGGCATGATCCTCACGGCGGCTGCGGGCTACACGGCGCCGCCGCTGCTGGGGCTGGGCGGTGCGGCGCTGCTGGGGGCCGGGCGGATCACGCTGCTGCTGTGGCTGGCGACGGCTCTGCTGGTGGCGATGCTGGTGATGATCCGGAACGCGTACGGCGCACTGACGGTCTTCGTGACGGGCGGCACGTTCGTGCTGGTCAGCTGGCTGACGGGCCCACAGGTGCAGGCGGCGTTCGCGTATGTGGTGGTGTGGTTCCTGCTCGTGGGCGGGGTGCGACCGGCGTTCGAGCTGCAGGCGAAGAGGGCGCGGGGCGGGGCGGGCGACTCGGACGCGGATCAACTTTCCCGACTGACACATGTACCAGCGGGCCTGTGGCTGTTCCTGTTCCACGCGGTGTCGCTGTGTTCGCTGATAGGCGGGGGCAGGTGGCTGTTGGAGGTTTGACGCGCCCCGAAGGGCGCAGGTCATAGGGGCGCGGGCCTGTGACGATCTACGGCTCCGCCACGTGGGCGCGACCAGCCCCAACGGCGCCGCACCCGAATCACACGCTCCTTATAAAGTGAACCCATGGCCCAAAACCCCGCCGCACAAACCGCCCTCTGGCCCGCCCCGCACGCGAGCGGAGCCGTCGACGCGACGGTCCACGTGCCGGGGTCCAAGTCAGTCACCAACCGCGCCCTCGTCCTCGCGGCCCTCGCCTCGGAACCGGGTTGGCTGCGCCGCCCCCTCCGCTCCCGCGACACCCTGCTGATGGCCGGCGCCCTGCGGGCGATGGGCGTCGGTATCGAGGAGGGCGTGGGCCCCGAGGGCACCGGCGAGGCGTGGCGGGTGCTGCCCTCGGGCCTGCTGCGGTCGGCCACGGTCGACGTCGGCAACGCCGGCACCGTGATGCGCTTCCTGCCGCCGGTCGCGGCGCTGGCCGACGGCCCCGTCCGCTTCGACGGCGACTCGAGGTCGTACGAGCGCCCCCTGCACGGCGTGATCGACGCCCTGCGCGTCCTCGGTGCCCGGATCGACGACGACGGCCGGGGCGCGCTGCCGCTGACGGTCCACGGCTCGGGTGCCCTGGAGGGCGGCCCGGTGGAGATCGACGCCTCGTCGTCGTCCCAGTTCGTGTCGGCGCTGCTGCTGTCCGGCCCGCGCTTCAACCAGGGCGTGGAGGTCCGTCACATCGGCTCCACCCTGCCCTCGATGCCGCACATCCGCATGACCGTCGACATGCTGCGCTCGGTCGGTGCCCAGGTGGACACCCCGGAGTCGGGCGGCGAGCCGAACGTCTGGCGGGTCACGCCCGGCGCCCTGCTGGGCCGCGACCTGACCATCGAGCCGGACCTGTCCAACGCCCAGCCGTTCCTGGCCGCGGCGCTGGTGACCGGCGGCAAGGTGCTCATCCCGGACTGGCCGGCCCGCACCACCCAGCCCGGTGACCGGCTGCGGGAGATCTTCACCGAGATGGGCGGTTCCTGCGAACTCACCGAGTACGGGCTCGTGTTCACCGGTTCGGGTGCGATCCACGGCATCGATGTCGACCTGGGCGAGGTCGGCGAACTCACCCCGGGCATCGCGGCGGTCGCCGCCCTCGCGGACTCCCCGTCCACGCTGCGTGGCGTCGCGCACCTGCGTCTGCACGAGACCGACCGGCTGGCCGCGCTGACCAAGGAGATCAACGAACTCGGCGGCGACGTCACCGAGACCGCCGACGGCCTGCACATCCGCCCGCGCCGACTGCACGGCGGCGTCTTCCACACCTACGAGGACCACCGCATGGCGACGGCGGGCGCGATCATCGGCCTCGCGGTCGAGGGCGTACGGATCGAGAACGTGGCGACGACGGCGAAGACCCTGCCGGACTTCCCGGAGCTGTGGACCGGGATGCTCGGGGCGTAGGGACACCGCCATGCGCCGCTACGGCAAGCACACCGACGAGGACGACATCCGCACCCGCCCCGGCCGTCGGAACACCCGGCCGCGTACGAACATCCGGCCCAAGCACGAGGACGCCGCCGAGGGCATGGTCCTCACCGTCGACCGGGGGCGGCTGACCTGCCTCGTCGAGGACCGGGTCGTGCTGGCGATGAAGGCCCGCGAGCTCGGCCGCAAGGCGGCGGTGGTCGGTGACCGGGTGGCGCTGGTCGGCGACCTGTCCGGCAAGAAGGACACGCTCGCGCGGATCGTGCGCATCGAGGAACGCACCTCGTTGCTGCGCCGCACGGCCGACGACGACGATCCGTTCGAGCGCGTGGTCGTGGCGAACGCCGACCAACTCGCCATCGTCACCGCCCTCGCCGACCCCGAGCCGCGGCCGCGGCTGATCGACCGCTGTCTCGTGGCGGCGTACGACGGCGGTCTCGAGCCGCTGCTGGTCATGACCAAGTCGGACCTGGCGCCGCCGGACAAACTTCTCGAGCTGTACGGGGATTTGGACATCCCGTTCGTCGTCACCAGCCGCGAGGAGCTGGAGGACGGCGGCGCGGCGGACCGGGTGCGGCAGCATCTGGACGGCAAGGTCACGGCGTTCGTCGGCCACTCGGGCGTCGGCAAGACGACGCTGGTGAACGCGCTGGTGCCCGAGGGGCGCCGACGTACGACGGGGCATGTGAACGCGGTGACGGGCCGGGGGCGGCACACCACGACGTCCGCGCTGGCGCTGCCGCTGATGGACCTGGCCGGCTGGGTGATCGACACACCCGGTGTCCGCTCCTTCGGCCTGGCGCATATCGATCCGTCCCGGGTGATCCACGCGTTCCCGGATCTGGAACCGGGAACCGAGGGCTGTCCGCGTGCGTGCAGTCATGACGAGCCGGATTGCGCGCTGGACGAGTGGGTTGCGGAGGGTCACGCCGATCCGGCGCGGCTGTACTCGCTACGGCGACTGCTGGCCACCCGGGAGCGCACGGAAGGCGACTGAGGAGGAGCCGGGGAAGGCGACTGACCTCCGCGTTGTTTGTCTGCCCGTGAGTCCGGTAAGGGCATAATCGCACCGAGCCGGACCCAAGCCTGACGAAGCGGTCACTGAACGTGGGGATACGGGAGGACAGCACATGGCGTGGCTGCTGGTCATCGTGGCGGGGCTGCTCGAAACCGGCTTCGCCGTCTGTCTGAAGCTTTCGCACGGCTTCACCCGGCTCTGGCCGACCGTCGCCTTCTGCATCTTCGCCCTCGGCAGTTTCGGACTGCTGACGCTGTCACTGAAGAAGCTGGACGTGGGGCCGGCGTACGCGGTGTGGACGGGGATCGGGGCGGCGGGGACGGCGATCTACGGGATGATCTTCCTCGGGGACATCGTGTCGACGTTGAAGATCGTGTCGATCACGCTGGTGATCGTGGGGATCATCGGGTTGCAGCTGTCGGGCTCGGCGCACTGAGGCGCGGCACGCCGAGGCGATGCTCCCGGGAAGGTCAGCCGGTCAACTGCCGGTGCAGGGCGGTGCGTACGAGGTCGGAGACGCCGCCTTCGCCGGGTGGGGCGGCGACGCAGGACAGGGCGAGCCTGACGACGAGTTCGCAGGAGCGGGCGAGGTCGGCGGTGTCGGACTTGATGACGCCGGGTCCGGAGAGGACGGCCACCGCGCGGTCGCGGACGATGGCCACGAAGTCGCCGGGCGAGGGAAGAGGCCCGTCGGCCCGCCGCTGTGCCGGTACGGCGGAGGACGAGGGCACCGCGGACAGCGTGGGCGACGGCAGGCGCTCGCTCCAGCAGCCGGTGAGCATGGCGCGGACGAGGGCGTTGTCGCGGGCGAGGCCGGCGGTCCACTCCGCGGTGGCGGTGAGCCGGTCGCGGGCGTCGCTCGGGGTGGCGAGGGCGCGGTCGACGCCGGCGAGGTAGCCGTCGGCCTCTCTCCTCACCAGCGCGCGGGCGAGGCCCTCCTTGCTCCCGAACTCGTTGTACAGCGTCTGCCGGGACACTCCGGCCGCCGCGGCCACGTCCACCATCCGCACGGCGGACCACGACCGGCGCGCCAGCGCCGTGTAAGCGGCGTCCAGCAGGGATTCCCGCGCTGCAGGCATCATCGCCTCCCTGGGACGAGCGGCTCTGCGCCCAGATTTGACGCGCACAGGGGCACTGTCAAGGGTTCGCGAGGGCACGTGGGGGCGCCAACGACTTGCGGCGCGCGGGCGTCCGGTCGGCCTGCGGGCAGTCGTGCCGGCGCGCCAGCGTCGTTGGCGGACCAGGCGACGGCACCGATGGCACACACCACCCGCACCCGACCGCCACACGCAACCGGCCCACAACGCCAAGCCCTGCTAGCCCCACCCCAAGCCCGCCAGATAGCGTTCGTCCCATGCCGGACTACCTCGACGACCTCCGCCTCGCCCACGTCCTCGCGGACGCTGCCGACGCCGCCACCATGGACCGCTTCAAGGCCCTCGACCTCAAGGTCGAGACCAAGCCGGACATGACCCCGGTGAGCGAGGCCGACAAGGCCGCCGAGGAGCTGATCCGCGGACAGCTGCAGCGCGCCCGGCCGAGAGACGCGATCCTCGGCGAGGAGTACGGCATCGAGGGCACCGGCCCCCGCCGCTGGGTGATCGACCCGATCGACGGCACCAAGAACTACGTACGCGGCGTCCCGGTCTGGGCCACCCTGATCTCCCTGATGGAGGCGAGCGAGGGCGGCTACCAGCCGGTCGTGGGTGTGGTGTCCGCCCCGGCCCTCGGCCGCCGCTGGTGGGCCGCCCAGGGCCACGGCGCCTTCACCGGCCGCAGCCTGTCCTCCGCGACCCGCCTGCGCGTCTCCGGTGTCTCGAAGCTGACGGACGCCTCGTTCGCGTACTCCTCGCTGAGCGGCTGGGAGGATCAGGGGCGACTGGGCGGCTTCCTCGACCTCACGCGCGAGGTGTGGCGCACGCGCGCGTACGGCGACTTCTGGCCGTACATGATGGTCGCCGAGGGCTCGGTCGACCTCTGCGCCGAGCCGGAGCTCTCCCTGTGGGACATGGCCGCCAACGCGATCATCGTCACGGAGGCCGGCGGCACCTTCACCGGACTCGACGGCCGCCCCGGCCCGCACAGCGGCAACGCGGCGGCCTCGAACGGCATCCTGCACGACGAGTTCCTGGGGTATCTCAACCAGCGCTACTGAGAACCACGAGGCGACAGCGCACGCCCGTGTCCGTGCGCACGCGCCCCCTTGTTGACCCCCGCTGTGCCTGCCACTCTGAAAGTCCCCCCACTTGTGAATTTGTGCACCGTTCAATAGGCGCCTCCGGCTCCGGTCGTGAAACAAACGGTGCGGGGGCACTTCAGGAGGTGGCTCCATCCATGCTCGTACGTGACGCCATGAGCACCGTGGTCCTCACCATCGGCCCCACCCACACCCTTCGCCAGGCCGCCGCGCTGATGTCCGCCCGTCGGGTCGGCGCGGCCGTGGTCCACGACCCCGACGCCGGCGGTATCGGCATCCTCACGGAACGCGACATCCTCAATTCCGTCGGCCTCGGACAGAACCCGGACCTCGAGCACGCCCACGACCACACCACCAACGACGTCGTGTTCGCCGCCCCGTCATGGACCCTGGAGGAGGCGGCCCGCGCCATGGCGCACGGCGGCTTCCGCCATCTGATCGTCCTGGACCACGACGAGCCCGTGGGCATCGTCTCGGTCCGCGACATCATCCGCTGCTGGGCCCCCGTACGACAGCACGTGCCCGCCTAGCACGCGAAACGGGCCGGACTCCGGGAGGAACCCGGCCCGTCGCCACGGCACGGGAAGTCGTCGCGGAAGCCGCCGCGGCAGCCGGCGCACGTCGGCCTCGAGCCCCATGCTGGACATTGTCCAAGTCAAGCCAAGCTCCAAAGTCACATCCATTCGGAACCTGGTCCGCCTGCTGTTAAGGTGGTCTCCATGAGTGACCTTCTGGAACGGCTGCGCGGACGCGGATGGCGGATGACCGCGCAGCGGCGCGTCGTGGCCGAGGTGCTCGCCGGCGATCACGTCCACCTGACGGCCGACGAGGTTCACGCACGAGCCGTCGCCAAGCTGCCCGAGATCTCCCGGGCGACCGTCTACAACACGCTGGGCGAGCTGGTCTCCCTCGGCGAGGTGCTCGAGGTCTCCACCGACAAGCGCGCGAAGCGGTACGACCCGAACGCCCACCGGCCCCACCACCACCTGGTCTGCGCCCAGTGCGGCGCCATCCGGGACGTTCACCCCACGGGCAATCCGATGTCCGACCTCCCCGACTCCGAGCGCTTCGGCTTCACGGTCTCGGACGTCGAGGTGACGTATCGCGGCATCTGCCCGAACTGCGCGAAGGCCTGAGCCCGCACCCCTTGAGCCCCGGCACCGGTGAGTGCCGGGGCTTTGTGCTGCGTACACCTTCCGGAATCTGATGGTCCGTCATATCTTCGTGCGGCCACCCCTTCTCCGTACCGAACTCCGCAAGGAGCAACCGTGGGAGATCCGCACCCGAAGCCCACCGCGGGAAACCCGCAGGCCAAACTCCGCGCCACCACGCTGACCCGCATCTTCGGCCGCCCACCCCGCACCGTGGATGCCCTCGGACCCGTCGATCTCACCGTCACCCCGGGCGAGTTCGTCTGCCTCGTCGGCCCCTCCGGCTGCGGCAAATCCACGCTTCTGCGCATCGCCGCGGGTCTGCTCCGCCCGAGCACCGGCACGCTGGAGATCCACACATCGAGTCGGCGCCCGGCCACCATGATCTTCCAGGACTACGGCATCTACGACTGGAAGACCGTCCGCGCGAACGTCCGCTTCGGCCTGGACATCCAGCGCGTCCCCCGCCGCGAGGCGAACGCCCGCGCCGACGACTGGCTGGCCCGCATGGGCCTGTCGGACTTCGCGGACGCCTACCCCGCCACTCTCTCCGGCGGCATGCGCCAGCGCGTCGCCATCGCCCGCGCCCTGGCCGTGGAACCCGAACTCCTGCTGATGGACGAGCCCTTCGCGGCCCTCGACGCCCAGCTCCGCACGATCCTGCAGGACGAGCTCCTGGACCTCACCCAGTCACTGCGGACGACCACGCTCTTCATCACCCACAGCCTGGAGGAGGCGATCGTCCTCGGCGACCGCGTACTGGTCATGTCCGCCCGCCCGGGCCGCGTCATCGCCGAACACCGCCCGCCCTTCCCTCGCCCCCGCACCGGCGACATCCGCGCCACCCCCGAGTTCACCGCCCTGAGAACGGAACTGTGGGACCTGCTGCGCAAGGAGGCGGCCCCGGCATGACGACGCTCACGAAGCCGCCCGCCGACTCGGTGCTGGTCCGCCGCCCCGGCCCGCGGGAACTCCACCCGGCCCGCACCCACCGCCGCCGGCGCGCGCTGGAGGTGTCCCTGGCCCTCGCCGTGCCCCTGTTCCTCCTTCTGCTGTGGCAACTGGCGGCCGCCCAGAGCTGGATCGACGACCGCGTCTATCCGGCCCCGTCCACCATCCTCGCCGACGGCTGGGACCGGGCGGCGGCCGGCGACCTCTGGCCGGACGTATGGGCAACGCTGAAGCGCGTGGTGGCGGGATACGCGGCCGGCACGGCGGCAGGCTACGCGCTGGGCCTCCTGATGGGTTCCCTGTCTCTGGTACGAGCGGCTCTCGAACCCCTCCTGGACGCGCTGTACGTCGTACCGAAACTGGCCCTGCTGCCCGTCTTCCTGAACATGTTCGGCCTGGGTGAGGGCCCGCAGGTGGCACTGGTCGCGGCGACGGTCTTCTTCTTCGTCTGGATCTCCACCATGTCCGCCGTCATGTCCGTCCCCTCCGGTCACCGGGACGCGGGCCAGGTCTTCGGCGCCTCCCGGTGGCAGATGTTCCGCCACGTCCTGCTTCCGGCGTCCCTCCCCGCCGTCCTGGTGGGCGCGCGCATCGCGGCGGGCGTGGCGGTCCTGGTCATCGTCGCCTCGGAGCAGATCGCCGCGACGAACGGCCTGGGCCATCTGATCTTCGACTCGCGCGCGCTGTTCCAGAACGACGTGATGTTCGTCGGCATCGTCTGCGTGGCGGTCCTGGGAGTCCTCTTCTCCGAACTGATCCGCTTCGCGGGCCGCCTGCTCACTCCGTGGGCACCGAGGGACCGGGGAAGGGGCCAGTCATGACCAGGAGGAGCCACCGACACGCATACGGCGCCGTCCTCGCCGCCGGAGCGTTGCTGGCGTCGGCGGCGTGCTCGTCGCCGTACGAATCGGACTCCTCGTCCACGGCGGCCACGGGCGATCGCACGATCCGCCCGGTCGAGGGCTGCGGCACGAAGTCCTGGACGGACCCGAAGGACCTCTCCCCGAACCGGACACCGGCCCGCTGCCTCCCCGGAGCCCCTCCCCCACAGCCCCTGTCCAAGCCCCGCGAGCTGACGATCGCGACGGGAACGCTGAGCGCCGAGTACGTGGCACCGCTGCAAGTCGCGCTCGACAAGGGCGAGTTCAAGAGGGAGAGCCTGGACGTCACACTGAAGGTGCTGCCCACGCCGGACGCGCTCCCCCTGCTGGCCAAGCGTGACATCGACGCCCTGTGGGCGGCCCCGGAGGCGGCGGTCATGAACGGCATCAAGGGCGGCTTCGACATCAAGTGGGTCGCGGGCAACTTCTCTCCCGACCCGAACTCGAAGAGCGGCCTGTGGGTACGCCTGAAGGAGGGCGACACCGCGAACCACGTCACCATGGCCGGCCGCAAGCTGGGCACGATGATCGGCAAGGGCTCGGTCATCGCGTACCCCATGGAGAAGGCCCTGGAGAAACACGGCGGCGGCCTCGCCGACATCCAGTACCAGCAACTGGGCTCGGCCGACGTCCTCACGGCCCTGCGGAACGGCGGCGTCGACTCGGCGTGGCTCCTCGACCCGGTCTGGCGCAAGGTGGACGGCAAGCGGGGCTACGCCTTCCTCGGCGGCCAGCCGCCGGGCGAGCCCTTGGGCGGCATGCTCTACGGCCGCACCCTGTTGCAGGACGACGTGGACGCGGGCGTGGCTGTGCTGCGCGCCTACATCCGCACGCTGAACTCGTACTTCATGTCGGACTACAAGCAGGATGCGAGCTTCGTCACATACCTGGCCAAACTCCTCAAAGCAGAGGAATCCATCCTCAGATCCACCCCGCCCCTGCGCATGGACTGGGAAATCCGCGACGGCACGACAACACGCCTGCAGTCGGCCTACGAGGCCCAGGGCGTGGCCGAGGGCAGCCCTCTCCCGGAGTCACGGACGGTGAACCGCGCCCTGTACGAGGAAGCGGTCGGCCATCAGCCCTGAAAAACACCCAGGGCCGGGACCCTTTACGGATCCCGGCCCTAGGCCTTCAGTAGCGGGGACAGGATTTGAACCTGCGACCTCTGGGTTATGAGCCCAGCGAGCTACCGAGCTGCTCCACCCCGCGTCGGTGAACGCAACATTACGTCAACGACGCGGACAGAGGCAAATCGCTGGTCGACGGCGCCCCACTGCCCTGTATCCCAGCCCGTCCGCCGCCCGAGGACGAGGAGCCTGAACACCACCCCAGCTCGCTGCCCACCTCACGGCGACTCACGCCGAAAGCTCTTCCCGCAGCGCGTCACGCAAACGAGCCGCCCGCTCCGCGACCTCGCCCGGCCCCAGGGTCACCGCCCGGTCGGCCCACCGCTGGCCCTCGGCCAGCTCCCCACGACGCGCGTAGACCAGAGCCAGCCGCAACGCCGACCGCCCGTGCCCGGCGTAAGCCGCCCGCGTCCACCACACCGCGGCCTCCGGCTCACTCCCCTCCCGAGCAAGCAGCAGCCCCAGATTGAACGCACCGTTGCGCGACCCGGCCTCAGCGGCCGCCCGGTACCACCGAGCCGCCTCCACCACGTCCCCCCGGGCCGCCGCCATCATCCCGACGCGCACCTGCGCCCGCCGATGCCCCTGAGAAGCCGCGCGCTCGTACCACTCCTCGCACTCGGTCTTCTCGTGCACCTGCTCCCCGAGCTCATGCGCGGGCTCCGGCGGCCGCCGGGCATCCAGCAGCGTCGCCAGCCGATACGCCCCCTCCGCACTGCCACCCCCGGCCGCACACCGCAGATGCCGCTCAGCAGCCGGCTCGTCCCCGTCCCGCAGCCGAGCGATCCCGACCTGCAGCGCCGCCTCGGTGTGCCCGGCCGCAGCCGCCCGCTCGTACCACCGCAGCGCGGCCCGCTCCTCACCCCGTCCGGCGTGGAGGATCCCCAGGTTGAAGGCCGCGTCGACGCTCCCCGCCTCCGCCGCCTTGGAGAACCACGGCTCGGCACCGGTCGCGTCCCCGCCCTGGAGCAGCAGGATCGCCAACGCGTTCGCCGCCTCCCGGTGCCCGGCGTACGCCGCGCGCCGGTACCACTGCTCGGCCTGCGCGGTGCGCGCCTGCTCGGCGCAGAGCAGCCCGAGGTTGTACGCGCCGTTCACATCACCGGCGTCCATCGCGGCCCGGTACCAGCGCTCGGCGGTCTGTTTCTCCCCGCGCTCGGCGTGCAGCGCGCCCAGCGCGTTCGCCGCGTTGCCGTCGCCGTCCTGCGCGGCCCGCAGCCACCACACGGCTGCGCTCTCGCTGTCCCCCGCGTCCCGGAGCAGGAACCCGAGCGCACAGGCGGCCCGCGCCTCCCCGTCCTTGGCGGACGTCAGATACCAGCGTCCGGCCCCCTTGAGATCCCCGCGCTTCTCCAGGATCGCCCCGAGGTGCAGCGCGGCCCTGCGGTGCCCGCGCGCGGCGGCCTGCCGGTACCACTGCTCGGCCTCTTCCAGCACCGGCTCACTCGCGGCGACACCGTTGTCGGCCCCGTCCTCGCCCAGCCGCGTCGCCTGCCGGTCGAGCGCGCGCGCCAGCCGGTACGCGGCCTCCCGGTGCCCACGCTCCGCCGCTGCCCGCATCCACTGCTCGGCCTGGGCGTCGCTGCGGTGCTCCAGCAGATCGGCGAGCGCGTACGCGCCCAGCGCGTGCCCCTGCTCGGCGGACTGCCGCAGCCAGTACTCGGCGGCGGGCTCGTCGCCCCGCTCACGGTGATGACGTCCCAGCGCGTGCGCGGCCGCGGCCGACCCGGCGACGGCGGCGATCCGCCACCATCCTGCGGCCTCGTCGGCATAGCCACGCTGGTGCAGCAGGACTCCCAGGTTGTTGGCGGCGGCCCGGTCCCCGGCGGCGGTGGCGGCACGCAGATGGGGCTCGGCTCCGTCGAGGTCACCGCGGCGCAGCAGCATGGCCCCGAGGACGCTCATCGCCTCGGCGTCCCCGGCCTCCGCGGCGAGCCGCTGCCGCGCCTCCTCGACGGCCTCCCCCGTCTCGTCCTGGTCCGTCGGCCGGCCGAGGGCGAAGTCGCCCTCCGGCTGCGAGAGATCACCCACCGGCAGGGAGGCGCCGTCCGTCGGCAGCGAGGCATCGTTCTGCGGCTGCGCGAAATCGCCCGTCGGCTGCACAAAGTCGGCAGGCTGCACAAACCGCCCTGTCTCCAACAGAGTTGCCTTGTCCCCCATAACGTCCATCGTCGCACCACCTGCAACCTGGGTACACCTGGTATACCGCAGCCAGTGAGGTCACTTCAGCGTTTTGTCGACATGCCCACAGAGAGACAAGTCAAACACAGTTCTCCCAACTCCCCACGGCGGCGTGGCCGTCCCGCCCTTCGGCACATGCGTTCGCACACCACGAAGGCCCGGATCCTCTGGAGGATCCGGGCCTTCGCTGTCGTACGAAATACTCGTCGACTTCAGTAGCGGGGACAGGATTTGAACCTGCGACCTCTGGGTTATGAGCCCAGCGAGCTACCGAGCTGCTCCACCCCGCGTCGTTGTTCTGCAACCGTATCACGACGCGGGGTGGGCTATTTGATCAACCGTCGTCCCTAGGTGCCGGTGGGACTGCTGGTCGGGCTCGGACTTGCACTCGGACTCGCACTGCCGCCGCCGTCGCCGCCACCGGTCTTGTCGGCCTGCGCCTGCGCGTCCTCGGCCCGCTTCAGCGCCTCCTCAAGGTCCTCCTGCGCCCGGCCGTACGCCTCCCAGTCACCCTTCTTCAGGGCTTCCTGGCCGGCCTCGAAGGCCTTCTGGGCGTCGTCGAGCGCTTCCTGGACCGTCGGGTTGGTCGAGGTCGGCGGAGGTGTCGTACCGCCTTCCTCTTCGCCCTCGTCCGGTGGCTCGGTGGTCGGGCCCTCCGCTCCGAAGACCTTGTTGAGGGCCTCGCCGAGCGTGTCCTCGAAGGCTGTGGTGCCGCCGTAGGACACCAACACCTTCCGCAGCAGCGGGTACTTGAGTCCGCCACCGCGGACGTAGACCGGCTCCACGTAGAGCAGTCCGCCGTCGAGCGGGACAGCCAGGAGGTTGCCGTACTCAACCTCCGAGTCGCCACCTCTCAGCAGTCTGATGGTCTCGGCGATGTTCTGCTCGGAGTTGAACTGGCTCTGGACCTGACTGGGGCCGTTGACCGTGGTGTTGGTCGGCAGTTTCAGAATTCTGATCTTGCCGTAGTCAGTGGTGCCCGCCTCGGCGTCGACGGCCATGAAGGCACTGAGGTTGTCCCGGCCGTTCGGCGTGAACGTCGTCGTCAGCGAGAACGCCTGTGCCGTCTGGTCCGGCATCTTCATGCTCAGGTAGTACGGCGGCACCGCGTTGCCCGACTTGTTGGTCGGGTCATCCGGCACCTGCCAGACCTCGCTGCCGCTGAGGAACGTCGTGGCGTCCTTCACGTGGTAGCGGGTGAGCAGCTCGCGCTGGACCTTGAACAGGTCCTGCGGGTAGCGCAGATGGGCCATCAGCGACTTCGAGATCTCGCTCTTCGGCTCCACCGTGTCCGGGAACGCCTTCATCCAGGTCTTCAGGACCGGGTCCTGGGTGTCCCACTGGAAGAGCTTGACCTCGCCGGTGTAGGCGTCGACGGTCGCCTTCACCGAGTTGCGGATGTAGTTGACCTGGTTCTGCTGGGCCACCACCGCGCGCTGGTTGTTGCCGGCGGTCAGCGAGTCGGCCGTCGTGTCCCCGAGGGTCGTGCGGGACGAGTACGGGTAGCCGTTCGTCGTCGTGTACGCGTCGACGATCCACTGGATACGGCCGTCCACGACCGCCGGGTAGGCGTCACCGTCGATGGTCAGCCACGGGGCGACCGCCTCGACGCGCTCCTTGGGCGTGCGGTTGTACAGGATCCGCGAACCGTCGCCGATCGCACCGGAGTACAGGATCTGCGGTTCGCCGAACGCCACCGCGTACGCGGCCCGGTTGACGGGGTTGGAGAGGCTGACGCCACTGTCGGCCTGGTAGCTGTAGGTCTTCTCACCGCTGTCGTCGGAGTAGTCGATCTCCTTCTGGGGACCGCCGACGATCGAGTACATGGTGGTCTTCTCGCCGTAGTAGACCCGCTGCTCGTACGTCCCGAGGTCGCCCTTGGACGGCAGGTCGGACTCGGTGAAGTCCGGACGGCCCTGGTCGTCGGCGTTGGTGCCCTCGGCGGCGACCACGCCGTAGCCGTGGGTGTAGCGGAAGTGGTCGTTGATCCAGTTCCGCTTCGGGATGCCGTTGAGGTTGATCTCACGCAGACCGATGACCGTGTCCTGGTCCTTGCCGTCCTTGGCGTACCGGTCGACGTCCAGGTTGGTCGGGAACGCGTAGTAGTTCCTGATCTGCTGGAGCTGCTGGAACGTCGGCGACACGATGTTCGGGTCCAGGATCCGGATGCTCGCCGCGGCGTCCACGTCGTCGCGCAGCTGGGTCTTGTCCTCGGTCGTACTCGTGCCCGGGTACTCGGTGACCTTGGTGCCGTCGATGCCGTACGCCTCGCGCGTCGCCTTGAGGTTCTTCGCGACGTACGGCGCTTCCTTGGCCTGCTCGTTGGGCTGGACCTGGAACTTCTGGACGATCGCCGGGTACAGGCCGCCGATGAGGATCGCGGAGAGCACCATCAGGCCGAAGCCGATGACGGGCAGCTGCCAGGTGCGCCGCCACAGGGTGGCGAAGAACAGCAGGGCGCAGATGACGGCGATGCAGAACAGGATCGTCTTGGCCGGCAGATAGGCGTTGGCGTCGACGTACCTGAGGCCGGTCCAGTTGTCGGTCGCCTTGAAGTCGCTGGACTTCACCGCCAGTCCGTACCGGTCGAGCCAGTAGGCGACCGCCTTCAGGGCGACGAAGATGCCGATGAGCACCGACAGATGGCCGGTGGCCGCGGCCGTGGCGCGCGCGCCGGGGCTGGTGATGCGCAGCCCGCCGTACAGGTAGTGGGTGAGCGCGGCGGCGATCACGGACAGGATCGCGGCGGCGAAGCCGAAGCCGAGCAGGAACCGGTACCAGGGCAGGTCGAAGGCGTAGAAGCCGACGTCCAGGTGGAACTGCGGGTCCTTCTCACCGAAGGGCACGCCGTTGACCCACATCAGCCAGGTGCGCCACTGGCTGGAGGCGGAGGCACCGGCGATCAGGCCGACCAGGGCGGTGATCGCCAGCAGCAGCCACTTCTTGTACGGCGCGATGCCCATGCGGTAGCGGTCGAGGCTCTGCTGCTCCATCGACATGGCGCTCAGCGGCGGGCGCAGCCGGTGGGCCAGCCAGATGTTGAAGCCGACCGAGAGGGCCATCAGCAGACCGAAGACGAAGAACAGCCCGATCTTCGTCCACAGCGTGGTCGTGAACACCGACGAGTAGTTCACCGACCGGTACCAGAGCCAGTCCGTCCAGAAGCCCGCGAACATGGTGAAAGCCATGCCGAGGACGGCGAGGACGCCCAGTGTCATGAGCAGCGTCCGGACACGCCGGGACGGGCGGCCCACTCTGATCCGTGGCCCGGTCGGGCCTCCGCCGCGGTCCGGCATCTGGAAAGCCAAGGTTCGCACCCCGAGGTTCGCTGTTGATCCGTCAGGCCCGCGTCTTCGTGGACCCTCCGTGGCCCCCCGTGATCGTGGGCCCACACCTATGCAACTTACTCACCGTTTACTCAGTTCCCGATTCCGCCCAGGAACGAGGCAGGATTGTGACCATGTCCAACACTCCCATGGCGGCGAGCCCGCTCACCCGGGCCGTTCTCGAGATCGACGAGTACGCCTCCGGCCTCGGCTGGGACCAGCCCGCCCGCCTCTTCGCCCTCGTAGACACCGCACGGCTGCGGGCCCAGGAACCCGGCCTCGCCGCCCAGCTCGGCCTGGGGGACGAGCAGGAGTCCTCCGGCCTGACCCCGATCGAGCAGGACGAGATTGAAACGGGCAAGGCGCTCGATGAGTTCCTCGGCACCATCGCCTGGCCGGACGCGGTGGTCGGCTGCGCGCTCACCGTCGAGCGCCTGATGCTGCCCCCGTCCGCGGAGGCACAGGTTCCGCAGGGACTGAGCGACGGCAAACTCGCGAAGTGGGTGGCCGAGCACCCCGACCGCCAGGAGGTCCGCATGACGGTCGCGGTCCTGCGCGACGGCGCGCGCGAGTCGGCCCTGCGCCTGCGCGAGAAGGACAGCCCGACGGAGGTCCTCACCGGCCCGGACCTGGTTCCGGGACTGGCGGAGGCCCTGGCGGCGACGTTCGAGGACTGAGACCTTCCGGTACGACGACGGGGGCGCCCTTGAGGTGAGGGGCGCGCCCCCGTCGTCGTACCCCGTGCTGTGCCTCAGCTCTTGGTCGTGCACTTCGGCAGGTCGGCGGTGTCGCCGGAGCGGACGTCCTTCAGGGCGCCGAGGGCGTCGTCGATGGTGTCGACCTTGACGAGGGTGAGCCCATCGGGGACGTCTCTGGCGGCGGTCGCGCAGTTGTCGGCGGGCGTGAGGAAGTACTGGGCGCCCTTTTCGCGCGCGGCGATGGTCTTCATCTCGATGCCGCCGATGGGGCCGACCTTGCCGTCGTCGTCGATGGTGCCGGTGCCGGCGACGAACTTGCCGCCGGTGAGGCTGCCCGGGGTGAGCTTGTCGTAGAGCCCGAGCGAGAACATCAGGCCGGCACTGGGTCCGCCGACGTCGGCGAGCTTGATGTCGATGGTGAACGGGAAGGTGTGGTCGGTCCCGGCGGAGATCCCGACGATCGCACGCTTCTCGCTGCTGTCGTCGGACTCGGCGGTCCGGATGGTGACCTTCTCGGTCTCCGTCGGCGTCCGGCGCTCCTTCTCGGCGGCGGCCCGCTCCTTCGCCGGCACGATCGTGAAGACGACGTCCTGGCCGGGCTTGTGCTTGGTCACCAGCTCGGCGACGTCCGCGGGCTCCTTCACCGCCGTACCGTCGACGGCCTTGACCACGTCTCCGGCGTGCAGCCTGCCCTCGGCCGGCGTCCCCTTCACCACGGTCGAGACGATCACCCAGCTCTGGACCGGGATGTCCAGCGCCTTCAGGGCGGCGACCTTGGCGCTCTCCTGGGACTGGCTGAATTCCTCGGCGTTCTCCTGGGTCGACTGCTCCTCGGTCTTGCCGTCCGGGTAGAGGGTGTCGTGCGGCACGACCTTGTTGTCATGCGCGAGCCACCCGTAGACGGCCTCGACGAGGTTCATCCTGTAGTCGGCGCTGGTGACGCGGACGGTGGTCATGTTGAGGTGCCCGGTCGTCGGATAGGTCTTGCGCCCGGAGATCTGCAGCACCGGCTCGCCGTCGTGCTCACCGAGGGTGTTCACCGTCGGCCCCGGGGACATCTCCGCGTACGGCACGGGGATGAAGACTCCCGCGCACAGGAGCGCGATCAGCATGAGGGTGGAGGCGAGCATCGTCGCGGTGCGGCGTGGCATGCCACGACAGTACGGGACACTCCTGTCAGCGCCCCGTCAGGGCCGTCTGACGGTGAACCTTCAGGACCGTTTCCGTCAGGGCCGCGTCGGGGCCGCGAGCCCCGGCCCGCGGTCACGAGCGGGAGGTGGGCCTCTCCATGGCCTCGCGGAACCGGGCATAGCCGTCGAGCTCCGGTCCGTCTCCCCGGGCCTTGCGGGTCCGGTTGGCCCAACTGCCCCACAGACCGGCGCCGATCGCAGCCACAAGCGGAATCAGCAACCAGGCGAGCGCCGCCATGCCGTCCTCCCATCCCCAATGAGTGACCGCAACTGACTGATCAGCAGATTAACCGTTGGCACTGACAACGCTCACGGCAGGGGTGCGGTTACGCAACCGGAGTGGGGTGGATGGGGGTTCGAGGGGACCGCGCGGCGGGCGGAGGGAGGCTGTCGGGCCACTCGGCGGGCAGGGTGCGCGAGCGGGCGGCTCGGCAGGCGGACGTCCGGGCACGCCGCACAGCAGGCAGATGTCCCCGCAGGCCGCTCGGCAGGCCGAACCAGCCGGGCGGGCCGCTCAGCAGGCGCCCACCCACTCCTCGGTGCCGTCCGAGAACTTCTGGTGCTTCCAGATGGGCACCTCGTGCTTGAGGTCGTCGATCAGTTTCCGGCAGGCCTCGAAGGCCTCCCCGCGATGGGGACAGGAGACGGCGACGACGACGGCGAGATCCCCGACCGCGAGGTCTCCGACGCGATGCACGGCCGCGAGCGCCCGCACCGGGTACTCGGCGACGACCTTCTCGGCGATGCGGCGCATCTCGGCCTCGGCGTTGGGGTGGCACGAGTACCCGAGCTCGTCGACGTCGGCACCCCCGTCGTGATTCCGCACAGTGCCCACGAACAGCGCGGTCCCACCGGCAGCATCGTCCCCGACGGCCCGGAAGACCTCGTCCACGGAGAGGGCCGTCTCACGAATGGCGATGAGCTTCACGGGTTCCTGAGCGCCCTGCTCACCGGGGTGATCGTTGGTAGGTGCCATGACCCCATCGTGCCCCACGCGCGCGAGGACGGGGAATAGCGTTATCGCCCGGCACGCGCGCGTGCGGCTTGGAGCCTCCTACAGGCCACGAGCGGGGCGGCCCCCGCACCGGGGCCGCTTTCCCGGATCTCTCAGATCCGCCGCCGGGCCTTCCGCGCCCTCCGCACCACCGCCGCCGCGCCGAGCAGGGCGACCGTCGCTCCCGCGGCCCCGGCCGCCGTCGCGTCCTTGCGACCGAGCCGCCGCCCGGCGACCGTGTGCCTGCCGGAGACCTCCTCCAGCAGCTCCGCGAGCACTTCCTCATTGGTCCACTGCGGCCGCCACCCCGCGTCATGGAGCCGGCTCCCGCTGACCACCCAGGGGTACATGGTGTAGGCCAGGTCCCCGGCCGGCGAGGGTGTCAGTCCGATCCGGTGCAGCCGGGCCGCCGCGCCCAGCGCGACCGCCGACGGCAGCTCCATGCGCCGGATCCCGCTGAGCTCCTCGACCTCCTCCTGCTCCAGCCAGCCGTCGCAGCCGACGGCGAGCTCCCCGTCGACCTTCTCCAGGACGGCGTACTCCAGGGCGCCGCACAGATCCTCGACATGGCAGAACTGCCAGGCGGGCCGCGAGCCGGCGACCACAAGGAGCCGCGGTGACTCGAAGTACCTGGTCAGCGCGGTGTCGGTGCCGCCCACCAGCACGGCCGGCCGGACGACGGTGACATTGAGCCCCGGGTGCGCCCGGGGCGCCCTGCGCGCGAGGCGCTCGATCTCCAGCAGGTCCCCGACCCCGGTGGCCTCCGCCGTCGCGCGCAGCTCCGCGTCCTCGGACAGCGGCAGCTCGTTGTCGGGCAGCGCCCCGTACACCATCGCGGAGGTGCACAGCACGACCCGGTGGATCCCGGCCGCCGCCGCGGCCGTCAGGACGGTCTGCGTCCCCCGGACGTTGTAAGCCGTCCGCGCGGCGGGATCCGTCTCCAGATCCAGGTCGAGCGCCAGGTGCACGACCACGTCGGCGCCCCGCAGCTTGTCCGCGATGGCCGGATCCCGCACGTCCAGGATGTGCCACTGCGCCGCCGCGCAGTCGCCGCGCCGCTCGTCGATGGCGACGACCTGCTTGACCTCGTCCGACGCGACGAGCCGCTCGGTGAGCAGCGCGCCGATCCCGGACGCGGCACCGGTCACCGCGACGACGGGCCCGCGCGCGGCGGGAGGGGTTGACCGGTTTCGCGCTGCGCGAACCTGCGGATCAGGGGAACTCACCGGGCGTCTCCAGCGGTTGTCTTCAGTACGAACGCGAGCGACGCGTCCGTACCAGGTGGCATCCATCCTGCCGCAGGCCGAGAGTCGGCGAAGCACCGAGGCCCGAACGGCTCGCGGTGTCTACGCTGGGTGGTGTTATCGGGCAGTCGCGCCGCCGGTGCCAACCGGTGGCCTTACCAGCCGAGGAATCCCGTGAGTGACACCCCATTCGGATTCGGCCTTCCGCCGGAGGAGCCGGAAGACGGCGACGAGGGCAAGAAGAAGGACCAGCAGAGCGGCGGTGGTCAGGGACCGGCCAATCCGTTCGGTTTCGGCGGGCTGCCCGGTGCCGGGGGCTTTGGTGGCCCCGGCGCGGACAATCCGTTCGCTGCCATGTTCGGTTCGCTGAACCCCACCGACCTGGGCGCCGCGTTCCAGCAGCTGGGGCAGATGCTCTCCTACGAGGGCGGCCCGGTGAACTGGGACATGGCCAAGCAGATCGCCCGCCAGACGGTCTCCCAGGGCACCGCGGACGGCACCAAGGACGCGAGCGTCGGCCCCGCCGAGCGCACCGCCGTCCAGGAGGCCGTGCGCCTGGCCGACCTGTGGCTCGACGACGCGACGTCCCTGCCGTCCGGCGCGGGCACCGCCGTCGCGTGGAGCCGCGCGGAGTGGGTCGAGGCGACCTTGCCCGCGTGGCAGGAACTCGTCGACCCGGTCGCCGAGCGTGTCGGCACCGCCATGGGCGACGTCCTGCCGGAGGAGATGCAGGCCATGGCCGGCCCGCTGATCGGCATGATGCGCTCCATGGGCGGCGCCATGTTCGGCACGCAGATCGGGCAGGCCGTCGGCGTCCTCGCCGGCGAGGTCGTCGGCTCGACCGACATCGGCCTGCCGCTCGGCCCGGTCGGCAAGGCCGCGCTGCTGCCGGTGAACATCGAGACCTTCGGCAAGGACCTGGGCGTGCCGAAGGAGGAGGTGCGGCTGTATCTCGCCCTGCGCGAGGCCGCCCACCAACGCCTGTTCGCGCACGTGCCGTGGCTGCGCTCGCACCTGTTCGGCGCGGTCGACGGCTACGCGCGCGGGATCAAGGTCGACACGGCCAAGCTGGAGGACGTGGTCGGACAGTTCGACCCGCAGAACCCCGAGCAGCTCCAGGACGCCCTTCAGCAGGGCATGTTCCAGCCGGAGGACACGCCGGAGCAGAAGGCGGCGCTGGCCCGTCTGGAGACCGCTCTGGCGCTCGTCGAGGGCTGGGTGGACGCGGTGGTGCACGCGGCCGCGAAGCCCCGCCTGTCGTCCGCCGACGCGCTGCGCGAGACCCTGCGCCGCCGCCGCGCCTCGGGCGGCCCGGCGGAGCAGACCTTCGCCACGCTGATCGGCCTGGAGCTGCGCCCGCGCCGCCTGCGGGACGCCTCCCGTCTGTGGGCTTCGCTCACCGACGCGCGCGGTGTGGACGGCCGCGACGCCCTGTGGGCCCACCCGGACATGCTGCCGACGGCCACCGACCTGGACGATCCGGACGGCTTCGTGCACCGCGAGCAGATCGATTTCTCCGAGCTGGACAAGATGCTCGGCGAGGCGGCGGGCGGCGGCACGACCGGGAAGCCGAACCTGAAGAAGGACGACGACTCCAAGGGCGACGACACCGAGTGAGCCTGTACGACGACGCGGTCCTCGTGCTGAAGGGGTACGAGGACCAGGAAGAGTTGCGCCAGGCCTATCTGGATCACCTCGCGGAACACCCGGACGGCATGTGGAAGGCCTGCGAGGACGGGCACATCACGGCGAGCGCGCTGGTGATCGACCCCGCCCGCGAGCGGGTTCTGCTGACCCTCCACAAGAAGCTGCGCATGTGGCTGCAGATGGGCGGTCACTGCGAACCCGGTGACACCACCCTCGAGGCGGCGGCGCTGCGCGAGGCCACGGAGGAGTCCGGCGTCGAAGGGCTCACACTGCTGCCGGGCGGCCCGGTGCGCCTCGACTGGCATCCGATCCCGGCACCGTGCCACTGGCACTACGACGTCCAGTACGCGGTCGTGGCCCCGCAGGATGCCGTTCAGGCGATCAGCGACGAGTCGCTGGACCTGCGGTGGTTCGCCTACGACGAGGTGGCGGACGTGGCGGACGAGTCGGTCGTACGACTGCTGGAAGCGACCCGCGCCCGGCTGTGAACGTGTAAGGGGCGACCGTCATTGGCGGTCGCCCCTTACGTCTGCCGTCCGGACGGTGCCGCCGGCTCAACTCCAGACGTTGCCCTGGTTCTGCCCCCGGGCGCCCTGCTGCCCCATGCCGTACTGCGCGGCGAGGCCCGAGCCGATTTGGGCGTTCTGCGGCGGCAGCAGCTCACTGGGCTGGACGAGCGCGTAGCCGGTGCCCATGAAGCTGAGCTCCCAGCCCTCACCGGTGTTGCCGCGGCGCCGCCACACCCCGGAGGAGTGCGTCTGGGCCTGCATCTGGACGCGCAGGCCGGTCGACCAGGCGACGATCGCGTCGGCGTCGCAGTTGACGTACTTGTCGGGCGTCACCTGCATCATCAGCGGCATGCCGGACGTCATGAGCGCGACCTTGCCGCGGCCGGTGATGTTGAGCTGGTACTTCCCCGAGCCGGAGATGCCGTAGAGGCTGTCCACGGCGATGACCTCGTGGTGCAGCGAGGAGTCCATCGCCAGCACATAGCTGCTGTCGACCGTCAGCCCGTCCTGGTCGACGTCCACCAGGTGGACGTGCTGCTTGAGGTTGGCGAGGTAGACGGTGCCCTGTCCGTGACAGCGCATCAGGTCCAGACCCTCGCCCGTCCGGGCACGCGCGCGCCCCTGCTGGTTGCTCTGGAACTCGGCGTCGAACTCGACGAGTCCCTGGTAGGCGACCATCGTGCCCTTGCGGGCGAGGATGTCGTCGTGGCCCTCCAGGGCGACGCGGAGCATCTGCTTGTTCTGCAGGCTCCAGCGGTCCTGGGTCTGCTGCTCGTTGTAGGCGAAAATCGGGCTCTGCATGGCGTTTCTCGTTCCCCCTCAGCCCCGGACCCGGAGACGGTCGGTGCTGTCCTCGCTCGGCTGGACGACGACGATGCCCTGGCCGGAGAAGGCCATCTGGTAGGCCTCGCCACTGCCCCGGCCGATGAGGGACTGCGCCTTGAAGCTGCGCTTGCCCTTCACCTTGAGGTTCGGGGACCAGGCGACGAGTGCGTCCGGGTCGACGTACGTCTCGTCCTCACCGCCGCCGCAGTCGACGACGATCGGCTTGCCCCGGGAGGTCAGCGCGACCCAGCCCTGCCCGGAGATCTTGGTGTTCCACAGGCCCTGCCCCGCGAACTTCGCCAGGCCCTTCACCCGCTCCACGCCCCACGTCAGATGAGCGTCGAAGGCGAGCAGGTTTGTGGCGTTGACGGAGATTCCGTCGCCGTTGAGGTTGATGACGACGACATCGGCGCCGTAGTCGGCGAGGTAGAGCAGACCGTCGCCGGAGCACTTCATCAAAGGCGCTCCCTCGCCGGTCATCCAGTCCTTGGCGATCTGGCGCACGGCCGGCGGGTTGGGCTCGTACTGGACGAAGCCCTCGTACGCGACCATGGACCCCACGCGCGCGAAGAGGTCGTTCCCGGTCTGCATGGCGACCTTCAGCATGTGGTTGCCGTGGTTCTCCATGCGCGCGGTGACGGGTGCGGGAGCGTAGCCCGCGAGCGGCTGGTTCATGACGGGCTCTCCCTCAGATCTCGTACGGCTGGACGACGATGAAGTTGCCGGGCGCGGCCCGGAACTGGAGGTTGACGCTCTCGCCGGTGTCGCCGGGGTAGGCGTTGCGGCGCATGCGCACCTGGCTGGAGACGACCACCTGGGCGGCGGACGACCAGGCGACGACGGCGTTGCAGTCGGCGAAGGTCGTGGGCGTGACCGGCAGCACCACGGGCGTGCCCTGCGTCTTGACGACGATCGTGCCGGTGCCCGTGAACTGCATCGTGAACAGCGCGCCACCCGGGATGCCGTGGCCCTCGATGCGGCGGACCTCGTACTGGAGGCTCTCGTCGAAGGCGAGGACGTTCTCCGCGGAGACGCAGATGCCGTCGCCCTGGAGCTCGATGGGGTGCAGCATCGCCGAGTTCTCGGCGAGGAAGACCTGGCCCTGGCCGGTGCAGCGCATCAGCTGCATCTCCTGGCCCGTCGCGTTGCCCACGATCCGGCCGGCGAACCCGGCGCCCTTGTAGCTGAAGTCGACCTTGCCCTGGTAGAGCACCATGCTGCCCTGCCGGGCCAGCACGGGCTGCCCGCCGATGCCGAGGTCCACCCGGACCAGCTTCTTGTTCTGCTGCGTCCAACGCTGGCCGGTGGGCGTCTCCTTGAACTGCTGGAGCGCGGCGGCCACACCGGGGCCCTGAGGTGTGCCTTGCGGTGCACCCTGGGGTGCTCCGTAGGGGGCCGGCTGGCCGGGGACCTGGCCGTAGCCAGGGGGCGCGGTCGGCTGGCCGTAGCCGGGAGGCGGCGTGGGGGCCTGCGGCGCCTGGGGCTGGGCGTAGCCGGGGGGCAGCGGGGCGGTGGGAGCCGCGGCCTGGCCGTACGGCGCCTGCTGTCCGGGCTGTCCGTACGGCTGCTGCTGACCCGGCTGGCCGTAGGGCGCGGGCGCCGGGGCCGGGGGCGGCGGGCTGCCGCCGGGCGGCGTCACGGGCGCGACGATGGTGGGCTGGGCATGTACCGACGGCGCGGGGGCCGGGGCCGGAGGCGGCGGGTTGGAGCCGGGCGGGGGCGCGAAGCCCTGCGCCGCGGGCGCGGGCGCCGGAGCGGGAGCCGGGGCGGGCGCGGGAGCCGGGGCCGGGGCGGCGGGGGCACCGAACGCGGGCGGCGCGGCGGCCTGGGCCGGCGGTGCGAAGCCGGGAGCGGCACCGGTCTGCGGCTGCTGCGGGGCGGCGGGCGCCTCCTCCTCGGCGACCTCGCCGCCGAAGTTCCTCAGCAGCGCGTCGAGGCCGCCGTCGAAGCCCTGTCCGACCGCGGCGAACCGCCAGACGTCCTTCAGGTAGAAGTCGCCCAGCATCACGGCGCGTTCGGTGGAGAACTCCGAGCCGTCGAAGGCGTACCGGGCCACCTCCTCGCCGCCGGCGACGATGCGGATGTACCCGGGGCTGATCTGCGACATCTGTCCGGCGCCGTCGATGGTCGCCGTGAAGGACAGCTTCTGGATCTGTGGGGGGATCTTGTCGAGCGTGACCCGGAAGGACTCCGTGTCACCGGCCTGGGCTCCCAGGAGCTGGATGGACTCCTCGGGGGACTTCGGCTGGTTGAAGAAGACGAAGTAGCGGTCGTCCGAGAGCCGTTCGTCGGCGTCGAGACCGAAACAGCTGATGTCGAAGGTCAGCCCGGGGCCGGAGATCTGCACACCTACGTACAGATCCGTGCCCGCGGTGAGGTCACTGATCCTGGCCTTGTGGCCGCGTTGGAATTCCCTGGCCATGCGTAACGACCGTCCCCCATCCCGAGTGTGAGTGCGTCGCGCCAGGCTAACGGCAAACTCGGACATCGGACGAAGCCGGTACAGACCCGGTACACAACGCCCGCCCGGCCGGATCGGAAGCACTGCCGGCGGGGGTGCCTCAGGGTGCGGTCACTCTCCGCGCGCACCGGGAACATGGGGCAGCCGCTCGGCGGCGACCACGCCTTCCAGGTAGCCCTTCGCCCGCTCGGTGCGGGGGTATGCCTCCAGCAGCCGCCAGAAGCCGGGCCCGTGACCGGGCACCAGGAGATGCGCGAGCTCGTGCAGGAGGACGTAGTCGACGACGTACTCGGGCATGCCCTGCAGACGGTGCGAAAGACGGATGCTGCCCTCGGCCGGAGTGCACGAGCCCCAGCGGGTGTTCTGGTTGGTGACCCAGCGGACCGAGCGGGGCCGGGCGCGGCCATCGAGGTACTGCGCCGACAACTGCTCCGCACGCTCGGCCAGTTCGGCGTCCCCGAGGACCTGCTTGCTCTCCTGGGCGGCCAGCTTGTCGAGCATGACGTTCACCCAGCGCTTCTCCTCGGCCTCGGACATCCGGGCAGGGATGAGCACGACGGTGCGATCGCCCTCGCGGTACGCCGAGACCGTCCGGCGGCGCCGGGCGCTCCTGCGGACCTCGATCGCGCTCGCCCCCGAGGCTCCCTGTGGCGGGCTCGTCGTACTGCGCTGTGGCGTTCCGGCGCGGTGCAGTGGGTCGGCGGACACGCCCCGACGTTACCCGCTGCACACAGGGGAAGTCCCGCCTCCGGAACGGTTCGATGCCGATCCCCCGCCAAGCGCTTGATTTGTACGACGAATATCCACCACCTGTGGACAACTTTCGACGCCGGGCGCCGCGTCGGGGCATGCTGACAGTCGCCGACGGAGCTGCGACCGAGCTCCACCGGCACAACGGGGATGTTCCACGACGGCTACGGGGGCCTGTTCATGCAAGCGACGACTTCGTCTGTTTCGGCGACTTCAGTGCATCCAGCAGATTCGACCCATTCGATGCATTCACCGCATTCAGCATGCGCGACGCACTCCGCGGATTCGCCGGTTCCGGTCGCCCCACTGGTGAAGCCCGGGCTCAGGCGAGGGTGGCGCGACCTCAACACCGTGCAGTTCGGGATGACTCCGGCGCACGCGATGACGGTGGGTCCGATGGACACGGCGACCGGCAGTTTCCTCGACCTGCTCAACGGCACCCGCGGCCTGGAACTGCTGCGGGAGGAGGGCCGCCGAATGGACCTGCCGGACGGCCATGTCGACGGGCTGGTGCGGCGACTGGCGCGGGCCGGACTGCTCGACGACGCGAAGGGCGGCGGACCGGCCGCCGACACCCTGCGCCGCAAGCGGAATGTCCTGGACCGGCTGCGCCCCGACCTGGCCTCCCTGTCCCTGACCACATCCGAGCCCGGCGAGGCGATCGGCCGCCTGGCCGCCCGCCGCTCACTGCGTGTGCAGGTGAGGGGCGCGGGACGGGTGGGCGCGGCGGTGGCCTCGCTGCTGTCGGGTGCGGGCGTCGGCGAGGTCGACGTACGCGACGTCGGCCGTGTCGAGCCCTGGGACGTGGCACCCGGCGGACTGCCCGTCGAGGCGGTCGGCGACCGCAGGGACGAGGCGGCGCGGCGGGCCGCACGCCGCTCGGCACCGGACCGCCCACCGCGCCGGGCCCCCGGGCCGTCCCATGGGGAGGACAGTACGGGCCACTCCCTGGTGATCATCGCCCCGCGCGACGACGTCGCCGTGCACGCGCCTGCCCCCTCCGCCGCCGAACCCCTCATCGCTTCCGGTACGCCCCATCTGTACGCCGGTGTCGTGGAGGGCACGGGCGTCGTCGGCCCGCTCGTCCTGCCCGGCGAGACCGGCTGCGCCGGCTGCCTCGACCAAGGGCGCACCGATCGGGACCCGGCCTGGCCCCGCCTGGTCGCGCAGTGGCGCTCCGGTTCCGGAAGGGCGCGCCAGGTACCGCCCTGCGATCTCACACTGGCCACCACGGTCGCCGGGCTGGCGGCCGCACACGCCCTCGCCTTTCTGGACGGCCACGTTCCGTCGAGCGCGGGTGCACGCTGGGAAGTGTCCCTCCCCGGTCTGAACTGGCACGCCCGGCCGGTGTGGGCGCACCCGGCGTGCTCCTGCGGCGCCGCGGAGAAAGGTGAGGGAGAACACCCCTCCGAGTTCGAGGAGTCGCACGAGACAATGGCTGAGCAACGGCCGTCGAACGAGTTGAGCCGTATGGCAGAGGCGGAGCGGCCGGCTGGGACCTGGAGGGCGCATGTCTGATCTTCCCCGCAAGGCGGTCACCCGTACCGCCAAGCTCGCCGCGCTTCCCCTCGGCTTCGCCGGGCGGGCGACGTGGGGACTGGGCAAGCGGATCGTCGGCGAGTCCGCCGAGATCGTCGGCCGTGAGCTGCAGCAGCGCACCGCCGAGCAGATGTTCAAGGTGCTCGGCGAGCTCAAGGGCGGCGCAATGAAGTTCGGCCAGGCACTGTCCGTGTTCGAGTCCGCCCTGCCCGAGGAGATCGCCGGCCCCTACCGCGCGGCGCTCACGAAGCTGCAGGAGGCGGCGCCGCCGATGCCGACGCGCACCGTGCACACGGTGCTGGCGGAGCGGCTCGGCGAGGACTGGCACGACCTGTTCCTGGAGTTCGAGGACAAGCCCGCCGCGGCGGCCTCGATCGGCCAGGTGCACCGGGGGGTGTGGCACGACGGCCGTGAGGTGGCGGTCAAGGTGCAGTACCCGGGAGCCGGCGAGGCCCTGCTGTCCGACCTGAACCAATTGAGCCGATTTGCCAGGCTTTTGGGTCCGCTGATCCCCGGTATGGACATCAAGCCGCTGATCACGGAGCTCAAGGACCGGGTTTCCGAAGAACTGGACTACGGCCTGGAGGCACAGGCCCAGCAGGTGCACGCGGAGGAGTTCGCCGACGATCCGGACGTCGTCGTGCCGGCGGTGGTCCACCAGTGCGAGCAGGTCCTGGTCACGGAGTGGATGGAGGGCGTACCGCTCTCGGAGGTGATCTCGGACGGTACCCAGGAGCAGCGTGATCGCGCCGGTCAGCTCCTGGCCCGCTTCCTCTTCTCGGGTCCGGCCCGCACCGGCCTGCTGCACGCCGACCCGCACCCCGGCAACTTCCGCCTCCTGCCGGGCGGTCCCGACGGCGAGGACGACTGGCGGCTCGGCGTCCTGGACTTCGGCACGGTCGACCGCCTTCCGGGCGGGCTGCCGACCCCCATCGGCGACTCCCTGCGGCTGACCCTGGACGGCGAGGCGGACACGGTCTACGAACTCCTCCGGGCCGAGGGCTTCGTCAAGGAGTCCATCGACCTGGACCCCGACGCCGTCCTCGACTACCTCCTGCCGATCATCGAGCCGGCCCAGGTCGACGCGTTCACCTTCACCCGCGGCTGGATGCGCAGCCAGGCCGCCCGCGTGGCGGACCCCCGCTCCCCCGCCTACCAACTGGGCAAGCAGCTCAATCTGCCCCCCGCGTACCTCCTCATCCACCGTGTGACATTGAGCACAATCGGCGTGCTGTGCCAGCTGGGCGCGACAGTACGGCTGCGTGAGGAACTGGAGGAGTGGCTCCCCGGGTTCGCGCCGGAGGGGCTGACGGATGAGGAGGAAGCTGCGGAGGCCTGAGGAGCTACCACCAGGCCGAGTCCAGTCGCCCCTCGATCGCCCTGAGGTTCTCCCGGGAGCAGGTGTCGCAGAAGTAGTGGCGGTCGCCGTTCTCCACGGAGCACGTCCAGGTGGGCTGCGGTGCCTCGGCCCGGGTGCCGCAGCGAGCGCACACGAGCAGCTCGGACTCCGTGGCGGATCCGCCGTTGTCACTGCCTCCGGGAAGACTCGTCACTCGGCGACGATAACGCCGCCACCAGCTGATCGGCGGGCACAACGCACCGCGGGGGCCGGTCCGTTCGCACGGACCGGCCCCCGCGGGGAGCTACCGCCTCCCAGGCCGGGAGGCCACCGTCTGGTGGAGTGGTCGGTTACTGCATGACCGCCTTGGCGAGCGCGCGGCGGGCGCGCATCGAGGCGCGCTCGGCCCGGCGCTGCATGCGGCGAGCGGTCACCACATGCATGGCCCGGCGTTCCCGCTGGGCCTCGTGCCGTCGCTCGTGCATATGCGCACGTGCCAGGGCTTCTTGGATGAGTTGCATCTCTCGGTTCCTGTTCTGGCGCGAGTCGTTCGCGCCACGCGTGGTGAAGTCTTCAGGCGCGGAGCCTGCGAGTTCGTGGGTTGACGGCTTCATCGGGGCCTGCTTCTGGGGGTCGTGCGTGAGGGGACGGTCGATCGTTCCTGTGGTGTTCATGCCGTGACCGGGTTCTTGCGCGGGCGGCCACGCGGCCGCTTCCGGGCGACGACAACACCCTGGACGAACAGCTCGCCACCCCAGACGCCCCAGGGCTCACGCCGCTCCTTGGCGCCGGCGAGGCAGGCCTCCATCAGCGGGCAGGTGCGGCAGAGGGACTTGGCGTACTCGACGTCCGCCGGGGACTCGGCGAAGAAGACCTCCGGGTCGTAGGAACGGCAGGGGACGGGTACGCCGAGGTTCTCGATGGCGTCGTCGAGCGCGGTGAGCGCAGTGAGCGGGGTCAATGTGGAGTCCTCCGTGAGGCCGGGCTTGGGGATCACGTCTGAAGGCGGTACGGACGGGGCGTGCGCTTCGAGTTGCACGGTTCGTCTTCCTCGTCTGTTCGTTCCGGTCCTGTAGGACCGGGTGGCGGCTGGTACCGGGTTCTTTTCTTGTCCCGAGGCCCCTTCGCTCCGTCATCCCCGTTGGGGGACAAACAGAAGGGCCGCGGATCCCGGATGGGGTTCCGCGGCCCTGAAGGCGCCGGCCTGATCGGCTGTCAGGCTGGATCACTCCAGGGTTCTGGCCCACGGAAGGCCCACATCAGGTGGTGCTGCGTCGTCTGCTTCCGGAATCCGGCACCGGTCGCCGTGAAGGCATAGGCCTGCGCCTTTGCCTCTACTGCCGCTTCCAGTGCCTTGGTCGGTCGCTCATTGCGCTCACGGATGGGAAGACCCGCGAGAGACACGGAGGACGCCGGACGCGCGGCACGAATGCCGGACAGACCGGTGCCCTGGTTCGAGGCGCCGAGCATGCACAGGGAGGCGACGACCGAGCGATCGGTCATTTTCACGGTGCTGATGGAGCTGCTGTTGATGCTGATCACTGGACTCGCCTCCTCTCGGCGTCTCGGGGGACTGGGGTGAACCAGTCCGACGGGTATGCAAGTAGAACACGGAATTGGGGCCTCCGAGAAGGCCTCCGTTCCCGTGGCTAAGAACCTATGGGGATTGCTGGGGCATGCGCAAACTATTTTTTCGACGAGTTCGTGTCATTCCCCGTCGGCGCCCTCCCCAACCTCCTGGCCTGCACAGATGGCCAGCACATCGGCTCCGTAGCGCTCGAGCTTGCGCTTGAGGACACCCGGGATGCGGGAAAGCTCAACCGGACTGGTCGGCTCCGCCTCGGCGATGGCCATCAGGGTCCTGTCCGTGAAGACGCAGAAGTCCGGCTGGCCGCTGAGCCGCGCCTGCACCCCGCGCCATTCGCGGAGGCGTTCGTAGAGCCCCTCGTCCATGTCGGAGGGGCAGTCCTCGCAACGCATCAGCTTCATCTCACCGGCGTCGGTGAGCGTGCGCCCGCACACCCGGCAGCGGGCAGGGGTGCGCTGGGTCCGTCTCGGGGCGGCGTCCGGTCTGCTGGTGAAGCCTCGCTCGACACCTCCGGAACCACCGGCGGCGGTGCGTCCGGCCGTGGCGGTCGAGCCCGGGCGCAGTCCGTCGAGGAAGCGGCTGGGGCGGCGGTTCGGGCGGCCGCCGGGTGCGCGGGTGAGGGCCCAGGAGACATGGAGGTGCTGCCGGGCGCGGGTGACGCCGACGTAGAGGAGGCGGCGCTCCTCCTCGATCTGTTCATCGGTCTTCGCGTAGGTGATCGGCATCATGCCCTCGGCGACACCGACCAGGAAGACGACGTCCCACTCCAGGCCCTTGGCCGAGTGCAGGGAGGCCAGGGTGACGCCCTGGACGGTCGGGGCGTGCTGGGCGTTCGCCCGCTCGTCGAGTTCCGCCACCAGGTCGGCGAGGGTCGCTCCGGGCTTGGTGGCGGCGAAGTCCTGGGCGAGGTTCACCAGGGCGGCCAGCGACTCCCAGCGCTCCCTGACGGCGCCGGAGCCGGCCGGGGGCTCGGTGGTCCATCCCTCTCCCGACAGCACGGCACGCACCTGCGAGGGCAGGTCGACGGCGTCGTCGAGGAGCGAGTCGTTGCCGCCGAAGCGGGCCGCGCCACGCAGGGCGATGCCCGCCTTGCGCACTTCGGGACGGTCGAAGAACCGCTCGGCGCCCCGTAGCTGGTAGGGGACGCCCGCGTCGGCCAGGGCCTGCTCGTAGGTCTCGGACTGGGAGTTCGTGCGGAACAGGATGGCGATCTCGGCGGCCGGAACACCGGCGCCCATGAGTTCCCGAATGCGACGGGCGGCGCCCTCGGCCTCGGCGGGCTCGTCGGTGTACTCCGCGTAGACGGGTTCGGGGCCGGGGGCGCGCTGGGAGATCAGTTCCAGGCGATGGTCGGCGGCGCGGCCCCGGGCCTGGGCGAGGAGTCCGTTGGCGAGATGGACGACCTGGGGCGTGGAGCGGTAGTCGCGGACCAGCTTGACGACCGTGGCGCCGGGGTGGCGGGTGCGGAAGTCGAGCAGATGGTCGGGGGTTGCGCCAGTGAACGAGTAGATCGTCTGGCTGGCGTCGCCGACCACGCACAGGTTGTCCCGGTCGCCGAGCCAGAGCTCCAGCAGGCGCTGCTGCAGCGGGCTGACGTCCTGGTACTCGTCGACCACGAAGTGCTGGTACTGGGTGCGGACCTGGTCGGCGATGTCGTGCCGGTCCTGGAGGATGCCGACAGTGAGCAGCAGGACGTCCTCGAAGTCGATGACCGAGCGGTCCCGCTTGAGGTCCTCGTAGACGTTGTACAGCTGGGCGATCTCGGCCGGGTCGCGGGGGGCGTCGCGGCCGGCCTTGGCGGAGGCGAGGGCGTAGTCGGTGGGGACGGTCTGGGTGACCTTGGACCACTCGATCTCGGCGGTGACGTCCCGCAGCTCGTTCCGGTCGAGGCGGATGCGGCAGGCGGCGGCCGCGTCGGCGACGAGCTGGATCTTGCGGTCGACCAGCCGGGGCATGGAGCCGCCGATCGCTTTCGGCCAGAAGTACTGGAGCTGGCGCAAGGCGGCCGAGTGGAACGTTCGGGCCTGGACTCCGGCGGCGCCGAGTTGGCGGAGCCGGCCGCGCATCTCTCCGGCGGCGCGGTTGGTGAAGGTGACGGCGAGCACGCTGGAGGGCTGGAGGATGCTGGCGCGCACCCCGTAGGCGATCCGGTGGGTGATGGCCCGGGTCTTGCCCGTGCCGGCGCCCGCGAGCACGCACACCGGTCCGTGCAGGGCGGTGGCCACCTCGCGCTGCTCGGGGTCGAGCCCTTCGAGCACCGCGTCGGCAGAGTCCGGTGCCTGCGGGAAGAGGGTGGAGTGCGTTGCTGCTGTCACACGGCCATGCTGCCAGGTCGCCGGAGACGGCTGTGCCGGTTGTCCACAGGCAGGCACTGATAGTCGTACTAATGCGGCAGGCGTCACGTGCCGGGCATACCCCGGGTGGGAATGGGGCCCCGGTCGCGTACGTTCCCTCTCAGGACGACCTGTTCCCCCGATCCATCAGAGGAGCGCGCGAGACATGCAGGGCACTGTGACGATGTACAGCACGACGTGGTGCGGTTACTGCCAGCGGCTGAAGAAGCAGCTGGACCGCGAGGGCATCGCGTACACCGAGATCAACATCGAGCAGGACCCCGCGTCCGCGGCGTTCGTCGAGAAGGCGAATGGCGGAAACCAGACGGTCCCGACGGTGCTCTTCGCGGACGGTTCGACGCTGACGAACCCGTCGCTGGCTCAGGTGAAGCAGAAGATCGGCGTGTGATCGACGCGCACCAAGAGGGTGGCCGTCCCGGCTCGGGGCGGCCACCCTTTCGTTTGGCTGGCCCACGGTCACTGCGCGTCCGGCGCTCAGACGCTGCGCGTGGGTAGTGGCTTGCCGTACCAGAGCTCGATCAGGCGGGCCGCGATCGAGATGCCGTAGGGCGGCAGGACCTCGCCGGATTCGAAGGCGGCACGAAGCTCCTCGCGGGAGAACCAGCGGGCCTCGTGGATCTCGTCGCCGTCGACGTCGACCTCGGTGGAGGTGGCTCGGGCCATGAAGCCCAGCATGAGGCTGGACGGGAAGGGCCAGGGCTGGCTGGCGACGTACTCGACCTGGCCGACGGTGATCCCGGCCTCCTCGTAGACCTCGCGGCGCACCGTCTGCTCGATGGACTCGCCGGGCTCGACGAAGCCGGCGAGCGTCGAGAAGCGGCCCTCGGGCCAGTGGACCTGGCGGCCGAGGAGGATGCGGTCGTCCTCGTCGGTGACGGCCATGATCACGGCGGGGTCGGTGCGCGGGTAGTGTTCGGCGCCGCAGGCGGGGCAGCGGCGGATGTGGCCGGCCGCGGCGATCACCGTGCGCTCGCCGCAGCGGGAGCAGAAGCGGTGGGTGCGCTGCCAGTTCTCCAGGCCGACGGCGTGCACCATCAGGCCCACGTCGCGCGGCGACAGCAGCAGGCCCGCCTCGCGCAGGCCGGCCGCGCGCGCGGACTGGTCGATACGGCCGGGCAGCGCGTCTTTCTGGAGGGCGAAGTAGCTGACGCCGTCCTCGTCGATGCCGAGGAAGTAGCGGTGCGCCTCGGTGAGGGGGGCCTCGAAGGAGGGGGTCATGACGAGTTCGGTGCGCCCGTCCGCCGTCTCGTCGATGAGGACCTGGCCGCCGGAGACCACGAAGCAGCGGGTCGTGGGGTGGCTCCACGCCGCCGCGAGCCAGGCCTCGTCGAGCCGGTGGTGAGCTGCGCGGTCGATGCCGCTCGGGGCGGTGAGCGAGATGGGTCGGTCGGCGGTGTGGTCGGTCCAGGTGGTCACGGGTGCTTCCAACTCCCCCAGTGGAACGGTGTGCTTCGGTGGGCGGATCGGCGGGACGTGGGACGGGAGGCGACCGGGTGCGGCATGGCTCGGCGGTGCGGGGCGGCCATTTCAGTGTGCCCCGCGCGCGACGCCGCTCCGGACGGCCCCGGTGGCTCAGGGCGCATGGCGCCAGTTCGCGGCGAGGTCGCCCCACAGGTAGGCGGCGGTCTCGACGCCTTTGAGGAGAAGGTCGAGCTCGACCTTCTCGTTCGGGGCGTGCCAGCCGTCCGAGGGGACGGAGATGCCCAGGAAGAGCACGGGTGCGCCGAGGACGTCCTGGAGGTCGGCGGCGGGACCCGAGCCGCCTTCGCGCGTGAAGCGGACGGAGCCCTCGAAGGCGCGGGCCATGGCGCGTACGACGGACTGCAGAGCGGGGTGGTCCAGTGGCGTCAGGCACGGGCGCGTGGCCCCGCTGGAGGTGATCTCGCAGCGGATCCCGGCGGGAACCTGGTCTGCCACCCATGCGCGGACGGCCTTCTCGACGGCGTCGGGGTCCTGTCCGGCGACCAGCCGGAAGGAGAGCTTCACCATGGCGGAGGACGGGATGATCGTCTTGCTGCCGGCACCCTGATACCCGCCGCCGATCCCGTTGACCTCGGCGGTGGGCCGGGCCCAGATGCGCTCCAGGGTGGTGTGCCCGGCCTCGCCGTGAGTGGCGTAGGACTTGGCGGTGCGCAGCCACTGCCGCTCGTCGAAGGGCAGCTCGGCGAAGAGCTCGCGCTCGCGGTCGGTCAGCTCGACGATGCCGTCGTAGAAGCCGGGAATGGCCACGCGCGCGTGCTCGTCGTGCAGGGCGGCGACCAGGCGGGCGGCTGCGGTCGCCGGGTTGGGGACGGCGCCGCCGAAGGAGCCGGAGTGGATGTCCTGGTCGGGGCCGTACAGATGGATCTCGCACTCGGCGAGGCCGCGCATACCGGTGCACACAGTGGGCGTGTCCTCGGACCACATGCCGGTGTCGGAGACGATCACGGCGTCGGCGGCGAGCCGCTCGGTGTGCTCCTCGACGAGGGCGCGGAAGTGCGGGGAGCCGGACTCCTCCTCGCCCTCGATCAGCAGCTTCAGGTTGACGGCCGGGGTGGTGCGGCCGGTCGTGGCGAGGTGGGCACGGACTCCGAGTGTGTGGAAGAACACCTGGCCCTTGTCGTCGGCCGCCCCGCGCGCGTAGAGGCGCCCTTCCCGGATGACCGGCTCGAAGGGCTCGCTGTCCCAGCCGTCCTCGCGTGCGGCGGGCTGCACGTCATGGTGGCCGTAGACGAGCACCGTGGGCGCGTCCGGGTCGCCGGAGGGCCACTCGGCGAAGACGGCGGGCGCGCCCGGGGTCGGCCAGACCTCGGCGGTCGGGAAGCCGGTCTCCTTGAGCTTGGCGGCGAGCCAGTCGGCGCTGCGGCGTACGTCGGGAGCGTGGTCGGGCTGGGCCGACACGGAGGGGATGCGCAGCCACTCGGCGAGGTCGTCGAGGAAGGCGGCGCGATGCTGCTCGATGTACGTGCGGACAGCGCTGTCCGGGGTCTGGCTCATGGTCACGAGCCTATCGGCCCGCACCGACATCCTGGTTGGGCGGTTCCTCACAGTTCACCTCGGCGACCGGCCCCTCGGTGAGCAGCCGCTCCAGTGCCGCCCGGTCCGGCAGCTGGTCCGGGCGGACGACCTCGCCGCCCCGCACGTACACGAACACGGCGTCGACCGACTCCAGGGGCACGCCCTGCTGCTCGGCCCAGGCGAGCCGGTACAGGGCGAGCTGGAGCGGGTCGGCGGTGCGGGTGCGGTTGGTCTTCCAGTCGACGATCTCGTACGTCGCCCCGTCGCCGTCGCCGTCCTTGTACACGGCGTCGATACGGCCCCGTACGACGCGGCCGGCGATCGCGAGCTGGAAGGGGGCCTCGACCCGGTACGGAGTGCGGTGCGCGTACTCGGTGCGCTCGAAGGCGTCCTTCAGCGTCTCCAGGTCACGCTCGTCGGCGATCTCGGCCTCGCCGCCGGGCAGGTCGTCCGGCTCCAGCATGGGCAGCGTCAGCTCCTCGAAGCGGGCCTCGACCCAGGCGTGGAACCGGGTGCCTCGACGTGCGGCGGGTTGTGGGGGGCGCGGCATGGGGCGCGCGAGTTCCTGCGCGAAACCGTCCGGATCGGCGGCCAGACGCAGCAGCTGGGACGCGGTCAGTGACGCGGGCAGGGGTACGTCCGTGACGCTCGCGCGGGTGCGCAGGAGCTCCCCGGCGAGGGCGTCGAGGTCGCGGTCCCACGAGGCGATGGTTCTTGCCTCCTCCGGGGTGAGCGGTTCCTCCTCAGGGGTGAGGGGTTCATGTTCCGGGGGGTAGGGGCGTGCCTGCGGAGGCACTGCGGGGGATTCCGGAGACGTCGCCTGGTGCGGGACCGAGGGGCGGTCCGTGGTCCAGGAGTCCCAGTCGCCCGGGTCCTCTCCGGAGAAGGGGTTCTCCCCGTCGTACTCCTCGTGGAGCGCTTCGTCGTCCGGTGGTGGAGGCCAGTCCGGATCGTCGTAGGTGTCCGGGTCGTGCGTCGCCGCGGGATGGCCCTCCTCCCGGGAACTGGTGAGGCTCTCCAGGTGGGCCAGGACCGTCTCGGCGGCCGCGCGGCGTCGGGCCAGGGCGGCCTCGTCGAGCGGGAGGGGCCACACCTGGTCGGCGTTCTCCCGGTGCAGGGCCGGGTTCTCCTCGTCCTCTGCGGGCTCGTCGGCCCAGACCTCAATCTCGCCATGGCCGGCCGCGCAGTGGTCGTACAGGGCCTGCAGGAAGTCGGAGGGGCCGCGGGGCTTCTTCTGGTTCGGGCCCCACCAGTGGCCGGAGCCCAGCAGCAGGGAGCGGGGGCGGGTGAAGGTGACATAGCCGAGGCGGAGCTCCTCGGTGTGCTGGTGGTCCTTCATGGCCTCCTGGAAGGCCTTCAGACCGCGGGAGTCCCAGGAGACGACGTCGGGGAGCGTGTCGGCGTCGCCGCGCAGCTCGTGCGGCAGCACCTTGCCCTGGGCGGTCCACTTCTCGCGCCCCTTGGTGCTGGGGAAAGTGCCGGTGACCAGGCCGGGGACGGCGACGACGTCCCACTCCAGTCCTTTGGACTTGTGCGCGGTGAGCACCTTGACGGTGTTCTCGCCGCCGGGGAGGGCGTTGTCGAGGCCCTTCTCGTACTGGGCGGCGGTGCGCAGGAAACCGAGGAAGGCGAGCAGGGTCGCCTCGTTGTCGCCGGCCGCGAACGAGGCGGCGATGTCGAGGAAGTTGGACAGGGTCTCGCGGCGGCGGGCGGCCAGGGCATGCGGGGACGCCGAGAGCTCCACTTCCAGGCCGGTGACGGCGAGGACGCGGTGCAGGACGTCCATCAGCGGGTCGGACAGGGAACGGCGCAGGTCGCGCAGTTCGGTGGCCAGGCGGGCGAACCGCACGCGCGCGTCCGGCGAGAAGGGCAGATTGTCGTCGTCCTCGTCGCCGTCCAGCGGCGTCTCCAGGAACGTGTCGAGGGCATCCGCCAGCGAGATCACCTCGGCCGGGTCGACCCCCTCGACGGCCTCGGCCAAGCGGCGGTCCGGGTCGTCGTCGCCGTCCACGCGCGCGTGGGACACCAGCCGCCGTGCGCGGCGCCCCAGCAGGGCGAGGTCGCGCGGGCCGATGCGCCAGCGCGGGCCGGTGAGCAGGCGGACCAGGGAGGCGTTGGCGCCGGGGTCCTGGAGGACCTCGCAGACGGCGACCAGGTCGGCGATCTCGGGCAGGTGGAGCAGCCCGGACAGACCGACCACCTCGACGGGGACGTCCCGGGCGACGAGCGCGCCCTGGATCTCGGCGAAGTCGGTCGCCGTGCGGCACAGGACGGCGATCTCACCGGGCGCCTTCCCCGTGCGCACGAGATGGGCGATGGAGTCGGCGATCCAGTCCATCTCCTCGGCGTGCGTGGGCAGCAGCGCACAGCGGACCGTGCCGTCGCGCTCGGCTCCCGGAGCCGGGCGGAGGGCCTCCACGCCCGCGTGCATGGCGCGCAGAGGCTCCGCGAGGCCGTTGGCGAGGTCGAGGAGGCGGCCGCCGCTGCGACGGTTCTCGCTGAGCGCCTGGCGGCCTGCGGGGCGGCCGTCGGCATGGGCGAAGTGCTCGGGGAAGTCGTCGAGGTTGGCGACGGAGGCGCCGCGCCAGCCGTAGATCGCCTGGCAGGGGTCGCCCACGGCCGTCACGGGGTGGCCGGTGCCGCCCCCGAACAGGCCGGCCAGCAGGACGCGTTGGGCGACGGATGTGTCCTGGTACTCGTCCAGCAGCACCACGCGGAACTCGTCGCGCAGGATGCGGCCCACTTCGGGGATCTGGGCGAGCTGCGCCGACAGTGCGATCTGGTCACCGAAGTCGAGCAGGTCGCGCTCCCGCTTGGCGGCGCGATACCGGACCACGAGCTCGGCGAGTTCGCGGCGGGCCGCGGCCGTCTCGGGAACCTTGCGCAGATCGGCGTTGCTGAGCTTGGTGCCCTGGAGGGTGAGCAGCAGCTCGGCGTCGTACGCGCGCAGGGCCTCGGGCCGTACGAGATGCTCGGCGAGTTCGGCATCGAGGGCGAGGAGGTCGCTGACCAGGTCGGCGAAGGAGCGGGTGAGCGCCGGGTAGGGGCCTGGGGCTTCGCGCAGCACGCGCGCGGCGAGTTGGTAGCGGGTGGCGTCGGCGAGCAGCCGGGAGGTCGGTTCCAGGCCGATGCGCAGGCCGTGGTCGGTCAGCAGACGGCCGGCGAAGGCGTGGTACGTCGAGATCACCGGCTCGCCCGGCGGGTTGTCCGGGTCGATGACGTCGGGTTCGGTGACACCGGCCTTGACGAGCGCCTTGCGGACACGCTCGGCGAGTTCACCGGCGGCCTTGTTGGTGAAGGTCAGGCCGAGGACCTGTTCGGGGGCGACCTGGCCGGTGCCGACCAGCCACACCACGCGTGCCGCCATCACCGTCGTCTTGCCCGATCCGGCTCCTGCCACGATCACCTGCGGGGCGGGCGGCGCGACGATGCAGGCCGTCTGCTCCGGAGTGAACGGGATGCCGAGGAGCTCCTTGAGCTGCTCGGGATCGGTGATACGGGCGGGCACATCGCAGAGGCTAGCGGCGGGCACTGACAGTGGATGCCGGATCGGCCTTCGGGCCGGGAGAAGCGCAGGTCAGCACACGTGGTGTGATCGATCACTCCGGTTACTGACGATGTGTCGGACGATGTGTCACTCGACCACGTGCCGCCCTTCGGGCCGCGCGCTGCACGACGCCCGGAACGCGCAGTGTGTGCAGTGCTGGCCCGCGCTGGGTGTGAACCGCTCGTCGAGGACCTTGCCCGCCGCCGTGGCCAGCAGCTCGCCGACCCACTCCCCCTCGGCGCCCGCCAGAGGCTCCTGCCCCTGCACCTTGGGCAGCGTCTCGCCACCGTCCCGCTTGGCGGCGCCCTGGCGCAGCTGGACGAGTTCGGCGCCGCCCGGCTCGGGGCGTACGCCGTCGAAGGCCTCGTCGACGGCGCCCTCGTGGACGGCGAGCTGGTAGACGGCCAGCTGCGGGTGGCGGGCCACCTCGGCGGCGCTCGGTGCCTGCTTGCCGGTCTTGAAGTCGACGACGTAGGCGCGACCTTCGCCGTCGGCCTCGACGCGGTCCATCTGGCCGCGGATGCGCACCTCGAAGTCGCCGGCCTCCAGGGTCACGTCGAAGTCGTGCTCGCTCGCCACCGGTGTGCGCCCCGAGCGGTTCATCACATGCCACTTCAGGAAGCGTTCGAGCGCCACGCGTGCGTTGTCCTTCTCCTGCGCCGACTTCCACGGCGCGTCGAAGGCGAGCGCGTTCCACACGGAGTCGAGGCGCTCCATGAGGACGGCGAGGTCGGCCGGGGTGTGTCCGGAGGCGACCTCGTCGGCGAGGACGTGCACCACGTTGCCGAAGCCCTGGGCGGCGGTGGCGGGCGCGTCGGCCTTCACCTCGCGGCCCAGGAACCACTGCAGGGCACAGGTGTTGGCGAGCTGGTCGAGCGCGCTTCCGGAGAGCACGACGGGCTGGTCGCGGTTGCGCAACGGCACCTTGGACTCGGTCGGCTCGAACATGCCCCACCAGCGGTAGGGGTGCGCGGACGGGACCAACGGGCGGCCGTCCTCGTCGGCGAGCGCGGCGAGCCGGGCCAGCCGGCGTGCGGCGGCCTCCCTGAGGGTGTCCGACGCGCGCGGGTCGACCGTGGTGGCCCGCAGCTCGGCGACGAGCGCGGCGACGGAGAGCGGACGGCGCGGGCGGCCCGTCACGTCCTTGGGCTCCACGCCGAGCTCGGTCAGGAAGCGGGAGGGCTGGTCGCCGTCGTCAGCCGGGGCCTTCACCGCCGTGACGACGAGGCGTTCACGCGCGCGTGTGGCCGCGACGTAGAACAGGCGGCGCTCCTCCGCCAGCAGTGCCCCAGGGGTGAGCGGTTCGGCGAGTCCGTCGCGGCCGATGCGGTCGGCCTCCAGGAGCGAGCCGCGGCGGCGCAGGTCCGGCCACAGACCCTCCTGGACGCCGGCGACGACGACCAGGCGCCACTCCAGGCCCTTGGAGCGGTGTGCGGTCATCAGGCGCACGGCGTCGTGACGTGCCGCACGCCGCGTGAGGGTGTCTGCGGCGATGTCCTCGGCCTCGATCTCCTCCAGGAAGTTCAGGGCGCCCCGCCCGCCGGTGCGCTCCTCCGCGCGGGCCGCTGTCGCGAACAGCGCGCATACGGCGTCCAGGTCACGGTCGGCGTTGCGGCCGGCCGCGCCGCCGCGGCGGGCGGTCCGCTCCAGGCGTGCGGGCCACGGCGTGCCCTCCCACAGATCCCACAGCGCCTCCTCGGCCGTACCGCCGCCCGCGAGGCGCTCACGGGCCTTGCGGAGCAACGCGCCGAGGCGCTGGGCGCCACGCGCGTACGTGGGGTCGTGCACCGCCAGCCGCTCCGGCTCGGCCAGCGCCCGTGCGAGCAACTCGTCCGAGGGCGGCGGCAAGGGGTTGCCCGCGGCCCGCTCCTCGTCGCGCAGGGCCCGCCCGAGGCGGCGCAGATCCGCGGCGTCCATGCCGGCGAGGGGGGAGGCGAGCAGGGTGAGGGCGGTCTCGGTGTCGAGCCAGGACGGCGTGGGCTGCTTGGGCTGCGGCTCCTCCCCCTGGCCCGGCTGAGGCTCCTCCGGCTCTCCCAGCTGCCCCGGCTCAGGCTCCTTCGCCTGCCCCGGCTCCTCCGGCACCTCGGCATGAGCCTCCTCGCCGGGACGTACCAAAGCCTCCCCGCCCGCGGCCACCGAAGCATCCGCCGAGGCCACGGAAGCCTCCGCCCCGGCCACCGCAGGCTCCTCCAAGGCCACCGAAGCCTCCGCCGTGGCCACCGAAGCCTCGGCCCTGGCCACCGCCCGCAACGCCGTCAGCAGCGGGGCCACGGACGGCTCGTGCCGCAGTGGCAGATCGTCGCCGTCGATGTCCAGCGGCACCCCGGCGGCCGTGAGCGCCCGGCGCACGGTCGGGATCGTGCGGGACCCCGCACGCACCAGGACAGCCATCTCGCCCCAGGGGACGCCGTCCTCCAGGTGCGCCCTGCGCAGGATGTCGGCGATGTTGTCCAGCTCGGTGCCGGGCGTCGGGTACGTGAAGACCTCGACGCGGCCGCCCTCGCGGACCGGGGCGAGCTCTCGGTGGGCGCGTACCTTCTCCGCCGGAAGCCGGGTCAGCGGCATGCGCTGGGTCAGCAGCCGGGTCGCGGACAGCAGGTCGGCACCGGAGCGGCGTGAGGTGCGCAGGACCTCGACGGGCGCGGGGCTGCCGTCCGCGCGCGGGAAGGCGTGCGGGAACTCCAGGATGCCGTTCACGTCGGCGCCCCGGAACGCGTAGATCGACTGGTCGGGGTCGCCGAAGGCCACCAGGGTGCGGCCGCCGCCTGCGAGGGCGCGCAGCAGCCGTACCTGGGCCGGATCGGTGTCCTGGTACTCGTCGACGTACACGGCGTCGTACTGCGCGGCGAGCCGCTGGGCGGCCTCGGGACGGCGGGCGAGGAGCACCGCGCGGTGGACCAGTTCGGCGTAGTCGAGCACGCCCTGCAGGTCGAGCACGTCGAGGTACTCGGCGAGGAAGAATGCCGCGGCGCGCCAGTCCGGGCGGCCGATACGGCGGGCGAAGGCGTCCAGGGCTTCGGGGCCGAGACCCAGCTCACGGCTGCGGGCGAGGACCGCGCGGACCTCGTCGGCGAAACCACGGGTGGTCAGGCAGGCGCGCAGCTCGTCCGGCCAGCGCACGTGCGCCAGACCGAGCCGCTCCAGATCGGGCTGGCCCGCGAGCAGCTCCCGTACGGTCACGTCCTGCTCGGGGCCGGACAGCAGCCGCAGCGGTTCCACGAACAGGCCGCTGTCCTGGTGGGCGCGGACCAGGGCGTAGCAGAAGGAGTGGAAGGTGGTCGCCTGGGGCGCGCGGGCGGCCCCTATGCGCAGTGCCATGCGGTCGCGCAGCTCCACCGCGGCCTTGCGGCTGAAGGTCAGCACCAGGATGCGCTCGGGGTCGCCACCGCGGGCGATGCGCGCCGCCACGGACTCGACCAGCGTGGTGGTCTTTCCGGTGCCCGGACCTGCGAGAACGAGCATCGGGCCGATGGTGTGGTCAACCACCGCGCGCTGTGCCGCGTCCAGATGAGGGGGAGCCACTTGTTCGACAGGGGTCCGCACCAGCCGGTAAGCGCCACGGGTCCCCTGTCGCACCTGGGGGTGCGACAGGCGCCTGGTGGAGGAAGAGGAGCTCACGTGGTTCGCCGGTCCTGGTGGGTGTGCTGGTGGGTGGCCCCTCGCGCGTGGAGGGCGGTGGCCGCGGGGTGAGGGGGACACGCGCCGTTGACGCTACGCCGAGGAGCAGTGCGGAAGCAGGGCTTCCGATTCATCCCTCGGAGCACTCGGGCCACGTGCGTCCCTCGCCTCACGAACGTACGTCATGTCACGGACGTGCCCGGTTTCGCCCGTATGGATCACAGGTCACACCGAGGGCCGTCGGATGGCGGAAGCTGTCAGGTGTGACCCTGTGCGCGTTCACCGCCGTCCCAGCGCGCCCGCTTCATGTCGAGGCGCGGCAGGTGGCCCTCGGCGGCCCTGCTCGCCTCCTTCAGAGGCGTGCCCTCCGCGCGGTAGTGCTCCAGCGCTCTCAGCTCGTGACCGGGCAGCAGGACCCCGTCAGCGCGGACCACCCGCCACCACGGAACGGCTCCCCCGAAGAGGGCCATCGCCCTGCCGACCTGGCGGGGCCCGCCCTCCTCCAGCCATTCCGCGACGTCCCCGTACGTCATGACGCGCCCCGACGGGATCAGTTCGGCCACCTCGAGGACCCGCTCGGCGTACTCCGGCAGCGCGTCGGGGTACTCCTCATAGGCGGTGTCGTACGCCGGACGGGCGGCGCCCGGAAGGCTCTCCTCGCTCATCCGCCCCATCCTGCCCCACCCCACCGACAATGTGACGCGCTCGCCACTGTGCGTATCCCTCGCCCCGCGGCGACGCTTCGGGCAGACTGTGCGACCCCGCATTTGCACCCTGATGCCCCCGTGTGTCGGTGCGGCATGCCACCATCATGCGGGCGGTGACTGGTGATACGAGATCAAGAAGAGACGATGAAGCAACAGGGTGTGCACCCGGAGGGCACGGAGAGCACCTCTGACGCTTCGTCGCGCCCGGGCACCGCGAACGCCGCGAAAAAGGACAGCGGCGAGAGCGAGGGCGGCGCGAAGCACGAGGTCGGGAAGGGCGCCGACACGAGCGGCACCGGCCCCGAGAGCGGGCAGGACGCCGACACCAGCGACGTCGGCCGCAAGGCCGTCGAGGGCAAGGCCACGGACGACAACGAGGAGACCCACGTCGACGAGGTCGAGGGCGACGAACCGCTGCTCCCCGCGCGCGTGCACCGTCCGTCCGACCTGATGCGACTCCTCGTGGGCGTGCTGGGCATCGCCCTGCTGCTCGCGATCGCCGCGTTCGCGCACGGCACCACCTCGGGTCTCGAGCAGGACATCAACAAGGGCACCGGACAGGCGCCCGACGTGTTCAGCAAGATGGCCGGGCTCGTGTCCAGCATCGCGATCCTCCTGGTGCCGGTCGCCTTCGCGATCGAGCGGCTGATCAAGCGGGACGGGCTGCGCATCGCGGACGGCGTCCTCGCGGCCGTCCTCGCGCACGGAGTGACACTCGCCACGGACCTGTGGGTCGCGCGAGCCGCCCCGGAGTCCATCCGGGACGCGCTGACCCAGCCCTCGCCCGGTGACGTCGGCTCCCTCACCGACCCGGTGCACGGCTATCTCGCCCCGGTCATCGCGTACATGACCGCCGTGGGCATGTCCCGCAGACCCCGCTGGCGTGCGGTCCTGTGGGCGGTGCTGGTCCTGTACGCCTTCTCCATGCTGGTCACCGGCTACACCACGCCGTTCTCGATCATCCTGACACTGCTGATCGGCTGGACCGTCGCCTACGGCACCCTGTACGCGGTCGGCTCGCCCAACGTCCGGCCCACCGGGCGAACTCTGATGGCGGGCCTGCGGCATGTCGGTTTCCGTCCGGTGAGCGCGGCCCGTGAGGAGGGCTCCGACACCCAGGAGACCGGCGACCGCGGTCGGCGCTACTTCGTCACGCTGGAAGACGGCCCGCCGCTGGATGTGACGGTGGTCGACCGGGAGCAGCAGGCTCAGGGCTTCTTCTACCGCGCCTGGCGGAATCTGACGCTGCGCGGCTTCGCCACCCGCAGCAGCCTCCAGTCGCTGCGCCAGGCCCTGGAGCAGGAGGCCCTGCTCGCCTACGCCGCCATCGCGGCCGGCGCCAACGCTCCCAAGCTGATCGCCACCTCCGAGCTCGGCCCGGACGCGGTGATGCTCGTCTACGAGCACACCGGCGGGCACACCCTGGACTCGCTGCCGGACAAGGAGATCACCGACGACCTGCTGCGCGGCACCTGGCACCAGGTCAAGGCACTGCAGTCCCGGCGCATCGCGCACCGCAGGCTGGTCGGTGACGCGATTCTGGTGGATCGTTCCGGCAAGGTGATCATCACAGATCTGCGTATCGGTGAGATCGCGGCCAACAATCTGCTGCTGCGCATGGACATCTCCCAGTTGCTGGTGACGCTCGGCCTCCGGGTCGGCGCCGAGCGCGCGGTGGCCTCGGCGGTGAGCGTGCTCGGCCCCGACGCCGTGGCCGACTGCCTGCCGATGCTGCAGCCCATCGCGCTGAGCCGCTCCACGCGCGCGACGCTGCGCAGACTCGCCCGGGAGCGCGCCCAGCGCGAGCGCGAGGCGGTGCTGGAGGCGTCCCGGCACGCCAAGCAGGCCCGCAGCGAGGAGGCCACGGACGACTCCGGGGCCGTACTCGACAAGCCGGACAAGAAGACCGTACGGGCACAGGCGCGGGCCGATAAGCGGGCCATCGACGAGGCCCTGGACGAAGCACGCGAGGAGGACCTGCTCACGCAGATCCGCCACGAGGTGCTGCTCATCCGGCCGCAGGCGCCGGTCGAGCCGGCCCGCCTGGAGCGGGTGCGGCCGCGCACGCTGATCAGCTTCATCGCCGGTGCCATCGGCGCGTACTTCCTGCTGACACAGCTCACGCACATCGAGTTCGGCCCGCTCGTGTCCAACGCCGAGTGGGGCTGGGTGGTCGCGGCCGTGCTGTTCTCGGCCGCCAGCTACTTCGCGGCGGCGATGGCTCTGCTGGGGTTCGTGCCCGAGCGGGTGCCGTTCCGGCGGACCGTGGCGGCGCAGGTCGCCGGGTCGTTCGTGAAGATCGTCGCGCCGGCCGCGGTCGGTGGCGTCGCCCTCAACACACGCTTCCTGCAGCGCGCGGGAGTGCGGCCGGGGCTCGCGGTGGCGAGCGTCGGCGCGTCGCAGCTGTTCGGGCTCGGCTGCCACATCCTGATGCTGCTGGCCTTCGGCTATCTCACCGGCACCGAGAAGACGCCGTCGCTGTCGCCGTCCCGGACCGTCATCGCGGGTCTGCTGACGGTGGCGGTCCTCGTGCTTGTCGTGACCTCGGTGCCGTTCCTGCGGAAATTCGTCGTCACGCGCGTGAGGTCACTGTTCGCGGGTGTCGTGCCGCGCATGCTCGATGTGCTCCAGCGGCCGCAGAAGCTGGTCACGGGCATCGGCGGCATGCTGCTGCTCACCGCCTGCTTCGTGCTGTGCCTGGACGCCTCGATCCGGGCCTTCGGCAGCGAGGGCACCTCGCTCAGCATCGCCAGCGTGGCCGTCGTCTTCCTCGCGGGCAACGCGCTCGGCTCGGCGGCCCCGACACCGGGCGGCGTGGGCGCCGTGGAGGCGACTCTGACCGTCGGCCTGATTGCCGTGGGCCTGCCCAGCGAGGTCGCCGCACCGGCGGTGCTGCTGTTCCGCCTGCTGACGCTGTGGCTGCCGGTACTGCCGGGTTGGCTGGCCTTCAACCACTTGACCCGCAAAGGCGCGCTGTAGCGCGAGGCGGCGCGCGGAGAACGGAGCGTCTCGTGGTGCGCGCGGTCCGGTCGCACACGCCGTCCGGTCGTACGCGCGGTCCGGTCGTTGGCGACCTCGATTTCGGCGGTCCTGTCGTACGAGAAGCAGGGCGCCATACGGTGTGAGGGCACGGAAACGGTGAGGCGCCGCGGTACCTCGTACGGCTCGCGCCCCGAGCGCCCCGCCTCGTACGACCGCAGGATGGGACCATGCCGAACCCGCCCCGGATACGCGCCGTCGCCCTGGCCACCACCGCACTGCTGCTGATCTCCCTGCCGACCGGCTGCAGCGACGACGACTCCGGGGACGAGGACCTGACCGTCCAGGAGCTGAGCTGGGAGGACTGCCCCGCTCCCTCCCAGGCTCAGGGCGGCGGGGGCAGCCCGTCGCCTCTGCCGGACGACGGCACATGGCAGTGCGCCACGATGAAGGCGCCCCTCGACTGGGACGATCCCAAGGGCGACACGATCGGCATCGAGCTGATCCGGGTGAAGGCCGGCGACCAGGACCGGCGCATCGGCTCGCTGATCTTCAACTTCGGCGGGCCCGGCGCCTCGGGCGTCACCACGCTGCCCGCCTTCGGCGACGCGTACGAGAAGCTGCGCACCCGCTACGACCTGGTGAGCTTCGATCCACGCGGGGTCGGCCGCAGCGAGCCCGTGCTGTGCGAGAACGACCAGCACCTCGACGCCTTGTTCCAGCAGGACGCGACGCCGGACGACGCCACCGAGCGGGCCGAACGGCTGGACAGCATCAAGGAATTCAGCGAGGCATGCGAGGAGAACTCCCAGGACATGCTGCCGCATGTGCGCACCACCGACGCGGCCCGTGATCTGGACCTGATGCGGCAGGTGCTCGGCGACGACAAACTGCACTACTTCGGCATCTCGTACGGCACCGAACTCGGCGGCGTCTACGCCCACTTGTTCCCCAAGAACATTGGACGGGCCGTCTTCGACGCGGTCGTCGACCCGACGAAGAACCCCGAGCAGACCTCGCTCGCGCAGGCCGAGGGCTTTCAGCTCGCGCTCGACAACTTCGCCGCGGACTGCGTCTCCAAGGCCGAGGCCTGCCCGATCGGCGACACCGCCCAGGACGTCAAGGACCGCATCGCCAAGCTGCTGAAGGACCTCGACGGCAAGCCGATCCAGGGCATCTTCCCGCGCGAGCTGACCCAGACCGCCGCGACCTCCGGCATTTTGCAGGCGCTGTACAGGAAGGACTACTGGGAGTTGCTCACCCAGGGCCTGGTGCTGGCGTACGAAGGTGACGGCAGCGTCCTGATGCAGTTGGCCGACTCGAGCAACGGACGCAGGGAGAACGGCGAGTACAGCAACATCATCCCGGCCAACGTGTCGATCAACTGCTCCGACGAAGCACCCCGCTACACAGCCGAGTACGTGGAGCGGAAGCTGCCCGAATTCCGGGCCGCATCGAACCTGTTCGGCGACTCCTTGGCCTGGTCCCTGCTCACTTGCACCGACTGGCCTGTCCCGGGCGCCGTCGACCATCCCGACGTCAGCGCGCCCGGTTCGGCGCCGATCCTCGTCGTGGGCAACACGGGCGACCCGGCCACGCCGTACGAGGGCGCACGGCGGATGGTGGAGTCACTGGGCAAGGGGGTGGGCGTCGAGCTGACGTACAAGGGGCAGGGACACGGTGCGTACAACAGCAAGAACAGGTGCGTGCAGGACACGGTGAACGGTTACCTGCTGGACGGGAAGATGCCCAAGGCAGGAACAGTGTGCTCCTGAGCCGCCCGCCGGGAGCCTGAATCCGCAGGTCAGAGAGTTATCCACAGGCTGCGCCGGCTGTTTCCCGATCCGCCTACCATGGCCTGACCGCCATCCGCGGCACAGAGCGGACGGCCTGCGAGGGGGGAAGTGACATGGCGCGTTTTGTACGGTGGACGGCCCTGACGGCCGCCGCCGCGCTGCTGGTGACGGGCTGCAGCGGCGACTCGTCCGACGGCGACGCGGCCGACGGGAGGACCAGCGGGCCGAGCTCACCGGCAGCGTCCACGGACTCGGCGGCGACCCCGCTGCCCACCTCCCTGACCTCGCAGAAGCTCGACTGGGGGCGCTGCAAGGCCACCGGAGACTCCCCCGCGCCGGGCGACGAGTGGCAGTGCGCGACGCTCAAGACGCCGCTGGACTGGGCGGAACCGGACGGCAGGACGATCGACCTCGCGCTGATCCGCACCAAGGCGACCGGCGACGACCGCATCGGCTCGCTCCTGTTCAACTTCGGCGGCCCGGGCAGCTCAGGGGTCTCCACGCTGCCGTGGTACGCCTCGACCGCGTCCGAGCTGCGCGAGCGGTACGACCTGGTGAGCTGGGACCCGCGCGGGGTGAGCTCGAGTGAAGGCGTCCGCTGCCGCAGCGACAAGGAGATCGAGGCCTCCGAGTCCGTGGACATCACACCGGACACCCCGGCCGAGGAGACGGCGTACTTCCGGGACGCCGCCGCCTTCGGCCAGGGCTGCCAGAAGTCGGCGGGCAGGCTGATGGCACATGTATCGACGACCGACACCGCCCGCGACATGGACCTGATGCGCCAGGTCCTCGGCGACTCGAAGACGCACTACTTCGGCATCTCGTACGGCACCGAACTCGGCGGCGTCTACGCCCACCTGTTCCCGAAGAACGTGGGGCGCCTGATCCTGGACGCGGTCGCCGACCCGAGCGCCGACTCGAAGGGGCACGTCGAGAACCAGGCCCGGGGCTTCCAGCGCGCGCTCGACAACTATCTCGAGTCCACCGGCCAGAACGCCGGCGAAGGCTCGCAGAAGATCGTGAACATGCTGAAGCGGATCGACGCGAACCCGCTGCCGACATCCTCCGGACGCAAGCTCACGGAGACGCTCGCGCTCATCGGCCTCCTCAATCCGCTCTACAGCGAGGCGAGCTGGCCGACGCTGACGAGCGCCCTGGAGGCGGCCGAAGAGGGAGACGGCTCGGAGCTCCTGGCACTCGCCGACGACTACAACGACCGCGACACCTCGGGCCACTACGCCACGGGGGCCCACTCCCAACGGGTCATATCGTGCCTGGACGACAAGCAGCGGCCGACGGTCGCGGAGACGAAGAAGCTGCTGCCACGCTTCGAGAAGGTCTCACCCGTCTTCGGACCCATGCTGGGCTGGGACACGTCCGGCTGGTGCCACGACTGGCCGGTGGCCGGGCAGTACGACACGCCGGAGGTGAGCGCGCCTGGTTCGGCACCGATCCTGCTGGTGGGCAACACCGGCGACCCGGCGACGCCCTACGAGGGCACCCGGAGGATGGCGGACGAACTGGGCAAGGGCGTCGGCGTGGTGCTCACCTGGAAGGGCGAGGGCCACTCCGCGTACGGGAAGGGCAGCGACTGCGTCGACTCCACGGTGAACGCGTACCTGCTGGAAGGAGCGGTGCCGAAGGACGGCAAGGTCTGCTCATGACGACGGCGGGGGCCCCAGGCACCCATGGTGCGCGAGGCCCCCGCCGCCGGAGCCAGGCCGCCCCGCCTATCGGCGAGGCCGGCCGCTCAACAGACCGACTTGTCCGGCTTTACTCAGTAGACCGGCTTGTGCGGCTCGATCTGGTTGACCCAGCCGATCACGCCGCTGCCGACATGCACGGCGTCGGCGAAGCCTGCGGCCTTGAGGACCGCGAGGACTTCCGCACTGCGGACACCCGTCTTGCAGTGCAAGACGATCTTCTTGTCCTGCGGGAGGGACTCCAGGGCGGTGCCCATGAGGAACTCGTTCTTCGGGATCAGCTTGGCGCCGGGGATCGAGACGATCTCGTACTCGTTGATCTCGCGGACGTCGATGATCTCGATGTTCTCGCCGTCGTCGATCCACTCCTTGAGCTGCTTGGGAGTGATCGTGGAGCCGGCGGCCGCCTCCTGGGCCTCCTCGGAGACGACGCCGCAGAAGGCCTCGTAGTCGATGAGCTCGGTGACGGTCGGGTTCTCACCGCAGACCGCGCAGTTGGGGTCCTTGCGGACCTTGACCTGGCGGTACTGCATCTCCAGGGCGTCGTAGATCATCAAGCGGCCGACCAGGGGCTCACCGGTGCCGGTGAGGACCTTGATGGCCTCGGTGACCTGGATGGAGCCGATGGACGCGCACAGCACGCCCAGCACGCCGCCCTCGGCGCAGGAGGGGACCATGCCCGGCGGCGGGGGCTCCGGGTAGAGGCAGCGGTAGCAGGGGCCGTGCTCGGACCAGAAGACCGAGGCCTGGCCGTCGAAGCGGTAGATCGAGCCCCACACGTACGGCTTGTTCAGCAGCACGCAGGCGTCGTTGACCAGGTAGCGGGTCGCGAAGTTGTCCGTGCCGTCGACGATCAGGTCGTACTGGCTGAAGATGTCCATCACGTTGTCGGCCTCGAGCCGCTCCTCGTGAAGGATCACGTTCACGTACGGGTTGATGCCGAGGACGGAGTCGCGCGCGGACTCGGCCTTGGAGCGGCCGATGTCGGACTGGCTGTGGATGATCTGGCGCTGCAGGTTCGACTCGTCGACCTCGTCGAACTCCACGATGCCGAGCGTGCCGACGCCCGCGGCGGCCAGGTACATCAGCGCCGGCGAGCCCAGGCCGCCGGCGCCCACACACAGCACCTTGGCGTTCTTCAGCCGCTTCTGCCCGTCCATCCCCACGTCGGGGATGATCAGGTGGCGGGAGTACCTGCGAACCTCGTCTACGGTGAGCTCGGGGGCCGGCTCGACCAGGGGTGGCAGCGACACGGGGACTCCGTTGGTCGGTCGATCACTACAGTTGTTCTCCCCGTAACACTGCCATGGGCTTTTTCATTCCGAGACACCCGTTCCGACCTGCGAGACGATTTCGTCCCAGTAGCCGGGCATGGTCTCCCAGGGGTCGGTGCGGCCGCCGCGGTCCGTGCGGTCGGTGAACCAGATCGTCGCGGCGCCCTGCCAGCGGGCGATGCGCAGTGCCTCGTCGAGGTGGCCGAGGGGCACACCGTGGACGAAGTGGCAGAAGCGGTCGGGTGGGTAGTCGGCCGTCCACTCCGCGACCTGCGACCAGCGGTAGTCGCTCCACGAGCCCTGGAAGGTGACCAGCTGGTCGGCGCACTCGGCATAGCCGGGGTGCGGGTGGGTGCCGTGGCCGAACACGATGTGGGCCTTGTCACGCAAGGCGCGGAGTGTGCCGGCCGTGCGGCGGATCTCGGGCAGCGCGGCGCCGTCGGTCGGACAGCGGTCCAGCAGGAAGCCGTCGACCCGGTACCAGTCGAGGTACCGATGCGCCTCGGAGATCACCTCCCCGAAGGCACGCGCGCCGGAGGCCGTGCCGAGATGCGCCGTGCCGAGGCGAGCCGTGTCGAGATGGCCGAGGACACGGACTCCCGCGTGGCGGAGCTGTTCGACGGCCCGCAGACAGTGCGTGTCGGGGCGGGTGCCGGGACCGTCGGCGACGTTCAGGACGACCCAGTGCACCGGGGTGCCGGGGCGGGTGAGTTCGCCCCACTCGGTGGGAGCGAGAAGGGGGTGGGCGTAGCCGGGGATGCCGAGGCCGGTGCGGAGGGCTGTGCTCGGTGTGGTCGACGCGGTCGAAGTGGTGCCGGTCAGATGCGGCATGCCGCCTCCATCCAGATGTCACCCAGGGACTCTTCGAGGTTGATACGGGGGCGCCAGCCGAGCCGGTCGCGCGCGGTGCGCACGTCTGCCTGCTGCCAGCTGCCGCAGCCGTCGGGGTACGGGTACGCGGACGGGGCGGCGTGTCCCGGATGGGCCCCGTGTCCGACATGGGACGCGTGGTCCGAGTCGGCGCGGGGGTGGCCGATGGTGGTCCGCAACGTGCCGGGCGGGCCGTCGAGTTCGTGGAGGGCACCGCCGTATCCGGCGACCCGGGCGAGGACCGCGGCGGCGTCGCGGAGGCGGACGGCACGGCCCGAGCCGATGTTGATGACGCCCTGCGCCGCGGAGAGCGAGGCGGCGTGGACGGCCCTGGCCACGTCGCGGACGTCGATGAAGTCGCGCTGGGCGCCCAGGCCGGTGAGTTTGAGCTCGCCGTCGCCGGACTGCATGGCGCGGCGCATGGCCTCGGCGAGACGGCCGAGAGGGGAGCCGGCGGGGGTGCCGGGGCCCGCGGGCGAGAAGACCCGGAGGACCACGGCGTCCAGGCCGGAACCGAGGACCAGTTCCGTGGCGGCGAGTTTGCTGACGCCGTACGGGCCGCCGGGGCGGGGAACGGCGTCCTCGGCCGTGGAGGAGCCGGGCTGGCTCGGGCCGTACTCGGCACCGCAGCCGATCTGGACGAGGCGGGCACCGCAGCCGCTGCGGCGCAGGGCCTCACAGACGGTGGCGACGGCGACGGTGTTGTGGCGGGTGAGTTCGCGCGCGCCGCCCCGGGTGGCGCCGGCGCAGTTGATGACGACGCCGGGGTGGACCGCGTCGAGGAAGCGGGTGAGGGCGCCGGGGCTGCCGGACGCGAGGTCGAAGCGGACGTCGGCGTCGTCGCCGCGGCCCAGCGCGGTGAGTTGGACCGCGGGGTCGGCGAGCAGGCGGTCGGCCACGAAGCGGCCGAGGTAGCCGTTGGCTCCGATCAGCAGGACTCTCATCGGGCGGCTCCCGTTGCCGAGGGGTGGTCGGGTCGGGAGGTGATCATTTGGGGGTCTCCTTCAAAAGGCTTCAGGGAGGGGGACTTTCAAGAAAGGCGTACTGCAAGACGGGCGGACTTCAGAAAGGGGGCTTCTGCGGGTATGTGGGCGCGTAGGCCCGCTGCGGTCCGTGACACCGAGTGGAGATGCGCGCAGCGCCTGACGGCGCGTTGTGGGTCGCGGCCCGGTGGGGCGACTTGGCGGCGCGTCACCATGGCTGGTCCCGCGTCGCGTGCGCCGACGCCCTGGTGAGGGTGCGGGTGGCGTGGAGCAGGAGGGTCAGCGCGCCCGCGCCGCAGGCGAGGGTGGGGACGGCGGCCGGCCCCCAGGTGTCGATCAGGGCCTGTACGGGCGTTGCCAGCCAGGCGCAGCCGGGGAGGCGGGCTGCGAAGAGCGTGACCAGGGCTGTCGCCTCGGCTGAGGCTGTGGCCGTGAGGACGAGCGCGGGGGCGTGGGTGAACCCGTGGGTGGTGAGGAGGCGGGCGAGGAGGAGCAGCGCGCCCAGGGTGAGGGTCTGGGGGTAGGCGGCCGGCTCGTCCAGTGCGGTGGTGGTCAGGGTCAGCAGGGCCGTCAGGGCGCCGAGGTAGAGAACGAAGGTGCCCAGGAGCAGGGGCTTCACGGAGGTGGCGAACTCCGCCAGGCCCCGGCTGGCGGACAGTTTGCGGCGGGCCCGTACGGCGAGGAGGTGGGCGCACCAGGCCGCCGGTGCGCAGGAGAGCGTGAGGGCCAGGACGGGTGCGGTGGTGAAGGGCCAGGGGCCGTCGGCGGTGCCGGTGGGGAGGGTGTCGGGGCCTCCGGTCATGGCTGCCCGGAGGAGTCCGTCGCCGAGAAGGGCGTAGGCGATGAGCCAGGAGGTCCGGGTGGCGGTCGGGTTCGTGCGGTCCGTGGTGGCGAGCGGGCCGCGGGCCAGGGCCGCACGCAGGGCGAGGGCCACGGCCAGGGCTCCCGCCGCGGCCGCGATCACCCGGGACTGGCCGTGGGTGAGATGCAGGGCGGTCACGACCGCCGCGCAGAGGGCTCCGGGGAGGAGGGTGAGGAGAAGCCAGTCGGCACGGGCGCGGGGAGTGGTCAGGAGCGGGCCGCCGGGCGGTTTCTCGGAATCCCGGGGCACCCTGGCGTAGATCTCCTCCGCCAGGGAGAAGACGTCCCGGTGCAGGAAACGCGCGGCGGTGCGGTCGGTGACGCCGTGGGCTTCCAGACCGGCGGCGATCTCCAGGGGGTCCACCGCGCGCTCGCACAGGTCGCGGTGGCGGTGCATCAGCGCCTTCACGGGGTCGGCGCCGGTACGGCGGGGGGAGGCCGGTCGAGGGCCGACGGCGGTTGGTTCCCTGGCGGGGGTGCAGGGCTTGTCGGCCCCACCGACGCGGGTTGAGGACTCGCCAGCCCCGCCGACACGAGCCGAGGAGACCGACGACTCACCAACCCCATCGACAACCCCATCGACACGGGCCGAAAGCTCATCGGCTCCGGCGGCGGTGCCGGGCGCGCCGGCTCCGCTCTCGCGCGGGTGCGGCTCTGCCTCGGGCCACTCCTGCCGTCGTTCGTCCCATGCGCCAGGGCCGGCTGGAGCTCCTGGGCGGTCCAGTCCTCCGAGGCCGCTCATCGCGCTCCCTCCGTCGCGGGCAGCGAGGTGGCCCGTACGGGGGCTTCGGTCGGGCGGGCCGGGCCGCCGCGGGCGACCACGCGCGCGGTTCGTCCGGTCCAGCGGCCGGGCACGTGGGCCTCGGCGGGGACGGCGAAGGGCAAGGGGGCACCGGCCTCGTCGAGGACGACTCGGCGGACCGGTGTGCGCGAGACGATCTCCAGGTAAATGCCGTGAAATGCCGCGACGTTCTGCTCGACGGTGAACAGTTCGAGCGCACGCGCGCGTGCGGCGGCGCCCAGGCGTTCACGGCGCTCGGGGTCGCGCAGCAGGGCCACGCAGGCCTCCGCGAGCGCTCGCGGATTGCGCGGCGGTACGACGAGACCGGTGCCGCCGATGACCTCGACCACCGCGCCCACGTCGGTGGACACGGTCGCGCGGCCGCAGAGCATGGCCTCGACCAGGCCGATGGGGAAGCCCTCGACGACGCTGGACAGGACGGTCACGGCACCCGAGGCGTATGCGTCCGCGAGGGCCGGGATCTCCGGGCCGCCGATCTCCTCGAAGGAGACGGGGTTGTCGCCGACCGTGTGCGGGCCCTCCGCCTCGTCGGGGAAGAGCTGTACGGCCAGCGCCTTGCAGTGGCCGAGGTAGGCGGCGCCCTCGGGACCCGAGGGGGTGCCGACGATGCGCAGGCGGGCCTTCGGCTCCTCCTTGCGGACCTCCGCGAAGGCGTGCAGCAGCGACACCAGGTCCTTGGCGGGTTCGACCCGGCCGACCCAGACGAGGGTGTCCGGGTCCGCGCAGTCCGGGGCCTCACCTACCTCCGCGAAGCGGGCGGCGTCCATGCCGGGATAGACCGTGCGGAGCTTCTCGCGGTCGGCGCCGCAGCGCTCCTGCCAGCGGCGGGCGTGGCTGTTGCCGGGGGTGATGAGGGTGGCCCGGGTGTAGGTCTCGGCGGCGAGCCTGCCGTGGAAGGCGGCGAGCAGGGCGCGTACGGCGGGCGAGGACTCGGTGGCGGCCAGGTAGTGGGTGCGCAGCCGGACGCCGTACTCGGTCAGCAGCAGCGGTACGTCGCAGAAGTGGTGGGCGAGCAGACCGGGCAGGGCCGCGGTGCCGCCGGAGGTGGCGTGGCACAGGTCGACCGAGCCCAGGCCGTCGTCCTCGTACCAGTCGAGCGAGAGGGGGCGCAGGGCGCGTTCCAGATGCGCGGCGACGGCCAGCAGATCGGGTACGCGCGCCTCGCGCGCCGCGCTCGTCGCACCGCGCGCTCGGCAGGCGCGCTCCAGGGCGCGTACGGCGGCTTCGGAGCGGAGCGCTCCCACCAGTCCGCCCGCGTCGCGGGCGAGTTCGGCGAGCCCGTACAGCGCGTTGCCGAAACGGTCCGCCTCAGTGGCGGACGGGTCCTCGGATGGGCCGGCACCGTCTATGGCACTGCCCGCGCAGAGCACGGCCACCAACTCGCCGTAGCACTCGGTGAACCGCCGGCGCGCACGGCGCCCGTACCCCATCCCGTCGTCCTCGACCGTCCACAGCGGTGCCGTACGCACCCGGTTGACCTGCGGCGGCAGCGGAACCCAGCCCTCGGTCTCCTGCCGCTCGCTGCGGCTGAGCGCGTAGATGTCGAACTCGTGCTGTCCGAGCCCGCGCACGAGCCGGTCGCACCAGAGGCCGGCGTCACCGCTCACAAACGGATAGCCACCCTCCGCAATCAGTCCGATGTGCACGAGTACACCCCCGATCTCCCTAAGGGGAGCCGCCGTTCCCCCGGCGGCTCGCAGCGGGACGAACGTATGCGGACAAGGCGGTGGCGCGACGGACGGTTGTCCATCGCGCCACCAAAAGGGGTGAACGGTCGTAACTTTCCCGTGCGGGTCGCGTTCCGTCGCGCTAGGAGACCAAACGCGCACGGATCGTCACGACCGAGGCGCTCACACCACGGCCAACTCCCGTCGCGCGGCCCGCCGCTGGGCCGCGATCCGTGGGTCGAGTGCCGGTACGGCGGCCAGGAGCTGCTTGGTGTACGGGTCTTGCGGGTTGTCGTAGACCTCGTCGGCCGGCCCTTCCTCGACGATCCGCCCGCTCCGCATCACCGCGACCCGGTCGCTGACCTGGCGCACGACGGCGAGGTCGTGCGCGACGAAGACGAGCGCGAGCCCGAGTTCGCGCCGCAACTCGCCGAGCAGGGCGACCACCTGGGCCTGCGTGGTGACGTCGAGTGCGGAGACGGGCTCGTCGCAGACGATGAGGCGCGGGTCGGCCGCGAGCGCCCGCGCGATGCCCACACGCTGGCGCTGGCCTCCGCTGAACTCGTGCGGGTAGCGGTCGTAATGCGCCGCGTCGAGCCCCACGCGCTCCAGCAGCTCCCGCACGCGCCCCCGGATGCGCTCTTCATCCTTCTCGCCCCGCGCGCGGAGCGGGTCGGCGATCGACTCGCCCACGCTGCGACGGGGGTTGAGCGAGGAGACCGGGTCCTGGAAGACCATCTGGACGGCCGGACGCACGCCCACGCGCGCGTGCCCGTCGTAGCGGACCTCCCCCGCCGTCGGCTCCAGGAGACCGACGAGCATGCGCCCGAGCGTCGTCTTGCCGCTGCCGCTCTCCCCGACGATCCCGAGGGTCTCGCCTCGGTGGATCGTCAGCGACACGTCGTCCACGGCCGTGAACGCCCGCTTCCGACGCCCGAATTCACGGCGGAGGCCGGCCGCTTCCAGGACAACCTCCGCCTCCCCCGTCACCGACTCCTCCCCCGTCACCAGCTCCTCCGCCGACGCCTGCGCAACAGCGCGCGGTGCGTCCACGCGCGGGACCGCGCCGAGCAGTTCGCGCGTGTACGGCTGTGCGGGCGATCCCAGGACCGTGCCGACCGGCCCCTGCTCGACCGCGCGCCCGTGCCGCATGACGAGCACCTCGTCGACGCTCTCGGCGGCCACGCCGACGTCGTGCGTGACGAGGAGGAGCCCCATGCCCGTCTCCTCGCGGAGCGTGTGCAGGAGGTCGAGGATCTGGGCCTGGACGGTCACGTCGAGCGCGGTCGTCGGCTCGTCGGCGATCAGCAGGTCGGGTCCGCAGGCCAATGCCATGGCGATGAGGGCGCGTTGCCGCATGCCGCCGCTGAACTCGTGCGGGCGGGAACGTGACCGCCGTACCGCGTCCGGAATGCCGACGCGGTCCAGCACCTCCACCGCACGCGCGCGTGCCGCTCGTCGCGGGGCACGCGTGTGTGCGCGGTACACCTCGGCTATCTGATCGCCGATCGCGTAGTACGGGTCGAGGGACGACAGCGGGTCCTGGAAGACCATCGCGGCCTTTGCGCCGCGCAGCCGCCGCAGTTCCTCGTCCGATGCCTCCTGTACGTCCACGCCGGCCACCTCGATCGCACCGCCGACCCGCGCGCCCGTGCCCCGGTGCAGGCCGAGCAGGGCGGAGGCGACGGTGGACTTTCCGGAGCCGGACTCGCCGACGAGCGCGAGGGCGGCGCCCCGCTCCAGCCGGAACGACAGCCCGTCGACGGCCCGCAGGGACCCGAACTCGACCGTCAGGCCAGTGACCTCCACAAGGCTCATGCCAGCACCACCCGTCGGTCGGCCACCGCGTACAGGACGTCCGCGACGGCGTTGGCGAGGACCACGAAGAAGCCGATGACCAGGACCATCCCGACGACGACCGGAAGATCGACCACATTGACGGCGTGGACCAGTTCCTGCCCGATGCCGGGCAGTCCGAAGAGCGTCTCGGTGAGCACGGCACCGCCGACCGCACCGCCGAAGTTGTTGGCGTTGAGCGCGATGACCGGCGCGACGGCCCCGCGCAGCGCGTGCCGCCCGATGACGGACCGCTCGCCGACGCCGTAGGCCCGGAAGGTGCGGATGTGGTCCTCGGCCAGCGTCTCCAGCATCGCCGCCCGGGTCAGCCGGGCGAACGCGGCGGCTTCGATCAGGGCGAGCGAGAGCCAGGGCAGCAGCAGGTTCCACGCCCACTGCTCGGGATCGTCGGTGAGGGCGACGTACTGCGGGAACGGCAGCAGTTGCAGTTGCCCGCAGACGACGATCATCAGGACGAGGCCGATGACGAAGACCGGCGTGGCCACGCCGACGAGCGTGACGCCGGTCAGCAGCCGCTCGGTGAGGCGTCCGCGTCGCCATGCGGAGAGCACGCCGGTGCCGACACCGAGGATCAGCCAGAGCACCATGGCGCCGAACACGAGCGACAGACTCACCGGCAGCTTCGCCAGGATCAGCGCCGTGACCTGCTGGTCGCTCTGGTACGACAGCCCGAGGCAGGGTGCCGAGCAGTGCTGGACGGACGTGCCGGTCGAGTAGTCCTGACCGGCGACGAGGCCTTGAAGGAAGTTCAAGTACCGGGTGTACAGCGGGTCGTTCAGGTGCAGTTGCTCGGCGACCTGCTGCACCTGGGCCGGCGAGCAGCGCGGGCCGCAGGTGATCTGGGCGACGTTGCCCGGGGTGACGTAGAAGACGACGTAGACGATCACCGAGATGGCGAGCAGGGTGACGAGGGCGCCGACGGTCCGGCGCAGCGCGAAGCCGGTGAGACCGGCGAGGCCGCTCATGCCCTGGCCTCCCTCTTGCGGCCCGTCCCGACCCGCAGCCGGGACGCCGCGCGCGGGTCGAGGGCCGTGCGGACGCCGTCGCCGAGGACGGTCAGGGCCAGGACGGTCACGAAGAGCGCGCCGGCGGGCAGCAGCAGGTACTGCGGGGCTGCCTGGTACCAGACGTCGGCGGCGGTGAGCATCTGCCCCCAGGACGGCGTCGGCGGCTTCACACCGACGCCCAGGAAGGACAGGGCGGCCTCGATGGCGATGTTGGCCGGGACGAGCAGCGCCGCGTAGGTGATGACCGGCGCGGCGATGCCGGGGAGCAGCTCACGGCGGGCGATCCGCCAGGTGCCCCAGCCGCTGAGCCGGGCGGCGGCGACGTAGTCGAGTCCCTTGAGCGTGAGCGCCTGCGCGCGCACGATCTTCGCGATGTTGCCCCACGCGATCAGCCCGATCACGAGGGCGACCAGGACGGGCCGCGGGAAGCTCGACGGCACGATCGCGAGCAGCGCCAACGCCATGATCATCAGCGGCATGGCCACGATGACGTCGGTGAACCGGCTCAGCACCTGGTCGACCCAGCGTCTGCCGAGCGCGGCGGCGACGCCCACGACGACACCGATGGCGACCTGGACGACGGTCGCGGCCAGCGCGACCCCGAGGGAGACCCGGGCGCCGTACACCAGCCGCGCGAACAGATCCCGTCCGGTCTGTGGTTCGACGCCGAGCCAATGGTCCCCGCTGATCCCGCCGAAGGATCCGATCGGCACGCCCCCGCGCGCGGAGTCCACCAGAGAGGGGTGATACGTGGTCGGGTCCTGGCCCTCGATCGCGGTGAGCAGCGGCGCGGCGAGCGCGACCAGGACGAGCAGCGCGACGACGACCGCCGCGACGAGGGTGGCGCGCTGCGTCCGCAGCCGCCGCCAGAACTGACGGGCCCCCGAGGCCCCCGGAGCGGCCGCCCCGGGAGCCTCGGCGGCGAGAACTGCCTCAGTCACGGCGCTACTTCACCGCGACCTGGGAGATGTCCAGTACGCCGGTCCAGTCACTGATCACGACGTTCCGGATGTCCTTGCCGTACAGCCGCTTGTAGACCGGGTGGAAGAGCGGCACGGTCAGCGCCTGCTCGCCGATCTTCTGGTCCAGCGCGCCCCACCGCTTGGCGGCGGCGTCAAGATCGGTCAACTTGTTGATCGCGTCGATCTCCGCGTTGACCGACTTGTCGTCGAGCAGGCCCGTGTTGAAGTTCGCGCCGTCCTTCACGATCTGCCGTCCGTCGAAGATCGGGGCGAGGAAGGGGCCGCCGGAGGGCCAGTCGGCACCCCAGTGGGCGAGGAAGAAGCCGGGCTCGGTCTGCACGTCGTGGATCTTGTCGGAGTAGTCGTTCTCCTCCAGACCCTGCAGCTTGACCGTGATGCCGGCCTTCTTCAGCGCGTCCTGGATCGCGGTCGCGATCTCGGGGCTGGTCTCGAAGTCCTTGGCGTTGGAGTGGGTCAGGGTGACGGTCAGCCCGTTGGGGTGACCGGCCTCCTTCAGCAGTTCCTTGGCCTTCGCCGGGTCGCCGCTCGCGCCCGCCGGGAAGTGGTCGTACGGCGTGTAGCCGAAGGACTTCTGGTTCGGCAGGAAGGTGGTGGCGGGCTCGGCCAGCGCGGAACCACCGGCGGCGTTGACCACGGACGACCGGTCGACGGCGTACGAGATCGCCTGCCGCACCTTGACGTTGTCGAAGGGCTTGATCGTCGGGTTGAACGCGATGTAGTTGGTGTAGCCGAAGTGCCCGGTACCGACACGAGCGGCGAGCTCCTGGTCACCGGTCACCTTGGCCAGCTCGGCCGGCCCGAGGTTGGTGTCCGTGGTGACCGCGGCGGCATCCGCACCCTGGGACGAGGACAGCCGCTGGTTGATCACGGAGGAGTCGAGCCCGGATCGTACGTCGATCTTGTCGGGGTAGGCCTTACGCTCGGCGTCCGTCGAGGCGGACCAGTACGTGTTGCGCTCCAGGACGAGATGCTCGCCGTCGTTCTCGTTCTCGACGACCTTGTACGGCCCCGACGAGATCGGGTGCTCCTCGTACTTGGTGCCGGTGTCCTTGTCCTTCGGCACGGGCGTGAACTGCGTCTGCGTGGCGAGGTACGGGAACTCGCCCTCGGGCTTGTTCAGGTGGAAGACGATGGTCCGCGCGTCCGGCGTCTCGATGGCCAACAGGCCCTTCTTGTCCTTGTACGGGCCCTGGTAGTCGGCCGCACCGACCAGCCAGTCCCTCAAGTACGGGGCGCCGCCGGACAGTTCGGGGGCGAAGGAGCGCTCGATGCCGTACTTGATGTCGGCCGAGGTGATCGGGGTGCCGTCCTCGTACTTGAGGCCCTCCTTGAGGGTGTACGTCCACACGGTGGCGTCCTTGTTCGGGCGCCCGGTGTCGGTCGCGAGGTCGGGGACGACCTCGGCGCCGGCCTCGCCGTCCTCACGGTTGCGGGTGGTGAGGGTGCGGAAGACGAGGGACGGAACGTTTCCACCGCCTGAGGTGTAGAGGCGGGCGGGGTCGAAGTCCTGCTGCGGATCGGAGTTCAGGACCGTGAGCGTGCCGCCCTTGTGGGGCGTGGAGTCGACGCCGGCGCCCTTGGCATCGTTGTCCTCAGGCCCGCAGGCGGCGGCGCCCGCTGCCACGACCAGGCTGACGGATGCCGCGGCCACGCGGCGCGCTATGACGGACGGTTGACGCATCGGAGACGACCTCTCGAAATGATGAGTCTCGAATAGCGAGACGGATTGACGCGGAGTGAGACGGAGAAGAGCAGACGTCAGCCCCGGCGTCGGGTCGTCGGAAACCCGTGAACGAGCCACGGGATCGGGAAACCCGTCAGCAGGTCACGGCAAGGGAAGAAGATCGCGACGCGAACGCCAGGGGCGAGCGTCAGCGACAGTCGATGTCGGCCACGCACAAGGCGGTCACACCGATGAGCGCCAGCTCGATGGCGGCGCGAGAGGAGGTGTGACGGGTCGACATGTGCAGAAATATGTACGAGCACGCTGCACATGTCAATGTGACGAATGAGTCAGCCATGACTCAGGCGTGGGTCGGACGGGGGTCAGGCGCGGCCAGACGTGGGTCGGGCGCATGAGTTGAACGTAAGAGTCATCCGTCAATTCCCGGGATATGCCCAGGCGTTGGCCCGGCACTGTATGCCGTCGTGCTCGAGGAACTTGGTCTGCTGCTGCATGACGGGTGCGAGATCGCCGTCCTTGTCGCAGGTGACATGGGGGAAGCCCAGCCGGTGGCCGACCTCGTGGTTGATCAGCATCTGCCGGTACGCGTGAATCCGGTCACCGTAGGTCTTCGACCCCTGCGCCCATCGGTACGCGTTGATCATCACGCGCTCGGTGGCGGCCGAGTTGCACGACACGTTGTCCTCTGTGGTGTCGAGTCCGGACTTGGCGCACCAGTCAGCGGTGGTGCCGGGGCTGGCCAGCGTGATCACGAAGTCGGGCTGTCCGGAGTAGACGCGCTCGAAGGTGCGGGCGCCGTTGTGGGCCCAGCTCCGGTCGTCGTTGAGGGTCTTCTGAACGGCCTCGGCGAAGAGTTCGCCGTCGAGCCCGAGCCCCTGCTCCACATCCACGCGATAGGTGAACTTCTGCCCCGTGCCGGGGGCCTTGGCGATCCCCTGGACCGCGTCGAACTTCCCCGAGCCCTTGAGCGTGGCGCTGAGCGCGTACTTCTCCCCCATCTTCTGCTCGTACGTCAGCGGCGTCGCGCTCGGCGAACCGGACGGCGTCGGCCGCCCGTCCCCGCGCGAGGCCGGGTCACGGGCGTCCCGCGCGGCCTGATCGGTGGCGGACTGCGACTGTACGTCGCTGTCGTCCCGCCCCTTCGCGACCTGCCCGGCGACCACAACGGCCAGCACGGTGACGACGGCGGCGGCCGCGATGCCGGCGAAGGCCCGGCCCTTGGCACCCTTCGCCGGCACGGGCTCGCCGGTCGGCGGGGCGTCGTCCTGGTCGGTGTCGTTCGGTATGCCCACACCGGTCCGGGTGTCCCAGTCGGTGACGGAGGCGTACGGGTCGGCGGCGTGCGCGGAGTCGGGCCTACGGGGCGCGAAGACGTCGACGTCCTCGCCGAAGGCGTCGAGGTACTCCTGCCGGGGCCCTTCGGACGCCGCTGCCCGCCGGGGCCTGGGGAAGGGAACGCCGGTCGCGGGCGGAGCACCGGCCGGTGCGGGAGCACCGCCCTGGGCACCCCCGGCCCGCCCGCCCAACTCGCCCCAGCCACCACCGGGTTCACGCTGCTCGGGGTGGCCTCCGCGGATCAGGGGGGTGCCGTGGGCGGGCGTTCCGTCCGGGAGACGGGGCATGCCGTGGGCCGGGGTGCCGTCGGGGAACCTCGGGAAGCCGTGCGCGGGGGTGCCGTCAGGAAGCCTCGGGAAGCCGTGCGCGGGCGTGCCGTCCGGCAGCCGCGGGATTCCCTGCGCCGGCGTGCCGTCCGGGAAGCCGTGTCCTCCGTACGCCGGTGCCCCACCCGTCGGCATCCCCTGCCTGCCCGGCGTCGGACCCGGCACCCGGTGACCGGCGGGGCCACCAGGACCGACCGGCCCGCCGGGCTGCGGCCAAGCGCCCTGGACCGCACCCGGTGCCGTGCCTGCCCCCGGTGCCGCACCCGGCCGGGAAGCCGGAACCCTGCCGGGGCCGCCGCCCGGCACGGACGGCCCGCGTCGGTCCGCGCCCGTGTCCGGCGGTGCCCCCCGAGAGCCCTGTCGTGCGGTTGTGGCCGCGGTGTCGCGGTCGCGCTTGGCGGCGGACCCGCGGCGGCTGTGGCGTCCCACGTCGAGCCTCAGCTCCCCGCACTCTCGGGCACGGCGTCGCCCTCGCCCGAGTTCCGAGTCACACCCGTACCCGTATCCGCACCCGCGCCCTCACCCGCGACGTACCGGTCGCCCTCGGCCTCCGCCTCCCCGGCTTCCGCGAGGAGTTCACGGAACGCCCGGGCGACCACCTCCGGGTACTCCATCATCGCCACATGCCCGGCCTCGGGCAGGCTCAGCAGACGGGAGTCACGGAAGCTGCGCGCGGCCTTCCGGCACATGCGGTAGCCGACGAGCTGGTCCCGGCCGCCGTAGATGAGCAGGGTCGGCGCCAGCACCCGCTCGGCCTGGCGCCACAGCGCGTGCTGGCCGCCCAGTGTGTAGGCGTTGACCAGTCCGCGCGCGGAACGCGTCATCGCATCCCAGAAGTACGGCAGTTGCAGCCGCCGCTCCATCTCCTCGACCGCGTTGCGGAACCCCTCGGACGTCACCCGCCCGGGGTCGCCGTAGCACAGGTGCAGCACGCCGCGGACCCGCTGCTCCGCCGTCCACTGCCTGGTGAAGCGGGTGAAGAGCGCGGTCACTCCGGGCACCGCGAGCAGCGCCGTGGGCACGGCGCTGCGCTGGACGCGGATCTCCGGCAGCGCGGGCGACACGAGGGTGAGCGTACGGACGAGGTCGGGGCGCACCGCGGCGACGCGCGTCGTGACGGCGCCGCCGAGCGAGTTGCCGAAGAGGTGCACGGGGCCGCGGCCGGAGGCGTCCAGATAACGGATCACCGCGCGTGCGTGCGCGGTGATCGAGTAGTCGCCGTCGTCCGGCGGCGGCGAGTCGCCGAAGCCCGGCAGATCGACGGCCTCGCAGTCGACGTCGCCCTCGAGCTGCTCCATCAGCGCCGACCAGTTCTGCGAGGAACCGCCGAGTCCATGGACGTACAGCGCCGGCGGCAGCCCCTCGCGCGCGGGCGGTCTCGAACGCACCGTGAGCGTGATCCCCGGCAGCCCGACCGATCGAAGCCGCTCCCCTTCGGCGACCCTGACGGTCGCCACCTTGGGGAGCACATTGGCGGCCGACACGGACGGCAGCTCGGTCGAAGACATGCGGCAATGTTACGAGACGATCACGCCATGGTTCATGTGTTCGCCGTCACAACTCGACCAGTACACGGCAAACAACCGGCTATCCGGGGCACCCTGAATCACCGCGAATCACCAGTAGATACCCCGTGGATCGCATAGCGTCCGGAACCGGTGTCTCCTAGGCTCGTACGCAGGGCACCCGCACATGGATCCCTGCTTCAGCCAGGGACGTCGTGCCCCCACGGGGACGTCTAGGAAGGGAGCCCGCCATGGCCGTCGATCCCACCGATCCCGAGACATTCGTGGACGACGACACCGAGGAAGCCCAGGAGTTCGACGTCGAGGCCCCCACGGCCGACGCGGCAGAACAGCACGCCGATGTCAGGCCCGACCGCGACGACCCACTGACCGGGGCGGACAAGGACGGGGCCAACGAGGCCGATCTCGCCGAACAGGCACGCGTCGTCTCCATCGACGAGGACGACTACCGGTGACGCGGGCGCAGCCATGAGAACTTCGAGCAGGAACTCGTGCGCTTTTGAGTGGGAACCCGTGGGCCTATGAGCAGGAAAGAGGCCGTTTCATGCCCGTTCCGCCCCGGTTTCAAACCTTCTGTGCGACTTTCGTCACCGTCCGGTCCGTGAAATTCTGCGCTCGCACCGCGCACAGCAGGGTTACCGAAAAGTACGATGGCGGCGCGGCGCACACCGCATGTGGACGACATTGGGAGGCGGCGTGACAGCCATCGAGCAGACAGAGGCGGCACGCCCGCGGGGCACTCGCCTGCCGCGCCGTGCCCGACGGAACCAGCTCCTGGGCGCCGCCCAGGAGGTCTTCGTCGCGCAGGGCTACCACGCTGCCGCGATGGACGACATCGCCGAGCGCGCCGGCGTCAGCAAGCCGGTGCTCTACCAGCACTTCCCGGGCAAGCTCGACCTCTACCTGGCGCTGCTGGACCAGCACTGCGAGTCCTTGATCCAGGCCGTACGGAACGCGCTCGCGTCGACGACCGACAACAAGCAGCGCGTACGGGCGACGATGGACGCGTACTTCGCGTACGTCGAGGACGACGGCGGCGCCTTCCGCCTGGTCTTCGAGTCCGACCTGACGAACGAACCGGCCGTGCGCGAGCGCGTCGACAAGGTCACGAACGAGTGCGCCGAGGCGATCTGCGACGTCATCGCCGAGGACACCGGCCTCTCGCGCGCGGAGTCGATGCTGCTCGCCTCCGGCCTCGGCGGCCTCGCCCAGGTCGTGGCCCGCTCCTGGCTGCACAGCGACCGCAGCGTGCCGCGCGACCAGGCGGTGCAGCTGCTGACGTCCCTGGCCTGGCGCGGCATCGCGGGCTTCCCGCTGCACGGCTCCGAGCACCATTGAGCGCCCCGGACGCCCTCACGCGCGTGTGGGGGCGTCTACTGGACATCCGGTGGCCTCGCTCGACGCACGCGCGTGTGCGGGGCGTTTGTTCCCGTCCGCTGTTCGCTCCTGGCGTTCTTGGGCGGAGGGTGCACGTCCCCTCACCGGGCTAATGTGTGCTGGGTACGGCGCGGAAGGTCGCGCACTTCACTGACCGTCGGAGGGACATAGCCGTGGAGGTCAAGATCGGCGTGCAGCACGCGCCCCGCGAGATCGTTCTGGAGAGCGGTCAGAGTGCCGAGGAGGTCGAGCGGGCGGTGTCCGAGGCGCTGGCCGGAAAGTCTCAGCTGCTGAGCCTCGTGGACGAGCACGGCCGCAAGGTCCTGGTCCCGGCCGACCGTCTCGCATACGTGGAGCTCGGCGAGCCGGCCCCGCGCAAGGTGGGCTTCGGCGCGCTGTAAGAGCAGCGGCGGACAGACAAAGACGGGAGGGCCCGGCGACTCACGGTCGCCGGGCCCTCCCGTTTCCCCACACCACTACGAGGCCTCTCCACGGATGGCGCACAAGTCGATCACAGAGGAGGATTGCATTCCGCAGGTCAGGGGTATGACGGGCTACGACCGTTTCGAGCAGGTCGGCCATGTGGGAGGGACCCCAACATGCTCTTGGAAGCGCTGAGCTCCGCGATCCTCGGCCTGGCCCTTGCCTGGGCTGCCGCCCACCGCATGCCGCACCGCCTGCCCACGCGCTCCCTCGTCCTGCCTACGGGTGTCGCCGGCGGCCTCTTCGGCGCCTTCATCACGCACACCGCGCTGGATTTCGGCAACCTCTTCGTGATCCTCATCGGCGCGGCGGTCGTCTCCGCCGCCTCCCTCTCCCTGCTGGTACGCCCCTCGGGAAGACTGAGCCGCCACTCGGCGACCGCGTAGACCCAGAGAACGACCGGCCGCCGGAACCCTGACGTCGCGGTCGCTTCTCAGCGCCGGTCCGCGTCGTTCAGCCCGTCTGGGGGTGGCCCCTCTGGGGGAGTTTGAGGACGAGGCCCCTTCAGGGCCGAAGCGGGGGTCTGGGGGCGGCAGCCCCCAGGGACGGGACGGGTAGGGGCGGCGGGGGCGAGAACCCTACGCCGCCAGCCCCAGCGCAGCCATCCGCTTCGTGTGCGCCTCAGTGATCCGCGAGAACATCTTCCCGACCTCCGCGAGATCGAACCCGTCCGCGACCCCACCCACCAGCATCGTGGACAGCGCGTCCCGGTCGGCGACAACCCGCTGCGACTGCGACAGCGCCTCCCCCATCAACCGCCGAGCCCACAACGCCAGCCGCCCGCCCACACGCGGATCGGCATCGATCGCGGCCCGCACCTTCTCCACGGCGAACGACGCGTGCCCGGTGTCGTCGAGCACCGCCAGCACCAGCCCCCGCGTGTCCGAGTCGAGCCGAGCCGCGACCTCCCGGTAGAAGTCACTGGCGATCGAGTCACCGACGTACGCCTTGACGAGCCCTTCCAGCCAGTCCGACGGCGCCGTCTGCTTGTGGAACCCGTCCAGCGCGGCCACGAACGGCTCCATGGCCTGCGTCGGCTCCGCCCCGATCTCGGTCAGCCGGTCCCGCAGCTTCTCGTAGTGGTGGAACTCGGCCGACGCCATCTTCGCCAGCTCCGCCTTGTCCGCCAGCGTCGGCGCCAGCTTGGCGTCCTCCGCCAGCCGCTCGAACGCCGCGAGCTCGCCGTAGGCCAGCGCGCCGAGCAGGTCCACGACAGCGGCCCGGTACTGCGGATCGGCGGAGGCCTGCGCCCAGTCCTGGGCGGCGACCCCGGTGTGTTCGACAGTCGAGTCAGGGGTGTCAGCGGCGTCAGAGGTGTTGTCAGGCGTCGTCATGAAGCGCACAATAGCCCGCTCACCGCGTCACGGAAGGCCCTGGTCAATCACTGTGACGCCGACTACGTGACCAATTCGGCCATCGCATGTGCGCGTTTCCGGGGTATGGTGGTAATGCGCCCGCTGAGTACTCAGACGTATCTCGACGGGCCGCACGTTATGAGGATGCCCGGTCGGTGGCCCGATCGGCTCCGACCCGACAGCCCTCCACGGCCGTACGGCACTCTGCGTACGAAGCCCGGAGGGGGACACCCTCAGCGGTACGAGCGCTCGAGCGTCGGCAGTGGTCCCGTGCCTTACGGCCCGACCGTATGGCAGCCGACGTCCCCCGGCACGGTCCGTCAAAGACCCCCGCGCTCGCCTCGCACCGCGCACACAGAAGAGGCAGCACCCTGACTACGACTTTCCGAGAGCTCGGAATCCTTCCCGAGACCGCCGAGGCCCTTGAGGCCGTCGGCATCGTCAACCCCTTCCCCATCCAGGAGATGACCCTCCCCGTCGCCCTCTCCGGCACGGACGTCATCGGCCAGGCGAAGACCGGCACCGGCAAGACGCTGGGCTTCGGCCTCCCGCTCCTGGAGCGCGTCACCGTCCCCGCCGACGTCGAGGCCGGGCGCGCCAAGCCCGAATCCCTCACCGACGCCCCGCAGGCGCTCGTCGTCGTCCCCACGCGCGAGCTGTGCACGCAGGTCACCAACGACCTGTTGACCGCGGGCAAGGTGCGTAACGTACGCGTCCTTGCCATCTACGGCGGCCGGGCCTACGAGCCCCAGGTCGAGGCCCTGAAGAAGGGCGTCGACGTCGTCGTCGGCACCCCGGGCCGACTGCTGGATCTCGCGGGCCAGAAGAAGCTGAACCTCAAGCACATCAAGGCGCTCGTCCTCGACGAGGCCGACGAGATGCTCGACCTGGGCTTCCTGCCCGACGTCGAGAAGATCATCAACCTGCTGCCGGCCCGCCGCCAGACCATGCTGTTCTCGGCGACAATGCCGGGCGCGGTCATCGGCCTCGCGCGCCGCTACATGTCGCAGCCCACCCACATCCGCGCCACCGCGCCGGACGACGAGGGCGCGACGGTCGCGAACACCGCGCAGTTCGTCTACCGCGCGCACAACATGGACAAGCCGGAGATGGTCGCGCGCATACTGCAGGCCGACGGCCGGGGACTGGCCATGGTCTTCTGCCGTACGAAGCGCACCGCGGCCGACCTCGCCGACCAGCTCCAGCAGCGCGGCTTCGCCGCCGGCGCGGTCCACGGCGACCTCGGCCAGGGCGCCCGCGAGCAGGCCCTGCGCGCCTTCCGCAACGGCAAGGTGGACGTCCTCGTCTGCACCGACGTCGCCGCGCGCGGCATCGACGTCGAGGGTGTGACGCACGTCATCAACTACCAGTCGCCGGAAGAGGAGAAGACGTACCTGCACCGCATCGGCCGCACCGGCCGCGCGGGCGCCAAGGGCATCGCGATCACCCTCGTCGACTGGGACGACATCCCGCGCTGGCAGCTGATCAACAAGGCGCTGGAGCTCAACTTCAACGACCCGCCGGAGACGTACTCCACGTCCCCGCACCTCTTCGAGGAACTGAACATCCCCGCGGGCACCAAGGGTGTCCTGCCCCGCGCGGAGCGTAAGCGCGCCGGGCTGGCGGCGGAGGAGCTGGAGGACCTCGGCGAGACCGGCGGGCGCGGTGCGCGCGGTCGCGGTGGCCGAGGCGGCCGGGAAGAGTCCCGTACGTCCTCGGACCGCGAGCGCCCGGCCCGTACGCCGCGTCGCCGCCGCCGCACGCGCGGCGGAGCGCTGCTCGACGGGACGGCGGCGCCCGCCGCCGGTTCCGACGCTGCGGAGGAGACCGCCGAGGCCGTCACCGCGCCGCGCACCCCGCGTCGCCGTCGCCGCACCCGCGGCGGCGCTTCGGGTGAGCCGGCGCCTGCCGTGACGGCCACGTCCACGGACGCCGCGGAGGCAGCCGTCACGACGGCCGAGGGCCCGTCCCTGGACGCGACCGAGGAGACCCCGGCCAAGCCGCGCCGCCGCCGGACGCGCAAGTCGGCGGAGCCGAAGGCGACTTCGGCGGAGGCAGTGGCAACGCCGGAGCCGGAAGCCGCGCAGTCGCCGGAGGCCGAGAAGGCCGCGGAAGCCGTCCAGGTCTCCGAGCCCGCCACGGCTCCGCAGGCCGCTGAGCCCGAGGAGGCTCCCGCCGCCAAGCCGCGCCGCCGTACCCGGAAGGCGACGGTCACGGCGGAGGCCGCGGTCGCCACGGCCGAGGGCACCACGGAGGCCGTCCAGCCGACTCCGGAGACCGCGGAAACCGTGGAGGCACCGGAGACCAAGCCGCGCCGCCGTACCCGCAAGGCAACGGCCGCCGCCGAGACCGCCGTCGACACGGCCGAGGCCACCGAGGCCAAGCCCAGGACGCGCCGTACCCGCAAGACCGCCGCGTCCGTCGAGGCCGCCGACATCCCGGCCCAGACGGCCCAGGAGCCGGAGGCCGCCGAGGCCAAGCCGAAGGCACGGCGTACCCGCAAGGCGACCGCCCCGGCGGAGGCTGCCGTGGAGACGGCCGAGGCTGCCATGGACACGGTCGTGGCCGCCGAGGCGAAGCCCAAGGCACGCCGCACCCGCAAGACCGCGGCCACCGCCGAGGCCGCCGTCGACACGGCCGAGGCCACCGAGGCGAAGCCGCGCCGTACGCGCAAGGCCGCCGCGACCGCCCCGGAGCCGGAGGCCGCCGAGGCCAAGCCCCGGCGCACCCGCAAGGCGACGGCCGCCGCCGAGGTGGCCGTCGACACGGCCGAGACCGCCGAGGCCAAGCCCAGGGCACGCCGCACCCGCAAGACCGCGGCGTCCTCCGCCCTGGCCGCGGACATCCCGGCGCAGGCAACCCAGGAGCCGGCCGCCACGGAGGCTCCCGCACCGCGCCGCCGTACGCGCAAGGCGGCGGCGACCGTGGAGACCGCCGACGGCACGGCCGAGGCGAAGCCCAAGGTGCGCCGTACCCGCAAGGCCACGGCCGCCGCGGAGCCCGCGGAGAGCTGATCTCCCGTACGACGGCCCGGTCCCGCATCACGCGGGGCCGGGCCGTCGCGTTGTGGGCGCCCAGGCCCGGCGCGACCGGCAGCCCCTGGGAACCCGGAGCACCGGCCCGCCACTCGCCCGCCCCCACCCGCTACCCTCCCCAACGTGACCACCCAACCCGCCGCCACGCCGCCCCCGAACGCCCGTGCCTACCCCCTCCACACTCCTCGCGGCACCTTCGCCGTCGTGGACCACCCCGCCGCCCCCGGCGTCGAGCCCCGAGGCGTCGCCCTGCTGCTCCCCGGATTCACGGGCAGCAAGGAGGACTTCACGCTTATGCACGAGCCGCTGGCGGAGCGCGGCTACCGCACCGTCGCCGTCGACGGACGCGGACAGCACGAGTCGGACGGGCCGGCGGACGACGAATCCGCCTACGCGCGCGACGAGTTGGCTCAGGACGTCCTCGCCCAGGCGGCGGCCCTCGACGCGGACGGCACGCCCCTCCACCTCCTCGGCCACTCCCTGGGCGGTCAGATCGCCCGCGCGGCCGTGATCCTCGACCACGCGCCGTTCCGTTCGCTCACCCTCATGGCGTCGGGCCCCGCCCAGATCTCCGACTCCCAGCAGCAGCGCGTGAAACTGCTGCGGGACGCCCTCGCGGTGATGACCATGGCCGAGACCTGGGAGGCGATCCTCGCCATGGGGCCGCCGGAGGAGGTCGGCGGCCCGGCGCGCGGCATCGGCGGCCCGGACCTGCTGCGCAGGCGGTGGCTCGGCACGAAGCCCGCCCAACTCATCGCCACCGGACGTCAGTTGTGCACGGAGCCGGACCGGGTCGACGAACTCGCCGCTCTCCCCCTCCCGTTCCACGTCCTGTCGGGCGCCAGCGACGACACCTGGCCGGTTCCGGTCCTCGACGACATGGCCGCGCGGCTGCAGGCCCGCCGGACGGTCGTCCCCGGCGCCGAACACTCCCCCAACGCCGACCAGCCCCTGCGCACCGCCCAGGCCGTCGCCGACTTCTGGGACAGCGTGGACGGCACCGAGGCCACCGAGGGCACACCCCCGACAGCCGGCCAGCAGGCCTAGTACGGCGCAGGCCTAGTACTGCGCCTGCAGGTGCTCCCAGAACCCGTCCCGCAACGCCCGCCGCAGATCCGCCTGCCCGCGCAGCGAGTACTGCAGCAGCCCCTCCGCCTCCACCAGCAGGTCCTGGTCCACCGAGCCGGGGAGATACGGGTGCCCGGGCAGCAGCTCGACCAGTGACTCCCGCCCCCGCGCCGCGAGCCACTTCGACGCGATCTGCGCGCCGACGAACCGCACGTCCTCCCGCGTCGGCCGGGCGGCCCCCGCCGCCTCGTACGCGGCGGCGGTGCGCCGGGAGACGTACGGCTTGAAGAAGTCGAGGTCGAGGGTGCGCTGGCTGTCGACCTCCCAGAGCAGCGGCTCTGCCTGGTTACGGCCCTCCGGTGCCTCGATGCCCCACAGGTGCACCCGCGCGCCGTACCCCTGCGCGGCCTCGACCGCCGACACCAGGTCCTCGTCCCCGCCGAGCAGGGCCGCGTCGCTGATGGCGCGGTGTCTGGCCAGTGACTCCAGGTCGGTCCTGATGAGCGAATCGACGCCCTTCTGCTGGTTGTTCGCGTTGAGGTTGCCCAGCCGCACCTTCACATCCGGAAGCTCGGCGATCGACTGCTGCTCCGCCGTGTGGATACGGCGCCGCGCACCGTCGTACCAGTAGACCCGCAGCAGCCTGCTGTCCGCGAAGATCGTGCGCGCCCTGTCGATCAGCGCCTCGATGAGGCCCTCGGCGTCCAGATCGAAGGCCCGGCGGTCCTCGGTCCCGGCGACCAACCGTCCCGCGGCGGCGTACAGGTAGCCCGCGTCGACGAAGATCGCATGGGTCGAGGGCGTCTTCGCCACCTCGGCGAGCATGCGTTGCAGCAGCTCGTTGGTGCGGTCGATGCGGCCGGCGAGCGCCGCGAGGTCGTCGTTCATCGTCTCCATTGTCCCGGCGGTCACGCTGCGAACACAACCGGTCCCGGTCGGTCTCGCCTTGATCCACCGGCAACCACTTACCAGTCAGTAGTTAGTCGTTCGAAAAATTTCTTTAGCGTAGGGAATGTTTGTAGCACCCAGGCCGTTGGATACCCGTGTAACCCCAGTAGTTCTCCCCAGTGCTCATCGGGAGGATGACCAGACGAAGGGAGAAGCCATGCGCTTCGAGATCATGCGACTCGACGAGGTCGACGGGACGCCCGTGGACAGCACCGTTGTGGACGCCGCCTCCGTCAACCGGATCGTTCAGCAGGCCGCCTCGATCGGTCAGCGGTTGTGGATCCGCCCGGCAGAGGCCTCGGCCTCGTAACACGCGGATCCCCGAAGAAGCTTCAGGGCCCCGTACGGCTGCGACGCCGTACGGGGCCCTTGCGGCGTTCCGGACGCTTACGCGGCCCGCACAGCCTTCTCCAGGACCTCAGCTCCCCTGAATGACCTGGGTGACGCCGTTGATGATCTGCTGCACGGCGATCGCCGACAGCATCATGCCCGCGAGCCGCGTCACCAGGACCACGCCGCCGTCCTTGATGACCCGGATGATCAGCAGCGAGTACCGCATCACGAGCCACAGCACGACATGGATGGCGAGGATCGCCGACCACACGGACACCTGCGTGGCCACGCTGTCGGCCTTCTGCACCGCGAGGATGACGGACACGATCGCACCCGGCCCGGCCAGCAGCGGCATACCCAGCGGCACGAGGGCGACGTTCACGTCCTTGGTCTGCTTGGGCTCGTCCGTCTTGCCGGTGAGCAGGTCGAGCGCGATCAGCAGGAGCAGCAGCCCGCCCGCGATCATCAGCGCGGGGACGGAGACGTGCAGGTAGTCGAGGATCTGATGACCGAGAAGCCCGAAGACCGCGATCACACCGCCCGCCACACAGACGGCCTGGAATGCCATCCGCTTCTGCACCTTGGCCGGCCGGCCGGAGGTGAGCGCGAGGAAGATCGGGGTGATCCCGGGGGGATCCATGATGACGAAGAGGGTCAGGAAGAGGGAGCCGAAGACGGCGAGATCGAACATGCGCAGGAGGCCTTGCGAGGTGAGTGAAACGTGCGGTGGGCAGGCAGAGCCGGGCTACTGGCGCCATGCCGCCACCGCTGTGGGCAGACGTTCCGCAGCGCGGAACGGGTGGGCACGGCCGACAGCGCCGGGTGCCTCTGAACAGACGTGAAGGTGACCGGCCTAGACCCCGCCGGTCCCGGGCACGGGAAACGCCCCGGTCGCCCGCCGCGTGATCTCCCCGTACACCTCGGGGTCCGTCGTGTACTCACCGAGCACACACGTCTTCCGGCTGCCGTGGTAGTCACTGGACCCGGTGGCCAGCAGCCCGAGCTCCTTCGCGAGCCCGTGCAGCCGCGCACGCGTGTCGGGGTCGTGGTCCATGTGGTCGACCTCGATGCCGTCGAGCCCGGCGGAGGCCATCTCGGCGATCGCGGACTCCGGCACCGTACGGCCCCGCTTGCTCGCGGCCGGATGCGCGAAGACGGCGACGCCGCCCGCGGCCTTGATCAGCCGGATCGCCTCGAACGGGTCGGTCTCGTGCTTCGCCACGAAGGCCCGGCCGCCGTCGGCCAGCCAGTCCTCGGTGAAGGCGTCGCCCACGGTCGGTACGACACCGAGTTCGACCAGCGCGGAGGCGACATGCGGCCGGCCGACCGAACCGTCACCGGCGATCCGCAGCACCTGCTCCCAGGTGACGGGCACCCCCAGCTCATTGAGCTTGGCGATCATGCCCTTGGCCCGCGGCACCCGGTCGTCCCGCACCAGCTCCCGCTCGGCGAGCAGCGCGGGCTCCTCCGGGTCGAACAGATACGCCAGCATGTGCATGCTGACACCGTCGATACGGCAGGACAGCTCGGCACCGGTGACGAGGGTGAGCCCCGCCGGCAGCGCCGCGATCGCCTCGGCGTGCCCACGGGTCGTGTCGTGGTCGGTGAGCGCCACCACGTCCAGCCCGGCCGCGGCGGCGTTGCGCACCAGCTCGGCCGGGGTGTCCGTACCGTCGGAAGCAGTGGAGTGGGTGTGCAGATCGATGCGCACGACGCGGACTCCAGTCAGGGACGGCACGGATGGGGACGCTCAAGGATAACCGCATTTTCAACGACCCCTGTCACACCCGTATCGCCGAGCGCCCCTTACATGAGCCACCCGAGCTCATGGCGCCCCACGGCCCACCCAGCGGGCGCGCTACGGCCCGAGCAAGCGCGGCGACAACGCCCCGCACGGCACGAGCTCGACCTCCGCCCCCGCGTCCCGCAGGTCCGTCAGCACCAGCTCGTCGTACATCAGCAACCCCGACTGCTCGGGCCACACGACCGCCCACAACCACATCCCGAGCGCCTCCCCCGCGAACACGGCACGATCGTCGGGCGTGCCCGACACATGCCACAGCGGCGTCGGACGCCCGGCGGCCAGCACCTTGACCTGCGGTGGCTTCTCGACGTTCATGTACGGCCCCGGGTCCGGCCCGTCGGTGCCCGCGTAACGCGCACCGAGGCCGACACCGAGCTCCTCGGCGACCAGGATCAGTTCACCCATGCCGCCGAGCGGGCCGGGCCCGGAGCAGGCCACGGCGGTCGCACGACCGCCACTGCGGTCGTCGCCCGCGCTGGCGACGCCCGTGAACAGCCAGCCGATCGGCAGTGGCCACGGCATCCACACCGGCACCTGCGTGCGATGCACGACCACGCCGAGGGCCTCGACGCTGGGCGGGATCACGGGCTGCACCGGATGGACGGTGCCGTGCACATCGCATTGCCAGGTGTCGGCGAAGAGTCCGGGAGCCCTGACCCGGCCACCACACTTCGGGCAACTGGGTTCGCCCCTCATAGGGCCCCACGGTCCTACCCCATCTGCGCCACGTCAAGGACGATCACCCGTCCGGACGGAAGCGACCAGTCCAGGAAGCCGTAACCACGTTGCGTCGTTAGCATGCCTAAATTGATGCTTGGATACGCCATCTACTTCGTCGCGGCAGCCGAAGGCCTCAGGGCGACCGCCGACGCGTCCGTCGTCGCCTTCATGGGCATCGGACTCGTCGACCCGATCCGAACTGGGCGGCTTCCGAGCGGGCTGGGGGCTCGACAACGCGCTCTTCGTCTCGACCGCCCTCGCGGTCATCGTGGGCGCCGCAGCCGGCGGCAGCGCCGCGGCGATCCTGCTGTACGAGTCCGTCCTCGGCCTCGGCATGGCATGCGGCCCGCTGCTCGGCGACGCCGGCTGGCGCTGTCCGTTCTTCGGTACGGCCTTCCTGATGGCCGTCGGCTTCCTGTGCATCGCGGTGCTCCTGAAGGAGCAGCCGAAGCCGGCCCGAAAGACGTCGCCGCTGGACCCGATCAGGGCGCTCGGCCACGGCGGCCCCGCCTGCAGAAGCGGTTCGGTTCGCTGAAGGTGCTCGGCGGCTCACTGGCGCTGCTCGCCGTGGACGTGCTGATCCTCGGCTACGGCGATCACATCACCGCCGTCGTCTGCACGTGCGCTGGTTCTTCGCGCCCAGGATCGAGGAGTGGACCGGCAGCATCCACATCCCGTTCGTGGTGGCGGCGGTCACGGCCGTGCTGGGTGCGCTCGTGGTCGCCGTACGGCGGACGGCGCTCACCAACGAGGCCGAGGAGCCGGCGACGCGGCACGCGGCCGAGGACCGTGTCACCGTCTTCGCCAACTGACGGTTTCTGGCCACCGATTGGTGAGGTTCCTCACTCCAGCGGGACGGACGCGCGGACGGGATCCCGGAGGTCCGTCCCGTGCGTCAGCCAGCGCTCCTGGAGGGCCTGGGCGCCGTGCACGCGCTTCCAGGCGGCCTCGTTCGGGGTCATGGGGAGCAGCGGCAGAAAGTGGACCGGGTCGAGGGGCCCGTCGAGTTCCAGGTCCTCGATCAGGCCGCCCGGCTCGGCGACCAGGACCGAGGTGAACGGGGCTCCGGGCCACAGGGGCTCGCCGACGTCGAGGGAAGCGCCGGGGGCCACGATCACACCCTCGACCTGCGGGGACGCGGCGAGTACCGCGAGCGGGCGGAGGACCTTGTCGGTATCGGCCAGGCCCGCGCGGACCGAGAGGATCAGCTCGGCGCGAGGACCCCCGACCGGGTCGGCGACCATCGCGGTGGGGTCGTTCATGGGCTGCGCGGACATGCCCAGCGTGGCGTAGCGGACGATGTCGCCCTCCTGGAAACGGAGCACCTCGATGCGGTCCGTACCGAGGAAGGTGACCGCCGCACGGGCGTCCGGTTCGCCGAGCGCGGTGCACAACCGGGCCTCGACCAAAGGGAGAACATCAGCCATGCCGCGAGCATAGAACTCGTCAGGACCGGGCAAAGCAGCACCTTGACACTTCTGTCGGCTGATACTCTTGCCCGGTGTTCGGGACGGCATGCGTGAGCATCGCGATCGAATCCCGGCACCGAGATTGAGACTCCCCTACGGGGAACCCCGAAAGGGGTATGGAACGTCCCTCACGAGGGACCGGCCGGAGGAGGTGGGGCTGTCATGGATCGAAGTCGACCGTGCAGTACCACTCGCTCTTCCCGCCGCTGACTAGCTGATTCGGCTGTTCCGGCTCCGGCTGACCGCCGCCTTTCACGCTCGCGTCCTACGCGGAAGAGCACTTCGTTTCGCTTTGCCTGATCGGTCTGATCTGAATCAGCAACGAAGCACACATCACCGCGACGGTGCGGTGCTCCCCGCTTTGTGGACGTGCCAAACATCCTGAGGCCAGGACGTCCCCATTCCGGGCAGTTCCACCCGTGTGCGGTCCTTCACGCTTCGTTGCCCGTCGCGAAGGAGCCTGCTCATGTCGATGATCCGCGACCTGCGTGCCGTGGTCCGCCCGTCCCGCGTCTCGCTGCGCAAGGACAACGGCAGTTACGACACCACCCGCGACCCCGCGACGCCCTCGGCCGTCGTCGACTGCGCCGTCTACCGGCACGGCGCCCGCGTCGAGACCTCCAAGCCCCTCACCCCGCACGAGGCGATGCGCCAGGTGCGCCGCGACGGCGGATTCGTGTGGATCGGCCTGCACGAGCCGACCGAGGCCGAATTCTCCGGTATCGCAAGCGAGTTCGGACTGCACCCACTGGCCGTCGAGGACGCGGTGCAGGCCCACCAGCGCCCGAAGCTGGAGCGCTACGACGACTCCCTCTTCACCGTCTTCAAGACCATCCACTACGTCGAGCACGACGAGCTCACCGCCAACAGCGAGATCGTCGAGACCGGCGAGGTCATGTGCTTCACCGGGCGGGACTTCTTCATCACCGTCCGGCACGGCGGGCAGGGCTCGCTGCGGGCGCTGCGGCACCGGCTGCAGGACGACCCCGAGTTGCTCGCCAAGGGCCCGTCGGCCGTGCTGCACGCGATCGCCGACCATGTCGTCGACGGTTACATCGCGGTCGCCGACGCCGTGCAGGACGACATCGACGAGGTCGAGACGGAGGTCTTCTCGCCGGGGCGCAAGGGGAGCCCGCGGGGTACGGACGCGGGGCGGATCTACCAACTCAAGCGCGAGGTCCTGGAGTTCAAGCGGGCGGTGGCGCCGCTCCTGCGTCCCATGCAGCTGCTGAGCGAGCGGCCGATGCGGCTGATCGACCCGGACATCCAGAAGTACTTCCGGGACGTCGCCGACCACCTGGCCCGGGTGCAGGAGCAGGTGATGGGCTTCGACGAGTTGCTGAACTCGATCCTCCAGGCCAACCTGGCGCAGGCGTCCGTCGCCCAGAACGAGGACATGCGGAAGATCACCTCGTGGGCCGCGATCATCGCCGTACCGACGATGGTGTGCGGTGTGTACGGGATGAACTTCGACTACATGCCGGAGCTGCGCTGGAAGTTCGGGTACCCGATGGTGCTCGGCATCACGGCGATGATCTGCATCGGCATCCACCGCACGCTGAAGCGGAACGGCTGGCTCTGACCGGCCTTGAGAGGGCTGGATAGTCTTGGGCCATGACAAGCGAGCTGCTCGACCAGGCCCTCGTCGAGGAGGCCACGAAGAAGTCCGGCCTCATCTGGGTCAAGGGGCCCGGTCAGCCGGCCCGGGCGCTGTGGCACGTGTGGCACGAGGGTGCGGCGTGTGTCGTGGGCGACGGTCCGGGCGAGCAGCCACTGCCGGGGCTGGTCGACGGGGCCGGGGCCGAGGTGACGGTCCGCAGCAAGGACAAGGGCGGCCGGCTGGTCTCGTGGCCGGCGAAGGTCGTGGAGCTCGCGTCGGGCTCCGAGCAGTGGGATGCCACGGTCGCCGAGCTCAAGGGCAAGCGCCTCAACGCCCCTGACGGCGAGGCGATGCCGCAGCGCTGGGCGCGTGACTGCCGGGTACTGCGCCTGGAACCGGCGGGCACGACGGCGCCCTTGCCCGACGGCAGTCTGGCCGAGCCTCCGTTGCCGACGCCGGCGACGACCCGGCAGCCGATTCCGGCCGGCCTGCCGAGGTTGTTGATGAAGAGGCGCAAGCGGAAGTAGCCGACGGCCCGTCCGGCACCTGCGACGTGGCCCGCCCGGCGCCTACGACGTCGGCAGCTGCTTGCCGTAGTCCACCGTCTCGTCCTTGGCCGGCTCCTTCAGCGCGAAGTCCTTGCCCCAGGACGAGAAGGTCAGGGTGCCCGCGCCGCCCGCCCGCGTCAGGCGGAGGGGGTAGGGGGTGCCCTCCAGGGAGACGTCGAGGGTGCCGCCGGAGCCCTTGTCGCCGGTGATGCGGATGGTGCGGATGCCGGCCTGCTCGTGGTGGCCGGCGGCGGCCAGTGTGCCGTGCAGGGTCAGCAGGCCCCCGAGGAGGACGTCCTTCTCCGTGAAGCCGGAGAACTTCTTGTACGACGGGTCACCCTGCGGCACCTTCACGTACTTGCCGCCCAGCTTGTCCGCGGCCGCGGCATCGGCCTCGCCGCCGCCCTGAGCGCCCGCGTCGCTCCAGAAGCCGGCGTCGGCCTTCAGATACAGCTGCTCACCGATCCGCAGCAGCTGGAACGTCGCTCCCTGCGCCGTGACCGACCCCGTCGCCCCGTCGGCCTTCAGCCGCATGTCGAGCTTGTAGGTGCGCCCACTGGTCACCACGCTCCCCGACAGGCGCACCGCCTCGGCGGAGTCCGCGGCCGTACGGGTCTTGCGCTGGATCTCGGCGGGCGGCAGCTTGCCGACCCCGTTGGTGCCCTCGTCGGGGTCCTCGCTGCATCCCGTCAGTCCCGTTCCCGACACGACCAGGGCGCACACGGCACTCACCAGCGCGGCCCGGCGCGCACGACCCTGGGGAATCGCAGTCACAGGTGGGGCTGCCTTTCTGTTGTGGGACCTGAGCGGCGTACGGCAGCGTACCGGGGCCTCACGGCCCGGGCGGAGCCAGTCCGTCCGTACCGCTCACCAGGGCATATCGGATCCGGACGGGCTAGCCTGAAGCCCACCCGAGCGGGCAATTCGGAAATGCGGCCCTGCCCGCGGAACCGCACCAGCAACAGGGCAACACGGCACACTTCGCACGCAAAGGAGCCTCAGCGATGGCAGCCGGCGCTCCCCGGATCTTCGTCTCGCACCTCGCCGGCATCGCCGCCTTCGACCCGAACGGCGACCAGGTGGGCCGTGTCCGTGATCTGGTCGTCATGCTCCGTGTGGGCCGACGCCCGCCCCGGCTGCTCGGCCTCGTCGTCGAACTCTCCACCCGGCGCCGCATCTTCCTCCCCATGACCCGCGTGACCAGCATCGAGTCCGGCCAGGTCATCACCACCGGCGTGCTCAACGTCCGCCGCTTCGAGCAGCGGCCCACCGAGCGCCTCGTCTTCGGCGAACTGCTCGACCGGCGGGTCACCCTCGTCGAGACCGGCGAGCAGGTCACCGTCCTCGATCTGTCGGTACAGCAGCGGCCGGCCCGCCGGGACTGGGAGATCGACAAGGTGTTCGTGCGCAAGGGCGGCAAGAGCGGCCCTCTGCGGCGCGCCAAGGGCGAGTCGCTGACCGTCGAGTGGTCGGCCGTCACCGGCTTCTCCCTGGAGGAGAAGGGGCAGGGCGCCGAGAGCCTGCTCGCCACCTTCGAGCAGTTGCGCCCCGCCGACCTCGCCAACGTCCTGCACCACCTCTCCCCCAAGCGCCGCGCCGAAGTCGCCGCCGCCCTCGACGACGACCGCCTCGCCGACGTCCTCGAAGAGCTCCCCGAGGACGACCAGATCGAGATCCTCGGCAAGCTGAAGGAGGAGCGGGCCGCGGACGTCCTGGAGGCCATGGACCCGGACGACGCGGCCGACCTGCTCGGCGAGCTCCCGACGGACGAGCAGGAGCGGCTGCTGAGCCTGATGCAGCCCGCCGACGCGGCCGACATGCGCCGTCTGATGGCGTACGAGGAGCACACGGCAGGTGGCCTGATGACCACCGAGCCGATCATCCTGCGCCCGGACGCCACCGTCGCCGACGCCCTCGCCCGCGTCCGCAACCCCGACCTGTCCCCCGCGCTCGCCGCCCAGGTCTACGTCTGCCGCCCGCCCGACGAGACGCCCACCGGCAAGTACCTCGGCACGGTCCACTTCCAGCGCCTGCTGCGCGACCCGCCGTACACCCTGGTCAGCTCGCTCGTCGACGAGGCACTGGAGGCCCTGGATCCGGACGCGGCGCTGCCGGTCGTGGCCGGGTTCTTCGCGACGTACGACATGGTGGCGGCGCCCGTCGTCGACGAGTCCGGTTCGCTGCTGGGCGCGGTGACCGTGGACGACGTACTGGACCACCTGCTGCCCGAGGACTGGCGGGAGACGGAGTTCCATCTGGACGAGGGCGAGGAGGTGGCCGCCCATGGCTCCTGAGCGCGAGGGCACGCGCGAGCGCATGCCGGCGGGCGCCACCGCGACCACCCGGGCGCCCCGCCCACGCCTCGACCAACCCCGGCCGCCGCGCCGTCGGATCGTGCCCGAGTGGGACCCGGAGGCCTTCGGACGGTTCTCCGAGCGCATCGCCCGGTTCATCGGCACCGGGCGGTTCCTCGTCTGGATGACGGTTGTGATCATCGTGTGGGTGCTGTGGAACATCGCCGCACCGAGCAGCCTGAAGTTCGACGAGTACCCGTTCATCTTCCTGACCCTGGCCCTGTCCCTGCAGGCCTCCTACGCAGCCCCGCTGATCCTGCTCGCCCAGAACCGGCAGGACGACCGCGACCGGGTCAACCTCGAACAGGACCGCAAGCAGAACGAGCGGTCGATCGCCGACACCGAGTACCTGACCCGCGAGATCGCCGCGCTGCGCATCGGGCTCGGGGAGGTCGCCACCCGCGACTGGATGCGCTCGGAGCTGCAGGACCTGATGAAGGAGCTGGAGGAGCGGCCCGACGGTCACCGCGAGCACGGGGTATTCCCGGCAGATCGGTCGCGTGGACGTGACGTAGACGACCGCTGACGGGCTTTCCGGGGCATGGCTACCGAGCCGTACCATCGTCCTTATGGCTACGGAAGACGCGGTGCGCGAAGCACTGGCGACGGTGAACGACCCCGAGATCAACCGCCCCATCACGGAACTCGGGATGGTCAAGTCGGTGGAGATCGGCGCGGACGGAGCGGTCGCGGTCACCGTGTACCTGACGGTCTCCGGCTGCCCGATGCGCGAGACGATCACGCAGCGCGTGACGGACGCCGTCTCCGCGGTCGAGGGCGTCACCCGGGTCGACGTCACCCTCGACGTGATGAGCGACGAGCAGCGCAAGGAGCTGGCGAACGCCCTGCGCGGCGGCCAGGCCGAGCGCGAGGTGCCCTTCGCCAAGCCGGGCTCGCTGACCCGCGTGTACGCGGTCGCGTCCGGCAAGGGCGGCGTCGGCAAGTCCTCCGTCACGGTCAACCTGGCGGCGGCGATGGCTGCCGACGGTCTGAAGGTGGGCGTCGTCGACGCCGACATCTACGGCCACAGCGTGCCGCGCATGCTGGGCGCCGACGGCCGGCCGACCCAGGTCGAGAACATGATCATGCCGCCGTCCGCGAACGGCGTGAAGGTCATCTCCATCGGCATGTTCACGCCGGGCAACGCCCCGGTGGTCTGGCGCGGCCCCATGCTGCACCGCGCGCTCCAGCAGTTCCTGGCGGACGTGTACTGGGGCGACCTGGATGTTCTGCTGCTCGATCTGCCTCCGGGCACGGGCGACATCGCCATCTCCGTCGCCCAGCTGGTCCCGAACGCCGAGATCCTGGTCGTGACGACCCCGCAGCAGGCGGCGGCCGAGGTCGCCGAGCGCGCGGGCTCCATCGCCGTCCAGACCCACCAGAAGATCGTCGGCGTGGTCGAGAACATGTCCGGCCTGCCCTGCCCGCACTGCGGCGAGATGGTCGACGTCTTCGGCACGGGCGGCGGCCAGGTCGTGGCGGACGGCCTGACGCGTACGACGGGTACGAACGTCCCGGTCCTCGGCAACATCCCCATCGACGTCCGCCTCCGCGAGGGCGGCGACGAGGGCAAGCCGGTGGTCCTGACGGACCCGGACTCCCCGGCGGGCTCGGCACTGCGGGCGATCGCCGGGAAGCTGGGAGGACGCCAGCGGGGCCTGTCGGGCATGTCGCTGGGGATCACGCCGCGCAACAAGTTCTGACTCTTGGTACGAGGAGGGGGCGCCGTCTCACCGGACGGCGCCCCCTACCTCGTCACGAAAGCTAGGCGTACGCCGCGATGTCCTTGATCATCGCGAAGCCCAGCCCGTACGCACTCATGCCTCTCCCGTACGCCCCCACATGCACGCCTTCCTGCGTGGACCCGGCGAGCACCCACCCGAACTCGGACTCCCGGTAGTGGAAGGGCGTGGGCACCCCGTCCACGGGCAGGGAGAGCGTCGACCAGGCCGGTCCACTCAGATCATCGGCCAAAGCCCACGCGGTCTCCGTCTGCTGGTCCAGCCAGTCGTCGCGCAGCGAGTGATCCATCTGCCCCGGCCATGTGAACGACAGCAGCCCCACTCCCGCGAGCCAAGCCGCCGACGACACCGACGTCGCCTCCAGCAGCCCCGTACCGTCGGCGCTGCGCCGGGACGGATTCGCCGCGACGGTCACCACGACCGCGAACCGCTCCCGGTCCTCCGACCCCTCGTTCCGTACGGAGGGCTCGTCACCGTGTCCGATCGATCCGTGTTCCACGGCTCCGTCGGCCGCCGTGCCGACCTGCATCAGCCAGCGCGGCCCCGTGAAGGCCTCGTCGAGGCCGTACCACGGGAAGGGCGCCAGCAGGTAGCCGTCGACAGTGCGCCGGGCGGAGGGGACCTGCTGTCCGCTCTCCGCGGCCGGCGCCTGCGCGCCTGCCCGACTCGTCGTCTGACTCGTCGTCTCCATGTGCCCGGACGCCTCCTCGCTCTCGCCGGACCAGCCCGGCCCGCCCCCCTTCGGGCGTACTCGTCCGGTCCGCACAACAACTCGGCAGCATAGCCACACCGCTTCGAGCCGCAGGGAAAGCGCCCGGCGCGCGGGGCGCGCGGGGGGCGGGTTCAGGCCGTGTGCGACCCGGGCGGCGTATGAGAAGCGTCACGTATGAGTGGCGTCCCGCCCCTGTGTTCGTACGGCTTTCGTACGGCTCAGGTGGCGTCCGCGTCGAAGGGCGGGCGGTCGTCGCGCGGGTTCTCGGGCTTCTTCGTCATGTCAATGCCGCCGCCCGAGGAACCCGAGGAGGACGAGGAACCCGCCGAACCCGCCGACGACTCCGAGTCACGGCCGTGGACGGCGTCGGTGACCTCGGCCATTTCCTTCTTCAGGTCGAAGCCGTTGCGGATCTCCTTGAGCCCCAGCTCGTCGTTGTCCAGCTGCTTGCGGATGAACGTCTTGGGGTTGAGGTCCTCGAACTCGAAGTCCTTGAACTCCGGGCCGAGTTCCTGCCGGATGTCCTGCTTGGCGCTCTCCGAGAACTCGCGGATCTTACGGATCGTCCGCGTGGCGTCCTGGATGAGCTTCGGGAGCTTGTCCGGACCGAAGACGAGCACGGCGAGGACGATGAGCGTCACCAGCTCGAGCGGTCCTATGTCATTGAACACCTGAAGCTCCTTGCGATGTCCTCAGTCCTCGGCCCTCGGTGGTCGATTGCGGGTCTTCCGTGGTCCGGGCCGGATCCACGGTACCCGGCGATCCGCTACGACCGGTACTGTCCCGAGGCCTCCGAATGCGGGTAGGGGTGCGGTTTTCCGGGTTGTTTGCCTTGTCAGGGCCTGTGTGGGGCGGTGACACGGGCCACGCTGTGAGGTTTCTGTGATTCTCGGCGCCCGCTCGGCCCCCGCTCAGTCGCCACTCAGGCGCCATTCAGTCGCCATTCAGTCGCCGCCTCGTCCCCGCTCAGTCCCCGCTGGACGAGCCGAGCGTCAGCGAGATCGTGATCTCCTTGCCGCCGCGCTCCAGGGTCAGCTCCAGGCGGTCGCCGGGGCGGTGGGCACGGGTCTTGACGATGAGTTCCTCGCCGGAGTGGACGCGCTGGCCGTCGACCTCGGTGATGACGTCGCCCGGCTTGATACCGGCCTTGTCGCCCGCGCCGCCCTGGGTGACCGCCGGTCCGCCGTCGCTGCCCTTGGTGCCGACGCGGGCGCCGTCGCCGGTGTAGTCCATGTCGAGGGTGACGCCGATCACCGGGTGGGTCGCCCTGCCGGTGTTGATCAGCTCCTCGGCGACGCGCTTGGCCTGGTTGACCGGGATGGCGAAGCCGAGGCCGATGGAGCCGGACTGGCCGCCGTCGAGATCGGAGCCGCTGTCGGCGGAACGGATGGCCGAGTTGATGCCGATGACCCGGGCGCGGGCGTCGAGGAGGGGACCGCCGGAGTTGCCGGGGTTGATGGGCGCGTCGGTCTGCAACGCGTCGACGTACGACACATCACTCGCGTCCCCGCTCTCGCCGCCGGCCGTGATGGGCCGCTCCTTGGCGCTGATGATGCCGGAGGTGACGGTGCCGGCCAGGTCGAACGGGGCGCCGATGGCGACGACGGGGTCGCCGACCTGGACGTTGTCGGAGTTGCCGAGCGGCAGGGGCGTGAGCCCGCTGACATCGCTGACCCTCACTACGGCGAGGTCGTAGCCGCCGTCCCGTCCGACAACCGTGGCCTTGGCGGTGTCACCGCTGTGGAAGGTCACCGATATCTCGCCATCGTCCCCGGCGGGTTCGACGACATGGTTGTTGGTGAGGATGTGACCCTTGTCGTCGAGCACGAACCCGGTCCCGGTGCCCTGCTCCTCGCTCCCGCTCACGTGCAGCGTCACGACGCTGGGCAGCGCACGAGCGGCGATCCCGGCGACACTGTCCGGCGCCCGCCCACTGGACTCGGCCCCGGCCTGCGGCAGCTCCAGCTCCCCCACACCGCCGTTGCGCTCGAGATACGCCCCGACGACACCGCCGACCCCGCCGGACAGCAGCGCGATCAACAGGGCCCCGACGAGCATCACCTTCTTGGCCCGCTTACGCCGCTGCTGCTCGGTGGCGATCGCGGCGCCGTTCTGCTGGAAGGGGGCGGCGGGGTGGGGGTTGGAGGCCCAGGGGTCGTAGTTCTGCCAGGGAGTGGTGGGGGTGGTGGGGGGTGGGGTGTCGGCGTAGGGGGG